>NZ_RPEM01000019.1 GCF_004745575.1 Pseudotabrizicola sediminis | reverse complement strand
CAAATGTCGGAGCGTCTCATCCGCCGACCATACTACAGCGGAACGCCGTCCGGAATCCTATGTCAGGTGCGGAACACTAGAACGCCAACCCGAGCCTTGCGGCCCGTTCTAGCAGCATCTTCACCGATGAGGGTTGCCACTTTGTCCGTCCCCGCGGTGTGCGCTCTCGCATGGCTTCCAACCTTTTACAGACTTCCTGCAGAGTGACTTTGGGATCTGCACCCTTGATTGCGGCGACGATGGCGGGGAGTCGGTCGTCTTTCTCAGTTTGCTGGGCTCGGCCAAGGATAGCCGCAGGCAAAAGGCCTTCACGAACAAAGTTATTGGCTGCGCGGATCAAGCGAGGCTGGGTCCACGGTTTTGCGTCACGCGGCAAGCCAGAGTTCACAATCGAAAGGACATCCTCCCACGCCATGTCAGGGCGAAGGCGGCGCACTTCCGGCACCCAATGTTCAGCGGTGGCGTTCAGCTTTTGGAAATGACTCTCTACCCGAGCCGCTCGTGCTTTTCGGATCGCTGCTGGGTCGTGGGCTCTAAGGCCAGGGTTGCCACCCACGCGACCTTCGGCCTTGGCCGAGCGCAGCCCTGCTTTGGTACGCTCACGGATCAGCGCCCGTTCGAACTCTGCGGCCGCACCCAACACCTGAAGTGTAAACTTGCCCTGCGGCGACGCCGTGTCGATCGGATCCTGCAACGAGCGGAAGTGCGCACCTTTTGCCTCCAGCCGCTCGATGATTTCCAAGAGGTGAGAAAGCGAGCGGGCAAGGCGGTCGATCCGGACGACGACAAGTGTATCGCCAACGCGCAACTGATCCAGCACACGCGCCAGAACTGGTCGGGAGCGACTGCCGCCAGATGCTTGCTCCTCCACGATTTCCAAACAGCCCGCCGAGCGCAACTCCTGTACCTGGGGCAGGGCGGTTTGGTCTTCGGTGGAAACACGCGCATATCCGATGAGTGGCACGGGGCAGGGGGCCTTTTTGCAATTACAGATACTAGGAGTAAACGACCGTTTGTAAACGGATGCAAGGGCGCTCTCTGTGGCCCTGCTCAACAGAAAGCCCTTGGTTTCTATATAGTGAGCGCGATCAGAGAGCCCTCGCCGACCACCGCCTGTGCGTGCTATATAAGGAGCGTGACCGCACCCCGAGAAAACCCTTGGGTAAAATGCAAAACTTAGATATTTTGCACATATGAAGCCTCAAGCGCCTGCCTTACATGATGAATATGATGCTCTCATCCTCGACGGTGAGGAGGTGGAACAGGCGTCCGAGAGCGATCTTTGGTTCCTGCCCGGTCCGATGGAAGAGGAGCCGGATTATTTGCCGCCCGGACCACGGGCCGAACCGCGTGAAGCCGAGGTCCTCGACGATTGGCGGAAGGCAGAGGCGGCTCATGCCGCGCGTCTTGCTCGTGTGGCCGGTCGCGTCGGCGCGCTGGACGACCGTTTGAAGCGCGGCCCGGAAGGATGGCGGCACAGGCTTGCGTTGATCGAGGCGGGAGACCTGAGCTGGTTCGCGGGTGACCGCATCGGCCCAGATCGGCTGGCACTCTGGATCTCCATGCGACTGTGTGGCGTACACGACGACACAACGGCGCTCGCGCGGGTCGGATGGGCGGTGCGCCGTCTGACAGGAGGGCCAGGCCCAGAGGTGGACCTGTCTGCCTTCCTCGATCGCCGCGATCCCGAGAACCTGGATGATGAGGCCGAACCTTTCGCGGATCGCGCGGGCGGTTGGCTTGATCTGATGGCACAAGCCGCCGAGCTGCACCCTATAACCCGTGCTTGCGCGGGTTATCACCTCTGGAGCCTCGCGGGCCTCGGGCAGCACGGCGACCGGATGGAGGCGGCGGTTACGGCCGCGCGGATCGCGGCCAGCGAGGGCAAGGGAGCAGTCTTTGCACCTCTGGTCATGGGCGGGGCAGGGGGGCCGCGCGCCGGTGGCCCACCCGCTGCCCGCCTAGCGCGCTGGCTCGACGGGATGGACACGGCGTGTCTGACCGCGATGCGACACCTCGACGATATCGAGGCATGGTCAGCAAGGGCTGAAGCCGACATGATCGCGTTCTCGGGCAAGACCCCTCGCGCTTTGCGCGCTGTGTTGACCGAATGGCCCCTTTTATCCGCCCCGATGGCTGAGGCTCTGACCGGCGCCAGTCGCGCCGCCGTCCAGCGCAACCTCGCCTGGATGGAAGCGCGGGGTTTAATCCGCGAGGTGACGGGGCAGGGGCGTTATCGGATGTGGCGTGCCACGAACTGAAGGATGCGGCAGACTTCGCCGATCTTGTTGACGGCAGAGGTGTACTCCATAACCCTCGCGCCAGTCGGGTGTGAAGAAAACCGTTTGCAGTTAATGCATTTGTTGCACTTATTTCATATATGGTGGTAGACAGCATAAAACGGAGAGGAGACCACCATGAACATGTTGGCACACTGGCATCTTCCACCGACCCCGCAGGACGCTGCGATCGCGCGTGTCTCTGGACAGGCCTTGTCGCGCTTTGCGGCAGCCCGAGGACCCTTGAAGCTTCGCGTTACAGACGCGGAGCAGATGGAACCGATCGAACTTCCCGCCGGCGCTGTTGCGCTACTCATGGAGATCCTTGAGGCGATGGCAGCCGGTCGCGGCGTCACCATCATTCCCGAGAACGCCGAACTCTCGACAGTCCAGGCGGCAGAGGTGTTGAATGTCTCTCGGCCGTTCCTGATCAAATTGCTTGAGGATGGCAATATCCCGCATCGGAAGGTCGGCAAGCATCGCCGCGTCCGCATGGAAGACGTCATGTCGTACAAGGCAGCCATCGACAACGAGCGCGAAGCCGTCCTTGATCAACTGGCCGCCGACGCACAGGACCAGGACATGGGCTATGGCTCGAAATGAGCCAGTACACGGTCCTTTTCGACGCGAATGTCCTCTACCCTGCGCCCATGCGGGACGCGCTGATGCAATTGGCGGTCACGGATCTTTTCAAGGCGAAGTGGACGGCTGACATCCACCGGGAATGGATCGACGCGCTTCTGCGCAATGAACCTCATCGCGAGCGGGCGACGCTGGAGTGAACCCGCGACTTGATGGACAGGGCGACACGCGACTGTCTGGTCACCGGATATGAAGCATTGATGCCGGCCCTTACGTTGCCGGACGCAGATGATCGGCACGTTCTGGCGGCCGCAATCGTTGGACGGTGCGACGCCATCGTAACCCAGAATTTGAAAGACTTCCCGCCGGAGGGCACTTGCGCCCTTTGGCATCGAGACCCAGCACCCCGATGACTTTTTCCGGAACCAGCTGTCTCTCGCGCCCGGTCTGGTCTGCTCGGCGCTGCGCAAAGTTCGCGCGCGTCTCAAGAACCCACCCAAGAGTGTTGACGAATATCTGTCGATCCTGACGCAGCAAGGGCTGGTCGCCACGGTTGCCGATTTGGAACAATTCGCCGATCTGCTTTGATCTCGTCAATAAACCCCGAGGATCACGGCACGAAATTTGCCGTCGAAGGCTTGTCTGAGGCCCTTCACTTTGAACTCGAGCCGCTTGGTATCCGCGTCCGTATCGTCGAGCCGGGTATGGTCAAGACGGATTTCGTGGGTCGATCCTTCGACTTCGCGATGGAGGACAACCTCACAGTCTATGTCTATGCCCCCACGGCGCAGGCCATGGGGCGCCTGTTTGGCAAACTCGCCGCGAACCCGTCGGCGCCGGAGGTCGTGACGGATGTCATCTGGCAAGCCGCCAACGAGTCTGGCGACCGCCTGCGTTAAAGGTGCTGCAAGGTCATTGGCCTAGCTGAGATTGGTTCGTGTTTGTCTGTTACCACCCGCTGGCAAGAAACTCGGCGCGGCAGAGCGGATTCGGATCACGGCCTCGGTCTCCGGTGCGTCGGCGGCTTGGCGCGGCAGGATCTCGCCATGGAGCTGTGCGCGCAGGAGGCGCCAGCGGCCCTGCAGGACGGTCCATTGCCGCTCGTCGTAGGTCCCGGCGAGGACGATGGGATAGATGTTGATTGTCGGAGGGCGGCCCACGGATCCAGTTTCGACCCACGTCGCCGCATCGCGCATCCAGCGCGAGCCTTTTCGGTCTACTCGGCCGATCTGCTGCTCGAGTATGGCGGGGTTCCATTCGAGGTGGAAGAGAACCACGTCGCGGCATTCGAGATGCAGGTTAAGCCCTTCCCGGCCGACGCGGGATTGTGCCACGAGCACCATCGGATCAGACCGGTGACGGTTGAAGGCTGCTTGCAGGACCCGCCGGGTGCCCGGCGCAGTGCTGCCGGTAAGCTCACGAGCGAAGCTTCCCGCTCGGGTCGAGTAATCCTGCAGGATTCGCTCGATGCCGGGGCGGAGCGAGATATCCTCGTCCTGGCCTGACTTTTCTCGATCGTCATTCTCGACGGCCTCGAACAGGCGTCGGGCGGCGGCGACGAAGGCCTTATCAGTCCAGGTTTCGCCTTGGTCTTCGCGGAAGTCCTCGAGCGCCTGCACGAGGCGGCTCGTGTGGTCTTGCTCGCGGTTGTCCAGAAGGGAGCTCAACTCTTGTCGGAAGCGGTCGCTAAGTTGAACATCGTCGAGGCTGCGGCGCAAGGTACTTAGCACGGCGGCGACGCTACGCTCGCGGATCTCCGAATGCCGCCTGAGTTCCTCGAGAATGGCTTGGCGGGACGGTGCGCCGGGGACGAGGGCAATTTCGTGATCAAGCGCGGCTTCCAGCCGTGGGGAGAGTGTCTGTCCATGCCAGCTTTGGCGATTGGCCAGTAATCTGCGCGCGTTCAGAACGTCGACGAGGGCTTGGATCGATCGCGTATAGGTGCCGAAGACGAGTACCTTACGCGGCTTGGCTCCGTCCTGTGGGCAGGCAATACTTTCGATCAGGTTCACGGCGGCTCGGAGCGACGGGTGCGCGTGGAGGCTTGGGTCCGGGTCTCTACGCAGGATATTGAGCCAGTGCGCCGCCGATCCTGAGATCACTGCGTCGAGGGGGCCGTCAGGCCCATCTTCGTCGGCCTCCGCTTCTACAACGGGGCCAAGAGCCAGACCACGCCCGATGGCGATCCGGAGGCGCTTTTCTGAGGGGGAACTCTCCGGGATGAATGAAAGCACCTCGGCCGCAGCGATCCTACGGAGCCAGTCGCGAGAGACCGTCCCACCCGAACGACCAATTCCTGCACTGCGTGCCGCTCCCGATTCACCCACTAGGATCGGCACGCAGCGCCGGTAATCGCCGTATGCGTTCATGAAGTCGCGGTACACCGGGTCGTCCCCTTTGTCTCGGCGCAAGACGTAGGGGCAGAGCGTGTGTCGCATCCGGTCGGCCACGCTTTCGAAACGGGTCGCCATGCCCTCGTCAGGGACACCTGTCCGCAGGTCTTCGACGACGGAGACGTAGCTGGAGACAGCAGCTTCGATTTCGGCCTTGGGGTAGTCGATGGTTACGCCGTCATTCCGCCGGGCGAGGCGATTGATTGTGTTGATCCACTGCCCGGCGTCGATTTCGACAGGGGTGGCCGTCAGGCCTAGGCAGAAGGCGTTCTCGTCTTTCCAAGTGACAGGACCGAGGATGCGCGAAAGGCTGGAGTCGATCCCGCGACTCTTGTGAGCCTCATCAACCACGACCAGATCGAACCTTCCGAGGGCGTAGCCGATCAGGGGCAGTATCGCTGTGCGATACTCTGCGGCCTCCATCCATCGCTGCACCCATCTGGCAGCGTCGAGGGCGATATTTTCGGCCCGCATGGTCCGCGCGATGCATGCGGCCAAGTGGTGGGTCGCCTCGACACCTTCCTTCCATCCGCGATCCCGGATCTGCCGCGTACCCCCCGCCCACGCCCGTTCGACGGCGGGCAGGAGTTCACGCCGCCAATGCAGTCCGGCCCCCTCCCTAAATGGAAATTGCATGTTCGCGAATGAGTGCGAGATCAGGACCACCGGCTCCGCCAGCCAAGGGTTTTTCGGCGTCCGGCTTTCGGACCCACTGACACGGACTTTCCCCGATATGGTGGTGCGCACATGGTCGATCAAGCCTTGGTAGCTACGGATAACCGGGGCTCTGGGAATGGTCCTATCGAACGCGTTCAACTCGGTCTGCCACTGATCGGCCAGGCCACCCGGCATCACGACCGCCGTCCGGCCGCCGGTTTCGCGCACGGCTGCAATAACGGCAGCGGCGATGCGCGTCTTGCCCATACCCACTTCGTCGGCCAGAAGCGTGAACCTGTAGCCATTGTCCATGCGTGCTGCGATGGCGACGAGGCTGGCCCGCTGGCCGACGTCGAGTTTTTCCTCACCGCACTCACGTGCGTAGGACCTCAGTCGTTCAGCTACTTCGCGCCAGTCCACGCTCATACCGCATCCTCATTGTCCCAAAGCGAAGGGCAGCCTTCTAGACCCCAAGCTGCGCGTATCTCGTCCAACGCCTTCTCAAGCCGTCGCGATTCCGCCCCGTCCGGCAGGAACAGAGGGTCGAGCAAGATCGGAAGCGGATCGACGCCGGAGCATCGGAAGAACGCGATGGTCGACTCTTCCGCTGCGGCGATGCCAGAGAGGTCACTGCGCAGTTCTCGGCACCAGCGATCCCAGTCATAGGCGAGCACCGTCCGCTGTCGGTCGGTCAACGCCACCAGCAGGCGCATCATCCGCCGGATTGGATAGGGCCGCTCTGGCGTGTCGGCGCGAGCGAGCGGCGATCCGGCAGTGACGCCGGGGGGCCGTGGCCCGGTGCCGCCCGTCCTTTCTGTATCGTCTTCCTCTTCGTCGGCGTCCGGCGGTTCGGGGAACTGTCGCAAGCCCTTGAGGACCTCGTCGAAGGATCTCGGTCGGAGCCGGGTCGAGAGGACGCCGTCGCAAAGCACCGGCACAGCCAAACCGCTATCTTCCAAGGTCACGAACTCGGGGCATGGAAAAAGCGAGGCACAGGGAGTAACGTCTGTCCCTCCGTCTGGAAGACGCACGCGGACCGCTGCGCCGCCCGGTGCGGAAAGGTTCCCTTCGTTCCAGATCAGCCAGGTCACTGTCGGCAGTGTGTCGGGCTCTTCGGGGCGCTCGAAGTCATCGCCGGCGGCGGCGTTGACGAGGTCGATCGGTGCGCGTCTCTCCTCGGCCCGCGCGATGGGGAGCAGGTCGGTTAGCCCCCGAGTGCCTTTGTTTCCCCGCCATCCGAGCGCTGGATCCGGGCGAATGACAACGCCGGCCTCGAGATTGCCGTGAGGCGACATCGGGTCGATGATCCCCCGCTCTGTCAAGTTGCCGGAGCCAAGGTAGAGCGAGGCCAGCCCCGTCGTCAGATCGTCGCCGCCGAAGAGGATGAATTTTGCGTGCAACTTCCGCGGCGTCGCCGGCTCGCCCTGGCGATGTTTTGAGAACTCGGGCGCATAAACCGACCAGCGATCAGAGGTTAGCCATTTGGCCCGCTCGACCAGGCTTTGACAGGATTCCGGGTTAGCGATCAGAGAGGCGCGACAGTTGCTCTCTATCACCCCCGCCTTCACGAGTTCCTGCAAGACCCGTTTTGGCACGAAGTCTGTTCCGACCGCGCTCTGGTAATAGCCCGCGCCCATCACGACCTTCGTAGAACGACGTCGACGGCTTGGCTTCGCAAGCCTCGAGACGAATTCGCTGAGCAGCCCGCCTTTCCGGTTGTCGATTAGACGCCCGCCAGAGGGGTCCGCTTGGGGCAGCGCCTCGACGGCCTCTCTAAGCGCTGCGTCGGGTAGGTGGCCGTCGAAGAGCGTCTGCAGCAGATCGGGCGCGGTCACGGCTCTCAGGTTCTGGAACACGTCCCAAGCCCGGCGCATGTCTGCGGCATCGTCCAGCGTGGCCTGGTCAGGTGTGGTCTCGCAACTCCAGAAGCAGTCTATGCTTGTCGAAAGGGGCTCGTGCGTCCAGTTACCTGTGCTGACGACTAGTCGCAGGCGGTAGGCTCCCGTCTCGCGGTGGCGGAAGCCAAGGATCGCGAGCTTAGCGTGGAGCAGGTCGAAGCCGCGAGCACGCGGGTCGTGGGTTACGTGGCACCAAATTACGCCTGGCACGTCGGTCACCGGCACCTTTGTCGGATGAATAAGCAGCGCGAGTTTGGGGTGCGACATGTCCGGCGAGAACCGCCGCTTGATCCGGTTCACTGTGTCCCGCCCGGCGGTGAAGCCGCAGAGCAGACCGAAATCTCCGATGTGGTCGAGCGGGGGCGAGAAGAGGTCGATCAGGGACGTGGGGCCGTTCATGCGGCATCTCCCGCTACGATCGCGGCGTCGAGTTCGGCCACCAGCATTCTCATGGCGTGAAGCCGCCTGAGGTCTGGCTGTTCGTCCTCTTCGCCCTCTTCGGGCGGAGCGCCTGGCGGGCGGAGATCGTCGCCGACGGGGCCGGGCAGGATGCGGTCGTCGTCTAGCCGCAGAACCGTGCCGTCCCGCATAACCAGCCCCCGGACAACGGTGCCGGGGTCGGCGCTCAACAAGAGCCGCAGGAAAGCGAGACTGTCTGTCTCGCCAGCTGGTTCGATCATCGGCGCCATGGTGACTGCGTCTCGGCCCAGGTCCTCGATCTGCGCGGCGAACCGGGCTACGGCCTCCTTTGTCGTAAAGCGAACAGGCAGACCGGCCTGACGTGCGTCGAGGAGGGCGCCCTCCATGTCGCGCAACAGAAGAAGCGCCTTGTGGCGGAGCGCGAGCAGGGCTGAGCCGGCGCGCAGATCGCGCCAGTGCTCGGCATCGAACGGCGGCCGCGGAGTTGCCTCGGCGAAGACACGCGCATCGGCCCGGGTCTCGTCCAGCCAGTCGGCATCCCGCACCGACCGGCGTCTGGCCAAGTCCTCGGGGCGGCCCTCTTCGAACAGACG
The DNA here is from genome assembly GCF_004745575.1 of Pseudotabrizicola sediminis. Lineage (GTDB taxonomy): Bacteria > Pseudomonadota > Alphaproteobacteria > Rhodobacterales > Rhodobacteraceae > Pseudotabrizicola > Pseudotabrizicola sediminis. Next base: position 19,953 of record NZ_RPEM01000019.1, on the reverse strand, counting down.
TGATCGCAGCTTGATGGCCAAGGGGCGGGGCACACTGAAAAGAGGCGAGATACTGTCAGCGACGGGCGGCTTCTTGCCGGACCCCTTGCCACCGACCCAAGCGTCCAGCGCATCGAGCAATTCCTTCAGCGGCTTGCCCTCCAGGAGGGTCAGGACGTCGGAAGCAAGCTCAAGCGTGGCGAAACGTCCGCCGGTGGCGAGGGCGAGTCCGTCGAGCGGCTGCTGCAGCATTTGCCGAAGCGGCTGCGAGACGTAAGCTCCGCGCCGCGAGAGCGAGGCGTAGGACAGATCGTCTACAAGCGCGAGCTTTCGGTGGCCACGCAGCCGACTGCCAACGGCCTTGTCCACTGCGCCCGAGGACGCACTGTGGGCGGCCTTCATTGCCAGCGCCTCAATGGCGTTTGTAACTGTGACGGCGTTTAGATTCCGGTCGGCGGCGATCTTCAGACCGAGCAGCGCCCAGGCCACCGGCATGGAGAACCAGAGGTTGCCCAGCCCAGGCACCGCGCGGTCGTTGAACGAGACTACCGCGCGGCGCAGGCCGAGATCCTGTTGCCTCCGACGATAGTCCGGATCCGGCGTCAGGGCATCCCATGAGATCATGCAGTAGCCCTTATGTAGATTTGAATCGAACTCTCCGAGCCGTCGGCAAGGTGGACCATGCCTTCTGTGACAAGGTCCGTACGCAAGTCGGTGCGTATGGAGCGCGTCTCAGTGTTACCAAAAGAGACCCATCCCATGGCTGAATTTGTCATCTACCAACCTCAGAAACGGTGTTTGTCGATCTGGCAGTGACGGGAAGCTGTGCAAGGTCCAGCCGCCCACGGTCTATCCAAAACACAGCTAACCCTTGCAGCGGATGCTGCGGGAACAGTCTTGCCACCAGTGCGCCGTAGCTGGAGAGCTGTGGCCAGTAGAGACCAAAACCCTCACCCGCACCGCCAGATTTGTGGTCGATCAACAGGCATCCCTTGGGCCCAACTGCGAGCAGGTCGATCATCCCGGGAATTTCAGCACCCTCTTCAGTGTGTCCTAGCAGAGGGATTTCACAGAGCAGATCGGTGTAGCCGTCGGCCGAAAGCCAGGTCTTCAGCGCCGCTGCCCGCTCTGCCACCAAGTCGAGGGACGCATCGTCCAGTCCGGTTGCCGTTGGCAAGGCTGTGATCATATCAGGTCGAGTCAGGCATGTACGCAAGGCGAGGTGTAGCGCCGTGCCTCGGGCCGCATTGCTGACCGTGCGAGGCCATGGCGTGCCCAATTTGATACCCTGGCTTTCCGGTGCAGGCAGGGCCGTCGTGGCTTGTGATGGCTGCAACCTCCAGGGCGTCAAGACCACAGCAGGCAAGGGGGTAGCGCTGCCGAGCCGTGGTGTATCCGTGATCTCTGCCTCCGAATACGTGGTGAAGCTCGCGTTTTCGGGCAACTGCCTAATGGTGGCCGGGCAATCAATCCCGCCGATGCGCAGTGTATCACCACCTATCTGAGGCGCGCAGGCATCTGTGAAAACATGGAACAAGCACTTGGCTTCCGGAACTTCCTCGTCACGCTCTTTTAGAAAGCCTGGCCACTCCAGCACCAGCCGGTCGCGTGCCCGGGTCAGGGCGACGTAAAGAAGGTTCTTTGCATTGGCCTCAAAATCCACGCGCCGATCCTCAATGAACCGCCGCTCGGCTTCGGTGGCAGCAAATCCTGGCGTGTGGATTAGCGCGGCCGAGGCTAGCACGGCTTCCATATCGTCGATCTTGTCCAAAGCGGTGAACTGGGTTGCAGTGCTTCCCGGCCAGTCTTCGATCCCGTGGTCGAATTCAGCGACAACGGTGATCGGCCATTCACGCCCCTTGCAGGCGTGCCAGGTGACGATCTCTACCGCTTCGGCGCTGTTGGCGGCAGGGTCGGGGCGGCGGTCGAAATCGCGCTCACCCGCGCGGGCATCGAGCCAGCCCAGAAACACCTTGGCGCTTTCGCCATGGAATCCGGCAGCGGCCTTGAGGTCGCGGTGCGCAGATTCGAAATCGCTTGCTTCGGCTTCAAATCGCAGAAGGTCTGCACGCGCCTGAGCCGCATCGGGCTGACGGTCAGCCCATAGCCGCAGCCCAGCGACATTGATCACCAGATCCAGTGCGTTGGAAATCGGCAAGCGTGCAAGGCGGTCCGACAGAGCCGCTAGTCGCATGAGAACCGGATCACCCGCAAGCCGTCCTTCGATTTGCGCAGACATTGCAGATTGCAGGCTCAGGGGATCGGGGCCGAGGGTGCGCAGCAAAAGCGCCGAATTGGTATCGGCAGGGTTCGCGGCATAGCTCAGTGCAGCACGGGCGGCCTGCACAACTGGACTTGCAGCCCAGCCATCCTCTGCAATGCGAACAGGTACGCCACGCGCCCGCAGTTCCTCGGCATAGCGGGCGGCAGTTGCGTGGCGGCAAACCAAAAGCGCGATATTAGAGGGGCGGACGACCCTTGTGGCCTTGGTGTGCCGGTCGGTGATTGTTTCGCCGGTTGTGAGGATGCCGGCGATGCGCTCGGCGATGTGCTCCTGCGGCTTCGAGAAGTTCTTCACCCCGCGCCCTTTGACGATGTTCAGCACCTCCAGCGCCGGACCGGGCACCGGATCGCGGGTAGGGGCCAGCAGATTGTAGTCCGCGCCAAACAGCCCTGCGCCCATGGCATTGACGAAATCCATCACCGCCGGAGTTGACCGCCAGTTGCGGTCTAAGGGCTGCGTCGCGGCGGGGTTGGCCGCCGCAAGGGCTTGCGACAGGCGCGGGTCAGCCCCTTGAAACCCCATGATCGACTGCTTTACATCCCCCACCAGCAGGGTGCGCGGCGCACTGGCGCCCAACTGCCAGAGCAGCGCGAACTGCACCGGGTTGGTATCCTGAAATTCGTCGATGATGACGCAGTCAATCTCATTCAACACAGCCTGACGCACGGCCGGATCGGTGCGCAACAGCCGTTCCGCCCCGGCGATCATGTCGGCGAAGTCAATCAGACCAAGCGCCTTCTTGCGCGTCTCGTAAGCCTCCATCACTTCCTGCGCACAGGCGATCAGGCACCGAAAATGCAGCTTTGCATCTGCCAAGGGGCCGGGATGCGCAGGCAGCGCATCCGCGGCCTGAATGATCGCAGTGGCAAGATCATCATAGCCCTCGGGCGTCTTCGTTTTGCTATTCGAGGTCCAAAGATTACGCAGGGACTGCCAGAGGCTCCAGTCCCGGTACAGCAGCGTCGGGTCACGCTCAACACGGCGAAAGAGGGCAAGGTTCTTTTCCAGCGTCTCGCGGGGGCCCTTGGCGGTAACGGTGGCCATGCCGCCCTCGGGAAAGGCGGCAAGCATGGCGGAAATCGCCGCCGCCAACGCATCACGGGCCGCTGAGGGATCGGCGAGCACCTCGCCATAGATTCTGTCAAGCCGATCCAAAGCAGGTGCGATTAGGCCCGGATCACGGCCCTTGTCACCCAGCCCGCGCAACAGGTCGATCATCGACAGAACCCGACCCCGTAAGGAATCCTCGACCGTTTCGCCCTTTTGCCAATTTGGCTGGTAGCCGAACCGCTCAGGCTCGGCCTTGATCGGGTCAAGCGACTTGGCATGAGCCAGCGCCTGGCGGATCAGCAGGTCTCGCTCGGCATCACCAAGGTGGCGGGGTTGCAGCGATGCGCCCGCCGCCAGCGCATGTTCCGTCAACAGCCGCAGGCCCAGCCCATGGATCGTCGAGACATAAGCCCGCTCGACCGCCATTGCCTCTTCTACCAGACCATCCGCCAGAAGACCCGCCCGGATGCGTTCACGCAATTCACCGGCCGCGGCTTCGGTAAAGGTCACGGCAAGAATCCGTTCGGGCCTTACGATCTTGCGCTTTACCCAGTCCGAAAGCTGGGTCTTGATGCGATGGGTTTTTCCTGCGCCCGCGCCTGCGGGCACGATGACCAATCCCAGGTCTGAGTCTGCCCCGTCCATGGTCATGCCTCCTCGATCTGGCGGATGAACGCGGTGATCAGGGTCGAGCCATCGGTCAGCGCATAGGGTGTGAAGCCCGCCTCTTTCTTGAAAAACCCCTCGTCGGCCGAGGTATTCAGCACCACCCGTCCGGCCCCAAGTTGCGCCAGCCTTTCCGCCAGCATGGCGACTGCGGCGTCGTTGACGCCGTCGCCCATGTCGCGCGCAGGCGACCCTGCGGCCGTGGGCAGGCCCGAGGTCAGCAGCCCCCCATCATTCATCAAGTGATACGCAATACCGATCTTGCGGCCGATCAGCGCGTCCATCCCGTCCCCGTCGCGCCGGTTAGGACGGGCGATCATGTCACGATAGAGCCCCGCTTGGAGATCCCAGCCCGCCTCCATACGCCTGCGCCTGGCCGATGTGCCGCTTTTCTTGTGATCGACGACAAGCAGCGCACCGTCAGGCAACTCAAGGATCGCATCGGCCTTACCGTGCAGATTGATGCCATGCGCCTCACCGGCCAGCCAGATCTCGTTGCCGATGATCTTTGCGCCAAGCGCCAGCAGATGGTCGCGCCAGCGCAGCGCGGATTGAAGAATCTCGCGTTCCAGCCCGTTGCGCTCCATTTCCCATGATGCGCTGCGCAGAAACCCCGCGTGGCGGGTGAGCGCGCGATCATAGGCTTCGGCAACCGCCGCGGTCAGTGCCGGAGGTTCTGGCACAGGCTGGTCCTTGAGGAATACATGTTCAAACACGTCATGGGCAATGTTGCCCTTGGCCATGACATCAAGTTCCTCTGCGGACCAAGACATGTCGCCCGCGCCAACCTCTTCCAAAAGCCAGGCCAGTGGGCTGACCAGAAGCGTTTCCAGCCGAGAGGGCGATTGAGGTTTGGTTGTTCCATCATCCTTGCGGCGCAGCGCCAGCAGGTCGAGGCCGGGGAAAGACAGGGCCTCGGGCAGATCGTCTGGTTCCGGCAAGGGCGGCAGGCGGTGGTGCGCCACAGGCCAATCGCCGGGCGGCAATCGCGACAGGTCCAGGATCAGATCCTGCGCATCCTCGACACCCGATATCGCCCGCGCGACCAGGGAAAGCCCGGCCGCGGGTTGCTGCCGTGCCCCAGACAGATCGCGCCACGGGATCAGTAAGGTAACTGTGCCGGTAACCGCCTGAAGTTGCTGATCGAAAAGAGACAGGCTTTGCGCCAAACCCTCAGCCCGGCCGCGAAGGTGCAGCCCTGTCGTGGCTCGGATCGTGATGATTTCGCTGTCCAGAAACATCGGATTGGCGCGCGGACGCGTCGGATACAGACCATCGGTGAAATCCGTCACGATCAGATGCCGGCAGGGCCGCCACGGAGTTTCCTGTGCAGACCAGAGGCTGACACCTTCAAGGTTGCGCTCTGGATCGGCACTTGACGGGGATGCAATCTGGATACCGCGCAGGATCGCTTCCCAGTCTGGGCTACCCTCGCCGGGCGGGATCGACAGACGGGCGCGGACCTCCTGCCCCTGCGCAATGCGATCACAGATACGGTCGATCAGGAAACGCAGTTGGGCCAGACTGCCCGCTGAGACGCGAATGTCCGTCCAGAGGTCTTTGTGCGCGGGGGTAGGCGAAAGGACCTCTCCCCGAAAATCACCGCCAATTAGGCTTTCGGCGAGATCGCGCCCGGTCTGTGCGGACCATGGCATCAGCGGTGACCGGGCGAGACTTGCCAGCACCATTGCCGGCGTGGGTGTTCGCTTGGCCAGTGCCAGTTGAAGTGCTGTCTCACCAATGATGTCGCGCTCGGGCAGGCTGGCGGGAAGCCCGGAAATCGGCACGCCCTGCTCCTTAAAGGCGCGGGCAATCTGGCGTGGGTCACCAGAGGCTAGCACAGCAATCTCCCGCGCCGAGATACCGCTTTCGATCAGGGCACGCGCGCGGGCGGCGGCAAAATCAGCGCAGGCAGCCAAATCTCGCAAACCATAGAAGGCGAGGCTGTCATCCTTTGGCCCGGCCTCGATTGCTGCCTCGGCCACTCCGCCCTGCAAAGTGTGCAACCGCGACCCTTCACGCGCCGGGGGCCCCTTAGCGGGTGCGGCTACAGCCCCGAATTCCTGCTGAAGCCGAGCGTAAAGAGCCTTCATTGCGGCTGGCGCATGCGGATCGAGCGATCCCTGAACCACCGGTAGCGGGTCAAGAAACCGCCCATGCGGCAGCTCCAGCACATGGCGCACCGGGGCCAGCCCTTCGGGCAAGGTATCGCCCAGCTTGCGCCAGAGGTTGATAAGCGCATCCAGATGCCGCCGTGCGCGGCTGTCCCCCATCGCCTCCGCCGCTGGTATGCGAAGATCGCCCGTGGCCAGCACGAGACCTTCAAGCGCCGTGCTGACAGATGAGATCGTCTCGATAGGTGCATTGGCAAGGCTATCCCGCCAGACCGGATCGGGGTCCTCCACGATCGCCCGTCCCGGCGCCCATTCCGCCGCTTTTGGTGCAAGCGCAAGCTCGGCGAGTGTTGTATCGGTGAGGCGGTAATGCAGGCCCGAGCGGGGATCGGCGACGAGAAACGGGTAGAACATGGTTTTCGAGCTCACTGCATAGGATTGGGTAGTGTAATGGGATGCTATTGTGGATCAATGGTTTATAAAGCTGTTTTCGTTATCTTTTGCGTAAGCGCAGGAAGTCTAGCTTTGGATTATTGATCCAGCGTCTATCCACCCGGATAGACTTCGAAGAGTTCCTCTGCCGCATCGATATCGGATGAAAGCTCCCTGTAATCCCGTACCAGCTGCGAGATGATGTCTGCACCTTCAACGATTTCAGCCCAACGGTGTCGAAGCACAGCCGCAGGATCAAGCAGACCCAGCATATTGCCGGCAACCGCCGCAGTTGAATCGCTGTCCCCACCATGGGTGGCTGCAATCAGAAGGGCCTCTTCGAAGGAGTCTCCGGCGAGGCAGGCATAAAGCGCGATCGACAAGGCTTCTTCGGCGGTCCAGCCGCCACCCAAGGATTCGACTGTTTCTCCCGTACCGTCCCGTGGCGCGCGGAGCGCAGCTTGAATCGCCCGTGCAGTCTCTTCGCCCCCAGTCAGTCGCGCATAGGTCTCTGCCGTCTGGGCTGCAGTCTTCTCCAGATCAGCACCACCTGCGACGTCGGCAAGCATTTCCGCCCAAGCTGCCGCCGCAAGCTGGCCAGTCTGGTGGCCATGCGTCAGGGCGGATGTCTCGATGGCCATTGCGCGCACCTGGTCGCGCGGGAACATCAAGCCAATGGGGGCCACCCGCATGATAGTCCCACAACCTTTGCTGTTGTTGCGTGCCAGGTTCCCAAAATGCGTGCTCGCCGCCAAGGATGACAGGCAGGTATTGCCCGGCGCGCGGCAGACCCGAAGGCGAGGGTCGTTGATCAGCCCCACATCATCAGTCTGAACTTTCGGATTGCCGCCCTGCGTTCTGTACCACCGCAACAGCGCGTGATGGATCACGGACGGCGGGTGGCAGATACCCTTAAAGACGCCGCGAACCCGCGCGCGTAAGATCCCCTCGGCCGTGAACAGCGTCATCTGGGTGTCGTCTGTGATGGCGCCGTGCAGCCCCATGTGCGTTGGCAGCTCCGAAATGCCGTCCGGGAAACGACGGCGGATTTCCGCGAGCGACAGGAACTCGATCTCGGCTCCCAGACTGTCCCCGATGGCACCACCCAGAAGACTTGCATGGAGTCGGATCAGCGGCAGCCCTTCACGTCGGGCGTAATCGGTCACAAGGCGCTCCTGCACCCGCGTCTCTATTGCCCCGGGCCGTGCGGCGCGGACGAGGGTCATGGCCTCGCTCGCTGGATGCCCGCGCTCAACCAGCAGAAGGGCGGCAATCGTTCCCGCGCGTCCCAGCCCGCCCCGGCAATGGACCAGCACCCGGCCGCCATTTTCCAGGATGCGATGAAGGTGGGGCGACAACTCGCGCCACCGCGCCATGTACTTTGGCGTTGGCACACCCAGATCCGGGATCGGGACGTGATGCCAGTCCATGCCGCGTGCCCTTACCGCATCGCCAAGACCCGTGACGGAAAGCAGATCGAACTCAGAATCCTCGATCAAGGTCAGGACTGCTTGCGCGCCCCAAGCCTTTATTACGTCTAGATCAACGTCCAGATCGCGGTCCCATCCCGCGCAAAAGACACTGTCGCCTTTCTTGCCGGGGCAAAGGGTCAGACCGAGATGACCGTTGCCAATTTGCCGGCTGTCGATGCGAAGGGGGTGGGATGTGCTGGTTCGAAGCAAGTTCTGTTCTTTCTTTGCCGATTCGAATTCAGACTACGGCTTGGCTACGTCATTTTCGGGCGTATCAGAGGTAGAGGTTCCAGAAACCTCCAAGAATTGCGCTTCGACCTGATCGCCCCATCTCACCAGATACCATTCCATCTCCTGCCGCCCACCTGCGCAGAAACGGACCATCAGCGACCCGTCAGCCAGACGCTCGGTCTGCTGTTTCGGATGGAATACATATCCCGCAGCCTCATCTGCGACTTCAGGCAGAAAGCGCCAGACGACATCCTGCGGTTCCTCGCGCCAGATGCCGAAACTCTCTGACAACCAGTCCTGTAGATCGAAGCCCTTGGGGCGTTCATAGACATCGGGTTCTAAAGAAATCCGCTCGAAACCAGCCAGTGCAAACAGACGCAGATCGTCCTGGTATTCACTCCACGCCAACAAGTATTGGCGCCCCTGACCAAATAGCATCGCGATCGGGCCAAGCCGGGTATTGCGTGAGAGTTTTGCAGTGCCGCGGGCGCGATGGTCGGTCGAGATCATAACCCCAGCGAGAATTGACTCACGAAGTGCAGATAAAATCTCAGAGGAAATGTTTTCACGAGGCCCAGGTCGAAAGGCGACACCATCAGCCATCAACTGCGCTTCAAGGTCTGCGGCAATCGTCCGACGGCGATCCTCGCGGAACATTGCCTGCACCTTTGTCAACAGGCGCTCAAGCGTGTCAGCCGTCACCTCATCACCCTCGCGCCGTGCAATAGCGGCGGCGCGGTGCCCGGCGGTTAGTTCGTCCAGAGTCGGCTCGACCATCCGGCCCAATGACCCGGGCGGAAAACGCCAATATTTTCGTCCGCTTTCGCCGGAAATCTCCTCGATCTGGGGGTATGCACTGCGTACGGCATCACGCATGCGCTCTGCCGTACGACGGGATACTTTGAATTCAAGCTCAATATCGGCCAGGGAAATTCCTTCAGCTGACCCCTGCATTGTCAGAGCCAGTTTCTGCAGATCTTCCTGGCGGGCGTAGCGCATGGGTCCTCCTAACAATGCAGAGCAACCATTGCGGCGCAATACTTCGGCGTCAACGGCCAAAGCCGATCGGCCGCGCCGCGCCCATCTTTGCCGCATGTTCACGGTTCAGCTCGCGCAGGATGTCCTGTGCGTCCGCGTTGCCCAGTGCTCGCATCCTGCGGGCGACGTTTGCGAAATCCCCGGGAGCGAGTCGATCAAGTGCCGTCAACCCGGCTGGTGGCGAACACGGAAAATGCGCGACCCATGCCAGCGAAAGTTGGCGGGCGGAAAGGTAGTCGAACCTGATGCGGAAAGTGAACCGGCGCTGCGTGGCGGGGTCGAGCTTCTCGACGAAGTTGGTCGTACAGACGAAGGGCAGCGGGTGGCTTTCCATCCAGGTCAGCATTTCATTGACCTGGCTTACCTCCCAGCTGCGTTCGGCGCCGCGACGGTCGGCGAGCAGGCTGTCTGCCTCGTCGAAGATCAGCATGGCACCATCGGCGCGCGCCTCAGAAAAGGCCCGCGCGATGTTCTGCTCGCTTTCGCCAAGCCATTTCGACATCAGGTCAGATGCGCGCTTTTCGATCACCGGCATCCCGATCACGCGGGCCAGATGCCGCGCCCAAGCGCTCTTGCCGGTCCCCGCCGGTCCCTCCAGACAGAAACTGATCCGCCGTGGCGCGCTCGGGGCCGCCAGCCGTGCCTCGATCTGGCTCAGATCTGCGTCGGCACCGGCAAGGTCGTTTTGCCAAGGCACTTCTGAGTGGTGGCGCGGCGCGCTGTCCGCACCGCCTTTTGCCAGCCGTGCGGCCGCGTCCAGCACCTGCGAGACTACCGCCTCCCCGCCATTGCAAAGCAGTGCCATCCGCATCGCGTCAGACACCAGCGCCGGGGCCTGATCGTGCCTTTCCGCCATCGCCGGCAGGGCCGCATCCGGAATGCCTGTCCCATGGCGTTGTTCAAGCCGTTGCCAGATCCGCGCCCTGACCCGGCCCGATGGTGGCCGCATCATCGCCGAATAGCTGATCCGTCGCAGAAAGGCGGGATCACAGGCTTGAACCGAGTTCGTGGTCCAGATCACCGGGATCGGGTTGGTTTCGAGGATCCGGTTAAAATGGACCTTCGACAGCATCTCGCGGCTGAAGGGAAAGCCCCCCGCGCCGAAAAGATCTTCCATCTCGTCAAACAACAGCACGGTGTCCGACCTTTGCCCCAACATACGGGACGCCATGGTCAATTCGGCTAGGCGCTCCCGACGCGACGGTTCTCCGCCGTCATCGTCGGTTTCCCCCACTGCGCGCAGGTCCGCACCGATCTTGTACGCCAGCACCTTAGCGAATTCCGTCTTTCCGGTACCCGGCGGGCCGTAGAGCAGGATGTGTACGCCCGGTCTGCGCCCGGCCAATGCGCGGGACAGCAGGTCACGCATAAGGTCGGCATCGCTTCCCAGTCCCTCGAAGTCCTGCCATTCTGCCTGAGGCGCAGCCGCGCGCGGAAACATCAGCGCGATCAGGTCGGCAATGCTGTCCACCTCGGCCAAAAGCGCGAGGGCCAGGCGGTCAGGCAGGGCGAACGGCATCCGGTTGTGACGCCCGCCGCGGTTGCGCTGCACCAGCCCCGAGCCTGTAAGGCGGCCCGAGGCGCGCATCGCGGCCCGGATTTCAGGCTCAGGGGCCGCGCAGAACCACGACAGCAACAGAGGCACCGTGACCTCCTTGGTTTCCAGCGCCCCATCGACGACATGTTCGAAACCGTCGAACAACTTGTAGAGGGCAACGAAGGTCAGCATGGATGTTTCGACGGGGGACAACCCGAAATGATCCCCAAAGAGGGCAGCATTGCGCTGCACGATCTCGCCCTCGCCGCCCCCTGCGCCTGGCACGAGGTCGCAAGCGATGGCTCGGATCTTGTTCCACCACTGGGTGCTCGGCCGGGTACGGGGCCGCTCGGGGCATTCAACTTCGGTCAGGTATTCCAGCCAGCCGGGAAGCTCCTTTGCAATGCGGCTTGCGGGACCGAAACGGTTGGCCAGCCGAGCGATCAGATCAAGGGCGAGGTGTTGTTCGTGGGTCATTGTCGATCTCCATCGGTTTTGACAGAGATAGCGGGCGCATGCGACAGATATGGACGTGCAGGTAATGAGCTTAGCAAGAACAAGAATGCGACCCGGATATAATGGGCGCGTCCGAATCTGACGCAGCTTGATGCTTATGTTGCTGTAGCATCTCACTTTGGAAGCGAAGCGCAGCTATCTTGAAAGGACAGGCAATGCCGTCACTCCCCGAATACCACTCCCTGCGCGCCAACGACGGCAATGCCGAGACGGTGACCGTATCAGTCCGCATTGATGGAAATGCTCACATGATGCCTGAGATCCAGATGCATCCACGAGTGATAGCGCGCTTGGTTGAAGCGTTCTGCTCTGGCGAGTTGGACTTCATGTCGTTCAACGAGCACCCCAAACGGCTAACCGGTATCAGCGTGAAACGCGGTGGCAGAACCTCAGCCGTCAAACTGACAGCGCGGTCTCTTACAGAAAAAGACGGCCTTACCCGAGACTGGCAGACAGCCGATCCACAAATCTACGGTGGAGCCCCTTGGAATGGACAAATGAGATAAGAAACCTTGCCTTGTTGTACTGACCGGCGCTGGGATTTCGCCGAAATGGTGCATGATTTTTGCAACTCTCGCCGTGAGGCGGGTTTTGCGGCCACGGCAACAGCGCCGCTCCAATATGAAGCAGCCCATTTATGCAGGCAAGCTTTTCAGGCTAATCGCTAGGAGGCACCCGTCCGATATTGACGCATGCCCATGAGAAAATGCATCAGATGACCACGTGGAGAGGACATGAAAAGCCAATCGAGAACTTCAGGCGAGCATGAAGCCGTCAGCATTCTGTATTGCCACGGATGGGGCTCGCGCTTTGACCCCAGCAAGAACAAGATCCGCGCCCTTGCCAAGATGCGCCCGGTTGCTGGCATCACGGTCAACTACACCATGCATCCGTAGGTGGTCTTCGAAAAGTATGCAGCACGGTTGAAACTACATCCCGATGCGATTGTCGTCGGAACAAGCCTTGGCGGCTTCTATGCCGCTTGGCTGGGCGCTGAGTTTGACCGTCCGTTCATTGCGATCAACCCCTCAATCGTACCGAGCAAGACCTTGCAAGCCTAAGTTGGCCATGGCGTCAACCATGTCGGAGAGCCGTTTGAACTGACGGAAAGTTGCGTGACGGCCTATAATGCGCTCACCTTTCGCTTGGACGGATAGGGAACCATAGTTCTGGACATGGGTGATGAAATTTTGGACGCGCAGGCAACGCTAAATTTTGTCAAGGGACGTCTGCCAGTTGTCATGTTCGACGGCGGATCCCACCGCTTTGACCACATGGCAGAACTGATCGAAAACCGACCAGACCTGTTCGACACTTGCTGAATGCAAGCAGAGCGGGCGGTCACTGCGCCCCTTCGCCAGCACAATGTAAGGCGACACCAGAGGAGAGCCAAATGGCTGAAGTGCTTGAGACCATCGATGGCGTTGCCCGGCGCCTCAAACGGGACGTGTATTATCTTGCCCTGATCGACGAAGACGGTGACTTCAAGGATATCTACACTGATGTTTCTGAAATCACAGATTGGCTGGATGCGAAGCAGATCGGCTGGAGCCTCTGTGCCGGCTTCGAGGAAAATAAAGTCTGGATTGAAGGTGGGCCGGGATGCATCTTCCTCGATATTCACCCCGAACTTGGGCCTGAGGCAATGGAAATGGTCGAAGCGCATTTCATGAATGCTGAGGGCGAGCCATCCATTCCAGGCTATGTGCCGGCCATGCTGCGGCTCATGAAGGCGCTCAGCTTTGTCGACAGGGACGATCCCGACTTCTGAGAGAACTTCTCAGTTTGTCTTTGGGGGCCCTGTTCAGGTGTATTTCGCAACTGGAAATCACTCGACATTGTTCAGATAACCCGATGGAACGGGCACTGTGCATCGTGTCCATTCGGTTCCGCGGATATCGGCAAACACTCAGGAGTGACGGCGGTCCCTCCGAAAGCGTTGACGAGGGCCAAAGAGCCTGACATCAAAAACCATGCCTACGCGGCAACGATCCTCAGGTGGCCGGATACCCCGGAATGGCTGACCGGATGTTGTCGGAACGACCGGCCGGATACGTCGGAATGCGCAGTTTGGCTGGTGGGCCGTGAACGAGTTGCCTCTGGCCACCGTTGACTACGTTGTGGGGGCTTTCATATCCAAATAGGTGCAGTAGATGGTATCCGTCCGGTGTCGGCGCGGTTTCAAGCCTTTTCGAGATGCCAGTTCCACGGCATGAGTTCGTCGATGCGATTGATCTTGTGATCCGGCAAGCGATGCAGGACCCATGTGAGCCACGCTTCGGGGTCGACGTCGTTCATCTTGGCGGTCTCAATGAGCGTGTAAGCGATGGCGGCTGCCTTCCCGCCGCCGATTGACCCCATGAACAGATAATTCTTCCTCCCAAGGGCAATAGGTCTGATTGAGCGCTCACAGGTATTGTTGTCCAGCTCGAGGTGTCCGTCGCTGAGATAGCCGCGCGCTTTCGGCATGCGGTTCAGCGCATAGCGGATCGCTTCGGCCAGTTTGGTTTTGCCGGAGATCTTGCGCAGCTGTGCCTGCAGCCAGATCTCCAACGCGTCGAAGACGGGCTTGGCCTTGGCCTGCCGCAGGGTGACGCGCTCTTGCGGGGATTTCTGCCGCGTCTCCTTCTCCACAGCATAGAGCTGTGCAATCTGCTTGATCGCCTGTTGGGCAATGGGAGAACCGGTGCGTTCAACCTCATCGACAAATTTGCGGCGCACGTGAACCATGCAGGCCTGTTCGTCAGCCTTGCCTTTGCCGAACAAGCCGTTGAACCCGGCGAAGCCATCGGCATGGACCGTGCCGGTATAGCCTGCAAGATGGTTGGCGGGGTGCTCGCCTTTTCGATCAATGCTGAACTGATACCAGGCGCAGGGAGGCGATGCCCCGCACCACGGACGTTCGTCCCGCACATAACTCCAGAGCCGGGCGGTTTTGGTCTTTGTTGTGTTGGCGCGCACTTGCAGCTTTACAGGTGTATCGTCTGCAAACAGTGCTGGCCCCGCCCGGACCAGTTTGCCGATGTGCTCGGCCAGAGGCTCCAGCAAGGCCGTCGTGCGCCCAACCCAGTCGCTGAGAGTGGAGCGGTGCAAATCAACCCCTTCGCGGGCGTAGATCTTGGATTGCCGCTCAAGCGGTAGATGATCGCAATATTTGCCGACCCGTTGACCGGCAGGCGATGCATTGCATCGCCGAGAGGGGGCATGTGCGCCACGAGGCCGGGCCCGGGTCGCCCACGCTCGATCAGGCGGGATGGCAACGGGGCCTGGGCGAAGGCTTCACAGCAGGTGCAGGCCATGCGCGGGCGGATGAAGCGGCGCACCACGAAGTGACCGGGGATGTAGTCCAGCTCCTGGGTGATATCCTCGCCCACTTGGCGCAGGGTGCCGCCGCATCCAGCGCATGCCTCACCGGGCGACAGGACCTCATCGTGCCGATCCAGATGATCTGGCAGCGGCTTGCGGTTGTGCTGGCGCTTGTTGGGTGGGGTCTCTTCATCTCCCGTCGACTGCCCGGTGAGTTGATCCTTTGCGGCCTGCGCGATCTCATCGTCTTCCGGCAGATCGAGGGCCAGTTGATCCATGCCCTCTGACTTCGCGCCAAAACGCGCCTTGCGGTGACCATGAAGTTCAGCCTTCAGCTTCTCGATCTGGTAAGCTTGAGACTGGATATGCTGGAGCATTTGCGCGCTGACAGTGCGCAGCTCATCAGGGTCTTCGGGCAGGGATTTGAAGGCCTCCAGCATGGCACAATTTATACCGGATCGCCTCTTATGAGGGAACGCAAAACTGCGCAAAAACCTATGTTTTATTGGTGATTCATGTCACCCCGCAACCAGCGGTCTCCAGGTTTTTTTTGGGGTCCGCCAGTCGATCCCTTCGAGCAACATCGACACTTGTGATGGGCTTAGACTGACTTTGCCTTCCTTGGCAGCAGGCCAGACAAACCGGCCCCGTTCCAGCCGTTTTGTAAACAGGCAGGCCCCCTGAGAATCCCACCAAATGATCTTCAAAAGATCACCCCGGCGACCACGGAAGACGAACATGTGGCCCGAATAGGGATCCTCGGCCAAAACCTGTTCCGCCTGTGCCGCCAGCGTGTTGAAACCGCGCCGCATGTCCGTGACGCCGGCCGCCAGCCAAACCCGCGTATTGCTTGGCACCGGGATCATTGCGCCACTGCCTCGACGATCGTCACGATCGACGACAGCGCGGTGGGACCCTCCACCAATAGCCGACGACCATCCGACAACGTGATGTCCACACGCTGCGCGGTGACGGAACCTGTCGAAGAGGTGGGCAAAACGGGTGCTGCCGGGACAGGCTCCATGCCCGCAACCTCGATTGGAAGAAAGGTTGCCCCTTCAGGCACCAACAGATCCGCAGCCTGATCCTCTGATGAAAACCGAGGATCGCGAAGCCATTTATGGATCAGGTTGGTGTTCATCGCGTAGCGCCGCGCAACCTGCGCAACCGAGACCTGGGGAACCCGCGCCTGCCTGCAGATCGACAGCTTCTCTTCGTCTGACCAAANCCTGCCTGCAGATCGACAGCTTCTCTTCGTCTGACCAAACCCGCTTCTTCTGGCCTTTCTTGCCCGCCATCGCTCACCTCAAGATGTCCACTGCCGATGGTGGACATCTAGCAGGCACTCCATCATCCCGTCAGAGCGGCGACACCGGACGGATACGGACTAGCTCATGCAGAGAGTTTTAGCTCAGGAACTGGCTGAGAAGAAACCGAGCGCCAGTTGGTGCGATTGCGGCAAAGAGGCGGTCGAGGCCAGTTCGGAACCCTGGACGATCCAAGGCGGGAACGCCCGGTGCCCCAGATGCTCCCGTAACGAGGGTCTCTACTAAGCCTTTCGCCGGATTGTCGCCTGCCCAAATCCCCCTACTCCCGCACCTTGTAAGACGGCTCGCAGGTCCGCCGGATCAACGCCGACAATTGACGGCTTCAGTAGCTCCACAATGGCCTTCACCGTGTCAGCCATGGCTTCGATACCCGGCTGAAAAAACTCGGGTGGGACAGAGGGCATAGGCCCCGCGCCTCTGGTAGGGAGGCCGAGAACGACGACGGCAGAAACCCCGCCGCGCAGGACGGCCCGTCTAGTGATTTGCGAGCTCATTTGTGTCGCCTTAGCTAACTTTCTTACTGATCCTCATCCTCGAACTTGCCAAGATTATATCGCTCGGCGAAACTTTCCGCCAAGAAAACTATTTCAGTGGATTCAGAAAACTCAAAGATTTTTGGTATACGGTTATTAAAAAAATACATTTCCACTCTTTCTAGAGTGCCACCTGGGTAGACCTCTACTAAAAGCTCCAGCGCGGCAAGCCGACGTACGAGAGACTGTAAGTCATAAACCGAGTAGCCTTCGCCATAATGCAATAGAATTCTGCCTGACGATCTCTCCAAGGCTTCCTCGCTCGTGATCATCTCGTCTCTTATCGAAGTTCCGGGTTCTATTTGTTGTTGTGCCTGAACATACCCGGGTATCTGTGCGGCACATAAAATAGGAAGGATTGTTATCGAGCTAAAAACAAGCTTTTGTAGGCTACCAGTAGTTTTTGCGAACTTTCGATTTACCATCTGAGAGTACCCCATTGCGAAGGATGCCTTTTTAGCTAACGGATTGCGCGCGTGCCGCCGGAATGTGGCGGTAGAGCGTGGCAGCAGAGACGCCGAGACGCTTGGCCACGTCCACGACAGTGAAGGAAGGGTCAGCCAGCATGGCCTTTGCCGCCGCCACGTCTTGCGGCGTCAGCTTCGAAGGACGGCCGCCGAGACGCCCGCGCGACTTGGCAGCGTCGAGACCGGCGCGGGTGCGCTCCCTGATGATCGTGCGCTCAAACTCAGCCAGAGCGCCGAAGATATGGAAGACTAGCTTTCCGCCAGCCGTTGTCGTATCGATGGCTTCCGTCATGGACCGAAACCCGATCCCTTCCGCTTCCATCCCTTCCACGGTTTCAATGAGCTGCTTCACCGAGCGCGCCAGGCGGTCGAGTTTCCAGACAACGAGGGTATCCCCCGAGCGCACATAGTCGAGCGCCGCCTTAAGCTCCGGCCGCTCCCGCTGCGCACCGCTGGCCTTCTCGACGAAGACTTTCTCGCACCCGGCCGCCTTCAGCGCATCGAGCTGAAGGTCGGGATTCTGATCCTGGGTGGATACACGGGCATAGCCGACGAGCATGGCAAAGGCTTTCTCTCAAAACTTGCCTTAGTATACCGGTTTTGAGAAGTATGTTTCAAGAGATAGTTTCGAGAGGATATTCCTGCCCTGAAGGGGCAGGATCAGGTTCGCAGCGCGCATCTCTCAAAAACGTTCGTTTTAGATAGGCGTTAGTTTTCTTGTTCTTGATAATTTCCAAGGCTGTGTTTCTTGGCAATTGCGTCTGCAATAACTAGAATTTCAGTAGACGAGTCGAAATCAAATATTTTAGGAATTCTTTGGGCGCAGAGATAAAATCTCTACTCTATTTTCGATACCGCCACCATATAAATCAACCTAAACCCGAGAAAGCGGTCACTCGAACAACCCTCGCCGCAATTGGTGGATGCTTACCGACAATGTGCAGATCCGGTATTGGCTCTGGGTCCGCGCTTACCTATTTGCGGTTGCCTTCAGACAGGCGGTGTCGGTCGCGCCTTACGTTTTGCTAGATGATCGGCGAGATCCTTTCGCAACCTGTGATCTTGATCGAGTTGTCCTGCGAGTTTCATGTCTAGGCCGCCCAGGAACTTATCTGCCTCGTCCGTCCGTCCCAAACCATCCAACATTTTAGCAAGGAAGAACTGGGTCGTAAGAGTATCAGGGTGCTCCTTGCCGAGCTGAGCCGCTCTCTTCTCCAATATGATGCGGAACTCTTCCTCGGCCTCGCGGTATCGGCCCTGGTTACCTATCTGCCGCGCAAGGTTGTGCCGAGCCATCAAAGTATGAAGGTTCTCCTCGCCGAGAATCTCCGGACGCCGAGTTATCTCCCAAATGGCGCGGAACTCCTCCTCGGCCTCGCGGTAGCGGCCTAAATTGCCAATCTGGTGGGCGAGCTGGGCCCGCATCACCATGGTGTGCGTATGCTCCTCGCCGAGAATCTCCGGACGCTGTGCTATCTTCCAGATGGCGCGAAACTCTTCTTCTGCTTGCCGGTAGCGACCTTGGTTGCCGATTTGCTGCGCGAGGCCGTGACGCGCCGCAAGGGTCGACGGATGCTCCTCGCCAAGCATGTCCGGACGGCGCAGTATCTCCCAGATGGCGCGAAACTCTTCTTCTGCTTCCCGGTACCGACCTTGGTTGCCGATCTGCTGCGCGAGGTCGTGGCGCGCCACAAGGGTCGACGGATGCTCCTCGCCGAGCGTGTCCGGACGGCGCAGTATCTCCCAGATGGCGCGAAACTCCCCCTCGGCCTCACGGTACCGGCCCTGATTGCCGACTTGCTGTGCGAGACTGGCTCGCGCCACAAGGGTCGACGGATGCTCCTCGCCGAGCATGTCCGGACGCCGAGTTATTTCCCAGATGGCGCGAAACTCCTCTTCCGCTTCACGGTACCGGCCCTGATTGGCTATCTGCTGCGCGAGGTCGTGGCGCGTCGCGAGGGTCGACGGATGCTCCTCGCCGAGCATGTCCGGACGGCGCAGTATCTCCCAGATGGCGCGAAACTCCCCCTCGGCCTCACGGTAGCGGCCTTGATTGCCAATCTGGTGCGCGAGGCCGTGGCGCGTCGCGAGGGTCGACGGATGCTCCTCGCCGAGCATATCCGGACGGCGCTGTATCTCCCAGATAGCGCGAAACTCTTCTTCTGCTTCCCGGTACCGACCTTGGTTGCCGATATGCTTCGCGAGGTCGTGGCGCGTCGCGAGGGTCGACGGATGCTCCTCGCCGAGCGTGTCCGGACGGCGCAGTATCTCCCAGATGGCGCGAAACTCCCCCTCGGCCTCACGGTACCGGCCCTGATTGCCGACTTGCTGTGCGAGACTGGCTCGCGCCACAAGGGTCGACGGATGCTCCTCGCCGAGCATGTCCGGACGCCGAGTTATTTCCCAGATGGCGCGAAACTCCTCTTCCGCTTCACGGTACCGGCCCTGATTGGCTATCTGCTTCGCGAGGTCGTGGCGCGTCGCGAGGGTCGACGGATGCTCCTCGCCGAGCATGTCCGGACGGCGCAGTATCTCCCAGATGGCGCGAAACTCCCCCTCGGCCTCACGGTAGCGGCCTTGATTTCCAATCTGCTGCGCGAGGCCGTGGCGCGTCGCGAGGGTCGACGGATCCTCCTCGCCGAGCATGTCCGGACGGCGCCGTATCTTCCAGATGGCGCGAAACTCTTCTTCTGCTTCCCAGTACCGACCTTGGTTGCCGATCTGCTGCGCGAGGTCGTGGCGCGTCGCGAGGGTCGACGGATGCTCCTCGCCGAGCATGTCCGGACGGCGCAGTATCTCCCAGATGGCGCGAAACTCCCCCTCGGCCTCACGGTAGCGGCCTTGATTGCCAATCTGGTGCGCGAGGCCGTGGCGCGTCGCGAGGGTCGACGGATGCTCCTCGCCGAGCATGTCCGGACGGCGCTGTATCTCCCAGATGGCGCGAAACTCCTCCTCGGCCTCGCGGTAGCGGCCTTGATTTCCAATCTGCTGCGCGAGGCC
>NZ_RPEM01000018.1 GCF_004745575.1 Pseudotabrizicola sediminis | reverse complement strand
AAGCATAGCATAAATATGGGTTTTTACACAGCCTCGGCGGAGAGCCGCCTGACGGCGGTGCGGCATCGCTACCTCAGCAATCGGTAACAGCAGTCATTCACACAATCCGCAACGAGCCTAAATGCCGAAGCGCGGTTTGCAGTTGAATTCGGATGCAGCAGCTCTGTCGCGGCATCTGTCCCAAGCGGGCATTCCGTTGCATGCCGGTGTGGCTCGACAGCCGCGTTGCCGCATGTCGCAAGGAGTCCATTCCCCATTTCGAGACGCGGCATGGGTGAGGCCTTTGCAGGTGCAGCGATTCTCCCGGCCCTTGCCGGTCGCACCTCTCAGCCCCCAAGGGGAGTGGCCGCCCCGTGCATCTGGAGAGTGATGCCTGATTGGTAGTCTTTGTACGCTTTGATCACGGTTTCCCGCAGCCAGGTGTTACCAGGATCGGACCCATTGCGGGCCGACCAAGCAAAGCGCTGCCGGAAATCCTTCGGGGCGGCGACCGGCTCCAGCACCTGAAGATCATAGCGCTTCCAGTTCTCTTCCATCGCAACACTCGGCATTGTCGCGATGAAATCGGAGGCGGCAAGAACGGGGCCGACGAGGGGGAAATCATGCACCTTGCCGGCCATGGTCCGGGGCCGTTTGAGCAACCGGTGTTCCTTGTCCACCGGAGAGACACCGGAATTCTCGACGGCGACAGTCAGGTAACGGTATCTGGAGGCGGTCTCGGCGCTCCAGTTCTTGGCGGCAGGGTGGCCCTTGCGCACGAAGCTGAAGAAGGTGAACGGCTCCAGTT
Organism: Pseudotabrizicola sediminis; assembly: GCF_004745575.1. Classification (GTDB taxonomy): domain Bacteria; phylum Pseudomonadota; class Alphaproteobacteria; order Rhodobacterales; family Rhodobacteraceae; genus Pseudotabrizicola; species Pseudotabrizicola sediminis. Next base: position 31,853 of record NZ_RPEM01000018.1, on the reverse strand, counting down.
CGAGCGCGTCGATCCCATCCATCAGATAGCGTTCGCCGCCGACATGCTGAAGGTCGATCATCCCGTCCGCCAGATCGTTCTGACTGGTTGCGGTGATCCGGACCCATTCGATCATCAGGTTCGGGGCGGCCGCGCAGATCGTGGCGGTCAGACAGGTTATGAACGCGGGTGACGAATGTTGAGCGATCCGGAACACGCGGTCGCTGGTGGCCGGGTCGAACGGCTCCGGGGTTTCCAGTGCGCGGCGCAGGCCCCGCAGAACTGGCCCAAGCTCATCGGCCAGCAGCAACGCCTGCGGGGTCGGTTGCATCTGTCCGCCGACCCGCACCAGAAGCGGATCGTCGAATTGCGTGCGCAGACGCCCCAAGGCATGGCTGACCGCAGAGGGTGTCAGGCCGAGCCTGTCCGCCGCCGCCGCGACGCTTCCGCCCTCCATCAGCGCCTCGAAGGTGGACAGCAGATTGAGGTCGATCTTGTGTAACTGAATCTTGCTCATGTCGGCCTGAAATCGTTTCGCTGGACTGAAACAAGCATGGCGTGGATAGTCTGATCAAGTCCAGTGAAACGCGACAGGCCCCGCAGCAAAATAAGAGCAGGGCGCTGAATTCAGACCGCTTTTCGTGGGCGAATTGCAAGACGCTCTGCCCGCCACCTGACAGGGCAGATGAAACAGACCTGAATAGCATTTCCGACGGATACGTTTCCGCGGGTCGGTTTCCCGACCCGACAGGACAGGTCTGTCCAACCACGAACAACAGACACGAGGTTAGAATGATGACTGTGAGCGAGAAGACCCAAACGCACGACTACAAACTGAGCGGCGAAGCCAACGGCCGCATCTGGGGCGCGCGCGCTGCGGATTGGGCCACCATTCAAGAAGAGCAATGCGCCCCGGCCTACCACGCGGTCTTCGACAAGGCGGTCGTCGGGTCCGAAACACGCCTGCTCGATGCTGGGTGCGGTGCCGGCATGGCCCTTCAGTTCGCCGCCGACCTTGGAGCACATGTCGCCGGCATGGATGCCTCGGCGGCGCTGCTGGAGGTTGCGCGCGACCGGCTGCCCGGCGCACGGCTGGAACATGGCGACCTCGAGGTTTTGCCCTTCGACGACAACGCCTTCGATGTCGTGACAGGCTTCAATTCCTTTCAATACGCTGCCGATCCGGTCGCGGCCCTGGTTGAGGCCCGCCGCGTGACCCGGCCGGGCGGCAAGGTGTTCATCATGACCTGGGGCGAGCCTGGCAGCATGGAGGCCACGGCGCTTGTCGCTGCGCTCAAGCCGCTGCTGCCGCCGTCGCCGCCGCACGCTGCCGGCCCCTTCGCTCTGTCCGAGCCAGGCAAGCTTGAAGCGCTGGCCGCTTCGGCAGGGTTGACCGCTCTGGGGGTCTTCGACGTGAGCGCCCCTTGGCGCTACCCCGACCTCGGCACGGCACAAAGGGGCCTCGGATCGTCGGGCGTTGCCGTCAAGGCGGCCGAGTTCTCGGGGCAGTCTGCCCTCGATGCGGCGCATAAAGCGGCTCTCGCGCCATTCCGCAAGCCGGACGGAAGCTACCGCATCGGCGCCACCTTTCGGGTCCTCATGGCCGGAGTGCAAGGCTGACGCAGAGTTTGACCGCTCGCCAATCTCATCCACTTCAACGCGGCTCTCTGGATAGGGCCGACCTCAGACACACAGGAGCAATACCATGAATGCAAGTATCAGACACCTCATCATCTCCGCCACCGCCGCAATGGCCCTGACCGGGACCGCCAGAGCCGAGGCGCCCGAGTATTTCATCATCCACCACCTCGACCAGGCGCCGGAAGACGCCGCCGCGATGGTCCGCCAATATGTCGAAACCGACGACGACTGGTCCTTCATTTTCGAAACCCGCATGATGGGCGGCGCGGTCATCGGGCTGAAGATCTGCTACAATGATATCCGCCGCGATGTCGTTGCCGCCGGGATGCACACGCTGGCCATGATGCCATGTGGCAACCTTGCCTTCTACGCGGAAGACGGTCAGTCCACCTTGTCGATGCTGGACATGTCGTACATGCCCGCGCTTTTTCCCCATCCCAGCCTCGAGGTCGCCGCAGACAAGGCGCGCCCGGCCTACGCTGCAATGCTCTCCGAGGTTCTTGGCGTGGACTGATGCGCGCCAGACCGGATGCCAGTCAGGCCGTTCGGAGCGCTAAGCCGAGCTCCGTTCGGCTCGGCGTGCGCCTGCGGTCCCGGATGGCTTGGCCGATGACGTCGTTTCACTTTGGCGATCGCAGCCGGACGGTCTACTACCGAAACTCGCAGTTGCCCGTTCATTCATTTGCGCCAATTGATCGCAGGAGCGTGGCATGGCCGAAGCGCCGACCTGATCGCCCCCCCCGACCGAAAACAGAAAAGGAAACCCGAAATGACCGACACATTCGTTGCTCCCATTGGAACATGCGTTGGTCATGTCCACCTGCGCGTGGCCGATCTGGATCGCGCGATCGCCTTTTACCGCGACGTTCTGGGATTCACTCTCAACGTGCGTTGGGAAAACGCCGCATTTCTGGGCGCAGGCGGCTATCATCACCATATCGGGCTGAACACCTGGGAGAGCGAGGGGGCGACCCCGCCCCCGCCGGGCCACACCGGATTGTTCCATGCGGCCTTTCTTTATCCGGACCGCAAGGCGCTGGTCGCCGTGCTGAAGCGGGTCGGGGCTGCTGGCATCCCCTTTGATGGCGCGGCCCATCATGGCGTCAGCACGGCGGTCTATCTGCGCGACCCGGACGGGAACGGGGTCGAGCTGTATCTGGACATGCCCGAAGAACAGTGGCCGCGTGATGCGGAGGGGGGTCTCGTCGTGAGCAATCAACGCTTCTCGGTAGATGATTATATTGCCGAAACAAATGTGCCATGATGAACCAACGGGGGCTGAAATGGGAAAATCCATGACCACCATCCTGAAGACCGCCGCATTCGCGGTTGCCGTCCTTGCAACGGGTGCTGCAGCGGTTACCGCCCTGAACCGCGACATTCCCGACTTCGCGGTGCCCGCCGGGCCATGGCAGGCCGGGTCCGATCTTGATGGTCGGGCCTTCCACGTGACGGGAACCGTGCTGGAAACCGGGGCCGCTATGCCCGAAACCGTGCTGTCCTTTGTGGACGGTCAGTTCCAGTCGTCGCGCTGTCAGGTGGCCTGTGAATTTGGCTGGCATGAATACCAGACCTTCACCGAGGGCGAACGCATCCACTTCACCGCCACGACCCGCTGCCCCGAAGCGCCGTTCACCGTTGTATGGTATGGCACCGTCGTCGGTGACGAGGCGCAGATTGCCGGAACCTGGACGGTCCGGCGCTGGTACTGGACACATCAGGCCACCATAACCGCCGCCGAGGGAAGCCCGGTGGAAATCGGGGCGGCGCTCAGCGACGGATGAACAGCGCGCAACAACCCTCCTCCGGCCCGGGCCCGGTCACGATTGCCCTGCGTGTCGTCGCGCTGATCGCTGTCGTGGTGGCGGCGACATGGGCCGCCCATCTGATCCGCGACGCGCTCGACCTCACGATCATGCCGGCCAACGAACAGCAGGTTCATCGGGCGATCATGCTGGGCTCGGTCGCCTATATCGGGCTACTGGCCTTGCCCTTCGTGCCCGGCGCCGAGATCGGGATCGCGATGCTGACCGCCTTCGGCGCGGCCATCGCCCCCCTTGTCTATGCCGCGACCGTGGTATCGATGATACTGGCCTATGGCGTGGGCCGTCTGTTGCCCATCACCGCGCTGGAGCGGCTTCTGTCGTTCTTGCGCATGCGTCGCGCCGCCGATCTGGTGGCGCGCGCGGCCCCGCTTGCGCGTGAGGAGCGGCTGGCGATGCTGCTGGACGGCGCACCACCCCGCACGGTGGCGCTGGCATTGCGCCATCGCTACATCGCGCTGGCGCTTTCGGTGAACATTCCAGGCAATGCGGTCATCGGCGGCGGTGGCGGGATCATGCTGATGGCGGGCCTCAGCGGGATTTTCGCACCGGTTCCGACCCTTCTCGCGATCGTTATCGCGGTGTCGCCGGTGCCACTGGCGGTGATGCTGCTTGGGGCTTGAATGGACGTGTGGTCGCTGAGCTGGGCTAACGTGGATGATCACCACTCTTGAGACGAAAGTCCGCTTCCACGCGCTGCATTGGAGAGCACATTCGGGCAGGACGTCTGGAGCCGGGCAGGCACGTCGATGTGACACTCGCGGTGACCCCATTTTTCAAAGCTCACCATCTAGTTCGCCCTGAACAACACTCATGCCATTGATTTTACGTTAAAACGTTGTGGTTTCTCTCGCCACGGCCTGCAGGGTTTTGTATAATTTCATTTAGAACCCTGCAATTTCGGTCCCGCTCATGAAGCATCGCCAGCGCCCTTTGGAACAGGATGATTTGCTGCGTCCGCGGCTGGTCGACATGATCGACCCGCGGCACGAGTTGGTGAAGCTGGCGGCGTTGATCGACTGGGAGGTGTTCGAGCGCGAATGGGCCGGGTTCTTTCCGTCCGGCAGGGGGCGACCGGCGACAGAGCCGCGGTTGGTGGCGGGGCTGCTGTATCTGCAGCACGCTTACCGGCTGTCGGACGAGGCGGTGGTCGCCCGCTGGGTCGAGAACCCGTATTACCAGCACCTCACCGGCGAAACCTTTTTCCAACACAAGCTGCCGATTGACCCGTCCTCGCTGACCCGTTGGCGGGGGCGCCTTGGCGAGGAAGGCGTGGAATGGCTGCTGACCCAGACCATTCCAGCCGGGCAGAAGTCCGGCGCGATCGACGAGGACAGCGTCAAGCGTGTGGCGGTGGATACGACAGTTATGGAAAAGGCCATCGCCCATCCGACGGATTCCCGGCTTTACGAGCGGGCGCGGGATCAACTTGTCGCCTTGGCACAAGAGGCCGGGGTGGAGTTGCGCCAATCCTACGCCCGCCTTGCACCGCGACTGGCGCTGCAGGTTGGCCGCTACGCTCATGCCAGGCAGTTCAAGCGCATGCGCAAGGCGTTGAAAAGGCTGAAGGGATACACCGGCCGGGTCATGCGGGATCTGCGTCGCCATCTGCAGGATATCCCGGAGGGTGCCCTGCGGGATCGCATCATCGCCAAGCTATCCTTGGTGTCCCAGCTGCTGCACCAGTCGCCCAAGGGTGCGGACAAGATCTACGCCCTGCATGAACCCGGGGTGGATTGCATCTCAAAGGGCAAGGCACGTGTCCGATACGAGTTCGGCTGCAAGGTCAGCGTGGCCACCACACTGGACGAAGGCTTCGTCGTCGGCATGCGCAGCTTTGCGGGCAACCCCTACGATGGCCACACCCTGAAGGAAGCGCTGGAACAGGTGACGATCCTGACCGACCAGCGCCCCGATCTGGCCGTCGTCGACCGGGGTTATCGCGGCCATGGCGTTGAGGCGACCCGCGTTCTGATCAGCGGCACAAGGCGCGGCCTGACACCAAAACTCATCGCAGACCTCCGCCGCNCGCGGCCTGACACCAAAACTCATCGCAGACCTCCGCCGCCGAAGCGCCATCGAAGCCGAGATCGGCCACATGAAAACCGACGGCCGCCTGTCACGATGCCCCCTGAAAGGCATAATTGGCGACGCCATCTTCGCCGTCCTGTGCGCCTGCGGCCACAACATCCGAAAGATCCTCGCCCACCTCCGGGCTTGGCTTGCCTCGATTATTGCGACCTTGTGGGCTGTCCAAAACCCACCAGAGCGGAGGCATAACGCCGTTTCGACTGTGTGATCGCATTGTTCAGACTGAACCATCTACGCGTCATTGTCGCTGTAGGTCATCATGGCGATCGACCGCTGTCGCTGGATCCCGCCGGTGCGCTGCTGCGCTGCCGTCAGTCTGCTTTCCACCCTCCACGTCGATGACCTGACTGATGCTGCAGGCTGCATGGGAGTCCGCAAGGGGCCGGGCTCGACCGAGAGGTCACAGCGGCGGAAAGTGTGAGTTCGCTGCACCTGCAAGCGCATCCTGTCAAAGAGCCCGCAGCAGACGTGCAATCGTGTCGTAAATATGGTAATTTTCATTAAATCAAGATCACGAAGAGGACCGCTTGATGATTGCCGATGTCTCATTCGTTACTGAGGTCAGAGACCTGCCTGCTTTCCGAAACTTGCTGATTGACTACTACAGAATTGTTTTGAAGACATTTGAGGCCGCTGGCGGTCCGGCCCTCCTGCCAGAAGAGTTGGCGGAAAGCTCATTGGAGCATCTTGACGAGATGTTGCCGCCGGAAGGTCGTCTCGTCCTCGCCCGTGGTGAGGGTGGGCAACTTTTGGGTTGCGGAACGCTTCGACGAATCCGACCTGACGCGGTCGAGATGAAGCGGATGTTCGTAAGACCTGAAGCACAGGGGCTTGGATTGGGAAGGCGTTTGTTCGAGATGCGTATCGAGGAAGCTCGGAACATGGGTTGCCGCGCGATTTATGCCGATACCGCCAAAGGCAACCGCCCGATGCTGTCGATCTACGAGCGGTTCGGCTTCAACTATATTCCGCGTTATCCCGAAAACGCCAATCCGCCAGAGTTCGAACCCTACCTCGTTTACTTGGAGTACCGTTTCCCTCAGCCATTGGACTGAGTAGATATTGCAGAGCTTTATATTGTTGAACACGCTACCTATTCTGTGGAGCGACATGGACGACGGCTCTGTCCGCATTGTGTGGCTTCGAACGGCCGTCTATTTTGCGCTCGCAGCGAATGGCTGGTCTGGTGACGCCGCGCCGCAGCGACGGTGACTGCAATGAATGTCTCGTGTGGGCCAGGCTCGACCGAGAGGTCACAGCGGCGGGAAGCGGCCTTTCGCCGCTTGTACGAGGTCCTGGGCAACAACCGCGAAAGCGGACCGAGGTCGCTTGGTTTGGTAAATGATGGGAAGACTGCTGTTTTGTGCGATGTGCCTCGCTGACGTGATAGAGTTTGGCAGGTAGCCCTCCGACCTCTATCGTCGCCTCGGTATCCATTTCCCAGGATGTCCAATGATCGATTTTGTTCAGCCCGGAATCGAGCTTCTGCGTGACCTGCGCAGGCTCAGGATCGACGGATCGGATCAAGTCATCGGCGCTCGTGCTTTTGACGTACTGGCCTATCTTGATGCGCATTCCGGCCGGGTGGTGACGAAGGCGGAACTGCTGGAGCATGTCTGGGCCGATCTCAACGTCGAGGAAAGCAACCTGACGGTCCAGATCGCCGCGCTGCGCAAGCTGATCGGGGCGCGTGCCATCGCGACGGTGCCGGGTGTCGGCTATCAGTTGACCCTTTCTGCCAAACCCCCAGCAGAGCCGCCCAAGGCGCTGCCGCTGCCGGACAAACCCTCGCTCGTGGTGCTGCCCTTTACCAACTTGATGGGGTCCGCAGACCGCGATTACCTTGTCGATGGCATCGTCTCTGCCGTAATCACGGCGCTGTCGCGGGTGTCGTCCTTCTTCGTGATCTCCAGCACTTCCAGCTTCACCTACAAGGGCCGTTCTGTCGATCTGGCCGAGGTCGGGCAGGAACTTGGTGTGCGCTACATTCTCGAAGGCAGCATCCAGCAGGCGGGCGATCAGATGCGGATCTTCACGCAACTTGTCGAAGCCGCGACCGGCCACACCCTCTGGCAAGACCGCTTTGATGGCCGCGCAAGCGAGATCTTCGACCTTCAGGACCGGGTGGCGGAACATGTCGCCGGCGCGCTGGAGCCGAAGCTGATCCTGACCGAGGCCGCACGCGCGCGCGCCAAACCGACCGATAACCTTGCCGCCTATGACCTGTGCCTGCGGGCGGCCCCTCTGGTCTGGCGGCAGAACGCGCTGCCCCAGCTTGAAGAGGGCATTGAACTGCTGCGCCACGCACTCGAGATGGACCCAGCCTATGTATATGCCAAGGCCCTGATCTGTTACGCGCATACTGGCGCGTTCGCAACCCGCTGGTGGAGCTTCGAGCGTGCCTCGGAAGCCCTGCCCTTGGCGCGGGAAGTTCTGGATGCAAATCCCGACGATCCATTGGCGCTGGCCTACGCGGGGCATTATCTCGCCTATATCGGGTCCGCCCATCGCGAAGGGCTGACTGCGCTGAAACGCGCTGCATTCCTGAACCCGAACTCGGCGACGGTGGCCATGCTGCTGGGATGGGTTCACAACTACATGTCGCAGAACGATGCCGCGATCGAGCAGTTGCAGCGTGCCATGAGGATCAGCCCGTTGCACCCGCACATCGGTGTCATGTCGGCCGGCATTGGCAACGCCCTGTTACAGAAGGGCGACCCGCAAGCGGCAGTGACCTATTATGAACAGGCATTGACCGAATATCCCGAGTTCGCGACGACCCAGCTGGGTCTGATGGGCTGCTACTGGGCCTTGGGACGTGTCGAGGATTCGGCGCGCATGGCCGACTGGTTTCGCGCAAAGGTTCCGGACATGACGATCTCGACCTTCCGGCGCACGCGCCCACAGGAAAATGCGCTTTTCGCAGAGACCATCGTCAACGCACTCGAAGCGAACGGATTTCCACCGTGAAGCCTGTCCTCTTGACGCAACAAGTCAGCGACGGATCGCCACGCGCAGTCGTCATTCTGCCATCCGAACGCGCGGTGCGGATCGACGGCGAGACCCGGCAGATCGGCGCACGGGCTTTCGACGTGCTGGCCTATCTTCATTCGAATACAGGGCGGGTGGTGACCAAGGCGGAACTGCTGGAAAACGTCTGGGTCGATCTGAACGTTGAGGAAAGCAACCTTACCGTCCAGATCGCAGCGCTGCGCAAGCTGATCGGGGCGCGGGCCATCGCGACGGTGCCGGGTGTCGGCTATCAGTTGACGCTTTCCGCGAAAGCCCCGGCAGAGCCGCCCAAGGCGCTGCCGCTTCCGGACAAGCCTTCGCTCGCGGTGCTGCCGTTCGCGAACCTCACGGGCGATGCGGGCAAGGACTATCTGGTGGATGGGATCGTGGCCGACCTGATCGCAGCGCTGTCACGCATCCCGGTCTTTTTCGTGATCGCCGCGTCCTCGACCTTCACCTTGAAGGGCCGCTCCGTCGATCTGGCCGAGGTCGGGCGGCAACTGGGTGTGCGCTACCTGCTCGAAGGCAGCATCCAGTCGGCGGGCGACAGGCTGCGCATCAACACCCAGTTGGTCGAGGCGGAAACCGGCCGGATGATCTGGTCGAACCGCTTTTCCGGGACGCTGGCAGAGATTTTCGAATTGCAGGACGCCGTCACCGTAGAGGTTGCTGCCGCCATCGAGCCGAATGTGATCCTTGCCGAAGCGCGGCGCGCCAGTGCCAAGCCGACGACCGACCTCAGCGCCTACGATCTGTGCCTGCAGGCCATGCCAATGGCACATCGCCTGCCGGATTTCGCCAGCTTCGTCGCGGCGCGGACCCTGCTGGAGCGCGCGCTGGCACTCGACCCCGGCTATGCCCATGCCAAGGCGTTGATCTGTCGGCTGACCGAGGCCGCGCGGTCGGAACGCTGGCTGAGCTTGGAGGAGGCCGCAGGCTGCTTACCTCTGGCCGAAGAGGTCGTAGTCGACCCCTGCAACGATGCAATGGCTTTGGCCTTCGCAGGCATTACGATTGCATTTCTTGGGAAACAGCAGCAGCGGGGATTGCATATCCTGCGGCAGGCCTATGCTTTGAATCCAAATTCCAGCCATGTCCTCTATGCCTCTGGCTGGGTTCACAATTATGTCGGTGACAGTGCCACGGCGATTGATCACTTCAACCGGGCGATCCGGATAAATCCGCTGGACCCGATGTTGGGCCAGATCCGCAGCGGTCTGGGTGCAGCTCTGCTGATGTCCGGACGGGTCAAGGGCAGTGTGGCGACGCTGGAACAAGCCCTTGTCGAAGCGCCCGAATACACCGCCAGTTGGTTAACGCTTGCAATTGGGTACTGGGAGTTGGGCCTGGCCGACGAGGCGAGGCATTTCGGACAGAAGCTTCTGGCGCGCGATCCGAGCATGACGATCTCGAAGTACATCCGGGACTTACCGGTCACGACGCCCGAAATGCTGGGAAGGATGGAATGCGGCCTGCGCGGCATCGGCATACCGGAATAATCAGCGCAAAAGCCGATCCACAGCGCGGCGCGCTTCTTCGCGGCGGGCCTGAGCTGCCAGGATTTCCTCGGGCGCGCGACGCATGGCCCGGCGTTGGGCGTTCCGCGCGACGGCTTGGGCAAGAGCGCTGCAAGCGGTCCGAAACAGGGCGGTCAGCCGGGCGAGCGTCGGGGCGATTTTTCCCGCGCTGGTGACGGGCTGCAACTGGCTGATGGGAAGGTCTGTCATGGTCTGTTCCTCCGGTCCTGGTTGACCAGACAAACCTGCCAGACGAGGGCCAGCCACGTCCTGAAACAGTCCAAAACCACCCAAAACTCGCTCCGAAAAGTTCCAAATACTGAGACGACCAACATCGCGTCGTTTGCCGCCCTTGGAACGATTGGCCACTGTTCGCAGACCAGCCCGCATCTGAAGCTGATCATGATCGGGGAGTGTTAGTAACCCTGCTTATCTGATCGGGCGAATGCGGTTGTCAGATACGGTAAGGCGTCGAAACGCGTGGTGAGCATTCTGGCCAGCTGAGTGCGGGCCGCAGACCACTCTGAGTGCGCGAAAGGACGGTCCGGCGCGCCAAAAAACGGGGCCAGCGAGCCAGAATGAAGCGGACTCGCAGCTTGATCCGCCCAACTCCGAACGTTTCCCCGACCGCAGATGTCGCTCGGGGCGAAAAAAGGACTCGCACAAGCTGCCGCCAGACTACCGGTTCGCAGGCCAACCATCCGACGATTGCTCTCGTTCCAGCGGATATTTTCAAGAGCATTCTGCGGGATGCTTGATATGCTTCCGGCCAGTTGAACCAATATTCAAGGCCAATGGATAGCATTCGCTTTTCCGATTTCGTTCTGCAGCGCCGGACCCGGCAGCTTAGCCGTGCATTGCAGATCATTCCGATCGGAGCGCGGGCCTTTGATCTGCTGGACCTTCTAATCACCCATCGTGACCGGGTGGTGGGCCGGGACGAGATCATGGCTGCCGTCTGGCCCGGCGCGGTGGTGGGCGAGAACAACCTGAATGTGCAGGTGGCTAATCTGCGAAAGGTTCTGGGGGGGGATGCGATCCTGACGGTTCCGGGCCGGGGTCTTCGCTTTGGTCTGGAGGTCGGACAAGCGGGGGCGCTGGACCTGCCGGACCGGCCATCAGTGGTTGTCCTACCATTCACCGAGCTTGGTGGTGATCCCGATCTGGCCTGGTTCACCGATGGGTTCGTCGAAGACATCACGACTGAGTTGTCGCGCTTTCGCGATCTGTTCGTGGTCGCCCGCAATTCGGCTTTCGTCTATCGGCATGGGCCGCGCGATCTGCGCGCGATTTCGCGTGAACTGGGTGTGCGCTATGCCGTCGAGGGGAGCGTTCGCGCCACGACAGACCGCGTCCGGGTGACGGCGCAGCTGATTGATGCCACAACCGGCGGCCATGTCTGGGCCGAAAGTTTTGATCGTGAACTGACCGCGCATTTCGACACGCAGGCGCGGGTGGCGCGGGCGGTCGTGACCTGCCTTGCCCCGCAAATTGATCGGGCCGAGGCCGAGCGTATCCGTATCACCCCGCCGGAAAACCTGACGGCGCGGGGATTGGCGCTGAGCGGCTGGTCGGCCATTTCGGCGGGCGACATGGCCTATGACCGCAGCGCGCGCGATAAGGCTGATGGCCTAGCGCGGCAGGCGCTTTCGCTGGACCCGGCGTCAGGTCTGGCATGGCGAGTTCTGGCCTGGGTGGCCTGGTGGCATGTCTATCACGCGACGACAGCGTCGGTGCCCGAAACACTTGCCGAAGGAATTGCCGCCGCAACCCGGGCGATTGCGGCGGACCCGACCGATCATCACGCGCGACGCATCCGCGCCTTGTTGCATTTCATGCAGCAGAATGCCGATGCCGGCCTGCCAGAACTGCGTCAGGCGCATGAGATGAACCCCAATTGCGCCGTGACGCTGGCCTGGCTGGGGCTTTACGAGGGATTTCATGGCGATGCCGACAGGGGCGTAGCCCTGGCCGAGGCCGCCCTTCGGCGGAGCCCGCGTGACCCTGCGCGCGGATCGCTTCTGGCGGCTTTGGGGTTCGCCCATTTTGCTGTGCGCAACTATGCCGCTGCGGCAGAAGCTGCGGATGCTGCCTTGGCCGAGGCTTCGGGTAGCGCGACGCCGCTGATCCTTGCCGCGATTGCATGGGTCGGCGCTGGCCGGATCGACCGCGCGTCAGTGGCCTTTGAGCGGGTCAGGGCCATTGCGCCAACACTGGTCGAGGCGCGGCTGGCGGGGCGCTGGCTGACATCGAACGCAGATTACCTTGCCCGGGCGCACACGTTCTTTCGGATCGCAGCCGGGCTCGCACCCCCCGAGGCTGCCGACGCCTTGCGTTAGCGGACGTCACGCGAATCAGGCACAAGGCCGAAAGCAATAATGGCGGCAGCACTTTGCCACGGAAGACGCCTGGTGAGCCACCATCACCCGGCTGGTCGCAGAAAGAACACCTTGGAGACAATCTGCCAGCGGCCCTCATGCCGCAACAGCGTCAGCGTGTCGTCGTAATGCATGCCAAGCCAGATGTCTTCAACCTGAACCGTCGCCACGTCTCCGACCACCGAGATCGCATTTATGACGTGCCATGGTGACAGGTCCGGCTCCTTGACGGCCTCTGCGACTAAGGCGATGAACCCCTCACGGTTTTCCCACTCCAGCCCGCCCTCGAAGTGCCCGATGCTACAGGCTTTTTCGTGCATGGCAGAGCAGAGTTTTGCGGCATCGTTCTGACACATGCCTTCGACGTAGGTTCTGACGACCTCTGCGATCTCTGTATAGGTTTGCGCGTCCTGCACCGTGCGTCTCCCCTGCGGCCTTTGGTCGTCCAGCGGCACGGGGGCCAGAGGCTGACCCGCACAACGTGCCATCCGCACCTTTGGCAAACAAGCTTTCCCGAGCAAAGACACCCGCCGCTTTAGAACTTTTTAGCCGTGCTGATAGCCGGGGACCGGCGGGAGGCGCATGGTTTTGCCCAGGCTGGGGCGAAGAATGACCCCTGCCATCAACGCAATCCGGAGGATACGACATGGCCTTTTATCTTTATCAACTCAGCTATTCGAAAGAAGCGATCAAGGCGATGGTTGCCAGCCCCTCTGACCGCGAGGCCGCGGCCCGAAAGTTGATCGAGGCGCTTGGCGGCAAGCTGCACCATCTGTTCTTTGCCTTTGGCGAATATGATGTGATCTGTCTGATCGAAGGGCCGGATGACACGATGATGATGGCGGGCGCGGCAGCGGTTGCCTCGGCGGGAACCATTTCCCGATCTTCGACCGTCAAGCTGATGACAGCCGCCGATGCGATGGCCGCGATGACTCTGGCGGGCAAAGTGACCGGCGCCTATCAGCCACCACAGGGCTGAACGTGTCTGTAGATATCGTGCCGGGGCGAGGCCCCGCAGCCGCCATGGGTGGTCACGACTGGATCACCCTTCACCGTCTGCGCTTTCCCCAAGCCGTGTCTGCGCATGACAGGACGTTTCCGCCGGTGCCGGGCGCCCTCGTCTGGCGGTTTTGTCCGCAGCACACGCCGGGCGAGGACGGTCTCGTCACCCTGACGTCGAATGTCTGGGGCGGGCTGGGGATTTGGGACAGCCGTGCCGAGGCCGAGGCGATGCTCGACGATCCGGGCGCGTCGATGCCATGGCTCTCGGAGGCCGTCGCGGCCTGGCATTGCCTTGCGATCCCATTCTCGTATCGTGGCAAGGTCAACTGGCGCGGGCCTGTCGAGGATGGCACCGCGATCCGCCCGGCACCGGCCGATCCCGGTGGCCCGCTGGTCGTGGTCACCTCGGCAGGGTTCCTGTCGCGCGACGCCGAGATGTTGCCCCGGATCCGGCGATTTGTCGAAGGCGTGTCCGAGGTGATGGCGTGGTACGGCGCGCTGCCGTCGAACTTGCGCAACGACGTCTTCAATGGCCCCGACGGACGCGAGGGCTTCACCTGCTCGCTCTGGCGCTCGGACGATGTGATGCGCGAGGCCGCCTATTGCGATGGTCGCCACCGCGCCCGCATGGAGGAAAGTCGAGCGGGGCTGATGTTCGACTACTCCTCCTTCACGCGCCTGCGAGCGCTGCGCAGCCGTGGCGACTGGGACGGCGACCCGCTTGCCGAACTGAAAAAAGGCGCCCCGGCATGACGCTCCGCGACAAAATCCAGGGGTGGCTTGACCGGATGGCACGGTCCTATGCCGCCGGGGATTCCGGTGCCTGTGCCGACATGTTTACCGAAGACGCCACGCTGCACTCGCCCTTCGCGCCCCCCGCCCGTGGGCGCATCGAGATCGAGACCCTGCATCGGGACTGGACCGGGACGGCCACGGCAAAACGCTTTTACATCCGGTCCTTCGGCGGATCGGGCGACATCGCCTGGGTTCTTGCCCGGTTCTCGGAAGGCGACACCGGCACGGGCACCACGCTGGCCGTCCTCGACCGAAGCGCCGACACCGGCTGGCTCTGCAAGGCGTGCAGCCTGAACGAAGAACAGACCTGAGCGCGGCAGCCGTCAACCGTGCCGGACACGAGACCGAACTCACAAAGGACGTGGAGACATGCAAACCGACAGGATCGCGGCCGTTGCCGCCGACTACACCGCCGCCTGGAACAGCGGCTTGGCCGAGGCCGTGGCATCGTTCTACGCCGAGGACGGCAGCATCGTCATCAACCGGGGCGCGCCCTAGGAAGGGCGCGATGGCGTCGCCGCGATGGCGGCAGGGTTCTTTGCCGATGTGCCGGACCTGACCCTCGTCTGCGACGGGCTGCGCATCGCGGGCGACCACGTCGCCTATCTGTGGACCTTCACCGGCCATCACGCCGAAACTAGCAACCCGCTGCGAATCACGGGCTGGGAGGAATGGGATATGGACCCCGAAGGCAAGATCGCGGCATCGCGCGGGTGGTTCGATGCCGCAGACTATGCCCGGCAGGTGGCGGGATGAGCGGGGGAACATCACAGGCCAACAGCAGACTTTGGGGCGCGCGTCCACGGGACTGGGCCGAGGTGCAGGAAGGGCAGTTTGCCGCCGCCTACCATGCCGTTCTGGCCCATGCCGGTGTGGGGCACGGCACCCTGCATTTGGATGCGGGCTGCGGCGCGGGTATGGCGGCGGCGCTGTCGGCCTCTCTGGGCGCGCGGGTTGCGGGGATCGATGCGGCCGAAGGGATGCTGGAGATCGCGCGCGAACGGGTGCCCTCGGGCGATTTCCGGCTGGGCGATCTGGAGGCGCTGCCCTGGGACGACAACAGTTTCGACCTTGTCACCGGGTTCAACGCCATTCAATTCGCGGGTGACGCAGCACAGGCCCTGCGCGAGGCGGGGCGGGTCACGCGGCCCGGCGGCCGGATCGTCATCATGACCTGGGGCGATCCCAGCGGGATGGAAGCAGCGGGGCATTTGGCCGCGTTGAAGCCGCTTTTGCCGCCACCTCCACCCGGTGCGCCCGGCCCTTTCGCGCTGTCCGACGAGGCCGCCTTGCGCGCCTTCGCCGAAGCCGGCGGCCTGATGCCGGGCGAGATTTTCGATGTAGACACGCCCTGGCACTATCCTGACAAGGCGACAGCCCTGCGGGGCATCGGGTCGTCGGGCATGGCGGTGAAGGCCATCGAACACTCCGGCGAGGCGGCGTTTACCGCTGCGGTGACCGAGTTCATGGTACCATTCCACAAGGCGGACGGAAGCATCGGCTTTGGCGCTTCCGCCCGGTATCTCGTCGCAACACCGGCCAGAAAGCCCGGGCAATGAGAGGCATGCCCGACAACGCCATGTCGGTTCTCCATCTGACCGAGGATGTCGCCGGGATATCGCATTTTTCCGATCTCGCCGTCCCAATGGACGCCAGCGCCTTCGCCCCGCCCGCACGGATATCGACCCTATGCTGACCGAATTTTACGAAGAGATTCAGCCTAAATTGCAGGCGCTGGACTATCCGCCGCTGGATATTCCCTTCTGGATCGAGGATTTCTGGCACCATGCCGACGAATACCTGCCGCCCGCGGGCAGCACCTGGATCGCGCGCAACGCGGCGGGTCTGGCCGTGGGCTCGGGCACCATGGGCTGGGCGCACCTGCTGTGCGACACCATCCGCACCAATATCGAAATGCAGACCCTGTATCAGAGCATGGGTTTCCGATTCACCGGCCCCTATCCCGAAAGCTGCACGGTCAGGGCCGACCCGAAGGGTGCGACGGTCCTTGTTTGCACGCAGCTCGACCTTTGACGCCGCAATGATGGAGACACGCATGTCCGCCAATCCGGAACCACCCCGCCGCATCTATATCGACGCCGTTTCTGACAGCTCCCGCTGGGACGCTTTCGTGCCGCGCGCGGGGGATATCGTCGTTTCCACGCCGCCTAAGTCAGGCACGACCTGGACACAAGGCATCCTCGCCATGCTCATCGCCGGCGACCCGGAGGTGGACGCGCAGACCTCGATGAAATCGCCTTGGATCGACATCAACATTCGCGATCTCGACGAGGTCATGGCGCGGCTTGCGGCGCAGCAGCACAGGCGGCAGGTCAAGACGCACACGCCTTTTGATGGCATCCCCTTCTGGCCGCAGATCCGATATGTCACGGTCTATCGTCACCCTATCGACGTACATTTTTCCTATCGTAAGCATCTGGCCAACATGGCCCGCGACGTCGGACAGACCCCACTGTCCGAGAACCCGTCGGAGAGCTTTAAGGAGTTTCTGGAGGAAGACGTCGATCATCGCGGCCTTGGGCCGATCCTTGACCATTACCTTTGCACATTGGCGCGCGAGCCGCGCGAGAATCTGATCCGCCTGCATTACGCCGACATGCTGCGCGACCTGCCAAGTGCTGTGGCGTCGCTGGCCGCGCATGTCGGTATCGCTCATTCGACCGAAGTCATGGCGGCCATCACCAATGCCGCGACATTTGCCAGCATGAAAGCCAACGCGGAGCGCTTCACGCCGTCAGCGGGTCAGGGCTTCTGGAAGGCCGACGCAGGTTTCTTCGACAGCGCGACATCGAACAAATGGGAAGGCCAACTGACGGCAGGCGACCTGGCAGCCTATGACGCGAAGGTGGATGCCGTGTTGTCGCCGGAGGAACGCGCTTGGCTTGAATGGGGCAACGCACCCCGTCAGTGACCGACCGCCCCAAGGTTTCGCGCCTATGCACAGCCCGGAATCACGTTCCCCCTCCACGTCGATCAACCCGACCGAACGACAGCCAGAAGGACGGACGCCTCATGAGAAACGAGTTTTTCGGAAATGACCAGCAGCGCGCTCTCCTGCGGCGCGGTCGAGGGATGGCTGCTCTGTTGGAGCAGGATGCGCGCTACAGCTACTACGGTCGCACGGTTGGTCTCGTTGGGCCAGAAGACGGAGACA
This sequence comes from Pseudotabrizicola sediminis, assembly GCF_004745575.1. Classification (GTDB taxonomy): domain Bacteria; phylum Pseudomonadota; class Alphaproteobacteria; order Rhodobacterales; family Rhodobacteraceae; genus Pseudotabrizicola; species Pseudotabrizicola sediminis. The sequence continues at coordinate 14,440 of NZ_RPEM01000018.1, read as the reverse complement.
TTGACCAGCTTGCCACATTGGCCATGGTTCAGGGCAACACGAACTATGGCGCCGTTCCGTCAAGCCAGGTCGACGCGGTTAAGGCGGGGATGCAGGCCCGTGGGTTGGTGCCCATGCGGTATGACAAGTGGGAAGGGACAGGGTCCGCCATCGTGGCAGCGCAGGATGTGATCTCGACCACGTCACTGCCCGAGGACCTGACCCTGGTCCGTCTGGAGGCTTCGACACCGGATCAACTGATGGTGTCCATGGCGCAGATGGCTCTGGACTGCGGGGTCCTGCCGCTTTGTGGCGAGGTCCTGCGCGGTCTGTACCGGCCTGCCGTATGTCTGGTTGCCATTGACCGCGCGGCAAATGTGGTTGCCTGCGCGGCGTCTTGCGCCTTCGCACACCCAGAACACGCCGGGTACGGCAAACAGGCATGGTGGGGGATGCTGGCAACCCATCCCGATCGGCGTGGTCATCGGTTGTCGCTCATCCTTGGCTCCCATGTCCTGCTCGAGATGGAGAACTGCTTTGGATTTCGGGCGTTCATGACCGGCGTCGAACCGGGCAACGCGCCATCAGAATCGATCTGCGCCCGGATCGGACTGTCCCGCGGAGCCTTTGCAATCATCGCCTGCACCGATCCACAGGCGCTGGCCGGCGGACGGATGACAAAATAGGCTCTTCGGTACCTAGGGCAGTCCCTGAAGACGGCCCAGCCGTTTAGATTTCGATACCCCGGCCCTTGCCGATCAGGTTACCCTCGCGCGCATGTTCTGAACTAGCATCCCGCGTCGGGAAGGTCGCAGCGGTGTCCCCAGTTCGAAAACCCGTTCAATGAGGGCCTTGTGCGTTGACGGAACCGCGTCCAGGGCACGGCCATCCGCAGCGGCAATTTTGATCTGGTGGACTTGGAACGCGTCGGTGACGATCGTTCCCGCCCGGAGATAAGCCGGATCATCAAGGGCCTCCGACAGCGGCACAAACGCAACGCCTTCGGCGAACAGCCGGGCGAAAAACGCATCGGCAACCTCTGTAAAGAAGGCAACCGGGTGGATCAGGCCGATGCCGATCACTTCATGCCCGAAAACTGCCCTGCAGGTCTTGGCATCATGTGCGACCTGCGCCGCCGCATAGTCAACGAACTCAGCCTTGAGGTGCTCGGCCTCCTCCGTGCGTCCGGTCTGGAGCAAGTGTCGCGAGGCCCGGTCCCATTCCCATTCGTAGAACCAACTCGTGACGCCCGCACTGCGATAGGCCAGTCGGTCCAGATGCGCATTCACGGCGACAAGTTTTTCTTTCGTGTTGCCCCAGAGTTCAAGCGGATGTCGAAAGGCGCGAAGCGGGGCCTTGCTGATCCATGGTGCAAGCAAGTCGTCGGCAACGGATATGTCGTGGTTGAAGTCCTCTGCAGATGTCTCGTTCAGCAAGGGATGGGTATGCGTATGGTTGCCTATGTGGTGCCCGGCCGCGAGCCAGTCATCAAGAATGCGCGCATATTCAGGATCAACGTCGAGCGGCCAGGAATTGGCCAGTGCAAACACACCCTCCACCCTGTTCCGATCAAGGGCGTCGATGATCCGAGAGGCAACAGACTTCGGCGTGTCGCCGTCCGGCAGCGGCATATGGGGGAAGACCGGTAGGTCGTCCAAGGTAAACGCCATTTGCACAGAAGGTACTCCCCGATGACAAGTAGAGGTTTTCACGCGCATGGGTGGCTGGCAAGCCTGTTTGGAGTTCAACGATTTTCTGGCCAAAGAGTGAAACGGTGAACGACTATCTTGTCCCCAGCACGTCAGCCGTGCCGGAACCAAGAACAAGGATCGCGCACCCGCAGCGAACGTCCGAATGGTCCGCATCAGCGACATTGGCCTGCAAGGATCGCTGCGGCAATCCTGAGTGACCGGTTCGGGGAAGCTGCACCGCGGCGTCGTGGTAGTCCCGACCGGCGGCAATGGGCCGACATTTCCCTCAATCCCTGCTCATCAATGCGCCCGCGCCCGTGCGACGATCCGTATCCGGGGTGCTGCATCTTCATCCGGGTAACTGACCGCGCACTGCAACACCGCGTCCCAACATGTCGGCTTCTTCGCCCATTCGGTAACGTTTTTCAATCCGGCAGCAGGGCTTGTCAACACGTCGGCGGCCGCTTCACAGGCAGACAGAAGGTCACGCATCAGGGCTTCAGGCACCGATTGCGCGGCCCACACGTCATCGAGGTTGATGGCGCGCCCGGTCCGGCCGGAGTCGTGGACCAGTTTGGCGATGCCATAGGTGATGATGTTGGCCCGATACCCGCCAGGATACCAATCCTGCCGGGGCACGGCCTTTTCCAGCGCACGGAACACGATGATCCTCGCGACGGCTCGTCTGAACCACACCTCGTCGAACCCAGCCTCCTCGTCGCTCCATGTTTCGCCTATGTCGGTCGCGAAGGCGGCGAAGTTTTTCTGCGCGCCCTTGCTGACGGTGTCCGGCTTCATCCGGAATGAATACTCGACCTTGGCGAGGTCGGTCTTCAGGAACAGCTGCGCCTTGGGGCATTCCCTGTCGAACTTCGTCCTGTCGGCGCCGACCGCGCGGGCGCGCTCTACCAGATACTGCCCCTTGGCCCGCTCATAGAACCATAGCGTCTGGCGGTTCGTGCCTTGGGCGGGCGGGGCGAACAGCCGGCGGGAGAATTCCTCCACCCGCAGATGGAACGGGTGGTTCGAGAAAAAGTCCGCGGCGTCGATCTTGTTCTGGCTGTTGGCGAACTTCGAGATGTTGGGGACAACGTCCTCCGACACATCCGGCGGAACCACGGTCAGTTTGACCTGGACATGGACGCGGTCCAGATTTCCGGGCGATTGCCGCAGCGCCGCGTGCAGCGAGGCCGTGGTCTGGCCACCGTTTACGATCTGAAGGTTGTGCGCCGCAAGGATACGTATGGTGCCGTCCGATCCGTCGATCTCCACCTGGTCGGCAGTGGCGGACAGGCCGTTGTTGTAGCTGAAAAACATCTCCGGCTCGTCACGGATCGTCGTGCGAATGCCGTCGTTCACCGACCTGCGACGGGCCTGGATGAAACTGCGGATGTTGGATTCCAGTAGACGGGCCCCCCATCTTTCATAGAGTTCGGCCAGTTGCCGCCCGCGGATCACGGCCAGATAGGACGGGAATGCGGTGTCGTCGCCCGACGCGATCAGGGCCGGCAGCGCACCGCCGAAATCGCGGTCGAACCGCACCACGATCTTTTCGCGCGCGCCTGAAGTCTCGATCCGGTGGAAACGGGTCAGATCCCAAATGTTGTAGGTGACGGGAATCTCGGCGATCGCTCCGGCCAGAACCGCATCGATCCGGGCGCTGTAGATGGCGTTGGTCACGAGGATGAGCTTGACCTTTGTGACTGACTTCCAAGCCGATGCGATCATCTGCGCCGTGCCGGCGGCAGGCATTTCCGGGTGCAGCCCGTCCCGGAACGTCCGGCGCAGGGAAGCGGCCACGAAATTCATCACATGGCTGAATAGACGTTTGGCATCGGCGGCATTGATCGTCGGTGGCGCGTCCTGATCGAACATCTCGAATATGATGACGCTCAGGACGCCGTCCGCATCCCGGGGGTCGCCCCCGGTGCCGTCGATTCTCAGTGTCTTGCCGGACGAAGTGCCGACGAAGGCGACCCGCTCGACCGCTTCGATCTCGCCTTCGCTCTCCAGCGTCCCGCAGAACCGATCGAAAGCAAGGTCGACCAGGGGAATGTCCGTCTCGGAGTGCTCGGCCCGCAGACCGGCAAGCAGTTCCGAATTGAAATCTTCAACGCTGTTCAAGATGCGGTTCCCGGTTCATCGCGTCAGCAGAACACGGGAATGTGCGGCTTTGCGGGTAACATTGAGGAAAGACTAAGGCAGGGAGCCAGGGAAAAGCAAACACCTTGAAAACATGGAAGATGATAGTCTTCTGTCCGCAACTTGGCCCCGAAATCCTTACCGACCAACAAAGTAGCGGGTGCGTGCAATCACGGTGCAGGATGGCGTGTCGACCAACGGACCATGGTGACTTGAACCTCCACACGGGGAGAGCAGGTAAGCTACTGAAAAAATTTCTGTTTTCATCAGATCAGATTCATGTCGCCGACTTTGTAGACTACAACGATATCAACCAGCCCATCCTCGATGTCGGCATATCTGCCGGCAGCACCACGTTCAGCGCTTCTTTCCTTTGGCCTTTCCACGCCCCTTGGCCTTCTTTGCCCGTCCCTTTCCAACCGCGTCGTTCACACGGCGCGACGGGGCCGCTCTGACAACCGGTGTGGGCGAAACCACAGATGGTGCGTCCACCGCTTCCATCGGCCGCAGAGCGCCAAGATTCATTGGTGCAAGGCCGGTAGCCTCAGCCATGAACGCTTGCCAGATCCGGGCAGGCAGATCGCCGCCTGTGACGCCCGGCATCGGTGTGTCGTCGTCGTTGCCCACCCAGACGCCCACGACAAGCTGTTCTGTAAACCCTACAAACAACGCGTCGCGGTTTTCCTGGCTGGTGCCTGTCTTGCCTGCGGCAAAACCATCCAGCGCCGCGTGACGCCCAGTGCCATTGCGCACCACGCCTTCAAGCAGAGCGATGAGGTCAGCCTGATGATCCAGGGGTTGTGATGCTTGTTGGGGAAGCGCCGCAAGCAGCCCGCCACTACCGGTTGTAGGCGCGAGGCTGGAGATCGCCCAAGGCTGTATGGGCGTGCGGCCCGCCGCGACGGATGCGAAGGCCCCGGTGAGGTCCAACAATCCGACGCCCGAGGTGCCAAGCGACAGACTGATGTTGGGGTCGAGATCTGCATCGATGCCCAGATCCTTGGCAGCCTTAATGACAGCTTCAATACCGACATCCTGCGCTAACCGGACGGTAGCCGCGTTCAAAGACCGAGCGAAGGCGTCGTCGAGCCGCACGTCGCCACTATAGGCACCGTCATAATTCTCGGGTCTCCAATCGCCGATCTCAATGGGTGTATCGTTCAGGACATCGCCGAGCTGCCAGCCTTGCCTGAGCGCGGCAAGATAAACGAACAGTTTGAACGTCGACCCTGGCTGACGCCGCGCCTGCACGGCCCGATTGTACTGGCTGGTCGCATAGTCCCGGCCGCCGACCATGGCCACGACAGCACCGTCGTGTGTCATAGCGACCAGCGCGACCTCCATCGCGGCCCCCCCTGGCGTTTCAGCAAACTTTTCAGCGATGATCCGTTCTGCAAGGGCCTGCCACTCGGGTCGCAGGGTGGTTTTGGCCCGGACAGAGCCCAGTCCCGGCCCCCCCAAAGTCGAAGCATCACTCAGGATCCAATCGGCAAACCAACTGCCACCCGCACGGCTGGGCGCATTGGTGTTGGGCGTCGCAGGGGCATTTTGTGCAGCCAAAGCCTCTTGCTGCGTCAACAGTCCTGTGTCGACCATGGCACCCAGAACCACATTGGCGCGAGCTTGCGCCTCTTCAAGGTTGTGCAGGGCGTTTGCCCTTGATGGAGCTCGAATGATACCAGCCAGCATGGCTGACTCAGCCAAGGTGAGTTCGCTGACGGGTTTGTCGAAATAAGCAAGCGCCGCAGCTCCAATCCCGACCGCTCCGCCACCAAAATAGACGTTGTTCAGATAGCGCGTCAGGATGTCGTCCTTGGACAGCCGTGCTTCGAGTCGCAGGGCAACCAAGGCCTCGTCTACCTTTCGTTTCATGGTGCGTTCGCTGGACAGGAATTCAATCTTCGCCAATTGCTGGGTGATTGAGCTGCCGCCTTCAACCACCCCGTTGGCGCGGAAATTTCGCCATGCCGCTCGCCCGACGCCGCGAATGTCGATGCCACGGTGGTCAAAGAACCGCCTGTCCTCGATGGCGATGACGGCATTCACGAGGTGATCTGGCAAGTCCTCTCGCAGAGCCGGTGTGCCGCGCAATTCGCCCCGCAACCCGATCAGCGTGCCATCGGAAGCCTCCACTATGACGGCTGGTTTGGCTTCTTTGGTGTCGGTCGCCAATTCCAATGGCACTGCATAAACTTGCCAAGCCAGTGCGCCACCGCCGATCAGAAGGCAGGCCATCATCACCGATAAAGTGATCTTCATGATTTGCCACCCGCGACTGCGAGGTGGATCGGAACTGGTCGTCGCTGCTGCAGGCCGATCGTTGATCATATCACCTTTTTTCTGTAATTGGCCCGCGGGCTAAGTCGCCGCAATAATCGGGACGCCAAGTCTTGGTCAGGTCTAGGTTGAACCCGCAAATGCGGCGTTGCTGAGCAACACCGGTGGCATGACGAGTAATGCGATATTGAAAAGGCTTTGGAGGAAATTCATTAAGTTCCTTTGTGGAGAATAACACGGGCTAACGTCTGAGTACCCGTATCGTTCCCTGAAAAGACGCGACGTTCGGGAACTTTGCTGGGGGTCGGTTCGAACGCGCGGAGTGTCTTGTGCAGCTTGGCCTCCGATGAGAGAAAGCGATTGTCGCTCTTGATTGTGCTATCGGGCTGGCCTGCTACCTTCGGCGCCTTGCGCGGCAGAGCCTTTCCCGATGCAGTTTCGCACGCGGGGCAATGGGTGAGATTGAAGAAGAAAAACTTAGATGTTTTCTGACCCAGCGGAAAAGCGACGTGTACTTCGTCTCGGTCGCCATGCCTGAGGCCAATGATCTGACGGTCGGCATCATGGCACTCGTGGTGCAGGCCGAAGGTGAGGCAATCTCGAGGCGGATGAAGGAGGCGCTCGCGGTGGCCATGGCACGGGGGGTGAAGCTAGGTAACCCCTATGGGGCGGCTAGCCTCAGGTGGGCTGGCAAGGGTGTGACGCTGCGGGCGGAAGAGGCGACGAATTCGGACGCTTTCGCGCGGCGTGTCGGAACTAGGTGCGTGATAAATTTGCGGAGGCTGCTGGGATATAGGATTATCTGCAAGACTCCAAAAATTGGGGCGCGCTTTACTGGGGAGATCGGCGCGCCCCTGAAGATAGTCTCGGGACAGTAGCGAGCGCATTGCACGCTCGTCGGAATAAACTTTCCTCGGCGGCATTCGTTCCACAGAGTTCGATCTTTTTTTGACAGCAACACGTTGGTGAAAAATCGACACGGCATCCGCGCGCACTGCTCATCGCAACCTGCAGACCGGAATCGTCCGGACAAGTAACTTGCGCCGAAACACGTTCTATTTTTGTTCGCGCCGCATGACACGGCGTACCGAACTGCAATCCAAGGCTGATGAACGTGCCTTACCCGCCTCCCCTGCCCTCTCACCGCAATCGTCGCCGACGATCTCGAGCCGCGCGTTGCAATAGCCTTCCTTGGCAATCCAAAGCTTTGCCGCGGTAATGGATTCCGCCAGATGCAGCAGCTCGGTGTTGCCACCGAAGTCCAGAAGAACACGCACTTGTCCAGCTTTGGGTTCCTCAGCCACCTCGAAGACCAGCCCACTGTCGGCCGAATGACTGCGCATGATCGTGACAAGGATGACCCCCTCTGAGGAGAAGTTGCCCTCATGCAGCGTGAAGGACGCCGGAGCCGTCCAAGTCGGATAAGGCCGCGTCGGTTCCTTCTTAACTAGACGGCCAACACCGTTGGACCTTTCCCATGCCGCCAGCTTTTTGGTGAAGCGTGTGGGCGGCTTTGGACTGCCGTCGGTGTAACGAATGAGCGCGCCCAAGGGCGCTGTGTCGATTATCGTGTTTGCAGACATGATTCCTCATCCTGAGTACGAGTATTTGAACTCATCATATTGATATTGCTGTATTTTGTGGTGACTGAGGGCGGGTTTCCCCGCCCTCGGGGGCTCAGATCACTCCGCAGCCATCATCGCGGTGCTTTCCACGGGCAAATCGGCCATCAGGAAGGCGGGCAAGTCGATCTCCTCGTCAAAGCCAGCAGCGCCCAAGACATCTCCGCTCAATACCCCCTGCCCTTCCGCAGCGATATCACCGTCCAGAGAAGCAAGGTCACTGCGCCGCAGAACCTCCGGCAACCAACCGCTGCCCTTGAGCAAGCGTTCGGCTTCCGTGGCCATCTCGCCCTTCTTCAGATGATCGAGCAACTGCGCAGTGCCCTCCCCCTTCGCCTCACACACGGCTTGAAGGATACGCGCTTTGGGAACCCGGTTCAGGTAGTTGTCCGCTGTCGGCTCCCAGCCCGCCGCGACCATGTCGAGATCGACGGCTTGGGCCGCGATGACCGACTGTGCCATGCGGTGGGTCAACCCGCTGGCCGAGATGCCCGCGCCATAAGGGTTCACTTTCTCATGCAGCGCGTTGATCCCGAAACTCAGGCAATGCGCCAGCAGAGCCATACGGCTGGCCTGATCGAGGGCCGAGAGATAGTCCCAAAGCACGGCATCGTCGCCAAGCGGCAGATCGGCCTCCCATGCAGCCTGACGATCGTCCACGGCCTTGGCCACGGACTGTCCTTCAGATCGGGGGCCTGTGCCGACATGCAGACGGTGCGCACCGAAGCCTCCAAGAAACTGCCCGAAGCGCCTGAGCTACGGAAGTTGTCGTTGACCAGCTTCATCAGCAGCAGCGTCAAGGCGACGTCGGGCGAACGCCCAATCACCTCGCGCAACGCAAGTGTGCGATGAGCGCTCAACTCCATGACCAGCCGCTCAGGCAAAGGCTTCAATGCGCCATCATCCTCACCGTCTGGCAGACCGGCACTGAACGGGTGACCCCCTGGTGTGATGACGGTGGCCGCGGACGCGCCGACGGGAAGCTGATAAGCGGAGACACTGCCATCAGCCCCCTGCCCTTCCTTGTCAAGTTCATCGCCGAAGTTGGCCACGGTCTCTTTGCGAGGCTCATCCTCTGGCCGGACATAGCCGCGATGGGTAGCCAAGTTGCCATCCCGATCCAGCGTTACGAGGACCCCGGCGCGACATACTTCGGCTGCATCAAAGATCAGCGGACGCTGCTCGAAGACTTCCATCGCAGCTTCCAGCTCGCCAAGCCGGCTGTCGATCTCCTGCGGGTATTCGTCCTGACCAGAGTAATCCTCTTCCAGCGCGCGATACTCGGCGAGCAGCCTGGCGTGCTCTGCAGCTTCATCAGCGCTCAGCGGTGAGGGATCGCCAACCAGACGCCGCAGACCGTGGCTGAAGCCGTAGGGCAGGTCAGTGGACACCTCGATCCACTTCCAACCCTCAGCGGCGATTGCCTGGGCCTCGGCTTGCAGCTTGTCTGCGACCAAACGGTCAAGCAGGGCAGGGCCCTCCAACCAACCGCCATCATCGCCTTGGAAGGGATCGCGCAGGACAACCCCACCAGACGCTTCATAGACATCAACACCGACAAACACCGCGCGACGATCCGAGGCCCGCCCAGAGGTTTCCGTCAACATGCGCCGGATCGAATAGGGTTCCTTGTTTCAGAAGTTCTTCACCGCTTCCCAGACCTGCACCTGACGCGCGTGATCAGGGTTCACCGTGAAGGCCATGAGCTGTTCCAGCGTCATGCCATCCTCGGCGTAGACATCCAGGAGGGCAGGGGCCACGGACGCAACTTTCAACCGCTGTTTCACGATCTGCGGCGTCACGAAGAGGGCCGCAGCGATTGCCTCCTCGCCCAGACCCTTCTCCCGCAAGGCAGCAAAGGCACGGAACTGATCGAGCGGGTGCAAGGCGACCCGCTGCATGGTCTCAGCCAAGGAGTCGTCCTCGGCCAGAATATCTGATGTCACATCACGCAACACACAAGGCACGGGCGTAGTCTTCGCGAGCCGCTTCTGCTTCGCCAACAACGATAGCGCCTGGAATCGTCGACCGCCAGCCGGGATCTCGAACTTGCCGGTCTCGACGCTATCGGCATCCAACACAGGCTGCACGCTCAGGCCTTGCAACAAACCGCGACGAGCGATGTCCTCGGCCAATTCTTCAACCGACACCCCGGCCTTGATACGCCGGACGTTGGATTGGCTCAGCACCAGCTTGTCAAAGGGGATGTCCCGTGAGGACGAAAGGGCGATCTTCTGGGCAGCTTGGGCCATCAGGTCTCTCCACGGCGGGTGTCGGGAGCCACTCTCCCAATCTCACTTCCCGCCACCCTCAAACAAGCAATCCTTTCACTCTCAACCGTGGACCCGTTGTCGAGTAATGATCTGACGCCGCTCCGTGAAGATTGTCCGCGGACAACTCTGTTTTCTGAAGCAGAGATTTCAGTTCTTGGCCCCTGCTGGCCATTGTCCGCGGACAACTCTAACACCTTTGCAGCCTATCCTGCTTCACAAGGGTATTGATCATTGCCCAAGGATCGAAAGCCGCGCTTCGTTTTCCGGTGGTAATGGCGCGAAAGTAGGCTCCAAGTTGTCGAATTTTTCCTTGCATCTGAAGCAGGCCCCAAACGGTAATGGCCGTTCTAAGTTCTCCAAGCCGATCTTCTGCTGCGCGGTAAGTCGTACTGTCGATGCCCATCATTGGAGCAAGAGTACGGGCGTGCCCGATTACGTCAGATAAGCTCTCTGCAGGGCGTTGGAGGTAGCTTGCTGCCTCTTTGCATGCACCAACTAGGCTTCCAATTGATACCTGGTGATGCCGTTGATGGTAGTCTTCGGTCTTCTCAGCGACATCAGAATCTATAAGTTCTTTTGTTGAGCTATGATGGTGCCGGACATTTTGTCCGTCAGTTGCGGACATTTCGGCCTCAATCGACATCTCTGCACTGCAATCCATACCTTGGTTTTCCTCAACGGAGACAAGGTCATCCAGGATGCTGTAGAGTTCTTCAGCCGTTAGCTTGCGCCTCAAGGTGCGAAGTGCGTTTTCCGCATCGATGCTTAACCCATCTAACTCCATTGTTCGGGCGATCGCGCACCGCACTTTTGTCCGTAGGAAGGAAATGTGACTGGCTTGTTTGGCGCAGTCTTCCGCCACCGCACAAATCTGGTCATAGCTTTTGAATAGCGGAGAAAGGTCAAAACCGAAGCGAAGGACACTGCCAGTGGACATATCGCTCTTGGAGAAGCGTTTGCGGTTAGGGCTATCGGATCGAACGAGCAAGCCAGCCTCTGCTAGTTGAGCGACGTGTCGACGGATCGTTCGGTCGGAAATACCGTTGCGCTTGAAAGCAATCGTTGCGTTTGACGCAAAGACGAAGTTGTGGCTTCGCTTTGGGGGCAAGCAGGACAGCAATGCATCCAGAGTTGCAATGATCGGAGCCTTGAGCCCAAGGGCTGTGCTGGCCTTGCGGACAACTTCGATGAGGCTGAACCGATCGGGCTGACTATGAGTCGTAGGCAAAGCTGCTGCGGACCGCGACCCTAAAGGTGCTGTAATATGTTGAAAGCGCATGTATTTTCACGGCAAGCCTAGGCAAAAGCTGCCACAGCAAGGGACCATTAGTTCGCCTGTTTAGGCAAAACTTATAGAATCAACCGAATCGGTTGTTCTTGACTGACAGGGAGAAGCTGGTAAATCTGGTGATGCTAGGCAACAGACTGGGCTCTCCGAGGGTGACCTTGGGGGGCTCTTTCTTTTTACTTTGGTTGCGAGTGCTCCCTTTGTTGTTGATCTGCTCGGTTGATCTCAATTGGCTTCAGTTGCCGACCGCCAGGCTTCGTAGAGGCGCAAGACCTCTGTTTCAGCATGTTCCCTCATCCACTTTGTGAACTCTGGTTGGTCAGAGCCTGCAAAGCGGATCGTCAATGATCGCGGAGTGTCTTTAATCTCGGCAACCTTGGATCCCTCGTAGATGACCGGTAGGGCAGGGGGCGTACCAGCTTGTGAGGCGCCCGATTGTCCTGCTTTCAATGCCGCATCAGATAGAAATGCGAACCGTTCATCTGACGTAAGCGTACGAGAGGCTTCATCCAGGGAAGCTACGAGAGCGTCGAGGTTGATCCCTTTGTCCCGAACCAGGTCAGCCAGTTCTTCCCAGCGACGGCGTCCGATTCCATGGGCAGCGCCAATGAACTGAACCACGCCAAGTGGCAGCGTCCGCGCTACTTTGGTCATTCGAGATAGCATTGGCCTGTCGATCGCCAAGGCATCCAACACGACGGACTGGTCATATCCACCATCGGTCAAATCAGTGACAAAGATTGCCTTTTCGATGAAACTCGGATCGAGGCGCAAGCTGTTCTCTTGGCCCTGCGCCAAGATCGCCTGTTCGTCGGTGAGCGTTCGAATCAAGGCTTTAGCCGGGATGCCCGCCAACTTCAGAGCACGGAGCCGCCGTCTGCCATAGACGATGCGATAGCGTCCCGGGTTTTCAAGGAGCGGGCGCACCATGATAGGCACTTGCTGACCATGAGCCCGAATGCTCTGCACCAGATCGGCAACATCGGCATCAGTGATGGCCAAGCGATCCTTCGGACCGCCGTCGTCAATCAATGATGGATCAATTTCCCGGACAGCGTTCGAAGACAGGTCGCGAAGCGTCGACTTGACGCCAGACATCGCCCCGGTGTTGGGGAACCGGGGTTTGCTGTCCGGTTGGCTAGCCTCCGGACCGGAATCGGGAGGCGGTGGTGGCTGAAATATATTGCGACGAGCCATTAGTCAGTTCTCCGTCCCCAGGCTTCCTGGATAACCTTTTCAAACTCATCCGCGACGCCATTCACACTTTCGAGGATGCGATCCAGCGTCTTGCGGATGACTTGAGTAGGGTCGAGTTCATAGATTGTCTGTTGGGTCATGCCGGCATCGGAAATCGCGGTGGATTTCAGCATCGGGGTGTTCAAGACTTGATCCAGTAGGATCGATCGCAGAAAGCCCGCCATCTGAGATTGCGGAACGTCAGTCGGCTCATAGCGTGCGATTAAGAATTTGAGGAATTTCCAATCGGTCGGACCTGTCGACTCTTCAAGAACCCGAACAGTTTCTCCAGCCATTTCAAGGAATTGTGCCATTGATGCGACGTCCAACATGCTTGGAACGACAGTTATAAGAAGTCCAGTCGAAGCCAGCAGTGCAGTCATGGTGGTGAAGCCAAGTTGCGGTGGGCAATCGATCAAGACGAGGTCGTAATCCTTCTCAACTTCATCCAATGCTAAGGCGAGCCGCTGAGTAAAAGGCGGATCAACCCGATGCTGCAGAGCATAAGCAGTCTCGGTTTCATACTCAGACAAGATTAGACCAGCGGGGGCGAGATCGAGATTGTGAAAGTAAGTTTTCCGAATGACTTGGCTGAGTGGGACGGGATCCTCATAGCGCAAAGCATCGTAGATCGTCCCAGTTTCCGAAAACTCGATCTCTGGGCGGTAGCCAAACATCGTGGTCAGGCTCGCCTGTGGGTCCATATCCAACGCCAAAACCCGGTAGCCACGCAGTGCATAGCGCTGAGCGAGATGGATGGCCGAGGTTGTCTTGCTGGAACCGCCCTTGAAGTTCACGACAGAAATGACCTGTAGTCCGTCGCCGTCACGACGACCGGGCAGGTAGGCTTCGCCATTGCGACCTGTGCGCGCCATAACCTTGCGGATGGTGTCTATTTCTTCTGCAGTGTAAAGGCGCCGGCCGCGCGCGTCAGTCTCGACTTCAGGGAAGTCGCCTTCCTGGTGTCGCGTTCGAAGGTTAGACATGCTGATGCCCGTCAGCTCTGAGACCTCGGCGGGATGGAACTTGCGCAGACTTTTCTGGCTTTCAGGTTGAAAGCTGTTGCGCATATGGGTGTTCAGAGCTTCAGACAGGCGTGCTGCGTTCGCACTGATTGTGCTAGCAATTGAGCCTGGCGAAGGTTGATATGTGCTCGTGTTCATCTGTCCTCAGGCGCCTCTTGGTGGGCTTTTGTAGTTTCGTCGCAAGAAAGCGTCATAATCGTATTTGTGCGACAACTGAAGTCATGGCACGCAACTCATAGTGCGGCAACTGTTTTTTATGCTGTAAGTTGAGCGGCATGTATTGCTTGCTCGCCCAAACTCTCAACGCAGCTCGGTAAGCTATTGATAGCTATGTGAAAAGTTCGCAATGCTGCGGAACATGACACATCTTGTACCGGTTTGGCTACAGAGCACAAAACCTAGTTCAGAAATTGACGTGCGCGAATCGCTTGCAGCATTTCTAATGTAGCTAGTGTTCCGAGTCTGACACTTGTTACCGATTCCCCCTAATTTCATCGAGCGCATCAAGTGCGCGGCGCTCGCGGGCTATGATGTCTTCGGCGGTCTTGCTCCAGACGAAAGGCTTCGGCTTGGTGTTGTGCTGCGCGAGGTAGTCGTAAATCGCCCCTTCGAGATCGTCGACGCTGGAGTAGCTGCCACGACGGATGCGTTTCGCGGTGATCTCGGCGAAAAAGCGCTCGACCAGGTTCATCCAGGACGCGCTTGTCGGCGTGAAGTGCAGCTTGAAGCGGGGATGTTTCTCGAGCCAGGCCTGCACCTCGGGCGTCTTGTGGGTGGCATAGTTGTCGAGCACGAGGTGGATGTCGCGGGGTTTCTTCACAGCCCGGTCGATCCGGCGGAGGAAGGTCAGGAACTCCTTTGCCCGATGGCGCGGCATGCATTCCCCGATGACCAGACCCGACTTCAC
>NZ_RPEM01000017.1 GCF_004745575.1 Pseudotabrizicola sediminis | reverse complement strand
TTCTACAAATGCACCCCGTCAAAAATGGGGGGATTACCCCACACTGTTTGAGCTTTAGCGGGAGTGCGCCTTTTTCGGCTGCGCATCCGCCCCAACAATTTCGCTCCCTCTTGCTTCCACAGTGCTTCCACGAGTTTGGCAAACGCAAACGCCGCCCCGGAGGGCGGCGCATAAGCATTTGATAACACGTAATAATTTGGTTGCGGGGACAGGCAACCGCCGTAGCCTACCTGAACTACGATGCGCGGTTTGACCTACGACCCCAAGGTTATGAGGCGGACCACAGGGAGAACATAAGTCCCTTAAATTTCGACCACTCACGCACCAAGCCATTGATGTCAGATGATTAATTCGCGGCCCTCGACCGCAGCCAACGGAAGTGGATGTAGCCCAAACGGTAAAGCAAGTAAGTTATCAGGTTAACCTATTGTTGACCCGAAATTTCGTTTCAGGCAGTCGCTATCATGGTTCCCGACCGACGAACACCGCGCTGACCCTATCCAGCACACCCGTGGATTGCCCCTCAGAGGCCGTCCAGCTGAAGTCGAGGAGCGGTTTCGGCTCGAGCCCGGATTTCATCAAGCTTGCCTTGCGGTTGGGTGTAGAACAACTCCTCGATTGACGCGATGCCAAGGTAGTCCGGAATGCTTTTGTCCTTGGCGCTCTTGTCACCGATGGCCTGCTTGGCTTCGATCCACGACGGATCGAGTTCCTGGGCCCAAGCCTCAGCAAGCTTTTCGAGTGCAGGCAGGGTTAGGTCGCCGAAAATCGATCGCCCGCCATCGTCCACTACTTGGCCAGAAAGAAATTGGGCAAGGGATGCGAGGATCGAAACTGTCCTCGCTGGCCGGATATCCCAGTGGATGAGATTAGGCAGGGTCTCGGCAAGGCTCGCCAGAAGGCCGGAGACCTGATCAAGCCGTGGCGACTGTAAATTTAGCCCGCGGCGCTTCGTCTCTTTTAACGCAGCGACCAGATGACGCCCAGCCTCGGCCTTATCTCCACTGATCTCGGTCTGGTCAGCAACTTCCCTGAGAAGAAGAAGGCGAGGCGCTTGTCTGTCTTCGCGCAGTGTCAGAATTTACCGATAAGGTTCAGGAATATTCCGTCGCGATTGGTCTCAAAGCTGCACAGATCATCTCCCAGCCCGCCGCCGGGTTACAGAACTCGGGATCAAAAACATAATAGCTGGTCATCGCCGTGAACCGCGCATTCACATCGCGCTGTTTGCCAATTCTAACCTTGTCGACGGCCGTCTTCATATTGTCGTAGATGCCGCGACCGGGCACGCCTTCGAGGACGCGAAAGGCAACCGAGCAGTCTGTGCCGGTGATCGGTCTGTCGGAAAAGACGAGCTACGGATCAGTAGTTCCCCGCGCGGTGCCTTGCGCAAAAGATCCTTTGCCATAGGCCGGCTCTGCAAACATGGCGGCGATCATTGCAAATGCTGCGGAGACAACCGGCACATCAGGCGCGTCGCTCGACCGTGCGAGAATGACAGGTTCGCGCGCGGCAGGATCGCTGATCGCAACCGTGGCTACCTTCGCCCCATCATAGGCCAAGCTACCGGGAGGGCGGGTATAGCTGATCCCCACACCCTCGCCGTTGGCGGCAAGGCTGCGCATAATTTCAAGTGACCGCACCCGATGCACAACCAAGGGCGAAAGGCCGAGGCCGCGAAAAAGCTGCAAGGCATGGCGATTGGACAGCAGTTCGTCAAACAGGATCAAAGGTTCGAAAGCAATATCCGCGAGCGTGATGTCAGGGCGTCGGGCCAGTGAATGCCCGGAAGCAAAAAAAGCAAAAGGCGACACCTGCGCCACGGCGCTGCGCGATACCGTCGAATCCAGCCCCAGATCATAGGTCAGGGCAAGATCGATACGGCCCTCCCGCAAATCGCGCGAGAGTGTTTCGAAATCGGCAATTCGCCAGGTGACGTCAACGCCCGGCAGAAATTCACGAAGCCGGCGAAGGATCGGCGCAAGGTGACATGGTGCCAAATCATCAAAGCAACCTATGGCGATGGAGCCGTTCACCCCCTGCCGGATCGCTTCGGGATCCTCCAGACGCCGCGCCATTGCCAAAAGCGCCTCTGCCTCGACGACATAGCGCCTGGCAAATGTTGTGATGCGCAGCGGCGTGCCCTTGCTGCGCACAAACAGTGTCTGCCCAAGAATGTTTTCAACCTGCGTCAGCGCGACCGACAAAGAAGGCTGCGAAACATTGAGCACAGCAGCCGCAGCCGACAAGCTGCCCTCCCGGGCTATGGCGACCACATACTCCAGCTGGCGAAGTGTAAGGTATAGCACTGCACTAAGACTACATTAGGTAATCATTATTTGAAACTAACTCAACTTCGCATCAGGGTCCAGTTGCCCACATTAAGGAATTCCCAGATGCCTCACCCCAGCCTCAGCCAGAACGACATCGAGACTTTTCAACGCGACGGGGTTGTTCTGATCCGGGGACTTTTTAAGGAACACGTGGAAGCATTACGTTTGGGCGTCGACCGCAACATGGCCGAGCCGGGCCAATACGCCTCGGAAAACTTGAAGCCCGGTGAGGGTGGGCGGTTCTTCGACGACTACTGCAACTGGATGCGGATACCCGAGTTCGAGCTGGTTATCCGCACCTCAGCCGCTGCAGAAGTCGGTGCCGATCTCATGGGATCTTCCACTGTTCAGGTGTTTCACGATCATGTGCTGGTCAAGGAACCGGGCACCTCAAAGCCGACACCATGGCACCAGGACGGCCCCTATTACTTCGTCGAAGGGCATCAGACGATCAGCTTCTGGTCGCCGCTCGACCCGGTCAACGAGGCAAGCCTGCGCTGCGTGGTCGGATCGCACAGATGGGCCAAGCCTGTCTTGCCGACCCGGTGGCTGTCGGAGGAAAACTTCTATCCCGATCCAGACGCCTATATGCCCGTGCCCGATCCCGATGCAGAAGGCATGGAGATCCGGGAATGGCAGATGGAGCCAGGCGATGCAGTTGCCTTCCATTTCGGCACGCTGCACGGTGCGCGTGGCAACCAGACCGCAAACCGACGCCGCGCGTTTTCGCTCCGTTTGGTGGGCGACGACGCCCGCTATGTCGATCGTCCTGGACGAACCTCCCCCCCTTTCCCCGGCCATGGCATGCTGCCCGGCCAGAAGCTTCGCGACGATTGGTTCCCTGTGATCTGGTCGCGCTAAACGCGGCGCGGTGGCCCGACAGACAGCCGGATGTAATAGGTATCACAACCTGTTGGCCGCACCGTCTTACGGGGGCAAATGGCTCTGTTGCAACAGAGCCGCATGGCGAGCTGCGCCGAGGTCAGGCGAGCCGCGCCGGCGCCGGAGTGACTCTGCTCCATCACCATGTAGTAGGGGCAACCCTCGGCCGTCCCAAAGAAGCAGCTTCAGCCTGTCGCCGCGACGCCCGCGAATGGCGAAGACCGCACCACTCGTCGGCTTCTGCCGTATAGTATTCTGCGCAAAGGCCGCCGTGCCTTCGATCCCTTCCTCATATTGGTCACGCCGCAGGCCAGATAGACCCTAACGCCGGTGACGGGTTCGATTACGCGGTTTCCAAAATACGGATCCGCCGCGTCAGCGTGCCCGCATCCAGCAGCGTGTCGAAGTGCAGGCAGCGACCATTGGCCAGTTGCAATTCGATCTTGGAAAGGTGCGGCACCGCCGGCAAACCGAAATCTTGGACGCATTGCCGCAGATGAGCAGTATAGCCGCCTGCATTTTCGGCGCGAGTTACGGGTCTAGGCGTTATCGCGCCTACTCCAGCAATGGTCTTTCCAGACCTTTCCGGCGACGGATATCTTCTGGATCAAACTGCTCGTCCGGGCCGTTGTCGTTCGGGTCTTCATCCAACGGGTCATTGCCCGGCAGCACATTGCCCTCTTCATCGGCGTTCAAGGTGTCATCCTGTGGCCAGGGCAGATCGTCTGAGCCCTGATCAAAGACTGGAAGTTGGTCCTTAAGTGGGTGATTTTCCGGCTCGGGCGGGGATTTCGGGAACTGTGCCATCGGGTTGCTCCTGTGCATGGTCTGCTGGGTAAAGCCCAAAGGCGGCACGGTGGTTCCCCTTCGCCTGTCGATCAGCTGCTTCCGCGTGGTCATGCCATCCTACAGTTTCTGACAGGGAAGATCCGGAACACGGCAGAGAGAGGTCTGTGATGCCCATTTCGGAAAGGACGAAATGCCCTCGGCCACCAACCGCTCGCGCGCTTCCCGCCAGGTCTTACCTGGTCGGAACGCTTGTGCGATGGCCAGGCTTTCCTTGACAATCAGGCCGCCGACACTGAATGGCATCCGGTATTTCATAGGCGTAGCGTTTCGGCGCGGGGTTTGACCCCACCTGTCAACGGCAGAGTAAAAGTGGGCCAAAGGGCAGCGCAGGAGAGTAACGCATAATTGCCCCACACATTGCGGTACTCTCCTCATTGTCTCACAGATTGGTCTCTCCCCCTGACCTGAGCGCAGGATCGCCGATGTCTGCGTTGGCCTCTATGCGTAGGACTGGTCATCGACATAGAGCCTCGGCACAGATCAACGCCCAAGGTCTATCCCATCTCCCAGACGCCATTAACCCACGGGGTACCCTTAACGCTTACCCATCAACAGAACCACTGTTACGTATATATTGTTTCTGCTCGCCAAGGCCTTCGACACCGAGTCTGACAGTCTCGCCGCCGTGCAGATACCGCGGCGGTTTCTGCCCCATGCCTACGCCGGGAGGTGTGCCTGTCGTGATGACATCACCTGGCTGCAGGCTCATAAATTGGCTGACGTAATGCACAATATGCGCAACACCGAACACCATTGTCCGTGTGGAGCCATCCTGATAGCGGCGGCCATCCACCTCTAGCCAAAGCGACAGATCCTGAGGATCATTCACATCATCTGCAGTAACGAGCCATGGCCCAATCGGTCCGAACGTGTCGCAACCCTTGCCCTTGGTCCACTGGCCACCACGTTCGATCTGAAATCCGCGTTCACTAACGTCATTGACGACGCAATATCCTGCGATGTGATCCATTGCATCGGCTTCGGTGATGTTTTTGCCTGGCCTTCCGATCACGACGCCAAGCTCAACTTCCCAGTCGGTCTTTTCGGAGCCGACCGGCACGAGAACGTCGTCATTCGGTCCACAGATCGAACTTGTCGCCTTGAGGAATATGACTGGTTCTTTGGGAACAGGCAGATTAGATTCGGCTGCATGGTCCGCATAATTGAGCCCAATACAGATGAACTTGCCGACCCGACCCACACAAGGGCCAATCCGTCCTTCAGGTAGCACGGGCAGCGCCGCTTTGTCAGCTTTGGCAATGATCGACAGCCCTTCCGGTGTCAGCACATCACCAGCAATGTCTTCCACCAGCCCACTCAGATCGCGCAGCGTGCCGTCGTCCTCCAAAAGCGCAGGCTTTTCCGCACCCGCATCACCAATTCTTAGGAGTTTCATGGTTTTTCCTTCAGTAAGTTGCCCGCCCACCCGAAAGGTCGAAGACCGAACCGGTGGTGAATGAATTTTCAGCGCTGACCAGCCATGTGATCATGCTCGCGGCCTCATCGACTTCGAGGAAACGGCCCCGCGGGATTTTCGACAGCATATAGTCGATATGCGTCTGTGCCATCTGGTCAAAGATGCGGGTCCGCGCCGCAGCTGGTGTCACACAATTGACCGCAATATTGGCGCCGGCAGTTTCCTTTCCGAGCGACTTTGTCAGAGCGATAACTCCGGCCTTGGAGGCGGAGTAGGCGGCGGCATTCGGATTGCCCTCTTTGCCCGCGATTGAGGCGACATTCACGATGCGCCCGTAGCCGCGTCCGATCATCCCTTTGGCGATTGCCTTGTTGAGATAAAAGACCCCATTCAAGTTCACATCAATGATGCGCCGCCACTCTATTGGGTCGTAGTCTACGACCGGTCCGTTCGATCCGGCAATACCGGCGTTGGCAACGAGGATGTCGATAGGCCCGAACTCTGCCTCTGTCGCGGCACAGGTCGCGACAACTGCCTCTTCGTCGACCTGATCAACCATACGGTATTCGGCATTTTCTCCCAGATCTCCGAGTGCGACGTTCCCTTCGACCTCGTCTCGGTCCCAGATCGACACTCGCGCACCGCTGGCAATGAGCCGATGCGCGACTGCAAGCCCAATCCCCTGTGCGCCTCCGGTAACGACTGCAGTACGTCCGTTAAGATCAATGGTATTCATGATGAAGCTCCGATGTTGATGAAGTCTTATTGTCCGTAACCGCCGAACATGCGCGGCACGAATAGCGTCACAGACGGCACGAACATGATGATCAGCAGGCCCAGCAGGATGATTGCGAAGTAAGGGAAAAGTGGTCGCATAACCTTGGCGTAGTCCACCTCGCCGATCTTGCAGGCCAGCAAGACTATAATGGCCACAGGCGGTGTGATCGAACCAAGTAGAACTGAGATCACGGTAACCATCGCGAAATGGATTGGGTCGATCCCGTAAACCATCCCTATTGGGGCCAGTATCGGGGTCACCAGTATCAGGGCCGAAATGGTCTCAATGAACATGCCTAGACACAGGAGAGCCACAACGATCAGCAATAGCGCGAGATGTCGGTTTTCCGTTAGATTTCCGAGACCCGAAGCAAGCTGCGCAGGAAAACCTTCGCGGGCGATGATCCAGCTGAACAGAGCGGCACCGCCAAGAATGATCAGGATAGAGGATGTCGATATGGCCGCGTCGCGGATGAAACCGATCGTATTTCCGACATGGAGCTGCCGTGAAACCGCTCCATAAAGCAGGCCGTAGACCACCGCGAGTATTCCAGCTTCGGTTGCGGTGAAAAACCCGGACTGAATACCTCCGATGATCAGTAATGGCATGATCAACGCAGGAACAGCCG
This sequence comes from Pseudotabrizicola sediminis, assembly GCF_004745575.1. Classification (GTDB taxonomy): domain Bacteria; phylum Pseudomonadota; class Alphaproteobacteria; order Rhodobacterales; family Rhodobacteraceae; genus Pseudotabrizicola; species Pseudotabrizicola sediminis. The sequence continues at coordinate 31,423 of NZ_RPEM01000017.1, read as the reverse complement.
TTTTGAAGCTTGACCAAACCTCACTACGCGGTGCGCGCGGATGTCGGACAGCGCCGATATCATCGGCACGATACCAGGTATAAGCCATGAGAAGCGCCGCGATGACGAGACCTGGCAATATACCGGCAAGGAAGAGAGTGCCTATCGACAGTCCGGTCATAGCACCATAAAGCACCATAAGCAGGCTCGGGGGAATAATAGGTCCAAGGATCGCGGAAGTGGCCGTGATTACGACCGACCATTCAGGCTTATAGCCTTCGCGTTTCATCGCAGGAAGCATCATTGAGCCGACAGCAGACACGTCAGCCGCTGCAGAACCTGAAATTCCCGAAAAGAGAACTGACGTCAGAATATTGACCTGACCCAAGCCGCCACGCACGTGCCCAATCAGGGACTTGGCAAAGCGCACGATAGCTTCGGTAATGCCGCTCACATTCATGAGGTTGCCAGCGAGAATAAACAGCGGGATCGCCATGAGGGGAAAACTATCGAGCGATGAAAAAAACCTTTGCGGCAGAATCAGAAGCGGCACGTCACCCCCCCACGCCAAAACAACCACAGCGCTGAGCCCCATCGAGAAGGCAATCGGCACACCTAGCAGCAGCAAAATGGCAAACAGGCCGAAAAGTATGGCAATGGTCATATCATTTTTTTCCGGTTTGTAAGTCGATGGAGCCGTCGTCGGCTGCAATGTTTTTGTGAACCGAGGGGCGGACCACCAACGCTATACATCCGAGGAAAGCCCCGATCGGAATGGCGGCATATATCCAGGCGCGGGACATGCCGAGTGTCGGGGACATGGAACCGGCTGATCGGCTAGTAAAACTCCAGCCATACCACCACAGCACAGCTAAGAAGATTACCGACATGACCGAGGCCAGTTGAAACCGCCAAGGGGATATCTGTGGAGAATAGGCAAAGAGATCTACAAGAATCTCTTGTCTCCTATAAAGGACGACCGGAACGCCGATCATGACGCTCCAGACGAGAAGGGTCCGCACCACTTCTTCAGTCCAGAATAGACTGTACCCAGGGATGAAGCGCACGACGACCTGCGCGAATACCAATACCATCATGACGCTGAAAATGACCACGAGAACAGCGGCAAGCACCCTCATCACGATATCGGCCAATTTACGCATGTCGTCGCCCCCTTATGGTTTTATTGCGCTTCGTAGATGGCTTGAAGCGTGTCCGCTGCGCCCGCACGCTCTGCGAATAGATCTCGCAGCGGAGCCAGAGCTTCGCGGAAGGGCTCCTGATCGACCTCGTGAACTTCGATCCCGCCTTCGCGCATCAGATCGAGCCAACCGCTTTCACGGTCTGCCCATTCTTCGCGCTGCAAGGCAGCCACTTCTTCAGCAGCTTCGGTGATTATCGTGCGGTAATCGTCGGAGAGGCCGTTGAGGAATGTGTCGCTCGTGACAAAGCTGCCATCAAAGAAGATATGCCGCGTCATCGACAGGTGGCCTGCAACTTCGTAGATCCGCTGGCCGTAAGCAAACTCTGGCGTCCCCTCCATCGCGGCGACTACTCCAGCCTGCATAGCTGTATAGATCTCGGGTCCAGGGATAGGTGTCGGCTGAGCCCCGAGCGCGGCAAAAGTTTCCACAAAGACGGGCGATTCAGGCACCCTGATCCGCAGTCCCTGAAAATCGGCGGGTGACAGTATGGGTGCCTCGGTTGTGTAGGTGTCCCGATATCCCGCCTGAATCCAGTTCAGGACCCGCAGATCCGCCGAGTTAGCAAGCTCTTCCGCTAATCCCGTTCCAATCTCGCCCGTCACCACCGACGCCCAATGGGCAGGATCCCGATACAGGTAAGGCAGTGTGAGGATGCCGAAAGCGGGCACGTAATTGGCATAAAGTCCGGACTCGCCATAAGCCATTTCCAATGTGCCAAGCTGAACAGATTCGATGAGTTCACGTTGGCCGCCCATTTGTCCTGCAGGCAAAATCTGTACCTTCAAGGCGCCTGCGCTGCGATCCTGCACAAGTTCGGCGAAACGCTCCGCTGCAATGTGCTGCTCACTATCCGTGGGCAAGTGATGCGCCAGTCGAATGGTCTGTTGTGCAGTTGCCGGACTGATAAACGCTGCGCTTCCTAGCAGTGCAACGCTCAGCATGGCCAGTCCGCGCCGGGTCAGGGGATTATTGATAAAATGTTCCATGGTTTCCTCCCTAGGATTACTTTTTAGTGGTCGTATGGTCGGTTGAGATCAAGGTCGGGCGAGAGCCGGACCCCAAAACCGGGGCGATCAGGCACCTTCATGCGGCCATTCACCGGAATCGGCTCATCCAGCAGCATGGGCGAAAACATCGGCACGACTTCGTCGGCCTTCGGTGCCATCATCAGGAACTCGCTGAACGGGCTGTTGTGGCGCGTGATGACGAAATGATAGCTGTAAACACTCGAGCCATGCGGCACGACCATCTTGTTATGCGCATCGGCCAGAGCCGATATCTTGAGCAATTCCGTCAAGCCACCGCACCACCCCACATCAGGCTGCAGAATGTCGCAACATTCCATCTCCAGAAGGAGACGGAAGCCCCAGCGCGTTGCCTCGTGCTCGCCTGTTGTTACCATCATCCCGCGTGGCACATTGCGGCGCAGTTCAGCATAGCCCCAATAATCGTCAGGCGGCAGAGCCTCTTCGATCCACTTCAGGCCATAGTCATGTGCAGCTGTCGCCAGCTTGGTGGCATAGTTCACATCCAAGCTCATCCAGCAATCAAACATGAGCCAGAAGTCTTCGCCCACCGCGTTTCGCATTTTCTCAAGTCGGGTGAGTTCGGCCACCATGCCGTCTTTGCCTTGTGCAGGGCCGTGCTGAACGGCCATCTTGCCTCCGATGAAGCCCATATCCTTTGCAAGGTCAGGGCGAGCGCCGGTCGCATAGAACTGAAGCTCATCCCGCACTGGACCGCCGATCATCGCGTAGACGGGTTCCTGCCGCACCTGTCCGAGCAGGTCCCAGAGCGCAAGGTCAACGCCGGAGATCGCGTTGAGAACAATGCCGCGCCGTCCGTAATAGAGCGTACCGTTAAACATCTGATCCCACATGATTTCGATGTCGGTCACCGGACGCCCCTCGCAAAACCGCGCAAGATGCTTTTCAACGATGAAGGCACCAATCTCGCCACCTGTCGTGACAGCAAAGCCGGTCACCCCGGTGTCGGTTTCGATCTCGACCACAAGGGTGCCAAGCACGTTGATGCCAAAACTCTGGCGGCTTTCACGATAAGCCGGATATTTTGACATGGGCGTTGAGATATTGTCGTCAATCCAGTGATCGCGCCCCTGATCATGATAATCGGCTCCGCCGCCCCGCACCGTAAAAGCGCGCACATGTTTAATGATTGGAACTGCCACACACATTCTCCTTCTCTAAAGGAGAGCGGGCGTCCCGATGCGCCAACACATGCACATCGAACGATCCGGCCCTCCTCTGCCTGATCTCTGAGCAGATTACGAACAAGAGTGATGCTTGACTAATGAAGAATTTTGCTGATCTGATCGCAAAATACGATCGGGAGAGGCATTCATGACGCGCGCACTGGTGGCCCGACTGCGACTGCGGCACTTCTCACTAATCAGGGCGCTGAATGAACAGCGAAACATGCACCGTGCCGCTGCAGTGCTCAACATGACGCAATCAACCGCTTCCAAGCTTCTCAAAGACATTGAGACGATTATGGGTGCAGAGCTTTTCCATCGAGAGACAAGAGGGATGGCACCCACGGATATTGGCGTGGAAGTGGCGCGTTTTGCCGAAGAAATCCTGAACAGGATCGAGCGGTTCTCAGCCGAATTCGAAACGATGCTGGCGGGTGGTCATGGGATGCTGGTTATCGGCGCAATCATGGGCGCAGCACCGGACCTCGTTGCCAAAGTCGTCGCGGAAATGAAAGCGGAAAGACCCTTGCTCACTATCCGAATGCTGGGAGAAACGAGCGACAACATCTTGGATATGTTGGAAACAGGTGAAATCGATATCGCTGTCGGGCGATTCAGCGCTACCCGACAGCAAGCCCTCTTCAACTTTGAGCATCTGAGTGAAGAGCCCCTCGCCTATGTCGTGCGGCGCGATCATCCACTATCCGGAACGGTCACACCACTCCTACTTGATGTCCTTCATGACCTTCCCTGGATCTTGCAGCCTGTGACGACACCCACCCGCCAGATCCTCGACAAGACATTTGCCGATGCCGGCCTTACGACGCCGAAAAACCACGTTGAATCTGTGTCACTGTTTGCAATCCTCCATCTCATCCAAACCAGTGATGCGATCAGCCTTCTACCAGTGTCAGTCGTGCGCGATCATCTCTTGGCAGGCCTGATAGCGCGGCTTCCGGCGATAGTGGAAACGACAGTGCCCGGTTTTGGCATTCTGACACGTCGCGACACAATGTTGACGAAGGTAGCCGAAGTTTTTGTACACAAACTTCGTGTCGCTGCAGTTGAAAACAATAAGCTCACTCGGAAATAGATCCCTTGTCACTAAATTTGATGATTAGGGAGGCTCCGCAATGTTTGGCGAAGCGGGCACCACTGTCCGTCCGTCCGCAGAACTGACGACGCAATGGGCGACGCTGTCGGAAGAAGACAAGGCCATGCCCAGCGTGATTGCATGTCCTACAAGGAGCAGTCTGACAGCGCGGCCGGGACCGCCGAGGCAACCAGATACACCACCGCTGGCACCACCGCAACGGCAGACGGCAGCACAACGACGAGCATCGCCACCGACACGACCGCTGCGACGGGAACCGCAGAACCGGCCACCGCCGCGACCTCCGCAAACGCGACCGCACCGCTGAACGTGACCATGGAGCAGATGGAAGAAATCTGCGCCGCAACCAAAGACATGTGAAGAAACGGGAAGGCGCATGCAAGTGCGCCTTCCTGCTCTATCCGCTCAGGTCTCCCGCCGCTGCCGGGGTTTAAGCATGTAAAGCCCGCCGGTTAGCATCGCCGCTCCCCAAGCGAGGAACCCAAGATCCCACCAAAGCCATTGATGCGGCAGCACCGTTTCGTTGACATGGTGAATGCCAAGAAGGTGGTGGTTGATCACGCCCTCGACCAGGTTGAATATCCCGAACCCTATCAGCAGGCTGCCGGTGAAAACCCGTCCCGACAGGGTAAACCCCGGTTTGCGCGCCTGTCGCCACAACAGGAAAACCCCTGCCGCAACAAAGACATACGCTGCCGCGTGAAACAACCCGTCCGCCAGCGTGTTGAGCTGCAGATTGACAAGCGTGATGGGCGGATAGCTGCAACTCAGCATGTGATGCCATTGCAGGATCTGGTGCAGAACGATCCCATCAAAGAACCCGCCAAGCCCCAGACCGAGCAGAATGCCCGGAGCGACCGACCTCCGGCTGTGCGCCGGGGGGACAGGACGGGCACGCGCCGGGCGCGGTACAACTGCGCGGGTCATCCGCCCGGACGCAGGACAACCTTGATCACGCCGTCCTCCTTGTCGCGGAACTTCTGGTACATTTCGGGCGCATCCTCCAGCGAGGTGGTGTGCGTCACCACAAAGCTGGGGTCGATCTTGCCGGCCTCGATTATCTTCAGCAGCGGTTGGGTGTAGGCCTGCACATGGGTCTGGCCCATTTTGAACGTCAGCCCCTTGTTCATCGCGGCCCCGATCGGCAGCTTGTCCCCCATGCCGACATAAACCCCGGGGACCGAGATCGTGCCGCCCTTGCGACAACTGAAGATCGCCTCGCGCAGGACATGCACCCGATCTGTCGCAAGCCCGACCGCAGCTTTGGCCTTGTCCATCACGGCGTCGACCGCGCCATGCCCGGCCGCCTCGCATCCGACGGCATCAATGCAGCTGTCCGGGCCGCGACCCTTGGTCCGGACCATCAATTCGTCATAGACGTCGCATTTCGAGAAATCGATGGTCTCGGCTCCGCCCGCCTCGGCCATCGCCAGCCGTTCCGGCACCTCATCGATGGCAATCATGCGGCCAGCCCCCATCATCCGCGCGGCGCGGATAGCGAACTGGCCCACCGGGCCGCAGCCCCAGACCGCGACGGTATCGCCATCCTTGATCTGCGCATTTTCGGCGGCCATATAGCCGGTCGGAAAAATGTCGGACAGGAACAGCGCCTGTTCATCGGTCAGGTTATCCGGCACCTTGATCGGCCCCACATCGGCCATCGGCACCCGCAGATACTCGGCCTGCCCGCCGCTGTAGCCGCCCAGCATATGGCTGAACCCAAACAGGCCCGCCGGGGAATGCCCCATCGCCTTGATCGCCATTTCCGCATTCGGATTGGTCCGGTCGCACAGCGAAAAGAGGCCCTTCTGACAGAACCAGCACTGCCCGCAACTGATGGTGAAGGGCACGACAACCCGGTCACCGACCTTCAGGTTCGTGACCTCGGACCCAAGCTCGATCACGACCCCCATGTTTTCGTGGCCCAGAATGTCGCCACTTTCCATCGTCGGCTGATAGCCGTCGAACAGGTGCAGGTCCGAGCCGCAGATCGCGCAGGCCGTGATCCGGATGATGGCATCGCGCGGGTGCTCGATCTTCGGGTCCGGAACGGTATCAACGCGCACATCACCTTTGCCGTGCCAGCAGAGCGCGCGCATCTAATGCGTCCCGCTAAGGATGCAGCCTAAGCGGCGTGACGGGAGAAGGTCCGTATTCAACATCGTTGTTATCCTTCGGTTCAGGTCCTGTCTGAGGGGATGCGGGATCGCCTTGCCGCCCCCCTTGCCTGACAGAAAACCGACGGATCAGCCGTTCGTTCCTGAGAGCGAAGCCCGGGTGCCGGTCAGTGGCCCCTTTTTTCCGATGCAAGACTGCGCTTGAGCGCGTCCATGATGTTCACCACATTCCCAGTCTCTTCTAGCTTTGCCGAGACTTTCGCCGGCTTTTTCCGCCCCTTTTTCTTGGCGGCGATAATGTCGAGCAGCCGTTCCTGCACCGGATCACAGGCCATTTCCGGCACCCAATCGCGTTTGCGCTCACCGATCAGGCGTTTGATCAGCTTCATCAGACGCGGATCGGGTTTGCTGTCGCCGATGTCATCAAAATAGTCTGCGGCATCGCGCACCTCGTCACCATAGCGCAGGGTCCATACGATGATGCCCTTGCCACGTGGCTCCAGCATCACGGCGCGCTCGCGCCGATAGAGCACCAGCCGGGCAATTCCCACGGTGCCGGTGGTCGCCATCGCCTCACGGATGACCGAAAACGCTTCCTCCCCCACCTTGCCAGACGGGGACAGGAAATGCGGGCGGTCGTACCAGATCCAGCCGATGGATTCCGCGGGCACGAAGGTTTCGATATTGATGGTGCGGGTGCTTTCCAACGCGATGCTGTCTAGCTCGTCATCTTCCAGCACAACATAATCATCCTCGCCCCGGGGATAGCCCTTGGCCTCATCCTCTTCGCGCACCGGCTTCTGGTTGACCGCATCAAGATAGCGGCTTACGACGCGGTTGCCGGTCTTTGCGTTCAGAGTGTGAAAGCTGACCTTCTCTGAGGCGGTGGTGGCCGGGGCCATCGTTACTGGACAGGTGACCAGAGACAGTTTCAGATAGCCTTTCCAGAACGTGCGCGGGGCCATGGCTGTTCCTTACCATCGTTGCTTTTTAGGTCCGACCCAGATGGTCGCAATGCACCAACGGCAAGACCCGCCGATTGTTCCCGCTGGGACCGGGATTCAGAAAGCAGTGATCCTTAGGAAACTTTGCGTGCGGCGTATTCGGAACCTGGCCCCGCTGCCATGACGGCATTCATCAAAGCTCCGGAATTTTGCGGCGTCAAACCCTGCAGCTTCGGCCAGCTATACCAATTGCAGCAGTTAAGCAGCTCGCGTGGTCCGAACTGTTCATGTGAGACATGATACACGATCTGTGCCAAGGGCCGGCCTCCTTGCCACTGCGTTACCAAGCGGGACAGACCGGCGACTACCTGCCCTCCCATCCGGAAGGTTGCGAGGCGCCGCTGCCGCCGGGTTCTGTCCGATGCAACGAGCACAGTCAGAGAGAGTTCCGCGCGTCGTGACCCGTGGTTTGGAACCAGTAGCGACAGCGGGAGTTCAGATTCATGTGTTCAGATGGGAAAAGGCCGTGACCAAAAAAGTTCTGATCCTCGAAAATGACCTCCATATCGCCCTGCAGATCGCGGAAACGCTGGAGCGGTGCGATGCGAAGGTTGTCGGCCTGACCGCCGACAAGGATGCAGCCTTTGCCATCGCCGAAGGGGAAGCGGTTGACTGCACCGCCCTTTCAGATCGCAGTTCCAATCAAAGAACGGCGGCGGCCTTGCGGGCCTGTCTTGGCATTCCCTCAATCCTGTTGCCGTGAAGGCATTTTATAACGCATCGGAATACTTCCCCACCCTCCCCAATTGCGGCAATCCGGACGGAGATCGACATGGCCCCAAGGGCAAACTGGAAAGGATTCCTGAAAATTGCCGAGGTATCATGCCCCGTTGCGCTTTACACGGCGGCCTCCACCTCGGAACGGATTTCCTTTCACACTATCAACCGTGCCTCTGGAAACCGGGTTCAGCGGGAATTTGTGGACAGCGAAACGGGAAAGCCGGTCCCGCGTGAAGATCAGGTCAAAGGGTATGAAACCTCTCCAGGTGAGCATATTGTGCTGACGCCGGAAGAGGTCGCAGCGGCGATCCCCGACAGTGACAAGGTGATGGCGGTCGAGGCTTTTTTGCCCTGCGGCGAGGTGGATGATGTCTACTTCGACAAGCCCTACTACCTTGCCCCGTCAGACGGCCCCGCCAAAGAGGCCTTTGTCCTGATCCGCGAAGGCCTTGCCCGGTCAAAAGTGGCGGCGATTGCCCGCACGGTCCTGTTCCGCCGGATGCGGACAGTACTGATCCGCGCCCATGGCAACGGGCTGATCGCGACAACGCTGAACTTTGATTACGAGGTGCGGGCGGCGGAGGATGCATTCAAGTCCATCGCCGAAACCAAGATCGATCCGGAAATGCTGGATCTGGCGCGCCATATCATCAAGACGAAGATGGGGTCATTCGACCCTGCCAGCTTTGATGACCGCTATGAAACCGCCCTTGCCGATCTGGTCAAGGCAAAGACCGAAGGGCGCAAGATCGCCCCGCGCCCGGCGGCAAAGCGGGAAAAAGTTGTCGATCTTATGGAAGCGCTGCGCGAAAGCGCCAAGACCGACAAGGCCAAAGCGGCGAAAAAGTCTGACCGGCCCAGACGCAAGGCGGGCTAGAGATGCCGCTGGAGGAGTATAATCAGAAGCGCAATTTTAAAGCCACGCCTGAGCCCAAGGGCAGACGCGCCCGAAAGGGTGGCAGCAGTTTTGTCATTCAGAAGCACGCCGCCCGGCGCCTGCACTATGATCTGCGGCTGGAGATGGAGGGCGTGTTGCGCAGTTGGGCGGTGACACGGGGGCCAAGCCTTGTAACCGGCGAAAAGCGGCTGGCAGTGCATGTCGAAGACCACCCGATGTCCTATGGCGATTTCGAAGGAACGATCCCCAAGGGGGAATATGGCGCAGGCACGGTCATCGTCTGGGATCGCGGAACATGGTCCGCCATCGGCGACGCGGCAAGAGGCTATTCCAAGGGGCATCTGGAATTTGAACTGTCCGGCGAAAAACTGGGTGGCCGCTGGCATCTGGTGCGCATGCAGGGCAAGGCGGATGAAAAGCGGGAAAACTGGCTGCTGATCAAGGCCGATGATGACGCCGCCCGCGCCGGGGATGCGCCCGACATTCTGATCGAGCGGCCAGACTCGGTGAAAACCGGGCGCGGCATTGACGAAGTGGCCGCGTCCGGTGCTACACCGGTAAAGGTAGCCCCCGCGCGCCGTCGGAAACAGCCCGAAACTCATTCCCCCGGATCTCAGTCTCAGGACTCTCGGCCCGAAGACGATGGGCCCGACCTGAGCCCGGCCCGATTCGAGGCGGCAAAGATGGCGGAGATACCCGATTTCATTACGCCGATGCTGGCCACCCTGGCGCCCTCGGCTCCGGCGGGAGAGCGATGGCTGCATGAGATCAAATTTGACGGCTACCGCCTGCAGGCCAGAATAGATTCCGGCAAGGTCAGCTTGCTGACCCGCAGCGGGCTGGACTGGACTGATCGCTTTGGCAAACAGGTCACCGAGGCCATCTCCCGTCTGCCCTTGGATCAGGCGATCATTGACGGCGAGGTGGTGGTCGAAACGAAGTCCGGTGCGTCGGATTTCCCGACGCTTCAGGCCGATCTGAGCGAGGGGCGATCGGATCGGTTTGTGTTCTACGCTTTTGACCTGATGTTTTTGGATGGCTACGATCTGCGCGCCCTGCCTTTGCGGTCGCGCAAGACCCTACTGGAAACGCTGCTGAAAGATGCGAGTCAGGCGCTGCGGTACAGCACGCATTTCGACGCGGGCGGGGCGCTGGTGCTGCGCCATGCCTGCCGTCTCAGTCTGGAGGGGATTATCTCTAAACTGGCCGACAGCCCCTATCGGGCCGGGCGCGGCAAAAGCTGGATCAAGTCGAAATGCTCGGCCCGGCAGGAGTTTGTGATCGGGGGGTATACCGTCTCCACCACTTCGCGTCAGGCCATCGGCTCGCTGGTGCTCGGTGTCTATGAGGGGGTCGCCTTGCAGCATGTTGGTCGTGTCGGAACCGGGTTCACCGCAAAGGTTGCGCAGGACCTTTTCACCCGGCTAGAACCGCTTGGCCTTTCCGCCAGCCCGTTTGATGCGCCGCTGACCGCAACACAGGCCAGTAAGGTGCGCTATGTGCATCCCGAACGGGTGGCAGAGGTCGAGTTTCGCGCCTGGACGGCAGATGGAAATCTGCGCCACGCCTCGTTCCGGGGCCTGCGCGAGGACAAACCGGCGGCGCAGATCATCCGTGAAGGCACAGCCAGCAAAGCTGGGGCTGCGCCTCGTCGGACCGTAAAGCTGACCCATCCCGACCGCATCTATTGGCCGAATGAAGGGGTCACCAAAGAGGGACTGGCGGATTACTACTCGGATGTCTGGCGTGAAATTGCGCCATATATCGTGAACAGGCCCCTAGCCTTGTTGCGCTGTCCTGAAGGGATCAGCGGACCAGCCTTTTTCCAGAAACATGCATGGAAAGGGATCAATCCAAATATCACGCTGGCGCAAGACCCCAAATCGGCATCAGAGCCGTTGATCAGCATCAGCGATCTGGATGGTCTTATTGCTTTGGTCCAGTCATCCGCGCTGGAAATTCACCCATGGGGCGCGAGCCTTGCCGACTGGGACCGACCCGACACCATCGTCATGGATCTGGACCCGGGCGAAGGCGTCAGCTGGTCGCGTATCATCGACGCCGCGCAAGAGATCCGGCAGCGGCTTACCGACGCTGGCCTGACAGCTTTTGTAAAGACCTCCGGCGGCAAGGGGCTGCATGTGGTGGCACCGCTGAAACCCCATGCGCTGTGGCCAGAGGTCAAAGCCTTTACAAAGGCAATGGCCATGGCAATGGCCGCCGATGCGCCGGACCGCTATGTGGCGACCGTCGCCAAGGCGAAGCGCAAGGGGAAGATCCTGATCGACTATCTGCGCAACCAGCGCGGCGCCACAGCGGTCGCCGCCTATTCCACCCGCGCAAGGCCGGGTGCGGCGGTGTCGGCCCCGATCCGCTGGGAAGAACTGGGCCTGGACATCGGCCCCGACCATTTCACGCTCACCAATCTGCCGAACCGCCTTGCGATGATGTCCACAGATGCATGGGAGGGTTTTCATTCAGCGCAAGTGCCGCTGAAAACCCGCCGGTCCAGATAGTCCATCTGTCCCGGCCATCCGGCGCGGGCGGGAGCAATGAAACACCAATGTAAAGTAAATGCTGTTCTGGTTGAGCGATCGTCCAACCTGTTTTTCGTGCCCCCGCCATCCATGGTTCTACAATTCTCGGAACGCGTCGTGATGCACACTGGCAAGCTCAGCCCCACGGACAGCATTGCGACTGCGTACTGCAGGATTGTCTGACAGCCAAGCCGGGAAGGCAACGCGACCACGTTCTAACGAATCTCTCCCCCCGCAAGAGGCTCGAGCGCCCGGGGGATTACCCGGAATGACCACACCCTATCTGCACGGCAAGTACGATCCCTGCCCCGCCTGCGAAAAGCGACACGAGGTGCAGGACACAAGCCCGGTGATCCGTGATCCAATTCCATGTAATATCTGCAGCGGCAGAGGCTATTTGAACTGTCCGAAGCCGAAATCACACGACGCACCTGCATTAAAGCCCGACGCCTTTACCGGCCCCAATTTGCGAGAAGGACCTCATTCCATGTTTAAGCCTCTGCCAACACCACGGCGCGCACCCCAGCCTGCCGAAATCATTGTCGTCACACTGGCCCAGCTCGAAGCTGCCGCTCGCAAACATACGCCGCTTGGCACACTGTCCAAAGCTGACCGCGATGGCCTTATCAAACGCACCGCCAGCCTATGTGCTGTGTCGGTAGATCGAGTAATCGAGGTGTGTGGTGGCTGAAAAATCCAAAATTGAATGGACGGATGCCATCTGGAACATCACCACCGGCTGCACGGTAGTCGATGATGGCCGTTTGCTGGAAGGCAGCACAAGGGAAAGATTGCCGGGGAAAAGCCATGCCTGACCTATTCACCCAACCACCTGCAGATCTGCCGCGGATTGCGCTGTCGATTAGACAGCCATGGGCATGGGCCATCATCAATGCTGGCAAAGATATCGAGAACCGCGACTGGTCGACCAAGTTTCGCGGGCCAGTCTGCATCCATGCCGCCAAGCGCATGACGAATGGCGAGTTTGACAAATTTGTTGATCTGTCCCGTTGGATAGTCAGTAAAGGGCGTTGGACTGGCGACTTCATCCCTGAACGCAAGGCCTTGAGTCGGGGAGGAATCGTGGGCGTGTGCGACATCGTGGATTGCGTAGACGCCAGCGAAAGCCCGTGGTTCTTGGGCCGCTATGGCTTTGTCCTGCGCAACGCGCGACCTGTGGAGTTCCTCCCCGCAAAGGGAGCACTGAGGTTCTTCGACTGGCAGCGCAACATCGAGGCGGGGGCGGCCATGGCTGAACCTTCCGACGATATGGAGATCCTTTATCTGCGGGCGCGAGTCGCCGAACTAGAGGACGCCGCGAGGATCGCAGAAAGCGCAATCAACGATGCAGTGTTTTGCAATGACCTTAGCGGTCTGGCCATGGCCGCGATGACGCTCAGTATCGCTATCAATGGGAGTATGATTACATGACCCACATCCGTTCAAAATAATCGGCTCATCCACGAGGCAACGGGCAAGATCGAGGATTAGCCGCCTCGCGAGGAAAGGAATAAACGGGCTCCTTACTGCCATTCACGCCGATGATGCCACACCTGCGAAGAATTCTGCACACGTACAGTAGACTGTTAGAGCCTGAACTTGCGGCCAGTCCTCTCGGACGAAAACACTTGGCCATAAATGGCAGTTCAAAAACAGTGGAATTTGCACGCGATTGGCAGGGAGTAGGTCACCCATAGTTATTGCAGGGCCCGCGCCGATTGCGTAAGCGTCTCGACCGTCACCTTTCCGATGAGGCGGGTTTCGGCGACCTCGGACCGTGACGCGTCCAGAAAGATCATTGTTGGCGGCCCTACCGCCCCCAGATCAGCAAGCACAGCCTGGCTCTCTGGTCCGGTATCAGTGACATCGACCTTGATCAGCGTCAGCCCGTCCAGCGCCGCCTGCACGCCCGTGTCGGGCAGCACCTGCCGGTCAATTGTCCGACAGGTCACACACCACTCCGCAGTCACATAGACCACTGCCGATCCTGTAACCTGCGACAGAACTGCAGCAAGTTGCGTCGTGCTGGTCACCTCTGCGGTGACTATGCGATCTGTCATGGCGACCTCACCGGCCCGAAATCCGGCCAGTGGCCGCAGAGGATCATCGTTACCCATAGCGGCACCGACAGCGAGGACCACACCACCGAGAAGGGCGGACAGGCCAAGGGTGCGGCCCAGCCCCTTTCCCATCCGCTCCTGTGCTGGGGATACGAGGGTTCTGCGGTCTGTCGCACCAAGAAAAACCGCTACAGCAATCAGCAGCACCGCCCACAGCACCAGTTCCACCGGTCCCGGAACCAGTCGGGCACCGAGCCAGATCGCCATGCCCAGAAAGACGAAGCCAAAGATGCGCTTTGCCCCGTCCATCCAGGCCCCGGCGCGTGGCAGCACGCGCGCACCGAAGGTGCCTGCGACAAACAGGGGTATCCCCTGACCCAGGCCCAGGGCAAACAGCGCACCGGCCCCCAGTGCCACGTCCCCGGTCTGCGCGATATAAAGCAATCCACCCGCCAGCGGCGCTGTCACGCATGGCCCGACGATCAGGGCAGAGCTGAAGCCCAGCAAGGCCGCGCCGCCAACCGATCCGCGCTGGCTGGTGCCCATCCGCGACAAGCGTTCGGTCATGGCAGCAGGCAGTTGGATGTTGAACAGGCCGAACATCGACAGGGCCAGCAGCACGAAGATGCCCGCCACAATCCCCAGCGCCAGCGGCGATTGGAGCGCGATTTGCAGGTTCTGTCCGGACCATGCCGCAACCATCCCCAGCAGACCGAAGGCTGCGGCCATCGCGATAACATAGGTGCCCGACAGCATCGCACCGCGTGCGGGTGTCAGGGATTCGCCCTGCCGGGCCAGCATCCCTGCAAGGATTGGGAACATCGGAAACACACAAGGCGTGAAGGCCAGCAAAAGGCCAAGGCCGAGAAAGCTCACCAGCACCAGCGCCGGGCCGCCACGTGTAGCCATTTCGGCCACCATGCCGTCCCCCTGATCTGCAAGGATCATCCCGTTCGAGCGCGGCGCGGTGTCCGTGTCAGCGAGCAGGGGACCGTCGATGAAGTCCCCGTCTCCAGAAATTGCACGGGTGACCGGTGGATAGCACAACCCGTCTTCCTGGCAACCTTGCCAGGTCAGGTCGAATGGTCCAGTGCCGGGCGGAACCCGGACACTGAGCCAAGTATAATACACTTCGGAGGCGCCAAAAGTCGGGTCGTCTTTGATGATACCCTGCGGCATGTCCAGCGGAACCGGTGTGCCATCTGCCGCCTCCGCTGTCGTGTAAGCCCGATACAGATAATAGCCTTGGGCGATCTGCCAGGTTATGGTCATCTCACCGTCCTCATTGCGCAGGACGGTGGGAACGAAAGCCTTTTCCTGCGGCAAGGGAGTGGAACGCGCCGAGGTCTGGGTATCAAAAGCGGCGAAGCCTTGCGGCTGGGCCTGAAGCGGCATCGCGATCACGGCTAGCGTCAGACCCAGGAAAAGCGTCAGGGCCAGTTGAAGCAAATGACCCATCCGGGTGCGGAGTGAATGTGCTGAATGATTTGTCATGGGAGCCAATTCTTGCAGCATCCTTAAGTCAGACTTAAGGCAGAGAAAGCAAACAGCCCCGAACGGCCAATAGGAGTTCACAATGCGGCTTTTGATAGTCGAGGATGACGAGATGTTGCGCGAAGGGTTGGCTGTCGGTCTGCGGTTGGCAGGATTCACCTGTGACAGCGTGGCAACCCGCGCGGACGCGGATGCCGCGTTGGAAACCGGCGGTTTTGACGGCATGGTTCTGGATCTGATGTTGCCGGACGGGTCTGGCCTCGACGTGCTGGCGCGCCTGCGCGCTGCGGGATCGATCTTGCCAGTGCTGCTGCTGACGGCCCGCGACCGTAGCCATGACCGGGTGACCGGGTTGGATGCGGGGGCCGACGACTATCTCGGCAAACCCTTCGATCTGCCCGAACTGGCCGCGCGGTTGCGGGCAATCCTGCGACGTAGTGAGGGACGGGCCGCAGGCCACATGATCTGGAACGGTCTGGATCTGGACCCTGCGGCCATGGAAGGCACGCGCGACGGACGCAATCTGAGGTTCTCAAGACGCGAGTTCACCATCCTGCGCGCACTTATGGAACGGCCCGGCACGATCATCGGAAAGTCCACGCTGGAAGAGCGGCTTTACGGATGGCAGGAGGATGTCGAAAGCAACACGGTCGAGGTGCATGTTCACAACCTGCGCACCAAACTGGGGGCAGCCTTCATCGAAACCGTGCGCGGGGCCGGCTACCGCCTGGCGCGCCCAGCCGGGGCGGACGCATGAGGCGCGCGCAGATCAAGAATCCGATCTCGCTCCGGACGCGGCTGTTCCTGATCCTGTTGGCGGCAACCAGCGCGCTCTTGCTGTCGGCCGTTGTCTGGATCAACCACTCCACCCGCGCCGAGGTCGAACGGGTGCTGGACGCGCGGCTGTCCGAGGCGGCGCGCATGGTGTCGTCGTTGATTTCGGATCGGCGCGTTGATGTGGCGCAGGCGGCTGCGTTGGCCCAACCCGAGACCTTTGACACGGCTGACGGGTATTCGCACCAGTTGTCATGCCAGATTTGGTCGCTTGATGGCACGCTGGTCGGGCAGTCCGGTCACGCGCCCGCGCGCCCGTTGGCGCAAGAGACAGATGGGTTCAGCCAGAACATCGTGGACGGTGTGGAATGGCGGGTCTATTCGGTGGTCAATCATGACCTTGGCGTGCGCGTGATGGTTGGCGACAGCATGGAGGTGCGCAACCGGCTGGTGAACGGTGTGATCGCCGGTCTTCTGCTTCCCGCTGCCGTGATCTTGCCACTGCTGGCAGGGCTGATCTGGGCCAGCGTCGGGCGTGGACTGGTGCCGCTGGACCAAATGGCGCGGGCGTTGGGCGGACGTCCGGCGACGGACCTGTCGCCCCTGCCCGCGACCCCGGTGCCGCGCGAGATCCGGCCCGTGTCCATCGCCTTGAACGACCTGTTCCGCCGTCTGTCGGAAGCGCGCGAGCATGAGCGCAATTTTACGGCCTTTGCCGCGCACGAACTCAAGACACCGCTGGCGGGGCTGAAGACGCAAGCACAGATTGCCGCGATGGCCCCGGATGCGGCCACGCGTCAGGACGCCTTGACGCGTCTGATACGGGGGGTAGACCGCACCGACCGGATGGTGCGGCAGCTTCTCGACATGGCGTCGGTAGATTCCGTTCCGCAAGACCTTAACGACGAGGTTGAAACGGCAGCTCTGCATGACATCCTGGCAGAGGTTGCCGATAACCTGGCCGCACTGGCGCGCGGTCGGAACGTCAGCATCGTTCTCGACGGACCGGACGACACACCGGGGATTCATGCTCCGCAGTTCCTTGTCGCGGCCGCGCTACGCAATTTGATGGAGAACGCAATTCAGGCATCCCCTGACGGGGGCGAGGTTGAAGTGTCGTGGCACCAGACAGGGGTGGACTGGTGCTGCACGGTTAGCGACCGGGGCCCGGGAATTGCCGCAGTGGACCGGAATCGGGTTACAGACCGATTTTACCGGGGCGCAGTCGGCGGTTTGGAGGGCAGCGGGCTGGGCCTTTCCATTGTCAAGACTGCCCTGGACCGCATCGGTGGAGTCCTGACCCTCACGCCGCGTCCGGGTGGCGGAGAGACAGCGACAGTGACACTCCCGCATGCGGCCCTGCGGACCATCTGACGGCTCCGGCAGGGCGGCTCGATATCATAACGATCAGAGCCGATTGGCCGGCGTCGGCAGTGCCGTCCTTCAGTTCGGCCTCATGGCAGTTCAGGACCTTAAGGGTCCAGTCAGTCAGAGCATTGTGCGGCATCGGGCGTAAAGAGATGACCGACAAAAACCCGAGATCAGCGTGCGGCCGGCTGGAACGCGTCGGACCGTGTCTTGGAGTGCAGGAACACGGGTGTGCCGAGCGGCACCAGTTCATAGAGATCGACGATGTGTTCATTTGTCAGACCTGCGCAACCGTTGGAAACAGCCTGCCCGATGCTGGCGGGATCATCTGTTCCATGGATGCGCAGAAAGGTGTCGCCACGGCCTTCCTGAAACAGATATAGCGCTCGGGCACCCATGGGATTGCCTGGCCCGCCTTCCATACCACCATCGGCATACCGGGCATATCGCTCTGGCTCGCGTTCGATCATACCGGGGGTCGGGGTCCACGCGGGCCATTCCTTCTTTGCCCCCACATAGAACTCGCCCTGCTCATAAAGGTCATCACGGCCAATGCGGATCTGATAGACCCGTGCCTGTCCGCCACCCAGCGTCCAAAAGAGCTGGAAACTGTCAGGAGCGACGTGGATCTGGCCGACAGGGTATTCGTTGGTCAGATTGACGGTATGCGGGGCCATTGGTGGTTGAGGGATCTGCGCCGCCAAGGGATGGGCCAGTCCCGCAGCGGCGCTGCCTGCGATGAATGTTCTGCGGTTCATGCTGTTTGCCTTCAAATGATACGCACTTGGACACCGACAGGGCACAACGCGAAAAGTTCGGCGATCTTTTCAATATAGAGTCCGATACAGCCGTCGGACGAAGGTCTGCCGATCTTGCGGGAGTCGTGTGTGCCGTGGACCGCATAGGCAGGCCAGGTGAGATACATGGCATGCGTACCCATCGGGCTTTCCGGACCCGCCGGAATATATTCCCATCCAAAGCGCTCACGTTGCGACTGGGTTGGCGTCCAGTCCGGGCCAACCCGCTTCCGCACGATTTCGGTGTAGCCGCGGCGGGTCAACTCTTCGCTTATTGGAACAGAGGTCGGGTAGACGCGGTAATCGCTGACATCGGCGTTCCAGAAGTGGAGCGCCCTTGACTCTGTATCGGCAACGATGGCGCCGACGCGCAAGCTCTCGAAATGGTCTTGCCAGGCGTGGGTGCGAAAGGCGCCGATGTTGCGGACCTGCTGCGCCAGGCTCGGTGTAGCAAGCGCTGTCAGAGCAGCGGCTCCGCCAACAAGCAGTGTCCGACGATGATATGTGTGGGTCATGGATAGCTTCTTTCAGTTGTTCTGCACTTTCTTCCGCCGCAAACCTTAACCCAGTCTGAAGACATCAGGTTTCGCGGGAGGGAAGGGTCACAGGGCTCAAATCGCAGGGTAAACTGAACGTTTGCCCGGGTTGGTTCTGCGCGAAAAAAACAACAAGACGCCAGATTTCCGTTTGGCCGTCAGCTTGGGGCCTGGTGCGCATGAACGATGACGGAGAACAGACGGCCTCAACCCAATCAATGGGTCCTGCGCCCAGCTTGCGTGAATCGGTGACCAATGAATGCACGTCAGGCCAGGACTCGCGCGGTTGATCCGAAAGTAACCGTGTTCTGCTGCGGCGAGATCAATTCCGATGAAGCCCTGTCCCAGGTTCTATTCGCTGAAATTCTGCTGATGAGATTGTGTCGGAAGATCTTAACCGCAGCGTATTGGCACTGACTGACATCGAACTCAGCAGCATGGCGATCGTGGCACCTGTCGGTGTCAGAACACCCAAGAGCGCCGCCGGAACCGCAAGGGCGTTGTATACAAGCGCGAGCGCGATGTTCTGCTGGCCTATGGCGATGGTCCGCCGTGCCAATGTCCGGGCGGCGAGAAGCATCTCTAGTCCCCCCCACACGACTACCAGATCGGCCGTCTGCGCTGCGGCCGCGTGCGCCTCGGCCACCGATACCCCGCAGTCCGAGGCGGCCAGCGCGGGTCCGTCGTTCACACCGTCGCCGACGAACATGACGGGGCGGGGACTGGCTTCGACTAGACGAACCTTGTCCTGAGGGGTCAGACCGGAGTGGATGGTGTCGGGATCGAAGCCGAGCATCTTGCCAAAGGCTATGGCAGGCTCGCTGCTGTCGCCGGTCGCCATCACGGTGGCCACGCCAAGGCGACGCCAAGCCCTTATCGTCTCTTTCGCCCCCGGTTTCGGAACGTCCTGCAGTGCGATGCGACCGACCAGTTGGTCATCGCGATGCACATCAAGCCATGTCATGTCACCGACCGACACACATGCGGTGCCCACGCTGACCCTGAGCGTCAATAGAAGACCAAGCGTGACGGGCATTAAGGAGTTTTCCAATCAGAGGTTGAATCGCGGTTGCCCTTGCCAGCGTGCAACACGGCATTTGGTGCGTTGGTTCCGCTGAACGGCTTAAGGCAGGCTTAAGGTCGCAGCGGTTTGTTCCCACCGTTCGCAATACCACGGGGAACTCTGATAGCCCGGACCGCGTTCCCTGAGTGGTTCGGAGCCCTGAACGTGGTTGTTTCCGTGCGGCGTCAAATAATCCCGGGCCAGCAAGGTCTTGTCCAAATGCAGACTGATCCAAAGTCCACCGCCGGGTCGAAGGACGACCACCGCCTGACTCTGCTACAGATCAATGATACCCACGGCTATCTGGAACCGCATCCCGAACTGGTCTGGTCGCAGGATGGGCCGGAGTTTCCGCTGTTGGGCGGATTTGCCCGGATAAAGACCCTGTTCGATACGGTGCGGGCGGAAGGCGGGGCCGTTCTGGCCTTCGACAACGGCGACACCTTTCACGGGACTTACGCCGCAGTAACGACCGAGGGAGAGGGGCTGTTGCCAACAATAAACGGGCTTGGGTTGGCGGCCATGACCGGACACTGGGATTTCGCATGGGGACCCGCGCATGTGCAGGATCTGGCGGCCGCGCTGCACCATCCGTTTCTGGCTGCGAACTGCACAGCTATTTCCGATGGCAGCCGACCCTTCCCGGCCACCCTGATGTGCATGGCCGGTGGCCTGAAAGTCGGGGTGATCGGCATCGCCGCAACCATCCTCGACAAGACGATGCCGCCAAGCTTCGCAGAGGGCATGCGATTTACCGATGGCATCGAAGAAACCCGCGCAGAGGCGGCGCGTCTGCGGGCCGATGGGGCGGATCTGGTGGTGGTGCTGTCGCACCTTGGCTACCCGCAGGATGTTGCCCTTGCAGGCATGGTTGACGGCATTGACGTCATCCTTAGCGGGCATACCCACAATCGGGTCGAGGTTCCGGCGCAGGTGAACGGGGCATTGCTGATTCAGTCTGGGTGCCACGGGTCATATGTCGGCCGGCTTGATCTGCAGGTTGAGGGCGGCAGGGTTGCCGGTTTTCGCCACCGTCTGATCCCCGTAGACGACAGCATCGCCCCCGATCCCACGATGCAAGAACTGGTCGAGGCCGCGATGGCCAGCACGCGCCCGCTTCAGGCACAGATCGTGGGCCGGACTGAAGTTGCGTTGCATCGGGCCACGTCGCTTGACGCGCCCATGGATGACGCCCTGCTGGCAGCCACCGCGCTCGCAGCAGGCACGGAAATCGCCTTTTCGAACGGGTGGCGCTACGGCGCGCCCATTCCGGCCGGTCCCGTCACCTTGAATGACCTTTGGAACATCGTCCCAACAAATCCGCCGGTTTCGACTGTCGATCTGATGGGGGCCGAAATCATCTCCATGCTGGAGGCCAATCTGGAAAGCACCTTCAGCGCCGATCCGTTCGGTCAGCGAGGCGGGTTCGTGAAGCGGTTTCGCGGCTTGACGGTGAATGCGAAGCTGGAAAACCCCAAGGGAAACCGGATCGAGCAGGTCTTTACCCGGAACGGGCGCATCGACCCCGCAGCGATCTATCCCGTGGCCTTCATAACCGCGCAGGGCATTCCTGCCAGCATGGGCAGCCAGCGACGCGATCTGGAGATCAGCGCCATTGCGGCCTTGCAGGCGTGGTTCTCCGATCCTGCAAATGCGGTGCAACCCGGTCTTGGCCGGGTGCGCATCGTCTAGGCACGCCGTCGTCAGAGTGATTCTTAAGGCAGGTTATGGTGGCGCCGGTCCCGAGCGGGCGTTGCTGGATGACGGATGACCCTAGTAAAACCTCAGCCCCCCGGAACGCAGGCTGCTTCCTGCACGTCTGGGTGTCATCTACCGGGCCATGCTCGGGACTGTCGGCCGTTGGTCGGCAACACGAAAATCGGAGAGGTTTGTCTTGGCCTGACTCCCCGCCTGCCCGCCCAGCGGTCACAGAATGATGTCAGAGGATGCCGCAGTCGGGCACCCCGTTCGTCGCAGCGCTTTTCGTCGTCGACACGTATCCCCCGATGAAGTGTGAAAGGACAGTTGGATAAGGGACTGGCAGCACGAAGATACATTGCCTGCCCTCGATACTTCGTAAGTCCTTTCGTTTCCAGCAGCCATGAACGTTAATTCCGAAGACTTCAGGCTTTGCGTGCGGCGGCGATCGCATTTTCCAACGCTTGGCGGTCAAGTCCGCCCGCATAGATCGTCGTGCCGATCACAAAGGCGGGTGTGCCCCCGAACCCGAAGGCTGCGGCCTGCTGTTGATTGCGTTTCAGCAGTGCATCCCAGGTCGATCGGTTGTCTCGATATGCCTGCAGTGCAGCTTCCGGCTCGACGACGGTTGCGACAGCGGTATCAACCACGTCCTCGCTAAGCCGCCCGGTGGTCTGCATGAGGGCGTGATTGACCGCGTCGTAAACTCCAAGATCAACCGCGCCCAGTCCAAGTTGGCTGGCATAGATCGAAGCGGCGCTGAGGATCGGCCAGTCTTTCAACACCAGACGCACATTGCCGTCGGTTGTGACCACGTCCATGAGGTCCGGGTGTCCCGCCTTGCAGTAGGGGCATTGGTAGTCGAAGTATTCGGCAATGCTCACATCGCCTTCCAGATTGCCCAACACGGGTGCATCGGGGTCGTAGAATACCGCGTCCGGTGTCAGTTGCCGGTCTTGGGCTTTGGCGATGTGTGGGAGCAAGAGACTTGCGGTCCCGAAAGCGATCATGGTGCGTCTGGTCAATGGCATGGGGGTTCCTTTGTCAGGTTGGATATCAGCGGGCGTTGGCGATGCCGGCGACAAGAGCGGCACGCGACACTTCGCCGGTGACGGCGTCGGTCAAATTGCCCTTGGCATCAAAAAACAGAGTGGTCGGCAGGCCTGGTGCCTCGAAATGGCGCATCAGGTCGCTGCCGTGATCCATCAGGATGCCGGTCTGCGGCAGCCCGACAAGATCCAAGAAGTGCCGCACGTCTGAAAGTGCCTCACCCTGATTGGCAAATATGATCCGGGCATCCGGATTGGCCGCCGCAACGTGCATCATCATCGGCAGCTCGCGCCGACAAGGCGGGCACCATGTGGCCCAAAGGTTCACGACCAGCGGACGGGGGTCGCCATCGGCCAGCGATACGGGCGTCCCGTCGGCCATTTGAAATGTCATATTCGGCAGGCTGTCGGCACCGGGCGGCGGGAGCAGCGCGGGCACCAGAGTCGCAGTCGCGGCGGAAAACGCGGCAGCGGTGGCCAGCGGCAGGATGGTCCGCAGGGCGCGCAGGCCCACCCAGCAGATCACACCCGCCGCACCCACCAGCCCGGCAACAGGGGAAAAGCCGCCCTGCCAGACCGCAAGGATATCCAACGGATGGTCAGCGAAGATATCGCGGTGCATCAGCACGAAACCGACCCGAGCCGCCAGCATCCACCCGACCAAGACCGCATAACCCGGCACGTCGAATGGGTTGTCGTTGCGCCGCGTCCACCAGCCCCAGAAGCCAAGGCAGGCCAGAAAGGCAAAGGCGGCCGCGATGGCAACAACGCGGTCGGCTCCAAAGACAAAGGGCCCGAGATTGACTCCGATCATGGCGACACCATCGCGCCACAACGGGGATAAGAAGGACGTATCATCAGGCTCATGGTGCCCCTTTGGTCCAGTCTCCTTAAGCGAACCTTAGGATTACAAGGCGGCAGACGACAGCTTTGCGGCCTGCACTGGTCCAATTCGAGCGGGCACCATTCCACAACTTATGCGCGATTGCAGGAAGTTCGGGTGGATCGGCTCTCGCATCCAACCACGAACGGGCAAGGTCGAGGGTCGCAGACTCGAAGGCGCAGTCCGTTGCCGTAAGGTGCAGCGCAAGAAAAAATGGTGCCCCCGGGAGAACACCTTGATGGGTGTGATCGATGTCGATCCTCCGGCGTTACATTGCCCAGAGAAGCATCCAGACGGCCATGCCGATCATCACCAGATTTTCGGTCAGCGACACAAACCCAAGGGGCACGTTCGAGTTGCCGCCGACGCAGGCACACTTGAGTTCGCGCTCATCAATGTAGACGGCCTTGAACACCGAAACTGCGCCGATACTGCCGATGAACAGGGCGATCGGGACCATCAACCAGATCAGGGTGCCCGCGATCATCAGCAGGCCAACCAACGCCTCTGCCCAGGGATAGACATAGGCGTAGCGCGGCCATTTCTGCGCAAGCAGGTCATAGCCAAGAAAGCCGCTGCTGAAGGTTTCGACATCCCGCAGCTTTTGCAGCGCGAGGAGCGCCGTGGCAAAGCCGAGGAAGAGCTGGAGCGTGTGGATGGACAAGAGCGCCCTCGCCCCGCCCATCATGCTCCAGGCGACGACCAATGCCAGAGTTGCGGCCATCGCCGGGATCGCGATCACCGGCTTGTAGGTCAGCGCCTGCCGGTCATGGACCGCAAGACTGAGATGCCGACGCGGGGCATCGTGGCCGCCGACCCGCTCGCCCCCGATCCAAACTTGCGGCGTGGTCTGAACCGCATGCTTGGCCTTGAAGGCGTCGGTTTCTTCGCACGAACGCAGAAGATGGTCTTCCACCTCGAACCCCCGGCGCTTCAATAGATCGAGCGCCTTCTGTCCAGAGGGGCAGATATGCTCGGTCATCAGCATGCGGTAGATCACGGCGCGGCTGGTGGTGCTGGTGTGGACGTCTGCGTGGTTGGTCGTCATGCTGGTCATGGGCATCTCCGTGTGCCGCTCAACGACGTGATTTGTCAAAAAGGTCGATCAGTTCGTCGTTCAGCTCACTCAGCACCGACAGCCAGAACTTGGCGCCTTCATTCTCTACAATCCACAGGCCCAGCACCTCCCGCACGCCGTCCCGCGTGACGCCCAAGGTTGTTGCGCAAGGGGTTCTCCTATAGGCGTTGCTGCGGGCATTTGCATCATGCAAAAGGAATGGAGGTGATGTTGTGACCGAGCCAGAGTCTCCCGCGCCGAAGGCTGTAGTGCCCTTTGTGCTGCTTGCCGTATTGGCATTGGCGGTTGCGGGCGCAGTTTGGTGGGTAACACGCCCCGGACCGCTGCTGATCCAGGGTGAGGTGGCGGCTCCGCGCGTCGATGTGTCGGCCCGCACTTCCGGCAGGATCGCCGACGTGACGGCCGATCTGGGCGACACGGTCGAGGCGGGATTGGTTCTGGTCACCCTGTCCAATCCGCAGCTTGTCACCGCGCATGCCGCCGCAGCATCGGGGCTGGAGGTAGCGCGCGCGTCCGAGGCGGCGGCAGGCGCGACCCGACCGGAATTGATCCGGGTGCGCGAGGCGGACCTGGCCTTGGCGCATGCCGACTTGAGGCTGTCGCAAGAGCAGATCGCCCGTGACACCGAACTGTCGGAACAGGGTCTGCGCCCACAAGCCCTGCTCGACCAGTCGTTGCGCAACGTTGAAACCGCCACCCGCCGCGTCGAGGCGGCACAGGCACAGCTTGATCTGGCCCGCGCCGGTGCGTCCCCTGAAGACCGGGCAGTGGCCGCAGCCCAGGTTGCGCAGGCCGGGGCGACGCTGGCGCAACGGCAAGCAGATCTGGATGAATTGACCGTCACCGCCCCGATGGCTGGCGAAATTTCCGCTCGGTTGATTGAACCCGGCGAGAACATCGGCCCCGGCACGCCGCTGTTCACGATCGTTGATCTGGACAGCGCGTGGTTCACTTTCAACCTGCGCGAGGATCTGCTTGCAGGCCTGAAGGTTGGCGGCCTTCTGTCGGTGCGGGTGCCCGCACTTGAGGTGGAAGTCGAGGCGCAGATCACCCTGATCAATGTGCAGGGCCAGTTTGCCAGCTGGCGGGCCACCCGTGCCACTGGCGATTTCGACCTGCGCAGTTTCGAGGTGCGCGCCCGCAGCACCGCCCCTTTGCCCGGCCTGCGCCCTGGCATGTCAGCGCTGATCACACTGGGGGAGTAGGCAGGGATGGGCCGGCTCATGGCGCGCGAATTTGCCCTGCTGCTGCGGAACCCTGTCCTGCTGGGGCTGGTGGTGCTGTTGCCGGTGCTGATGATTGCGCTGCTGACCGGTATCTTTCGTGCCGGTATTCCCAGCGGCATGGCGGTGGCCGTGGTTGATCTGGACCGGTCCGACCTGTCGCGCGGCATCACCCGGATGCTGGATGCAGCGCCCGAAGTGCAGGTTACGCATCAGGCGCTGAGCCTGTCCGAGGCGCGCGCGCTGATCGTGTCGGGCGCGGTGCGCGGGGCAGTCTGGCTGCCTCAGGGGCTGGAGCGTGACGCAATGCGCGGCAATCAGCCCGAGATCGTGACCTTTTACGACAACCAGCACATGAGCGCGGGGTCTATGGTCGCGCGGGGGGCGCGGGGGGCAATTGATACGGCTCTGGCCGGTCTGCGCCTGTCGGTGCGGCAAGACAAGGGCCAGTCGCCCGCGCAGGCGCAGTCGGCCCTGAAACCGATACCGTTGCAGGCCCATGCCCTTTTCAACCCGGCTTTTGACTATGTGCATTTCCTTCTTGCGGCGCTGGTGCCGACGGTCTTGCAGATATTGGCGGCGTCGGGGACGGCCTACGCCATTTCGCTGGATTTTGGCCCCGGTCGTGATCCGCGCCAACTGGTACGGCTGGCCGGCGGATTGCTGCCAGCGATGTTGGGCAAGATCCTGCCCTATTCGGTACTTTTCCTGCTGATCCTCGGATTGTCGGATGTGGCGCTTTATGGATGGCTGGATGTGCCGTTGCGCGGATCGCTGCCGTTGATGGCGGCGGGGGCGGTGCTGTTCGTGCTGGCCGCGCAACTGATCGGCACGCTGGCTTTTGTGACCACCCGCAACATCGGCACGGCAGCAAGCATCATCGCCGTGATCACCGCCCCGGCTTTCGGCTATATGGGTCTTGGCTTTCCGCGCGAGGCGATGTCGCCGGTGGCCCAAGCCTGGGGCGCGTTGATCCCCGGCACATGGTATGTGCAACTGCGTATCGACCAATCCTTGCGCGCGACGCCAGTCGAGATTTCGATATGGCCAGTGTTGTGGCTGGCCCTGATCACGCTTGGGCTCGCAGTTCTGGTGCTGACGCAACTGGCTCGGTTGCACCGCACGAAAGAGGTCGCGCCATGAAGTCGATCTGGCGCGCCGCGCGGGAGGAACTGCGGGCCTTGTTAGGGGACAGCCAGGTGAGGTCGATCCTGCTGGTGTCACTGGTGATTTATGCCCTGATCTATCCACTGCCCTACCGGGCGGAGGTGCTGCGGGATGTTCCGGTGGTGCTGGTGGACCTTGACCGCACGCCCACGTCGGCCGACCTGGCCCGCCGTGTCGATGCGTCCGAGGCGATCGCGATCAGCGGGGATGCGCCAGACATGGCGCAGGCGACCCGCCTCGTGCAGGACCGCGCCGCCTATGGCGTGCTGCTGATCCCCGCGGGCTTTGAACGAGACCTGCTGCGCGGTCGCCAAAGCCCTGTGGCGATTTATGCCGATGCCAGCTATTTCCTGATGTATCAGCGTGTCATGCAAGGCGCTGCCGTGCCGATCCGCCAGATGGGCGCCGAAGTCGAGGCGGGGCGGCTGATGGCCTCTGGCGCGGCGCTTGGGGTGGCGCGGGCGCAGGTCACCCCGGCCACGCAGGTCGAGGTGCCCCTGTTCAATCCCGCTGCGGGATATGCCACCTATGTCTTGCCTGCGGCTTTCGTTCTGATCCTGCAACAGACCATCCTGATGGGGCTGGCCCTGACCACCACGCGCCGCAGGCACGGCATGGATCATCCGGTGTGGCTGGTTCTGGGCCGCATGGCCGCATGGGTCGCGATCTATGCGGTACTGCTGCCGATCTATCTGATCGTGCTGCCCGCCGTCTATGGCCTGCCCAACCTAGGCCACGTGGGCGATGTCCTTGCCATCGGGTTGCCCTTTGTTCTGGCGGCCGGTTTGCTGGCCCAATGTGTGGCCGCGGTGTTCAGATCAGACGCGGTGGTTCAGATCGTCCTGCTTGCGCTGGGGTTGCCGTTCTTCTTTCTGTCAGGCTTTGCCTGGCCGGTCGAAGCCATTCCCCCCGTGCTGAACGCCTTGGCGCAGATAGTGCCTTCGACGCCCGCGATCGACGGATTGGTCCGCGTCAGCCAGATGGGCGCTCGGCTACCGGATGTCGCGATGAACTTATGGCACCTCTGGGCCCTGACGGCGGGGTTCGGCCTTGTTGCCGTGCTTGTCGAAACCTTCCGAGCCAGACCCTCAGCCGGACCAGGCGATCCGCAGGCCACAGGCACACCGGCAACCCGAGGCGCGCAGAGTGTCAGTCCACGCCAAACTCCAGCATCCTTTCCAGACCTTCGGTCAGAAACTCGCCCACCTCGGGCTGACCAAGCAGATAGCGGCTGACCAGCCCGTCATGCTGCTGCCGGGCGAGTGCCTTTGTCGCCTCCCATTCCGCAGGTTCCGCATCGCCGCGCCCGATCCAGAACAATGCGACCAGCGCATCCTTCTGTTCGTCGTTCATGCTTTCGATCTCCTGAGTGATTTCGTCACGGCTCAGATCACCCTCGGTTTCCTGCAGCGTTTCGGCCACCTCGTCATCCGTCGGATTGCCCCCGCACAACTTCTCCGATTTCGTCAGGACACAGCATTGCGAAGATCACGTCAGCACTGAAAAAGTCCAATGCTTTCCTGGAACAGCGCTTCACGCCAACTCCACCAATTTTTGTGTTCACGACGTAATGCGTCAGCCGGAGCCTCTCTGTCAGTTTCCGCTGCGCAGAGGTCGTAGGGGTTGCAGGCCAAGCCAGAGGAACATATGTAGAACATATGTCAAAACTCAGCCTAGACCAAAAGCTGGCGATCCTCTCTGATGCGGCCAAATACGACGCCTCTTGTGCCTCATCGGGCGGAGAACGGCGGAGTTCCCGCGATGGATCGGGGCTTGGTTCGTCAGGTGGCAGCGGAATTTGTCACGCCTATGCGCCCGATGGTCGTTGCATCAGTTTGCTGAAAATCCTGATGACGAACTTCTGCATCTACGACTGTGTCTATTGCGTCAACCGGGTCTCGAGCCAGATTGAGCGCGCGCGCTTCACGGTCGATGAGGTGGTCCGTCTAACCATCGAATTCTACCGCCGTAATTACATTGAGGGATTGTTTCTGTCGTCGGGCATTATCCGGTCCCCTGACGAGACGATGGCCGACATGGTCCGCATCGCCCGCACCCTTCGCGAGGTCGAGAATTTTCGCGGCTACATCCACCTCAAGACGATCCCCGACGCCAGCCCGGAGCTGCTCGACGAGGCCGGTCGTTGGGCCGACCGGCTGTCGATCAACGTGGAACTTCCGACTGTCGAAGGGCTGGCGCGGCTCGCGCCCGAGAAATCTGCGACCGGTATCCGCAAAACCATGGCATCGTTGCGCCAGCGGCGGGAAGCCTCGCGCGAGACGACCCATACCGGTAAGCGCAAGGCCCTCTTTGCCCCGGCCGGACAATCGACACAGATGATCGTTGGTGCCGATGCGGCGAACGACGGAACTATCCTGACGCAGGCGGCGCAGCTTTACGCAGGATATGGCCTGTCGCGGGTCTACTATTCGGCGTTCTCGCCGATCCCGGATTCTTCGGCGCTGCTGCCCCTGAAAAGCCCGCCGCTGCTGCGCGAACACCGCCTTTATCAGGCCGACTGGCTTCTTCGGTTCTATGGCTTCGAGGTGGACGAAATTGCGGGCGCATCCGGCATGCTCGATCTCGAGATCGACCCCAAACTCGCTTGGGCGCTGGCGCATCGCGCGGCCTTTCCGGTGGACGTGAATCGCGCCCCACGCGAGATGCTGCTACGGGTGCCGGGGTTCGGCACCAAGACGGTGGGCCGCATTCTGGATGCAAGGCAGCATGGGGCGGTGCGCTATGATCATCTGAAGGCGATGGGCGCGGTACTGAAAACCGCCAAGGCCTTCATCAGCGCCCCCGGCTGGTCCCCGCGCGGGATGACCGATGCGGCGACCTTGCGCGCCCGGTTTGCCCCCGCTCCGGTTCAACTGTCGCTGTTCTGATGTACCATATGACCCTGCCGGTGATCGGAACCGTGGCGGCGTGGCGCAAGGCCGCGCGGGAACTTTTGGGAGCGGGTGTGGCCGACGTGGTCTGGCAGGTCGGCGATACCACGCCCGACCTCTTTGCGACCATCCCCGTGCCGACCTTGACGAAGTCCCCTGCGCTGACCCTGCCAAAGGACGCGATCGACGAGATCGAGACCGCGCTCTGCCATGCCGATCCGGAACGCTTTGCCCGCGCCTTTGCCCTGCTACAACGGCTGACCTCCGGGCAGGTACGCTGGGGCGACCGCGCGGACCCAGCGATGCTGAGGCTCCTTGAGCAGGCCAAGACGGTGCGCCGCGCCATCCACAAGATGCACGCCTTCGTCCGGTTCCGCGAAGTCGAAGGCGAAGGCCGCCGCGCCTTCATGGCGTGGTTCGAGCCTGATCACCCGGTGGTCGAGGCCGCGACACCGTTCTTCGCCCGCCGGTTCGGCGATATGGACTGGGCCATATTGACGCCGCAGATCACCGCCAGCTTCGTGAACGGCGTGTTGCGGCATGACCCAACGGCACCCGGCACTGTCCTACCTGACGATGCTACCGAAGGGCTATGGCGCACCTACTATGCCAACATCTTCAACCCCGCGCGTCTGATGGTCGATGCGATGACCTCGGAAATGCCGCGCAAATACTGGAAGAACCTGCCCGAGGCCGACCTGATCCCCGGCCTGATCCGCACTGCCGGCGCGCGGACGGTAGCGATGCAGACGGCAGAGCCGACCAAGGCCAGCCCGCGCCTGCTGATTCAGGCCAAGGCGATGGTGCAGCGGTCTCTGCCGGCCGCACCAACCGGGGGACTCGCGGCACTGCGCGCAGAGGCGGGGCATTGCACCCGCTGCCCGCTACACGGCCCCGCGACGCAGGTGGTGTTCGGCACGGGTCCGCAAGATGCGCCGCTGATGATCGTCGGCGAACAGCCCGGAGATACCGAGGATCTGACCGGCATCCCCTTCACCGGACCGGCGGGCCAGTTGTTCGAGGCCGAGGCGCAGGCGGCGGGGCTGGACCGCGCTGCCGCTTACGTGACCAATGCCGTCAAGCATTTCAAATACCAGCCGCGCGGCAAGCATCGCATCCACCAGCGCCCCGATGCTGGCGAAGTCACTGCGTGCCGCTGGTGGCTCGACCTTGAACGCGCTGCGATCCGGCCACGGCTGATCCTGGCGATGGGGGCGACGGCAGTGGCCAGCCTGACCGGAACAGGCAAGGGACTTTTGACCCGGCGCGGTACCGTTGAGGAGTTGACGGATGGCACGCCGCTGTTCATCACCTTGCATCCGTTGTGGATTCTTCGCCAACCTGATCCCCATCAGCAGGAGGAGGAACGGAACAGGTTTCGCAAGGATTTGCTGAAAGTCGTGGAAATGATGAAGGAAGGAAAGTCACGATCATCGTAGACTGTAATTTGAACTCGGAATGCGCAGCTTACTGGGTTTGCTTCGACAACGGTCGTCACTCGGTCAAGCAGCCCGAAGGGCGGAGACTGTGTGAAAACTCGGCAACAAGGGGCGCGA
>NZ_RPEM01000016.1 GCF_004745575.1 Pseudotabrizicola sediminis | reverse complement strand
GGGCCAGTCACGCTTCAAGCTTGAGTTGCGCAACAACGCCGGGTGGGGTCATCGTTGGACGCCAATGGTGGGGTCGAACCCCGAGCCGAAACACAGGGTGTAACGTGTTCACCGCCGAACTGACACCGGCCCCAGCACCGCTCATGACCTGTGGTGCAACTGGTTTACAGGCAGTCGGTGCCAACAGACTCGACCGAAGCTGTTAATTGACGCACTTTGCGCTTGTGCGCCTGACGCGCTTACTGGAATCGCGAGAGAGATTAGTTGGAACTGACAAGACGCAAGACACTCTCCCTCGGCCTTGCAGCCTGCGGCACTTCTGCGATGCCTGCACTTGCGCAGGCACCGCCAGTAATCAGATTTGGTCTGACGCCGGTGTTCCTCGACAACGATGCACAGATTCTTGACCAGTTCCGCAGCTACCTTCGGGCAGCCACCGGGGCTGAGGTTCAGTTTACCCAACGTCGGACCTACAAGGAGGTTGTTGCGCTGCTGATCCTTGGCGACATCGACGTTGCCTGGCTTTGCGGTTATCCGCTGCTTCAACATGCAAACGAACTCGAAACCCTCGCCATGCCCGTTTGGCGCGGTGACACGAGGTATCAATCCTACCTGATCGTGCCTGCCGATAGTGTTGCCGGGGCGATCGAGGATCTGAGGGATGGCATTCATGCTTATTCCGATCCGGACTCGAATTCGGGATATCTCGTCACCGTCTCGGAACTCCTGCGGCTCGGCCAGAAGCCCGAGACGTTTTTCAGCAAGACCTTTTTCACCTTCGGACACCGCAACGTGACTGTGGCTGTCGCGCGCAAGCTCGCCGACTCTGGCTCGGTTGACGGCTATGTCTGGGAAGCACTGGCGAAAGAAGAGCCGGAACTGGCGAACCAGACACGGGTCATCTGGACGTCTGAATGGTTCGGGTTCCCGCCGATATGCGTGCCAAGGGCACTCGCATCAACGCCTGTGATCCAGCGACTGCGCCAAGCCTTGTTTGCGATGCAGGATCACCCGTCGGGGCGAAACGTCTTGCAAGCGTTGCACCTTGAGGGCTTTGCCCCACCCGCACCTGGAGATTTTGACAGCATCGCGCTGCGGATTCAGCTCCTGTCGCGACGGGGATAGCATGGGTTCGCGTTTGTCATCCATTCCTCTCACACTCCGTCTGCCGCTGATGGTTGCGGTCTTGATGTCATTGGTCGGACTGGCGGCCTCAGCGGTCGTGTTGCGGGCCTTGAGCACAACGCAAGCCAGTCAGTTGCGAACCATGGCTGAGCTGGAATTCGACAGCATCCGCACCTCGGCCATGTCGATGCTGATCAGGGATGACACATGGGAGCTTTTTGACCTTCTGGACCGCATCACCCAGCGCGGCACGGGTCTCCGCCCGATCCAAGCGCACCTCGTCGATCCATACGGGCGGGTCATAGTCTCCACCGAACCTGCCCAGTTCCGTATCGGAAGTGACGGAAGGCAGCTGATTTCGGAAGCGATCCCGTTGGATGCGCCCGATTACCCGCTGAACGAGGACAGCATACTTTTGAAAAGGGTAGTGGAGGGCGAAGGCAGAAGTTTCGGCCAAGTTGTCGTCGGCTTTGATGTCGGTGCGCTTGTGGCAGAGCGGAAACGAACCTTGACCTGGTTGGTCATGGGTAACATTGCTGCCACGCTGGTTCTGGCACTGGCTGGCTATGCCATCGCCGTTCGGGCAATGCGCCCGATTTCCCGATTGATTCACCAGATGGGAATACCCGGAGGTGCCCCTCAACCCATCCCGGCCCCTGAAATCCCGGTCGGTGATACAGAAACGGCCCGGCTATATCGAAGCTACAACCGCATGCTGCGCGCCGTGGAGGACCGAAACGCTGCCGAGCGGCGGCTGGCTGATCGTGAGCGGTTCGTCAGCCTTGGGCGGCTGGCCGGGACGATGGCGCATGAGGTGAACAATCCGCTCGGGGGGCTGCTCAATGCTGTCGACACGTTACGCAGTTTTCCGGACCGGCCCGAAGTGGTCGCCCGGAATGCCGATCTTCTGGACCGCGGATTGAAGCATCTGCGCGATGTCGTGCGCGTGACGTTGGACACGCACCGGCAGGCGCGCGGGGACGTGCCGTTGCAGACGGTGGATTTTGAGGACTTGCACGCCTTGATCCGGCCCGAAGCCGATCGGCTCGGCCAGACCCTGATCTGGGATGTCACCGCGGCGCCTGCCACTTTCGTGGCTCTGCCCGCCGGGCCGGTGCGGCAGGTGGCGTTGAATCTGCTGCTGAACGCCAGTGCGGTCTCCGGCAAGGGCGGAGAGTTCGGGTTGATCTTGCAATCTTTGGACCCTGGACTTGCCATCGTGATCAAGGACAGCGGGACCGGATTGCCCAGTGAACTGCGCCCGCGCCTTCTGTCGGATGACCCAATCGAGCCGGGGGGTGGGCTTGGCCTGCGACTGGTGCGCGATCTTGTCGTTGGCCTTGGTGGAACCGTCTCGCTCGGGCAATCTTCAAGCGGTTTGCAGGAAGTGATCGTGGTGCTAGCGTGCGGCAAGGAAAAGACATAAAGCCATGCTGCAGGGACGTAACATCGCACTCGTCGAAGACGACGAAATCATGGGCGCATCGCTGACCGACCGGCTGGAGCTGGAAGGGGCGCGTGTTACCTGGTTCAAGACCTTTGGCCGTGCGCTTGGCGGCCTCAGAACACCGCTGCGTCCGTTTGACGTGGTGTTGTGCGACATTCGTCTTGGCGATGGGTCCGGCGAAGACCTGTTCCTGCGTCTGTGTGACCATGGCACACCGCCGCCATTCCTGTTCATGACCGGGCAAGCGACAGCGGATCAGGCCGTGCGGCTGTTGCGCTCAGGTGCGGCGGACTATCTGACCAAGCCCTTCGACATGGCCGCTCTTCTGGCACGACTTGGGCAGATCATCTCGCCGGTTTCGGCGGTGGGGTCGGCTCTCGTTTTCGGTCCATCGCAGGCAGCCCGCGCGCTGGAGACCCAGATGGTGCAAATCGCGCTGTCAGATGGGCCGGTGTTGATCCTTGGCGAAACCGGCACCGGCAAGAAGGCGGCGGCGCGACACATCCATGGTCTGTCGGACCGTCGGGCGGCTCCGTTTGTGGCGGTGGACCTGTCGCGCACGGATGCGGCCGGACAGGAAAACCTGCTGTTCGGTGCGGACGGCGCTTTGCAGCGGGTTCAGGATGGCGTTCTGGTGATCGAACGGATTGGAGATGCCGCCACACAGGTTCAGGCGCGTCTTGTGCAGACAATATGGGACAGCCAGACACGTGGCGCGCGGATCATGGTCACGGACACGGACGAGCCGCGTCTGCGGGCCGTGTTGCGCCCTGATCTTTTCTATCATTTGAACATGCTGGTCCTGACCATTCCACCATTGCGGCAACGGCCAGAAGACATTGGCTGGATGCTTGCACGGTTGTTCGACGGCATGAACGCCCGCCGCGCCGAGAGTTTGAAAGGTATCAGCCTGCCCGCCGAAGACCTTGCCCTGCGCCATGACTGGCCGGGAAACGGTCGCGAATTGCGGGGGCGGCTGGCGCGCGCCATGGCGATTGCGACCGGAGACATGATCCTTCCGGCAGAGCTGTTTCCCGAAAAGATCTCTGAAGGCGAGGGTGAGTTTTCCACGCTGGCCGAGGCGCGTGAACAGGCAGAACGGTTCCAAATCGAGCGGGCCTTGGCGCGGACGGGTGGCGGGGTCAGCGAGGCGGCCAAGCTCTTGCAAGTGTCGCGCACGACGCTGTGGGAAAAGATGCAGAAGCTGGGACTTTCCGGCTGAGGCTGGGCGGCAACGCCGTGTTCGGAAATCCGAACATTCTGCGCTGCGGCGTGTCAGGAAAACCGAACACCGCTATAAATGCCTGAATTATTGGCAGGAATCCAAGTGGCCGCACAGCGCCACAGCGCCCCGAGAGCGGCATGCATTGGCGTACACTGCCCGTCAAGCTAGGCGGTGGGCTGCATTTTGACGCCCCCTCGACCCAGCCGAGGGAGTTGCTGTGACTCTTGCGTACAACAGACAACCTGACAGAAACGTTCCGGTCTTTCTTGACGCCGGTGCGTGTCTGGCCGTGCAGCGCCCAGACAGCAGCTGCCGCGCCTGCGCGGATGTCTGCGCAACTGCGGCGATCAGCGTCACACCCCGTCAGGTCGAAGTTGCCGCAGACAGCTGCACGTCCTGCGGACGGTGCGTTGCGGTCTGCCCAACCGGTGCACTGTCCGCGACCGTGTCGGCAAGCCCGGCCCCGGCGTACGAATGTGTCCGTGTTCCCGCTCGCGCGCGCGTCGCGGGGGCAGAAGTCGTCTCTTGCCTTGGTGGGCTGACCGAAGAAACCCTGCGTAGGGCATTGGCCAGCGGAGATGTGCACCTGATGGATCACGGCTGGTGCGGTGATTGCCCTGTCTCTGGCTTTGCGGCCCCGTGGGCGGATGTTGTGGCGCGGATCAGTGCCGAGGCCGAGTCGCTTGGTCTTGCTGCCCGGCCCTTGATCGTTGAGGCCCCGCTTGACCCTGCACGCGCGTTGGTGCCGCCGCAGGCTCCTGCCGCTGCCGCCAAAGGCCTGTCGCGTCGCCAATTGTTTTCCCGGTTTGCCGCGCCCGTTACACTAGACCAGACTGCGGCACCCGATGCCTTGGCACATTTGCCGGGGCAGATCGCTCCGCCGCGTCTGGCGGCTCGGCTTGACTACTTGCGCTTGGCAAGTGGGGAGCAGCCCTTGGAGGCACAGCTTTTCCCTGCCGTGGACCTTCCTGCGACCGCAGACATGCGACTGGCCGCGGGCCTTTGCCCGTCGGCGGCGCTGTCGCTTCACGCACTGCCGCAGTCCGACGTTCTGGTCTTCGATGCTGCGCGTTGCCTTGGCAGCCGGGGGTGTCGTGCATGCGTGGTCGCTGGCGCGATCGTCACGCCAGAGGGGGAAGGGGCCTACGAAGGCCCTGTCGCCCTCATCGAACGGCCGATGGCCGACTGCCCGAAATGCGACGCCCGCTTTGCCCCGGTCCGGGGCGCGCGCGTTTGCGATCCCTGCCGCAAGGATACTGAACTGGCCGCATTTGCCCATTGGCTGATGCGGCGTGCTCCGGTGCAACGGGGCGCATGAAATCTGCCGCGCCGGCTGACGGCGCAGGTTCGAGAACGACCTGAGTAAGGGAGGAGACACTGATGGACGAAATAAACACCGGGATCAGCCGCCGGAAATTCCTGGCGACGACCGGCACCACCGGCGCGCTGGCCGCGACGGTATCGCTGGGCGTGCCAGGCATGGGTCTGGAAGCGACAAGTGCAGAGGCCCAAGCCGCAAAGACCCCGAACACGGTTGTGACCAAGAACATCTGCCACCAGTGCCCAGCGCGCTGCGGGATCGATGTCTACACGACTGACGGGCGTGTCCATGCCATCTATGGCACCGCAGATCACCCGATCTCGAACGGCAAACTGTGCCCCAAGGGACCGCTCGGCATCTACGTTCTTTATGACCCCGACCGCTGGCGCGGCCCAATGAAGCGGACGAACCCGAACAAGGGCCGCAATGAAGACCCCGGCTTCGTACCGGTCACCTGGGACGAGGCGCTGCAGACTGTGGCCGACCGCCTGAACGGTCTGCGCGAACGGGGCGAAAGCCACCGGGCTGCCATGCTTTATGGCCGGGGCTGGGGGGCGTCGTGCGCGGGGCTTCTGGGTACATTCGGCGGCCTTTATGGCTCGCCTAACATGCCGATCGGGCATTCTTCGATGTGCTCGGACGGCTCGATCGTCGCCAAGGGCTATACAGATGGCAACGCCAGCTACAATTCGCATGATTACCGCAACTGCAACTACCTGCTGATGTTCGGTGTGGGCTTTCTGGAAGCCTTCCGTCCCTATAACAACAACATGCAGATGTGGGGCTACATGCGCGGGCGCAAGACCCCCAAGACCCGGGTCACCGCAGTCGATGTGCATGTCAACACCACGCTGGCCGCCGCCGACCGGGGCCTGTTGATCCGGCCCGGCACCGACGGCGCGCTGGCGCTGGCCATCGCCCATGTCATCCTGACCGAAGGGCTGTGGGAGAGATCCTTTGTCGGTGACTTCGCCGACCGTCAGAACCGCTTTGTGGCTGGCCAGACGGTCACCGCCGCCGTGGCACCGGAACCCGTTATCAACGCGGAGACCGGCGAGGCCACGTCACCCGAGATCACTGGCGAGGGCTTTGTCGAGAAATGGGTCACGGGTCTGGTTGATTGGTGGAACATCGAGTTGAAGGACCGCACAGTCGAATGGGCATCCGAGATCACCGATATTCCGGCCCGCGATATCCTCGCCACAGCGCGTGAATTCGGATCGACCCGCCCCGCCATGGCGATTTTTGAACGTGGCGCACATTCGCACACCAACGGCATCTATAACGGCATGGCGATCCACTCGTTGAACGCGCTGGTTGGCTCGCTCTTCGCCAAGGGTGGCATGGCCTATCAGATGGGCCCCAGCTATGGCCCGATGCCCGCTGATGCCAATGAGTTCAAGGATGACTGGGCCAACAACGGCGACTGGAAGACCCAACCGCGCGTTGACAAAAAGGGATCAAGCGACGGTTATCTGCTGGCGCGCAACATGATGCAGGAGATCGGGCCGAACCATTTGGCCGGCGATCCCTACAAGCTGGACACGGTGATCTTCTACCAAAACAACGCAATCTTCACCGCGCCCAACGGGCAGGTCTGGGAAG
This sequence comes from Pseudotabrizicola sediminis, assembly GCF_004745575.1. Lineage (GTDB taxonomy): Bacteria > Pseudomonadota > Alphaproteobacteria > Rhodobacterales > Rhodobacteraceae > Pseudotabrizicola > Pseudotabrizicola sediminis. The sequence goes on along the minus strand of NZ_RPEM01000016.1, from coordinate 45,680 downwards.
AGGCGATGAAGGATGTGTTCATCGTCGACACCTCGCCCTTCCCCACAGAAACTGGGCATTACGCCGATATCATCCTGCCCGACCACACCTATCTGGAACGGTATCAGGACAGCCCCACCTATCCGTTCGAGGGGTACCCCCTGACCCAGCTGCGGGTTCCCGCGATCAAGCCGATCTATGACACCAAGTATTTCGGCGATGTGATCATTGAACTGGGCAAGCGGATGAACGGCCCGATGGCCGATTACTACCGCGCGCTGGACAGCGCCGAGAACGTGCTGCGCCATCTGGCCAAGGGGTTCGAGACTGACCCCGGCGACAATGGCGTGAACTCGTGGGAAAGCTGGGTGGAAAAGGGCGTTTGGTACAAGAAGCCCTATTTCTGGCAGCAGCGGGACGGCGTGTTCTTCGAATGGGACGGCACCGACTACAACCGTGAGATGACTCCTGAGGAAGTGGGTCAGAAGCTGCTCAAGACACCCTCGGGCAAGTTTGAGTTCCGCTCAGCCGCACTGGAGGCCAATTCCGACTGGATCGTTGGCGCGACAGGGCGTGATCCGGCCAACTTGATGTTCCCGATCTGGGAGCCGCCGGTGCATCCGGGCGGGGGCGACCTGTACTTTGTCACCCCGAAGGTTGCGCTGCATGCCGAAGGGCGCGGGCACAATATCCCGATGGTCATTGCGCATTTGCAACCCACCGTTGGTGGGCGTGGAGAGGCGTTCGTCGAGATCAATCCTGTCACAGCCTCGGCGCGCGGGATCAGTGATGGCGACCGGGTCAGGATCAGTTCCGACGCGGGTTCCATTGAGGCTCGTTGCCGCGTCTATGCGGGTGTGCGCCCCGATACGCTCGTCCTGCCCATGGAGTATGGGCACTGGGCATCGGGTCGCTGGTCCAAGGCGGTGCCGACAGAACATTGCGGTGAGGCGACGGTGAACCAGTCTGACAGGATCACCGGCCAGGCCATGTATTATTCGACCAAGGTCCAAGTGGCCAAGGCGTAAGGGAGGAATACCGACATGCCCAAATGGGGAATGGTCATTGACCTTGAAACCTGCACCGGCTGTCAGGCCTGCACCACGGCCTGCGCGATGGAAAACAACCGCCTTCCGGGCGAGAACTGGCAGGATGTGCTGTTCTATTCGGAAGGGGAATACCCGAACCTGAACCTGTCCTGGCTGCCGCGGCCTTGCATGCAATGCGAGAACCCGTCCTGCGTGTCGGTTTGCCCCACCAAGGCGACCTATAAGGACGAAGGCACCGGGATCGTGCTGGTGGATTGGAACAAGTGCATCGGCTGCAAATACTGCATGGTCGCCTGTCCGTATGGCGTCCGTTTCTACATGGATGAGGCCCCGGCGGTCGAACCCGATGTGAGGGCCGAGTTTCCGGCCAGCGGTCGGCGGTCCTGGAACCCGCCCTTCAAGATGCCGGACGAATACGAGGACGCCTCCAAGGGGATCGGCATTCAGCCCAAGGGCGTCGTGTCGAAATGCACCTTCTGCTACCACAAGGTTAGCCAGGCCCCCGCAGGCGTCGCCGATCTGGACGAGGACAACCCCGAAACCAAGGAATTCACCCCGGCCTGCGTGCGCGTCTGCGCCCCGAAATCGCGGTTCTTCGGTGATCTCGACAACCCCGACAGCCACGTCAATGCGCTGATCGCTGAAAAGGGCGGTGTGCGGCTGAAAGAGGAAACAGGCAACAAACCGCAGGTCTATTACCTGTCGGGCGGCGGGTCACCGGCGGTGCCGGGCAACCGGTCGCGCCGGTCGTGAACGGGAGGGAATGAACGATGGCAATGATGACAGATACGGCCCCGACAAGCGGACACGATACGCAAGGACGGGGTTCCCATTTCCTGCTGCACCTGATCGTAGCACTTGTACTGCTTGCGCTTGGTGGCGGCTATGCTCTGACCGAAATACTCGAATTCGGCAAAGTGCAGTTCAACACCAACAATGCGGGCATTCACTGGGGCATGGCAATCGTCACCTATGACTATTTCCTGCTGACATCGACCGGGTTGGCGATGGTCGCGTCGCTCTGGCATGTTTTTGGGATGGCCGAATTTGCACCCATTGCGCGCCGCGCGCTGTGGTTGGCCATGGCGGGCCTGGTCGGCGGCGTGGCGGTGCTGTTTCTGGAGTTGGGCGCGCCCTTGACCGCGCTCTGGGCCACGCCTTTGAACATGCAGTTTGCCTCGCCCCTTTTCTGGAAGGTGCTGCTGGTCGGGGCCTACGCAATCTCGTTGGCGATTGTCCTGTTCGGGATGATCAACAAGCCTGACGCGGGGCGCAATCCACTGATGATCCTCGTGGGGGGGCTTGCACTGGCGGTCACGCTGGTGGCGGGTTTGGTCTACGGGATGATGGCGATGCGCCCGGTCTGGTTCGGCGGTGAAATCCCGGTGGTGTTTTTGATCGAGAGCTTTGTGGGTGCGCTGGCCTTCACGATGTTCTTCAGCCACCTGAAGAACGGCTTCAACCACTCGAACATGCGCCCTGATACCCGCGCCCTGTTCGAGGGCACGCTGGCGCGGATGTTCGCCATCGCCATCGCGCTGCACTTCATCCTGCATGCAGGCCGCGCGATCACCGGCCTTTGGTCGAATGCCGAGGGGATGCAGGTCTGGGGCTACATGACCGCGCAGCCCCTGTTCCACATCGCACTCTGGGGCTGTGTCGCGCTACCCTTCGTGCTGATGGTCCTGCCCGGTACGCGCTCTAATGGCATGATGCAGATCGTTGCCGCTGCGCTGGTGATGATCGGCCTGCTGATCAGCCGGTACGAGTTCATCATCGGTGGGCAGATGGTGCCGATGTTCAAAGGCACCTGGGCGCCGGAACTGCTCAGCTATAGCCCGTCAACCGGGGAATGGGCGCTTCTGGTTCTGGCGGTGGGTCTTGCCAATACAGTCTATGCCTTCGGCGCCTGGAAACTGGGTGCCGAGGATCGGGCCTGACCGCTCCCGCCGGGGCGGATAACCCGCCCCGGCTCTGACCACGGAGAACAACGATGCATCGCGATACCGCCCTGCTGGCCTTTTCGAAACGGGATTTCTGGTTGTGCATGGCGCGTGCTTTTGCTCCGCCTGCCACCGGAACAGACTATCTGGAGGCCTTTCAAAACGCGCTGCCCGATGATCTGGAGGCAATCGCAGATGAGATCGGTCTGCACCTTGGGGCCGAGATCGCTGATCTGCGCGGCTCCGCCGCCACCCTCGGTGACCCGATGGAGCTACAGAAGCTTTACGCCGCTCTATTCCTGACCCCTCCCACCCCCGTCATGATCAACACCGGTTTTTATCTGGATGGCGGAATCATGGGCGACAGCGAGTCAGGCATGTCCGAATCCTACGCCCGTCACGGGTTTGAGCGGCACCAGCATTTCCGCGACCTCAACGATACCCCCGGCGTGCAGGCAGAATTCCTGGCGCTGCTGTTTGAAAAAGCAGGCGAAAAAGGCCGTGCAGGAGATGACATCGAAGCGCGCGCCCATCTGGCACAGGCCGAGGCATTCTTGTCTGATTACGTCTGTCGCTGGATCACACCCTTTCTGCGCGATCTGGAAACTGTCAGCCGCGACCATGGCGTCAACGCGGTCTACGCCCATCTTGCCAGGCTTATCTGGCTGGCAGCCGAGGGGTCAGTCGCGGCCCCTGAGGTGGTTGAGATCAAGGCCGGCATGGCCAGTCTGCCAACCGGATCGTCTCGTGGAATCGGGGCACTGACGGCAGAGGATCTGGCTGAAATTGCCTTCAGGTTGCAGCGCGATGGCCTGACTTGGGATCATGTGGCGCAGAATGACGGCTGGGATGACGCGGTATTCGCCGCGCGCTGCGCGAGGGATGAGAGCGTTGAAGCGGTTCACTGAAGCCTTCTTCCTTCTGGGGATCGCCCTTTTGGTGGCGGGGCAGGCTTCTGCTTGGTCTTGCGCCTCGGACGAACCGCTGGTGCCTGAAGTTTTGGCCTCGGACCGGGCGCGGATATCTGCAGAGGTCGCGCGCGCGCGAGCGCTGGCGGACGCCCTGCGCTGTCGGTCCGAGGGCCGCGCAGACTGCATGCCACTCGCTGCCGGGTCTGCATTTACGACGACGGTTCCCGCAAACGGCAGTTAGGTTCGTGCTACGCGGGGTCATTCTGGGCACGGCGCTGGCGCTCATGCCACTGGGCGCGGCTTCTGAACCGAATGCGGATGCCTATCAGACCGAGGCTGGTGCCCTGACGCAGGCTGAGCGCGCCGCGGTGCGGGCCCGTCTTGCCGCCGAGATCGAGGAGGAACGCGCCCGCGAGGAAGGCGCACGCCGGATGGCACAGGCCGAAGCTGAAAGAATCGAGGCCGAACGTGCCACCCGCCCTTTGGGCGTACGATTGGTCGAAGCCAGGTGTCTGACCTGCCATGACGCGGGCCAGATCGACAGCACTGCTTTGGGTGCGCCGGGCTGGACGGTAACGGTTTTGCGGATGGAGTGGCTGAATGGTGCCGTTCTGGAACCGGGTGAGCGGGGCGTGATCGTAGAACATCTTGCTGCACGCCATCCGGAACGCAATCGATCCGAATGGATAGGGCTGATGTCAGGATCTGTATTGATTGCGGTCTTTGGCTTTGGCGCGCTGGTCTGGAGGAGAAGAAGATGGTTTTTGAGGCAAGCGCGTTGAACGACTGCACCACCGCAGGGCCCACGCCCCTGATGGGCTGGCAAGAGGCCCGCGCCATCGGCTTGTCACTGGCCGGACCGGTCGACGGGGATGTGTCCTTACCGCTTGCACAGGCCGTGGGGCGGGTGACGGCCACGCCCTGCGCCTCGCCCGTGGCGCTGCCGCTTTTTGACAATTCGGCGATGGATGGCTTTGTACTGGCCACATCCGGGCTGACTGGCCAGGGCCCTTGGACCCTGTCTGTGGCGGGGCGGATTGCTGCGGGCGATACCGCTGGCACCTTGCCCCGTGGTGCCGCATTGCGCATCTTGACCGGTGCCCCAATCCCTGCGGGTGCCGATGCCGTAATCATGCAGGAGCATGTGCGGCGTCAGGGCGCGGCCATCGTGTTGGACGATCTGCCCGCGCCCGGCATCAACATCCGCCGCGCAGGCGAGGATCTGGTGCTGGGCGGCGAGGTTTTGCCCGCGGGGCGCGAACTGGGGCCGCGTGAGCTGGGCGTTCTGGCCGCGACCGGGCAGTCCGAGGTCACCCTACGCCGCCGTGTGCGCGTGGCGCTGCTGTGTTCGGGGTCCGAACTGCGCGAGCCGGGCGAGGTGCTGGCTCCGGGCCAGATCTGGAACGCCAACCGCTATCTGCTGACTGCGGCTCTGGCCTTGCCTTGGGTCGAGCTTGTCGATCTGGGTGCCGTGCCTGACAACCCCGCCCGACTTGCCGCGGCGCTGAACCATGCGTCGCGGACAGCCGATCTGGTCATTTCCACCGGTGGCATGGCCGATGGCGACGAGGACCACATGCCGCGCCTGCTGCGCGAAGGTGGCGGATCGGTTCAGGCCCTCAGGGTGGCGATCAAGCCGGGCAAGCCGGTTGGGATCGGCACACTGGGCGGGGCGATCTATGTCGGCCTGCCGGGCAACCCGGTTGCGGCCTTTGTCACCTGGTTGATGCTGGGTGCGCCTCTGCTGCGCAAACTCGCGGGCATCACCGATCCCCTGCCGGTATTCCAGACCGCGCGCCTGTCAGCCCCGCTGATCCGCCGCCCGGGACGCGCCGAATTTCGCCCTGCCAGCCTGCGGCCCGCTGGCCCCGATGGCCTGCCGGTGGCGGAACTTATGGCGCCGAACTTCGCCGCGCGCATCGCCCTTCTGGCCAGTGCCGATGGCCTGGCCCTGATCCCCGCCGATGCAGACCGGCTGGATGCAGGCGCGCACATCGACTTCCTAAGATTCTGAAGGATATGACATGACCGATACACCCCCCGCGCTTGACGCTATCCGCGCCTGTCTGACCGGCATTGCCCTGCCTGAAGGCGGAAACCTGATCTCGGCTGACCGGGTGCGGGCGCTGGCTGTCACGCAGGGCACCGTCACCTTTGTGATCGAGGCCGCCGACGCGGCCGAGGCGCAGGCTCTGGCCCCGGTTGTGGAATCGGCCGAGTGCGCCTTGCGTGCGCTGCCGGGGATCACTTCAGTCAACATCGCCGTCACCGCCCATGCCGCGCCGAAAGCCCCCCCGAACCTGACCATCGGTCGCCACCCCGAAGGCGCACCGCAGCAGCGGCGCATTCCCGGCGTCAAGCGTCTCCTTGCAATCGGGTCGGGCAAGGGGGGTGTAGGCAAATCCACTGTCTCGTCGAACCTTGCCGTGGCGATGGCGCGGCAGGGCTGGAAGGTGGGCTTGCTGGATGCCGATATTTATGGCCCCAGCGTGCCGACCATGCTGGGCGTCACCCGCGCCCCGGCCTCGCCTGATGGCAAGGTGATCATCCCGCTGCAGGCGCATGGGATCAGCTTCATGTCGATCGGCAACATGCTGCCCGAGGGACAGGCGGTGATCTGGCGCGGGCCGATGCTGATGGGTGCGCTGCAACAGCTTCTGATGCAGGTGCGCTGGGGCGATCTGGACGTGCTGATCGTCGATATGCCGCCGGGCACCGGGGATGTGCAACTGACGCTTTGCACCCACTTCGACGTCACGGGCGCGATTGTCGTGTCCACGCCGCAGGACGTGGCGCTGATCGATGCTCAAAAGGCGCTGACCGCCTTCAAGGAACTCAAGACCGAGGTGATCGGCTTGATCGAGAACATGTCCACCTATGTCTGCCGCAACTGTGGCCATGAGGAACATATCTTCGGCCATGGTGGTGTTGCGGCCAAGGCTGTGAAACTGGGCTTGCCGCTGCTGGCAGAGCTTCCTTTGTCCATCGACGTGCGGCTGGCTGGTGATGCGGGCAAACCGATTGCGGCAGGCGAAGGCCCGGTGGCCGAGGCTTACGGCCGCCTTGCCGCCCGGCTGATCGCTGCGGCCGAGGCAGGCGGGCAGGGCTGACCTCAGTCCCCCGGCGGGGCCCATTCCGACAGCACCTGTTCGGCTGCGCGGCGGGTCGCGTGCTTGACGTCGCCGTTATGGCGGCCCACCGCGATGAAGCCGAGAAGGTGAGCGCCATCGCCCAGCTCGAAGGCCGCGCGCAGCGCGCTTGACCGGACGCGCGCGCCTGACAGCATCTTGGCGCGGTAGCCTAGGGCTTCCAGCGCAAGAAGCGTGTTCTGTAACGCCGCCCCCGCCGAGACCCATTGTTCCTCTGGCGGGACTTGCGGGTGTTCCTTCAGCTCCACCACCACCGCCAGAAGGCCCGGTCCGGCAAGGGCGCGCTTGCGGGCCTTGGCCAGGGCTTCGTCGTCCGACTCGGGGTCCGCCTCGGTGGCCGCTGCGGCAAAGACATCGGCAAGACGGTTTCGTGCCAGGTCCGGAATGTGGATCAGGCGAAAGGGGCCTAAGGAGGCATGATCAGGCGCCGCTGCCGCCGCGGCTGCGACTTGCAGCAACTCTTCATATCCTGGTGCCGGGCCGCGCAGATGGCGTGGGCCAACAGAGCAGCGGTCGTGCAGCGCGGTGATGGCGGACATGTTGCGACCTTTGGTTATGTGGCAAGCATCGGCTTAAACTATCGATCAGAGCGGAATGCGATAGTGCTTTGTTCAAGCAAGGGTCTTTGTCGCCAGGAAAAGGGAGGGTTCCTTTCGAGTGTCGCATCTGGAATGCGGCCGCGTCCCGCACGAGCGTCACTGCTCCTTTTCCCGCATGAGGGCTTGTATCGTCTCTCTGCGATCCATATGTATCGCGTATTGGCGATATAGGGAATCATCCAGATGCTTGACCAGAACACCATACCGGCCCCTCCGGCCATGGATTCAGACCGGATCGCCGCTGTTGCCAAGGCGCTGGCGCATCCGGCGCGGGTGAGGATCATCGCGTTTCTGCTGTCAAAGCCCGGCTGTATCGGAGGCGCCATTGTGGACGAGGTCGGCCTCGCGCAGTCGACCGTCTCTGAGCATTTGCGGGTTCTGAAGGAAGCAGGCGTCGTGACGGGCACCATCGACTACCCCCGTGTCTGCTACGCCATCGACCCCGCGGCCTTAGCGCCTCTGCGCGATCTGATCGAGGCCATCACCGCCCGCCCGGCCGACGGCGATGCGCCATGCTGTTACACCCCCCAAGGCTGCGTTCCGAAGGAGACCGTCAAATGACCACCATCACCGTTTACGACCCCGCCATGTGCTGCTCGACCGGCATCTGCGGCGCTGAAGTGGATCAGCGGCTTGTCGATCTTACCGCTGATCTGGACTGGCTGAAGGCGCAAGGTGTGCGCGTCCAGCGGTTCGGGCTAAGCCGTGAGCCGGCCGAGTTTGCGGCCAATGACACCATTCGCCAGATCATGCAGGCCAGCGAAGGCGACGACCTGCCGGTATTTCTGGTCGATGGATCATTCAAGGCAAAGGCGCGCTATCCTGCCCGCGCAGAACTGGCCGAATGGGTGGGTATTGCTGACAGCGCCGCGGCACCGGCGCATCAGGCATCGGCCTGTTGCGGGGCCGCTTCCAATCAATCAGCTGTGAGCAGTGGCTGTTGCGGGGGCGGTGCCAAAGGCACTGCTGAAACGGAAAAGGCGGGCAGTTGCTGCTGACGCCGCGCGCGGTGTGATCCAGCGCAAGGCCCGCCGCGTCATTTTCGACGAAACCAAGATAAAGAGCCGACCGCGGTTGGCGAAAGGAAATGCCATGTTCAACGATCTGCCGAAATTCGTGTTCCTCACCGGCAAGGGCGGCGTGGGCAAGACCTCGCTCGCCTGCGCCACTGCGGTTGGCCTGGCTGACGGAGGTAAGAAGGTGCTGCTGGTCTCGACCGATCCGGCCTCGAACGTCGGGCAAGTGTTCGGTACAGAGATTGGCAACCACATCACGCCGATTGCTGCCGTGCCGGGGCTGATGGCGCTGGAGATCGATCCGGAGGGTGCGGCCGCCGAGTACCGTGAGCGGATCGTCGGGCCAATGCGCGGAGTGCTGCCGGAAAAGGCGTTGAAGGGGATCGAGGAACAGCTTTCGGGGGCTTGCACCACCGAGATCGCGGCGTTTGACGAGTTCACCGCGCTGTTGACCGATGACGCCGTGACCGGGGCCTACGATCACATCATCTTTGACACGGCTCCGACCGGCCACACGATCCGGCTGCTGAAGCTGCCCGGCGCGTGGAGCGGGTTTCTGGAAACCGGGGGCGATGCCTCTTGCCTTGGCCCGCTGGCGGGGCTGGAGAAACAGCGCGCCCGGTACGGCGCGGCAGTGGACAGCCTGTCCGATGCCGCCCGCACCCGGCTGATCCTCGTCACCCGCCCCCGCGTCAGTTCCTTGGCCGAGGCCGCGCGTACCAGCGGGGAACTGGCGGCGATCGGCATCGGCAATCAGCATCTAGCAATCAACGGGTTGATGCCGGAGCAGGATATGGGCGATGCACTCGCCGCGAGCCTGATCGCGCGCGACCGCGCGGCGCTGGATGGCATGGACGCGCATCTGGCCGCCCTGCCGCAAACCCGCTTTGCGCTGCGCCCGGAGAACCTTGTTGGCCTTGATGCGCTGCGCCGGATGAACACCCCCTTGACCCTGACGGGGGCTGCGTTGCGCAGCGCCGACACCGATCTGCCGTCGCTATCTGCGTTGGTTGACGGGATCGAGGCCGCGGGCCGCGGGCTGGTGATGACCATGGGCAAGGGCGGTGTGGGCAAGACCACCATCGCCGCTGCAGTGGCGGTGGAACTAGCCGCGCGCGGGCATGAGGTGCTCTTGACCACCACCGACCCCGCCGCGCACCTGACCGAGACGTTGGCGGGCGACGTGCCGCACCTGAGCGTCAGCCGGATCGATCCTGTGGCAGAAACGCAAACCTATCGCGACCATATCCTGTCAACCAAGGGTGCCAGCCTTGACGCCGAGGGCCGTGCGATGCTGGAGGAGGATTTACGCTCGCCCTGCACCGAAGAAATCGCGGTGTTCCAGGCGTTTTCCCGCGTGATCCGCGAGGCGGGGCGCAAGTTCGTGGTGATGGACACCGCCCCCACCGGCCACACGCTTTTGCTGCTCGATGCCACCGGGTCTTACCACCGCGACGTGATGCGCCATGCGGGCGACAATGCCGGTCACATGACCACGCCGATGATGCGGCTGCAAAACCCCGAGATGACGAAAATCCTGATCGTCACGCTGGCTGAAACCACCCCAGTTCTCGAAGCGGCCCGTCTGCAGGAGGATCTCAATCGCGCCGGGATCACGCCCTGGGCTTGGGTGATCAATGCCAGCCTCGCCGCGACGGGAACAACGCATCCGGTTCTCGCGGCCCGTGCCGCGACCGAAGCGCCCGAGATCGCAGCGGTCCGAAACGGGCTGGCCAGCCGCTATGCCGTTGTGCCGATGCTGGCCGAAGACCCGGTTGGCGCCGACCGCCTGCGCGCACTGGTCGGCCGCACCCCCGCAATTGCCTGAACCCACAAGGACGACGTCGCACATGTCTGCATTTGAACGCTATCTTTCGATCTGGGTCGCGCTGGCCATCATTGCCGGTCTGGCCCTTGGCCAGATCGCCCCGGGGCTGGTGAGCTTTCTGGCCTCACTCGAATACGGCTCGGTCAACTTCGTCGTCGCGGTGCTGATCTGGTTCATGGTCTTTCCGATGATGGTGGGGGTGGATTTCACCTCACTCAGACGGGTGCACGAACGGCCCAAGGGTCTGATCATCACGTTGGCGGTGAACTGGCTGATCAAACCCTTCACCATGGCCGCCCTCGGCGTGCTGTTCTTCGACTACGTCTTTGCCCCCTTCATCGAGCCGGGCACGTCCGGTCAATACATCGCCGGGATGATCCTGCTGGGGGCCGCGCCCTGCACGGCGATGGTGTTCGTCTGGTCACAGATGACCAAGGGCGACCCCAATTACACTCTGGTGCAGGTCTCGCTCAACGACGTGATCATGATCTTTGCCTATGCGCCGATCGTGGCGCTGCTGCTGGGTGTGACGGATATCACCGTGCCTTGGGATACGCTGGTGCTGTCGGTCGTTCTCTATATCGTGGTTCCGCTGGCGGCGGGGGTGGTCACCCGGCTTTACCTGACGCGCAGCGCGGGTAGCCCGGTCATGGGTGAGGCCGCCGTGAACGCCTTTACAGCGCGGGTGAAACCGTTCTCGGTGGTGGGGCTGCTAGCCACTGTCGTTCTGCTGTTCGGCTTTCAGGGCGAGGTGATCCTGAGCCAGCCGCTGGTCATCGTGATGATCGCGATCCCGCTTCTGATTCAGTCCTACGGGATGTTCGCGGTGGCCTACTGGGCGGCGAAAGCCTGGCGCGTGCCGCACAATGTTGCCGCCCCCTGCGCGATGATCGGGACGTCGAACTTCTTCGAACTGGCCGTGGCGGTCGCCATTGGCCTGTTCGGCCTTAACTCCATCGCCGCCCTTGTNCTGTTCGGCCTTAACTCCATCGCCGCCCTTGTCACCGTGGTCGGCGTGCTGGTCGAGGTGCCGGTGATGCTGTCGCTCGTCTGGTTCGCCAATCGCACCAAGCATTGGTTTCCGGCTGAAGAAACCCCCATTCGCGCACAAAAGTCAAAGGAGCAGAACTGATGTTTCCCGCAGCATTGATAACGGTGGACTATTCTGCCGCCCAAGGGCCGTTGCTGGACTGCCTGTCCGACCTTCGCGACATGGGCGTGACCCGAGTGATCCTGATCCATGTGGTTCAGGTCGGCTATGCGCTGGGTGCCTCCTACGGAAATAAGGAGGCGCTGGAGGATTGGCTTCAGGGTCGTGCCGCACCGCTGCACGCAGCAGGGATGGAAGTGGAAATCGAAATCCGCGCAGCCGGTGAGGTGGCCAAGGAAATTTTGCAAGCGGCCACCGACCATCGGGCCGATCTGACCGTGATCGGCTCGCGCGGGCAGAACATGATCCGCGGCCTGTTCCTCGGCTCGGTGGCACGCGAAGTGATCCGGCTCAGCACGCAGCCAGTGCGGTTGGAATGGATCGAATCGACAGGCAAGGACGGCGATGGGGCCTGCGCGCGCACCTGTCACGCCGGGTTGCGGCGGGTGGTTCTCGGCACGGACTTTTCGCAGCAATCGCAAGCGTCGGAAAAGGCATCCATGGCACTGGCTCGATTAGGGACACATGTCGATGTGATGCATGTCCTTGCGCCTGATGGCGGCAAGATTTATGCGCGTTGGCCCCGGATGGCACAAGCTGCGCTTTCCTACATTGTTGATGACATCATTGCAGCCGGTGGCACGGCGGAGGCGCATATCCTAACCGGAAAGCCATCTGAGGAAATCGCAAGGCTGGCCGCCGATCGCGACGCCGATCTTATCGTTGTTGGCAAGCACGGGCAGGGCTGGGTCGCAAGCATGGCGATCGGCTCCACGGCAGCCAATCTTTGCGAAATCGCGCGTCGTCCTGTGCTGATGGTGCCGTTCATCAAGACCGAGGAGTGATCCCATGCGAATCCTGTTTCTTTGCGTCGCCAATTCCGCCCGCAGCCAGATGGCCGAGGGACTGGCCCGCGCCATTCTGCCCGCATCGGTCGAGGTCGCCAGCGCAGGCTCGGCCCCCGGCACGCTCAATCCGCTGGCGATCGAAGCTTTAGCCGAGACGGGCATCGATCTCTCAAGGCATCGGTCCAAGCCGCTGGAAGAGGTCGCGCCCGAAACGGCCGACCTGATCGTGACGCTTTGTGCCGAAGAGGTCTGCCCCTATGTTCCCGGCCCCGTGCGGCGCCTGCATTGGCCGATCACCGACCCCTCTGCCGCAGGCGACATCGCCGCTTTCCGCACCGCGCGTGATCAGATCAAGGCAAGGATCGAGGTTCTGGCGCAACTGATCGACCTGCCCGAAGGACCAAAAGGTACCGAGTTCCACGCCAGCCTGCGCGTGCGCGACTTGGCAAGCAGCACCCGGTTCTATTGCTGGTTATTGAACACCTGGCCCAAGGAATGGACGCACCGCTATGCCACGTTCATTCGTCCTGATCTGAAACTCAATTTCGTGATCATGGTCGCCGACGGCACGGATCTGCACCACGACACGCTCTATCATCTCGGACTGGCGCTGCCGGATCGGGATGCCGTCGTCAACGCCTACCACCGCGCTCTGGCCATTGGTGCCTCTGTCGAAAAACCCCCGCGGACGACATTTAAGGGAACACCGCTGCACGAACTGTGGCTCACCGATCCCGATGGTACGCTGATAGAGATCTACGCATGCCTCACGCCAGCGGAACTGGCGGCCATGCCCGCTGATCAGGTGCCGGTATACCTGGTTCCCGGCACGGAAGCCGCAGCTTGAAAGGACAGACTGTGTTGGAACCGTCCGGCACAGTGCGGTTGGAGCGTTCGTGGGACCATCAGGCGTTTCCCCGACTCTCTGACGTCAGCGATTTCGAATGACAGATATGCGCATGCGGCAATGATCGTTGCGAGAAAGCGTTGACTCGAATGAAAGAGCTCTTAACTGCGCCGATCAAAGGCACCACCCTTCAGTTGGATATCCCGGTGCTGCTTCCTGATGCCCCAGATGCGGCCGATGCATGCGCCGTACGGTTGTTGGCGGAACTGACTGGCCGGGATGGAGTGACGTGGGTGCATGTGCTGGCCGCCGACGGGGATCAGCCCGCGAAACTTTGCATCCATTACGATCCCGACATGGTCAGCCTGGGCCGGATCAAGGAAATTGCCGAAGGGGTTGGGGCGCAGGTGACGCAGCGCTTCGGTCATGTGCTTTGGCAACTCGAAGGCATCACATCTGCCGGGCGTGCACGGACGGTGACCGATTATTTGCTGGGTCAGCCTGGCGTGCAGGAGGCAGCGGTTTCGGCCGGAGGTGCGGTCAGAGTCGAGTTTGACCGGACATTGGCAACAGAACCTGACCTGCTACTTGCGCTTGACGGGATCGGTGAGCATCTGGAAGGCGCGGCGGGCCATGCCCACGATGCGACGGGTGATGACCACGACCACGACCGCGGCGGGATCCTTGGCGAAAAGTCCGAGATCATCTTTGCCGGGATCAGCGGCGCACTGCTGGTTATGGGGACAGCCCTGCCGTTTGTTAGCGAGGTGCCGTCCTGGCTGCCTCTGTGGATCTTCATCGCGGCCTACGTCTTTGGTGGATATTACCTGCTGCGCGAGGCCATCGACAACCTTCGCATGCGTCGACTGGAGATTGACGCCCTGATGCTGGTAGCCGCCGCAGGGGCTGCAGTTCTGGGCAAATGGGCCGAGGGCGCGCTTTTGCTGGTGCTGTTCAGCCTGGGCCACGCCTTGGAGCACTACGCCATGGATCGCGCCCGAAAGGCGATTTCGGCGCTGGCTGATCTGGCCCCACCGACAGCAGAGGTGCGGCGCGCAGGTGCGGTGTCACAGGTGCCAGTAGGGGAGTTGACGGCGGGCGATACCGTGATCATCCGACCTAATTCGCGCATCCCGGCAGACGGGTTCGTCACGCTGGGCCACAGCAGCGTCGATCAGGCACCTATTACCGGCGAAAGCGTCCCTGTGGACAAGGTTGCGGTCGCTGATATCGCGTTGGCGACCACGCGCCCGCAGACAGTGACGGATGAGAACCGCGTCTTTGCCGGAACGATCAATGGCAGTGGCGCTCTGGAGGTGCAGGTGACCCGCCGCGCGGCTGACAGCACCCTTGCACGCCTCGTCTCTATGGTGGCTGAAGCCGAAACCCAGAAATCCCCGACCCAGCGGTTTACGGATCGGTTCGAGCGGGTTTTTGTACCCGTGGTGCTGAGCAGCGTCTTCCTGCTCCTGTTTGCGTTTCTGGTGATCGACGAGCCATTCGGGGACAGCTTTTATCGCGCCATGGCCGTTCTGGTTGCCGCAAGTCCCTGCGCGTTGGCTATCGCCACGCCCAGTGCTGTGTTGTCCGGGATTGCCCGTGCGGCGCGCGGGGGCGTGCTGGTCAAGGGAGGGGGCCCGCTGGAAAGGTTGGGATCGCTGAAAGCGATTGCCTTTGACAAGACCGGCACATTGACAGTCAGCAAACCGGAATTGATCGATGCCATTCCGGCCGCCGACATGACGGAACGTGATCTGCTGACCGTGGCCATCGCGCTGGAACAACTGAGTAATCACCCTCTTGCCGCTGCGGTGGTGCGCAATGGGCTCATGCGTCTCGGGGCAGGCGCGGACATTCCCCCGGCGCAGGATCTGCGCAGCATCACAGGGAATGGGCTGGCCGCCCGGTACGAAGGCGAGGACGTCTTTCTTGGAAAACCCGGCCTGTTTGACCAACTCGACGGCTCGCCCATTCCGAACGATCTTCGCGCAACGGCCGCAAGGCTGGAGGACCAGGGCCGCACCACTGTCGTGTTGCGCAGGGGCGCGCAATATCTGGGCGTGCTGGGCCTGATGGATCAACCCCGGCCCGAGGCCGCTTCGGTGATCGCACGTCTGCGCCGGATCGGGATCACCCGGATGATCATGATCTCGGGCGACAATCAGCGTGTCGTCGATGCCGTTGCGAGGACCGTTGGTCTGGACGAGGCCGTGGGCAACCTGATGCCCGAAGACAAGGTCGCAGAGATCAAACGGCTGCGGGCAGAAAACCCGGTCGCCATGGTGGGTGACGGTGTGAACGATGCTCCTGCCATGGCGCACGCCACGGTCGGGATTGCGATGGGGGCTGCGGGATCGGATGTGGCGCTGGAAACTGCTGACGTTGCGCTGATGGGCGATGATCTCGGCAGGCTCCCATTTGCCATTGGTCTGAGCCGTGCCACCAGCCGGATCATTCGCCAAAACCTGTGGATCAGCCTTGGAATGGTCGCCGTCCTCGTGCCTGCGACTCTGTTCGGTTTGCAACTTGGTGCGGCGGTAGTGTTCCACGAAGGCTCAACACTGCTTGTGGTCGCCAACGCCTTGCGCCTTCTGGTCTGGAAAGACCGAACCGCATCTAACGAGGACCGGGGCAGCCTTGGCGCAACCGTTTCTTCAAGGGCCTGATTGACCTTTCGCACCGTGAAAAGTGCGGTGCGCTTGGCCTGTCAGAACACAGCTTTGGCCGACTCCGGGAAGAGGCCGACCTCATGCGCCAGCGCAGATACAAGCTCCAGAAACGGTACGGCGGTCTCTGTCTGTTCTGAGGAGACATTGAATGCTCATGAAGCACAGCGACTTCTGCCGCCCGCCTTCACGGTAGCAATGCGCCCAAGAAGCAATGGCCTTGCACGCGCCTCATCCCAGACCCCGCGCTGCGCGGCATAGCTTCGCCGGGATACTCCCATTCTGACCAAAACCTCATTTATTCAGTGACTTAGGAGTTGATCTCTTTTGACACCGTGCGCTGTCTGCAGCCATTGCAACGCAACGGAGACCGCCATGAAAACCTCCACGAAGCCCCTGACAACCCACGAAGAATTTCGCCTGAAGAACGCCGCCCTCTTTGTTTCCGCCCGGGGCCGCACGCCCGCCACTCCACGCGCAAGCAATTTGCGACGCTGCCCGAGGCGCAGGCCTTTGGCGCAGCGATCGGCGACGGCCGCACGATGATCTACGCGGTTACGACCCTCGGTCATTCCGCCCACATCACCAACGCCCGAAAGAACCCGACCATGAAAACCAAAGCCGTCACCGCCGCGCAAATCGACACGCTCGCCCAGCGCCTTGCCGAAACTCCGATCGAACCGGCCGCCAGCGCCAAGAAGGCGGGCGACAACTTCGCCCGCTTGCTGGCGGCAAGGATTAGCGCCGAGCGCGCGGTCCTCGCCTTCACGTCGATCATGACCGCCGAGACCTTCGATCAGGCCGAGGTCCGGCTGACCTTAGTCCTCGATTACGGCAACCCCGATCCTGCGGGCGAGCCAATCCCGGCGGCGGAGGAAGCACCGAAGGCCGCGATCAATGTGGTGGTCGGCAAGCGCCAAGCCATCCTCGATCAGGCCGGGAGCGGCGCGCAGCCGCAGCCGCCGGATTTCTCTAAGGCGACCCACGCCCAGTTCCGCGCAAAGCTGGCCCAGATCGTCGCCTTGGCAAAGGCGGGCGACATCGCCGGTCTGCAGGCCTTCGAGATCAACCCGGTCTCGTCCAGCCCCAAAGCGACGGCCCGCTACCGCGACCTCTGCGTGATCGCCATCACCGCCCGCGCGCAGGTGACGTCATGAGGATCACTCGCGAATTCTGCCCCGGCGATCGCTACGTCTATGATTTCGGGCTCTGCAGCTACGCAAACGGCTGGGCGCAGGTCGATACGGCGCAGGACGCCTCATACTTCGGGACTTGGGCCAACCCGACCCGGTTGATGATTTTCAATTACTGCGAGGGCGACACGACCTTGAAGGAGGCCGCATCGCTCGAGGAGTTCGCCGCTGAACTGCGAGAGATCGATGCTTGGAACCGGGCGCACGGCTATGGCCCCGCGCGGATCGATCCGGGGTTTGATCCGGCGATGAGAGAGGCGTTTGAAGGGTTGGGGCTTGCGGACATGCTGCATTGAGCGTGCAGCCCGGAGAGCTTCGCTATTGCCGCAGGCGCCCTTCGTCGTCGATCAGCACCAGTTTGGTGGGAAGCGTGCTGCCCCAGACCCAGAGCACCATGTTCAGATCCTCACCGGTTGCCCCCTTGGCAAAGCTCGGCACCCGCAGCCCGGCATAGCCGTCGGCGATCAGCTTTTCAGCGAGGATCTGCGTCGGCGCCTTGCCATGTGCCCGCATCTGCCACCGCCAGTCTTCGGCGGCGAGCTCGGCGGGCGTCATGTCGTAGGCGCCCAGCGCCTCGGCATCGGTCGCGTCAAAGATCGGGTTGATGTCGGCCTCGTAGGAGACCAGCGTGGTCGGCTGCAGCGTCCCGATCTGATTGGCCTCGCGGATCGCCGTCATCACCGACGTTGCGGGGTAGAGCGCCGGTACGCCCTTGGGGTTGAAGCGCCCGCCATGCAGCCGGGCGCCTTCGCCGGACATCGGCTCACGGGCGCGGATCGGGTTGAGCGCGCGGTACAGAAGAGCCTGATAGTGCATCCGTCAGGCGTGGATGCCAGCGTCGACCGCGTCGATATACTCCAGCACATCGGCAGCGTGACCCTCGCGGACAAGCTGCATCGCGGTCAGCCCGCCAAAGCCAGCCAGCGGTTCCGACCGGTACCAGGCATAGGCGATCAGCGCGGAGCCAAAGCGTGGCTCGACCCGGTTCAGGATCTCGACCATCTCGCGCAACCGCTTTTGGGTCTTTGGGCTGGCGATCCGGTCCTGCCGCATGACGGCATCGCGACCGAGGCCGACGGTGCGGGCGACCTCGTCCAGCGTGGTGCGCAGGGCGGTCGCGATCCGGCCGGGGGCGAACCGGCCATCTTCGGCAAAGGCTTCGAGACTCATATGCGACTCCATCATTATTGACGCAATATGAGGGCAATCGGAGTGGCAATAAAGGTGGGATGTGACGTTGCCCCCAACTTTTATCCAGCGTGAGCGAGACTCCGGGTTTGAGTTTTGCTGGTTTGGGCGGGTTGGGCAACGGGGGCTGGCGCGGAGCTTTGCGGGTTGCGCAGCGTCAGGCCCCGTTGCGGGGCGAAGGTTTTGGCAAACTCGGCTGGGGTCTGCCAGCCGAGGCGGGAGTGTGGGCGTTCGGTATTGTAGTCGGTGCGCCAGGCGGCCAGCGTGACGCGGGCGTGATGCAGGGACGGGAACAGGGTCTCGTTCGGCAGCTCATCCCGCAGTCTGTCGTTGAAGCTTTCGATGAAGGCATTCTGCGTCGGCTTGCCGGGTGCGATGTAGTGCCAGTCAAACTTGCGGTCATCCACAAACTTCAGGATCGCGTTCGAGGTGAACTCGGTCCCATTATCGCTGACAATCGTCTGGGGCTTGCCGCGGGCGTCAAACAGCGCAGCCAGTTCCCGCGCCACCCGTGCCCCCGAGAGCGAGGTGTCGGCGATCAGGGCCAAGCATTCGCGCGTGCAGTCATCGACGACAGTCATGATCCGGAACCGGCGGCCATCCGTCAGCTGGTCGGACACGAAGTCGAGCGACCAGCGCTGGTTCGGCAGCAATGGCAGCACCATCGGGGCCCGTGTGCCCATGGCCCGCTTGCGCCCGCCCCGACGGCGGACATGAAGCTGTTCTTCCCGGTAAATCCTGAACAGGCGCTTGTGATTGACCTCATGGCCCTCACGCCGCAGGAACACATGCAGCCGCCGCCTTACGGCGATTTCAAGCAATCGCCTACCGGCCAATGGATAGCCGAACCGGCGCCGAACCTTGGCCAGTTCTTTCAGCCGCTCCCGCAGCACAGGGTCATCCTGCCGGACTGCTTCATACCGCATGGTCATCCGACAACAGCCAATCACCCGGCACGCCCGCCGTTCGCTCATCTCGTGGCTTGCCACCAGATGCGCGACCGCTTGCCGCTTCGCGGCGGGCGTCACCACTTTTTTCCCAAGAGATCCTTCAGCGCGGCATTGTCGAGCATCGCATCCGCCAGCAGCCGCTTCAGACGGGCGTTTTCGTCCTCGAGACCCTTCAGCCGCTTGGCCTCGCTCACATCCATGCCACCATACTTGGCCTTCCACTTGTAGACGGTCGCATCACTGACGCCATGCTTGCGGCATAGATCGGCGACGGAAATCCCGGCCTCATGCTCTTTCAGAATGCCGATGATCTGATCTTCGGTGAACCTGCTGCGCTTCATCTCTGGTCCTTTCGGTTGGGCCAGAGTCTACCTCAAACTGGATTAGGCGGAGGGGGCAACGTCACCCGCAACTGGCGTGGATCTTGTCCCCGCAACGATGCGAATGTGAACTGGCTCTCGTTGTAGATCTGCCCACCCGGCGAGGCGATGGCGGTCAGGATCATCGCCTGCGCTTCGTCATCGGTTTCTTCCGGCAGCGTGGGAGCCGTTTCCAGCACGGCCGACTTGGTCGGTTCCAACAGGCAGTCGAAGCGCCGCAGGACAGTGAAGGGCAGGACAATCTTGCCGTATTCAGACTGCTTGAAATCCCCACGCAGGATTTCCGCGATGGACCAGATGTAAGTGGCGTTAGTCTTGATCGTGTCCTGACTCAAAATTTCACCTTCCAAAGTCCTCGGAAGGGCTTGTTTGCCTTCAACTTCCGCTCTTTTTCTCCACGACGATACGCGCGACGTCGGCATCCATCAACCCGTCATGATTGAGCCAGATCACGCACGGCTGGCGCCCCCCTTGGCATGGTTCCTCCCCGGCTCCGAACGTATGCGGGGGGGCGCAGTGCAGCATTTCGCTAGCGACAGGCACTTTCACCAGGGAATCCACGTGGAAGCCACCTTGGTGATAGTGAAAATGAAAATTATTTATTTACATGATATTATAGGGGAAATTCTCCGCAGAAGGGTGGATTTTACAATTTTTGTCAAGAATTCACTTTGCGGAAGCCACCCACTTCGGAATCCACTTAGCGGAAGCCAAGGCTATCGGGCGTTTAGCGTGCCATCTGAAGACGGTGCTAGGTGCATGAAGCGCCCGCCAGTCCGTGTCCAAAACCTTTCCAGCCCCCGCCAAATTTGTCCGCCTTGACCAGTGCAGCTGCCCTTCGCCTGAGCTATGCGTTTCACGCATGACGGGAAGACCGCTTTGCTGCGCTGCAGTAAGCCGAGTACACAACTAACTTGGCACTATACGTTACGACCAAAATCAGGAGGCCCCATGGCCACGCTCTTCCTCAAGACATCGTAGTTTAGCCACAAAAGTAGCAGCGCACTCAGAGGTCTAGTAAGCTTTTTTGAACTTTGCCGTGCCGCGGTTGACGCTTCAAAGGCGATCGAGAATCGACGTAAACCTGCAACTGATGTGCTTGAAAGGCTGGGCATAGCACCAGATTCTTTCGCAGATTACACTGCCTGAGATCAGGCAGACCTAAGCGGCCCACCGTATGTTCGGTCAAAGACAGAGGTGGTTCGGTTGATCTGAACAGGTCCCGGGCGTTTTCTAAGTGGCTTTCCGCATCGCTTACGCCGCCACCGCTTCGGGCATCGGCTGATTGAAGTAGGCCTGCTCCGGGGTTTTGCCGTCAAGCGACTGGCCTAATTCTACCGACGCCGCCAAAGGAGTGAAGGCGGCGGTACCCTTTTTTCCCTAAGATTTGCAAATGTCGCTGATCCTGTGCCATAGACTTGCGCAGCCTACGGACAGATCGTCCGCAACTGCTGCACCCTGGCCCAATCGCTACGCACAGCGACCGCAAGGCCAGAAATCTGACAGGCTGAAATGTCCGAGCATTTGGTCCGCATACGGGCGCTATGAACAGAAAAGGTATCCAATGACAAAAACCGACACATCCGCACCGCACACCCTGTTCATCGAGGTGTCAGGCGCGGGCCTGGCGGAAGTTGATGGCCTCTACATTCCCTCGACTGCACCGCCCGCCGAATCCGAATCCGGCACCCTGTCCACTGCGGGCACATGGAACGGCAAACCAGCCTGGGACCGTGCCGACGGCAAAGCCGCCCGCAGCCCAGCGATCTCCTATTCCAACGGCTACAAGTCGTGGCGCATTTCGCGGCTGGATGGTCATCTGGCCTATGAAATCACCTGCGACGACGCGCTGCCGCCTACCGACCGACCCTGGAGCGTCTACAAGATGGGGGTAGCACCAGCACCGTCCGTAACACTGCATCATTGCGATCCGCGCCTGCCCACCCCGCAAGCAAATATCGTCTTCATTCTTGGTGGCCCGGGTGCGGGCAAGGGCACGATGTGCGAACTGGCGCAGATCCAGCTGGGATGGCAACACCTGTCCACCGGCGACCTGCTGCGCGCTGAACTCAAGGCCGGTGGTCCGACAACCGCGCTGATCAAGTCTTTCATCGATGCCGGCAAACTGGTGCCTGACGAAATCGTGGTCGGGCTGCTGAAGGATGCCATAGAGCGGACCATCCGTCACACCGGCAATCTGAACTTTCTGATCGATGGTTTCCCGCGCTCGTTCGGCAATATGGACGCCTGGTACGCGGTGTTTGGACGGGACGGTGACCTGCCCAAGATGATCTATTTTGAATGCCCGCTGGAGGTACTGACCCAACGTATTCTTGGTCGTGCGCAATACTCAAACCGCAGCGACGACAATGTCGATGCCATGAAACTGCGCTTTGACACCTTCAAGGCGGAAACTTTGCCGATTGTCGAGCACTTCAAAAGCGAGGGCAAATGCATCGAAATCGACACCAGCGCGGATCGTCAGACGGTTTATGATCTGCTGCGTGAGCAGCTGGCAAACCAGACCGATAGCGACTGTCTGGCCCGCCCACTCAGCGAGGAAGCCGAGATTTTGCTAGGGTTGCGGCCTTACCCCAACAAGGCCTGACGCAGATCACCTTGCACTGCACATCGTGGTGCAAGGCTTGTTTATGCCGCCTTCGTCAGGTCGTTCACGATTTCTTCCAGCATGAAGGTTTCGCGCTGGATCGACATACCCATAGAGGCTTCACGGCGCTGCATGACGCCCCGATTATGGGCGATGGCCTCTTCAAGATCGACCCAGACCGGCCGCATCCCGTTGGCCTTCTCATAATCTTCCATCTTCGTGGCGCGCAATTCCGGGTCGATGTCGCAAAAATAGAAATGCGATGTCATGTTCATCAGCGCAAAGCCGGGCTGCCAATGCGGTCGCAGTTCCTCGATATAGCCATAGTTGCGCTGCACGCGGACATTGCTGGCGCCGGTTTCTTCCTCGAGTTCACGGCGCAGCCCGTCCATCAAGTCTTCCCCCTCGGCCACGCCGCCGCCCGGAAAACTGAAATCGTTGTAGCGTTCTGTGAACAGCAGCAGGATCAACGTCTCGCGCAACACGATGCCGCGCGCCGCCCGGCGGGTCAGGATCGCACCCGTCGTGGCCTTCACGTCCGGATGGACGAGCTTCGTGATCAATCTCATTGCGTCCTTCTCCGTCACGTCAATTTGCACCTGCGCCACGCATCGAGACCCAGCCAAAGTGACGTTCGCGGACACGGTGCGTGGGGAATAGGGCACTATCGTTGGAAAAGCTACAGCCCGCCGTCACTTGGCGGATTGTCCGCAGCCCGGCGTGATGGAATGCGCGCTGATTCTTCGGATCGCGGAGAAGACGAAACAGTCTTGGGCGCTGAAAACCTGAGCGCCTCCCCCACACCAGCAGCTAAAGTAAATCGCGCGGTCTCCGGGGTATTCGCCGCTTTTAAATTCGGCGGCCTCCTGCCTTATGCAGAAAAGTAACCGAGGATGCGCTCGACTTCGGCCCTGTCGCCCATGGTGACACCCACCCTCTGGTGCAGTGCGCGCGGTTGGATTTCCAGGATCGGATGATCTTCTTCGAATGCCAGCCCGCCTGCCTGCTCGATCAGAAACCCCATTGGGTTCGCCTCGTACAACAAGCGCAACTTGCCAGCGGCGTCTGGATTGCGGTTGTCCCAAGGGTACATGAACACACCGCCGCGTTTAAGGATGCGGTGAATGTCGGCCACCATAGAACCCGTCCAGCGCATTCCGTAGTCGTGCCCGAGTGGCCCATCCTTCCCAGCCAAGCAATCATCGATGTATTCGCGTACCGGTTCGGACCAATGGCGGCGGTTCGACATGTTGATCGCAAACTCGCGGGAGCCGGGCGGAATGCGCAGCTTTTCTCCCGTCAACTCCCAGGAACCCATTGCGCGATCGAGCGAGAACTCATAGACGCCGGTGCCGACTGACAGCACCAGAAGGGTCTGCGGTCCGTAAAGGGCATAACCCGCCGCGACCTGCCTGCGTCCGGGTAGCAGGAAATCGGCTTCGGTCGGGTTTCGGCCCGAAATTCCTTCAGGTGCCTCGATCACGGAAAAGATGGTGCCGACCGAAAGTGCCACGTCCACGTTGCTCGATCCGTCGATCGGGTCGAACATCATCAGATATTCGCCCATCGGATAGCGGTTGGGAACCGGGTGGATGGTGTCCATCTCCTCGGACGCCATTGCGGCCAGATGGCCGCCCCACTCATTGGCCTCGAGCAGGATTTCGTTGGCCATCACGTCCAGCCGCTTCTGCGCTTCGCCCTGCACATTGATTGCGCCGGCGTCGCCCAAAAGGCCGTCCGTCCCAGCCTGGTTGACGGTGTAGCCGATGCGCTTGCACGCGCGCGCCACGACTTCCAAAAGAAGCCGTAACTGCGCTGGAAGAGCACACTGCTCGCGTTGCTGCTCGACAAGGAACTGGGTCAGGCTTTTGCGCGGCATCGACGTTTCCTATCCTAGTGTGATCGCTCGTGCCAAAAGGCAGGCAAAAGCGTTGATGCGTTATGGGAAAACCAAGACCGGGACATGACAGGTTCGCATGAGCTCAAGTGTCGTGGAGCCGATAAAGAGCTGCCGAAAACGCGAGTGGCCGCTTTTGCCCAGAACAAGCATGTCGACATCCAGGTCGGTCACCGCCTTCGCGATCACTGCCTCTGGTTCGCCCTGCATCAGATGCTCTTTCACGATATAACCTGCATCCCGCAAGGCCTGAGACGCGGAATCGAGGTCTTTGCCGACGTCAGTGGCCGCAGGTCCGACCTTCAGAATATGACACTCCAGGCCATCGAGAACCGACCCTTCAACCATACGGTTCACTGCGCGGATGGAGCTTTGGCCGCCGTCATAGGCCAGCAGAAACCGGCGGATCGGCTTGAATGCGCGCGACACCACCAGCACCGGGCGCGTCGATGTCCGAACCAGTCGTTCGAGGTTTGATCCAAGGTGCTTTGTTGCAAAATCTGCAGCTTCTCCGCGCTTTCCAATGATTGCAAACCGGGTTTCATCCGCGAGATCCTGCACGGCTTCGACCAGATCGCCATTCCGCAGCTTTGTGAAAATCTCAATGTCTTGGTTGGCTTTGGCGAGGCGGGCTTGGCCGTCGTCAAGGATGGCACGGCCGCGTTCCCGGCCAAGAACGGCCCGTTCTCCGTCGAGCTTGGCGAGTTTGTCGAGGAGTTCCGTGCGTGCACCCAGCTTTATGCTGCCGCTCAGATCAGCAGGCTGGCTCGACACCTCATTCCGGCGTCCCATGACATGCACCAGCGAGATGGGCATTTTGAGCCTCTGGGCAGCCCATGCTGCATGGTCAATGACGCTGGCCGCATAAAACGACCCGTCGATGAAGGCGGTGATTTTTTGCATGTTATCTCCCATGTCAATGAGCCTGCAACTTGTCCATTGCACCGGGTTTGTCGTGAATGGCCAGCTCGTCGACGATGGTTTCCGATGCTTCGTTCATGCCAACCAAATTCACCTTCGTACCCTCGCGCCGGAATTTCAAGACAACCATATCAACCGCAGCAACAGACGAGATGTCCCAGATGTGGGCGCGGCTGACGTCGATTGTCACCTCGTCAAGCGACTCTTTGAAATCAAAGGATGCGTTGAACCGCGCGACCGAAGCATAGAACAACTGACCGCTGATGATGTAGGTTCGCGATCTGCCGTCGGGAGTGGCCTCGGACGTCACGCCGAAAATCTGGGCGATTTTCGAAGCAAAGAAGATCCCCGAAAGCAGGACGCCGGCCATCACGCCGATTGCGAGGTTGTGGGTGTAGACCACCAGGATCACAGTCAGGATCATCACAGCGGATGAACTGACGGGATGCGAGCGCAGGTTGCCGATCGACGACCACGAAAACGTGCCGATACTGACCATGATCATCACAGCGACAAGGGCTGCCATTGGCACCGCCTTGACGACATCCCCGATCAGCAGGATCATCGCCAGAAGGAAAACACCCGACGCGGCTGTTGACAGTCGCGCCCGGCCACCTGACTTGACGTTAATGATCGACTGGCCGATCATCGCACAACCCGCCATGCCACCGATAAACCCAGTCGCGGTGTTGGCAACGCCAAGGCCGATACATTCGCGGTTCTTGTTGCTGGGCGTGTCGGTCAATTCATCGACGATCGTCGCTGTCATCAGGCTTTCCAGCAGACCGACGGCAGCCACCGCGAGCGAATAAGGCAGGATGATCAGGAAGGTTTCCAGGGTCAGCGGGATTTGTGGGAGCAGAAAAATCGGGAACGTATCGGGCAGTTCCCCCATGTCGCCGACCGTGCGCACATCAAAATCGGCAAAATAGACAACAACGGTGAGAACAACAATCGCCACCAGCGGCGCCGGGATTGCCTTGGTGATATAGGGGAAGCCGTAAATGATCGCCAATCCAGCTGCGACAAGGACATACGTCATCATCGGCACATTGGTCAGTTCCGGGATCTGCGACATGAAAATCAAGATCGCCAGTGCGTTCACAAAGCCGATCATCACAGAGCGCGACACGAAATTCATTATGAAGGAAAGTTTCAGCGCCCCAGCCAGAATTTGCAGCAGGCCCGCCAGGATTGTCGCGGCGAGCAGAAATTCAAGACCATGATCCTTGACCAGCGAGATCATCAGCACCGCGATGGCGGCCGTCGCGCCCGAGATGAGCCCCGGTCTGCCGCCGACGATGGCGGTCAGAACTGCGATGGAGAAAGAGGCATAGAGGCCGACCTTGGGGTCGACGCCTGCAATGATGGAAAAGGCGATTGCCTCGGGAATAAGGGCCAGGGCAACCACGATGCCAGCCAATAGCTCGACACGCGGGTTACCCACCCAGTCGCGCCAGGTGCGTTCAGAAATAGCCATGTATGAGGAGGTCCGTTCAAGAAATGGGCCGAGGGATAAGCGCCCGGCATAGCCATCGACAAAGTCGATTTAAGTTATTCGATGAATTCTGCGGTGCAGCATAGACAATGTCAAGCAAAAGCTGATTTTTCCATATATTGAGCCTGTTCGCCGCAAGATGTGGCTGTTCATGGGTTACATTTTGAGCTTATCCGGGTTGCGTCGATTCTGCTCCGTTCTGTCTGGATCAACGATTCTGCCTGTTTTGTGAACGTCGCGGGCGGCAGCCCCGGCCGGATTGCCGACAGGTAGGACACGGCTACCGATCCTGGTCGTTTGAATGGCTGGGCTGCGCCCCAAAATCTGCCAGAATCAATCACGACTGGCAGCACAGGAACATTGAGACGCGCATACAAAAGCTCGGCGCCACGGTGAAACCTGATGGCGGCGTCGGGCAGTTTGCGGGTGCCTTCGGGAAAGATCAGTACAGAGCGACCGTCGGCAAGGGCATCCTGCGCAGAGGTAAGCATCTGTTTCAGCGCACCTGACCCCGCCTCGCGGTCGATGATGATCATCGGCGACCGGGCCAGATACCAGGACACCACAGGAATCTTCACCAACTCGCGCTTGGCGATGATGGCGACATCGGGAAACAGAACCACAAAGGCCAGCGTCTCCCAGACAGACTGGTGGTTCGATATGATCAGGCACGGCCCATCCGGCTTGGCAGCGCGGCCCTGTTCGGAATAGGTCAGGCCGACCACCACTTTCAGCAGGACAAGAACACCGCGCACCCAAAGCCGGGTGACGGCGCGTATCGGGCGGCGGGGGCTGCCCGCGACCCACAACACCGGGATGCCCAAGGCAAACAGCGCTGTCCACATCACGAACACGGCGTCGAACAGGAATGACCTTAGCACGATCAAAGCGATGCAGCTTGCCGAGCCTGTTTGCGCAGTGGTCTATTGCGCGCGCCCGCGACGGGTCAACCGGTCGCACCCACCTTTTGTTTGGCCATCGCTTGCCGTGGCACGGCCCGCACAGGTGCCTCCTGCGCACGCAACTCGGCCTCTGCCTCTTCGATATAGGTGCGGGTCAGGGGTACGGCCTCTTGCCGTTTGGCAATCTGGATCTGGTGGATCACCAACCCCTGATGGCGGAACGCGGTTTCCGCGGCCGCAAGATAGAACTCCCACATCAGCGCAAATCGTTCGTCATAAAGCGCCACGGCCTCGTCGCGCCGTGCAAGGAAGTTCTGCCGCCAGTGCCGCAGGGTCTCGGCGTAATGCAGACGCAAGGTTTCCAAGTCAGTGACGATCAGACCCTGACGCTCGATAACCGGCAGCACCTCGGACAAGGCGGGCATGTAACCGCCCGGAAAGATGTATTTCAGCACCCACGGGTTCGTATGTGAAGGTCGGCCGCTCTGCCCGATATAATGCAGCAGCATCACACCATCATCGGTCAGCAGGTCCCGCACCTTGCCAAAGAATTCGTCATAGGATGAAAGCCCCACATGCTCGAACATGCCGACCGAAACGATCCGGTCAAACTTTTCCGAGACATCGCGGTAGTCACGCAAATGGAACCCGACCTGTTTGTCAAAGCCTGATGCCTTGACACGAGCGTTCGAGATGCCGTGCTGTTCTTCGGACAGCGTGACACCTGACACTTTCGCATTGAAATGCCGCGCCAGATACAGGCCGAGCCCACCCCAGCCAGAGCCGATGTCCAAGACGCTCTGCCCTGGCTTCATGACCATCTTGGCCGCGATGTGGCGTTTCTTCGCCAGTTGCGCCTGCTCCAGGCTGTCGCCATCGTTTTCAAAATAACCACAGGAATACTGACTGTCGCTGTCCAGAAACAGCCGATAGAGATCGCCATTCAGGTCATAGTGGTGCGCGACGTTCGATTTCGATTTTGAAATGGAGTTGTATCCGGTCCACCGGTTGAACATGCCGAAGGCTTTCCTGGCCAGTCCCGGAATACCGGCCAACTCCTCGACGCGAGTATTGCGGAAAACCAGTTCGAGAAAGTCATAAATCGATCCCTCCTCCATCTGGAAGGTGCCATCCATGAACGCTTCGCCAAAAGCCAGTTCAGGATTGGTTGTCAGACGCCGCAATGTCCTTTGGTCTTTTATGCGCGCCGCAACGGTCGGTCCCGTTCCGTCACCAAAGATTGTTTGTGATCCATTCGGAAAGGTCAGGATCAGATGCCCAGTCGTGATATGGCTGGATACGAAATTGGAAAATGTTCTGTTCATAGGCTTCCGTCATGCTGTTCTTTCGCCCGCACATCCATGATGGCGAAAGTCGATTTGGATTATGGTCGCCGGACTTGCGTGGAGCAGTCAGGAAGACATTATGTTGCTGTTCACGGCCAGATGCGCGCGATATCGCTGCATTGACGTTGTGGAAAGTAATCGTGCGTTCAGTTGCCGAGGGATAGGCGCCCGGAGAAGCCACCCGAAAATTCGGGCCCGATTATTCCAAATCCTATGAGGCAAAATGTCGCCGATGTAAACGCATATCCGCATTGCACTACGCGCATGACTTTTGCGCAATCCTGAAGCTCCAGGGCTACGTTGATTGACACTCCGACTTCACGAGCCTGGCCAAGACAACTTTGGCACTCAGAAGGGCGAACTCCAACGCACGCCGACGATGCTGCCCCCCGGCGCAGCGCCAGTGGCTCACCAGAGTTCCTGAGGGCAGGTGAAAGAAGGGGCTGCGCCGAGAAGCTAGCCTGTCTCAGTTGCACATTTGACAACGGGATGGCTTGGACTGCCGGCAACTCCGGGTCCGTCAAACAATGCGGTCATATGCTTTGCGTGCGCGGCCTGATGTAGTCAGCATCTTCAGCAGAAATTTTAGGATGTTCGCTTACTCGGGGCTTCATCCGGCAGCGCACGCAGCAGCAGACGCGCCCGTAACGCGCCTATACCGGCCAGTATGCCTGCCACAAGAAAGTAGATCCCTATGCCGTATGCCTGGCTGGGAAACGCGATGCCCAGATCGATCAGCACGCCGCTGACGCCCGGCCCAATGGCGGTGCCAAGAACCATGATGGCCGCCGTCATGGCGCGGATTGTGCCCAGATGGCGTGTCCCGAAAAACTCGGCCCAGAAAGCTGTGCTGAGGGTCGAGTTCATGCCTTGCCCGACGCCCATCAAGATGACACCCAGCCCCGCAACCCATAGTGCGTCTGCCACTGCTATAACCCCAAAACCGGCTGCAAACGGCAAGAGATAGACCGAGGCCAGCCGCGCGCATCCGAACCTGTCCACCAGCCAGCCAGTCGAAAGCATGGTAATTATGCCGGTTAGTGTAAACATCGGAAACAGCGCCACCAGCGACACATGCGACCAGCCTTTGACTTCGGCAAAATGGACCTGATGAAAGAAAAATGCAGTGCTCCAGGCTGCAGGGCCCAGCAGGGCGGGGACCATCATCCAAAACAGCCAGTGGCGTGAAACCTCGCCGCGGGTCCAGCTACGGCCTTGCATTCCCGCCGAATGCGTCTCTTTAGCAAAGGACATCGGCGTGCGCTCTCGACGCAGCAGCACGAACAGTACGGGCGTCATCAAAAGCAGGAACAGACCCGCGCCTATCCACAGATCACGCCAGGCAAAGACCCCCATCAGTGCAACAAAAGTAATGGGCAACAATCCTTCGCCCATCGCCACGCCCAGCCCGGCAATCGAGACGGCGCGGCCACGGGTTGCCACGAACCATCGTGCCATTGCAACCATTGCCGTATGACCCATCATGCCCTGGCCCATCAGTCGCAACAGAAACATCGCAAGAACCAAAACCCAGACGGAACCTGCTTGCGCCATGAGGAAAACTGCAAAGGCCAAAATGCCCAGTATGATCACCCCGATATGGCGCACCCGGAATCTGTCGGTCAGTCCCCCGGCAAACACCATGACGACGGCCGATGCCATGGTCGCAAGGGTATAGATCCCGCCCCACTCGCCATTCGACAGGCCAAACTCTGCGCGGATGTCGCCCGAAAAGACCGAGATGAAGAAGGTCTGCCCGAAACTTGATGTGAAGGTCAGCAGAAATCCGGCGGCCAACCAGGATGCGTTTATTCTCAGGAAGATCAGAAAATTTACCATGTTGCCCTATTCGGCCATCCGGCCGCAAATAGAAACCCGGAAGAAGCGGTTGACAGACAGACGGCATCGGGCTGCTTCGCCTGCGAGCCTGCGAGCTAGGGGGTCAGGATGCTGCCTGTGCGTTCTCCAGCGCCTGCAATGCCGCGACCCAAAGCGCCTCGGCGCGGTCAAGACCGTCCATGACTTCGGCATATTTTGATTGCCAGATCTGTGCCTGTGATTCCATGTCAGGTGCATAAAGGCCGGGATCGGCAAGTTTCAACGCCAGCGTGTCGCGCATATCATTTAGCGTGGCGATGCGTGTTTCGCAGGCGCGCACCTCGGCCTTCAATTGCGCAAACACAACGCGTGACGGTTTTTGCGGAGGTGCACCCTTGGCCTTTTGAGGCTCGACAGGCGCTCCGATACCCAGCAGGAAGCTCCGATAGCCATCCAGATCATCCTCATAAGGTGCGACCGATCCCGCATTGACCAGCCACAGCCTGTCTGCAACCAGCCCAAGCAGATGCATGTCGTGGCTGACCAGTATTACGGCACCGTTATAGCTGGTCAACGCGTCCACCAATGCCTCGCGGCTTTCAATGTCCAGGTGGTTTGTCGGCTCGTCAAGGATCAGCAGATGTGGCGCGTCCAGCGTTGCCAGCACCAGCGACAGCCGCGCCTTTTGCCCCCCCGACAGCCTGTCCACGATTGTTTCCGCATGATCTGCACCCAACCCAAAACCTGCCAGTCGCGCGCGCAACTTGGACTTCCCTTCCGTTGGCAGCAACCTGTCCAGATGCTGCAGGGGCGACTCGTACAGTTGCAACTCATCCACCTGATGCTGCGCAAAATAGCCGATCCGAAGCTTGCCCGATTTTGCCATTTGTCCCGATGCCAGCGGCAGCTTGCCCGCCAGCAGCTTCGATAGCGTCGATTTGCCTTCGCCATTGCGACCCAGCAAGGCGATCCGATCATCCGGGTCTATCCGAAGGTTCATGCCTTTGAGAACCGGCGGGCCATCGTATCCCACTGCGGCATCTTCCAGCGTGACCAGAGGGGGCGACATTTCCTCGGGTGCCGGAAAGCTGAAGGCGATTGTGGCGCGATCCTCGGGGGCGGAAATCGGCACCATCCGCTCTAACATCTTGATCCTCGATTGCGCCTGCCGGGCCTTGTTTGCCTGATAGCGAAAACGATCAACAAAGCCCTGTAAATGGGCACGCCGCATGTCCTGTTTGCGCGCACTTGCAGTTCGCACCGCGCGTTGTTCCTCCCGCTGGCGGGCAAACTGGTCATAAGGGCCGGAATAGAGCGTCAGTTTGCCATCCTCCAGATGCAAGATGGCGCCGACGGCTCGGTTCAGAAGGGCGCGGTCATGGCTGATGATGATCACCGTATGGGGGTATTTTTGCAGGTAATCCTCCAGCCAGATCGCACCTTCCAGATCCAGATAGTTCGTAGGCTCGTCCAGCAGCAAGATATCCGGCTGGGCAAACAGGACCCCTGCAAGGGCAACACGCATCCGCCAGCCACCCGAGAAATCCGAACAGGGGCGGCCCTGCGCCAGTGTATCAAAGCCCAAGCCCTTCAGAATGGCGCTCGCTCGCGCCTCGGCCGACCAGGCGTCGATATCTGCCAGCCGTGTCTGAACTTCAGCGATGCGCATTGGGTCTTTGGTGGTGTCGGCCTCGGCCAGCAATGCAGTGCGTTCGGCGTCGGCGCCCAATACGGTGTCCAGCAAGGACGTGGCACTGGATGGCACTTCCTGTGCCACACCACCGATACGACTGCCGGGAGGCAGGTGGATTTCCCCATCCTCCAGCGCCAATTCGCCTCTTATGAGCCTGAATAGCGTCGTCTTTCCCGCGCCGTTGCGCCCGACAAGCCCGATCTTGTGGCCTGCCGGAATGTCCGCGGAAGCCTGATCAAACAGGGGACGGCCTTCCACAGAATAGGAAATTCCTTCTATTTTCAGCATTTTAAGCTTTTGTCCGTAGGTGAAAAGAAGCCCGAATATGGCTTTGCAGAACGAACGGGTTTCTTGCACACGATTTGCAGCATGCGCCGACTCTGGATTCGGTTTCTGATGGATTTCACCCTCAACCCCTTGGCTCAAGCGCAGCTGTGACCAGTTTTCTTGACGCGTTTTCTGACGTCCGGTTATATGTGAGCGAGCACTTTTTCAGCATTGACAGCGAGGACCGATAAAGAACTTCGGCGCCACGCAGATGATACCAAGGCTCGGACCGGAACATCAAAAAGGGCTGGCAAGTCATTTGCCCCTCTTGTCTCAAGACAAAGGTTTCCAACGCCATCAATTATACCGATGGTCGATCAGAGCCCAAGAGGCGCAAAACAGCGTCCTGCAGTTCCGGTTGCAGCGCGCCAATGTCATTGGGAAGAGATCCGTCGCCGTTGATCCCGCACATGACAATCTGAAGACCGACATCCGGACCTTCGTCTTGCTCTACCACCCTGAGGATATCCGTCCCGAGTCTCTGATATGCACTGAGCAAATCCTGCACGGTGGCAAATTCACCAGCCGTCGCGAGGTCTGCCATGCGCAACCCCCACCTGCGTGACAGGGCGTGGTCATGAAGGGCGCGCAGCAGTTTCGGACCAGGAGACAGGCTCCGCAATGCATCTGCATATTCATCCGAAGTCGGAACCCCAGTGGGAAGAGAAGGATCGTCGCGTCTCAGCGAACGGCGTTCGGAACGCAAGGCTTCGAGTGTTTTGATCAGCTGCTCAATAGCGTCATCGGCAGTTTTGCCAAAAGCCTCCGCGACAAGGTGGCGGAATTTCGACGGTGGCTTCGGGAATGCCCGTGCAACAATCGTATTCTGAAGTAATCCTGCCTTGATCATATAGCGGCCGTGTTCCCGCTCCACGATCTCTGGCGGATTTGCTTTCCTTGAAATCTTTCCCACCGTCTGCTCTTCCCTCCGCTCTATGTTCTGTCCGTTCACCTTTGGGATTCGTGCGATTTCTGGTCGATCTCTGCGACGATCATTGCCGGGAACTGATCCCTGAGAAGGTCGAGGTCTGAAACGCAATCGGTTTCAAGATAGGCGCGTTCATTAATCCAGAAAACCCGATGTGCGCCTTGACCGAAGTCGAAAAGATATCGGTGAATATGCCCCACGGTTTTGCGACTGAGCCGCTCGTTCAACACGATTTTTCTAAACATGACCCTCCCTGACCTCTACCGGACCGCTGCTCGACGAGCCACGAACCTGACATTCAACGATGATGCTGGGAACGAGAAGCGCAACGGTGACGTGGTCACGTTGGAGTCTCGCACAAAAAACCGCTAATCGATGAAGGCCCGCGAGTCCAGTCTGAATCGATTGGCCACCGCAGTGCGCCTACATCATGAAGGTCCAAGAGGACAAGTTGTGCGGCGGCATACCCTGTACGCGACAGCATCCGGTATCAATCAAGCGTGAGTTCGCGAAAGTCGAATGTCGCCTTGCTCACCTGGAAAAGATAGGACTCTGTCTGTAGCGCGGCGTTGAGATCGAACAGGGCAATGTTGTAACCCGTAGTGGCGAAAGCACTTTTATAGATGACCCCATCATAGCCTTCCGAGCGGAACACCTCGGCGATGATCTGGGTGGCCGCGTATTCGGCCGTGTTGTCGCTGCGCGTGACGGGGCGCGAAAAAGCATAGTCTATGTGCGACCAAACCTGCTCGCTTACTTCATCCGAGTCCGAAAATCCGACCTCGGGAGCATCCAGCCCATGGTATTTAGAACAATCCACAACGGTAACGTCCCGGGCAAGGCTGAAGCGGGCCACAGAAAGGATGGACCCGATCCAAGGGCGGACCTCCGACATCGCAACTTCCCGTGTCGTGGCGAGGTAGAGGCAGGGAATTCCTTTCGCATTGACCCGGCCTTCATACGCGCGATCCTGCCATGGGCGCATGCGGGTTTCGGAATGAGGGCCGCTGATCCTTCGTCCATCGGCATCGCTCGTCCAGTCATGTCCAACCTGTGCGCGCCAGAACTCTGCGCCAGACGAAATGCTCTTCAAGCGTATCTTGCATGTATCGGCAACAGCCCGGAGGAACGCCTCGCCGCTTGCTGAACGCAGGTATCGGCTCCTTTGTGAAGCCTCGGATCTGAAATTCAGGAAGTCACGAGGGCCGGAAAAATCTGCCACGAGATCGACTTTCGAAGTCGGTTTGAAAGGACGCCGCCTTCTGTGCGGACCAGATGGCTACAAATCTAAAGTGCGTATTCCGGTCTTACCACGGAAAATTGGATGACGTATAACGTGGGTTTCCAGCGACCAAGTTCGGAAATTGGCGGCGGATCAGGTCTGCATCCCTGGTCGCGTGGACTTCGACGTAAGCGCGGTTGTCCACCCAAAACATACGGTGGGTATTTTCAGCGAAATCCATCAGGTACTGATGCAGTTGATCCGCGGTCTTGCGGCTGATGCTTTCCATCAGGGCGATTTTATGAAGCATTTTTCTATCCTCTTCGACCAGATTTCGTTTCGTAAACAACAGGCTATCGTATCATCTCAATTGATGGCCCGATCTCGGGATTGGTTCCGGAATTGTGCAATTGCCCAGTACATCTTGTTTCGCGCGGCGGAAATTGATGGAACGGAATCGCCCACCAGTTCAAATTGCTTGATCGTCCAGTTTTTTCCAATCCGGACCATCCACCGGTGTCCCTGATCCTTGAAATAGAATGGGACGTCGCCATCGATCGTACCTTTTCCGACGATTTCTACGTCTCTCTCCTGAATTCTTACTTTTAAGCTCACTTGGTATCCCTGTTCAATATTTGCAGAGCCCTACCTGCTGCCTCGTCGGCGCAGGTCGTGTGCGATGGTTTTACGATTTTTGGTAAACACGCCACCCGGCCATCGCATGGCGACGACCTCGGTCAGCTGGTTCGTAAAGAGTATATAGGTCAAAGGACCGCATTTGTCCATCAACCAGCGCACCCCTTGCCCAAGCCAGACCTCGCCCACGCTTTCTGCAATGTGGCCCGCGCACGGTCAGGCATTGACGTGTTGCTTCACATCGAGGAAGTCAGACGGTGCCCCCACCGAGATCAGGCTGAGCCGGTGCATCGCCCGAGTGCAGGCAACGTAGAGCAGGTTCCGGTCCATTTCGGTGGCATAGACCGCCGCACTGACATCGGGGATCATGACGCGGTCGAACTCCAGTCCTTTGGCGAGATGGGGCGTGCAGACAATGACGCCGGTGGAAAAACCGGAACTTCCCTCTTCCAGCAGCCGGGCCTGAACGCCAGCCTCGGCGAGATGTTTGTGCAGCCGTTTGGCCTGAGCTTGCGTCTTGGCCAGCACCGCAAGACTGGTGTGGTCGGAGTCGTGAAACTCCTCCACCGCAGCGGCGATCCGGGCCAACGCCTGCTGCGGAGTTTTCACGACCCGCACATCCGGCACTGGCCCATGACGTTCCATTGCGACCAGATCGGGGTTGGGCGAGATCTTCAGCGCAAACTCCATGATCTCCCAGGTTGACCGGTAGCTCTTGTTCAGCGTTACCCGCCACGCGCCTTCCAGCACGCTTTCGATCTGCTCTGCCGTCGATGCGCTGTAGGGATTCACCGACTGGGTGGCGTCGCCGAGGACCGTCTTGCGGCAGGGAAACAGCCGCGCCAGCACCGCGTAATGCGCTGGCGTGTAATCCTGCATCTCGTCAACCAGCAGGTGTTTGACACCTGCGTAGGGGTTTTCCACCCCCTCGGTCAGCATCTGCAGGTAGATCAGCGGGAAGACATCGGCGTATTCAAATTTTCCCCCGGTCGGCTTGAACAGATCTGGTCGGTCGATCCAATCGAGCAGCCCCTTGTAGGCCGCGCGCAAGGTCGGGCGGTTCACCATGCCGCGGACGGCGCTGCGGACGACGGCGCGTTCCTCCTTGCGCAACTCAATCTCGTATTGCTGCTGAAACTGCTCGATCATCGCGTTGCCTGTGGCAACGATGCGTTCAGCGGTATCCAGATGCTTCAGCCGGTTCCATGTCGTATCGAACACGAAACCGGGCAAGGGGCGCCTGCGGACCGTCAGATCATTGGCGACGAAGGCGGTCTTTTCAAGATGCTGCGCATAAGACTCGATCTGGCGCAGGAAATCCTGTGTGGCCTTGGCCCTTATCCGCGCCTTCATGGCCTCGTCATCTGTCTCAAGCAGAAGCGCCGTCTGTTCGAAGAAGGTCTGAAACCGGATGCCGCTGCCCAGAAGTTGCTTGGCCAGCGTCTCCATCCCGATCTCTGGCACGGTTTCCTCACCCAGTTCGGGTAGAACGTTGCCGATGTAGTCGGCAAACACCCGGTTGGGCGAGATGATCAGGATGTCGGAGGAAGTGAGCGTGTCCTTGAAGCGATAAAGCAGGAACGCGATGCGATGCAGCGCGATCGAGGTCTTGCCCGATCCTGCGACGCCCTGGATGATCAGCGTGTGGGCATCGGCGTCGCGGATGATGGCGTTCTGGTCACGCTGGATGGTGGCGACAATGTTCTTCATGCCGTCGTCGCTGGCCTGCGCCAAGGCATCCTGCAGCACGTCATCGACGATGTTCACGCTGACATCCAGCATGAAGTCCATCGCGCCGTCTCGAATGCGGAACTGCCGCTTAAGCAGCAGATCGCCAGGGATCGTGCCCGAGGGGGCCACATATTGCGCAGGTCCGGTCTCGAAGTCGTAGAACAAGGACGACACCGGCGCGCGCCAATCATAAACCCACGGCTCCTGGGTTTCATCATCGCGGAAATCGTGGATGCCGATGTAATGCGCCGCCGTCTCGTTGCGGTCGGTGCGACGGAAATCGAAACGCCCGAAATAAGGCGACTTGCGCAGCTTTTCGAGCTTTTTGGCCTGCGCGCGCAGCACATCCGACGACCGCATCATCTGGTCGATCGACTGCCGCATGCCGATCTTGTCGATATGGTCCATGTCGCGCCGAGCTTCCCACATATGATCGTGGGCGGCCTGAATGTCGCGCTGATAATCCGTCAGCCGGACGCCGATTGCGCCGAGGTTCGAGTCGATCCGCGCAAGGCACTGCATCAGCCGTTCGGACTCAAGGTCTTTCTCTGTGCTCATTTTCAAAGGTTTTTGTCCGGTCATGTTTCCCTCAGGCAGCATTCGTCTGCGTGTCCGGCTGGATCATCTGGAACACAGCCATCTGGCTTGCGCCGCCAAGATCGGGGTGCAGGCCAGCGATGTTGTGGATATCCGCGATGTAGCCTGTGTCATTGGCCACCCTTGCACACCAGCGACGGAACTGCGCCCGGTCCCATTCGAAACGGTGGCCGGGATGACGCATCCGACAGGACGGCACACCGAGCAACGGATTGAACTCGGAATTTGGGGTCGTGATCACCACCGTTTTCGGCCGCATGGTCTGGAACAACGCGCACTCCAGCTTCGACAATTCTTCAGGTTCGATGTGTTCGATCGTTTCAATGAGGATGGCGCAATCGAAACCGGCCAGATCAGGCGTCGGCTCAGTCATCGACGCTTTGCGCAAGTCGATCCAGGGCACCGAAGGCTTGCCTGCCACCAATCTGTCACGCAGACGGTTAAGCGACGCACGGCAGATGTCGATGCCCACAAGTTCCACAAGGGCGGGCTCCATCGCAAGCCGCACGAACAAATCCCCGGCGCCGCACCCGAGGTCAAGCACCCGGGCTGATCCGCTTTTCCGCACGACCTCTTGCACCGCTTTCAGGCGCTCTTCGTGGTGCCAGGAGGTCATGCGGAGACCCTCGGGCGTTGCATCAGGGCAACGTCCTTTACCGGCACTTCACAGGTCCAGCCCCAGCGGTCGGCAAGATTTTGGAATGTCTCTTCACGGTAGAAAACCACGTGGGTCGGGTCCTTTCTGTAGTGCCAGGCTGCGAAATGCGCATCCTCGGTCTGAAAACAGGTCATGATGGCGAGCCAACCGCCGGGGCGGACCAGATCGCGCAGACGGGCAAACTCGCGGCTCGGGTGGTGGAAATGCTCGGCCGCCTCGGTACAGGTGACGAAATCGTAAGTGTCGCCCAGGGGTGCCGGATCGGGCGCGAAGAAC
The DNA here is from genome assembly GCF_004745575.1 of Pseudotabrizicola sediminis. Classification (GTDB taxonomy): domain Bacteria; phylum Pseudomonadota; class Alphaproteobacteria; order Rhodobacterales; family Rhodobacteraceae; genus Pseudotabrizicola; species Pseudotabrizicola sediminis. The sequence goes on along the minus strand of NZ_RPEM01000016.1, from coordinate 6,926 downwards.
GGATCGTAAAGCGCCACCTCGTGCCCCGCCTCGCGCAGCATCACAGCTAGAGCGGGGCCGGGACCGCAGCCGTAATCAAGCCCGCGCGAGGCAGCTTCAAGGCGTGCCAGCAGCGGCTCCGCGAGCTTGGACAGGAAGCGGCGATAGCATGGGTCGTCGGGGTCGTTTTCATGATGGAGGTAGTGCGCGTATTCCGCGTCGCGCGCGGGGTGCTGCGCGGGATCAAGAAACCGAGTCCGACATGTCAGGCAGCGAAAGTAGTCATGCCCGTCAACAGACAGGAACGGTTCCGCCGATGCCGCACAGACCGGGCAGGAAAGGCCGAGAACTTCGGGTGTACGCTGGGTCTGCGAGTTTATCGGGCTCATGCCACCTCAGTTCGCGCCAGATAGACCGTCTGCGTAAACGGCCGTCCGGTCAGAGGGTTGTCAAAGGTGACAGGTTCCGCCCAAGCTTGGGGGAACGCCGCGCCCAGCCTGTCGAGGAACCGCTGGTCCGTGACTTCATTCGACCAGAGGCCGAAGATGCCTCCGGGTTTCAGGTGACGCTTCAGGGATCGCAGGCCCTCGACCTGATAGAATCTGTCGCTTCGCGCGTCGAGCAGATGGTCGGGGGCGTGGTCGATATCGGCGAGAATCGCGTCGAACTGCCTCGCGGGCCTTTCAGGGTCGAACCCTTCACCCTGAGCCATCGCGAAAAAATCTCCCGCCACCAATCGACAGCGCGGATCACTCGGCAGCCGGGTTCCCATGGGCAGAATCCCGGTTTCGTGCCATTCGATGACGGGGGCAAGGTATTCGACCACAATGAGGTCAGCGACCGAACCTTCGGCAAGAACGGCTTCTGCCGTGTAGCCAAGACCGAGCCCCCCCCACCACCACGTCAAGGCCCTCGCCCCTGCAAGCCCTGACACCCAGCTGGCCAAGTGCCACTTCTGAAACCGTGAAGTGGCTGGTCATCAGGAATTTCTCGCCAAGCATGATCTCCCAGACATCCTCACCAAGGCGCAGATCCCGACGGCGGCGCAAACTGAGCGCGCCGATTGGCGTCGGGCAATAGTCGAGTTCTTCAAACAATGCGCTCATGTTATTGCCGCCCTTCCACAGTGCAGCCACCTTTCAGCTGAGTTTCTCGGGATGCCCTCTTATCGGCCTTGCCGCTCAAGAGCTCAATCGTCGTTGGCGGTGCCAGTGCGGCACGCGCATCGCGCAGCCGGATCTCATGCCATGTACCGGGCCTGATGCCGTCTAAAGTCCAGGGCCCGATACGGCAGCGCACAAGTCGAAGCGTCGGATGATGGATCGCGGCCGTCATCCGCCTGACCTTGCGATTTCGGCCCTCCCGCAGAGTCAGGCGCAGCCAGCAATCTGGAACACTCTTCCGGTACCGAACCGGCGGATCGCGTGGCCAGAGATCGGGGGGGCAGATGCGCTCCACCTCTGCCGGCAGGGTCAAACCATCCTTCAGGGCAATGCCACGGCGCAGCGCCTCGAGATCCTCCGCGTCCGGCTCACCTTCAACCTGCACGAGATAGGTTTTGGGCAGCTTGAACTTCGGATCGGCGATTTGAGCCTGAAGCGGCCCATTGTCGGTCAGAAGCAGCAGGCCCTCGCTGTCCTTGTCCAGACGTCCCGCGGGATAAACACCGGGGCAGTTTATCCAGCCTCCAAGCGTCTTGCGTCCGTCGGGCGATGTATCACCGCTGAACTGGGAAACAACGCCAAAGGGTTTGTTGAAAAGGATAAGTCGGGAGGCGCGTCTCGGCGGCCCAAGTCGGCGAGCCTGCATCATCGCGCACCATTTGCACGCCGGTTGCGAAAAGGCGTCACAAGTTTCTCGATCTCGCTGTCGCTCTTTTCACGCAGCGCTGGCACGAGATTGCGTATGTCCTGGGCGGTGGCAGCCGGTCGGGCGATCAACACTCTCTCTATTAGATTCTTCAATTTCTGGTTCATTGCCATAGTCTCGCATCAAATGGGGCACAGGGTGACGGGGTCGGGCAAAGCACTGCTCGGCGATGCCGTCATGCGACCCCCACCTCGTCCTCGGAAACAGTGTCGGCGATGGCGACCTGCGTTGTAATCATTGCGCCGGCGACGGAGCACGCATTTTCGAAGGCTATTCGCACGACCTTTACAGGGTCGATGACGCCGCGCGCCGCAAGATCGCCGTAATCACCTCGCACGGCGTCGAACCCGAACCCTTCCGTTTCAGCGTCGCGCACCTTGCCAATCACGAATGTTCCGTCGAACCCGGCGTTATCGGCAATCCGGATCAATGGCGCGCTAAGCGCCTTGCGGACAAGGGCGATGCCCGCGTTCTCATCCAGGTTATTCCCGGTCAGCCCATCCAGTGCGCGACCCGCGCGCACCAGAGCGACACCGCCCCCGACGATAACCCCTTCCTCGACTGCCGCCCGCGTCGCGTTCAAGGCATCCTCGACGCGGTCCCTGCGCTCGCGCACATCAGTCTCGGACGTGCCGCCCACACGAAGAATGGCGACACCCCCCGCAAGCTTGGCCAGTCGTTCTCGTAGAGCCTCGGCCTCACGTCCAGACGGGATTTCGTCCAGTTCATGATGCAACTGCGTAGCCCGCGCCTTGACCGCATCCGCAGTTCCAGCGCCACCGATCAGGGTCGTTGTCTCACGGGTGATCTTGACGCGCCGCACACGGCCCAGCATCTCGACGCCTGCGGCATCGACCGTCATGCCAAGGTCGCGGCTGACAACCTTGCCGCCAGTGACGGTCGCCAGGTCGTCCAGCATCGCCTTGCGGAGGTCCCCGAAACCGGGCGCCTTCACCGCCGCGACCTTCAGCCCGCCACGCAGCTTGTTCACCACAAGCCCGGACAGGGCCTCGCCTTCGATATCCTCGGCAACGATCAGCAGCGGTTGGCCAGTCTGGATGACTGCCTCCAGGATCGGCAAGAGCGGTTGGAGGGAACCGAGTTTTCCATCGTGGAGCAGGATGAGCGCATCCTCGAAAGCGACCTGCGCCTTTTCGGTGTCAGTTACAAAATGCGGACTCAGGTATCCGTTGGAGAACTGCATGCCCTCCACAATCTCGATTTCGGTCGCAAGACCCGGATTGTCCTCGACGGTGATGATGCCTTCTGACCCGACCCGTTCCATTGCCTCGGCGATCTGTGCGCCAATGTCAGCCTCTCCGTTCGCAGAGATCGTGCCCACCTTGGCAATGTCACTTTGGCCATCCACAGGCCGCGCTGCCGCACGCAGTGCATTGACCGTCGCAACGGCAGCACTGTCAATTCCGCGCTTCACGTCCATCGGATTTGCTCCTCCGGCGACCAGCTTCACTCCTTCATGAAGGATCGCGTGGGCAAGAACGGTTGCGGTGCTGGTTCCGTCGCCAGCCTCGCTGTTCGTGCGAGAGGCAACCTCCTTGACCATCTGCGCGCCCATGTTCTGGAAGCGGTCCTTCAGTTCGAACGCCCGCGCGACCGTGTCGCCGTCCTTGGTGATATGAGGTGTGCCCCTGCCGTTCTCGAGAACGACGTTCCGACCTCTGGGGCCGAGTGTCACGCCCACCGCCCGTGCAAGTATGTCAACACCTGCGAGCATTCGATTACGCGCCTCGATGTCGAATGAAAATTCCTTGGCTGTCATGCCGTACTCCTTTCCGCGTTTCGGACAGGCGGCAAGCAGAACCGGGTCAGACGTGAGTTCGGGTATAAACCCCCAGTGTCGACTTGCAGCATCAAGAGCGAGCGACCTAGCGGCCGACAACGGCACCAGCGTCTGGGCAAGCCGTCGGAAGGGAGACCGGTACCTCACCAAGCAACTGCAGGGGATAGGAACCTCGCTCTGGCACTCGGCGCTATCGAGTGCTAATTAATCAAATAAGGAAGTGATCTTTGAAAGTCAAGCAGTGCGGACTGTCCTGACACCATGCACAGTTGACCTCTAATGCCATTTCTAAACCGTGTCGGGTATGCCGGAGGCTCCAACTCTTTGGTAAGGTGGAGCGAAACATGCCGGACCTTTGGCTATTGCTTGCGCGTGAATGACGGCGTGCGTCTGCGCCGGCGCGGGATCTCGGTCGACGGAGCGGGTGCATGAAAGCCCTCTCCCCTGCGCTGCAGGCCCATCTCTATGATGGCACCACCACCCTGTCCTGGTGCTGGCGGATTTCGCGCATCGATGGCGTGGCGCTCCTCGGAAAGCTTCACGCCCTACTTCTCTCGGGGCTGGCGGGACGATGCGATCCAGCGGGCCTAACTCGATGTCACATCCCGGAAGGTGATATGGCTGTTTCCTGAACACCTCCGGTTTCAGTTTGTGCCAGTCCCTCATCGCCTGCAAGGGCGTCTTGCTGCCCAAGGCTGACTGCGGAAGCTGCTGATTGTAGAGCAGCACGTAGCGGTGCAGCGTGGTTTCTAGTTCCTCGCCTGAATGGAAGTGGTGGGATTGAAGCACCTCCTCGATCCGGCCGTTAAAGCGTTCGACCATCCCGTTGGTTTGAGGGTGCTGCGGCGGTGCGAGGCGGTGTTCGATTCCTAGGTCTGCGCAGAGCTGGTCGAACTCGTGCTTGCCGGTGGCCTCGCGTTTGCGCAGACCAAACAGGCGGTCGGTGAATTCCTTGCCATTATCGGTCAAAACCGTCCTGATCCGGATTGGGCAGGCCCGTTCCAAGTCGCGCAAGAACCAGCGGGCGTTGGCGGCGGTCTTGGCCTTGAAGATGCGGATGAACACCCAGCGGGTTGCCCGATCAATGGCCACGAACAGGTAGCGGCGCGAGGTTTCGTCAACCATTTGAGGCAGATACTTGACGTCCACATGCAGATAGCGGGGCTCGTAGGCCTTGAATGCCTTATGCTTCGGTCTGGGGTCGCGTCCCTGAAGGTCGCGCAGATTGCCCACCCCGTGCCGACGCAGGCAGCGGTCGAGGCCCGAGCGCGAGACATCCGGATTGAGGAATTCCCGCACCACCGCGAGCAGGTCGTCGATCGACACCAGCAATGACTTGCGCAGGACAACCGCCACGGCCTCTTGCGCGGGCGTAAGTGTCGTTTGAAGCCGGTGCGGCGTGTGGCTGCGGTCATGCACCGTGTCCCAGTGCTTCCACTTGTAGACCGTCTGCTCGGTCGTGCCGAACCGCTCCGCAAGGGCGGACGCAGGCTCAACGCTGGCCTGAATCGCTGCCCGAACCTTCGGCGTCGTCGTCGCCTGCTTGTGAAGATGGATCAGCATGTCCGCACCCCGCTCCGAATGTCCCTCAGAACCGATCTTGCCATGAAAAACGCAGAGCGCCGAGGGTCTATGTGATCATCAAGGATGGAACAGTTGGGACGAGATAATGGCAACAAAGAAATAAGAATTTCTACTATATTTCAATATCTTAAAAGAAACGTCCAGCAACGTCAAGAATTCGGATTGCACCATCCCACCAAACCAGCGCGGTCAACAGGACCGAGGAGTTAGCCAATCACAATCAATAGAAGCCATCATGACACAATAAGCGAGCCATCCCTGCTTTTGCACTTACCCGATACGTATTCAGTAGCGATCAACTGCGGGCGGCGGCTGTTTGGGATTGCTCTGGGTGTGGCTTTGGCTCTTGCGATACTGGCCGCAAGCGCGACTTTATCCACCACCGCAACTGGGTGATCCGCGCCTATGCGATCGGCACGGGGGCCACGGCCGGGAAATGGTGTTTTTTTCCCATCTAAGTACTCACTGGAGAGCCTCCGATGGGCCTCGCCGCCGATATCGTGTTTCTGGGGTCATGGACGGCCTGCGTTGTCTTTGCCGAAGGCATAGTGCGCAAGGCTTGAGAATTATTGGTTTTAGGATGGCGCAACTGACCAATGCGTGTGCGCCATCACGTCAGTACAATCAGCAAGGGCCAGACATTCGCCTTTACTAACAGCGTGCTGCTTACGGCTTCTGCTGCAGTCGCTGCCACCAGAACGTCCGCACCAGAAAACCACTGCAAGTGCTACGCAATGCCCTGCCACCCCCCGCCAGTTTAGCGCGCCAGCTCAGAATGGCCATCGCCAGCATCACAACAAGGATCGGCAGGGTGGCCAGCGCGGCCGGCATCTCAATCCGGCCGAGCAACGGGATGCAGGGGCACCCCGTCCTGCTGGAACGCGATCACATTGGCGATGGTCGTTGCCGCGATCGCCTCGATTGCCTCCAGTGTGAAAAAGCCCTGATGCCCAGTGATCAGCACATTGGGATGTCCGCCATCAGCGCCCATGGAACAGTTTAGGATGATTGCGTAGCGGAGGGTTTGTGGCTCATCTTGACCCCATATGGAGTTGAAGATGATGAAGAAACCCGTGAGCACGAAGGCGCCTGCGGAGCAGGTTGTGAAAGACATCCGGCGCGCGACGCGCAAACTGCATTCTTCCGAGGAGAAGATCCGGATCGTGCTGTCCGGCCTTCGTGGCGAAGACAGCATTGCCGAGCTGTGCCGGAAGGAAGGGATCGCCCAAAGCCTGTATTACAGCTGGTCGAAGCGTTGCCCGGTAGGCGAATGCCTGCATTCGCCGTAAGGGGAATTCCTCGAGGCCGGCAAGAAGCGGCTGGCCGGTGATACGGCCCGCCAGGCGAACACAGGCGAGGTGAAGGATCTGCGCGCCGAGGCTTTGGCACTGAAGGAACTGGTGGCCGATCTCAGCCTTGAAAACCGTCTGCTCAAAAAAAACATGACCGGGCCTGGGGGAGACCACGAATGAGGTATCCTGCCACTGAGAAGCTCGAGATCATCCGGCTGGTGGAGCAGTCGCATCTGTCCGTCAGGCGCACCTTGTCCAAGATCGGCATCCCGCCCACCACGTTCTACCGGTGGTATGCCCGCTTCGTCGAGCATGGGCTGGAGGGGCTGGAGGACAGGTCCTCTTCCCCTTCCAGGGTCTGGAACCGCATCCCCGAGGCGGTGCGCGATCAGATCATGACC
>NZ_RPEM01000015.1 GCF_004745575.1 Pseudotabrizicola sediminis | reverse complement strand
TCGTAGCTTCCGTCACTGTCCGATCTTCGGGGGGTAGCTCACAAGGCATCCTTCGGAACAGAGGCGGTGCCTGCCACGGCAATCTACTATCGTGATGCCCGCGACCTAGATGAACATCACCGACTTCAACGGTTCTTTGAATGGTTGGAGCGGCACGGCATCGAAACGCGAGGATCACAGGATTTTGCACGGCCGTGGTATCAGCGTGAACGCTACGGTTCCAACCTGATCCAGCTTGCGGTCGACGCCATGGAGGCAGCGCATGACGGGGCGTCCCTCGTGATCGTGGCGGGAGACGCCAAGCTTATCCCGCTGCTCACCCGGTTGGAGAAAATGGACGTGCCGGTGACGCTGATATCCAGCCTAGCAGTGCCTGCCAGCATTGCGCCCCCGCCGCCACTGGTCGACCTTGCCGAGGAGTTTATCGACCTGAATGAAGACGAGCGATTCTTCCTTGGATCTGACTAAAAACGGGCGTCTGGCGCGGTTCATGCCGCAGTGCAGAAGTCCCTCGCAGGTTTCGGGTTGCCAAAGAGGCATGTTTGCGGCTAACAGGACCGAGAAAAGCATGGACCCGGTGCAAGCCCGGGTGGCTATTCTGGCCGCTGATCCGCCAGACCACCTGAACCGACAACAGATCAAATCTCGACGCGTGGCCGGTACGGCCCTTCGTCGTTCAGGAACACATTTACATGATTTCACTCGACGCTTACCGCGAACAATGGTTCGGGAATATCCGTGGCGATTTGATAGCAGGGATTGTTGTGGCGCTTGCCCTGATCCCCGAAGCCATCGCATTTTCGATTATTGCGGGGGTCGACCCGAAGGTCGGTCTTTACGCCAGCTTTTCCATTGCTGTGCTGATCGCTTTTACGGGCGGACGTCCGGGCATGATCTCGGCCGCAACGGCGGCCACCGCCGTGCTGATGATCACGCTCGTCAAGGACCACGGGCTGCAATACCTGCTCGCGGCGACCGTTCTTGCCGGGCTGATCCAGATTGCGGCGGGCATATTCAAGCTGGGCTTTGTGATGCGCTACGTCTCGAAGTCGGTGATGACCGGCTTTGTGAATGCGTTGGCCATCCTGATCTTCATGGCGCAGTTGACCGAACTCGACCCGAGACTGGTCACCTGGCTGACCTATGTGCTGGTGGCAGCAGGGCTGGCGATCATCTACCTGTTCCCACTGCTGACCAAGGCAATCCCGTCGCCTTTGGTCACAATCGTGGTGTTGACCGGGTTGGTCATGATCTTTGGCTGGGACGTCCGCACGGTGGGCGATATGGGGGCGCTGCCCGATACGCTGCCGATTTTTCTGATCCCGCAGATTCCGCTGACATTTGAAACCCTGATGATCATCCTGCCCTATTCGGTGGCGGTTGCCGTGGTGGGTCTTCTAGAAAGCCTGATGACACAGAACATCGTCGATGATCTGACCGACACCAAGTCAAACCGGAATCAGGAGTGTATCGGCCAAGGCATCGCGAACACCGCGACCGGGTTCATTGGCGGCATGGCAGGCTGTGCAATGATCGGCCAGTCGATCATCAACGTGAAATCCGGCGGCCGTGGACGCCTGTCGTCGTTCGCGGCAGGCGTCTACCTGCTGTTTATGGTCGTTGTGCTTGGCGACCTCGTCAGTCAGATCCCGATGGCCGCCCTGGTGGCGATCATGATCATGGTCTCAGTCGGCACCTTCTCTTGGTCATCGATCAAGAACCTTCGCCTGCACCCCCGGTCGTCTTCGATCGTGATGGTCGCGACGGTGGTAACCGTGGTCTACACCCACAACCTTGCCATCGGCGTGCTGGTTGGCGTGCTGCTGTCGGGCATCTTCTTCGCAGGCAAGATCGCACAGCTATTCAACGTCACAACCAGCATCTCGAAGGACGGCCGCGTGCGGACCTACATCGTAGAGGGTCAGCTGTTCTATGGCTCTGTCGAGGACTTCATGAACGCCTTCGACTTCAAGGAAGCCTTGGACAAGGTCGTCATCGACGTCAGTCTTGCCCACATCTGGGACATTTCATCCGTTCAGGCCCTGGACATGGCAGTGCTGAAGTTCCGCCGCGACGGGGCCGAGGTCGAGATCGTTGGAATGAACGCGGCCACTGAAACCATCGTCGACAAACTTGCCATCCATGACAAGCCGGGCGCGATGGATCAGCTGATGTCGCATTAAGGGAGGGAAAGACCATGACCCAACAGACACAGACCACCATCGCGGGAAAGATCGTCGCCCTCGTGGACGGCTCCATCTACTCTGCCAGCGTCTGCGACCATGCCGCCTGGATTTCGCAGCGCACCGAGGCTCCTGTGGAGCTGATCCATGTCCTTGGTCGCCGCGAGGCTTCTGATACGCATGACCGCTCCGGTGCAATCAAGCTCGGAGCACGCACCGCGCTCCTGAACGAATTGGCAGAACTGGATGCACAGCGGTCCAAGCTGATGAGTCACAAGGGCCGGGCCATTCTGGAGGATGCCAGCGCCATTTTAGTAAAGGGTGGGGTGACTGACATCAGCACCCGCCTGCGCCACGGCGATGTGGTGGAAGCCGTGGCCGAAGTGGAAGCGGATGCGCGCGTCATCATCATCGGCAAGCGTGGCGAGGATGCGGACTTTGCCAAAGGACACCTCGGGTCGAACCTCGAACGCATCGTGCGGGCAAGCCACAAGCCGGTCTTTGTCGCCTCCCGTGCGTTCAAGCCGATTTCCAAGGTGCTGGTCGCGTATGACGGTGGCGCATCAGCAATGAAAGCCATCGACCACATTGCCCGCAGCCCGCTGTTCCAAGGGCTGGCCGTGCATGTCGTGACCGTGGGCAGTAGCTCGCCCGAAGTGATCAAGGGTCTCGACAATGCAAAAGCGATGCTGAAGTCGGCGGGGATTGAGGCGGAAACCTCTGTGCTGCCCGGCCAGCCCGAAACCGCGCTTGGCAAGCTGGTGGAAGAGGCGCAGTTCGACATGCTGGTCATGGGCGCCTATGGCCACAGCCGCATCCGCAGCCTGATCATCGGATCAACCACCACAGCGATGATCAGGTCATGCAAGGTGCCCGTCGTGCTGATGCGCTGAGCGCATGAGCGAGCCGACACCAGAACAGCTTAGATCACGGTTCCTTCCGCGCCTGCGGGAGGAACTAGACGAACTGCACGAGGCTTCCGGCGCCACCATCGAGCATCGCAAGCCCGTCGAACTGGACCAGCAAAGCGTGGGTCGGCTCAGCCGGATGGACGCCATGCAGCAGCAGGCCATGGCCACAGCCTTGGATGCACGCCGGAATGGCCGCATTCGCGCACTTGAAGCCGCGCTCCAGCGCCTTGAGGGAGAGCACTTCGGCTGGTGCGACGCCTGCGGTGAGTTCATCGGCGAAAAACGCCTCGAGCTTGATCCGACGATCATGCGCTGCCGGGCATGCGCCAAGTAAAACGGCCAACGCGATGTGGGTTTGCATCGGCGATCCGCCGTGACAACAGCATGGAGAAAACTGTATGAAGTTGAGGTACTGGACAGCTCTGTTCGCTGCTGTTTGCCTCTTGGTGACTCTTGCAGTTCGGGAGAACGATCAGTCGAAGCTACAAATCTCCAGTCTTGCGGCACGCGTTCCAGAAAAGCATGTTCCAGATGTCACAGCCAGTGACAGACCGGATGCAAATCCCCGGAGTAATCAATGGAATGGCACAACGCCGGACGCGCTGATCTCCTGGTCCGGCACCATTCGTCCAGGCGGAAGCCTCGATATTCTACTCACTGAGGCGGGTGTTGACGCTTCCGTCCGATCTGAGTTGTCCCGCGTGATCGGGTCGGAATACGATCTGCGGCGTCTTCAGCCCGGGTACCGCCTTACCTTGAAGATAATGGCGGACGGAAAGGTCTGGAGCGCGATGCTCGAGGTCGAGAAAGGATTGCGTGTTTACGCGACACTTGATGGCACCCCATCTGTCCGGACGATACTCCCCGAACTGGAGACTGTGACCCGCGCTGGTGAGGCAGAGATTGCCTCGTCGATCTACGCGGCCTTGGAGACCGCCAGCATCCCGACGAGGTTTGCCTCAGACCTTGAACTAATCCTGGACGGAACCCTCGACCTCCGACGGGCAGTTAATGGCGGCGAGCGCTTGCGCATCGTATGGCGCGAGAACCGGTTGGGCGACGAGGTGATCGGAGTGCCCACGATAGACTATGCGGAAATAGATCTTGGCGCAGTGCGCTTCGAAGTGATCTGGCCGGGTGACCAGTCCAGTCACGCCATAATCTACAAGGACAATCAGATCATTCGGGTGTTCGATCAACCGATCCCCGGTGCACGTCTGAGCTCATCGTTTGGGATGCGGGAGCATCCGGTCCACGGTGGCGTGAGGATGCACAGCGGCGTGGATTTCGCAGCCGAGTTTGGGTCACCAGTGCACGCCACGCAGTCCGGTACCCTTGCGTTTGTTGGACTCCGCAGCGGATATGGCCTTATGGTCGAAATCGACCATCCTGAGAATGTTCCCACGATTTACGCCCATCTGAGCGCCGCCAGCGAGGCAATCTCAGTCGGCCAAAGAATTGCTGCAGGCGAAGAAATTGGCCGTGTTGGATCGAGAGGGACATCGACCGCCCCGCATCTGCACTATGAGATCATTGTAAATGGCACACCCGTGCCGCCGCTTGCGGATGACAGGCTCGGACAAAACTCGGCAGAACATCTGGACATGCAGTCCATGCAGATGCTGCTTGTTGAAGCACGGAGCAAACTGACCCGAGTGTTGGCAACGAACCTTCCGGGGAGCCAGGATCAGGGCGGCTGAGTCTTTCGTGTCGGGGGTTTGGGTAACGAATGACCTTGTGACTTTCCCGGCTGTTTGAAAATCATGTTGTCAAATTGCAAGCGTATCCTCGGACGCCACGGAGGCACCAGTTCAGTAGAACCTGCCGCCAAGTTTCAGATTATTCGAGGTTGAGCTCCCTGAACTCGAAAGCGGCCTTTTGCACCTGATATAGGTATGACTCTGTCTGCAGGGCAGCGTCGAGGTCGAACAGCGCGATGTTGTACCCCTTTTCGGCAAACGCGCTCTTGTAGATCATGCCGTCAAATCCTTCGCTTCTGAACACCTCCGCGATGATCTGGGTGGCGGCATAGGCTCTAACGATGTGACAGTTTCCCCATGGTATCGATGTGCCAAGTTGGGTCTAAGCTGATCCACAAAGGAGAACGGTCACATCATCAGCGCGAGGCAACGTCTAATCAGCGTCCATGAGGCGATATCATTAATTCGGTCTCAGTGCCAGAATCGCAAATGCGCGTTACGCAGCCTGCCCCTTTATATCGGCTGGCCAAGCCAGAAAGCGTTCGTTCAACACCACAGAGGCAGCCCCAATTGCCCGCGCCAAAGGACCGATCGTTCCACGTTGGATGGTCGGCACGTCGATTCCGGCAAGGGGATAGCGGGGCATGAAGGCCGCAACCCGTGCCACCAGCACGTCAAGGATCTCTGCGGGCATTGCCCCATCTACGATCACAAGCCGGCTGTCGGTGGTGGCAACGGCAGAGATCATAGCCTGAGCAATACCGTGCGCCGCCTGCGTGATCCATCTGTCCACTAATGGGTTGGACAGCGTTGCTTGTGTAGGCTCAAGTCGCAGAACCTCGGCCGTCTGCCCTTTTGCGCGTAATGCGCGTTCCAAACCGATCAGCGACGCTACATCGATCAGCTGTTGCACCACGCCATCCGACCCTTGCACGAGCACGGATCCAAACGACCCCGCATTGCCCGATGCGCCCAGCACAAGGCTGCCCCGGGACGCGAGCCCGCCTCCGATGAACGTTCCGACAAAAACATACAGAACCTCGTCTCCATGCGGTAACGTGCCGAAGGTCATTTCAGCCGCACAGGCCGCAGCACCATCGTTGACTACCATGACGGGTAGCCCGGTTGCACCAAAAGTCGCGACCAAGTCGATATCACGCCAAGCTTGCATGGCGATCTGGCCTTCGGGCACTTCTTCAGCCCAGTCCCACAACCGCGACGGCAACGCGATACCCAAGCCTGCCACGGTCGGCACCGTGGCGCGAAAAGCAACGGTCGTATCCTCAAGCCAGCGGAGGACGACTACAGGATCCGGCCAGGCATAGGGCAGTCGCTTGTGCGCTCGGGTCTTGCCATCAAGGCCCAGCAAGACCAGATCAGCGCTCCGCCGCCCGATCTTGGAACCCAGCACATAATTGCCATCTGGATTGATCGAAATCGGCACTGAGGGTTGCCCCACCCTGCCCCGCGTCGGATTGCCCCGCAAGATCAGCCTCTCGGCGGACAGGGCTCGCAAAATTACCGAGACCGCCTGCGCCGACAAGCCAGACCGGCGGGCGAGGTCAGCGGCGCTCAGAGCGCCGGCGCTGTGCAACATGCCCAAAATCAACCGCTCATTGTGCGCGCGCAAAGACTCCGGCCCCGCTCCCCGGCGAGAGGTCGGGCCTAAATCGTTGCGACGGGTGCGTTTGAACATGGCAAGGATGTCATAAAAGGGACGATGCTCCCGATAGGGCTTGGTTTTGGCCATTATGTCAACAAGTCTGATTTATGTTGACCTGTTAGCGCAAACGGACGTACTATCCGATCGCAACAACTTGGGAGGGGGGTGGCGTATGGCTGGTGTCAGCATCCGCAATGTCGAGAAAACCTTTGGGGAAACCCAAGTAATCCACGGCATCAATGTCGAAATCGCGGATGGCGCCTTTGTTGTGTTGGTCGGCCCGTCGGGCTGCGGTAAATCCACTCTGCTGCGCATCATTGCCGGGCTGGAGGATGTGACAGGTGGCCAAATTCTGATTGGCGGGACCGAGGTCAATGACATGGCCCCGAAGGACCGCGACATCGCAATGGTGTTCCAAAACTACGGGCTCTACCCCCACATGACGGTGGCGCAAAACATGGGCTTTGCGCTCAAGCTTGCGCGCGCAGAAACGGCAGACATTGCATTGCGCGTCGGCCGGGCTGCAGAAATCCTGAATCTCACCCCGCTGCTCGACCGGTTTCCGCGGCAATTGTCCGGCGGTCAGCGTCAGCGTGTCGCGATGGGGCGCGCGATCGTTCGCAATCCGCAGGTGTTCCTGTTTGACGAGCCGTTGTCGAACCTTGATGCCAAATTGCGCGTGCAGATGCGGGCTGAGATAAAGGAGTTGCATCAACGCCTGAAGGTAACCACCGTTTACGTGACCCACGACCAGATCGAGGCCATGACGATGGCGGACATGATAGTGGTCATGCATGACGGTGTGGTCAAACAGGCCGGTGCGCCGTTGGAACTCTATGACCGTCCGTCAAATCTATTTGTGGCGGGTTTCATCGGCTCGCCTTCGATGAATTTCTTTGCCGCAACCGTGACTGACGGTGCCTTGCGCCTCGCCGACGGCCAGAGTCTGCAAGTGCCGGAAGGGACTTCGTTGGCCGAGGGCCTGCAAGTCATCGTCGGTTTGCGCCCCGAAGAATTGGTCTTGTCAGATCACGGCCTGCGCGCCGAGGTGACATTGGTGGAACCCACCGGGGCAGAGCTGCATGTGGGAGCCCGGCTGGCGGGTCAGCAGATGACAGCCGTCTTCCGCGAGCGTCATAGCCTCAAGCATGGTCAGGCGATTGCGATGACCCCTTTGCCCGGGAGGATGCACCTTTTCGACCCTACGACCCAAACCCGGCTGAACTAGGCGTCGGGACAAACAAACCAGAGGAGGAACAACATGACCGGACCAACCAGACGTGCTGCCATCGCCGGGGGACTAGCCCTTGGCTTTGGCTTGGCGACAACTGCAACGGCGCAGGACGTCACAATCCGCTGGGCGCTGCACCCCGGCGCAGAGGCGGACGCCGTCGTGAACTATTTCGCACCAAAATATGAGGCCGAAACCGGCATCAAGGTGATCGGGGAAATCCTGCCCCCCAACCAGTTGCGCGACCAGATGTCGATCGAGGCGATTGGCAAGACCGGTCGCTGGGATCTGGGTTATCACAGCCCCGGCTGGTTTGGCACCTTCAAGGACCACGTCGTCGATCTGACTCCGCTGATCGAGTCGACCGGTTTTGACGTGTCAAAATATCCGCCGCTGATCGTCGAAAGCCATATGAAGTCGGATGCACGCCCCGGTGAAATCATCGCCGTACCGACGACGCCTGCGGCGCCGATGATGATTGCCCGGCAAGATCTGTTCGAGCATCCCGACGAGCAGGCAGCCTTTAAGGAGAAATACGGGCGCGATCTGACCGTGCCGGCGACCTATGCCGAGTGGCGTGACGTGGCCGAATTCTTCACCCGGCCGGCTGGTGCGATGGCGGCCGGCGAAACGCTTGAACGTCCGCTCTATGGTTGGGCGGATGCGCTTGGCGCAGGGGCGGGGATCACCCGCAGCTATATCGTGGTTCTGTATTCGGCTGGTCTGGCTGGCTGGGGTGCGGATTTCAAGCCTGATATTGACAACCCTATTCTACTGGAAACCGCAAACTGGTTTACCCACATGGCGCAGAACACTGCACCGCGTGAAGCCCAGAACTGGGGCTTCCTCGAGGGGTTGGAAATGTTCCGCGACGGGCATCTCGCGACCGCAGTTATGTGGCCGCAGGGTCTTGGCACGGTAGAGGCCGAGGGCGGCAAGGCGGCCGGCAACACGCTTTATGCCGCGTTGCCCCAGTGGGAAGGCAATCTGAAAGGCTATGAGCAGGGCGTGCCCTTCCTTGGTGGGGGCGGTGTGTTCGTCTTTGACACGCCGAACCAGCAAGAGGCCTTCAAGTTCCTGAAATGGATGCTTCAGGATCAGGAAATCGAGTGGGGCAAGCAGTCCGAGCAATTCTCGACTACCGGGCATTTCGCCAGCGATGAGTTGCGCAACCTCAAGCCCTACTATGCGAACTTCCTGCCCGCCTATGAGAAAACTCTTCAACAGGTCTTTATCCGTCAGGGTATCCCTGAATACGGCGCGGTGATGTGGAACGGGACAACCGAATTCATTACCGATGTCTTCTCGGGCGATCTGACCGGTGAGCAGGCGCAGCAGCGCTGGGTCAGCAGCATGACTGAAGCCTTCACGGCTGCGGGCTATCTGAAATAAGCATGATTCCCCCGCGCCTGAAAGGGCGCGGGGCATTTACGGGGGGAACCGCATGTCTAGCAGACGCGCACAGTTTACACGGGGTTGGTGGTTTATCCTGCCGGGATTGATCTTGATGGTGATCGTCGTAGGCACGCCCCTGGTCATGGGGCTGCGCTATTCGTTGCACCGGGTATTTCTGTATGACTTCAACAATCAGGTGTTCGTTGGGCTTGAGAATTACTGGAAGGCGTTTGCAGACCCGCTGTTCGTCAATGCCTTACGGATCACGGGACTGTTCACGCTGGGCTGCGTAGTGCTGTCGGTTGGTTTCGGTATTCTAATCGCGTTCCTGCTCAATGCGCGTCAGGTCAAACTGCGGCCGATGTGGATGGCGCTGTTTCTCATTCCCTTTGTAATGACCCCTGTGGTCGGCGGCATTGCGTGGCGGTTTTTCATCTGGCAGCAGGAATTCGGCGTCGTAAACCAGATCTCTTCCTATTTCGGCGGCGGGATGCCGTTCTGGCTCTTGGAGCGGGACACCGCGCTGTATGCCACGATCATTACCAATTCGTGGCATCTGATCCCGCTCGCAGTACTGGTGTTTTACGCGGCCCTGACCACCATCCCCGATGAATTGCACGAGGCCGGGCGGGTGGATGGCGCGGGGCCGTTTCAGGCACTTTGGTATATCGTGCTGCCAATCCTGCGTCCGCATATCCTGTTTGTGTCGATCATCATCATAACATCCGCCTTTCGCGAGTTTGACATGATCTGGGCGCTGACGGGCGGCGGGCCGGGCCGGTCAACCACGGTTTTGTCGATCTTTGCCTATAACCGGGGCATCGCCAATCAGGACATGGGCATGGCCAATACGATCGCCTTTTCGATGTTCCTCATCATGGCGGTGATCGCTTGGCTGTACATCACTCTCTACCGCCGCACATTGGGAGACAAGGCATGACCAATCGCATGATGTCAGCCAGACTTCGTAAGCGCGGTGCCGTCTGGATCATTCACGCCTTGCTCGCGATATGGCTGGTCATTTCGCTTTTGCCGCCTGTCATGCTGATTGCGGCCAGCCTGAACCGCACAGCCCTGTTTCGCAGCCCGATGGACCTGTTGACTTTTCGCGACTTCACGCTTGAGAATTTCACCCAAGCCTTCACGCGTGGCGATTTCTGGTTCTTTTTTACCAATTCGGTGATCATCTCGGCCAGTGCCGTCGTCATCACTTTGGTTGTCTGCGTGCCGCTGGCCTATGGGCTGACCAAGATCTCGGGCCGGGCACGAGCTGCGGTGTCGTTCGGGGTACTGGCGATGCGCTTCATACCCTACGTCGTGCTGGCATTGCCGCTGTTCCTGATATTCGTGAACCTCGGATTGTCAGGGTCGCGCACCGGTCTGCTGCTCGCCCATCTGTCAATCCATATTCCTTTCGCCACCTGGATGCTCGTAGGGTTTTTTGACACCGTTCCGCAAGAGCTGGAAGAGGCTGGCATTGTGGATGGCTGCAACCCCTGGCACCTGTTCTGGCATGTTTCGCTGCCGGTTGTGCGATCAGGGGTGATTGCGCTGGCGATCCTTGTGTTCATCATCTCATGGAACGAGTATCTGTTCGCGCTGTTCCTTGCAGGCAACAGTGCGCAGCCGTTGACCGTAGGGATCACCCGGTTTCTGGGCGGAGCCGAGGCCGGTGCCGAATACGGCGTGATTGCGGCCTATGCGGTGCTGGTCATCGCGCCCGTGATCCTGTTCGCCCTGACGGCAAACCGTTACATTGTCAGCGGGATGACAGCGGGTGCTGTGAAGGGCTAGGAATCGGTCCGGTCTTGCACCCCATAGCTGGCGAAGCCGGTGGCGGCGTCGGCGATCTGCGCCTCGGTCAGTATGTGACCGCCGCCAATCAGCAATGTGTGATAATGCTGGTGCGCAAGAGCCTCCATCTCATGCGCCAGCCAGCAGGCGCGGGTCAGCGTATTGGCCGCTGTCAGCATGCCATGATTGGCCATCAGACAGCCCGCGCGCCCCTCCATCGCTGTGACCACATGGGTGGAAAGGTCTTCCGTGCCATAGCGGGCATAGTCGCAGACCGGAATTTCAGGCCCGCCAAAGGCTGCCATCATGTAGTGAACCGCCGGGATCGGCTGGCGGGCAATCGCAAGCACCGTGCACCAAGGCGCGTGAGTATGCACAACCGCACCGATATCTGGCCGGGCGCGCATAAGGTCCAAATGGAAGCGCCACTCGGTCGACGGCTTTCGCGGCCCTTCCCATGCCCCGTAATCGCCTTCCAACGGCATGGCGGCAATCATGTCGACAGTTAATTGAATATAAGGCACCGCCGATGGCGTGATCAGCATGTGGGTTCCGCAGCGCACCGAAAGGTTGCCAGATGCCCCACGGTTCAGACCGGAGGCATCCAGTTCCTTAGCCCGCGCCACCAGATCCGCGCGTAATTCGAATTCGGTCATCTCTCGTTCCTTTCGCTGTCATTCGCCATCGTGGTCCACAGGGGGGCAAGGGTTCTGCGCGCTTGCAGATAATGTGAAAATCGCCGGTCCTGCCGAGTCCTTGCCGCGTCGTCGGGTTCCAACGCCAGACCAAGGCAAGGGCTGACCCACGAGTCTACGGCGGCTGGGATGTCGGGGAAGGCCCCGACGGCGACGGCACCAATCATGGCAGCGCCTGCGGCCCCAGCCTCTTCGCGCGAGCTTGGACGAACCGGCACCCCGAGGGCCGCCGCCATAATGCGCCGCAACGCGACAGATCGGGCAGCCCCGCCGGTCAGGCGTACCTCTGGCGGGACACCACCCATGGCCGAATAGCAATCGCGGGCAGCCAAACCCAACCCCTCAGCGACGGCGCCCACCAGATCGACAAAGCGATGTTCCGTTGTAAGCCCAATAAACCCGGCACGTGCATGCGCATCGACAAAAGGCCCCCGTTCTCCTGCCGCCGAGATGTAGGGGTGGTAGAGAGGCCCGCGATTTGCATCGCCCAACCACCCGTCCAGCCGTTCAATCAGATCGGGCACCGGTTGGTCCAGACCCTTTAACAGCCCCTCGGCCAGTCCAAGCATCCAGTCCAGATTGAGTGTTCCGGCCATGTTGGTCTGCATCTGTGCAACCATCCCCGGTATCGGCATGACCATTACATATCCGGTCGGCTGCGCGGGCAAAGTGACATCTTCTACCCGCATCCCCTTCATGTGCACGCCTGTGGACCCGAGGATCGTGCAGCCAAAACCTTGCCCGCCCTCCAAGATGCCCGCGCCCAAGCCGGTGCAGACAGCATCCAGATAGCCAAGGCTAACCGGCGTCCCAGTCCGCAGACCCGTTTCGGCTGCGGCAGCTGCCGTCAGTGGGAGGACGGTTCGCACCCCGTCAAGAATGGGTGGCAAAAGGTGGCGCAGGATACCAAGGCCAAGCGCATCGATCACACCATCATCATAGGCGCGGGTGCGGAAATCGCCAAAGCTGAAACATGCTTCGCACGGATCAGTGGCGCGGACGCCGGTCATGCGAAAGAACAGCCAATCCTTGCAGTGAAATGCGGTGGCCGCCCTGACCAACAAATCGGGAGCATGGGCCTGCATCCACATGAGTTGCGGACCCTGCTGACATGAGGTCAGCGCGGTGCCGGTAGTGCGGAAATGCACGGCTTCGGCCTCGCCGCCTCGCAGGCCGGCAACCAACCCCGCTGCCCGAGCGTCGAGCCACAGCCAACCCGGCCCTACCGGATCGCCAGCCCCATCGATTATCCAGCACCCGTCCCCCTGTCCGGTAACGCCGATCGCTGCAATCCGATCGGCAAAGTCTGGCACCTTTGCCCCGAGGCCGCGCAAGACGGCGGTGCAGTCATCCCATGTCCGCCGCATGTCCTGTGTTACGGCACCATCTGGTCCGACATCATGCAAGTTCCGCCGTTGGGCCATTGCAACTGTCTGTCCTGTCAGATCGAAGGCCACGGCCTTGATGGTCGAGGTACCTGCATCCAGACCAACGAACAGATCAGTCATCACGGCCCCCTTGTTGCCGCGCTCGACATTTGGCAGGGTTGCGGACAACCCAAAAAAATTTGGCAGGTACTTTGATGGCCACTCCCCGAAACGCCGGACGAGGCATCCGCGAGGATGCAGTGATCGAGGCAGCATGGCTGTATTTTCATGACAGCCTTAACCAGAATGACATCGCGACGCGGCTTGGGGTCTCGCGCGCTACCGTGGTCACCTATCTTCAGGAGGCGAGGGCTTCGGGGCTTGTGCGTATATCTCTGGCCGAAGAACCATTTACCCGCCACCGCCTCGCCCATGATCTTTGCGACCGTTTTGGATTGAAGGCCGCGTATGTCGCGCCTGCTGCCGCGGGTGTGGAGGGCACGCTCAAAAGGGTGGCGCGTGCCGCGGCCGAATGGCTGCCAACACTTTTGGAACCCGGAGATCGACTGGGCATCGCTTGGGGCCAAACTGTGTTCGAAACGGTCGAGGCCATGGGCCAGATCCAGACCGAAGATGTAAAGGTGCTTCAACTGGTGGGTTCGGTCCCCAGCCCGTTCGGCTTTACTGCGGAGGCATGTTCGACCAACCTTGCGCGGAAACTGTCTGCCGAATGCATTAATCTGTTCGCACCAGTCATCCTGTCCAATGCCGAAAACGCCCGAATCCTGATGGCCGAGCCGATCATCGCGGCGCAGTTGGCAACGCTGGGCACCTGCACCAAGGCGATATTTGCGGCCGGATCGTGCCTGCCTGACAGTCATGTGGTGGGCGCAGGAGTCGCGAGCCTTGCAGAACTGGACGTTTACAAGGCGGCGGGGGCGAAGGGTGTATTGTGTGGACGGTTCATTGATGCCCAAGGATCGCCACTGCCCGGCCCCATGGACGGGCGGATGATGGGAATGACGCTTGACCGGCTGCGCGGGTTGCAGATGGGGCTGTTGGTGTCTTGCGGATCCGAAAAGGTGGTGCCGATGCATTCGGTGCTGACAGGGGGCTATGCCACCCATCTGGTCACTGATGCTGACACCGCGACCGAGTTGCTCGACATCGCGCGTTAAGGTCATAAGGGGGCCTGATCCGGAAACATCGCGGCCAGACCCGCGGCCGTTGCCGGGGCAACGCCGCGTTCCGTGATCAGGCCAGTGACCAGTCGGGCAGGCGTTACGTCGAATGCTGGGTTGGCGCCAGGAGTGGCGTCGGGGCTGATCCGCACCATTCCGACCTGCCCCGCCGCATCGCGACCTTGCACGAACGATACCTCATCGCCCGAACGCTCTTCGATCGGGATCTCGCGCACTCCGTCTTGCACGCGCCAATCGATGGTGGGAGAGGGTAGCGCCACGTAAAACGGCACGCCGTTGTCATGCGCCGCAAGCGCCTTGAGGTAGGTGCCGATCTTGTTGCAGACGTCGCCGCGCGCCGTAGTCCGGTCGGTGCCCACGATCACCATGTCAACTTGCCCGTGCTGCATCAGATGGCCGCCTGCGTTGTCGACAATCAAATGATGCGGAATTCCGTGACCTGCCATCTCCCATGCCGTGAGATGCGCTCCCTGATTTCGCGGGCGGGTTTCGTCCACCCAGACATGCACATCAATCCCGCGTTCGACCGCGTGATAGATGGGCGAGGTGGCTGTGCCCCAGTCCACCGTGGCCAGCCAGCCCGCGTTGCAATGGGTCAGAATATTGACCGGACCGGACTTGCGCGCCGCAATCGCCTCGATCAGCGCCACGCCTTGTTCACCTATGCGGCGGTTGATCTCGACATCTTCGTCGCAGATCGCAGCAGCGCGGGCGCTGGCAGCGTCCTGGCGGGCCGATGGGGCCAGCGGCGCCAGCCGTGCGCGCACGTCTTCCAGCGCCCAACGCAGGTTTACGGCCGTCGGCCGTGTGGCCATCAAGGCATCGTAGGCCCTTGCCAATCCCGCGTCTGACGCGTCTTCCGCCATCGCCAGTGCCATGCCCCAGGCCGCCGTCGCCCCGATCAACGGCGCGCCCCGCACCCACATGTCGCGAATGGCAATGGCCGCCTGGTCCATTGTTGCAAGATCGACGATCACAAATTCATGAGGCAGACGGGTTTGGTCGATGATCTGCACACGGCCCTCTGGCGTGGTCCAGATCGAGCGGTAGGGAATGCCGTTGACCTTCATGCCAGATCCTCCTCTTCGATCCGTTCAGCGAGCGCAATCAGCCCCTCCATGGTAATGATCGCGCGATTGATTGTGACGTGCCGCCCCAATGCCAGAGCACGCCGTTCGGCAATCAGCCGACGACTGTCATCCGTGATGCTTTCCAAATCCTCGACATGGGCAAGGCCAAGAACGCGGCGGTGCATTTCCACACCACAAAACCCCATGGCGTCGACCCATATACCGCGCAACACATCTTGCAGCGCCTGTTCAGACGCCAGCGGATCGCCCTGATCCTCGAAAAGGGCGCGCTGATAGAGGATGCCAGTTCGCTCGGTTCGCCACAGCCGGGAAAACTCTGCGACAAACACGCCCCATGTGTCGCGCGTCACACTCAGAAGCCAACTTCTATAGGCAGCACGGTCGCCGGGCGTGGCTTCGTGTCCAGATTGCGCGAAATACCCAAGCAAAAAGTTCGCCAGCAGCATTCCGATATCAAAACCAAATGGGCCGTAGATGGCAAATTCAGGGTCGATAACCTGCGTATCTTCGGCCGTTACCATGATCGACCCGGAATGAAGGTCGCCATGCACCAGCGTTTCGCTCTTGCTGACAAAGGCATGTTTCATCGCCTGTGCGGCCACTTTCATATCGCGATCAGTGCGCAGTTTCGTAATCCAAGGGTCCAGCCCCGGCGTGTGCCGGTTCATGGCAGCATCGAAATAAGGATCTGAAAACACAAGGTTTTCTGTAATATCGGCTAACGCAACATTATCGGAAAACAGCGCAAGATCAGCCTTGGCTTGCGGTGCGGGCAACGACAGGTTCGACCCGCGAAACAGTGTGCGCGCCAGAAACAACCCCATGTCAGCGGCAAGGTTCGGGTGTTGCACCCCCGTCACGATGCTTTTGCGCAAGATCACGTGCGGACTTAGATAGCGCATCACGACAAGCGCCTGGACTTCGTCAAAATGATAGATTTCGGGCACCCGGCCCGGATCGCGGAGGGCATGGCGGATCAGGGCGTTGTATTCGAAGACAGACCGTTTCAGCGGTAGGGGCCAACTGTCCCCGACCAGCCGCACATAGGGCAGCGCCTGCTTGACCACCAGCGCGCCTTGTAAGCTTTGGACTATGAAGACGAGGTTCAGGTTGCCGTCGCCCACCTCGCGCACGTCCCAGACGCTGGAATCGGTGCCGAGCCGTTCGGTCACAGCGGGCACATTCGCCAAACGCGCGCGCAGGCTTTCGGTAGTGCAGGGGGTATAGGCGATCATGCAGAACCCTCTTGTTTAATTGTGATATCGGCAGCGCGGGATGTGGTCGCCACCAGTCGTGCGTTGGGAATATCATTGCCAAGCGCACGGGTGCGGGCTGCTTCTGCATCTAGGCCGTAATGCAGCCAGCGGTCGATCAGGCGGCGTTCTAGTTCGGCCTCGGGCACATCCAGAAACACCGTCATGTCGAACAGCGGTGACAGATCCCGCCATTGGGCCTGTTCAAGCAGTAGATAATTGCCTTCGATGAGGATCACCGGGACCTCTGGCCCCACCTCTCGTGCCCCGGCGCGGGCAAGATCTAGCTCGCGGTCAAACACTGGCAGGATCACTGGGCGGTCTGCAGCGCGCACGCGGGCCAGATCGCCCGCCAGACCATCCACGTCAAATGTAGGGGGTGAGCCCTTGCGCGCCCGGAGGCCCCGCGCATCAAGGATGGCATTGTCGAGGTGATAGCCATCCATCGGCATCACCGCCGCCGCACCAGCGCGCTGGTCGTTAAGCGCAGCACAAAGGGCCTCGGCCAGCGTTGATTTGCCAGATCCCGGCGCGCCCGCAATGGCGACGATCATCCGGCCGTGACCAAGACGTGCAAAAATAAGTTTGGCAAGCGCATCCGTTTCCATCAGATCAACCCGTATTGCCGCGCCTTGCCGCGCAAGAAGGGCAAGCCATTGTTCATCACTTCCTCGAAGTCCTTTGCCACCGGCCGCCAGACCGCAAGGCCGAAGGCAACCTCTGGCGGCATATTGATGAAGCTTTCCATCGCCAACCCCCCCTTGAAGCCGATCGCGGCAAGGGTTGCATAGATTTCGTCCCAGTCGCAGGTGCCCCAGCCGGGCGTGCCGCGATCGGATTCCGACAGGTGGATATATTTGATGTAATCGCGCGCATCAAGAATACCGTTGCCAGCGCCCTTTTCCTCGATATTCATGTGATAGGTATCAAGGTGGATGAACATGTTGTCCGCGCCCACCCGCTCAATCATCTCGCGCGCTTGGCGGCCGGTGTTCAGGAGGTGATTTTCATAGCGGTTCACCGGCTCGATCCCGAACAGCACGCCCCGCGATTTGGCATGTTTAGCCGCCGCTTCCAGCGCACGGGCAATGTTGTCGTATTCGTCCCGCGTCGGATAGACCCCGGTGCGCTGTCCGATCCCGCCATAGGTGACTCCCGTCAGCGCCTCGCAACCCATCTCGGCGGTCTTGTCTAACGCAAATCTAAGATGGTCTATGGCGGCATCAGGGTGGACCGAGGGCCATTTCCCCTCTGGCAGACCCAGCGAGCAGACCGCGCGCAGATTGTTTGCATCCAACAGCGCGCGTGTGTGCTGAGTATCAACCTTTTCCGGGGTCAGAAGCGCAATTTCTATGAAGTCCATTTTGTAGTGGACAGCACCGGCAATAGCGCGCTCGGCCCCTTCGCGGTTCCAGTTCATGGTCCACATGCTGGTATGAACGCCAAAGCCTTGCATGATTTTTCCTTTGTCGAAACGGATATGATTTGGATGGCACCAGAAGAATGTCCGCCCCCCTGGAACCAACCGAGGACGATTTAAGAAATTGGTATTTCAGGGCGGAGCAATGCCTCTGAGCATGTGGAGAAAGGCCCGCATGCCCGGATCGTCGAGGCCGACGGATTTCTCACCAAAAATGCGGGCGCGGCCGATGCGGGCATGCTTTCCGCGCATCCGGTCCATGGTGCCGATAACTGCGGTAAGCGCGGCGGTGCGGATCTCGGCTGCGTCGGTCAGGCCTTCGGTTGCGGTTGCGGCTGCGTGCAGCGTGTCCAGCACCGTCTTGTCGCCAAGATCCGCCTTACCTCGCATGCGCATCACCTCGAATGCAGCCATCAGCAGGGCGGAGGTTTCTGACCAGTCGGCAGCCTCTCGCCCCTTCAGTGCTTTTGCCGCTGCCATAAGGCCGGTAGCGGTCAATGTGCCGAAGCTTGATCCGGATGTGCGGGTAAAGGCCTGTGCCACTTGCAGCAGCGCCTGCCCCAGATCGACGGGAAGGTCAGATAGCAGATCTCGCACCGCGCGCCCGCCCCGCACCATGGTGATGCCTAGATCACCGTCACCAAGCTGGCCATCAAGCGCGTTCAGCTCATCCGCCACGCTGTCCATGTGATTAGCAAGGCGGGCAAGGCCAGCGGCAAGGCTGTCACGGGTCAGCATGTCAGACCTTCCAGAACGCGCAATCGCAGGGCGCGCACAGCCAACGCTCAAGATGATCATCCAGCTGGCAAAGCGTGATTGACGCGCCAGACATTTCCATTGATGTGGCATATCGGCCGATCAGGGGCATGACAATCTGTGCCCCTGCGGCCTCCAGCCTTGCCTTAACGATGCGATAAAGGATGTAAAGCTCTTCGGGGGGGGTGGCCCCAAGGCTATTGACCATGACCGAAACGCGGCCTGAAAACGCACGATCAGCCAAAAGAATATCCATCATTTCTTCGGCAATCACATCGGCCTTGCGCAGGGGACCTCGCCAGACACCAGGTTCGCCGTGGATGCCCATGCCCATTTCCATATCGCCCTCGTCGATCTGAAATGTGGGTCTGCCCGCCTGCGGCACGGTGCACGACGACAGCGCAAAGCCAACCGACCGGCAGGCATTTGCTGCGCGCTGCGCTGCGTCGGTGACGCCGGCAAGGTCCAGCCCGGCTTCGGCCGCAGCGCCGGCGATCTTGAAGGCATAGACCATGCCTGCGACCCCCCGGCGCTTTTCGGCCTCATCCGATTTTGCCGAGGCCACATCATCCGCAAGAACGACCGTGGAACAGGTGATATCTTCCATCTCGACAATGTCGCCGGCCATGTCGAAATTCATGATGTCGCCGCCATAATTACCATACAGCCGGAGCACACCGGCCCCACCGTTTGCCGCGCGCATGGCGTCCGCCATCTGATCGACCGAAGGGCTGGCGAACACATCACCGATGGCGCAGGCGTCAAGCAGGCCGGGACCGACATAGCCGGTAAAAACTGGCAGATGCCCCGAGCCGCCACCCGACACGATGCCGACCTTGCCCGAACGGATGGGGAGCGCCCGTGCGATCACGCGCCCCTGATCGCCGGTCTGGCGGTAGTATTCAGGATGTGCGGCGCACAAGCCGGCCAGCATTTCATCGACATAGGCAAACGGGTCGTTGAGAACCTTTTTCATGGTCTTTCCCCACATCTAAAAACCCGGGCGCCCCACCAAGGGCGCCCGGAGCTGGCTTTAGCGTTCCAGCGTGTTGCGCCCGGTGTAGCGGAAGGCCTCGTTGGCCTTGGCCTCCACGTCTTCGGGCGTGGACTTGCCCGAGACGATGTCGATCCGGCCAAGGAACACGAGTGGGATATCCGCCGTACGCCCTTCGATATCAGCGCGGATCGCCTCAGCCATGGCCACACCGACATCGTCTGACATGCGCATCGGGGTTGCCAGCAACTCGCCGTTTTTCAGCGCGTCGATCTCGTCGCCCGTGCCGCCCCACGCGGTGACACCGACCTTGTCGCCAATCCCTGCTGCCTGAACTGCCGAGATTGCACCCATGGCCATAGCGGTGTTGGCGTTATGGATCAGTGTCACCTCGGGATAGGCCGATGTGATCAGCTGCGCACCATTGAAGCCGCCTTCGCGCTGGAACTCGCCATAGTGTTCATAGGCCAATTTCCAGTTCGACTTTTCCGCCAAACAATCGCGGAACCCGCCTGAGCGCTGGTCGTCGATGCCCCCAACGATGCCCCGAATCATGGCATAGGTGCCTTCGGTGCCAAGGTTTTCCACTACCCAGTTACAGATGTTCAGCGCTCCAAAAAGATGGCTGAACGTCGTGTACATCATCGGCTGGTCATCGCCCCATTCTTGGATTGGGGTGTCATAATTCAGCACGATGACTTTCTTGCCCGCATCCATGAGATGCTTGATGTCGTCTTGTTGCGCCTGAAGCTCTGACGGGCCAAAGATCACGTATTGGAAATCCTCGCGCGCAGCCTGTTCAGCGTAAGTGGATTGCAGCAGAAAGTCGCCCATGTTCGACGCGTATTGAACCGCCTCGAACGGAAGGCCCATTTCGTTCAAACGCGCCTCCATCGACAGGTAGCTGCGCAGCCAGAAATCCGACACATCCTGGCTAGGATAGATCACCGCGATTTTGATTGGTGCGGTGGGCGGGCTTGCCATGGCGGTGGCTGGCTTGCCGACAATTTCCTGCATGTTGGACAGAACTTCGTCGGTTTGCACCTGATGATACCACCAGAAATAGCGGTCAGCATCATCCGGCAGTGGTTTCAAGGGTAGTGTCTGAGCCGACAGAGTTCCTGCCAGCATCAGGCCGATCGCCAGTGCCGAGGCACCGGTCGCAAGTTTGGTCATTCCGTTCATTTTTGGTTTTCCTCCCGTTTCTGGTTCGGTGTGCCGGTCCGGGGTCAGCCGGGTCGGCGGGGCGGGCAAGGCTCCTCCCTCTCCCGCGTCAGTCATCCCCCTTGGCGTCGGAATTCCCCCGGCGCTGAAGGTAGGAATAGAAACCGATAGATGCGATGATGATGATCCCCGAAGCAACGAGCTGCCAGAAAAACTGGAACCGCAACATCACCAGCGCATTCGTCACCATGGCAAGCAGCAGCACGCCGACCAAGGTACCAAACATCGACCCGCGGCCACCAAAAAGCGCCGTTCCCCCCACAACAACTGCCGCAATTGTATGGAGCGCAAACCCCATCCCTGCGGTGGCCTGGATGGCGTTGAGGCGGCCAGTCAGCAGGATGCCCGCAATCGCGGCACAGGTGCCCATCAGCATATAATGATAAACCTTCTGCCGGCGGATGTTGATGCCGGTCAGCACTGCCGCCTCGCGGTTTCCGCCGATGGCGATGGCATAGCGGCCAAGCCAAGTGTAGCGGTAAAGCACAAATCCCAAGGCAAGGAATATTAGCCCCACGATGGCGGCCGTGGGGATAAGATCAAAAGCCCGGCCACGGCCTAGAAAAGGGATCGGTTCGGGGAATCGCGCCAGAACCGCGCCGGCTGCCAGCACAAGACCGATGCCGCGGTAGATCTGGTCCATCGCCAATGTCGCGAGCAGGTCAGGCACGTTCAGTCGGGTGATCACCAGCCCGTTGATAGTGCCACAAGTGAGGCCGACAACCACCCCGGCAAGCATGGCCGGATAGACAGGCCAGCCTTGATCCTTGATGAGCATCGCCATGATCACAGCAGAAAGCGCCGCCACCGCACCAATGGACAGGTCGATTCCCTTGCCGGTTATGACGATGGTCATAGCCATGCCCAGCACCATGAAGATGGCAGCATCCTGAAGAATGATCATCATGTTCTGGAATTCGAAATATCGCCGTTCGAAGATCAGCATGGCGATCACCAACGCAATGATCATGACCAATGGTCCGACAATGTTTATGTAGCGTTCATACCAAGGCAGTGCGACCTTGCGGCCTGCGTTCTTGTCAGCGGGAATGGTGGTTGTCATGGTCATCTTTTTCCTCCGACCTCACACATGCGCGTCTTCGTCGACATCGGTGCCGACGATCATGCCCAGCACGTCTCGGCGGGTGGAATTGGCCACCACAGCCACGCCCGCCTTGCGCCCGCCGCGCATTACCTGCACGCGATCTGCGACCTTGAAGACATGATCAAGATTATGGGAAATCAGAATGATCGAGGTGCCGCGCTCTTTGACCGCGCGGATAAGGTTGAGCGTGTTGCGCGTCTCCTCAGGGCCCAGTGCGGCAGTGGGTTCGTCCATTACCAGCACCTTCAGTTCGGCGGCGTTGATCGCGCGCGCAATCGCCACCGCTTGCCGCTGACCGCCGGAAAAGTTACGCGTAGGCTCATCGACGTTGGGTAGGGACACGCCAACACGGTCGCGCAGAATGGCAATGGTGCGTTCGCGCATTTCACGGTTATCGATGAAAGGCAGCCCGAAGATGCGTTTGATTGGTTCAACTCCCAGAAAGACGTTTTCGGGGGCGGGCAGCGAATCAACAAGTCCGAGGTTCTGGTACACGGCGGCAATGCCGGCATCGATGCTGTCACGGCGTGAGCGGACCTGAACAGTCTTTCCGTCGATCCTGATCTCACCCTTGTCGGCTTGATACACGCCAGTCAGGACCTTGATCAGGGTCGATTTCCCCGCACCATTGTCCCCTACAATGGCGAGAACCTCGCCGGGGTATAATTCCAGATCCACATCCATGAGCGCCCTTAGGCCACCAAAGGATTTGGAGATTCCCCGCATTTGTAGGATCGGTTCTCCGGTTGAGTGCACATCATCCTCCTGTCGTTGGTGGGTCGCACGCCTCCCTGCGTGCGACTTTGGGTCAGGGTTTTTCCAGACCCGCGTTCGCGAATTGCGTCACATGCAGACCCGAGGCATTCAGGTCGCCATGCCCGTGATTAACAGCGGCCTGAAACTGCTCGGCAGCTGCGGCTGTCATTGGTACCGACACCCCAAGACGATGCGCGTGATCGGTGATCAGACGTGCGTCCTTCAGCATGTGGCGAAGATAAAAATGAGGACTGAAATCGCCCGCAAGGGTGTTGCGCCCCACCCCCCGGATCAGGGCCGAGGAATAGTCGGTCACATCCAGAAACCCCATAAGCGCTGCATCAGGCAGGCCCGACTTCCGGGCCAGTGCCAGTGCTTCTCCCAAAGAGACAAGCTGTGCCGCGACCAACAGGTTACCCACTAGCTTTGCTGCCGCGCCCGCGCCCACCGGCCCAAGATGATGGATTGTAGCGGCCATAGACTCCAGCACCGGGCGGGCGTCAGCAACATCTTTTTCCGACCCGCCACAGATGAAATCAAGCCGTCCGTCCCATGCCTCGCCGCGTGAACCGAAAACCGGCGCATCAACATAGCGCAGCCCGCGGTCTGCGGCAGCGGCACCAATTTCGCGCGCAAGCTCGGGGTCGGTGGTTGTCGCGTCGATGATCAGCGTCCCTACGGGCGCATGGCAGAGCACGCCGTCGTCACCCATCAGAACCGCCCGCTGAGCATCCGGACCCGTCAGGCAGATCGTCACCACATCTTTAGCGGTCACTGCAGCCGAAATGCTGGGGGCAAGCGAAAGATCAAGAAGCTCTGATGGCAGGTCTGGGGCCGAGCGGTTCCATCCCGTAACGTCATGCCCGCCAACGCGCAGGTTGCGCACCATACCGCGCCCCATGATCCCCAACCCAAGATGCGCAATCCGTGTCATAAATTTCCCCCTTTCCGATTCCTGACCGCCGTTGGCGTACATTTCGACAATTGTCAGACATTTATGTCAATTGTCTATTGTGCGCCTTCGCTGGAGATCAGGCTTTCGGCCAGCTTCTGGTCAATGATCAGCCGGCGCACGAAACCGGCCCGAAGGACCGCGCGCGTGGCCACGAGTTTCTCCGTACCGGCACACAAAAGCACCACATCGCACCGACGCAAGTCGTCATACGCTATCGCCGGTGCTCGGTGGTTCAGGCGAGTGTCGGCCAACGTGCCGTCAGCGCGAAAAAATCGCCCCGTAGTATCTGCCACCGCCCCTGCCATCTGCAACTCGGACCGATCCTCTGCCGTCAGCACGGATGACGAGAACAGCAGCGCGCCAGGTTGACATTCCCCTACGCTTACAATCGCATAATCGGCCTGCTGCGCCACGGCGAGGGTTTCTCGCACAAGCCGCTGCGACAGGATCAGGCGGCAAGCATCTTCGTCGTCGGCCATAAAAGGCGCAGGCAGGAACATCGCACTGCCTCCGGTCAGGGCCGCAAGGTTGGTGCAAACATCAAAGGGCGAGGAGTCCGACGTTTGCGTCATCGATCCCATCAGCGACACAAAGCGCAGGTTCGGGTTGTGCAGGTCTGCCACGGCGCGTGCCATCGCCGCAAGTGTCCAGCCCCAGCCCATGCCAATGGTAACGGCCTGTCCACCACGTCCGATCCGCTTCAGAAAGCCAGCAGCCAGAATTCCAACGGCGCGCCGGGCAAAGTCCGAAGTTTCAGCCCCCGGAGGAAGGCCCGCAGGCATTGGCGCGACCATCACCTCGGTCATGCCCCAAACCTGTTTAAGGCGGTCGGCCAAGGTAAGGGTCTCGCTGATCTCGTGTTGGACGCTTACCCGAACGATTCCACGATCCCGCGCCTCGGCCAGCATACGCAACACCTTGAATCGTGAGATGCCAAGCGCTTGGCTGACATCTTCCTGGCTCATCTGGCCAACGTGGTACAACCACGCGACGCGCGCCAAATCATCGGTATTCGGATTGGGTGCAAACATTGAGATTCACCAATTGTCGACTGCATCTAACTATTGACTAATTCGCCGGTCAATGAATAAATTTACATTTGTGCGTAGACTGCACAATATTGCAATGCAGCATTGCACCTGCGGCGACAGAGAGGCGTGTCATGGGATACGTGATCGGGATAGATGGCGGCACCGAAGGGTTGAGGGCGCATGTCGTTGATCTGGATGGTCGGTCAATCGGCATCGGAAAGGCCAGCTATGCCACCCAATACCCCGCCCCTGCGCAGGCGGAGCAGGCGCCTGACGATTGGTGGCAGGCGGCGGCAGACGCGGTAAGGGCGGCCCTTGCCGCCGCAAGCGTCGGGGCGGATCAGATTATTGCGCTGGCTGCGGACACGACATCCTGCACCGTGGTGGCCTGCACGGCCGATGGCATGCCGCTGCGCTCCGCGTTGTTGTGGATGGACGTGCGCGCACACCGAGAAGCGGATGAGGTGGCTGCCTGCGGCGATCCGGCCTTACGGATCAATGGTGGGGGAGGCGGCCCGGTCAGTCCGGAATGGATGATCCCAAAGGCGCTGTGGATCAAGCGACATCAGCCGGAAATCTATGCCCGCGCAGACCGGATATGCGAGTATCAGGACTGGTTGAATTACCGACTGACGGGTCGCTGGTGTGCGTCGCGCAACAACATCTCGATGCGCTGGCACTGGCAAAGAGACCATGGCGGTTGGCCCGCGCAGATGCTTGCGCGGCTGGATCTGGCCGATCTGATGGCCAAATGGCCGGCGACCATCGTAGGCCCCGGGGAGGTAATTGATGGACTCTCGGCGCAGGCCGCTGCGCATCTTGGCCTTCGGGTGGGTACATTGGTCGTTCAGGGGGGGGCAGATGCCTTTATTGGAATGATCGGGCTTGGGGTAAACGAACCCGGCGACTTGGCACTGATCACCGGGTCCAGCCATTTGCACCTTGGCATCGCATTGCGCCCAGCACATGCACGCGGTGTCTGGGGCACCTATTCCGATTGCGTTTATCCAGGAAAGCAAGTGATCGAGGGTGGGCAGACCTCAACCGGATCGGTCATCGCCTGGTTCAAAAGGAATTTTGCAGAGCATATGGACTTTGATACCCTGAACGCAACCGCCGCCGCCTTGCAGCCGGGTGCCGAGGGGTTGCTGGCTGTTGATCATTTCCAAGGCAACCGCACACCGCATACAGACGCGCTGGCACGGGGGGCGATCACCGGCCTGACTCTGAAACACACGCCTGCCCATATTTATCGCGCGCTGGTGGAATCGGTCTGTTTTGGCACACGAATGATCGTGGACAGCTTCGGTGATGCTTTCGAGCCGCGCCGGATTGTCGTTGCAGGTGGGGCAACACGGTCGGAATTTTGGTTGCAGGTCCATGCCGATACCTTGGGCGTGCCTTTGACTCTGACCCAAGAAACCGAGGCCTGCGCCCTTGGTTCGGCAATTTTGGCCGCAACAGGGGCAGGCCGCTTTGACTGTATCGAGGATGGCTGCGCCGCTATGGTGCGCGTCGCACGCACGATCACACCCGATGCTGCGGCCCATGCCGCCTATGCCCCGATCTATGACCGATATCGCGCAGCCTATGATGCGCTAAAACCCCTGCGAGAGGTCCAATGACCGAAAGAACAAACAGCGGCGCCGTCGCCCGATATCGCATGATGCGACGGATTCGGACGTTCGAGGAACGGGTGGGCGAATTATTCCTCAAGGGCGAAAGTGCAGGGTCAATGCTGCACCTGTCGATCGGGGAAGAAGGCGTAGTGGGCCTGACCGATCTGATGCGCGCTGGCGATACCTTTACCACCCACCACCGTGGGCATGGGGTCTTTTTGGGCCGGGGGGCAGACCCTGCCCGGATGATGGCCGAGATCGCAGGCAAGGAAACCGGCTATTGCCGCGGTAAGGGGGGGTCGATGCACATCGCTGACCGTGCGCTGGGGCATCTTGGGGCCAATGCCATTGTCGGCGGTGGTATCCCTCATGTGGTTGGCGCGGGCATCACTGCCCGGAACCGTAGGCAGGATCATGTCTCGGTCGCATTCTTTGGCGACGGGGCGATGTCGCAAGGCATCCTCTACGAGTCGATGAACATGGCGGCCCTGTGGCATCTGCCGGTGCTGTTTTGCTGTATCAATAATCAGTATGGCATGGGCACGCGGGTTGACCGTTCGGCAGGGCGGGTAGCCTTTGCCGAACGCGCACGGGCCTTTGGTCTTGCGGGCGAAACGGTGGATGGCGCGGATGTTGAAAGCGTTTATCAGGCGGCTCATACATTGATGGCAAGCGCGCGCAGCGGGCAGCCCGGGTTTCTTGAAATTTCGGCCTTCCGCTTTTTTGGCCATGCCCGCATGGACAAAAGCCCGTACCGAACTCCCGAGGAAGAGGCCGAAGGGCGCTTGCGCGATCCCGTTGCCCGTGCCCGCGCCACCCTTGATGCCGAAGATCAGGTCAGCCCTGCCGACCTTGACCGTATCGACGCCGAGGCCGCCACCGAAATGGACGCCGCCCTTGCTTCTGCTATCGCGGCACCCGCGCCCGGAATGCAGACGATGTTTGAGGACGTCTACGCCCCCGGCACCCCCGCTCCCTTTGCCCAGGCCGACCGCCTGCGCGCGATCTTGTATGAGGCCGCCCCATGACTCAGACCACCTATCGAGAGGCGCTTCGTCAGGCCTTGATCGACGGCATGCAGGCAGACTCCGACATTATCCTTTTGGGCGAGGAGGTGGGGCTTTACGGTGGTGCCTATGGCGTGACCAAGGGTCTGATCGACATGTTTGGCGCGCATCGTGTCATGGATGCGCCGATTTCCGAACCCGCAATCATAGGTGCGGCCATCGGAGCGGCAATGACCGGCCTACGCCCTGTTGCAGAGCTGATGTATGTCGATTTCATCGGCATGGCGATGGACCAACTGGCCAATCAGGCGGCGAAAAGCCGATACATGTTCGGGGGCCAGATCGGCGTGCCCATGGTGTTGCGCACGCAAGGCGGCACGGGCCGGTCGGCGGCGGCGCAACATTCCCAAAGCCTTGAGGCATGGATGCTGCATGTTCCGGGCCTACGGCTTGTCATGCCCGCCAGCGTCTCTGACGCCTATCACCTGTTGCGCCAAGCGCTGGAGCAGCCCGACCCGGTAGTCTTCATCGAACATAAGGGGCTGTACACACTGAAGGGCGACATCACAGCGGAACCAGAGGCACCGTGGGGCGCGCCGCTGGTGCGCCGTGCCGGAGATGACCTGACGATTGTGACATGGTCCCGAATGGTGCACGAGGCGCTGGCGGCGGCAGCGGCGTTGGCTGATGTGGGCATCACGGCAGAGGTGATTGACCTGCGCTGTCTCAACCCTCTTGACGATGCCATGATCTTTGCGTCGGTCGCGCGGACGGGTCGCGCCATGATTGTAACCGAGGCTGTTGTCACCGGGTCAGTCGCCTCAGACATCGCTGCACGGATCGGCGAGCGGTGTTTCGATTGGCTTGAGGAACCGGTGCTGCGCATTGGCGGTGAGGATATTCCGATCCCTGTCTCACCCGCACTAGAGCGCGGGTCAATCCCATCGGCAGGGCTGATCGCTGACGCCGCACGCTGGCTGGTGCGGCGGGAGGCACCGCAATGGGCCTGACCGTTCTGACCCTGCCGCGCCTTGGTGAAACCATGGAAGAGGCTCGGGTCACCGATTGGCTCGTTGCACCCGGCCAGACCTATGCTCGTGGCGATGTCTTGCTGGAAGTGGAAACCGACAAGACGGTCGTAGAGGTTCCAGCGCTGGCTTCGGGCGTGATGCGGGCGCATCTGGTTGGCCCGGGTGATATAGTCGAGATCGGCCAAGTGATTGCCGAGGTTGAAAGCGACACAGTAGCGGCACTGCTGCCAAAAGAGGGTCTGACTGAACTCCCGGCCATTCCTACAGTGGTCGACGTTCCGAAGAAACCGCCAACCGCCGCGGCGTCTGCCGGTCCGAACCTGCGCGCCAGCCCGCGTGCGCGACGGATGGCGCAAGGGTCAAAGCTCGATCTCCAATCCGTTGCAGGCACAGGCCCCCGTGGTCGGGTGACGGGCGCAGATGTGGAGACAGCACGACAGGTCAAACCACGCATCGCAGGTATGGCTTGCGACCGGCAAGCGGCCGGGGCGGAGGCGGGGACAGTCTTGTTGCTGCATGGCCTATTTTCCACACGTTCAGCCTTTGTCGGGCTGTCGGCCCGCCTTGCGCGGGCGGGCGTGCAGGTATTGGCACCCGATCTCCCGGGGCACGGCGACAGTCCGGATGCTTCTGGACTTGCGCAGATCGAGGGCGGCCTTGCAGATCTGATCGACGCCACAGCGCCAACCGGTGATCTGTATCTGGTCGGTCACTCGATGGGAGCAATCCTTGCTACTCGGTTGGCGTGCCGATTTGGCGACCGGGTAAAGCGGCTCGTGCTTTTGGCCCCTGCGGGGCTGGGGCCACGGATGAACCAGCTTTTCCTCGACATTCTATGCAATGCCGAGACCCCGGCGGCGCTGCGGCGTGGCATGTCCATACTCGGGGCGGGGCCGATTTCGGATGCTGCGCTGGGTCTGGAACTTGCGATGCTGCGCAAGCACCGGGCATCGCAGCTGGCTCTTGCACGGGAATTGTCTACTGGCGGAGTGCAGCAGATCGACATCGCCGACGAGCTTGACGCCATCGCCACGCCGGTCCGAGCGCTTTTCGGCACCGCAGACGCCGTGCTTGACTGGCAGGACAGCGCGCGCCTGCCGGTTCGCGCGGCCATCCATCTGCGCGCTGGCGCAGGGCATTTGCCACACTTGGGTGCTGAGGCCATCGTCGAGGAGATGCTTTTTGGTTAATTTTCGAAAGCCAAATGCGATCACATCAACATGTGTTAGATTTGGTTAAAGCTATTTGGATAGGACGGTCGGCGGTCAGTAAGTCAATCAACATCAACAAGGCCGCGCTGGAAGCCAACTTGGCCTGATATCAGGGTCCAATAGCTTGAACGTGTCAGTCAAGCCAATCAGCGTATGCGCCTTCGCGCGCAGAGCCGCGGCGTCCAGTTTTCTGAAACGCTGTGCTGTCATGTTCTTGTACATCTGAATATGGATCGGCAACGGTTCGAACCACGACATCTTCGCCACCGTGGCCCTGAGAGACCTCGAAAACTTGCGGGCGGGCAGGCAACGGATTAGCGCCCGTGCATCTGGCCGCACTGGACGCAGGCATTTCGGTTCGGAAGTTGGCCACATCGACCCACATCCGATGTTCACCGCAATGTACTGCGCCATGTCCGGCTTGGCTCGCTTGACACCAAGACGGCGTGCAACCTTGGCCTCGCGTTCTCAGCCGAATGGCTTGCCGCCAGTGCATTATCACGCTGGCACCTAGCAGAGCGTGCGACGGAGATTGACGTCGCACTCATTGGTGATTCCTCCAAGGTATCGCGCTCACCCGACTGGCTGCGAAAGGGCGCCGGGCCGACCTATGGCCCGCCTTTCTTCGATCAGGTAAACCGAGCGGGGTCATCAACCGCAGATCAATAGGTCTGCGCGATCACGAGCATAATCAGCATCGGGTTGATGTCGCGTACAAACCGTAGTGATTGAGCTTTGCCGCGCGATCTGTGACCAATACCTATGCTCACAATCTCCGCGACAACTTATGCGATCGGTGGCGTGCCTTTGTTTCACGAGGCTTCAGCCGATATACCGACGGGCCATAAGGTTGGTCTGGTGGGGCGCAACGGGACGGGCAAGACCACTTTGTTCCGCTTGATACGGGGGGAACTGCCCCTTGAGAGCGGTCAGATTGATCTGCCCGCCAACTGCCGCATCGGCTGCGTCGATCAGGAGGTGCCGTCGAGCGCGCGGTCATTGCTCGACACGGTGTTGGACGCGGATACCGAGCGTGCGGCCCTCATGGCCGAAGCGGAAACCGCGACCGATCCCATGCGCATTGCCAACGTGCAGACTCGGCTCGCCGACATTGATGCATGGTCGGCCGAGGCGCGGGCCAGCGCGATCCTGAAAGGATTGGGTTTTGATGCGCAGGCGCAGCACCGTGCCTGTTCGGAGTTCTCCGGCGGCTGGCGGATGCGGGTCGCGCTCGCGGGTATCCTGTTTGCACAGCCTCATCTGCCGTTGCTGGATGAGCCGACAAACTATCTTGATCTCGAAGGCACGTTCTGGCTGGAAAACTATCTGCAAAGTTATCCGCATACGGTCATCATCATCAGCCATGACCGTGCTTTGCTGAACAATGCGGTCGGGGCCATCCTGCATGTCGAGGATCGGAAGCTGACATATTTCCAGGGCCCGTATGACCAGTTTGCACGGCAAAGGATGGAACAGCGCGCGGTGCAAACCGCGCAGGCCCGCAAATACGAGGAGCGCCGCGCGCATTTGCAGGGCTTTGTGGACCGCTTTCGTTATCAGGCAAACAAGGCCAAGCAGGCGCAATCGCGCGTGAAGATGCTGGAGCGGATGACCGCCGTTGCGATGCCTGACAGCCTGAAAGTTCCGGGTCTGATTTTTCCCGAACCCGAAGCCTTGTCACCGCCTATCGTCAATCTTGACGGTGCCGCCGTCGGCTACGGTGGCCCGCCAGTATTGCAGCGCCTGCATCTGAGGATTGATCAGGATGACCGCATTGCTTTGCTGGGCCGGAATGGTGAGGGCAAATCGACACTCGCCAAACTTCTGGCCGAGAAACTGACGCCCTGCGCCGGCACCGTGACCCGTGCCACCAAGCTGCGCGTCGGATACTTCGCGCAGCATCAGATTGACGAACTTTATCCGGATGCAACGCCATTGCAGCACGTGACCATGGCGCGCCCCGAGGCCAGCCAGGCATGGGCACGGTCCAGGCTGGCCAGCTTTGGCCTGACGGCAAATCAAGTCGAAACGACTGCCATGCAGTTGTCCGGTGGCGAAAAGGCGAGGTTGTCGCTGCTGCTTGCCACACTGGACGCGCCGCATATTCTGATCCTTGATGAGCCGACCAACCATCTCGACATCGAGGGCCGGGATGCACTCGTTGAGGCGCTTACACAATATACCGGTGCAATCATCCTTGTCAGCCATGACATGCATCTGCTGGGGCTGGTCGCAGACCGGCTCTGGCTTGTGCAAGGCGGGACGGTTGCCCCGTATGAGGATGATCTGGAAGACTATCGCGCGCAGATGCTGCATCCGCCTGTCGTGCCTACCGAAAAGCCGAAAACTGCCCCACCTGTCCGTATCTCACGCGACGAGATCATCGCCTTGCGGGCAGAGGTGCGCAAATGCGAGACGCGTTTGACCAAGCTGAACAAGATGCGCGACCAGTTGGCGGTAAAACTGTCCGATCCCGGCCTCTATGAGCCCGACATGGGGGCGCAAGCCGAAACCTGGCAGAAGAAATACGCTGAAGTCATGGATGGTCTTGACCGGGGCGAAGCCCTTTGGACCAAAGCAATGGAAAAACTGGAGCAGGCCCTGGCGCAGTAGGTGTTTGGTCCTGGCGCGGTGACACCGTTCAGGCCCGCTACTCGACCTGCAAGAGTTTACAAAGATGGCCGAACCTGTGCGAAAATACGGCTGGCGTCGTTCTGGAAAAGCCAACACGCGGCGGCAGCCGCGACCTATTTTTGATGCTTCGCGTAACACGAAAATTTGCCCGCAACATCGGGCTGGTATTTCAAACCTTTCACGGCGCACGGACACCCACGTCACTAAAGGCATTTTCTGGCGCAGAACGAGACATTTGTAACCAACTCCGTGTTTCTCGAAGTTTCCAGTGTGGGCTTGGCGGAGGTCGATGGCCTCTAAGTTCCTTCATCCGCGCCACCTGTCGTGTCCGAATCCGGAACCCTGTCCAGTCTGGGCTTCTGGAACGGTAAACCCGCTTGGGACCGAGCCTACGGCAAAGGCGCCCGAAGCCCCGCGATTTCTTGTTCCAACAGCTACAAATCGTGGCAAATTTTGCGACTTGATGTTCATTTAGCCTGCAAGATCGTCTGCGAGGACGCATTTCCGCCCTGCGACCGACCTTGGAACGTCTACAAAATGGGGATCGTGCCGGCGCCCACGGTGACGTTGCACCATTACAATCCGCGCCTGCGCACCGGGCCTGAACTGTCTTCGTTCTCGGCGGTTCTGGTGCATCGTTGTCGGCATGCCAGCGGATGCGGTAACCGACTGGCAGATAAATGAGATATGTAAGCGTGAAGTCGGGGTATAGGCTCGTGGATATGCAGACTATAGCTTTTCCATGCAGCTTGCCTTATTAAACAGGCATCTCGTCCGTGATTTACTTTTGGCAGCGTTCCGATGAGTGGCAATGGTGCGGGCAGTGTCACAACGGAGATGGATGCAATGAGACTGATCAAGAAGCTCGTACATCCTGACGTAAAGACCACGACGGGTGCGATCCTTACCAGACGTGCGGCGCGCGGTATCGTTTTGCGCGAGAGGTCGATCCTGCTGCTATTCACCGAGCGCTATAACGACTTCAGTTTCCCGGGCGGCGGCGTCGCCGACGGAGAAAATTTGATCGACGGGTTGCGCCGCGAACTGTCAGAGGAAACAGGTNGTTGCGCCGCGAACTGTCAGAGGAAACAGGTGCCAGCAATGTCCGCGTGCAGCGCAACTATGGCTATATCGAGGAACTGCGGCCGCATTGGCAGCCGGGCTTTGATTTAATGCATATGACATCTCACTTCTATTTCTGTGACATTGATGCTGAATTACGTTCCACGAATATGGAAGACTACGAAAAAGCCAACGGGATGCGGCCGGTCTGGGTGGATATGGACGAGGCCATTGCCCACAACCGGGGGGTGATGCAGCGCCTTGAGGCCACCATGGGCCTGTCGATCCTGCGTGAAACCTTCATGCTCGAAGAACTGTCGAACGATTTGGCAAGGGCCGCATAGCCCGGCTCTGACCGAGGGTCGGCGGGGTGGGGATGTCCGGTCCTTGGGTGATTAGCGTCAGCAGAATGCCCGGAAACACGTTGCAGCACCCTTCAGTTGAAGCTGATCTGAACCTTGATGGCTTGACCCCGGTCTCCGGCGAGAAGAAATGCCTGCTCCGCCTCATCCAAAGGCATGGTGTGGGTGATGAGCGGTTTGACGTCGATCAGCCCCTTTTGCATCAGGCTGACGCCGGTTGCGAATTCGGGATGAAACCGGAACGACCCCCGCAGATCGAGTTCTTTTGCCGTGATTGCCATCATCGGAAGGGACATGTCTCCGCCAAGGCCCAGTTGCAGGATCACCCCGCGTGGACGCATCGCACTGATGCCGGCCGCAAGGGCGGGCGCGGCACCCGAGCATTCGTAAAGCACGTCGAAGGTGCCCTTGCCCTCGGCATAGCGAGACAGACCATCCGGCGCGGTGGCCATGTTCACCGTCTCATCCGCGCCGACGCGCCGGGCCATATCGAGCGTGAAGTCGGAAAGGTCCGTTGCCACGATCCTGTCAGCCCCGGCGCGGCGGGCGGCGATGATCGACAGAATTCCGATTGGCCCGCAGCCGGTGACCAGCACGGATTTGCCAAGCATTCCGCCTGCGCGGGCGGTTGCGTGGAGTGTCACGGCCAGCGGTTCGGCCATCGCAGCCTCGCCCGGTGAAAGACCGGTCGCGTCGCTGCATTGCGCAACATCCGCAACGAGTGTTTCCCGGAACGCACCCTGAATATGAGGGATAGGCATGGCCGAACCATAGAACCGCATGTTCAGGCAATGGTTCGGTAGACCTTCCAGACAATATCGACACGCACCACAGGGACGCGACGGCGACACGGCAACGAGTTGCCCGACGGAAAGCCCGGTGACGTTCGGACCGATGGCAGACACATGTCCGGCGACCTCATGGCCGAGGATCATCGGCTCGCGCAGCCGGATCGCCCCAAAGCCACCATGGTTGAAATAATGCAGGTCCGATCCGCAGATCCCGCCTGCGGCGAGGGCGATGGCCACCTGTCCGGGTCCGGGCTGTTCGGCGGCGTGCTCTTCGATGCGCAGGTCGCGTGCGGCGTGAATGACGATGCTTTTCATGGTCACACCACCGCGCTTGGCAAAGGCTGGCCTGCAAAATGGGCCGTCAGAT
The DNA here is from genome assembly GCF_004745575.1 of Pseudotabrizicola sediminis. Taxonomy (GTDB): domain Bacteria; phylum Pseudomonadota; class Alphaproteobacteria; order Rhodobacterales; family Rhodobacteraceae; genus Pseudotabrizicola; species Pseudotabrizicola sediminis. The sequence goes on along the minus strand of NZ_RPEM01000015.1, from coordinate 23,395 downwards.
TGTCACGCATCATCTGGCCCATCGCCTTGCGTGTCTGAACGGTGCCAGAGGCCGCGTGCGGTTGCAAAAGCACATTCTGCAGTTTGAGAAAGCGCGGGTTGAGCGCAGGCTCGCCCTCGAACACATCCAATGCCGCAGAGCCCAGGCGACCCGACTCCAGTGCATCCAGAAGTGCCGACTCGTCGATGTTGGACGCGCGGCTGATGTTGATGATCATGCCTTCGGGTCCGACCGCGTCGATCACGTCGCGGCCCACGATGTGCCGGGTCTCTGCCGATGCCGCCAGCGTCACGAACAGATAGTCCGACCTGCGAGCAAGGGCGACGGGGTCTGGTTCAAACGTCCAGTCTTTGGCAAAATCCTTGGGGCCAATGTCGCTGTAGGCGATATCCATGTCGAAGCCGGAGAGGCGTCGGGCGACCTCATAGCCGATCCGCCCCAGTCCAAGGATGCCCGCGCGGGCCTGATGCACCCGCTTGGTGAGCGGGAACATGCCCTTGGCTGACCAGTCGCCGCTGTGCACCCAGTTCTGCGCATCGATCAGGCGGCGACCGTGGCACAACATCATGGCGACACCGTAATCGGCCACGTCGCGGGTCAGCACATCGGGGGTGTTGGTGACGCGGATGCCACGCGACTTGCACAAGGCGATGTCTACAGCGTCATACCCGACACCGTAGACGACGATGATTTCAAGGTTGGGGCAGGCGTTGATGAGATCCGCCCCCGCACCCAGATCGCCGCGCGTGGCGATGCCACGAATGTTCGGGCCGACCTCTGCCAGCAAGGCCACTTTGTCGGATGTGTCGAACAGGCGGTGCATGTGAAACCCGGCGTCCAGCGGCTGCTGATCCCAGTCGGGATACGACCCCACTTGCAGAACGTGGGGCTTTTGGCTCTGATCCGATTGTGGCATTTCTCGCTCCCTTCTCTTGACTCGACGTGTTATCGATAACATACAGGGACGATAAGCGCGACGACAGCCAAATGTCGAGAGATAACTGGAGGAAAAATCAGATGACCTTGTTCGACCTGACAGGAAAGCGGGCGCTCATTACCGGATCGTCGCAGGGTATTGGCTTTGCGTTGGCGCGCGGGTTGGCGCAGGCCGGGGCGCAGATTGTGCTGAACGGGCGAGATGCTGCCAAACTGGCAGCGGCGGCCAAAACGCTCCGCACCGAAGGGGCCGAGGTATCAGAGCTGGTTTTCGACGCCACCAATCATGCTTCGGTGCGCAAGGCGGTGGATGGCTTTGAGTCGTCGGTCGGTGCTATCGACATTCTGGTGAACAACGCCGGGATGCAACATCGTGGCCCGCTGGAAGACTTCCCAGCCGATGCGTTCGAGCGGTTGCTTCAGACCAACATCGCCTCGGTCTTCCATGTCGGGCAGGCGGTGGCGCGGCACATGATCGGGCGCGGCGCGGGCAAGATCATCAACATTGCCAGCGTTCAGACGGCGCTCGCCCGGCCCGGCATCGCGCCTTACACCGCGACCAAGGGTGCCGTTGGCAACCTGACCAAAGGTATGGCAACGGACTGGGCGAGACACGGGCTGAACTGCAATGCCATCGCACCGGGATACTTTGACACGCCGCTGAACGCGGCGTTGGTTGCTGACCCGGAGTTTTCGTCCTGGCTTGAAAAGCGCACACCTGCGGGGCGTTGGGGCAAGGTCGAGGAGTTGGTGGGGGCCTGTGTCTTCCTGTCATCGGGCGCATCCAGCTTTGTCAACGGCCATGTCCTTTATGTGGACGGCGGCATCACGGCCTCGCTGTGATCCAGCGGCTCGTTCTGATGGGGGTGGCCGGGTGCGGCAAAACCTCGGTGGGGGAGGAAATGGCGCAACGCGTTGGCCGCCCCTATCTCGACGGGGATGAACTGCATCCGACAGCGAATGTCGAGAAGATGCGGCAGGGCATTGCCCTAACCGATGCCGATCGCTGGCCCTGGCTGGATCTGGTTGCCGCAGAGCTCGCGCGTGACGGAGCGTTGATCATCGGCTGCTCGGCGCTGAAACGGGCCTATCGCGACCGGATCAGGGCCGGGGCAGGCGGGCCGGTCACATTCGTTCATCTGGAGGGAAGTCGCGACCTGATTGCGGCCCGAATGGCAGAACGGGCGGGGCATTACATGCCGTTGTCCCTATTGGACAGTCAGTTCGCTGCCTTGGAACCCCCAAGCGCCGATGAGGCGATTTCGGTGAATATTGACCAGCCTTTGAACGCGCTTGTGTCGCGGATACTGGCGGAACTGGAACGGAGGACGGGATGAGCGGACATGTGGCCCTGATCGGGGCAGGCGCGATGGGCGGGGCCATCGGGACGCGGTTGGTGCAAACCGGCAGTCCTCTGGTAGTGTTTGATCTTGATGCCGAAAAAGTCGCGGCGATGGTCGCTTTGGGTGCCAAGTCGGCGAAAAGTGCTGCGGAGGCGGCGCGGGGGGCCAGGGCCGTGATCCTCAGCCTGAACGCATCGCGCATTGTGCGTGCGGTGGTGTTTGGTGCTGCAGGGGTGGCAGAAGGCGCAGACAAGGGGTGCCTGATCATCGACATGTCGTCGATCGACCCGGAATCGACCAAGGCGCTGGCGTCGGATGCTGCTGAAAAGGGCCTTCGCTGGGTAGACAGCCCGCTTTCTGGCGGCATTCCCAAGGCCGCGACCGGCGAGTTGACCCTGATGCAGGGCGGCGCGTCGGAAGATGTCGCGGACGCACAGGCTGTGTTGGCGAAAGTGGCCTCGAACCAGACGCATATGGGGCCAGCGGGTGCCGGGCAAACGACCAAGCTGATCAATCAGGTGTTGTGCGGGCTGAACTTTCTTGCGGTGGCCGAAGCGACAGCGCTAGCGGAAGCGGCCGGCGTAGATGCCGCGCGCATTCCGCAGGCGTTGAAGGGAGGGCGTGCCGACAGCGCGATCCTGCAGGAATACATGCCACGATATGTCGCCCGCGACTACCGGCGCACGGGACGCATCGACAACATGGTGAAAGATCTGAACGGCGCGCAGGATCTGGCGCGGCTGACGCATACTCCGATGCCCCTGACGGCCATCTGCGCCGAGGTGCACCGGCTTTTGACAGTGGCGGGTCTGGGTGGCGAAGATCAAGCGGCGCTGATGGAGTTTTTCAAGGGTCCACCGCTTGTGTCGGTTTCGTAGCATGCAAACGGCTTCGTCGGTATAGATGGCGGTGAAGGGCTTGAACTCACCATTTTCACAGTGTCGAGATAGGTTCACTTTTTAATAGAAAGCGTTGCTTCCGTGATTTACTCGCCATGAAACCGGTTCGCAGATCTCCCACCATGGCAGATATCGCCCTCGCTGCCGATGTCTCTCCGATGACGGTCAGCCGCGCGTTCAAAAGTGACAGCGCGGTCAGCGAAGAGACGCGGTCTAAAATCCTCGCCGCTGCGGAGTCGCTTGGATATGTGCTGGACAGCACGGCCTCCAATCTTCGCTCGCAGAAAAGCGATTTTGTGGCTGTCACCATCCCTTCGATCAACAACGCCAACTTTGCCGATACTGTTGCTGGCCTGACCGAGGGGTTGAAGGCGCGGCAGCTTCAGATCCTTCTGGGGTATACAAATTATGATATCCATGAAGAAGAGCGCCTGATCGAGCAATTGCTCAGGCGCAGGCCGGGGGCCATTGTGGTGACCGGGGGGCGGCATACGGAGCGTGCCCGGCGGCTGCTGGGCAATGCGTCTATTCCGGTGATAGAAACCTGGGATTTGCCGGAAGCGCCCATCGGGCATGTCGTTGGGTTTTCGAATGCGGCGGCGGTGCGCGGAATGGTTGATCACTTCGTGACGCAGGGGCTGACCAGGATTGCGTTCATCGGTGGTGACGCTGATCGGGACACCCGTGGCACGGATCGACGGGCGGGCTTTATCGCAGCCATGCAGGCACACGGTCTGTCCGTTTCCCGACTGATCGCGGCCGGCCCGCCGCCAATTTCAATGCGCGAAGGGGCCAAGGCCATGGGACGCCTGATCGACACGATGCCCGACACCGAGGCCGTTATCTGTGTTTCCGACCTCTCAGCTTTTGGTGCGGTGACCGAGTGTCAACGCCGGGGCATTGGTGTGCCCGGCCGATATTCGATTGCGGGCTTTGGTGACTATGAAATCGGCGCGGTTTCAGTTCCGTCACTGACCACCATCAACCCGTTTCCGCGCGACATTGGCGCAAAAGCGGCAGCCTTGATCCTTGATGTTCTGGACGGAAGGCAGATTGATGCGGCCACTCTGCGGATCGAGCCGGTTCTGACGATCCGCGAGAGCAGCCGCTAGGGTCGCCGGGTCAGCTGGCGGGCAGGGGAAATTCATCCGCGCTGAAGACGGTGTGGAAGACATCGCCATCGAACAGTTCAAAAAGCCGTTTTGAGGCTTCGCGGCTGGCGTAGCGGGTCTTGCTGTCCAGCGCTTCTGCGATCGCCTCACGCGAGGGGAAGCGCATGGCCAGAACCATCTCGAAATGCGGATCGGAGGTGTCACTTTCGACCTGCCGCAGGACGCGCACTTCCTGAACATGAGGAAAGCGAGTCCAGAGGGCCACAAGTTCGGCCTGAATATGCGCGTCAAATTCTGCCTTGCGGCCCGGCTTGATCACACCCCGGAAGAAGGCGCAGCGGATGAACATTTTATATCCTTTCAGATTGGTGACTGCTGAGAAAGCGCGCGGACACATGCCACGGTGTCCGGATCTGCCGCCACGCCCTGCGCCATGTCGCAGATCTGTGCAACCTGCGCGGCGGTGGACAGGCCGACGATGACACTGGCACAATGCGGCGACATCAGGGGAAAGCGGACGGCAAAGCGGGTCATGCCGGTGGCGGCCTCGGGCACCGCCTCTGCCAGTGCCGCGCGAAAGGCAAAGGCGTCGGCATATTTCGCTGCTGCCAGCCGGTGCCCGGCAGGCACGGCCGCCTGCGTGGGATACCGATCGGTCAGGACACCCTCATACAGCGGTCGGATCGCCAGAAACCCGCGCCCATCGGCCTGCAACTTATCGATTACCTGCGACATTTCGGTTTCGAGCGGGTTGTAATAGGCGATCAGAACACGCTGGGCTGGGTCGTTCATTGCCGCGGCGGCGCTTTCTGGAAAGTATGGAAAGCAGCCGAGATGACCCAGCTTGCCCTTTTCCTGCAACCGCAGGACGGTTTCAGTCAGGGAATCCTTTATGGCTGAAAGACGCGTGAGGCGGGTGGCTTCGTCATGCGGTCGGCAGCGCCACATCCATTGTACCAAGGCGATGCGGTCAGTGCACAGGTCACGCAACGCCTCATCAATTCTGGCTTCGAACTTTACCGGATCAAAATCGGCATCGTCCCAGTCGGGCACCGGTGCCTTGATGACATGCAGCAGATCATGTCGTTTCGGATGATCTTTCAGTACTTCGTGCATCATCCAGCGCACGCCGTATTCATAGCTGGAATGGATGAAATTTACGCCACGATCCAGAGCTGCATGCATCGCCGCAAGGTGTTGCCCCAGATCAGGGTCATCCGGGCTTTGTGCCAGCCGCATCGGCCCATAGCAGATGACAGAGACATCCAGATCGGTTCCGGCCAGTCGCCGCTTGTCCATCGGTCAGGCCTTTTTCAGACGGCCGGCAAAGGCCGAGATGTTGGCGATGAATCGCTCGGGAAATTCGGCCTGAAGCGAATGGCCGCCATCGGGATAGGTCACGACCGTTGCATCGGGCAGCCGCGCCACGATCTCGTCCACATCTTCCTGAATGCGGAACAGACGGTCGTGCAGGCCGGTCAGCACAAGCGTGGGCAGGGTGAGCTGTTCATAGGGCAGCGACCAGTCGGCCTTGTTGACACCTTCGGCCAGACGGCGGCGGGGATGTTCGGGCGGCCATGGCGTGTAGCCTTCGGCCGGCAGATGGGTCGGGCGGAGGCGCGCGAGTTCTTCCCGGCCCGACAGCACAGGGCGCAGCACATCCAGCACCAACGGCATCCCGCCCATGGCGATCAGCCGGGCCTCCAGCGTGTTGATCCATTCGACTTGCGCATTCGCCTTGCGCAGGGTGTTGATGAAGACAATCCCATCCGCCTGAGCGCCGCGCAAAACCGCGTGGGCGCCGAACAGGCCGCCAATCGACAGGCCGACCAACACCGGACGGCGGGGCTTCACCGCCTTTAGCGTCGCGACGATATCGCTGATGATTTCTTCAGGCTCCAGCTTTGCGTCCGCGCCATAGCGCGTTTTGCCTTGCCCACGGTAATCGAAGCTGAGCGTTCCATAGCCCTGCTCGCGCAGCATGGGCGCAAGCTTGGCTTCCCACGCGTCAGTCGTGGCACCCATCGAGTTCAGGAAAACAAAGGTCTGATCTTTGGCTCCGGGGGGATGATAAATGGTGTGGATCGCATTTTCAGCGTCCAGTTCAATCATCTGCATGGGTGTCGCAGTCATCTATGCAACGTCCTTTTCACTAAGCGTTTTTCATTCGGAATATGGTATGATATCGATAACATAATGGCAAGTCTTCCGGTGCGAGGACACCCCAATATTGAGAAAGGGAAAGCGAATGTACACGCGAAGCGCCATATTCAAAGGCCTGATAAAACCCGGCAAGGAGGAAGAGTTCTATGCGGCCGTCGAAGAGCACCTGATTCCGGCATGGTCGCAGATGCTTTATGCCCAAGCCGTCCGGGTCTATCGCCCGATTGAGTCAGAAGACGGGTTGACCGACATCTTTCTGGTTCAGGAAATCGACTATCCCAGCCGCGAGGCGATTGCCGAAGCATTGGCCTCGCCCCGCCGACTGGTTGCCATGCAGGCCCTGGAACGGGTGCGCCCGCTTTATGTCGGGCAGCACCACCACATAATCTATCGCAAGCTCACACGTAGTGTGGTCTGATCCTTATACATCGACGATCTGCCCACCCGCTGGCGGGTGCGGCGGGTTGCGACGCGCATCGGCCAGACCACAGAGCGCACGCCCCCCCATCACCAGAGCCTGGAGGATGATCAGCACGCCGCCGACCGGCATCGCCATGCGGGCGTAGGATACCAGAAAGTAGCTGGAGGGGCTGGTCTGCCCCCATCCGAGCATAACAAAGCGGTAGCCGTATTTCACCAGAAACAACCCGAAAAATATGACGATGATGTTCTGGATGAAGATCAGAACAAATTGCGCCTGCGGGCCAAGTGCGTCCTGTAGCAGATCAACCTGAAGGTGAAAGCCCTGCCGCAAGCAGACCGCGGCGCCAATCATTGCGATGTAGCCACAAAGATAAACCGCGGCCTCTTCGATCCATGGAAAGGGGAAGGGCAAGACGTAGCGCACCAATACCTGGAACACCAAAAGCAGGAAGGCACCGCCAAGGGCGAGGCCGATCGCCCATCGGCACAGCAGGTCAAGCCCGCCCATGGTCCGATCATAGGCGATGAATGCGCGGCGCAGGGCTCCGTGTGACTGAGCCGGTCCGGGTTGGGTCATTGTCATGACTATACGCCTCCCAATTCCATGAACGTTGGCAGGAAAGTGCTGAGTTGAGGGATGAAGATGATCAGGATTGCCAGAACCACCTCAAGGATGATCATTGGCCACATGTATTTCAGCATTTCCGGCATTGAGCATTTGCCGATCAGACAGGCCGTCAGGATGGCACCGCCGACAGGTGGTGTCAGGTGGCCGACGCCAAGAATGATGATGATGATCAGCCCTGTGTGAACCGGCGCGTAGCCGAACTGATAGAAGATCGGAATGATGATCGGCCCGAACAGCAGGATGTTGGCGGTGCGTCCGACAAACATGCCTGCAACCAACAACACGACAATGATCATTGCCAGCACCACATATTCATTGCCCGAAAAGGCAAGAAGTGCGTCAAGGATCTGCTGCGGGATGTGTTGCACTGCGACAATGTAGGAAAATGACAGCGCCACACCTGAAATCACCACCACGGCCGCAGAGGTCACTGCTGCCGAGGCGAAGATGCTGCCAAGATCGCTGATTGTGACTGACCGATATATCACCATTGTTGCGATGATTGCATAAAGCACCGCGATGGCTGCAGCCTCGACGGTCGTGAAGATACCGCCAAAGATACCGCCAAGGATGATGAGCGGCAAGCCAAGCGTCACGGCCCCGGCGCGCAGCGCGGACATGACCTCTGCCATGTTGGCGCGCGGATGCTTGGGAAGGTTGTATTTGCGGCAGGTCCAGTAAGCCATCACCATATAAGCAATCGCCATGAAGATTCCCACAGAGATCCCGGCGGCGAACAGGGCTGCCACAGGTACACCGAACACCGCACCGTAGATCACCATCACGATGCTGGGTGGCAGGGTTGGCGACAAGGTGGCAGATTGCGCGGTGATCGCGGCGGCATATCCCCTTGGATACCCGTCCTTGATCATTGCGGGCATAATGGTTGACCCCATAGCGGCAATATCCGCCTGACCGGAACCGGAGATGCCGGCAAAGAACACGCTGGACAGGATGTTTACCTGTGCAAGGCCGCCACGGAAGTGACCGACAAAGACGCGGGCCACGTCCAGCAGTTTGTCGATCAGTTGGCCGCGCACCATGAGCTCACCCGCAAGGATGAACATTGGCACGGCCAGAAAAGTAAAGGACGTCAGGCCGTTAAACATTCTTTGGTTCAAGATCAGAAGCGTGGATTCACGCCCTGTGTCAAGATAGTGGACCAAGGTGGACAGACCCATCGCGGCAAAGATGGGCAGTCCGATCATCACGCCGACGATCAGGGCGACAATCATAATGAAGACGATCACGGTGGCGGACCTTCCTGTTTGGGCTGTTCACGTGTGCATCAGGCCCGGCAAACATGCCGGGCCACAGCTGCGACACGCGGGCTTGATTACTTTGCGTAGCTGGCGCGAATACGTTCCAACGCTGCAAAGGCAGCTTCGGCAAAGTCTGCGTCAAGTTCCTGTGCGATGAACTGTTGTCCGATCGGGAAGGCAAGTGCTTGCCACTGGGCGAGCTCTTCGTCTGTCAGCACGGTAACCGTGTTGCCATTGGCCTGTGCCAGCTTCAAAGCCTCTTGCTCTTCGGTGATCGCAGCGCCGTTCTGGATGATGATCGACAAATAGATTGCTTCATCCAGCACCGATTGCAGTTCCGGTGACAGGCCCTCGTAAAAGGCATTGTTCAGGATATATCCCATGTAGGAGTAGCTATGCCCGGTCATTGAGATGTTGTTCAGGATGTCGAGGTGGCCAGCGCCTGCAGCCCCCGAAAGACTTCCTTCAACGGCATCGATGATGCCGGTCTGAAGCGCCTGATTGCGCTCGGATCCGGACAGCCCGACAACGCTGCCGATCCCCAGACCTTCCCAAAGTGCGATGTTCAGCGGACCAGGCGACACGCGCAGTTTGGTAGTGCCCAGATCAGACGGCAGACGGATCGGACCGGCTTTAGAATACAGATTGCGAAGCGAGTTTTCTGCCGCGCCCATGAACCGGATCTGATTGTTTGATTTTTCCAGCAGATGTGTCCGCACATAGCTGACAAACTCCGGATCTGTCATCAACGCGTAAAACTCGCGGCGGTTTGTGAACAGATAGGGTGCATCGAACAACTGAAAGTTTGGGGCGATGGCATTTAGCCCATGGATGCCCGGAACATACATTTCGAGTTCACCAAGCGTCAGCTGATCGACCACGTCGCGATCATCGCCAAGGGCACCATGAAAGACAAGGTTGACACTCAGTTCGCCGCCCGACCGACCTTCAACCAAGGTTTTGAAGGCTTCTGCCGCGATGGTCGCGCTGGGATTTTCGGAATGGGCGTACGTCATCTGAATCTGCGCGAGCGCAGTTGTGGCCATGGCCACAGAGATCGCAAGTGCGGCCCCTGTCCGGTTCAAGAGTGTGGTGAATTTCATCGGTCATCCTCCCTGATGATATCGATAACATCGTTCGCAAGATCAGGGTTGATTAGCTGCTTGTCAATCACCTTTATTGACGTGAGAGAGGCACTTTTGCGCCGCCTCGCAGACAAGTCTCTGAATCTGCACCAAACATTCTCCACCTTATTCGTTCATACCGCCGGCGGGTAGCACCCTGCGGTACGGGCGCGGAGGATCACCAGAGGCACGATCATGTCGAGGACAGGCACATACACGTCTGACTGCCGCCCGAAATCCTGTACGATCCGCAGGATGGAATCGATTTCCATCGGACGACGCAGATCAAGATCCTGGCGCATCGAAGGTCTTTGCAGCGCACCCACACCCGGTGAGACGACATCTTCTACATCTGCGCTCAGCCCGGAAAACCCATGTGCGGCAGCAACTTGCGCGCCTTCCAAAAACAGGGCGCGTGCAAGGCCGAGCACTTGCGGATCGTCGTTGATCTCGCGCACACGCGCGGCTGTGAGAACTGAAATCGGCGCAGAAGACAGGTTGCGCAGCAATTTGTGCCACATCCTTCTTCGAATATCTGCCACGACCTCGAACTCGAAACGCGGGCTCGACAACCTTTGAAAAAGGGCCGCCACATGGTCTGTCCGGTCCGGCTGCGATGATCCGATCACCAGTCGGTTGGTTTTGCTTCGGTTGCGTACGACACCGGCGGCAACGACCTCATTGGTGGAATAGATCACGGCCCCCATCGCGGCTCCAGGATCTGTCAGGAGCGACATCTGGCCTGCGGGGTCCAGACGCGAGGTATCCAGCGCACGGGACTGTGGCTGAAAGCCATGCCCATACCACCAGAAGACTCCGTTCATCGCTGTCAGCAGCGGCACATTCCGCCGCAGAGTTTCGGGCACTTTGCCCAGCACCAAGGGCAGGGCTGGGGCTTTGAGGGTCGAAATCAGAAGGTCTTGCGGCCCAAGGTCTGCCGGATCGTCGACGGCCTTCATCTGCCGAGTGATTTCGCCCCCCTCGGCATCAATGAGGCGCAGGCCTGATTGCCGGATCGCATCAAAATGCGCACCGCGCGCCAGAAGTGTAACGTCGCATCCGGCTTCGGCAAGGCTGATCGCAAGACAGCCGCCGGTTGCGCCCGCCCCAAGGATGGCCACCCGCATGTTGTTCCCTTTCAGATTGGCGACACCAATTCACAATTGACTTGGGTCGATTCTTCTTTCAGTGTTAACGATATCATAATTTGTGTGAAGGGAAATTCCGCCATCTCAGAAGCGGAAGATCAACAGGTCCGACACCAAAGCAATTGATACGTTCAGGGAGGAACGAACACATGACAGCATTCAGCCGTCGGCTTGCCGGCCTTTCGCTCGCATTGCTACTGGGCAGCACGTCGCTCGTGGCCGCGCAGACCGTTACCATTTCGATGACCCCACCGTCGGTCGAGACAAACCGCTATTGGAACACGCCGGGCGACTTCAATCTCTCGCCCTCGATGCAAGGGCTTGTCGGTCACGATCCGGTTTCGGGGACCTATGACAACAGCGGTCTTGCCGAAAGCTGGGAGCACAATGACGATTTCACCGAATGGACCTTCCGACTGCATCCAGGCGCCGAATTTCACTTCGATTTCGGTCCTGTTACCACCGCTGACGTGATCCACAGCCTTGCCCTTCACACTGGTGATGACAGCACTTTGATAGGCGTGGCACAGCTCAAGGGCGTGCAGGCCGAAGCGGTTGACGACAAGACCGTAAAGTTCATTCTGCCCGCTCCGCAGGTAGACTTCCTGTTCGCTCATGGTGGCCGCGGGTCGCTGGTGATCTACAGCAAGGCCCAGTTTGATGCCGAAGGGATCGAAGGCTATGATGCCCGGCCCGCCGGCACTGGTGAATTCCAGTTTGCCAGCCGGACTGTCGGGCAGGGCCTGTCTTTCGAACGGGTTGACGGACACTGGTCAGGCAAGGACGCGTTGATCGAGCGGCTGGATCTGAGGTTCATAGCCGAACCGGCGACGGCCCTTGCCACGCTTTTGTCAAAGGAATCCGACATCGCAATTCTGCCGCGTGAATTGCAGCCAGATGCTATCGCTGCCGGATTCGAAGTCATTTCATCCACAAATGCCGCCAATCAGACCGCCATGCTGTTCAACGGTACCTTCCTTCAGCCGGGTGATGACAAGCTGGTTGAAACGCTGCCCTGGCTGGACGTGCGGGTGCGCGAAGCGATCAACCGGGCAATCGACCGGGAGTCGATGATCGACGTTCTCTATGATGGCCGCGCGGAAATCCTGCCGGTGTTCGGCATGGATCCGCGCCACGAAGGCTATATGCCAGAACTGGCCGCGCGGTTCGAAGAGGCATACGGTTACGATCCGGATCGTGCCCGTGCCTTGCTGGCAGAAGCGGGATATCCAGAGAACTTCCCCAACCCGGTCGTGCCAATCCTGTCCACCAACCTTGCCGGAAACCCCGAGTTTCCGACCATGGCAGAGCTGATGCAGGTGTTTCTGGAAGAAGTCGGCATCCAGACGGAAATCCGTGAACTTGACTGGGCCGGATTGGGGGCGTTGCGCCGCGCGCGCGAGGCCACGCTGTTCCACCCGATGCGCAACATGCCGGTCAAGCCGAGTGCGGTTGGAATCAACAACTATTACGCGAGCGCCGGGCGACCCAATGTAAACTACGAAGATCCCATCGTCGAAGAATTGAACGCGCGCTATGCCGCTTCGATCGATGTGACCGAGCGGAATGATCTGGCAGGCAAGATCTTTACTCAGGTGTTCGACAACTACGCGGTTGCCCCGCTGGCCAGCTTGTCGGCCGAAGTGATGGTGAACCCTGACACGGTGTCCGGCTGGCAGTTTCCCGGTGTCACCTCGGCCGGGGTCAGTCACTTCAATCTGATCACACCGAAGTAAGTCCAGGCAAAAATGCCGGGCCGGGGAGATGATCCCCGGCCCGTTCCGCCTGTAGTGTCCAGCCTGAAAGAGCCTTGATGCTGAAGTTTCTGGCCCATCGTCTGATCCACGCGCTGATTTCCTTGCTGGTGATCACTGTCATCGTGTTCAGCCTGTCGCATCTGTCGGGCAACCCGATTGATGCGATGCTGCCCGATGATGCGACCCCGCAGCAGATCGAGGATCTGACCCGCCATCTGGGGTTGGACCGGCCCATTCTGGTGCAATACCTGACATTCTTGCAAAACGCCGCTGTCGGAGATTTTGGCGACAGCCTGAAATGGAAGGGCCAGACCGCCGCGCAGGTGGTTCTGGAACGGATGCCCGCTACCTTGCAACTCGGCGGACTGGCACTGCTGATCAGCGTTGTTGTCGCCATCCCCTTGGGCGTTCTGGCGGCTGTTTACAAAAATACCATCTTTGACGCGACAGCCACCGTGATCGCCCTACTGGGGCAGTCCCTTCCGGCCTTCTGGCTGGGCATCGTGCTGATGTGGATTTTTGCAGTGACCCTGGGGTGGCTGCCGACATCTGGCCATGGCGGTCTGTCGCACATGATCTTGCCCGCCATTTCGATGGCCTGGTTCCAGATTTCCGCCCTTACCCGGCTGACGCGTTCAGCCATGTTGGAGGTGCTTGACGCCGAATACATCAAGCTGGCGCGTGTCAAAGGGGTGCGTGAGCAGCAGGTGATCTGGAAACACGCCTTTCGCAACGCCGCCATTGTGCCGATCACCTATTTCGGCGTGTTGGCCGGATCGTTGCTCACCGGATCGGTGGTGATTGAGACGGTGTTCAACTGGCCCGGAACCGGGTGGTTGGCGATCACTGCCATTCAGGGCCGTGATTTCCCGGTGGTCCAGACCGTTGTGCTGTTCTTTGCCGTGCTGTTCTTGCTGGCGAACTTCGTTGTCGATGTTCTTTACGCGCTGATCGATCCGCGCATCCGCAACGCCTGACTGAAAGCGCAAGATGTTCAACCGTATTCCCTTTCTGCGTCGCTTTCCGGTCATCCCGGTGGCAATCTTGCTGGTGGTGCTGATTATCCCGGCCTTTTTCGCCACATGGATCGCCCCACATGATCCCTACACAAGCAATCTGCGCGCCCGACTGGTGCCACCGGTCGGCTTTGGGGGGAGTTGGGATTACCCGCTTGGCACCGACCGTCTGGGGCGTTGCATGCTCAGCCGTATCCTGCATGGCGCGAAATATGCGCTTGGCATTTCGATGATCGGCATTGTGCTGGGTGCTGTTGTCGGCACCGTTCTGGGGCTGATCTCGGGGTATCTGCGCGGCTGGGTGGATGTCTTCATCATGCGGCTGGTCGATATCACCTTTGCCCTGCCCAGCATCCTTCTCGCGCTCGCCCTCGCGGCAATCTCGGGTCCGAGTTTCAGTCTGGTCGTCATTGTCGTGGTCTTTGTGATCTGGGGGTTCTTTGCACGTCAGGTAAGGGCTGAAACCCTGTCAATGCGCGAGCGGGATTTCGTAGCCAAGGCGCGGGTCGCCGGGGCATCCGACACGCGGATCGTGCTGAAATACATTCTGCCCAACATCGCCAACACCATCATCGTGCTGGCCACCTTACAGATCGGCGTGGTCATCATTCTGGAGGCAAGTCTAAGCTTCCTTGGCATCGGCATCCCACGCCCTGCGCCCGCGTGGGGGCTGCTGGTGGCGGATGGTCGCCAACTGATCGTGTCGAACTGGTGGATATCGCTGTTTCCCGGCCTCGCCATCCTGCTGACGGTGCTTTCGGTCAACCTGTTGGGTGACCGTCTGCGGGACTGGCTCGACCCAAAATTGCGGCAGGTGTGATATGACTCCGACCCCTGATCCTCCGGTTCTGAATGTCGTCAACCTGCGCACCGAACTGGTGTTTGGCGCTCACCGGGTCGAGGTGGTGCGCGATGTGAGTTTCTCGGTCATGCGTGGCGAGACGCTGGGCATCGTCGGTGAGTCCGGCAGCGGAAAATCCATGACCGCGCTGTCGATCATGCAGGTTCTGCCGCGCCCGATCGGGCGAATCCACAGCGGTGAGATCTGGTTGGACGGTCGCAATCTGGTGGGCCTGTCCGAAGATCAGATGACCACCGTGCGAGGGCGAGAAATCGGCATGATCCTGCAAGACCCGCACACGTCGCTGAACCCAGTCTATACCGTTGGCAATCAACTCGTCGAGGCCCTCCGCCTAAACCGCACGGCAGAGTCCCGCACCTTGAAGAAGCGCGCCATCGCCCTGCTGAAGCGGGTAAACGTCGCCGATGCAGAGCGCCGGTTCCACGCCTATCCGCATCAGATGAGCGGCGGAATGAAACAGCGGGTGGTTGGCGCGATTTCGCTGGCCGGTGCCCCTAAAGTCATCATCGCGGATGAGCCGACAACCGCGCTGGATGTGACCATCCAGTTGCAATACCTGCAGCTGCTCGAGGATATCCAGCGCGACACCGGCACGGCAATCGTATTCATCACCCACGATCTGGGCATCGTGGCCCGGCTGTGCCACCGGTTGGTGGTGATGTATGCAGGCCGTATCGTTGAAGAAGGCACGGTGGCCGATGTCTTTGACGCGCCCTCTCATCCCTATACCACCGCGCTGTTGAACTCGGTGCCCCATGTTGACCGCAAGGTGGACCGACTTTACGCCATCGCAGGCCAGCCGCCGACCCTGAACGAGATTGGCGAAGGATGCAGTTTCGCCCCGCGTTGCCCCCATGCCGATGATTTGTGTCGCACCACACGGCCACCGCGGGATCCGGGCAAGAGCGGCTCAACCGATCACTTTGCAAGCTGCTGGAAGCTTCGGGACATCGCATGACACAGCCCATTCTGGAACTGCGCAATCTGACCCGGCACTTTGATGTTGGCACAGGGGGCATGTTCTCGGCGCGCCGGGGTCTTGTGCGGGCGGTCGAGGATGTCAGCCTGACGCTGGAACATGGCCAGACACTTGCACTTGTCGGAGAGTCTGGTTGCGGCAAGACCACGCTGGCACGGATGCTGCTGCGCCTGCTGCCGCCGACATCCGGTCAGGTTCTGGTGGACGGTCAGGATGTGGCGACCCTATTGGGTTCCACCTTGCGTGCCTTCCGCACCAAAGTGCAGGCGGTGTTTCAGGATCCGTGGGCGTCGCTCAGCCCCCGCATGAAGGTGTTCGACATCGTGGCGGAAACGCTGGTTGTGAATGAGCGGCTGACCAAAGGCGAGCTGACCCGCCGGGTTGATGAAGCCCTGACCTCGGTTGGTCTGCGCCCCGAACAAGCACGGCTCTATCCGCACGAGTTTTCCGGAGGTCAGCGTCAACGCATCGCCATCGCCTCGGCAATCATCGCTCGGCCAAAACTGATGATCCTCGATGAACCGGTATCGGCACTTGATGTCTCTATCCGGTCGCAAATCATGAATTTGTTCAAGGATATCCAGACCGAATACGGCTGCAGTTATGTGATCGTGGCGCATGACCTGGGCACCACCCGCTATATGGCCGACCGGATCGCGGTGATGTATCTGGGCCGTCTGGTCGAGGTTGCCCCGACAGATGAAATCTTCGATCTGCCGCGCCACCCCTATACCGAGGCATTGTTGTCTGCCGCCTTGCCACTCCGGCCCAGGAAGGACCGCGCCGAGGCGATCCAGCTGAGCGGTGAGGTGCCGTCGCCGATGAACCCTCCCAGCGGGTGCGCTTTTCATCCGCGGTGTCACCGTGTGATCGACGGTCGTTGCAGCAGTGATATCCCGGTCTCGCAGTCCATTGGCCCGGCGCATCGCGTGGCCTGCCACCTTTACTCCGGCTGACCGGCCGTTTCCGAACCGACCAAAAGGAAAGACCAACCATGACTATTTCAAATAAAATCGCACTCGTCACCGGGGCAAGTCAGGGCATTGGCAAGGCCTGCGCCGTAGCGCTACTGGGAGTTGGATACACTGTCATCCTTGTTGCGCGCAGTCAGGAACGGCTGAACAAGGTTGCCGCGGACCATCCGGGCAAGGCTCATCCCATCGCTTGTGATGTGACCGATCCAGAGGCGGTTGACCGTCTGTATGCCGTGATCCGCGACCGGTTTGGTCGTCTTGACGTCGTGTTCAACAACGCCGGAGTATCTCTGCCCTCGACCGAGATTGCCGATATTTCTTTCGACGACTGGCGCAATGTGCTGTCGGTCAACCTTGATGGCGCCTTCCTCATTGCACGCGGTGCCTTTGGCCTGATGCGGAACCAAGACCCCAAAGGTGGGCGGATCATCAACAACGGCTCGATTTCGGCACATGTGCCCCGGATCGGATCGGCCGCCTACACCGCCTCGAAAACTGCGATTACCGGTCTGACGCGAACAATTTCGCTCGACGGACGTAAACATGATATCGCCTGTGGTCAGATCGATATCGGCAATGCAGCATCAGACATGACCCAAGCGATGCAAGAGGGCGTTCCGCAGGCTGACGGCACGCTCCGCCCGGAACCCGTGATGGACGTGGCCCTGGTAGCAGATGCTGTTGTGCATATGGCCGGGCTGCCTCTCAATGCCAATATTCAGTTTATGACCATTATGGCGACCAACATGCCGTTCATCGGGCGCGGCTGACAGCCGCAGGAATGTAAACGCCGACGCGGTAGAAGATCAAGTATCGGCCATGAACCCTGCGACATTCATCGTGGTGTTCATGTCGGGCCACCACAGGTCAGGCTTGCGGCATGTCGGCAATGTCGAGGTAGAACTGTAGAGTTCGCGTATGAGGCTCAACGCTCACCACGGGTTGTTTCGGGCGATCTAATCGCCGGTGGCTTCAAGGTCTGCCCGGTCCCGGCGGTGATCGGGACCTTCATTCCGTGGGTCGGCCCGTACCTTCATATTTCCGCTCGAGGCGCGCGGCGACATCCGCCAGCGGCTTTGTCCGTCCTGTCTCGGCATCTTCCATGCCGCGAGCCAACGCTTGATCGAGCACCGCCAGTCGGGCTTCTCGCTCCCGAAACAGGCGGATGCCTTCCCGAAAAACCTCGCTCTTCGAATTGTATCGACCGGTCTCGACCAGCTTCGCGACGAAGTTCTCCAACTGACGCCCCAAGTCTGCGCTGATCATACCGGACGTCCTTTCTGTGTTGCTCCATAATGCCGCTCCTTATAAAAGACATTAACACTGCTGCATCGTTGGTCAGAACCCGATGAACCAATGTCACCGGGCAATCTCCCATGCCAAAACAGCCTGCCCGTGCACCGCCCGCATTGCCGTGAACCTTGGGCATCCGAATCTTCGGATCACCTGCAGGACGCGTGCATCATAGCCGGCCTGGCCGATGACGCGACAAAGGTCAGACGCGTGAAACTGGCGGTTTGAGCTTGGCGCAGCCTTGATCTGGTCGTGCAGCTCGCGCTCAAGCGGGTCCTGCACGCGTTGCGGCGTGGATGGTTCCTCTGGACGGGAGGTCTCGCACGGCGAGCTGCGCCAACGGCGCATGAAACCCAGCAAGAAGCCCGCTGGAACCGTCTCGTTACCACGCGCTCGGTTGAAAGCGAGGAAGCGGTCTCAGATGACCTGGGTGTCGACGTTCCAGCAGGGCAGGGCTGCCTTCGCAGCCTTGATCAACTCCACCCAACATGTCTGGAAAACGTTTACTTCAGCAGAGATGTTGATTCGTCCTGAAAACATAGTTCTGTTAGAGTCTTCTCTATATAGTGAAGTGTCGCCCGTGCATGACGCGACATCTTGGAGGTTGCCCTCATGCTCAAAGGCGGCAAACCGGAAGAGCCAAGGCGCGTACTTGCCGTTCGACTTCTCGCGCTCAAGCTGAAGGTCGGACGCTTGCAATTCGCCGAGCAGCACGTTCAGGTACTGCCGGGAGATACCCATCTTCTCTGCTAGCACGGCAAGTGTGAAGGCGGCAGTGCCCCGGGGAAGGCTATTGTAGCCCTCTTTCTAGGCGATGCCATCGAGGATGATCGTTGCCAGCTTGTGGGCTGAGACAGAAAGGCGGTCTGTGTAGATCCGTCGCAGGATCGGTATCGGCAGCAGCATGAAGATCTTGATGACGTCATATACGAAAAACTGCACCGACCCACCGATGCGCGATGTAGGGTCAAGACCGAAGGCCGCAACCCCAGCCCCGACCAGATCGTTGAGCCACTGCATCCGCAAAAGCTGATCGTTCAGCCAAGTAAAGACGGTCACTCCATCACCTCTTCGACCAAGTCCACCGCCAACAGCACCCGCAGATGTGGCGGCAGATCAAACCGCATCCGGTAGCGCACCCATTGAGCGTCCCGGCGATCTGCCACCAGCCCCGCCGGCTGCAGCACCTGCAGATGCCGCGACATCCGGCTTTATGGGGCGTCAAGGCGGTGCATTGGATTGCAGATGCAGTGCTCTTTCCCGCCGGAGGGGATTCGGGTCGCAGCTAGGCGCGTCGATTCGGCAAGGGCAGGAAGTGCGGTCAGACTCATGCGGGGCTCTCCAAGCTATGCGCATCTGCACATGCACGTTGCAGCTTTGCCTTGATCTGCATCACGCCGCCTGGCTTGCGCCATGCGCGCCCCCACGCATCATGGTGGCATCTGTCATGTTAGTTTCACATAACCGCAATATGAGTGTCACCAAGCCAGCCTATGTCCGCTTCAGGTCATAAAAATGGGCCGCGAGACATTCAGGAGAGTCACATGAAACTCACACATATCACCGTATCGGCGCTTGCGCTGATCGCCGCTTCCGCGACCGTCGCATCTGCCCGCGACCAGATCCGCGTTACCGGTTCCTCGACCGTGTTCCCTTATTCCCAAGCTGTGGCTGAAGAATTCGCCAACCAGACCGGCTCACCTGCTCCGATCGTCGAATCGGTCGGCACCGGCGGCGGCTTTCAGGCATTCTGCGGCGGCATCGGCGAAGGTCATCCGGACCTGACCGGCGCTTCGCGCGCCATCAAGAAATCGGAATATGACCTCTGCGCCACCAACGGCGTGACCGACATCTCCGAAGCCCTGATCGGCAACGACGGTCTGGCGATGTCCATCTCGCGCGCCAATACCTATGACTGGGATATGACCCTCGGCGAAATGTACACCGCGCTGGCGGCTCAGGTTCCGGTCGACGGCGAGTGGAAAGACAATCCATACAAGAACTGGAACGAAATCAACCCGGCGTTCCCGGATGTTGCAATCACCGTTTACGGCCCGCCGCCTACCTCGGGCACGCGCGACGCCTGGGTCGAGATTGCCATGCACAAGGGCTGCGAGCAGCTCGAGTTCGTGAAAGCCGGCGGTTTTGACGGCGACTGGGTCGAAGAGAACTGCTCGCGCATGCGCACGGACGGCCCGTTCATCGAAGCTGGCGAAAACGACAACCTGATCGTGCAGCAGCTGAACGCAAACTCCAACGCAATGGGCATCTTCGGCTATTCGTACCTGTATGAGAACCTTGACCAGCTGAAGGGCGTGAAGTTTGGCGGCATTGAGCCGGACTTCGACACCATCGCAGCCTATGACTACGAAGTGGCGCGTCCGCTGTACTTCTACGTGAAGAACGCTCACCGCGGCGTAATTCCGAACCTGCAGGAATTCATCGAAGAATACATGTCGGATGCGGCCCTGCAAACCGGCGGCTACCTGGCTGAGCGCGGCATGACCCCGCTGCCGGAAGCGCAAAGGAAAGAGTACCAGACCAGCGTTCTCGGCGCTGTGAACATGGAAGCTCCGACCGAGTGATCCTGATTTGACCCAGCGTGCCGCCCGAAAATTTCGGGCGGCACGTTTCTAACTGTCGGGCAATGAAACCAGGAGTCCGGAGCGACCATGACCTCGCTTGCATTTTTGATACTCTTTCTGGTCGTCGTATTCGGCTACGTGCTGAACCGGGCGGCCGCGAACCAGTTACGTGACAAAGGCTTCCGGCTTCACTCGCTCGCAGGATTTCATGGGCTCTATGCCGCATTGGTGGTGTTGGTCCCGACAACTGTGTTTCTGATCCTTTGGTTGATGCTTCAGGGGACTGTGATCAACAACATGACGATGTCTAGCCTGCCGGCAGGCACGCTGGACGGGCTCGACACAGGTGCGACACAGCTGATCCTTGCTGAAATCAGCCAGATTGCCGGTGGGCGCATGTTTGGAACACCTGATCCATGGAAAACCGAGGCTGCAGAACGCATGACCTCTTTGCGCGCCACGGCTGCTACGCTCATGGTAGTACTGACTCTCACGCTGACTGGCGGACTTGCCTTTTTCTCATGGCGTCGAGTTGCACCGGATTTCCGCGCTCGTCAGGGCGCCGAAGGCATTGTTTCGGGCCTGATGATCTTTTGTTCGACGGTGGCAATCTTTACGACCGTGGGTATCATCGGCTCGCTAATGTTTGAGACGTACCAGTTCTTCACCATGGTTCCGTGGTACGAATTCCTGTTCGGCACCAGATGGGAGCCGCAGATTCCCCTGCGTGCAGACCAGATCGCTGCCGAAGGCGCGTTTGGCTGGTTGCCGGTTCTTCTTGGCACTCTGGTCATCTCTGCTGTCGCGCTGTTCATCGCAACGCCGGTCGGTCTGCTGTCAGCCATTTATTTGAACGAATTTGCGTCACCAACGTTTCGCAAGATCGCCAAACCCGTTCTCGAAATTCTCGCGGGCATCCCGACCGTTGTGTATGGCTTCTTCGCAGTTCTGACCATCGCGCCCGCCCTGCGCGGCTTTGGCGAATGGTCCGGACTGCCGATTGCCCCGAACACGGCCATGGCTGCAGGGATCGTTATGGGGGTCATGCTGATCCCGTTCATCTCGTCCTTTGCCGATGATGCGCTGTCGGCCGTGCCGCGGAGCCTGCGTGATGGCTCGCTCGCACTGGGGGCCACACGGGCTGAAACGGTCACCAATGTGCTGTTTCCCGCGGCCATTCCCGGCATCGTTGGCGGTGTACTTCTTGCCGTCAGCCGGGCCATTGGCGAAACGATGATCGTGGTGATGGCTGCCGGCCTGATTGCCAAGATGACGATCAACCCGCTCGACTCGGTCACAACAGTGACCGTGCAGATTGTGACGCTGCTGATTGGCGACAGTTCTTTCGACAACCCCAAAACCCTCGCGGCTTTCGCGCTCGGCATGATGCTGTTTGTCGTGACACTGGGGATCAACGTGCTGGCGCTGCGCATCGTGCGCAAGTACCGCGAAGTCTACGATTGAGGATGATTAGGACATGACTGATACAACCTCCGCTCCTGCCGCCTCTCCGTCAGGAAAGAACGACTGGGCTTCGTCCGAAATCAGAGCGCGTGTCAAAAAGCGCAACAACTCTGAAGCCCGGCTGAAATACATCGGCCTTGCCGCCATTGGCTTTGCTTTTGCTATGCTTGCCGTCTTGATCGGCTCTCTGGTCCTGACCGGGCGGCATGCGTTTACCCAGACCCATGTGACGCTGGATGTGACGTTCAGCGAGGAATTCATCAACCCTGAGAACCTGGCACGGTCCGACTATCGTGGCCTGATGCAGGCTTCCGTGGCTGCCTCTTTGCCTGGGCTGGCCGAAGATGAGCAACGTAAGGCGGTTGGCGTTCTGTCGAATGCGGCGCAGTTTACCGCGCGCGACCGGATTGTCGCAGAACCAACGCTCATCGGACAGACTGTAAAGCTGAATGTGCCGACATCCGACGCGTTCGACCAACTTGCCAAGGGCCTGATCGACCGGGAAACGCCCGAGCAGTTCCGGCGCCTCAAGGATGACGAAATTGCAATCTTTGACCGGATGGTAGCTGACGACCGAGTGACCAAACCGTTCAATACTGCGCTTTTGAACAACGCGGACTCACGCTTCCCTGAGCTTGCGGGTTTGCGGGGGGCTATCGTAGGGTCATTCTGGGCGTTGCTGACCTGCTTTGTCCTGTCATTTCCGATCGGGATTGGTGCCGCGATCTACCTCGAGGAATTCGCACCCAAGAACAAGATGAGCGACTTCATCGAGGTCAACATCAACAATCTTGCCGCTGTTCCATCGGTGGTGTTTGGTTTGCTGGGTCTGGCGGTGTTCGTCGGCGCGTTCGGGATGGGACGGTCGGTTCCCCTTGTCGGCGGTATGGTGCTGGCGCTGATGACGCTTCCTACCATCATCATCGCAACACGCGCGGCCCTCAAGGCTGTGCCACCCTCGATCCGCGAAGCGGCACTTGGTGTGGGCGCATCCAAACAGCAGGTCGTTTTCCACCACGTTCTGCCGCTCGCAATGCCCGGTATTCTGACTGGAACGATCATCGGGTTGGCTCAGGCGCTAGGTGAAACGGCACCACTGCTGCTGATTGGTATGAACGCATTTGTCACCGCGGCACCATCAACCCCCTTTGATGCTTCGACGGCCCTGCCGACTCAGATTTTCATCTGGGCCGATAGTCCTGAACGTGGCTTCGCCAGCCGAACGTCCGCTGCCATCTTGGTACTGTTGGGCTTTCTTGTGATGATGAATGCGGTCGCCATCTATCTTCGTTCTCGATTTGAGCGGAACTGGTGATACTCATCCCTATGCAATAGTCAACTCAACGGTACCCCTCACCTCTCCTGCGGAGACCTGTGGCCATTCAAGGGCGTTGTTGCAGAACTCTGACTTTAGAGGATTCACAACG
>NZ_RPEM01000014.1 GCF_004745575.1 Pseudotabrizicola sediminis | reverse complement strand
ATATCCTGACCAAGGAAGAAGGCGGCCGTCACACGCCGTTCTTTGCGAACTACCGTCCGCAGTTCTACTTCCGCACGACCGACGTGACCGGCATGGTCCAGCTGCCCGAAGGCACCGAGATGGTGATGCCGGGTGACAACCTGAAGTTCAACGTCGAACTGATCGCCCCGATCGCGATGGAAGAAAAGCTGCGCTTCGCCATCCGCGAAGGCGGCCGCACCGTCGGCGCAGGCGTGGTCTCGAAAATCCTCGCCTGAGGCTGCGCGAATCGCCTTTCCAATGGCGGTATGACAGTATAACGAAACGCGGCGCGCCCAATGTTTGGGCGCGCTGCAGACCATCCACAAATGTGAACCTATGGGCCGGGCATGTTGCCCCGTCTACGTTCCGAAGGAACAAGAAATGCAAGGTCAGACCATTCGCATTCGCCTGAAAGCCTTCGATTACCGCGTGCTGGACGCCAGCACCCAGGAAATCGTCAACACGGCCAAACGCACAGGCGCACAGGTTCGCGGGCCGATCCCGCTGCCGAACAAGATCGAGAAATTCACCGTTCTCCGTGGTCCGCACATCGACAAGAAGTCGCGCGACCAGTGGGAAATCCGCACGCACAAGCGTCTTCTTGATATCGTCGATCCAACCCCGCAGACCGTGGACGCGCTGATGAAGCTCGACCTGGCTGCCGGCGTTGACGTCGAAATCAAAGTATAAGGGGGCATAGAGAGATGCGCTCTGGTATTATTGCGAAGAAACTGGGCATGACCCGGTTGTTCCTGGAAGATGGCAAGCAGGTTCCGGTGACGGTTCTGCATATGGACAATCTGCAGGTTGTGGCTCAGCGGACCGCTGACAAGGATGGCTATACGGCTGTTCAGCTCGGTGCCGGTTCAGCCAAGGCCAAGCGGACCTCGGCCGCGATGCGCGGCCACTTCGCCAAGGCCTCGGTCGAACCGAAGCGGAAAGTGGCAGAGTTCCGGGTGACCGACGACTGCATGATCGACGTGGGTGAGGAAATCACTGCTGACCACTACTTCCCCGGTCAGTTCGTCGACATCGCCGGTACCTCGATCGGTAAGGGTTTTGCCGGTGCGATGAAGCGGCATAACTTTGGCGGTCTGCGGGCGTCGCACGGTGTGTCGGTGTCGCACCGTTCGCACGGGTCCACGGGCCAATGCCAGGACCCCGGCAAGGTGTTCAAGGGTAAGAAAATGGCGGGCCATCTGGGTGCCGTGCGCGTGACCACGCAGAACCTGCAGGTCATCCGCACCGATGCCGACCGTGGTCTGATCATGGTCAAGGGCGCTGTCCCCGGATCGAAAGGTGGCTGGGTCACGGTCAAGGATGCGGTGAAGAAGCCGGTTCCGGAGTCTGTGATTATCCCGGCAGCCCTGCGTTCCGCCGCCAAAGCCGCGCGTGAAGCCGCAGAGGCTGCAGCCGCAGCCGCGGCAGCAGAGGCCGCAGCAGCAGAAGAAGCCCGTCTGGCCGCTCAGGCTGCTGAACAGGAAGCTCTGGAGGCCAAGGCGCTTGAAGAGACGCTCCACGCAGGTGACGAACCTGCCGAGGGCGCTGATGAGGGCACCAAGAAGTCCGAAGGCGGTGAAGCATGAAACTCGATGTCCTGAAACTCGACGGCGGCAAGGCCGGTTCGGTCGATTTGAACGATGACCTGTTCGGTCTGGACCCGCGCGCAGACATTCTGCATCGCGTGGTGCGCTGGCAGCGGGCTAAAGCCCAGGCTGGCACACACTCGACGCTGACCCGCGCTGAAGTGTCCTATTCGACCAAGAAGATCTACCGCCAGAAGGGCACCGGTGGCGCACGTCACGGCTCCCGCAAGGCGCCGATCTTCCGCAAGGGTGGTGTCGTCAAGGGCCCAACCCCGCGCAGCCACGCCCATGATCTGCCGAAAAAGGTTCGCGCCTTGGGTCTGCGTCACGCGCTGTCGGCGAAGGCCAAGGCGGGTGAGCTGATCATCCTGGACACGCTGGTGATGGCGGAAGCCAAAACCGCGATCCTGGCGAAACAGGCGAAGGAACTCGGCTGGAAGCGCGTGCTGATCATCGACGGTGTGGCTGTGGATCAGGGCTTCGCTCTGGCCGCACGCAACATCGAAGGGATCGACGTTCTGCCGACGATGGGCGCCAACGTCTATGACATCCTGAAGCGGGATCAGCTTGTGATCACCAAGGCAGGACTCGAAGCATTGGAGGCTCGTCTGAAATGAGCGCGAAACCCCAGCACTACGATCTGATCAAGAAGCCGATCATCACCGAGAAAGCCACCATGGCTTCGGAGCATGGCGCAGTTGTGTTTCAGGTTGCGATGGACGCAACCAAGCCGATGATCAAGGAAGCCATCGAGGCTGTCTTTGGCGTCAAGGTGAAGGCGGTCAACACCACCATCACCAAGGGCAAGACCAAGCGTTTCAAGGGTCGTCCCGGCGTCCGGTCCGACAAGAAAAAGGCCTATGTTACGCTCGAAGAGGGTAACACTATCGACGTCTCGACAGGCCTCTGATAAAAGCCAGCGAATCTTGCGGTCCCGGTTTTCCGGGGCCGCGGATTTTTTGCCAAATCGGTTGGGGGTTTCCACACCGATCATACCACCGGGGACCTTCGGGGCCCTATAAACCGGGGACCTTCGGGGCCCTATAATTCGGGTCCACACCATTGGACCCTCTAGCTGACGGAAGACAGAAAGCATGGCACTCAAGTCGTACAAACCGACGACGCCTGGCCAACGCGGGTTGGTTCTGATCGACCGTTCGGAGCTGTGGAAAGGACGCCCGGTCAAGGGCCTTGTAGAAGGCTTGACCAAGACGGGTGGACGGAACAACACCGGACGTATCACGATGTGGCACAAGGGCGGCGGCGCAAAGCGTCTGTACCGCATTGTGGATTTCAAGCGTCGTAAATTCGATATTGCAGCGGTCGTCGAGCGGATCGAATACGATCCGAACCGCACCGCCTTCATCGCCCTCGTGAAATACGCAGACGGCGAACTTTCCTACATCCTGGCACCTCAGCGTCTGGCAGTTGGCGACAGCGTTATCGCTGGTGCCAAGACCGACGTGAAGCCGGGCAACGCCATGCCGTTTTCGGGTATGCCGATCGGTACCATCGTCCACAACGTCGAGATGAAGCCCGGCAAGGGCGGTCAGATCGCACGCGCCGCTGGCACCTATGCCCAGTTCGTCGGCCGTGACGGTGGCTATGCCCAGATCCGCCTGTCCTCGGGCGAACTGCGTCTGGTGCGTCAGGAATGCATGGCGACCATCGGTGCCGTGTCAAACGCCGACCATTCCAACCAGAACCTCGGCAAGGCTGGCCGCAAGCGCCACATGGGCGTGCGTCCGACCGTTCGTGGTGTGGCCATGAACCCGATCGACCACCCGCACGGTGGTGGTGAAGGCCGGACCTCTGGTGGTCGTCACCCGGTTACACCATGGGGCAAGGGCACCAAGGGCAACCGCACCCGGTCGAACAAAGAGACGGACAAATACATCCTCCGCTCGCGTCACGCCAAGAAAAAGGGCCGCTAATCCATGTCACGTTCTATTTGGAAAGGCCCGTTCGTCGATGGCTATGTCCTGAAAAAGGCAGAAAAGTCGCGCGAGTCGGGCAAAAGCGAAGTGATCAAGATCTGGTCGCGTCGTTCCACCATCCTGCCGCAGTTTGTCGGTCTGACGTTTGGGGTCTACAATGGTCACAAGCACATTCCGGTGGCGATCACCGAAGAAATGATCGGCCAGAAGTTCGGTGAATATTCGCCGACGCGGACCTATTACGGTCACGCCGCCGACAAAAAAGCCAAGAGGAAGTAAGCCATGAGCAAGGAAAAGAATCCGCGCCGCGTGGCGGACAACGAGGCAATGGCGATCAGCCGGATGCTGCGCACCTCGCCGCAAAAGCTCAACCTGGTTGCCGGCCTGATCCGTGGCAAAAAGGTTGAAAAGGCGCTTGCAGACCTGACCTTCTCGAAACGCCGCATCGCGGCCGATGTGAAGAAGTGCCTGCAGTCTGCGATTGCCAATGCCGAGAACAACCACGGTCTGGACGTTGACAGCCTGGTGGTTGCCGAAGCCTGGTGTGGCAAGAACCTTGTGATGAAGCGTGGCCGTCCGCGGGCACGGGGCCGGTTCGGCAAGATCATGAAGCCGTTCTCTGAAATCACCATCAAGGTTCGTCAGTCCGGGGAGTCGGCATAATGGGACAGAAGGTTAATCCAATCGGGATGCGCCTCCAGGTCAACCGCACCTGGGACAGCCGCTGGTTTGCCGAGTCGAAAGACTATGGCAACTTGCTGCTGGAAGACCTGCGCATGCGTGAATTCATTCACGAAGAGGCCAAGCAGGCCGGCATCAGCAAGGTGATCATCGAACGCCCGCACAAAAAGTGCCGGGTCACGATCCACGCGGCACGTCCGGGTGTGATCATCGGCAAAAAAGGCGCCGATATCGAAACGCTACGCAAGAAATTGACAGCGTTCACGAAGTCGGAACTACACCTGAACATCGTCGAAGTCCGCAAGCCGGAACTCGACGCGCAACTGGTGGCCGAGTCGATTGCGCAGCAGATGGAGCGTCGGGTATCCTTCCGTCGCGCCATGAAGCGTGGCGTGCAAAGCGCCATGCGGATCGGTGCGCTTGGCATCCGTGTGAACGTGGCCGGCCGCCTGGGCGGCGCGGAAATCGCTCGGACCGAATGGTACCGCGAAGGCCGTGTGCCGCTGCACACGCTGCGCGCCGACATTGACTATGCCCTGTCCGAAGCAACGACCCCTTACGGGATCATCGGTGTGAAGGTCTGGATCTTCAAAGGCGAAATCCTTGAGCATGATCCGCAAGCGCATGACCGCCGTCACGCAGAAGCACAGGAAGGCGCAGCACCGCGTCAACCTCGTCGCGACCGCGAACGCGCGTAAGGGAGTATTGAAAGATGCTGCAACCAAAACGGACCAAGTTCCGCAAACAGCACAAGGGCCGTATTCACGGTGAAGCCAAGGGCGGCTTCCTTTTGAACTTTGGCTCTTATGCATTGAAAGCGACCGAGCCAGAGCGTGTGACCGCACGCCAGATCGAAGCGGCCCGCCGCGCGATCACCCGCCACATGAAGCGTCAGGGCCGGGTCTGGATCCGGATTTTCCCGGATGTTCCGGTCTCGTCCAAGCCTACCGAAGTGCGGATGGGTAAAGGCAAGGGTTCGGTCGATTACTGGGCAGCCAAGGTGAAACCTGGCCGCATCATGTTCGAGATCGACGGCGTGTCGGACGTTATTGCTCGTGAGGCCCTGCGCCTTGGCGCGATGAAGCTTCCGGTCCTCACCCGCGTGGTCGCCCGCGAAGACTGGTAAGGCCGCGCCGCGAGGCGATGCTGTCAACACTACAAGGCCCCTGTCGGAAACGGCGGGGGCTTTTCCATTGGGGGGCTTATTGTGCTTGCTATCCTCTGCCCCCCCCTGTAGTGAAACCCATCCTGCGGTTTCCGGGCGACTCGGAATCGCTGGTTTTGTATTATCCACCGGGTTCAAGGTCACCCTGCATCTGCCGGGGCCTTCTGGTGATTGAGAAAAGGAACACGGCATGAAAGCCGACGAACTCCGGGGCAAGTCCCCCGATCAGCTGCGCGACCAGCTCGTTGCACTGAAGAAGGAAGCCTTCAACCTGCGCTTCCAGGCCGCAACGAACCAGCTTGAGAACACCGCGCGCATGCGCGTCGTCCGTCGTGACGCAGCACGCGTGCTGACCATTCTCAACCAAAAAGCCGCCGAAGCGGCGAAGTAAGAGGTCATATCATGCCCAAGCGTATCCTTTCAGGCGTCGTGACCTCGGACAAGAACGAACAGACCATCACGGTTCTGGTCGAGCGTCGCTTCAAGCACCCGCTGCTGCAAAAGACTGTGCGTAAATCCAAAAAGTATCGCGCACATGATGCAGAGAACAAGTTCAAGATTGGCGATGCCGTCCGTATCGAGGAATGTGCGCCGATTTCGAAAACCAAGCGTTGGACGGTGGTTGTTTCGGCATAAGGCCGGCAGCAAACGTCCTGCGATAATCGAAACCCTGGGGCGTCATCTGCATGACAGTCTCCAAAGGTCGGGAGAAACCAAATGATCCAGATGCAGACCAATCTGGATGTTGCTGATAACTCCGGCGCTCGCCGAGTTCAGTGCATCAAGGTTCTGGGCGGTTCACACCGCCGCTATGCATCCGTGGGCGACATCATCGTGGTGTCGGTCAAGGAAGCTATTCCAAAAGGCCGTGTCAAAAAGGGCGACGTGCGTAAAGCCGTTGTCGTGCGCACCGCCAAAGAGGTTCGTCGTGAAGACGGCACCGCCATCCGTTTTGACCGCAACGCCGCTGTCATCCTGAACAACCAGGGTGAGCCAGTGGGCACGCGTATCTTCGGGCCGGTCGTGCGGGAACTGCGCGCCAAGAACTTCATGAAGATCATCTCGCTGGCTCCGGAGGTGCTCTGATGGCTGCGAAACTCAAAAAGGGTGACACCGTCATCGTGCTGACCGGCAAGGACAAGGGCAAGCAGGGCGAAATCGCCTCGGTGAACCCGACTGCCCACAAAGCCGTCGTCGAGAACATCAACGTCGCCATCCGCCACACCAAGCAATCTGCTGGGTCGCAAGGCGGTCGTGTTGCCAAGTCCATGCCGATCGACCTGTCGAACCTGGCGATCGTGGACAAGAACGGCAAACCCACGCGCGTCGGCTTCCGCATGGATGGCGACAAGAAGGTGCGTTTTGCCAAGACGACGGGGGATGCAATCTGATGTTAGACCAAGCCACATACACCCCGCGCCTGAAAGGCGAATACGGTTCCAAGATTCGCGCTGCGATGAAGGAAGAATTCGCGTACAAGAACGACATGCAGATCCCGCGTCTGGACAAGATTGTCCTGAACATGGGCGTAGGCGAAGCGGTCAAGGACACCAAGAAGGTGAAACAGGCCGCTGAAGAGCTGTCGCTGATCGCCGGTCAGAAGGCTGTCATCACCCATGCCAAGAAGTCGATTGCCGGCTTCCGCGTGCGGGAACTGATGCCGCTGGGCTGCAAGGTAACGCTGCGCGGCGACAAGATGTACGAATTTCTGGACCGTCTGATCAACGTGGCCCTGCCGCGCGTCCGTGACTTTCGTGGCGTCAAAGGCTCGTCGTTCGACGGCCGTGGCAACTATGCCATGGGCCTGAAAGAACACATCGTGTTCCCGGAAATCAACTTCGATAAAGTTGATGAAGTTCTGGGTATGGACATCATCATCTGCACGAACGCGAAAACCGATGCGGAAGCCAAGTCGCTGTTGAAGCATTTCAACATGCCCTTCACGTCGTAAGCGCGAGGAACCAGAGTTATGGCAAAAAAATCCATGGTGAACCGCGAAGTGAAGCGCGCCAAACTTGTGAAGCAATATGCTTCGCGGCGTGCAGCACTCAAGACGGTGATCGAAGACCAATCCAAGCCGATGGAAGAGCGCTTCGGCGCAACCCTGAAGCTGGCACAACTGCCCCGCAATTCGTCTGCTGTCCGGTTGCACAACCGCTGCCAGCTGACGGGTCGCCCGCATGCTTACTATCGTAAGCTGAAACTGTCGCGGATCATGCTGCGTGAACTGGCCTCGTTTGGTCAGATCCCGGGCATGGTCAAGTCCAGCTGGTAAGGGAGAGCAGATATGCCTGTGAATGATCCTATCGGCGATATGCTGACCCGCATCCGCAACTCTCAGATGCGCGGCAAATCCACTGTCTCGACGCCGGCGTCCACGCTGCGCGGCCGGGTTCTGGATGTGCTGCTGTCGGAAGGTTACATCCGCGGTTACGAAAAGAACCCGACCGACAACGGTCAGGGCGAATTCGTGATCTCGCTCAAGTACTACGAAGGAACCCCTGTGATCCGCGAAATCAAGCGCGTATCCAAGCCGGGCCGCCGTGTGTACATGGGCGTCAAGGACATCCCGTCGGTCCGCAATGGCCTGGGTGTCTCGATTGTGTCGACGCCGAAAGGCGTCATGTCCGATGCAGCTGCACGCTCCGCCAATGTTGGCGGCGAAGTGCTCTGCACCGTATTCTGAGGAGGGTGCAATGTCTCGTATCGGCAAGAAACCCGTCTCTCTGGTCAAAGGCGTCTCGGCGTCGGTGTCCGGCCAGACTGTCGAAGTGAAGGGGCCGAAAGGCACCCGCAGCTTTACTGCAACCGACGATGTCACGATCACTGTCGAAGGCGAAGAAATCAGGGTGACGCCGCGCGGCGCCTCGAAGCGCGCGCGTCAGCAGTGGGGCATGGCACGGTCGATGGTCGACAACCTGGTTCAGGGCGTCTCGACCGGCTTCAAGAAAGAGCTTGAGATTCAGGGCGTTGGTTACCGTGCTGCGGTCGCTGGCAATGTTCTGAAGCTGTCGCTCGGCTATAGCCATGAGGTCAACTTCGCCGTTCCGGCTGGCGTGACTGTCACGTCTCCGAAGCAGACCGAAATCGTTGTGGAAGGGATCGACCAGCAGCTTGTTGGCCAGGTCGCCGCGAACATCCGCGAATGGCGCAAGCCCGAGCCGTACAAGGGCAAGGGCATCCGCTATAAGGGTGAGTTCATCTTCCGCAAAGAAGGTAAGAAGAAGTAAGGGTGGCAAAATGGCTTTGAACAAAAGAGAGCTGTTCCTCAAGCGCCGCCTGCGCGTCCGGAACAAAATCAAGGCGATGTCGAACGGGCGCCTGCGCCTGTCCGTGCATCGGTCGTCCAAGAACATCAGCGTCCAGTTGATCGACGACGTGAAAGGCGTGACCGTTGCGTCTGCCTCCACGCTGGAGAAAGATCTGGGTCTGATCGGCAAGAACAACGTCGAGGCTGCGGCCAAAATCGGCGCTGCGATTGCAGAGCGGGCGAAGAAGGCCGGGGTTGAAGAAGTGTTCTTCGATCGTGGTGGTTTCCTCTTTCACGGTAAGATCAAGGCTTTGGCCGACGCTGCCCGTGAAGGCGGCCTGAAGTTCTGAGGAGTTTGGATATGGCAGAACGTGAAAATCGGGGCCGCGGCGGAGATCGTCGTCAGGACTCCCGTGAGGAAACGCCCGAATTCGCTGACCGTCTGGTCGCGATCAACCGTGTTTCGAAAACCGTCAAGGGCGGCAAGCGCTTTGGCTTTGCAGCACTTGTTGTGGTCGGCGACCAGCGTGGTCGCGTCGGCTTCGGCAAGGGCAAGGCCAAGGAAGTGCCGGAGGCAATCCGCAAGGCAACGGAACAGGCCAAGCGCCAGATGATCCGTGTGCCGCTGAAGGACAGCCGCACCCTGCACCACGACATGGAAGGCCGTCACGGCGCCGGAAAAGTCGTGATGCGCACCGCCGTTGCGGGCACCGGCATCATCGCCGGTGGTCCGATGCGCGCCGTGTTCGAGATGCTGGGGATCCAGGACGTTGTTGCGAAGTCAATCGGCTCGCAGAACCCCTACAACATGATCCGTGCCACCATCGACGGTCTGAAAGCAGAGACCTCGCCCCGCCAGGTTGCTGCACGTCGCGGCAAGAAGGTGGCCGAGATCCTGAAGAAGCCCGAAGCTGAAGTGCAGGAGGCCTGATCATGACCGAAGCAAAGAAAACCATCGTCGTGCAGCAGGTGGCATCCGCCGCCCGCCGCCCGGCCATTCAGACTGCGACCCTGAAGGGTCTGGGCCTGAACAAGATGAACCGCACCCGCGAGCTGGAAGATACGCCTTCCGTGCGCGGCATGGTCAACAAGATCTCGCATCTTGTGAAGATCATCGAAGAGCGCGGATAAGGTATGGCGGGTTAGCCCGCCGTGCCTATTCAAATGCGCCCCGTGGGAAACCACGGGGCGTTTTCTTAAGGTGATGTGCTGAATGTTTGTTAACGCTTGTTCATATTCGTTAATATTTAAGTCTGGGTCCTTTCGTGCGTCTTTTTATGTCGACACTTGTCTTTATCAGCTTGGCCAGTTTCGGTCTGCAAGCACAGGCCCATGGCGGCGGCTGCCGTAAAAGCTCGCCCCCTGGGCAGTGCTGCCACATGGACAACTCTCAAGGCCGGGTGCATTGCCACTGACGCCTTGACGTAAGGCCGCTTGCGACAGCACCATTGGGTATCCACCGCACCAGAGGTCCCCATGATTGTCCGCTCTCTCGCTTCCATCCTCGACACCGCCGCCCACGTGAAAGGTGATAGCTTTGAAAGTCGCCGGATTTTGCTAGCGGCGGATGGGCTTGGCTATTCCTTGCATGATACGATTTGCAAGGAAGGAACCCAGCAGGTGCTGCATTATAAAAACCACATCGAGACCAATTACGTCATCGAAGGCGAGGGCGAGGTGCAGAATGTGGTGACCAACGAAGTGTTCTCCCTGACCCCCGGTACGGTCTATGTGCTGGACCGGCACGAAGAACACATCCTGCGGGCACAGCGGGGCAATATGCGGATCATCTGCGTCTTTACTCCCGCCCTGACCGGAGAGGAAAAGCACGACGCCGACGGCAGCTATCCGGCGGCGGGGTAGGGGCAATGAGTGGCGGGAATACTCCCGCTCTACGCATGGCTTAGCACTCAACACGCCCTTATCTGGAAGTGGGGTAGGGCGGGGTTAACCCCGCCATCCGGCACTTGCCAATGCACTTGCCTACCACCGCCACAGCCACTATACGCCTTCAGTGACCAACATGGTCACAGAATCAACAAGAAATGCTGTGTTGTCCCCTCCCGTCGCAGGCGGGGATGTTCCGGCGATGGAGAGTGCGACATGAAATTGAATGAACTTCGTGACAATGACGGCGCGAACAAGAAGCAAAAGCGCGTTGCCCGTGGCCCCGGTTCGGGCAAGGGCAAGACCGCTGGCCGTGGTATCAAGGGCCAGAAATCGCGTTCGGGCGTCGCCATCGGCGGCTACGAAGGCGGCCAGATGCCGCTGTACCGCCGCCTGCCAAAGCGCGGCTTCACCAAGCCGAACCGCAAGGAATATGCGGTCATCAACCTGGGCCTGATCGAGAAATTCGTTGAGGCCGGCAAGCTTGACACAAAGCTTGACCTGACCGAAGACATGCTGGTGGCTGCTGGCCTGACCAACCACAAGCGCGACGGCATCCGCATCCTGAACAAGGGCGAGATCAAATCGGCTGTCAAACTGGTGGTGTCTGGCGCATCCGCTGCGGCTGTTGAGGCCATCAAGGCAGCTGGCGGGTCGATCACGCTTCCGGCTGGCGCGGCTGAGTAAGCCATTTCGGGCCAATTGGGTGTTGTGAGCGGCCCAAAGGTCGCTTACATCATCTTTAGTTTTCCCGCGCCGCCGACCGGAGAACGGTCCGGCGGCGCTGTCTTTGAAAGAGACCGGACATGGCATCTGCGGCAGAGCAAATGGCGGCGAACCTCAGCTGGGGCGCCCTTGGCAAGGCGACCGACCTCCGCCAGCGTATCTTTTTTACCATCGGCCTGCTGATCGTCTATCGGCTTGGCACCTATATTCCGGTGCCCGGCATTGATGGCGTGCAACTGCGGGCCTTTATGGAGGATGCGGGGGCAGGGATCGGCGGCATCCTGAACATGTTCACCGGCGGCGCGATCAGCCGGATGGGCATCTTTGCCCTCGGGATCATGCCCTACATCTCGGCCTCGATCATCGTGCAGCTGATGACGGCCATGGTGCCGGCGCTGGAGCAGCTGAAGAAAGAAGGCGAGCAGGGCCGCAAGAAGATCAACCAGTACACCCGCTACGGCACGGTGTTTCTGGCGACGTTTCAGGCCTGGGGCATCGCTGCCAGTCTTGAGGCCGGGGGTCTTGCGCATGATCCGGGCCTGTTCTTCAAGGCGGCCTGCATGATCACACTGGTCGGCGGCACCATGTTCCTGATGTGGCTGGGTGAACAGATCACCGCACGCGGCATCGGCAACGGCATCTCGCTGATCATCTTCGTCGGTATTGTCGCTGAACTGCCTGCTGCCATTGCGCAATTCCTCAGCCAGGGCCGCTCGGGCGCGATTTCGCCCGTTGTGATCATCGGGGTGATCGTGATGGTGATCGCCGTCATCGCCTTCGTAGTCTTCATGGAACGCGCGCTGCGCAAGATCCACATCCAGTATCCCCGTCGCCAGGTCGGGATGAAGGTTTATGATGGCGGGTCAAGCCACCTGCCCGTCAAGGTCAACCCGGCAGGCGTGATCCCGGCGATCTTTGCCTCGTCTCTGCTGCTGCTGCCCGTGACAGTGTCCACCTTCTCAGGCCAGCAGACCGGGCCGGTGATGTCGACCATTCTGGCCTATTTTGGCCCCGGTCAGCCGCTGTACCTGTTGTTCTTTACCGGCATGATCGTGTTCTTCAGCTTTTTCTACACCTACAACGTCGCCTTCAAGGTCGAGGATGTGGCGGAGAATCTTAAGAATCAGAACGGCTTTATCCCCGGCATCCGTCCCGGCAAAAAGACTGAAGAGTATCTGGAATACGTGGTGACGCGTATCCTGGTGCTGGGGTCGGCCTATCTGGCGGCTGTCTGTCTGTTGCCCGAAATTCTGCGCAATCAGTTCGGCTTCACTTTCTACTTCGGCGGCACCTCGGTGCTGATCGTGGTGTCGGTGACGATGGACACGATCAATCAGGTGCAGTCGCATCTTTTGGCGCACCAATATGAAGGCCTGATCGAGAAATCGCAGTTGCGCGGTCGCAAAAAGACCACGCCCAAGACCCCTACACGGCGCTGACCCATGGCAAACATCATTCTGCTGGGGCCTCCCGGGGCCGGTAAAGGGACGCAGGCCAAACGGCTGGTCGAAGAGCGTGGCATGGTCCAGCTGTCCACCGGCGACATGCTGCGCGCGGCCAAGACCAGCGGCACCGAAATGGGCCGCCGCGTGGCCGAGGTGATGGAGCGGGGCGCGCTGGTCACCGATGAAATCGTCATCGGCCTCATCGATGAGCAGCTGACCAAGGGTACCGCCGGCGGTTTCATCTTTGACGGCTTTCCGCGCACGCTGAAACAGGCCGACGCGCTTGCCGATCTGCTTGCGGGTAAAGGTCTGGCACTGGACGCGGTGATCGAGCTTTCGGTCGATGATGCGGCCCTTGTCGGTCGCATCGTCAAGCGCGCCGAAGAGGCGCGCCTGAATGGCGAGCCCGTGCGGCGTGACGACACCCCCGAGGTGTTCGAAGTACGCCTCCGCGAGTACTACAAGAACACCGCGCCGCTGATCGGCTATTACTATGCCAAGGGGGCCTTGCGCTCCGTTGACGGTCTGGCGGAAATGGACGCGGTTACAGCGGACATCGCGAAAATTCTTGACAAACCTTGAATTCACCGTCGCCGCCCTTGACGAGGGCGGCGTTTGACCATAAAGCACAGCGTCCCGGCATGGAATCGTGCCGAGGTTTCCCATTTCCGGGAAGAGCGTCATCCGGGCCATGCCCTGATGGAGTTGTGAAAAAAGGTTCTGGCACCACGGAACCGCAACATTGAAAAGGACACACGTTTGGCACGTATTGCTGGCGTTAACATTCCGACCCAGAAACGGGTTCCGATCGCCCTCACTTACATCACCGGTATTGGCCCCGCCAATGCCGAAGCCGTCTGCGCTTCGCTCAACATCGACCGCGCTCGTCGCGTAAATGAGCTGTCGGATGCCGAAGTTCTGGCGATCCGCGAATTCATCGACGCGAACTTCACCGTTGAAGGTGACCTGCGTCGCGAAGTCTCGATGAACATCAAGCGTCTGATGGACCTTGGCTGCTACCGCGGCCTGCGTCACCGCAAGGGCCTGCCGGTCCGCGGTCAGCGCACCCATACCAATGCTCGCACCCGCAAGGGCCCCGCAAAAGCCATCGCTGGCAAGAAGAAATAAGGGGAGCACACAGATATGGCACGCGATACAAAAGCATCCCGCACCAAGAAAAAAGAGCGCAAGAACATCGCCGCTGGCGTGGTTCATGTGAACTCTTCGTTCAACAACACCAAGATCCTGATTTCCGACGTTCAGGGCAACGCGATTTCCTGGTCGTCCTCGGGCACCATGGGCTTCAAGGGCTCGCGCAAGTCGACGCCTTATGCGGCGCAGATGGCAGCTGAAGATGCGGCCCGCAAAGCTCAGGAACATGGCATGAAGACCGTTGAGGTTGAAGTGCAGGGTCCGGGTTCGGGCCGTGAATCGGCGCTGCGCGCGCTTGCGGCTGTTGGCCTGAACATCACCTCGATCCGCGACGTGACGCCGCTGGCGCACAACGGCTGCCGCCCGCCAAAGCGTCGTCGCGTCTGATTGACAAGCATACTGTCGGGCCGTGCGACATCGCACGGCCCGATTTCGGCATTTAAGGACCCTCGGGCGTCCCACCGCTTGCTGGACATGGGCAATGGGACAAGAATGGAGGCGACAGCATGATCCATAAGAACTGGCAAGAACTGATCAAACCGACCCAACTGGTTGTGAAACCGGGTTCGGACGCAGCGCGCGTGGCGACCGTGATTGCAGAACCGCTGGAGCGCGGCTTTGGCTTGACGCTGGGCAACGCACTGCGCCGCGTGTTGATGAGCAGCCTTCAAGGCGCGGCCATCACATCTGTACAGATCGATAACGTGCTGCACGAATTTTCTAGCGTCGCTGGCGTGCGCGAAGACGTGACCGACATCGTGCTGAACCTGAAAGGCGTGTCCATCAAGATGGACGTCGAGGGGCCAAAGCGCCTGTCGATCTCGGCCAAGGGTCCGGGCGTTGTGACGGCGGCGGATATCTCGGAATCGAACGGCATCGAGATTCTGAACCGCGAACACGTGATCTGCCACCTGGATGACGGTGCAGATGTGTTCATGGAGCTGACCGTGAACACCGGCAAAGGCTATGTCTCGGCCGACAAGAACCGCCCCGAAGACGCGCCGATCGGTCTGATCCCGATCGATGCGATCTATTCGCCGGTGAAGAAAGTCAGCTACGAAGTGCAGCCCACCCGCGAAGGTCAGGTGCTGGACTATGACAAGCTGACGATGAAGGTGGAAACCGATGGCTCGCTGACGCCGGATGACGCCGTGGCCTATGCCGCGCGCATCTTGCAGGACCAGCTGTCGATCTTCGTTAACTTCGACGAGCCGGAATCTGCGAAACTGGGCGAAGTCGATGCAGGGCTTGAATTCAACCCACTGCTTCTGAAGAAAGTTGACGAGCTGGAACTTTCGGTCCGGTCTGCCAACTGCCTGAAGAACGACAACATCGTCTACATTGGCGATCTGATCCAGAAAACCGAAGCCGAAATGCTCCGCACCCCGAACTTTGGCCGCAAGTCCTTGAACGAGATCAAGGAAGTGCTGTCGGGCATGGGTCTGCACCTTGGCATGGAAGTCGAAGACTGGCCGCCAGAGAACATCGAAGATCTGGCCAAGCGTTTCGAAGACCAGTTCTGACAATCGGGGGGCGGCAACGCCCCCCAGCTACAAATGCCCGGACTGCCGGGGACAACATGGGCCACACGGCCCCAAGGTGAGTGCAGCCAATCGTAGGCCGCACCGGACAAAGCAAAACACGCGTCTTTAGGAGATTCCCATGCGTCATTCGAACGGCTACCGCAAACTGAACCGGACCCATGAACACCGCAAGGCGATGTTCGCCAACATGGCCGGTTCGCTGATTGAACACGAACAGATCAAGACCACCTTGCCGAAAGCCAAGGAATTGCGTCCGATCATCGAAAAGCTGATCACGCTGGCCAAGCGCGGCGATCTGCACGCCCGCCGTCAGGCCCATTCGCAGCTCAAGCAGGACATGCACACCGCGCGGCTGTTCGAAATCCTCGGCCCCCGCTACAAGGACCGCGCTGGCGGTTATGTGCGCGTGCTGAAGGCCGGCTTCCGCTATGGCGACATGGCCCCGATGGCGATCATCGAGTTTGTTGACCGCGATCCGAATGCCAAAGGCGCCGCCGACCACGCGCGCACCGAAGCGTTCGAGGCAGAATAAGCCACCCGGCCACCGTTTTTTTCTAAGCCCGCCCTTGGCAACAGGGGCGGGTTTTGTTTTGCGGATGAGGCGGTTGAAAACGGGCGCGATTTTGCCATATCGCTGCCAAAACCCCACAGGGACGCCCATCATGCACCGCATCACCGCTCTGATCCTGCCGTTGTCGCTGATCTTCGCCGCCCCGCTTGCAGCGCAGGTTGAGACCCGTCCCCCGGCCAACGCTGTGGAGATCAGCCTCAGCTTCGCTCCCGTGGTCAAATCCACCGCTCCCGCCGTGGTCAACATCTACGCCAGCCGCGTGGTCGAGGAACGCCTATCCCCCTTTGCCGGCGACCCCTTCTTTGACCAGTTCTTCAACGGCTACGGTCAAAGCCAGCCCCGCGTGCAGAACTCGCTGGGGTCGGGTGTGATCGTCTCGGCGGATGGCATCGTGGTGTCAAATTATCACGTGGTCGGCCGGGCGACCCAGATTCGCGTCGTGCTGAACGACCGCCGCGAATATGCCGCCGACCTGATCCTTGGTGATGAGGAAAGCGATCTGGCGATCCTGCGTCTGCAGGATGCGACCGATCTGCCCGCGCTGAGCTTCCGAGATTCGGATGACGTGGAGGTGGGCGATCTGGTGCTGGCCATCGGCAACCCGTTCGGGGTGGGGCAGACGGTGTCGTCGGGCATCGTCTCGGGCCTTGCGCGCAGCTCGGTCGAACTGGGGCGCGGCTATTTCATCCAGACCGATGCGGCGATCAACCCGGGCAATTCGGGTGGCGCGCTGGTGGATATGCAAGGGCGGCTGGTCGGCATCAACACGGCGATCCTGACCCGCTCGGGCGGCTCGAACGGCATCGGTTTTGCGATCCCCGCCAACTTGGTGGAAACGGTGGTGGCGCAGGCGGTGGCGGGCGGCACGCGGTTTAAACGGCCTTGGGCTGGGGTGAACGGGCAGGCGATGGATGCCGGGCTTGCAGCGGCGATGGGTCTGCCGCGCCCCGATGGCGTGCTGATCTCCGATCTGCACCCGGAAAGCCCCTTTGCCGCAGCAGGCCTTCGTCCCGGCGATGTGGTGCTGTCCGTCGCCGGCGAGCCGACGAACACCCCGCAAGAGATGATCTTCCGCCTGTCAGCCCTTGGCATCGGGGCCACGGTGCCGGTGACCTACCTGCACGAGAATGGCACCTCGACCGTCGATGTCACCCTGATCGCGCCGCCCGAGGTGCCGTCCCGCGATCCGGTCAGCATCACCGACCCGGTTGCCCTGCGGGGACTGAGCGTGGCGCGCATCAACCCTGCGCTGATGGCCGAAATGGGCCTGCTGATGGACGCCGCAGGCGTGGTGGTGACGGCGGCGCAGGATCTGGCCGCGCAAGTGGGGCTGCGCCCCGGCGACGTGCTGTTGTCGATCAACGGCCGCGCCATCGCCGACCCGCAAGATGTGGCCACTGCCGCGCAGGAGCAAACCCGGCTCTGGGCCATCGACGTGAACCGGGGCGGTCAGATCCTGCGCCTGCGTTTCCGGCTCTAGCGGTTGTGCGCGCAGCGGCGTAGGTTGGTCCCATGGCAGACCTTTTCGACACCGCGAGCGCGACCCCGAAAGCCGATGGCCCGCGTCCTTTGGCTGACCGGCTGCGCCCGCAGACGTTGGCGCAAGTGATCGGGCAGGCGCAGGTGCTTGGGCCAGAGGGGCCGCTGGGGGCGATGCTGGCGGCGAAATCGCTGTCCTCTCTCATCCTCTGGGGTCCGCCCGGCGTGGGCAAGACCACGATTGCACGGCTGTTGGCGCAGGAAACCGATCTTGCCTTTGTCCAGATCTCCGCGATTTTCACCGGCGTGCCCGATCTGCGCAAGGTGTTCCAATCCGCCAAGATCCGTCGGCAGAACGGGCAGGGCACGCTGCTTTTTGTTGACGAAATCCATCGCTTCAACAAGGCGCAGCAGGACGGCTTCTTGCCGCACATGGAAGACGGCACCATCCTTCTGGTCGGGGCCACCACCGAAAACCCGAGTTTCGAGCTTAACGCGGCATTGATGTCGCGCGCGCAGGTCATCGTGCTGGAGCGCCTTTCGCTCGCCGATCTGGAACGCATGATGCAGCGCGCCGAAAAGGAAATCGACCGGGTACTGCCCCTGACCGGTGAAGCGCGCGAGGCGCTTCTGGAAATGGCCGATGGCGATGGGCGGGCGCTTTTGAACCTGATCGAGCAGGTGGCGGCGTGGCGGGTGGAAAAACCCATCGACCGCGACCAGCTGGCCAAACGGCTGATGCGCCGCGCCGCGAAATACGACAAATCGGGCGAGGAACACTACAACCTGATCTCTGCCTTGCACAAATCGGTGCGCGGGTCGGACCCGGACGCAGCCCTCTACTGGTTCGCCCGCATGCTGGAAGGTGGCGAAGACCCGCGATTCCTCGCCCGTCGCCTAACCCGGATGGCGGTGGAGGACATAGGCCTTGCCGAACCGCAGGCCCATTCGGTCTGTCTGGACGCGTGGAACACATATGAACGCCTTGGCAGCCCCGAGGGTGAACTGGCGCTTGCCAATGCGGTGGTCTACCTTGCGCTCGCGCCCAAATCGAACGCGGTCTATGTCGCCTACAAGGCGGCACGGGCGTCTGCGCGCGAGACCGGCAGCCAGATGCCGCCACGCCACATTCTGAACGCACCGACCAAAATGATGAAGGATATCGGCTATGGGTCGGGCTATGCTTACGATCACGAGGCCGAGGATGGCTTTTCCGGGCAGGACTACTTCCCCGAAGGCATGAAGCGCCCGGTGTTCTATTTGCCCCCCGAACGCGGCTATGAGCGCGAGCTGAAAAAGCGGGTGGAGTATTTCGCCAAGTTGCGGGCAAAGCGGCAGAGTGGCTGACAGTGTGCTTGGCGAGAGGGCTCTCGTCGGGAGTGTTTCGAAACGTTGCTGGCCCGGGGAAAGGCGCACCGACGCCACCTTTTGCGCGCGCACGTTGACAATTCCCCCCAACAGACGCAAAGACCGGGGCATGATAATGACCCTGTCTCATGTCGCCCTTGGGGGGGCCATTGGTGCGTCGCTGCGCTATCTGGTGCAGCTTGGCAGCCTGCGCCTGTTTGGCACCGGCTTTCCCTTTGGCACACTGATGATCAACGTCGCAGGGTCGTTCCTGATGGGGATGCTGGTGGTGGTGCTGGCGGAAAAGGGCGGCATGCGTCTGGCCCCGTTTCTGATGACCGGCATCCTTGGCGGGTTCACCACATTCTCGGCCTTTTCGCTCGACGCCATCAGCCTGTGGGAGCGCGGGGAGAGCTGGCTCTCCTTCGGCTATGTCGGGGCCTCGGTCATTCTTTCGCTCAGCGCGCTCGGCGCGGGCCTCCAACTTGCAAGGTCGATGATATGAGTGGCGTGAAAACCCTGACGGTGTCCGAAGACGAAGGCGAACAGCGGCTGGACAAATGGTTCAAGCGCCGCTTTCCGCAGCTGACGCAAGGCCATGTCGAAAAGATGTGCCGCACCGGGCAGATCCGGGTCGATGGCGCGCGGGCCAAGGCGGCTGACCGCATCGCGCCCGGCCAGACCATCCGCGTCCCGCCCTTGCCGGATACCGAAGCGCCAAGCCGGTCGCCTGAAAGCAGGATTTCCGCCGCCGATACTAAGCTGATTCAGAACGCGGTGCTGTGGAAGGATGAGCATATCATCATCCTGAACAAGCCCGCCGGCCTGCCGTCGCAAGGCGGATCAGGGCAGGGAGAGCGTCATGTGGACGGGTTGGCAGAAGCCTTGAAATTCGGCTACAAGGACAAGCCCAAACTGGTGCACCGCTTGGACAAGGATACCTCGGGCCTGTTGATGCTGGCGCGCACCGACCGTGTCGCGCGCGCGCTGTCCGAGGCGTTGCGCCACCGTAACACCCGCAAGATCTATTGGGCGCTGGTCGCCGGGGTGCCGCACCCGCGGCAAGGGTCGATCAAATACGGGCTGATGAAGGCCCCCGGCGGCGGGCGGGGCGAGGGCGAGAAGATGCTCTGCATCCACCCGGCCAAGATGTCGGACTTTCCCGATGCCAAGCGTGCGCACACCGATTTCTTCACGCTCTGGTTCCTTGGCACCCGCATGTCGTGGATGGCGCTGGAGCCGGTGACAGGCCGCACGCACCAGCTGCGCGCGCATCTGGCCGAACTGGGCCACCCGATCATCGGTGATGGCAAATACGGCAGTACGGCGCAGGAAAACATGGGCGACGGCTGGGGCGCGCAGGCGGGGGGCGAGATGTCCAAAAAGATGCACCTGCATGCCCGCAGCCTGTCGGTCCAGCACCCGATCACCAAAGAGATGATGACCTTCACCGCACCCTTGCCAGAACACATGGCGCGGACCTGGAAGCTGTTGGACTGGAACGAGAAAGACGTGCCAGCCGACCCATTCGAGAGCCTACGGTGAGCACCTGGGCGGCCAAACGGTTCTGGGCTGCGGCGCAGGCCGAAGCCTGTGACGGCGGTTTCACCGTCCGACTGGATGCAAAGCCAGTCAAGACCCCGGCCAAGCAGCCTCTGGTGTTGCCCGGGCTTGCCATGGCGCAGGCTATCGCCGCCGAATGGGACCAGCAGCAGGGCCTGATCCGGCCCGACACCAT
The DNA here is from genome assembly GCF_004745575.1 of Pseudotabrizicola sediminis. GTDB lineage: Bacteria > Pseudomonadota > Alphaproteobacteria > Rhodobacterales > Rhodobacteraceae > Pseudotabrizicola > Pseudotabrizicola sediminis. Next base: position 49,103 of record NZ_RPEM01000014.1, on the reverse strand, counting down.
GCCGCTGACCCGCGCTGCCAATTCCGCGATCGACAAGGTCGCGCCGCAAGTGGACGGCGTAGTGGATGAGATAGCAAATTACGGCAGCACTGATCTCTTGTGCTACCGTGCCACCGCGCCGCAGCCGCTGATCGACCGGCAGGCGGCGGGCTGGGATCCGTTACTGGACTGGGCGCGCGACGCACTTCAAGCGCCGCTGAAGGTCACCCAAGGGGTCATCCCGGTGTCGCAACCCGACGCCAGCGCTGCCCGCCTGCGCGCCCATGTGGCGGCACTTGGGCCCTTCCAGCTGGCCGCCGTGCATGACCTTGTGGCCATTTCTGGCTCGCTGATTCTGGGCCTTGCCGTCACGCGGCGGCGGCTGACCGGGGCGGAGGCTTTTGCCCTCAGCCGAATCGACGAATCCTGGCAGAATGAGCTCTGGGGCACAGATGAAGACGCCGCCGCGATGGAGGCCCTGCGCCGCGATGCCTTGCTCACCGCAGAGCGATTCTTTGCATTGTGCGGGTAACAATCCTGCTCAAAACGCAGGCATTGCGGTGCAAGCTTGCCCGCAGCAGCCTCTAAAGCGTTATTCTGCAAAGAATTTAGGCAAATTTCCGCGACCCGCTTGACCTTTCAAACCGCTTCGGAGGAAACTAACCCAACTGGGAGAGGCTCACCTCCACTAGTTTCGCCCCCGTCCGCCCATCAACCGGCCTCGGGGCATAAAAAACGTCGGCACAATGCCGACAACTCAGGATGAGGTAAGAATGAAACAATCCGTATTCCTCGGCACCCTCGCGGCCACCACCCTGCTTGCAGGCGCGGCACTGGCGCAGGGCACCTCGACGCTTCAAACCGTCAAGGACCGTGGCGAACTGAACTGTGGCGTCAACACCGGTCTGGTCGGCTTCGCCGCTCCGGACGCAAGCGGCAACTGGCAGGGCTTTGACGTGGCTCTGTGCAAAGCCGTTGCTGGCGCGATCTTCGGCGATGCCTCGAAAGTGGTCTATATCCCCACGACCTCGTCGGACCGTTTTGAACAGCTGACCTCGGGCCGGATCGACATGCTGATCCGCAACACCACCTGGACCTTCTCGCGCGATACGGACCTGAAAATGGATTTCGTTGGCGTGAACTACTATGACGGTCAGGGCTTCATGGTCCGCAACGATCTGGGCGTGTCTTCAGCCAAAGAGCTGAACGGTGCCACGATCTGCATCCAGACCGGTACCACCACGGAACTGAACCTGGCCGACTACTTCAAGGCCAACAACATGACCTATACGGCGGTTCCGATTGAGACCAACGCCGAAGGCGAACAGCAGTATCTGGCTGGTGCCTGCGACGCCTATACCACCGACGCTTCCGGTCTGGCGGCCACCCGCGCTGCTTTTGCAGACCCGGAAAACCACGTCATCCTGCCGGAAATCATCTCCAAAGAACCGCTTGGGCCTGCAGTGCGCCATGGCGACAGCGAATGGGGTGATGTGGTCCGCTGGACGATGAACGCTCTGGTCGCTGCCGAAGAATTCGGCATCACCTCGGCCAACATCGACGAGCTGGCGACCTCGTCGCAAAACCCGGAAGTTCAGCGCTTGCTGGGCACCTCGGACAATCTGGGCGGAATGATCGGGCTGGAGGCCAACTGGGCCCTGAACGCGATCAAGGCCGGCGGCAACTATGGCGAGATCTTCGCGGCAACGATCGGTGAATCGACCCCGATCGGTCTGGCGCGCGGGCTGAACGCACAGTGGACCCAGGGCGGTCTGCTCTATACCCCGCCGTTCCGTTGATCGGCTAAGACATCGGGGCGCGCCTGTATGGCGCGCCTCTTTCAAAAGCAGACCTTTCCAAAAGCAAGAACAGGGTAATCCGCAGCGTCGGGGGAGCATCCCCACACACAAGGGCAAAGCCCGGGACCGCGCGGACTTCAGGGGAAAATAAATGGCCGTAGTCACGGAAGAACCGAAAGCTGGCTTTCGGCTCGGGATGCTCATCTACGACACCCGCTATCGTTCCATCACCATCCAGATCGTCGTGCTGATGCTTGTCATGCTGGGGGTTGCCTGGCTGATCGACAACCTGCTGAGCAATCTGGCAGCACTGGGGCGGGGGATCGACTTCGGGTTTCTGTGGAACCGCGCCGGATATGACATCAATCAGACACTGGTGGAATACACCAATGACAGCACTCATGCCCGCGCCACGCTGGTCGGGCTGCTCAACACGCTGCTGATCGCCTTTCTGGGCTGTATCGCGGCCACGGTTGTGGGTGTCATTGCCGGGGTTCTGCGCCTGTCAAACAACTGGGTCATCGCCCGGCTGATGACTGTTTATGTAGAGATTTTCCGCAACATCCCGCTGCTTTTGTGGATCTTGATGATCTACACCATCTTTACCGAGGCATTTCCGGCCCCTAACGCATTCCGTGGTGATACGCCGGCCGCGTCGATGGTGATGTTCGATACGGTGGCCTTCACCAACCGCTATACCGCCATTCCGTGGCCGATGTTTGACCGCTCGCTTGGCTGGCTGCCGTTGGGCCCGCTGTGGCTGAACCTTGATCTGGCGGCGATTGTCGCCGCATTGGTGGGGGGGTTTTTGCTCAACCGCTTCATCCTGCGCCGCGCCACCCGCATTCAGGAAGCCACCGGCGACCGCCCAACCACCTGGTGGCAGTGCACCCTTGCCCTGTTCGGGCCGATCTTTCTGGTCCTCTTGGCCCTTGGCACGCATCTGGACAGCCCTTCGCTGCAAGGCTTCAACTTCACCGGCGGGCTGCAGGTGTCAAACTCGCTGGTGGCACTCTGGCTGGCGCTGACGCTGTATACCGCCGCCTTCATCGCCGAAATCGTGCGCGCCGGGATCAACGCCATCTCACGCGGGCAGTCCGAGGCGGCTTTCGCCCTTGGTCTGCGCCCTGGCCGCACGATGAACCTGATCATTCTGCCGCAGGCGCTTCGGGTCATCATCCCGCCGCTGATCTCGCAATACCTCAATCTCACCAAGAACTCGTCGCTTGCCATCGCGGTCGGCTACATGGATCTGCGCGGCACGCTGGGCGGCATCACGCTGAACCAGACCGGGCGGGGACTGGAGGCAATGATGCTTCTGATGCTGATCTACCTGATCGTCAGCCTGCTGATCTCATCGGCGATGAACGTCTACAACAATTCCGTCAAACTGAAGGAGCGCTGAGATGAACACCAGCACAAGCACCTTCGTCCGCACCGAAATGCTGCCCGAACAGGCCCCGCCGCTAACCGAGGCCGGGGCGGTCAAGTGGGTGCGCGAAAACCTGTTCTCCTCCATCCTGAACGGTATCCTGACCGTGCTGGGCATCGTGGTGGTGGCCTACCTTGTCATCGGCATCGCACCCTGGCTGTCACGTTCGGTCTGGAATGCGGGCAGCCTGTCCGAATGCCGCCAGATCATCGCAGACCGCTGGGGCGAAGGCGTCACCGGTGCCTGCTGGGCGGTGATCCGCGAACGCTGGCCGCAATACCTGTTCGGCTTCTACCCCTCGCACCTCTACTGGCGTCCGGTGCTGGCCTTTGTGCTGCTTTGCGTTGCCGTCGCACCTGTGCTGTTCGACAGACTGCCGCGCAAGATGCTTTGGTTTTCGCTGATCTACCCTGCGGTCGGCTTCTGGCTCTTGTGGGGCGGCTCGGTTTGGGTGCCGGTCATGGCGGTGGCGGGCTTTGCCATCGGCTACGCGGCTGTCAAAGTTGTGCAGCCCGTGGCCGGAACCATCCTTGCCACCATCGCCGCCGTCCTTGCACCGGTGCTTTGGTGGCTGTTCCTCGCCGGCCCCGCCGCAGATGCCCTTCAGTCCATCCTTCCGATCGCGCTCCAAGGTGTGCGCTCGCGGGAATTCGGCGGCTTCATCCTTGCCTTCACCATTGGCTTCACCGGTATCGCCTTTTCCTTGCCGCTTGGGGTCATGCTGGCGCTTGGCCGTCAGTCAGACATGTTCATCGTGAACAAACTGTCGGTCGGCTTCATCGAATTCATCCGGGGCGTACCGCTGATCACCCTGCTGTTCACGGCATCCTTGCTGCTCAACTATTTCCTGCCGCCGGGCACCGATTTCGACATCATCCTGCGCGTCATCATCATGGTGGTCCTGTTCGCTGCAGCCTATATCGCCGAAGTGGTGCGCGGCGGTCTCGCCGCCCTGCCGCGCGGCCAGTACGAAGCCGCCGATGCACTGGGGCTGGATTATTGGAAAGCCCAACGCCTGATCATCATGCCGCAGGCGCTGAAAATCTCGATCCCCGGCATCGTGTCGACCTTCATCGGCCTGTTCAAGGACACCACGCTGGTGGTCTTCGTGGGCCTGCTTGACCCCCTCAAGGGCATCACTGACGCCGTGCGCGCCTCCACCGACTGGAAGGGGATCTATTGGGAACCCTACATCTTCGTCGGCGCTATCTTTTTTCTCTTCTGCTTTGGCATGTCCCGGTACTCGATGTATCTGGAATCCAAGCTGAAAACCGATCATCGCTAAGGGAGCCGGAACATGTCCGAAGCCACAGCCCTCGACCTGACTGCCCGCCAGATTGACCCGAGCCAGATGAAGGTCAGCGACGAAGTCGCCATACAGATCACCCAGATGAACAAGTGGTACGGCACTTTTCATGTGTTGCGCGACATCAACATGACCGTCAACCGGGGGGAGCGGATCGTGATCTGCGGCCCATCCGGTTCGGGCAAATCCACCCTGATCCGCTGCATCAACCGGCTGGAAGAACACCAGCAGGGCCAGATCATTGTCGACGGCACCGAACTGACGTCCGACCTGAAAAACATCGACAAGGTCCGGTCCGAGGTTGGCATGGTGTTCCAGCACTTCAACCTGTTCCCGCATCTGACCATTCTGGAAAACCTGACGCTCGCCCCGATCTGGGTCCGCAAGACCCCGAAGAAAGAGGCCGAAGAAGTCGCCATGCACTACCTGCGCAAGGTCAAAATTCCGGAACAGGCCAACAAATACCCCGGCCAGCTTTCGGGCGGCCAGCAGCAGCGTGTCGCCATCGCGCGGTCCTTGTGCATGAAACCCCGCATCATGCTTTTCGATGAACCCACCTCCGCGCTCGACCCCGAGATGATCAAAGAGGTGCTCGACACCATGATCGAACTGGCGGAAGAGGGCATGACCATGCTCTGCGTCACGCACGAGATGGGCTTTGCGCAGGCTGTCGCCAATCGGGTGATCTTCATGGATCAGGGCCAGATTGTCGAACAGAACAATCCGAAAGAGTTCTTTAACAACCCGCAAAGCGACCGGACCAAGTTGTTCCTGTCGCAGATCCTCGGGCACTGACACGCGCCTCAACCGGCAGGAAAAGGGCCCTTCGGGGCCCTTTTTGCATCTTGTGTCCCGGCACGTCCTGTCCGAAAAGCGGTGCAAGCAGCCAAGACGCACCAGCCGGGAAAGCAGAAAAGACCATGGCCAAGCCCCCGACCACCCGCGTTGACAAGCTCCTGTCGTCGATGGGCTATGGCTCGCGCAGCGAAATGGGGCAACTGGCCAAGGCGGGCCGCATTTTGCTGGACGGCACCGCGCTGCCGGACGCATCCGCCCGCATCGCTGTCACCCCCGACTTGCCCAGCCGGATGAAGATCGCCGGTCAACCGCTTGATCCGGTTGCGGGACTGGTCATCCTTTTGAACAAGCCTCTTGGCATGACCTGTTCGCACAAGGAAGCCGGGCCGCTGGTTTATGACATCTTGCCCCCACGCTGGCGGCAGCGCAGCCCGGCGATTTCCACCATTGGGCGGCTCGACAAGCAGACGTCGGGCCTGTTGCTGCTGACCGATGATGGCGCGCTGCTGCACCGGGTGATCAGCCCGCGCCGTCACGTCTGCAAAACCTATCACGCCCGGCTGGCCCGCCCGCTGGCTGGCACCGAGGCCGCGCTGTTCGCGTCAGGCACTCTGATGCTGGAGGGTGAGGCGAAGCCGCTGGCCCCAGCACATCTGCAGGTGATCTCCGACACCAATGCCCTTCTGACGGTAACCGAAGGTCGCTATCATCAGGTGCGCCGCATGTTTGCGGCCATCGGCAACCATGTCGAAGACCTGCACCGCGAGAGTTTGGGTGGGCTGTCCCTGCCGGAAGACCTGTCCCCCGGTCAGTGGACGCTGCTGGACGAAAGTCAGATCGCGCTGATCTTCGCCTGATCAAAGGCTGAGCGACCCTTTGCCGGTGGTAGGTGCGTCACTCGGCGCTTTTGGACGCCGTCTTGGCCTTCATCCGCTCCAGCAGTTCTTCCTTGCTGGGCCGAAGGTTCGGGGTCTTGGTCGGTGCCTTGGCCTTCAATTCCTTGCCCGGCTTGGCGCTGGGGTCTTTCTGGCGGCCCTGATCCTTGCTCAGTTTCGGGTTGCCTGATTTTGCATAATCCATGGGCTGTCGCCTTGTTTTAGATCCTGATCACGCGTCATGCCTGAAACCGGGCACCGCCGCAAGCGGTGCCCGATGTGCCATGGAATAGGGCGATTTTGAATAGTTGGCAAAGATCAAAAGTTCAAACCTTTGATTTTATTAATTTCCACAGCTTGCAACACAGGTGCATCTACGGGCAGTCTCAGGCCATGATCTCCCGCGGCACGATGAAATCGTCCACCACACCCTGCCCATAACCCACATCCGCCCACGAGGAGGCGACAAAATCCACCACCAGCGTGGCCCCGGTCGGATAGCGGGAAAACTCGGGATTGACCGGAGCATGCGCCACCAACCGAGTCGCAAACTCGGCAATGCCAGGGTTATGCCCGATCATCATCACCGTGTCGTCGGTGGCATGCCGAAGCACCGCCAGCATCACATCGGGCCCGGCATGATAAAGCGAGGGTTTCAGCTCCAGCACCGGCGTCGCGGGGAGGGCGGGCGCAATCCCCGCCCAGGTCTTGCGCGTCCGCGCCGCATCCGAGCACAGCACCTGCCCCGGCACATAGCCCCGGCTGGCCAGCCACTGCCCCAGATCCGCCGCCGCGGCCCGGCCGCGTTCGTTCAAGGGCCGGTCATGGTCCGGCGTCAAAGGATCATCCCAGCTCGATTTCGCATGTCGCGTCAAGATCAGGCGCTTCATTCCCACTCCCCCCGAATACGGGCGGTTACTCCGCCCTGTGGAATCGCCCCATGTGATAGGCCGACTGTTCGGCAAGTCTTGCATAGCCTTGCGACACCGGGCAAGCGCGGCGAACCCGGCAGCCGCCCGACAGGCAGTCTGCCCCCTCCGCCTGGTCCAGAAAGGCGTGGCAGGCCGGTAGATCATAGCCGCCCGTCGTCAGCGCGGTGACGGGGCAGGCCGCAGCACATGGCTGCGCACAGCCATCACACGGCTTGTCCGCTCCGGGCAGATCCACCGCCTCGCGCAGGACCAACGCCCCCCGGATGCTGACCATCAACCCCTGGCTGCCGTGCACCAGCAACCGCACCGGGCTGTCCCAGATCCGTCCGGTCCGCAGCGCCCATTGATAGAACGGATCATAGGGCGGCCCGCCAAAGGGAAATCGCGCCTTGCCGCCCAGATCGCAGGCCAGCCGCCCGATCACCCGGCGCGACCAGCGATCCACCGGATCTGCCCCGCCCCATTCAGGCTGCGCCTTCAGATGCGGCCAGAACCCCGGCTCACGCGGCGCCAGCAACACCACGCTGCGCGCCCAGACCGGAAACTCCACCTCGCCCGTGCAGTCAAATCCACCCAGCACTTCCAGAAAATGCGGCTCCAGTAGGGCGGTCAGACGGTCGACGCTCAGCTCTGCCATTTGCACCTTCTCCAACTACTCCCGCGCGGCGCGCAACGACAGTGGCCACAAGAGCCGCCGTCAGATCACCGCCGCACCAGCGGCTTCACCCGCGGCTCGGAGGAACGGATCTGCGATCCTGCACCGTGGTCGGTGAACAGCTCCAGCAAGCAGGCGTTGGGAATGCGTCCATCCAGAATGGTCACCGCCCGGGTGCCCTGTTCAATCGCCAGCAGCGCGGTTTCTGTCTTGGGGATCATCCCGCCAGAGATCACACCCTCGGCCGTCATCTGCCGGATTTCGTCCGGGGTGATTTGGGTCATCACCTCTCCGGCCGCGTTCTTGACGCCGGAAACATCGGTCAAAAGCAGCAGGCGGTCGGCCTGCAAGGCACCCGCAATCGCCCCTGCAGCGGTGTCACCGTTCACGTTGAACGTCTCGTTGTCCGCCATGCCGGTGCCCACGGGGGCAATCACCGGGATGATCCCGGCCTTGTAGAGGTCGCGCAGCACCTGCACGTTCATCTCGACCGGGCGGCCAACGAAGCCAAGCTCCGGGTCATCGGCCTCACACACCATCAGGTCGTCATCCTTGCCTGAAATCCCCACGGCGCGGCCGCCTGCGTCCATGATCGCTTGCACGATCCGCTTGTTGACCAGACCCGACAGGATCATCTCGACCACCTGCACGGTCGCCTTGTCGGTCACCCGCTTGCCGCGCACAAATTCGCTGTGGATGCCCAGTTTGTTCAGCATGTCATTGATCATCGGCCCGCCGCCATGCACCACAACCGGGTTCACGCCGACTTGCCGCATCAGCACGATGTCGCGGGCGAACTCCGCCATGGCGGCATCGTCGCCCATGGCATTGCCGCCGAACTTCACCACCACGACCGAGTCTGCGTATCGTTGCAGATAGGGCAGGGCCTCAGAGAGCATCTTGGCGGTGTTCAGGGCATCTTGCATGGTCAGGGTCTGCTGTTTCATGGGGGCCTCCGGGTTAGGGTGGTTGGTAACCCCTTTGCCGCAGCCTGCCAAGCGCAGTGTCCGCTCAAGGGTCTGGCTTGTCTTTTCCGACCATAAGCGTAGGGTTTGGCCAAGCTCAAGGAGTAGGCCATGACCGAGCAGAAAACCATCGTTCTGACAGGCGCATCGCGCGGAATCGGCCATGCCACGGTCAAGCGGTTTTCAGCCGAGGGCTGGCGCGTGCTGACCTGTTCGCGCCAGCCGTTCGATGCGCGCTGCCCCTGGCCAGGGGGTGAGGACAATCATATCCAGATCGACCTGGCCGACCCGAACAAGACCATTGTCGCGATCGAGACGATCAAGACCAAGATCAACGGTCGCCTCGATGCGCTGGTCAACAATGCCGGAATCAGCCCCAAAGGGGCGGATGGCGCGCGGCTGAACACGCTGGACACCGATCTGCGGATCTGGGGACAGGTGTTCCATGTCAATTTCTTCTCTTCCGTGATCATGGCGCGCGGGTTGAAGGAGGAGCTGGCGGCGGCCAAGGGGTCTGTGGTCAATGTAACCTCGATTGCCGGGGTGAAGGTGCACCCCTTTGCCGGGGCGGCCTATGCCACGTCGAAAGCCGCGCTCGCCGCGCTGACGCGCGAGATGGCGCATGATTTCGGGCCCTTGGGGGTTCGGGTGAATGCGATTGCGCCGGGCGAGGTGGAAACCGCGATCCTGTCGCCGGGCACTGACAAGATTGTTGAAAAGCTGCCGATGCAGCGGCTGGGGCAGCCCAAAGAGGTGGCCGATGTGATCTGGTTCCTGTGTTCGGACCAGTCGAGCTATATCTCGGGGGCCGAGATCGAGGTGAACGGTGCCCAGCATGTGTGACGCACCGACTCGCGCTGTTGCAGGTGGGACAAGCGGCACAGCTTGACGCGCGCGCCCGCGACCCGCATATCCGGGCAACCCTGCGGAGGCCGATATGCTTGATGATGCCGACGACATTCACCCGTTGTTCTACGGTGCCCCCAAGGGGCTGGAGTTCCGCAAGCTGCGCAAGCGGCTGGTGCAACAGGCGCGCGAGGCGATTGAGACCTATGGCATGGCCAAACCGGGCGAACGCTGGCTGGTCTGCCTTTCAGGCGGCAAGGACAGCTATACTCTGCTGGCCGTTCTGCACGAGCTGAAATGGCGCGGGCTGTTGCCGGTGGACCTTTTGGCCTGCAACCTCGATCAGGGCCAGCCCGGCTTTCCCGCCACCGTGCTGCCTGCGTTTCTGACCCGGATGGGGGTTGCGCACCGCATCGAGTATCAGGACACCTATTCGGTCGTCATCGACAAGATCAAACCGGGCGGCACGATGTGCAGCCTGTGTTCCCGGCTGCGGCGCGGCAATCTGTACCGCATCGCGCGCGAGGAAGGCTGTTCGACCGTCGTGCTTGGCCATCACCGCGATGATATTCTGGAAACCTTTTTCATGAACCTGTTCCACGGCGGTCGCCTGGCCTCGATGCCGCCGCGCCTGCTGAATGAGGATGGTGATCTGTTTGTCGCCCGCCCCTTGGCATTTGTCGCCGAGGTGGATTGCGACCGTTTTGCCCGCGCCATGGGCTATCCGATCATTCCTTGTGATCTGTGCGGCAGCCAGGAAGGGTTGCAGCGTGCGCAGGTGAAAAAGCTGCTGGATGAGTGGGAAGCGCGGGCGCCGGGGCGGCGGCAGGTGATGTTCCGGTCGCTGATGAATGTGCGCCCGTCGCATCTGGCCGACCCGGGTCTGTTCGATTTTGCCGGGCTGATGCAGCAAATGGGAACAGATACAGAAAATCCTCCGCAACTTCGGGACCCGGATTAACGGTTCAGATACCGCATCACCCTAGCCTTTCTGGTCAAGGGGGATGGCCCTCCGCGTCCGGGGGGGCGGCATGCACGAAAATGCGTCCAAAACATCAGCGGTCTGGGCGCTGCTTTGCAGGTATTCCAGTACACTCGGATTGATCCTGTTGCCTGCCATGTTATTGGTGGGGTTCTGGCTGGGGGGTGAGGCAGGGTTGCTGACGCTCGCGGCCGCCGCGACTGTGGGTTTTGCGCTGAGCGTCTGGCGCAAGCAAATGATGGCTCAGCCGGATGATGGCGGCACGGCGGAAGAGCTCGCCAGTGAAGCATGGTTTGTGGCCAATCTTGACCGTTTGTTGGCTGACGGCGTGACGCATGGCCGGACAACCGTCTGTTTTGTGCTGATGTTTGATGATCTGACTGTGCTGGCAGACCGGAATGGGCGACTTGCGCTTGACCGGGTGATACGGCGCACGGGCGAACGGCTGGGCCGCGCCTTGCGCGAAGGTGATGTGGTGGCAATGCTGCCCGGCAACGGCTTTGCTGTCAGCCTTGCCCCGACGCGGCGGTTTGATCTGGAAAGCGCTGTGCAGATGGCAGCGCGTCTGCTGGCGGCAGTCAATGCCCCGCTTGTCATTGATGACTTGACGGTGCACCCGTCGCTGTCGGGGGGCTTTTGTCTGGCCGACCGGGCCCCTGCCTTGCTGGGCGCGTCGCTCCTGCATGCCGCGTGGGCCGCTGCGGATGAGGCGCTGCGCCATGGTCCCGCTGCGCTGCGTGCCTTTCAGCCAGAATTGGTCCGCCGCCGCGCCGACAGGGCGGAATTGCGCGCGGGGCTGGAGGCTGCTTTGGACGAAGGGCATATTCGCCCGTGGTTTCAGCCACAGGTGTCAACCGACACCGGGGAAATCACCGGGTTCGAAGCCTTGGCCCGCTGGCAGCACCCAGAGCGCGGGATTATTCCGCCGTCAGAGTTTCTGCCGCTTGCCGAGGATACCGGTCTGTCAGAGCGGCTGGGAGAGGTGATCCTGTATGGTGCCTTGTCAGCCCTGAACCGATGGGACAAAGCCGGCCATTCCATTGCCCGGGTTTCGGTCAACTTTTCCGGGGTCGAACTGCGCAACCCGCGCCTGCCCGACAGGCTGCATTGGGAGCTGGACCGCTTTGCCCTGTCGCCCGACCGGCTGACGGTCGAAGTGTTGGAAACGGTGGCGGCGCGGTCTGACGATGATGTGATCGTGGCCAATCTGGCGCGGATCGCGGAATTGGGCTGCGGCATTGATCTGGATGATTTCGGCACCGGGCAGGCCTCCATCGTCAATATCCGGCGGTTTGCGATCCGGCGGATCAAGGTCGACCGCTGCTTTGTCACCCGCTGCGACACTGACCCGGATCAGAAACGCATGGTCGCGGCGATCTTGTCATTGTGTGAGCATCTGGGGCTGGAAACGGTCGCCGAAGGGGTTGAAACACCTGGTGAGCATGTGACCGTGGCACAGTTGGGGTGCGGGCATGTCCAAGGCTTCGGCATTGCGCGCCCAATGGCGATAGAGGACACCTTTGGCTGGATCGACAGGCACGAACGTGCGCGGCAGCACGCCACCCCGTTCGGATAAAGGCGCTGATGGCCGGGCCGCACCGGGCGCGGCGGCGATGTGCCCTTCCATCCCTGCGCGTTTCCTGCCGACAACGACCACGCGGGATCAATACTGGCGGGCAAACAGGAAAACCGCTTGACCTTTCCCGCCCCCTTCTGTTGAACGACCGCTGACCTGAACAATGCCGGCGGAAGTCCCGATGGACGATCAAAACAAGAACCTCATCCTCGCAACTGTGCTGTCCTTCGTGGTCATCATGGTCTGGTTCGTGCTGTTTCCACCGCCCGAACCGGTGATCGACCCGAACGCGCCTGCGGTGACCGCCGTGGATGGCACCACGCCCCCCGCGGCGTCGCAGCCAGCTGCCACGGCAGCCGCAGATGGGGCAGCGCCCGCCGCCGAGGCACCACGCCTGACCATCGACACGCCCGAGCTGACCGGCTCGATTTCGCTGTTGGGTGGCCGTATTGATGACCTGGAGCTGAAAGCCTACCAGCAGACTCAGGATGACAGCTCTGGCATCGTGCGTCTGCTTGCGCCCGTGGGGCAGGCGAATGCGTATTATGCGCTGTTCGGCTGGGGCCCTGCCGGGGCGCTGGGGTTTGAGGACGTTCCGGGTGCCAATACCGAATGGACGCCCGCCGGTGGTGGCACGCTTGCCCCCGGTCAGCCGGTCACCCTGCGCTGGGACAACGGCAACGGCCTGAGCTTCACCCGCGAAATCGCGGTGGATGCGCATTTCATGTTCACCGTGACCGAAAGCGTGCAGAACACTGGCACGGCAGAGGCGCGGTTGTTCCCCTATGGCATCGTCGCCCGCCATGGCAAACCCAACAATCTTGAGAATTTCTTTGTCAGCCATGAAGGTGTCGTGGCCCGTGCCGATGGCAAGCTGACCGAGACCGATTACGACGATGTGGCAGACCTGCCGCTGGTGCAGCGCGAAGGCGCACAGGCGACGGTCGTCGAGGCGCAGACCGATGGCTGGATTGGCTTTACCGACAAGTACTGGATGACGGTTCTGGTGCCGGAACAGGGAAAGCCTTTCACCTCGGTCACCAAATACGTGCCGCAGGCCGATATTTACCAGACCGAAACCCGGCAGCCTGTGGTGGCTGTGGCCCCGGGCGAAACCGTGACATCGACCCAGCGGCTGTTTGCCGGGGCCAAACGGTGGGAAACCCTGCGCGCCTATCAGAACGAGGGCGCAGTCGAGGGGTCGGCCCAGCCGATTCCCGGGTTTATCGACACGATCGACTGGGGTTGGTTCTTTTTCCTGACCAAGCCGATCTTTGCCGTTCTGCACTGGCTGAATGCCAATATCGGCAACATGGGTCTGGCGATCATCGGGCTGACCTTCATCCTCAAGCTGCTCGTGCTGCCGCTGGCCTACAAATCCTATGTCAGCATGGCGCGGATGAAAGAACTGCAGCCCGAGATGGAAGCGCTCAAGGAGCGTGCGGGCGAAGACAAGCAGATGATGCAGCGCGAGATGATGAAGCTGTACAAGGACAAAAAGGTTAACCCGGCCGCGGGCTGCCTGCCGATCCTGATCCAGATTCCGATCTTCTTCGCGCTGTACAAGGTGATCTTTGTCACCATCGAACTGCGCCACGCGCCGTTCTTTGGCTGGCTGCAAGACTTGTCGGCCCCCGATACCTCTTCGATCTACAACCTGTTCGGTCTGCTGCCCTGGGCGGCCCCCGAGCCGGGCACGATTCTTGCGCTGATCTTCATCGGCATCCTGCCGATCCTGCTTGGCGTCTCCATGTGGCTGCAGCAAAAGCTCAACCCGGCCCCCACCGACCCGACCCAGCAGATGATCTTTGCGTGGATGCCTTGGGTCTTCATGTTCATGCTCGGCGGCTTTGCCAGCGGGTTGGTGGTGTACTGGATCACCAACAACGTGATCACCTTTGCCCAGCAATACGCCATCATGCGCAGCCATGGGCACAAGCCGGACCTGTTCGGCAACATCAAATCGGGCTTCAAGAAAAAGCCCGCAGTTGTGCCGGTGGCTGACAAGAGCGCGAAGCCAAAGAAAAAATGATACGGCTGACCCGGATCTGCCGCCACCCCATCAAATCCATCGGCTTTGAGGAACTGGCAAGCGCGCCCCTGACAGAGGGGCGCGTTTTGCCGTTTGATCGGGAATGGGCGGTGCTGCACGATGCGGCCAAGGTCGGTGCGCTGACCGAATGGGTTCACAAGATGAACTTTCTGCGCGGTGTGGCGGGGCCGGAGCTGATGGCGATCCGCGCGCGGCTGGACGAAGACCTGCGCCGGGTGACGCTGACTCACCCCACGGCCGGGGAAATCACGGTTGCGCCCGATACCGACGGCGACCGGCTGCTGGACTGGCTGCGTCCGCTGTGGCCCGCAGACAAACCGGCACCTGTGCGGGTGGATCATCTGCCCGGGCAGGCAATGACGGATGTGCCAGAACCCTATGTGGCGGTGCTGAACGCGGCCTCCAACGCCGACCTGGGCGCGCGGATGGGGCAGGATCTGTCGATCCACCGCTGGCGCGGCAATCTGTGGCTGGACGGGATGGAGCCTTGGGCCGAGTGGGATCTTCTGGGTCGCACCCTGCGCATCGGCGGGGCAGAGGTCCGGGTTGAGCAACGCATCACCCGCTGCAAGGCCACCACCGTCAACCCCGTCACCGGAACCGAAGACGCCGACACCCTTGGCGCATTGCGGGCCACATTTGGCCATCAGGACTTTGGCACCTATGCCTTGGTCATAAAGTCCGGTCCCATTGCGCGTGGCGATCGGGTGGAGGTGCTATGAGCGCTGCACGTTTCCCCATTGCTGACCTGCCGGAGTTTGACTCCCGCGAAAAGGGCCGCCTGCTGTTTGCCGGGCCGGTGGATTTTGTCAAAGGCGTGGTCGCGATGTCTGGTCTGCCCCCGGCAGACCGGGTTGAGGTGTGTTTTGCCGGACGGTCGAACGTTGGCAAATCCAGCCTGATCAACGCGCTGACCGGGCGCAAGACGCTGGCGCGGGCGTCTAACACGCCGGGCCGGACGCAAGAGATCAACTATTTCGCGCTTGGCGAGCAGCGCTATATGGTCGACCTTCCCGGCTATGGCTATGCCGAGGCCCCGCTGGCCGTGGTCGAAAAATGGCAGGCGCTGCTGCGGTCCTACCTGCAGGGCCGCCAGACGCTGCGGCGGGCCTTTGTGCTGGTGGACATGCGGCACGGCGTCAAGGCGGTGGATCAGGAAATTCTGTCGCTGCTGGACAAGTCTGCCGTAACCTTTCAGGTCGTGCTGACCAAGGCCGACAAAGTGAACGCCGCCACGCGCGAAGAGACGATTGCACAGGTGCAGGCATCTTTGACCAAGCACCCGGCGGCCTACCCGGAAATCGTGGTGACCAGTTCGGAAAAGGGTGAGGGGGTCGAGACCCTACGCGCGATCATCGCCACTTTGGTGTGATGCGTCATGGGCGGGGTCCGCGCCCGGCACCGGGTCATAGCCATGACCGCCCCAAGGGTGACAGCGGCAGATCCGATGCGCGGTCAGATAGCCGCCCCTGAGCCCGCCATGGCGCTGTAGCGCATCGAGCGCGTAGGTGGAGCAGGTGGGCTGGAAACGGCAGCCGTGACCGACCCAAGGGCTCAGCAACAGGCGATAGGCGCGCACGGGAAGGGCGATGACATGCGCCAGAGGCGTCATGCACGCGCACCGTGGATGGCGCGCAGGGCTGTTTCAAGGTCGATCAGCAATTGGGCAAAGGGGCGGTCTACGGTCACACCGGGGCGGGCGACCAGCACATAATCCCACCCGGGTTGCGCCAGATGCGGTAGCACAGCGCGCGCCACCTCGCGCAGGCGGCGCTTGGCGCGGTTGCGGAACACGGCATTGCCGATTTTCTTGGATGCGGTGAAGCCGACCTGCACGCCCGGTTTGCCGTCCGCCCGGAACCGCGCCTGCACCAGAAACCCACCGGCCCCCTGCCTGCGCGCCGAAGCGGTGCGCAGGAATTCTGGACGGTGGCGCATGGTCGTAATGCAAAACGAAACCGCCGGAGGCGCAATGGGAACCTCGGCAGTGATGCCTTGGCCCATTTCCTCCGGCGGCGTCATGTCTTGCTTGTCCATAAGCGGCCCTGACCGGGGCCGGAAATCTTATGCGGACAGCTTGTGACGGCCCTTGGCGCGGCGGGCGGCCAGCACCAGACGACCACCTTTGGTGGCCATGCGGGCGCGGAAACCATGGCGGCGCTTGCGGACCAGGTTGGACGGTTGGTATGTGCGCTTCATCGCGGCTCTCCATCAGACGGCTTGCCCGAACCCCAAGGATTCGAGGGCAGGGAACTTGAAGCCCGTCCTTTACGCAGGCTTGGACCCCAAGTCAACGCAAGGCAGCCCGATTTTGCACAACAAATCGCAGATGGCGCTTGCGCCGGGTCGTTCAGCGCCGATGGTGTGTCAAACCCCTCCCATTCGATCAAGGCGGCGTGATCGGGCTGTCGCATTTGGGCTTTGCTGAAACAAGTTCAGGACGGTCCGCGTAACAGGCCCAGTGACAGAGAATGAGGATGCCATGCCCGCCACACCCAAGCGACCCCCCAACCCATGGCTGAAACGCCTGCCCTTTCTTGTCATCCTTGGCGTGGCCGTGCTGGGCGCGGTCCTGCTGCGCGATCAGATCAGTTTTGAGGCTCTGGCCCGGCACCGCGATACGCTGCTGGCGTTTCGCGACAGCAATCCGGCTTTGGCCAGCCTTGGTTTTGTTGCGGCCTATGTCGTCATCGTGGCCTTCAGCCTGCCGGGGGCGACGATTGCCACGCTGACGGGGGGCTTTCTGTTCGGGCTGTTTCCGGGCGTTTTCTACAATGTCGGCGGAGCCACCATCGGCGCGGCGGGTGTGTTTCTGGCCGCGCGCGCCGGGTTCGGGGCCGATGTGGCGGCGAAGATCACCGAACGGGGCGGGGCGGCGGCGCGGTTGCAGCAAGGCTTGCGCGAAAACGAATGGTCGGCGCTCTTGATCATGCGGCTGGTGCCTGCGGTGCCGTTCTTCATCGCCAATCTGCTGCCCGCCTTTGTCGGCACATCGCTGTTCCGCTTTGTCGTGACAACATTTCTGGGGATCATTCCGGGGACGTTCGTGTTTACCTGGGTGGGGGCCGGTCTGGGAGAGGTGTTTGCCCGCAGCGAGACCCCCGATCTGTCGATCCTGTTTGCACCGCATATACTTGGGCCGATTCTGGGGCTGGCAGTTTTGTCGGCGGTGCCCATTGTGCTGAAACACTTCAACAAAGGGGCCTGATATGAGCCTGATCACCACCGACATCTGCATCATCGGCGCGGGCTCTGGCGGGTTGTCTATTGCTGCGGGAGCGGTCCAGATGGGCGCTCGGGTCGTGCTGATCGAGGGCGGCGAGATGGGCGGCGATTGCCTGAATGCGGGCTGCATCCCATCCAAGGCCCTGATCGCGGCGGCCAAGGCGGCGCAGGCGATGCGTGACGGGGCGCGGTTCGGGATCACCCCGACAGAGCCGGAGGTGGACTTCGGCGCGGTGAAGGATCACGTGGCGCGGGTCATTGAAACCATCGCGCCGGTCGACAGCCAGGAGCGGTTCGAGGGCCTGGGTGTGCGCGTCATCCGCGACTGGGCAAAGTTCTCCGGGCCTGACACGGTCGAGGCCGGCGGCCACCGCATCAAGGCCCGCCGCTTTGTCATCGCCACCGGCAGCCGCCCGCTGGTCCCTCCGATTCCGGGCGTCGATACAGTGCCTTACCTTACCAATGAGACGATCTTTGGCTTGCGCGACAGGCCCGCGCATCTGCTGATCATTGGGGGTGGTCCCATCGGGATGGAGATGGCGCAGGCCCACCGGCGGCTGGGTTGCAAGGTGACCGTGATCGAGGGCTCCAAAGCACTTGGCCACGATGATCCGGAGCTGTCTGCCATCGTGCTGGCCAACCTGCGGGCCGAGGGGGTAGAGGTTCTGGAAGGCGCCAAGGTGGTCGCGCTGTCGGGGCAGGCGGGTGACATCACCGTGGCGCTGGAAGACGGCCGCCAGGTGCAGGGCACGCATCTGCTGCTGGCGGCGGGGCGCAAGGTGCATCTGGACGGGCTGAACCTTGAGGTTGCCGGGGTGAAGCATGACGGCAAAGGCGTCACGGTGGGGGCAGATCTGCGCAGCACCAACCGCCGGGTCTATGCGGTGGGGGATGCGGCGGGCGGGCTGCAGTTCACCCATGTTGCGGGCTATCATGCGGGCATCGTGATCCGCCAGATCGTGCTGGGCCTGCCGGCAAAGACCAGCACCCGCCACATCCCTTGGGTCACCTATACCGACCCGGAACTGGCGCAGGTGGGGCTGACCGAGGCCGCGGCGCGCAAGGCGCATGGCACGGCGGTGAGCGTGCTGCGGCAGGAGTTCGCGCACAACGACCGCGCACAAGCCGAGGGCAAGCCCGTGGGCCTCTTGAAGGTGATGGTGGTCAAGGGCCGCCCGGTCGGGGCGTCCATCGTGGGGCCGCAGGCGGGCGAGTTGATCGGGCTTTGGGCCTTTGCGATTGCTTCGCGTGCGAAACTGTCGGCCATCGCTGGAATGGTGGCACCCTACCCGACCTTGGGCGAAATCTCGAAACGCGCTGCAGGCGCCTATTTTTCCCCTAAACTCTTTGATAATCCTACACTCAAGGGGTTTGTGCGGCTGGTGCAAAAGGTTTTGCCCTGAGCCGCCGTTACAGGAGGGTGAAACAAGGTGAAGGCGGGGCGTGGCGGGTTTTTCAAGACGCTCTCTGGGCGGTTCCTGCTGCTGACGGTCGCCTTTGTCATGCTGGCCGAGGTGCTGATCCTTGTGCCGTCCATCGCGCGGTTCCGGGCCGATTATCTGCTGCTGCGTCTGGAAAAGGCGCAGATCGCCTCGCTGGCCCTGCTGACCACGGATGAGGTGATCGCCCCCGATCTGGAAGCGGAGCTGCTGGTGAATGCGGGCGTGTTCAACGTGGTGCTGCGGCGCGACGAGGTGCGGCAGCTGGTGCTGTCCTCGCCGATTCCCGCCGCAATTTCAGGCACGTATGACCTGCGCATGTCTGGCCCGTGGGAGCTGATCCGAGACGCCTTCGTCGTGCTGCGTGATCCGGTGAACCGGGTGATCCGGGTCATCGGCAACCCGGTGCAGCAGGCGGGCTTGCTGATCGAGGTCACGATGGAGACCGGTCCGCTGCGCGTGGCGATGATCGAATACGGAATGCGCATCCTGGTGCTGTCGGTGCTGATTTCGGCGGTGACGGCGGTTTTGCTGTTCATTTCAGTGCAGCGGATGATCGTGACCCCGATCCAGCGGGTGGTGCGCCATATGCAGGCCTATGCCGAGGCTCCCGAGGATGCGCGCCGGGTGATTGCACCCACCTCGCCGGTGGTAGAGTTGCGCGCGGCCGAGGATGCGCTGGAAAGCATGCAAAAGCAGCTGACCGGGGCCCTGCGACAGAAAGAGCGGCTGGCGCAACTGGGCGGGGCGGTGGCCAAGATCAGCCATGATCTGCGCAACATCCTGACAACTGCGCAACTTTTTGCCGATCGGATCGAGGGCAGCGCTGACCCGATGGTGGCCCGCGCCGCGCCCAAGCTTGTGGGCTCGATCAGCCGTGCCGTCAGCCTGTGCGAGTCGACACTCGCCTTCGGCAAGGCCGAAGAGCCGCCGCCGCGTCTGGAACGGCTGGCGCTGCGCCCGCTGGTCGAAGAGGTGGTGGAGGCCGAAGGCCTGTTGGGCGAAAGCCCGGTGACGGCGCTGATCGACATCCCCCCCGGCTTTACCCTACGCGCCGACAGCGAACAGCTGTACCGCGTGCTGTCCAATCTGGTGCGCAATGCGCGGCAGGCGATGGAGGCTGTGGGGCAGGGTGGCGTTGTGGAAGTGTCTGGCGGTGAGGATGACGCCGCCTGGTGGCTGCGGGTCGGCGACACCGGGCCGGGGATGCCCGCCAAGGCGCGGGAGCATCTGTTCGCGGCCTTTCAGGGGGGCACCCGCAAGGGTGGGGCTGGGCTTGGGTTGGCGATCTCGGCCGAGCTGGTGCGCGGGCATGGCGGGCGGCTGGAGCTGGCGCGCAGCGATGCCGAGGGGACGCAGTTCCTGATTTACCTGCCCAAGCAGGTTTCGGAAAACAGTCTTGTGTCAGTTTGACTTTTGCCCTTGCAAACCCCGGCGGGCGCCGCTAAATCCGCCCCCATAGTGGACCCGTAGCTCAGCTGGATAGAGCATCAGACTACGAATCTGAGGGTCGGGCGTTCGAATCGCTCCGGGTTCACCATTCCCCTTTTCGATCTGTGTTGCGGGCTGGTGCCCCCTTTGTTTTCAAGGGCTTGGTCTGGCGGCATTTGCCGGGTTTCAACGGCGGTCCTGCCTTGCAGATGTGAAAAAAACCCCCGCTTCGGGCAAAGCGGGGGTCGTTCCGGCGGCGGGCCGCCTGTCAGGCCGGTTGGGGCCTGATGTGAGCCTGATCAGAACACGTCGATCAGGTAGAGGATGATGATGATCGGGATCGGAATGCCGATCAGCCAGGCCAATGCGCCTTTCATGGAATGTCCTTTCCTTGGGTCTGGGGGAGAAACGCGCGCGTCGGGGGAAGGTTCCCTTGCGGGCGCGGGGAAGCGTCAAGATGCTGAAAAAATGCGATTTTTTAGGTATGCGACGCGTCTGGTTCGCGTATGGCGGGCGTATGGTTTACGTCATGACGTGTGTGCGCAGGCAGGTCGTTCCCGGCGGGCGGTAACGGGTGGTTAACCACGCCCTGTCAGCGTTGCGGGATGCCGCACTATCATCGCCCCAGATCGACCGGCGGACGGGTGTTCTTCACCCTCTGCCTTGCTGCGCGCGGCAGTGACCTGCTGCTGCGGGAGGTTGATTTGCTGCGGCGCGCGGTGGCGCAGACGCGGGCGGAGCGGCCCTTCGGGATCGAGGCTTGGGTCGTGCTGCCGGACCATCTGCATTGCGTGTGGCAGATGCCGGCGGGGGATGGGGATTATGCGGTGCGGTGGGGGGCGATCAAGGCGCGGTTCTCGATGGGCATGCGTAGGGCGGGGTTCACCCCGCCTTTGCCGGTTGGGCGCAGGAATGGCGGGGTGAACCCCGCCCTACGGCGCAAGGGAGAGGTCGGGCTTTGGCAGCCACGGTTTTGGGAACATCATATCCGGGATGAGGCGGATTACGCCGCCCATGTCCGGTATTGTTGGGGCAATCCGGTGAAGCATGGATTTGTGCAACGGCCCGTGGATTGGCCGCATTCGTCAATTCACCGCGATATCCGGTTGGGATTGGTGGAGCCGGAATGGGGTGGATCGTATGAGGCGGGGGAATTTGGGGAGTAGGGCGGGGTTCACCCCGCCGCCCCGGGTGGACGAAAGAAAGGCGGGGTGAACCCCGCCCTACGGGTGACCATGGACGGATGGTTCATGACGCGTGACGCCACATGGGCGCAGTTCGGGGTGGAGGGGGTAGGGCGGGGTTCACCCCGCCGTCTCCGGGTGGTGAAGGGTAGGCGGGGTGAACCCCGCCCTACACGTTCACCGACTGAACCGCTTGTACTTCACCCGCTTTGGCTCCAGCGCGTCTGGCCCCAGACGGCGGATCTTGTCTTCTTCGTAGGCCTGGAAGTTGCCTTCGAACCATTCCACATGGGCGTCGCCTTCAAACGCCAGCATATGGGTGCAGAGGCGGTCGAGGAAGAAACGGTCGTGGCTGATGATCACGGCGCAGCCGGCGAAGTCTTCGATGGCCGACTCAAGCGCTTGCAGGGTTTCCACGTCGAGATCGTTGGTCGGTTCATCGAGCAGCAGCACGTTGCCGCCCGAGCGCAGCAATTTGGCCATGTGGACGCGGTTCCGCTCGCCGCCTGACAGGAGGCCGACTTTCTTTTGCTGGTCGGTGCCCTTGAAGTTGAACGCCCCGGTGTAGACGCGGGAGTTCATCTGCATGTCGCCCAGCTGGATGACTTCGGAGCCGCCCGAGATTTCCTCCCACACGTTCTTGTTGGGGTCGAGCGCGTCGCGCGACTGGTCGACGTAGGAGAGTTTGACCGTGTCGCCCAGCGTGACCGTGCCTTCATCGGGCTGTTCCTGCCCGGTCAGCATGCGGAACAGGGTGGATTTGCCGGCACCATTGGGGCCGATGACGCCGACGATGGCGCCCGGCGGGATGGTGAAGGTCAGATCTTCGATCAGCAGCTTGTCGCCCATGGCTTTTTTCAGGCCGGTGACCTCGATCACCTTGTTGCCCAGACGCTCGCCGTTGGGGATGATGATATGCGCGTTGGAGGAGCGTTCGGTGACGGTCTGGCTGGCCATTTCGTTGTAGCGCGACAGACGCGCCTTGCCCTTGGCCTGACGGGCCTTGGCGCCGGAGCGGATCCACTCCAGTTCCTTTTCCAGCGCCTTTTGCTTGGATTTGTCCTCGCGCGCCTCTTGCTGCATGCGCTTGGCCTTCTGGTCGAGCCATGCGGAATAGTTGCCCTCATACGGGATGCCGCGGCCACGGTCGAGTTCGAGAATCCAGGAGGTGATGTCGTCGAGGAAGTAGCGGTCGTGGGTGACGATCAGGATGGTGCCCTTGTAGGCGATCAGGTGCTTTTGCAGCCAGGCGATGGATTCGGCGTCAAGGTGGTTGGTCGGTTCGTCCAGCAGCAGCATGTCAGGCGCTTCGAGCAGCAGCTTGCACAGGGCGACGCGGCGACGCTCGCCGCCCGAGAGGTCTTCGACATTGGCCTCATCCGGCGGGCAGCGCAGGGCATCCATCGCGACGCCGACGGTGGCCTCCAACTCCCACAGGTTGCCAGCGTCGATCTGGTCTTGCAGGGCGGCCATTTCATCCGCCGTCTCGTCAGAGTAGTTCATGGCGAGTTCGTTGTAGCGTTCCAGAATTTCGGTCTGCTTGGCGACGCCGAGCATGACGTTCTCTTTCACGTTCAGGCTTGGGTCGAGGTAGGGTTCCTGCGCCAGATAGCCGACCTTGGCGCCTTTGGCGGCCCAGGCCTCGCCCTTGAAGTCGGTGTCCATGCCCGCCATGATCTTCAGAAGGGTGGATTTGCCCGCGCCGTTGACCCCGACAACGCCGATCTTGACGCCGGGCAGGAAGTTCAGGTGGATGTTTTCAAAGCACTTTTTCCCGCCGGGATAGGTCTTTGAGACGCCTTCCATGTGGTAAACGTATTGATAGCTGGCCATGTGTACTCTCCGGTATCGGGGGGGGCGCCTGCGCGCATGTGCTTGGATTGCCCCTGATGTAGCGATATTGCTGGACAAGGGCAACGCGGCAGGGGCAGTTTGGCGTGCCGAATGGGGGGCTATGGATGCGGGTCGGGTTTCCGGTAGCTGCGCGCGGGATGGTGGTGGGGCTCTTGGGCGGGTCGTTTGACCCGGCGCATGAGGGGCACGCCCACATCACGCGCGAGGCGATGAAGCGGCTGGGGCTGGATCAGGTGTGGTGGCTGGTGAGCCCGGGCAACCCGCTGAAGGCACGCCAGCCGGCCCCGATGGCGGACCGGATTGCGCGGGGGCGGGGGATCATGCGGCACCCGCGGGTGAAGGTGACCGATCTGGAGGCGCGCTTGGGCACGCGGTTTACCTATGAGACGCTGGTGCGGTTGCAGGCGATGTATCCGGGGGTGCGGTTTGTCTGGCTGATGGGGGCGGACAATCTGGTGCAGTTTCACCGCTGGGATCGCTGGCGCGATATTCTGCGTGTGGTGCCGGTGGCGGTGCTGGCGCGGCCCGGGGCGGGGGTGAAGGCACGGCTGAGCCGGGCGGCACAGGCGTTTCGCGGCAAGCAGCTGGACCGGGGGGAAGGCTTGCGCGGGCGGCGGCCGCCGGTCTGGGCTTTCATCAACCTGCCGATGGTTGACGCCAGCAGCAGTGAGATCCGGGCGCA
Source organism: Pseudotabrizicola sediminis (assembly GCF_004745575.1). Lineage (GTDB taxonomy): Bacteria > Pseudomonadota > Alphaproteobacteria > Rhodobacterales > Rhodobacteraceae > Pseudotabrizicola > Pseudotabrizicola sediminis. The sequence continues at coordinate 25,090 of NZ_RPEM01000014.1, read as the reverse complement.
GGGCGGCTGGCGCTTTGGCGCGGGAACGTGAACGGGCGGGCGGTTGCCTGGGGGCGCGCGCATCGCCTAGGGTGTGCGGAGCGGATATGGGACGGGCAATGATTTCACGGCGGCAGATTCTGGGCGGGGTGCTGGGCGGTGGGGCTGTCTGGCTGGCCTTGCCCGCGCTGGCAGAGGCACCGGCCCGGTCTGTGCGTCCGATGCCGCGCGGCGTGCCGGCGGCACGACTGCCCGCCACATCGGCTGAGGTGCTGATCGCCGGTGCCCGGCTTGGCGATGCGGCGGTGGCCAGCTATGTGGTGATGGAGGCCGAGACCGGCACCGTGCTGGAACAGCGCGAGGCGCAGGTGCCGATGCCGCCTGCGAGCGTGGCCAAGGCGGTGACGGCGCTGTATGCGCTGGCACAGCTGGGGCCGGACTTCCGCTTTCGCACCCGCGTGCTGGCGACGGGGCCGGTGGTGGACGGCGTGGTGCAGGGCGATCTGGTGCTGGCGGGGGCGGGCGACCCGACCTTGCAGACCGATCAGCTGGGTGATCTGGCGGCGGCGCTGGCGGCGCGCGGGGTGACATCTGTCACCGGGCGCTTCCTGACCTGGGACCGGGCCTTGCCGCCGGTTGTGCGCATCAGCGACGAACAGCCGGTGCAGGTGGGCTATAACCCGTCGATCGGCGGGCTGAACCTGAATTTCAACCGGGTGCATTTTGAATGGAAGCGGGCCAATGACGGCTGGGCGACCGCGATGGATGCGCGCGGCAACCGCTTTGTGCCCGCGGTGAAGATGGCGCGGATGCAGGTGGTGGCGCGTGAGGCACCGGTGTTCACCTATGATGCCGGGGGCACGGCAGAGGAATGGACGGTGGCCGCAGGGGCTTTGGGCAAGGGCGGCAGTCGCTGGCTGCCGGTGCGGCGGCCAGCGGTTTATGTGGGCGAGGTGTTTCATACGCTGGCCCGCGCGCAGGGCATCACCCTGCCCGACCCGCAGCCGCAGCAGGCCGAGCCTGCGGGGCAGGAACTGGCCGGGGTGGACAGCGCACCGCTGACCGAGATCCTGCGCGACATGCTGCGGTTTTCCACCAATATCACCGCCGAAGCGGTGGGGCTGCGCGCATCAGGTGCCGTTGATCTTGCGGCGTCGGGCGCTGCGATGTCGGGTTGGGCGGCGGCGCGTTATGGCGTGGGGTGCCGCTTTGTCGACCATTCCGGGCTAGGCTCTGCCTCGCGCGTCACCGTCGCCGATATGGCGCAGATCATCCGGCTGGCGGGACGGGCGGATGCGGGGTTGCAGCCCTTGTTGCGCGATCTGGGGCTGCGTGATGCCAAGGGCAAGGAAATTGCCAACTCTCCGGTTCGGGTGACCGCGAAAAGTGGCACGCTGAATTTTGTCTCGGCCCTGTCGGGGCATATCGTGAACCCGCAAGGCAAGGAGCTGATCTTTGCGATATTCCTTGGCGATACCGCCCGCCGCGATGCCCTGCCGGAGTCGGAGCGTGAGGCCCCGGCGGGTGGGTCGGCATGGACCACGCGGGCACGCAACCTGCAACGGCAGCTGCTGTCGCGCTGGTCGCAGACCTATGGCTGACACCTGTCGCCCGCGGTAGGGCGGGGTTCACCCCGCCTTTTCTGGCGGGCAAGGCGGGGTGAACCCCGCCCTACGGATGGTGGAAGCGCCGTGCAAAACCGGTGGGCGTGCGCGGCGGCGGTCAGGGCTTCATATGCCGTACCCGCGCGCCCCATTCAATGGCGGCGGCGTGCAGCCGGTCGATGGCCAGTTCTTCGCGCACCTCTTCCAGCATCCGCAGCTCCATATCGGGCAGCTTGCCATCGGCGGCCACCACATCGCAGGCCAGAGCATAGGCGGTTTCGCGCAAGCGTTCCGGCAGCGCATCGCGGATCAGGCCGAACAGGGCGTCCAGCCCGTCTTCTTCCTCGAACAGGTCGAACACGGTCTGGCTGACGGTGCGGATGCGGTCGCTGTCATAGCCGGTAAACACCGGCATATGGTTCACCATACGCTGGATCGCCACCAGTTCCGAGGTGCGCATCTGTTCATCCGCCGCCGACACGGCCACCATCACGGCCACCAGCGCATCGGGTGCAGACAGAGACGGGGGGATATTGGGCATGGCGTGATCCTTATGCTTTGGGGGCGACAATATTGACGCGCCGGGGTTCCGGCAATAGAGGACGAGGGCTTCCCCGCGCATGGGGTGCGGGGGCGGTTCAAGGATGAAAGCAATGTCTGCTTTGCGCGATGCGGCGATGAAATCGAAGGCCTGGCCCTTTGAAGAGGCCCGCGCCATCCTGAAACGCTATGAAAAACAGGCCCCCGAAAAGGGTTATGTGCTGTTCGAGACCGGCTATGGCCCATCGGGCCTGCCGCATATCGGCACCTTTGGCGAAGTGGCGCGCACCACGATGATCCGCCGCGCGTTTGAGGTGATCAGCGACATTCCGACGCGGCTGATCTGTTTTTCCGATGATGTGGATGGCATGCGCAAGGTGCCGGAAAACGTGCCGCAGCAGGATATGCTGCGGAGCCACATGCAAAAGCCGCTGACAAGCGTTCCGGACCCCTACGGCGAATACGACAGCTTTGGCGCGCATAACAACGCCATGCTGCGCCGGTTTCTGGACACCTTCGGGTTCGAGTATGAGTTCATCTCGGCCACCGAGTTCTACAAGTCGGGCCGGTTTGACGACACGCTGCGCCTGTGCGCGGAACGCTATGATGCGATCATGGCCATCATGCTGAAATCGTTGCGCGAAGAGCGGCAGCAGACCTATTCGGCGTTTTTGCCAATCCACCCCGAGACGGGGCGGGTGCTTTATGTGCCGATGAAGAATGTGGATGCCGTGCGCGGCGAAATCACCTTTGACGACGAGTCGGGTCGCGAGTGGACGCTGCCGGTGACGGGCGGCAACGTAAAGCTGCAGTGGAAGCCCGATTTCGGCGCGCGCTGGGCGGCGCTGGGGGTGGATTTCGAGATGTACGGCAAAGACCATTCCACCAACACGCCGATCTATGACGGCATCTGCGAAGTGCTGGGGGGGCGGAAACCCAACCACATGAGCTATGAGCTGTTTTTGGACGAGTCTGGCCAGAAGATTTCGAAGTCGAAGGGCAATGGCCTGACCATCGACGAATGGCTGACCTATGCGGCGACGGAATCGCTGTCGTATTTCATGTATCAAAAGCCCAAGACGGCGAAGCGGATGCATTTCGACGTGATCCCGCGCGCAGTGGATGAATACCACCAGCAGCTGCGCGCCTACGCGGATCAGGACGCGGACGCGCAGGTGAACAACCCGGTCTGGCACATCCATGGCGGTATGCCGCCCGGGTCGAAGATGGTGGTGCCGTTCTCGATGCTGCTGAACCTGGCATCGGTGGCGGGGGCCAAGGATGCCAAGGGGTTGTGGGGCTATATCCGGGCCTATGCGCCGGAGGCGTCGCCGGAAACCCACCCTGATCTGGATGCGGCGGCAGGCTATGCGGTGCGCTACTTTGCTGACAAGATCGCACCCAACCGGGTGTTCCGCCTGCCCAATGATCAGGAGCGCGCCGCGATGCAGGATCTGCGCGCGCGCCTTGCGGCGTGGGACGGCGGCACTGATGCCGATGCGCTGCAGACCATGGTCTTTGCCGTGGGCAAGGACCACGGGTTCGAGCCGCTGCGTGACTGGTTCAAGGCGCTGTATGAGGTATTGCTGGGCGCGTCGGACGGCCCGCGCTTTGGTGGCTTCATCGCGCTTTACGGGGTGCCCGAGTCGATTGCGCTGATCGACAAGGGGCTGGCGGGCGATTTTGCAACCGCCTGACACCGGAGGCTGACGCAGGGCGAGGACTGATGGCATTGACCGGGCGCGTGCCCGGTCTACCCTTTCGCAAGGGGATATTTGCGAAGGGACCAAAGCCATGCGCCTGCGCACCACCGTGTTGACCGCCGCCTTCCTGACCGCCAGCCTGCTGGCGCTGCCCGCCGCCGCGCAGGACGACCCGATCCGGGACACCATCCGCAACCAGCTGTCCGCGCTGGGGCAGGATGATTTCGCCACGGCCTTCAGCTTTGCCAGCCCGACCATCAAGGGCCTTTTCGGCACGCCGGACAATTTCGGCAGGATGGTTCGCCAGGGCTATCCGATGGTTCACCGCTCCGGTGAGGTGAAGATGCTTGACCTGCGAGAGGTGGCGGGGAACCTGTGGCAAAGGGTGATGATCACCGACCAGCAGGGCCGCACCCATCTGCTTGACTACCAGATGATCGAGACGCCCGATGGCTGGCAGATCAACGGCGTGCAACTGCTGCCGTCAGTCGGCGTGGGGGCGTAAGCCCGGGGGCTCTGCCCCCAAACCCTCAGGATATTTCAAAGACAGAAAATGCTTATTTCCTGTTGTTGAGTATCCCCGCCGGAAGCTCTTCCATATCCGCAGGGCTCCGATGTCAGAACCACGCCATGGCAATGCCGCCCGCGGGGGCTCGATGCCCCTTCGGGCGGCTCCCTGTGCTCAGGTCAGCCTGTTGATCACGCGGTTGACGTGGCCCATCTTGCGGCCGGGTTTCACCTCGGCCTTGCCGTAAAGGTGGATCTGGGTGGCCCGCTCGCGGGCGAGGGCGGGCACCTTGTCCACGTCTTCGCCGATCAGGTTTTCCATCACCACATCGGCGTAGCGTGACCCGTCACCCAGCGGCCAGCCTGCGATGGCGCGGATGTGTTGTTCGAACTGGTCGACCGCGCAGCCGGCCTGGGTCCAGTGGCCGGAGTTGTGCACGCGCGGGGCGATTTCGTTGACGATCAGGCCGCGCGGCGTCACGAACAGCTCCACCCCCAGAACGCCGACATAGTCCAGCGCGTTCAGGATGCGGGCGGCGATCAGCACCGCGTCGCTGCGCTGGGTGGGCGACAGGCGGGCGGGCAGGGTGGTGGTGTGCAGGATGCCCGCGCGGTGCACATTTTCACCCGGGTCGTAGCATGCGACCGAACCATCGAGGCCGCGCGCGGCGATCACGCTGACCTCGTGACTGAAGTCGATGAAGCCTTCCAGCACCGATTCGGCCCCGTTCATCGCGGCCCATGCGGCGGGGGCGTCTTCCGGCGTCATGATCCGGGCCTGACCCTTGCCGTCATAGCCCAGACGGGCGGTCTTCAGGATGGCGGGGGTGCCGATCTGCGCGATGGCCGCCTGTAGCGACGCCAGATCGGTCACGCGGGCATAGGGCGCGGTGATAAGGCCAAGGCCGGTGAGGAAGTCCTTCTCGGCAATCCGCTCTTGCGACACCGCCAGCGCGCGGCGGTTGGGGCGGATCGGGCAAATCGCCTCCAGCGCGTCGAGCGAGGCGGTGGGGACGTTCTCGAATTCATAGGTGATGACATCGACGCTTTGCGCGAAAGCGCGCAGCGCGGCGAGGTCTTCATAGGGCGCGGTGGTCACCCGGGCGGCAACGTGGCCTGCGGGGGGTGCGGCGCCGGGTTCATAGATGTGGCACTGAAAGCCAAGGCGGCTGGCGGCGACCGACAGCATGCGGCCCAGCTGGCCGCCGCCGAGGATGCCGATGGTGGCGCCGGGATGCAGCGGTTCAGTCATCCTTCGGCTCCTCGGGGATGGACGCCGACAGGGCGGCGCGCCAGGCGTCGAGCCGCTCGGCGAGGGCGGGGTCCATCAGGGCGAGGATGCCTGCGGCCATCAGCCCGGCATTGGCGGCACCCGCAGCGCCGATGGCCATGGTGGCGACCGGATAGCCCTTGGGCATCTGCAGGATGGAATAGAGGCTGTCGACCCCCGACAAGGCCTTGGTCTGCACCGGCACGCCGATCACCGGCACCCGGGTTTTGCTGGCCATCATGCCCGGCAGGTGGGCGGCACCGCCTGCGCCTGCGATGATCACCTTCAGCCCGCGGCCCGCAGCGTCGCGCCCGTAGGACCAAAGCCGGTCGGGCGTGCGGTGGGCGCTGACGATTTTTGCCTCATAGCGGATGCCCAGTTCATCAAGGATCAGGGCGGCTTCTTTCATCGTGGGCCAGTCGCTTTGCGACCCCATGATGAGTCCGACGTCAACGGCCATGCGCATTCCCCCGAGTGACTTGATCCCAAGTGCCTTGGGCGCGATTACGACAGGATGCGGGCGGGGGCAAGGGTCGGGGGCCAGGTGCCGGGCGGATCAGGCGATGATATCGGGGATCAGCTGATCTTCGATCTTCACGATCTGGTCTTTCAGCGACAGCTTTTGCTTTTTCAGGCGGCGCAGGGTCAGCTGATCGGGGCGGCCCGTCGCCTCCAGCGCATGGATCGCTTCGTCCAGATCGCGATGTTCACGCCGAAGCACTTCCAGCCGGATGCGGAGCATGTCTTCGAAGTTGAGTTCGCTGGGCGCGTTCATGATGTTCGCTTGCTGGGTTTGCTTGCCGGAGGGGGGCTGAGTCGCGTCACTGTCTGTGGATAGAATATAGGGAGTCTTTGGCTTTTCGGCAAAGATAATGGCGGGAGCGGCATGGATTTTCAGGCCGGGCCCGGGATGCATCGCGGTGCGACAGGCGCAGGCCCTTGGGCCGCAGGTTTGGGCCGGGGGCTGCACCCTTGCACCCTGCGGTTGCCTTCCCCATATTTGATCAGATGCGGGTGCCTGTCACGGGGCCCGCACCGCATAATGTCGCTTTTGCAAAGGGCATCAGACAGATGACGAAACTGAGTTTTGGCGCACATCCGTTCCTCTTGGGGTTCGAGCAGCTGGAACGGCTGGTGGAACGGACGGCGAAAGCCTCGGGCGAGGGGTATCCGCCGTTCAACATCGAAGCCACGGCGGACAACGCCTATCGCATCACGCTGGCGGTGGCCGGTTTCCGCGAGGATGACCTGGCCATTACGGTCGAGGACCGGCAGTTGGTGGTGCGCGGACGGCAGCCCGAAGACACACAAGACCGTGTGTTCCTGCACCGGGGGATTGCTGCACGCGCGTTTCAGCGTAGCTTTGTTCTGGCCGACGGTGTCGAGGTGGCAGGGGCCAGCATGGATCATGGCCTGCTGCACATTGATCTGAAACGATCGGTTCCGGATGCGGTGGTGCAGACCATCCGTATCGGCCGCGGATAAGGAGACGATAGATGAACAGTCCTTTCAAAGTGGTTGCCGAGGCAAAAAGCCCGATCGTTTACGTGCGACCGGTTATGGTGGCCGATTTGCCGGATGACCTGCGTGAGCAGATCGGCGATGTCGAGACGGTGTATTCGGTGCATCGCCCGGATGGCGAGCGGCTGGCTTTGGTGCGTGACCGCAGCATGGCGTTTTCACTGGCACGGCAGAACGATCTGGCCCCGGTCAGCGCGCATTAGGGGGTTTGCGGCTTTGCGGCCGCAGATCTGACCCCGGGGGCGGCCAAGGGGCTGCCTGCCGGGATGAGGGCAGGCGGCGCGGGCGGGCGGATCAGCGCCTGCATCATGGCTGCCAGATCGGACGCGCTGGCTATGGGGCGCAGTGCCGGACCCATCGGATGGGTGTCGGCAGAGGCGGTTTCAATCAGCATATCTTCGGCAAAGATCAGCACGGCCCGGTCAAACACCAGCTGGATGTAATCGACCCCCGCGCAGGGGGACAGCCGGACCGTGGTGCCGTTCAGCAGATGGCGCGCTTCGGCCAGCACTTGTGCGGCACCGACAAGGGCGGTGGCGCGCGGGTCTGACAGCACAATGCGCTGATCCTGCGACAGGTGCAGATCGCGGCAGGTGCCAAAGGTGCCTGCCGTGATCAGAACCGGGGCGGCGGCACCGCGCCCGCCGATACGACGGCGCAGAATGCGGCGCAGAGGTCGCGGGCCGTGATCGGCGGTTAGCACCAGATCGCCCGGGGTCAGATCATCAATCAGCACGGTGCCATCAGGGGTGCGGACCAGCGTACCGGCGACAAGGCTGCGGTAGGCGGGGTGCCGGGCCGGGGCAAAGCCGCGCCTGCGGGCGGTGGGGATGGGATCTGCGCCTGTGGCGCCGGCGGTGATCAGGCCGGTGTCTTTCATCGCCATTTCCCCTGCTGTTGCCCGAAGATGGTGACACCAGCATCGCAGGGGCGGCTTTCGGACAGGTTAAGGCGTGAGGGGCGGCAGCGGGTTCTGCCGGTCAGATCCCCGCCATCCGGTCAGCCCGGATGGCGGGGGATCGGTTCAGGTCAGCCCCGGATCAGGCCGAGCGATTCCAGTTTCAGGATCACCTGATGCGCGCAATGGTCGACATCGGTGCCTTCGGTATCGACCACCAGTTCGGCTTTGGTGGGCGCTTCATACGGGTCTGAAATGCCGGTGAATTCCTTGATCTTGCCTTCACGCGCCAGCTTGTACAGCCCCTTGCGGTCGCGGCGTTCGCATTCTTCGATGGCGGTTGCGACATGCACCTCGATGAAGGCACCGAACGCCTCGACCATTTCACGCACGGCGCGGCGGGTGGCGGTGTAGGGGGCGATGGGGGCGCAGATGGCGATGCCGCCGTTTTTGGTGATTTCCGACGCCACATAGCCGATGCGCTTGATGTTGATGTCGCGGTGTTCCTTGGAAAAGCCGAGTTCCGAGGACAGGTGCTTGCGCACCACGTCGCCGTCCAGCAGCGTGACCGGACGGCCGCCCATTTCCATCAGCTTGACCATCAGCGCATTGGCGATGGTGGACTTTCCGCTGCCGGACAGGCCGGTGAAGAACACCGTGAACCCCTGCTGCGCGCGCGGCGGCGAGGTGCGGCGCAATTCGCGCACCACTTCGGGAAAGCTGAACCATTCGGGAATGTCGATGCCTTCGCGCAGGCGGCGGCGCAGTTCGGTGCCGGAAATGTCGAGCACGGTGGTGTTTTCCGGCACCTCATTCGCGGGGTAATATTGCGCCTTTTCCTGCACATAGACCATGTGTTTGAAATCGACCATCTCGATGCCGATTTCTGTCGCGTGTTCGGCGAACAGGGTTTGCGCGTCATAGGGGCCGTAGAAATCCTGCCCCGCAGAGTTCTTGCCGGGGCCCGCGTGGTCGCGGCCCACGATGAAATGGGTGCAGCCGTGGTTCTTGCGGATGATGCCGTGCCACACGGCCTCACGCGGGCCGGCCATGCGCATGGCGAGGTTGAGAAGGCTCATGGTGGTGGTGGATTGGGGGTATTTGTCCAGCACCGCCTCATAGCAGCGGACGCGGGTGAAATGGTCGACATCGCCCGGTTTGGTCATGCCGACGACCGGATGGATCAGCAGGTTGGCCTGTGCTTCACGCGCGGCGCGGAAGGTCAGTTCCTGGTGCGCGCGGTGCAGCGGGTTGCGGGTCTGGAACGCCACCACCTTGCGCCAGCCCATCTTGCGGAAAAACGCGCGCAGTTCGTTGGGCGTGTCGCGGCGGCCTTTGAAGTCGTAATGCACCGGCTGCTGGATGCCGGTGATGGGGCCGCCGAGGTAAACGCGGCCCGCCTGATTGTGCAGGTAGTTCACGGCAGGGTGGGCCAGATCGTCGGCACCAAAGACCTTCGCGGCCTCATTCGCCTTGTTGGGCAGCCATTTGTCGGTGACCGACAGGATGGCGAGGATCACGCCTTCCTGATCGCGGAGCGCAATGTCCTGCCCCGGCTCGATGGTTTCGGCGAATTTCTCGTTCACATCCAGAGTGATCGGGATCGGGAACAATGCCCCGCTGGCCGTGCGCATGGTTTCCACCACGCTGTCGTAATCGGCTTCCGACATGAACCCCTTGAGAGGGTTGAAGCCGCCGTTCATCAGCAGTTCCAGATCGCAGATCTGCCGCGCGGTCATATCCCAGGATGGCAGATTGCCCGCCTCGGCCTTCAGCTTCTGGGCGGATTCATACGAAACATAGAGCTCGGGGATCGGGGCGAGGTTGGGAAGCGACATCGGATACGGGCCTTTCACATGCACAGCCGGGCGAGGGCTTACCCTCGTCATTCGCGCGGGGCTGTAGCGTGTGAATGCGGCCCAATTCAAGCAAAACAGGGGTATGGCCGCAAACGAGGGCGAAAATGCTGCATCCGCGCCGCAAAGCGGAAGCCTTTCCGCATTGCGCGCGCGGCCCGATGATTTCGTTCATCCGGGGCCGCGGTGGCGCAGCCCCCCGGGTGTGCGGAACCACCGGGGCAGTCGGGCGTTCCTTTCAGGACAGATGTTTCAAAAAGGAGATGCAGCCATGACCGCACAAGACAGCCACACCTTTCACGCGGATGATTTGCGTCTTCTGGATCTGGACGAGGCGAAACTGGTCGAAACCGCCCGGCGCGGGGATCTGCAGCAGATCGGCCAGTCAGAGCTGAACGACACGTTGCAGCGCTTGCGTGACCGGCGCGACCGTGCGCGCGAGATGGCCAACCGTCAGCGCCGTGAGGCGCGGGGCAAGGCAGACCCATCCGGGGTGGCCGCCGCCACCCAGAACGCGGGCACCGAAGGCAAGGCGCGGGTGCTGGGCCTTGCGCTGGATCTGGTGACACAGGAACGCCAGCGCCGGGCCGAGGCCGATGGTGAACCCGAAGCTGCGGTCAGCCAGCAGGATCTGGCCGAAAACGCGATGGAACTAAAGGAGTCGGGGGCGCAGGCCAACGTCATGCTGGAAGACGGCGGCCCGCTGCACCCCGAAGACCCCGAGGCCGACCCCGGCAAGGGGGCGATGGCGGACAAGGCGCGCAACATCGCGCCGTCCGGTGCCCTGGACCACGCAGGCGAGCTGCCGTCGCGTGAGCGGTCGCGCACGCGGTACTAGGCGCGCGTCTATTCGGCGGCCTTCAGCATCGCTTCCTGCGCGGCGATGAAACGTTCGGCATCCAGCGCCGCCATGCAGCCCATGCCGGCGCTGGTGACGGCCTGGCGGTAGACATGATCGGTCAGATCACCCGCCGCGAACACGCCGGGGATGGCGGTGCGGGTGGTGCCGGGTTCCACCGTGACATAACCGCCCGAGTGCAGGTCCAGCTGATCTTTCACCAGTTCCGATGCCGGGGCGTGGCCGATGGCGACGAAGAAGCCGTGGCAGGGCACATCCTTGACCTCACCGGTCAGCAGGTTGCGGGTGCGGACGGCGGTGACCGAAAGCGGTGCCTCGTCGCCCAGAATTTCGGTGACTTCGGAATTCCACAGCATTTCGATCTTGGGGTGCTTGAACAGCCGGTCCTGCATGATCTTTTCGGCGCGAAGGCTGTCGCGGCGGTGGATCAGCGTCACCTTCGTGGCAAAGTTGGTCAGGAACAGCGCCTCTTCCACCGCCGTATTGCCGCCGCCGATCACCACGACCTCTTTGCCGCGATAAAAGAACCCGTCGCAAGTGGCACAGGCGGACACGCCAAAGCCCTTGAACTTTTCTTCCGACGGCAGGCCCAGCCATTTGGCCTGCGCGCCGGTGGCAAGGATGACGGCATCGGCGGTGTAGGTGGTGCCGGAATCGGCCTGTGCCACAAAGGGGCGGCGGCTCAGGTCGAGCGAGGTGATGTAATCGCTGATGATCTCTGCCCCCATCGCGGTGGCATGATCCTGCATCCGCACCATCAGATCGGGGCCTTGCACATGGGTGTCACCGGGCCAGTTTTCGACCTCGGTGGTGATGGTCAGCTGGCCGCCGGGTTGCAGGCCCTGCACCAGAATGGGGTTCAGCATGGCGCGGGCCGAATACACCGCCGCCGTATATCCTGCCGGGCCCGACCCGATGATCAGAACGCGTGTATGCCGAGTGTTGCCCATGGTGCCCTCATCCGTTTTCGTGCAAGAGAGATATAGGCGGTTGCGGGCGGGGCGGAAAGCCCCTGTGACCGCACGCAGCATTGCGTAAACAGCGGGCTGCGCGGTGGATTGACGAAATATTCCTGCGCAGTGTTGAAACATTGTTGCGCGAAGCAGGGGCCGCGCCTAGATAGGCGCAAAAGGAGTGCCCCATGGCCGTGTCAAAGCTTGATCCGATCGACCGTCAGATTCTGGCGGAATTGCAGGCTGACGGGCGGATGACCAATGTGGAACTGGCCAAGCGCGTCGGCATTTCGGCGCCGCCCTGCCTGCGCCGCGTGCGCACGCTGGAAGAGGCGGGGTACATCAAGGGCTATCACGCCGATATCGACGCGCGCGAGCTGGGGTTCGAGGTGCAGGTCTTTGCCATGGTGCGGCTGCAAAGCCAGGCCGAGGCGGATCTGGCGACGTTCGAGGCGCGCTGCCGCGCCTGGCCGCTGGTGCGCGAGTGCCATATGCTGAATGGCGAGATCGATTTCATTCTGAAATGCGTGGCCCCCGATCTGTCGTCGTTCCAGAGCTTTCTGACCGGCGACCTTCTAAAGGCCGAGAATGTGGCCAATGTGAAAACCAGTCTGGTGATCCGCTGCGCCAAGGATGACCCCGGCGTGCCGTTCGATGTGCTGGAAGCGCGGCTGGCCAAAACGGCCTGACCGCGTCGCTGCGGTTCGTGGGCGGCTGATACCCAGAATGCAAAAAGCGGCCCCGTTAACGTGCCAGAGGAGCACCGGGACCGCTTTTGCCAAAGCAACGACCGTTCTGGTTTACGCTGCCACCGCAGATGCGCGGGGGTCTTACACCGGGAACCAGTCCACCATTTCGATGGTAAATCGCTATGGTCGGAACATGGCGAAAATCCGGCGCTGCGTCAAAGTTTTTCTGGCATTGATCGTTCTTTTTCACCAGTCGGCAACAGGGGCCTGGATTGTTGCGTTTTGAGCAACGAAAACCGGTCAAATGTGGTTAAAATTGGACAGTCATCTGAACCGCTAGTGCGTGCCCTGCGGACAAACGCAAACGGGCCGCGCAAGGCGCGGCCCGTTTGTTTTCAACGCGATTCGATCAGCGCGCGGCCTGTGCCCGGGCAGGGGCGATGACCGCTTTCAGTGCTTGCGGCTTCCGGCGCGCAGCCCGCGCCCAGGGCAGCGCGATCTGAGGGTCAAGGCTGGCGGCGATTGCGGATTTCAGCCAGCGGCGTTCTTTTTTCATGATCACTGTTCCTTGGTCTTTGAAGCATTGGCTCTTGCGACCAGTCTGGCCAGACTTTGGGGCAGGGTCGGGGCGTGATCTGTGTAAGATTGTGGTCAGACCGCTGCGGGGCAAGGCAATTGGCTTGCAGTGTCGACTTTGCTATCTGTTTGATATGGCTGGATTTGGCGACAATCCGGGTGAATGATGCAGCATTGTTTTCGGATTTTGCGCCAATTGCTGCCATATTCCGGCGGCACCGCAGCGGAGATGGCTACAGCCGGATCACCGATATCAGCCGACCGTAATCCGCCTCGCCCGCATGGGTGGTGCGACGGAAGGAAAAGAATCGCTCGGCGTCGTGATAGGTGCAGTGCCGGGTCCATTCGGCATGCCCCACACCGGCTTGGCGCAGACGGTGCAGGCCATAACCGGGCAGGTCAAACAGCATCCGGTCGCCGGTGCCATTGGCAAAGAACCGGCTGTTGGCGGGGTCATCCGCCACGAAGCTGTCGAAAAACTCGGGCCCGACCTCATAGGCGCGCTGGCTGATGCAGGGGCCGATCACGGCGGCGATACTGTCGCGCGAGGCACCCAACGCCTCCATCGCGTCGACCGTGGCTTCCAGCACACCGCCCATGGCCCCGCGCCAGCCGGCATGGGCGGCCCCGATCACCTGCGCGCGGGCGTCGGCAAACAGCACCGGCTGACAATCGGCAGCAAGGACCGACAAGGCCACGCCGGGCGTGGCGGTGACCAGCGCATCGGCATGCGGGCGCACCGGCAGCGGGCCGGTCACGGTGATGACCTGCGCCGAATGCACCTGATGCACGCCGACAAGGTGGTCCAGCGGCACATCCATCGTGGCCGCCACGCGGGCGCGGTTTATGGCCACCGCATCCGACAGATCGGTCGACCCCGCGCCGCAATTCAACCCGGCAAAGATGCCCGAGGATGCCCCGCCCTTGCGGGTGAAGAAGCCGTGCCGGACGGTCAGCGCGTCAGAGGTGATGGGGGCCAGTGTCATTGTGTCAGGCGAATCCAGGTGGTGGTGGGGTGCCGGGGCGGTGAAGGCCCAGCACTTTGAACACCGAACCCATTTCCTGCGGATGGGTCAAGCGCCGATGCGCGGCAAGGTGCGATTGCAACGGCGCGCCGGTGAGCGAATGGGCAAGCCGCGCGGCGCGGGCCTCGATGCCAAGCCGCAACAGGAACGGCCCTTGCCCGGTATAGGCATGCGGCAGCCCGGCATGGGCGGCCAGGGCTTCGAAATCCACATGCGCGGTCAGGTCAGCCTGTCCCGGAGTGGCCAGCGGGTCGGCAAAGCCATGGGCGCGCACCGCCTGAAACGTATCGCCCGCCGAGCGCCAGCCGCCGTAATCCACAATCAGCGCCGCGCCGCCATGAGCATGTATGCGCTGGCCGATGGTTTCGGCAATGGGCTGCGCCGCCGGGCAGACCTCGACCACGCGGCCGGGTGCGGGGTCCCGGAAGGCGGGGGCGACGAAGGGCAGGGTGAGCGGGTCGGACAGGCCGAACGCCAGCAGGCCGCCCTGCACCCCGACCAGCCGTTCGCGCCAATGGGTGCCGTCGAACTGAAACTGACGGATCGGCAGCGCATCGAAGAATTCATTGGCCAGCAGGAACAGGGGCTGGTCTGGCAGTGCCGCGATGCTGTCGGCGTGGGTGATGTCACGCGGGGCCAGCCGGGCGAGTTGTTCGCTGCGTAATGCGGGGGAGGCCTCGACCAGCATCACCTGCGCGCCCGCGTGAAAGCCCGGCACCGCGCGGGTGGCGCGCAGCACATCGGCCATCAGGGTGCCACGGCCGGGGCCAAGTTCGGCCAGCGTGAAGGGGTTCGGCGCGCCCTGATCGAGCCAGCTTTGGGCGAGGCATAGGCCCAGAAGCTCGCCGAACATCTGGCTGATCTCGGGTGCGGTGGTGAAATCGCCTGCCGCGCCAAAGGGCGTGCGGGTGGTGTAATAGCCGTGGTCGGGGTGCAAAAGGCATTCGGCCATATACTCGGCCAGGGTGATCGGCCCGGTGGCCGCGATCCGCGCGGCGATGATCTGGCCAAGGGGTGTTCCGACGAGTTCCGTCATGCAGGGCGGGCGCGCAAGGTCAGCCATAGCCCCACCGCGATCATCGGCAGCGACAGGATCTGCCCCATGGTCAGGCCATAGCCGCCGACCTGCAGGGCAAGGCCCAGGGGGTTGCCTTCGGTGATGAACTGCGCATCGGGCTGGCGCACGAATTCCACCGCAAAGCGGGCCGCGCCGTAGCCCGCCACAAACAGGCCGGTCAGCGCGCCGGGCCATTTCAGCCAGCCGCGCCGGTAGGCCAGCCACAACAGGACCGCGCCCAGCAGCAGGCCTTCGAGCAGCGCCTCATACAACTGGCTGGGGTGGCGCGCGCAGATGTCTGCAACACCGGGGCAGGTCTGCGCCGCCTCGCCGGGGAAGGCCACGCCCCATGGCAGGGTTGTCGGGCGGCCCCAAAGCTCGGCATTGATGAAATTTGCCACCCGGCCAAGGAACAGCCCCAGCGGGGCGGCCAACGCCATGACATCGGCGGCCTTGAGCATGGGGATACCTTCGCGGCGGCAGAAGATGATGCCTGCGACCACCACGCCAAGGAACCCACCGTGGAAGGACATGCCGCCTTCCCACACCCGCAGGATCGCGCCCGGGTTCTGCAGATAGACCCCCGGCTGATAGAACAGCACAAATCCCAGCCGCCCCCCCAGGATGACCCCGATGATCACCCAGGTCAGCAGGCGTTCCACCTGATCGGCGGTCATCGGGGGCGTGCCGTTCCACAGGTGGGCGCGCTTTTGCGTGTCCAGCACCAGGCGCCAGCCGCCGATCAGCCCGACGATATAGGCCACCGCATACCAGCGCAGGGCAAAGGTCATGCCAAACAGATCAATGGCAAAGATCTCGGGCGAGATCTGCGGGAACGGGATATAGGACATGGCACCTCGGCTATCGAACCCCCGCGTTGTCGGCAGGTGGGGCCGACTTGTCAATGAGCCGTGCCCGATTGCGGCGCGTGGTCTCTTGAATGTGCAGCGCCGTCTTGCGGCGTGAGCGGACCAGACCATATAAGGAACAGGACAGCGTAAGGACATCCCCATGCAAAGCCGCAACAAGATCTTTGACGACCTCAGCCACCTGATGACCAACGCCATGGGCGTGGCGCAAGGGGCCAAGACCGAGGCGGAAACGGCGATGAAGGGCCTGATCGACCGCTGGCTGGCGGATCGCGACTTCGTGACGCGTGAGGAATTTGACGCGGTGCGGGCGATGGCGATCAAGGCGCGCGAAGAAAACGCGGCGCTGGAGGCGCGGATCGCCGCATTGGAAGCAGGCCACACCGGCACGACAGACGCGCCTGCGGTCTGACTCGCAGCCGCCCGACCGTCTGGCCCGCCGGTCTGACGGAAACCCGCCCTGCTGACGCAAACTTGACGGCAATCCCCACGCCCGGGCCCAGCAATCGCTTGTGCCGCGTGAGGGGGTCACTACACTGCACGGAAATTCATCTGCCGGAGTGTATTGATGCCTGCCTTGAAATCGTTTTCCCTCGCCATCTGTGTTGCGCTGTTCGCCTCGTCCGCCTCTGCCGCCTCGTGTTCCGATACCGGCGGGCGGTATGAGGCGTGGAAGACTGAGATGGCGGCAGAGGCGCGGGCCGAAGGCGTGGGGCAGCGCGGGCTGGCGGCGCTGATGGGGTCCAGCTATTCCGGGCCCACCATCGCGGCAGACCGCAACCAGCGCAGCTTTCGCTATACGCTGGAAAAATTCATGCAGGTGCGCGGGGCGGATACGATTGTCAGTCAGGGCAGGTCGCGCAAGGCAAAGAACGCCAATCTGTTTGCCGCGATCGAGCAGCGCTATGGCGTGCCGGCCGGGGTTCTGGTGGCGATCCATGGGATGGAAACCGGGTTTGGCGGTTTCATGGGGGATACCAGAATTGTCTCGGCCATCGCCACGCTCACCTATGACTGCCGCCGCAGCGCGTTTTTCCGCCCGCATCTGATCGGCGCGCTGAAACTGGTGGATGAGGGCGCGATCACTGCATCAACCGTGGGGGCCAAGCATGGGGAATGGGGTCATACCCAGTTCCTGCCCGGCAATGCGCTGATCTATGGGGTGGATGGCAATGGTGACGGCAAGGTCGACCTGAACAACCTGACCGATGCCATGGCCTCGACCGCGAATTTCCTGCGCCAGAAGGGCTGGCGCCCCGGTGCCGGTTATCAGGAAGGCGAGCCTAACTTTGCCGTGATCCAGCAGTGGAACGCTGCCACCGTCTATCAGCAGGCCATCGCAATCATGGCCAAACGCATCGACGGCTGAGCCGTGATGCATCGGTGGCAGGGCCGTCACTTTTCCCCTTGCGCGCTGCCGCCCGCTGCCCTATTCACCCCGCCAGTGGCCCGTTCGTCTATCGGTTAGGACACCAGGTTTTCAACCTGGGAAGAGGGGTTCGACTCCCCTACGGGCTGCCACACCATTGATTTTTCCTTTATTTTTCTGGTGTTTTCGTGGCCTTGTGGACCACGACGCTTGGTCCGTGGTCCACCTTGCGCAGTCAGGATCCGGTTTGAAGCGGCAGTTGCTGCACCACGTCGCTGGAATTTTTTCGTATAGATTGCTGCGGTCCTCGCGTCCGTCCAGCCGAAAGACGCCATGAGCTCGTATTCCGTAGCTCCGTTTTCAGCCATAAGTTCCGCGACACCTTTGCGAATGCCATGCTGCGAGCGGGTGGCCAATTTCTTGACGACCTTTCTCTTGCCCGTGCCTTCGTAGACCAGACTTCCGTCAGTCGCCGTTGCTTCTACGCACAGGCCAGCCGCAATGATCCACTTCCGGACACGGTTGTCGAGGCTGCCGGACGAAGCGAACGGCCTTCCGTAGTCCGTTGCAAGGTAGGTCTCACGCTTGGGATGGTTTTCGAGTTCCTCGGCCAGCGCGCCGTCGAATGGAAATGAAACGTATGCCGACCCCTTCTTTCTTGGCTGCCATTCGAGATGCCGCTTACCATCATGAACGAACTCATTGCTTGGCCCAAGGGTTGGAGCATCCCCGATTCTGCCATGCGTTGCGTAAGCAAGACAAAACCAGAGCCGGGCCATGGTGCCTGGGCCATGGTATTTCAGAAACTTAATCGCGTCCGCTGAACTCCATGGCGTTGCCCCTCCCTTGCTTCGATGGGTGGACTTCACCCTCAACACAGCGCTGTTTTTGGGAAAACCTCTATCCTGTCCCCATTTGTACGCTGCACGTAGAGCTTTGAGGCTGGTCTCGGCTGCGCCGGTCCTCGACCCGAAGGAGTCGTAGATATGGATGAACGCGTCCTCGGGCATGTCGGCACTGAGAGATCCCATGCGGTCGCCGTCCGGATCCTTGACTTCGCGCGCCTGCGTCAAGCCTGTACGGCGTCCGGAAAGCGTCAGCGGGGACAGGTTCTTTCCTTCGACTTGGACTTGCATCCATTCCAGAAACTTGTCGCACAACTCGTCCAGAGTACCCTTTTGTGGACACACCGGCTTCACGACCTCCACGGAATGGCTTGCACGCGCGGCACAGTACTGCATTTCGAAGCCCGGCTCACCGGGTCCGCAAAAGATCCGAACCTTTTTGTTCGGAAGTCCCTCGACACGAACGCGCCAGCGAACCGTCCCTGCAGCGGTCTTGTCCCGCAAAAGACCGGGAAATCGGTATCTCACTTGATCACTCCCTGTGAAGCCCACTTCTTCGGCACGGTGGCACGGTCTGCTGATTGTTCCGCATGCGTCTCACCGAGGTCAATGGTGAAGGTCCCGTCGGTGTTTATCGACACTTGGCGAGGCGTCATCCCAAGGTCCATTAACGCGGACAGAGCATTCGAGAGGCTCGCTTTACTTAGGCGCGGTCCGGGCATCGTCGAAGCCTCCTGATGTCAGTGAGGTCAGGAAGTCGGATCGATAGACTCGGGCGGGAAACGACGGGCGCGTTCTTCATTCCACAGCTATGCGACACCAAGGACTTTTCATATGCCTTCTGAATCTCGACAGACCGACACTCGAGGGGCAAATAGAAAGCTGCAAAAAGCTTGAAAGAGAGGCTGGGACCAGCTCCATAATGCACAGCGACATCGTCGCGTTGCAGCCCGGTTGCGCAAGTCATGGCGTTCTGGAAGCTCTTCATTTTTTGGTCTCTCGGTGTCTTGCTTTGGCCCGCTATTCGCGGATCGAGGAGGGTCGTGGCCATGGTCGGTTTCAGGCGCATCAGGTCTGTGGCTCGCATCCAAATATAGTTGAGCCGTTCACAAGATCCCAAGGATACTTATCCGGAACATGGGATTGCCTGTGGATAACTCCCGCAAAAAGCGATAAAAAATGTCGATTTTGCGCTTGACTGTTTCACTGTATGTTGGGACTTCTCTCGTCCAAAGTCGCGGAACACGTGCAACCGATTTCCCCGTTTTCCGAAAGCGGTCAAAGGGGAAAGTTTGATCGCCGGAGCCTCAAATGTTCCGGAAGATTTGTCGATGGGAAGCCCCATGCCCTGCCGGTGTTCCACAAAATGTTTTCCGAGGTAAATCAGATGGCGCCGTGGCCACCAAGTCGGGATGTTCCAGAACATCCAGCTCGTTCCATGTATGCCAGTGCTCCGAATATGCGCTTCTTTCTCGTTGCCGCGTATATCAACAAGTTTTTTTCCGCGCGCGGAGCGCCAGGGAGTCGTACATCGCGGCCTCCTGGTCATCGGTGCTGGAATAACTGCCGCGTCGAATGCACCGCGAAGTTGCCTGGACATAGAACCGTCACAACGAAGCCGGTGGTCATGGATTTCAAGATTGTCGGTGATCTTGGCCCAAGTTCGGTCTTCCAGTTTTCTCGCGGCTTCTTGGACAAATTACCCAATATGTAAGGCGCCGCGCCGCGCCCTCACGGGCGCGGTTTCCTATTGAAAAGAAGTGATGGGGTAGAATTCAGAGATGGCTACTGATTACGACTGCGGTCCGGTCGTGCGGGAGCCCGGCATTTCCACGAGAGGTTGGGCATTGTTGCTGCTCGTGACATGGGCGTCCCCAAGCTTTGTTTGCCGCGGGCTTGGCTGTTTGATCATGTCTGGGGACGGATGATCTATCTGAGCAAGGAAGTCTGCGAGGGCCGGGTCACTCAAGACCGTGGTGCGCCTCAGGTGCGTGGACATTTCCTCAAGAAGCGCGAGATTGGTTTTCAGCAACTCGAGCGCAACACCCCCGGAATTGTCGAGGCGGATCTGCACCCGCACGAGAAGTTCAATGTCCAGACGCACCTGCTGGAGCGTGCTGTCCGCCAGCCCGCAACATGTGCCGTTCCGCTGCCGCCGAGGCCGAACGACCGCTCGATCGCCGCTGCCGTTCTTGTCGCATGTGCCAGATCGCTGTCCTTCGGCCCTCCGAAGCCGCAACTCGCCGAGCCGAGAACCAGGAGTTCCACGGCCCGGCCAGCTAAGTAGGCAGGCCAGGTCACTATCCAGATCGCTACGGTACAGGGCATTCGGCACACGGGTCATTTCGGCCCCACCGCCGACAGCATGGAACGACAGCAGGTGCGGACGAGCGCAGCCGGTCGCGTGTGCCATGATCGCATAGCCGACCTCATGGACCGCCACTTGCCAACGCAACTTGTCTTCGAGCGGCGGGCGGATTTCGTTGACGGCTGCCATCAGATCGTCGGGACCGAGCGGTCGGTGAGCGCGGTCATGGCGCACACTGGCCGCGATCTCAGCCCCCGTCACTTCCGTCGCCGCCCCCACAACCTGTCGGCACGCGCTGGCGTGGTCGTCCGGGTGAGGTCCGAAGGTGCCTGCTGGGGCGGGCCCGCCGCCCTGCGCACCGTGGGTTGCGGGTCGGTGCGTGCGAGGAGTGCCGCCAGCGTCGGGCCAGTCAGCAGGCAGGTCCGCATAAGCTCCCGCGCCATGTCTTCAAGAAGCGCTCGGTTAGTCTTCAGCAACTCGAAGGCGAAGGCCTCCGCGTCATCAAGATGAATCTGAACCCGTGCGAGGATGTTCGGGTCAAGGCGCATCTGATACAGTGCGGCGTCCGGCGATCCATGCCAAGCGGTTCCGCTGGTGCCGAGACCGTAGGACAGTTCAATGCCCGCGGCCACTCTGGTCGCATGGGCGAGGTCACTGTCCTCCGTACCGCCAGCCCCACCGCTCGCGGAGCCGACGATTAGGCGCTCCGCAGCGCGGCCAGCGAGACAGCAGGCGATTTCATCATCGATATCAGCGCGGCGCAAGTTGCTCGCAGCCCGCGTCATGTCGGCCGAGCCGCCCCCCGTATGCAAGGAAAGCAGCTTCGGTCGCGCCCGGCCGGTTGCATGCGCGACGATCGCGTGACCGCACTCATGGACAGCCACCTGCCAACGCAACTGCTCGGCGAGCGGCGGACGCCTCTCCGCGATAGCAGTGCCCAGATCTTCCGGCGTGAGGGGACGGCAGGCACGCCGCGCCAACGCCCGTGCGCGCCGGACACTTTCAGCGACCTCGGCTCCGGTCATACCGGTCGCCGCCGCAGCGATGGCCGGCAGGTCGGCCCCCTCCAGGTCATCGCGTAGGTGCCACCGGAAGGCCGAGGGCATCAGATCCGGCGTGGGGTGGCCAACGGTCACAACACGGTCGAAACGGCCGGGCCGGCGCAGGGCGGCATCGATCTTGTGCAGAAGATTCGTCGCGGCCATCACCACGACGCCTTCGCCGGTTTCATATCCATCGAGACATTCGAGCAGTGCCCCGATCACCATGTCGGTCCAGGAGCTGTTGTGGTCTTGGGGTCGACCGCGATCTCCGAAAGTATCCAACTCATCGATGAAGACAATGCAGGGTGCCGCTGCCGCAGCCTTGGTGAAGAAACTGCGCATCTCGCGGCAGATGTCGGACGACCGCGCACCGGTGGACTGCCACTTGGCCATCGAGGCCGGATGGACCGTGATCCCGGCTTCTTTCGCAATGAGACGAGGCAGTTCGGTTTTGCCACAGCCCGGGGGCCCAACCAGCAGAATGCCGCGCGACACATCGGACCATGGGATGTCCCCGTTCTGCCAGGCCAGCATATCCGCAAGCAGCTGTTCAACAGGTTCCCGAACCGCTGGCTGCAGCGGGAAGTCCGCAAGTCCGGGCCCGGCTACGGTTGGCAACGGAATGTCTGCGACCAGCCGCCGGATTGCATCCGTCGGCGTCGCGGCACGTGTGGCAATGGTCAGCGCTTCGGGCGAGAGGCACCCGAGCTCTGCCGCACCCAAGCAATCCGGAAGATTGTCGGCCCGCACCTCGCCACCGGGATAGAGGCTGTTGAGCACCTCACACAGCATTTCGCGGCTGAAGGGCACGAGATGGATGACATTGCTGACCATGGCCTGCAGTTCCGGACGCATCACTGCGGACCCAGCACCAGTGATGACGATCGGATGGCCGTCTTCGATCCACCTTTTGACACCGACACTGAAAGCGCCGAACGGACCCGACCGCTTGCGGTCCCCGATCGCGAATACCTCCTCGATGGTACATGCCGTCAGTTTCGGCACGCCTGGTGCGCGCTGATCCGATACGGTGATTGCGTTCAGGATCTGCTCGATGGTGCTGTCGAGTTCGGGCGTTCCAGAGGACAGGAAAGTGATCGCGCCCGGCGCCGCAAGAGTTCCGAGAAGATTCCGCAGCGTGGCGAACTGCCGCGCGATCCGCATCACTGCCGTCAACACTGATGCGCGCGGACGACCCCTTTTACTGTCTTCTGGCGCGTCGGGGTCAGGCCGGGACGGGTCAGTGGCGTCATTCACATGATAGTCGAGGCCGAGAATGCCGCTCGCCTCATAATCTTCGGCCCAAGGATCAACAGCCGCCTCATCTGCGCGCGCCGGCGTTGCGTCGGGGATGTGATCCGTCTGCGATACCACAGAACTGCCGTGCCACGCGGCATATGCCCAGATCCGATGCTCCGGATCCGCCAGCGTAGTCAAGATCTCGGCGGCGAAGCTGCGCCAGTCTGCGTGCGGCGCCGCGTTGTTGCCGGGGATGATGTCGGTCGTTTTTGAAGAGGTGGTGAGATCGGTCATGTGCGTCTCCAGGGCAATAGAAGGGGCAGTCCGCCAGCGTGCGGATCAATGAGTTTGGCGAAAGTGGATTGGATAACGTGGCCCGTGCGGGCCGTCAGGCTTGGCAGATCTCAGTCAGCAGTCGGCTTCGCAATCCGGTTCATCGGTCAGGACGTCGAAGGCCCTACGGTCGATCACCGCCAGTTGCAGAAGGCAGTCGCAGAAGCATTCGAACTCGATATGCGACATCAACTGCGCCTCCTCAGTAGTGAAGCGGAAGCGTGATTTCTTCTCGGTCGTGAAGTAAATCACCCCGAGATCAAGGAAGACCAATGCTGCGAGATCGAATGCATTCGACGCATAGGCGGAGGTTCCATTGGGGTCGCCAGAATTCCCCCTGCTCATGTTGAAACTGTAACGACCATCCCGCCTCGGACCGGTCGTTGTCTTCGTCTGAGCGCGAACCAGATGCGGACCAACCGTGAAGATGTGATCGAACGGCGCGCCAGCAGGCATCGAGACGGGGGCAAGCCCGCGCCGCGCCGCCCAGGACGTTACCAGACTTTCACCTGCCAGACCGATCTGGGGCGCATGGCGCGATGCCTCAGCCGGGCTGATGGCCGGAAAGCGTGCGAGATTGTTGAAGTCCTTGCCAAGAACATCCGCAAGGGCAGGCTTGCCCACCGGCGGCGTGATATGGCTGACGGGGTCGCGCGGCATGTGCAGCGGAAGGGTGAGCTGTGAAGGGCGCTGGTGGATCATGTCATTTACTCCATTTGGGCTATGATGCTAGTATATTCATGTGAAGCTCGGATTACAATAGCATGCTAGTAACTTTGATGAAGAAAAGTTCAGAGGCCCATGAGGCGGGGCCTACATCCGTCTCCGGGGGGCAGCGTCGAACCATTTCAACGAGCGGTTGGGCACTGTTCTTAAATATGATACTCGCCCTGCCGCGCGCGAGACTGCGCTACATCTGAATGGTCGTCACGAGTGGTACGTCTGACGATGGCTCATTGACAGAAGAACTGGGAGGCGCGTCCAGGTCGAGGCGCTCGAACTTACTAGTAAGCTAGTAAGTCGGTTGGCGTTTGATAATAGGAGCATGCTAGTATATTGAGGTCGCGGATGGATTGCCCCTTGCAAGACGACAGATTCGCACCGATCTCTTGGGGCTTGCGAGGACCACTGATATGACCGACGAACGGGGCTTTCTTACGAATTTGGTGCTGCCAGCTGCACGTATCGCGTCACGAGAAATAGCGGCGGCACTCGCCCCGCTTGGCCTTGCACCTGCCCAGTATGCGATCCTGGATTTGATCGGGCGGCACGGAGGCATGCGCCCGGCCATGATCGCCCGCCGCCTCGACCTGGAGACCTCGACCACGACGAACACTCTTCAGCGCACCGAACGGGATGGCTTCATCGATCGACAAACCGAGCCGAACAACAGCAGGATGGTGCTCATTTCGCTTTCCGAGAAGGGAAAAACCGTTCTCGTCGATGCTCGTGTGGCCGTGCAGGACGTCGAAGCTCGCGCCCTCGCAGGAACAGCGCCGGAGAATATGGAGGGCGCAAGGGTGATTCTGGCGCGAGTGATGGCGAACCTGAAGTGATTTCGCCGAGGTTTGATACAGTGCGTCGCGCGTGAAGGGCGGAGAGCAGCCCGATTGTGGTGCTTCCCGGCACTTGCGACAATCCTCCATAGCGGACGTTCTGTAGGTCGTGGCGACCACTATGACGAGTGTTCTGCGTCGGGCAGAGATTGGCCTGACAGCAACGGAGCATCCCCTGCTTCTTCCGCCTCCGTCGCCGCGAGTGTCTGGCAATTTACGAGTGCGCCGCGACAAACCAACTTTCATCCTCGGGCGTCGTCAAACTCGAAAGCCTAGGCGGGTTGATCCGCATGATTTGAAATCTCAGGATTCTCTGTCAATAGGCACGCAAAACTGACCCCGTTTCGGCGTCGAGATCAGGGCCTGAGCCGATTGAACTGATCACAGAGCGGAGGTGGGTTGGATTTGCCCGGAAAATGTGGAGACCCACCCAATCGGCAAGGGTCAAGCGGTAATCCCCCCATTTTTGACGGGGTGCATTTGTAGAATTT
>NZ_RPEM01000013.1 GCF_004745575.1 Pseudotabrizicola sediminis | reverse complement strand
CAGCGGGACGCCGTCCGGAATCCTATGTCAGGTGCGGAACAGTAGCTGTGCCGCGCAGTCCCGGACCTACAGACCCAATGGGCGACGCGGACAGCTTCGGAACCGGGCCTATCGCAGCAGCAGGCGCAGATCTGCCTGCACCTGTTGCAAGGGTACCAGATACAGCGCCACAAGCTGTTCCACTT
Source organism: Pseudotabrizicola sediminis (assembly GCF_004745575.1). GTDB lineage: Bacteria > Pseudomonadota > Alphaproteobacteria > Rhodobacterales > Rhodobacteraceae > Pseudotabrizicola > Pseudotabrizicola sediminis. The sequence continues at coordinate 75,702 of NZ_RPEM01000013.1, read as the reverse complement.
GGGCGTGAATGGCCGCGACCCCGACATTCAGTGCGGCAATTACCCGGCCATGCACGTCGAACAGCGGCACGGCAAGAGACCGCAAGCCAAGCTCGACCTCCTGATCGATGACCGCATAACCTTGCATCCGGACCTGTGCCAGTTCATCGAGGATTTCCTGTGGCGTCGTCCGCGTCAGCGGCGTGCGGGCAACGGGCGGATGCGCCTGCAGCAAGGTGCTAACCTCATCCACGGGCCGCGCCGCCAGCAGGACACGGCCCATGCTGGTGCAATGCGCGGGCAGGCGTGAACCGGGCATCAACCCGACCGACATCACCTTTTTCTGCGCCGCCCGCGCGACATAGACAATCTCGGCCCCGTCCAGAATGGACACGGAACTGCTTTGTCCGATCCGGTCTGACAGGTCATCCAGCACCGGCTGCACAATCTGCGGCAGCGGCATGGTGGCAAGACAGGCAGTGCCAAGCCGCAGGACTCGCGGAGTGAGGGTAAAGAACTTGCCATCCCAATCGGCATAGCCGTGATGTGCCAGTGTCAGAAGACAGCGCCGCGCCGTCGCCCGGTCCAGACCGCAGGCCAGCGCCACTTCGGCAATCGATTGTCGCGGGCGGGCCGCGGTGAAGGTTTCGATAACCGCCAACCCTTTGGCAAGGCCGCCCATGGTGTCGCGGTCGGTGATGATCATGGCGGTCTCCATACGTGCGATATGTCAACAAACGCAGCATAGCGCACAAACGGGCTGGACGCCAAGCCCTGCTGCCCGCTACCCCATGGGCGACGACGGCCCGAACGCCGGGTCATGATGGAGGCTTCCGATGGACAAAACCCTTCCCGACCTTGCGGCCGCCGTGGCGGGTATCGACGATGGCATGACAGTGATGATCGGCGGCTTTGGCGGATCGGGCGCGCCGATAGAGCTGATCCATGCCCTGATCGACCGCTTCCTTGCCACCGGTCACCCGAAAAATCTGGTGGTCGTGAACAACAACGCGGGCAATGGCCATGTCGGCCTCGCCGCGCTGATCGAGGCGGGGATGGTGGCCAGGCTGATCTGCTCTTTCCCGCGCTCCGCTGACCCGGTGGTGTTCACCGAACGCTATCTGGCGGGTCAGATCGAACTGGAACTGGTGCCGCAAGGCACTTTGGCCGAACGCATCCGCGCCGGGGGGGCGGGGATTCCCGCGTTCTACACCCCCACCAGTGTTGGCACCAATCTGGCCAAGGGCAAGCCGGTCGAGGTGTTCGAGGGCCGGTCCTATGTGCAGGAACGCTGGCTGAAGGCCGATGTGGCCTTGATCAAGGCCCATCTGGGCGACCGGTTAGGCAACCTGACGTATCGGATGGCGGCGCGCAATTTCAATCCGCTGATGTGTATGGCGGCCACCACAACCATCGTGCAGGTGTCGCAGATCGTCGACCCCGGTGGCATCGACCCCGAGGCGGTGATCACCCCCGGCATCTTTGTGCAGGGCGTGGTCGAGGTGCCGCATCCGCAGCAGGAAGAAGACCTGAACCGCGCCAAAGCGGTTTACCCGGAGGCCGCAGCATGACCGACAAACTTTCCCCCACCCAAATGGCATGGCGCGCGGCGCAGGACATTGCCGATGGGGCCTATGTCAATCTCGGCATCGGCTTTCCCGAGATGGTCGCAAAGTTTCAGCCCCCCGGGCGCGAGGCGATTTTTCACACCGAAAACGGCATCCTCGGCTTTGGCGAGGCTCCGGCAGCGGGGTCGGAAGACTGGGATCTGATCAATGCCGGCAAAAAGGCGGTGACGATCAAGCCCGGTACAGCGTTTTTCCACCACGCCGACAGCTTTGCCATGGTCCGCGGTGGTCATCTGGATGTGGCAATTCTTGGGGCCTACGAGGTTGCCGAAACCGGCGATCTGGCGAACTGGTCCACCGGCCCGCGCGGAGTGCCGGCGGTGGGCGGCGCGATGGATCTGGTGCACGGGGCCAAGACGGTTGCCGTGATCACGGATCATGTGACCAAGGATGGCAAACCAAAACTGGTGCAGCGCTGTTCCCTGCCACTGACAGGGGAGGGCTGCGTGACGCGGGTCTATTCCAGTCTGGCTGTGATCGACATTGTCGATGGCCATTTTGTGCTGCGTGAAAAGCTGGCCTCACTTTCGGTTGCAGATCTGCAGGCGCTGACCGGGGCCGCCTTGCGCCTTGAAGGTCCGGTGGCCGATCTTGATGTTCCTGCGTTGTAAAAGGTTTTGATATGACAGACGTATTCATCTGCGACTATATCCGCACCCCGATTGGCCGCTATGCCGGCAGCCTGTCCACCGTGCGCCCCGATGATCTGGGCGCCGTGCCCCTGCGTGCCTTGATGGCCCGCAATGCCGGCGTTGACTGGGAAGCGGTTGACGACGTTGTCTTTGGCTGCGCCAATCAGGCGGGCGAAGACAACCGCAACGTGGCCCGCATGTCCTTGCTGCTGGCCGGTCTGCCGGTGGGTGTCAGCGGCACCACGATCAACCGGCTGTGCGGTTCCGGCATGGATGCGGTGCTGGCCGCAGCACGGGCCATTGCGGCGGGCGAGTCCGATCTGATGATCGCGGGCGGCGTGGAAAGCATGAGCCGCGCGCCGTTTGTCATGCCAAAGGCGGGATCTGCCTTCAGCCGCGAGGCGACGGTGTATGATACCACCATCGGCTGGCGGTTCATCAACCCGGCCATGGACGCCGCCTATGGCACAGACTCGATGCCACAAACCGGGCAGAACGTGGCCGATGATTATGGCATCAGCCGCGAGGCTCAGGATGCCATGGCGCTGTCCTCGCAGGCCAAGGCTGCGGCAGCTCAGGAGAATGGGCGGCTGGCGAGTGAGATCACGCCGGTCACCATCCCGCAGCGCAAGGGCGATGCACTGGTGGTCGACCGGGACGAGCATCCCCGTGCGACAACGCCAGAGGCTTTGGCAAAGTTGAAGCCGCTGTTCTCCAATGGCTCGGTCACGGCGGGCAATGCCAGCGGCGTGAATGATGGTGCGGCGGCACTTGTTCTTGCCAACGCCAAGACGGCTGCGAAATTTGGGCTGACTCCGATCGCGCGCATTCTTGGCGGGGCGACCGCAGGGGTGCCGCCACGGATCATGGGCATCGGTCCGGCGCCCGCGTCGCAAAAACTGCTGGCCCGGCTGACCCTGACGCCCGCCGATCTGGATGTGATTGAGCTGAACGAAGCCTTTGCGGCGCAAGGCCTTGCCACCTTGCGCGCCCTTGGGGTTGCCGATGACGATCCACGTGTGAATCCGAACGGCGGGGCCATCGCGCTTGGCCATCCGCTGGGCATGTCGGGCGCGCGCATCACCGGGACGGCTGCCCTGCAACTCGCGCAGACCGGGGCGCGTCGCGCCCTTGCCACCATGTGCATTGGTGTTGGCCAAGGGATCGCCATCGCGTTGGAGCGGGTCTGATCCGCTCAGCGGGGGGCAGGGTTCAGCGCCTTGTTATAGGGGTGCCAATCCGTGATGTCGGGGTAGTGGAATTTGCGCCACGCCCGGACACGCGGGTTCATCATCCGCCGCCACCACAACGGGTTCATCGCGATGAAGACCATCAGGGGATAGCCCAGCGGCAGCTGCGGGGCCTGATCCGCGTCATAGGTCTGCAGCAGTGGAAAGCGGCGATCGGGCTTGAAATGATGGTCGGAATGGCGCTGCAGGTTGATCAACAGCCAGTTTGACGCGGTATGCGATGCGTTCCAGCTGTGGTGGGGTTTGACATGTTCATACTTGCCCTCGCCCAGATGTCGGCGCGTCAAACCATAGTGTTCGACATAATTCACAGCCTCCAACTGCCAGATCGCGACTGCCGCCTGATAGACGAAGAGGCCAAGACCCAACCAACCGCCAAGAGTAAAGGCCAGGCCGAGCATCCCGGCCTGCAGCGCCGCATACCGCCAGAACGGGTTGCCTGGGTGCCACCACGGGAAACCGCGCCGGGCCAGCAGGGCGACTTCGGCCCGCCAGGCGGAAACCGGGCTTTGGCACAGCACACGCGGGAAAAAGCGGTGAAACCCCTCATTGTAACGGGCCGTCACCGGATCACGGCAGGTGCCGACATAGGTGTGATGTACCCGCAGATGTTCAGACCGGAAATGGGAATACAGCACCGATGCCAGCAGGATATCCCCCAACCAGGGTTCCAGTCGGTTTCTCTGATGCATCAGTTCGTGGCTGTAATTGATCCCGACTGTGCCGGTGATGATGCCGATACCAAAAAATAACACCCCGAGTTCCAGCCCCGAAAGATGTTCCCGATCGGCGACATACCAAATCGTCCCGAACAGAACAGCGATCTGGACCGGGGTCCAGATCTGGGTGAGCAGCCGATACCAGAACAGCATGTCATCGGGGGTTTCCGGGTCTGCGTTGCGGTCGTTCAACCCGGTCAGCGCGTCGAGGGACGAATAGACCAGGATCGAGTAGGCCGGCACCAGTGCTGTGTACCAGCCGCCAAATACGGCCCCGATCACCGCCAGCGGCACAATGCCAAGCGTCAGCCAGAACGGCGCTGCCTGGGCAAATCCGATGGTCTGGCGCGGGCGGTCTGTCATGATTGACCCTGTATGGTTTCGTGCATGATGGGCCAAGGAAAGCGATATCTCAACGGGTAACGTTGTCTCGCAAAGCGCTATAGGCTTTGCGCATGACGGTCGGCAGATCTTCGGCGCTGAATTCGTTGCCAGACACAAACTGCCCGCGTGTCACGACCGAACCGATCGGCAGCTCGGCGGCGTGCAGGGTCAGGAAAAGGTGGAAATGCGTGAAGGTGTGGCGGATTTCGCCAATCTCCTGCCAGTCGGCCTCAACGGGGGCAGCGCCGCCCGCGCCATCCCAGCCATCACCGGGAAAGCCCAGCATGCCGCCCAGCAGCCCCTTGTCCGGCCTGCGCTGCAAGAGCACCCTGTCGCCTTGTGTCGCCAACCACAGAGTACCCCGGCGCACTGGCTTTTCCGGCTTTGGCACCTTGCGGGGCAATTCGGCCTGAATGCCCTGCCGGCGGGCGACGCAGGCCTGCACCACAGGACAGATCCCGCAAGCCGGATTGCGGGGGGTGCAGATCGTGGCGCCAAGGTCCATCACCGCCTGCGCGTAATCGCCCGGGCGCTGGTCGGGGGTCAGCGATGCCGCCAGCGCTGTCAGGTCGGGCTTGGCCAGGGGCATCGGAGTCTGCACCGCGAACAGCCGCGCCATGACCCGTTCGACATTGCCATCCACAACGGTTGCCGGCTCGTCATAGGCGATGGCGGCCACTGCACTTGCGGTATAGGGGCCGATGCCGGGCAGGCGAAGCAGGCCATCCCGGGTGCCGGGAAATACACCACCATGATCGGCCACAACGGCCCGCGCGGCCTTGAGCAGGTTGCGGGCGCGGGCGTAATAGCCAAGGCCAGCCCATTCGGCCATCACATCGGCATCCCGTGCGGCGGCAAGATCGGCCACGCCCGGCCAGCGCGCGGTGAAGCGGCGGTAATAGTCTTTCACTGCCGCAACGGTGGTTTGCTGCAACATCACCTCTGACAGCCAGATCCGGTAGGGATCAGGCAGGATGCCAGCCCTGCGCGCCTTTGGCGACACCCGCCAGGGCATGACCCTTGCTTCCCTGTCGTACCATTCCAGCAATAGGTCGCTCAGCCCGGCGTCACGCAATCTTTATATCCTTTGTCCCGACTTCCCACTGGCGGAGCAGCCTTGGCAGGATAAGATAGCGGCAGTGTCACAGGATACCAGATGGCCCGCAACGCGACCCCTTACCAGAAACCATCCCGGCGGATGCGCGGGTTTGAACCGGCGTTTGGCCTGATGAAAGATCCTGTGCGCGTGGCAGGAGAATCGCGCGGCTTTGCCATCACCCGGCTCTTGACCCATTGGCCTGAAGTAGTGGGCGAAGATCTGGCCAAATGCACCCGGCCGGTCAAGGTGGGTTACGGGCGCGATGGTTTTGGCGGCAGCCTCACACTGTTGACCACCGGGCCGATGGCACCGATGATTGAAATGCAAAAGGAAATGATCCGCGCCAAGGTGAACGCCATCTATGGCTATAACGCGATATCGCGGGTCTTGCTGACCCAGACTGCCCCCGTGGGCTTTGCCGAAGGTCAGGCAGAATTTACCCCTGCGCCAAAGGCGGAGGCCCAGGTTGACCCCGCCATCAGGGCCGAGGCCTGCAAAACAGCAGCCCCGATCCATGATCCGGGCCTACGCGCAGCGCTTGAAGCCTTGGCTGAAAACATCCTAAACCGTCGCAAGACGACAGAAGGCGAGAAATAATGTCACTGAAAACCACTCTGGCCGCTTCGGCCTTGATCCTGGCTGGCAGCCTTGGACTTTCGATTGCGCCTGCCACACCTGCGTTTGCGCAGGACACAGTGCCCGGTGCCGAGGCACCGGCCATGGAAATCAAGGACATGGCCCTTGGCCCGGTCGATGCGCCGGTCACGCTGATCGAGTATGCGTCCTACACCTGCCCGCATTGCGCGAACTTTCATGAACAGATCTTCAAACCCCTGAAAACCGAATACATCGATACCGGAAAAGTCCGGTTCGTGTATCGCGAAGTCTACTTCAATCAGGACCGGCCCGCGTTCTGGGCGGCAATGGTCGCCCGTTGCGGCGGTGAGATGCGGTATTTTGCCATTCAGGATTCGCTTTTCGAACGTCAGCAGGAATGGCTGTCCATCACCAATCCGGCAGACATGGTCGAAAACCTGAAGAAGAGCGGTTTGGTCAACGGCCTGGACAAGACCGCACTTGATGCCTGCATGCAGGATGCGACTATGGCGCAAGGTATGCTGGATTTGTTCAACGAAAACATGACTGAATATGATATTCAGGGCACGCCGACCCTGATCATCAATGGTACCAAGCATGCGAACATGTCTTATGCCGATCTGAAAACCATCATAGACGCAGAGCTTGCAAAAGAATGACGGCACCCCTTGCCGGTGTGAAGGTCATTGAACTGGCCCGCATTCTTGCGGGCCCGTGGGCCGGTCAGACATTGGCAGATCTTGGGGCAGACGTGATCAAGGTCGAGGCACCCGAAGGCGATGACACCCGCCGTTGGGGGCCTCCGTTCCTTGAGCGGGAGGGAGAGCGGTCTGCCGCCTATTTCCACGCGACAAACCGGGGCAAACGGTCCGTCACCTGCGATTTCCGCACCCCTGAAGGCCAGGCCATGGTGCGCCGCCTGATCGCAGATGCGGATGTGGTGATCGAGAATTTCAAAGTCGGCGGACTGGAGAAATACGGGCTGGATTACGCCAGCCTGCGGCAGCTAAACCCGCGTCTGGTCTATTGCTCTATCACCGGGTTCGGACAGGACGGGCCCTATGCGCACCGTGCCGGCTATGATTTCATCATCCAGGGCATGGCCGGGTTGATGAGCGTGACCGGCGAAGCGGGTGGCCAGCCACAAAAGGTCGGTGTGGCGGTGACCGATATATTTACCGGCATCTATGCCGCAACCGGCATTCTTGCCGCGCTGCATCAGCGGCAATCCACCGGCCTTGGCCAGCATGTTGATATGGCGCTGATGGATGTGGCGACCTCGGTCATGGCCAATCAGTCGCTGAACTATCTGACCACGGGGGTGGCACCGACCAAAATGGGCAACGCCCACCCCAATCTTGCGCCTTATGCCGTTTTCGACTGCGCCGATGGCTGGCTGATCCTGGCAACCGGCAATGATGGCCAGTACCAGCGCCTGTGCAAAATCCTTGGATTGGAGGATATGGCCACTGCGCCTGCTTTCCTGACCAATGCCGACCGCGTGCAGAACCGTGCCGATCTGACCGACCGGCTGACGGCGGCAACCCGCAGATGGACCAAGACCGACCTTCTGGCCGCCTGCGAAGCCGCCGGTGTGCCTGCCGGTCCGATCAATGATCTGGATGAGGTGTTTGCCGACCCGCAGATCGTGGCGCGCGGCATGCAGATTGCGCCGGGCGGCATGCCGGGCGTGCGATCACCGTTCCGGTTCTCGGGTGCCGACCTGTCGCTTGACCGCCCTGCCCCGAAACTGGGCGAACATCAGGCTGAAATTGTCTGAACGACACGGCTGACAGCGCTAGAGCAGGGTGCCGATTGCAGCGTCCAGCGGCGACCAGTCTGCCACCTCAAGCCGGACCACGAGGCTCAGAACCTTTGGACGGAAGTCTGCGGGCAGGCGGACCTGATCCTTTTCGGTTGTGACCAGTTGGGCCCCCAGAGAGCTGGCGTCGACCTCCAGCCTGCGCAGCAGCGTGTCTGACAGAGTCTGATGATCATCAAGCGACACGGCGCGCAGGATCTGCGCCCCTTCGCCGCGCAGGGTGGCGAAGAATTTTTCCGGATGACCGATGCCGGCAAAGGCCAGCACACGCTGTCCCCGCCAGTCCATGCCCATCGACAGGGGTTTCAGCGCGCCTTGCAAATGGGGCAGGTTTATCCGCCAAGCCCAGTCGCGGACAAACTGCGCTTGCGCGTCCGGTGATCCGATCGACAGCAGGAAATCGGCCCGGGCCAGACCGGCAGCGACCGGCTCGCGCAGAGGTCCAGCCGGAAGGCACAACCCGTTGCCAAAGCCACGTGCGGCATCAACAACCACAATCGACAGATCCTTGTGGACCGACGGGTTCTGAAAGCCATCATCCATCAGAATGACTTTTGCCCCGGCCGCCTCGGCCGCGCGGACGCCCGCAGCGCGGTCTTTTGCCACCCATGTCGGTGCAAAGGCCGCCAGCAGCAGCGGTTCATCCCCTACCTGCGCGGCAGTGTGGCGCTGAGGGTTGACCAGAACCGGCCCCGCCAGCGATCCGCCATAGCCGCGCGACACCACCTGCGCGCCCTGAAGACGCCCCAGAAGCGCAATGGCAGTGGGCGTCTTGCCCGTGCCGCCAACATTCAGATTGCCGATACAGAGCACCGGAACAGCCGCCCGGTAGCCGGACTGCGCCACACGGCGGGCCGTTACCGCGCCATAGATCATCCCCAAAGGTTGCAACAGGCGCGCCATCAGTCCCGGTGCGGCAACTGGGGTCTGCCAGAAGGCGGGCGGGCGCATCACTTGACCCCGCTGGTGAACTTGCGCACCAGACCGACAGCGTTCTCGGTCACCTCTGCCCCGTCTGATGCAACCGTCCATGCGGCCTGGGCAAGGCGGGCCGCCCGGTCCGGCGACAACAGGTCTGACAGCGCTTCGCCCAGATCAACCGCACTTCCAACCGCACGCGCGGCACGCGCGGCTCCCAGCCTGCCAAATGTGCTGCCAAATGACCCCGGTCGCGGACCGTACAGAATGGCCGACCCAAGAGCCGCCGGCTCCATCGGATTGCGCGCACAGCCCTGCCCGGCAAGACTGCCACCCATAAAGGTGATGGGTGCCAGCCGATACCACAAGCCAAGCTCTGCCATCCCGTCGGCCACGAACACTTCGACCTCGGCTTCCGGTTCCTGATCTTCGGCCCGCTCGGCGACAATCCAGCCTTCATCCTCCGCCAGCCGCCTTGCCAAAGGCTCTGCCCGCGCCGGGTCTTGTGGGGCGATGATCAGCAAAAGCCGGTGGGCAAGACTTTGTGCCGCACGATGCGCCAGAATGACGGCGGTCTCCTCTGCTTCGGGCAGACCAACGGCCAGCCACACCGGCCGCGTGGCCAACAGCTTTGCCAGCGCCGCGCGTTCCGCCTCCAGACAGGGCAGGGCCGCGCTGTTTTCTTCCATCCGTCCGGTGACGGCCACGGCAGACAGGGCCGCCCCGCCCTTGCGGAATGCCCGCGCCGCAGCCTCGTCAATCGCGAGAACATGCGAAAACCCCTGAAGCGAAGACCGCATCAGTCCGGGATACCAGCCATCACGCCCCTTGAGCAGGTAGGGCGCACGTCCGTCGACCATCAGCAGCGGCATGCCGCGCTCACCCGCTTCATGCATCAGCGCCGGCCGCAGTTCGCCATCACAGAACAGCGCCATCTCGGGCCGCCAGTGATCCAGAAAGGCGCGCACCTCGGCAGGCCGGTCCTCTGGCGGGGGCTGCCTGATCAGACCGGGGCGCAACGGCACAGGATCTGTACAGGTGAACAGAACCGTCAGGCCGTCTTCCTCGATCAGACGCGCGGCCAGTTCCAACAAACCGCGTCCCGCCTCGGCTGTAGGGGAGTGCATCCAGATCAGCCGCCCGGCCAACCGCTCTGGCCAGGCATGGCCCCCTGAAGGGTCACGCCGGGGACGCATATTGTAAAGCGTCAGGCCAAGGGAGTGCACCATGTTTAAGGCCGGATTACCGGCTCAGTTCTTCGGTCACAGATCCCGCCTGCTCTTCATCGCGCAGGCGATGAATATGGGCGATGAAATACCGCATATGGGCATTGTCCACGGTCCGCTGCGCCTCTGCCTTCCAGGCTTTGTGGGCCGAAGCGTAATCCGGGAACATACCCACGATGTGGATGTCGTTCACATCCGCAAATGTCGATTTCGAGGGGTCGACAAGTTCCCCCCCGAACACAAGGTGTAGCCGCTGGGTCATTCATCTGCTCCGTCATCTCTGGGTCGCCCCCCGATTGGCAGGGTAAGCAGGCCAATACCAAGATCAAGCCTGCATCTGCAGCAAGCTGTTTTCTAATTTGAAAGATTCGCGTCGTAGGGTCTGCATAAGCACCAGAATGGTGTGTGTAAATCGGGCGGGCAAATTCTCATGCGGCGGAACGCGGTTGTTATGATTGGCTCTGCCCTTGCATGGCTTGCGGGCTTGCCACAGGTCGACCAGCCTTTCGCCTATGCCCTTGCGTCTCAGGGCACCGCAAACCTTTGTGACAAGGCTGCAGCCAAAGCCGCCAAGGCAAGCGGCGTTCCGGTCCGGGTGCTGATGGCCATTTCCCGTGTTGAATCGGGTCGGTCAGTGGGCGGCGTCTTCTCACCATGGCCCTGGACGGTCAACCAGGCCGGGGCGGGATCATTCTTTGGCACCGAAACAGAGGCGATGGACCATGTTTCCGACGCTATGGCGCAGGGTCAGGCCAACATTGATATCGGTTGTTTCCAAATCAACGTCCACTGGCATGGTGCAAAATTCACGTCCCTCGCTGACATGTTCGACCCGGAGGAGAACGCGCTTTATGCCGCCCGTTTCTTGCTGACGCTGTTTGATGAGTTCGGCTCGTGGGAGGGTGCAGTAGGTGCCTATCACTCACGCCATTCGGGTGCAGCCGGGGCCTATCTGGCAAAGGTGGCTGCCGTAATGGAGGCACCGCAGCACCCCGCCCTTGAGCAAAGCACTGAACGCGACAACCGCTATCCGCTGCTTCGGGCCGGGCAACCCGGCGCTTACGGATCATTGGTCAGCAGCTTTGACCATCCCGCCCTCCCTTTGCTGCGGTGACGCCAACATGACCCCCAGAGCCCGACTTGCGCTTTTCTTTCGCCCGACCATCCTGCTTGCGCTGGCCTTGATGGCGGTCATCGTGATGATGGTCCTGCCGGTTCCGGCCTGGATGCTTGATATCGGGCTTGCGCTGTCCTTTTCCCTTGCCATCCTGATGCTGACGGTGACGCTGTTCATCGAGCGCCCGCTTGATTTTTCAGCATTCCCCACAATCCTGCTTGCCTCGCTGATGCTCCGGCTCTCGCTGAACGTGTCCTCGACCAAGCTGATCATCGGCGAAGGGCACACCGGAACCGATGCCGCCGGCGCGGTGATTGAAGGCTTTGCCAATTTCATCATGGGGGGCAACGTCCTGTTGGGCGTCGTCATTTTCTGCGTTCTGCTGATCGTGAACTTCATGGTCATCACCAAGGGTGCAGGCCGGATGGCAGAGGTCGGGGCCCGCTTTGCGCTTGATGGCATGCCGGGCCGTCAGTTGGCGATTGATGCCGACATGGCGGCAGGGGCGATTGATCATGCCGAAGCCAAGGCGCGGCGGGAGCGCGAACTGGCCGAAACCAATTTCTTCGGCTCGCTTGACGGTGCGTCAAAGTTCGTGAAGGGCGATGCGGTTGCCGGTCTTCTGATCACCATGCTCAACATCGTGATGGGGCTGGTGATGGGCGTGTTCCTGCATGACATGCCGATCGGGCGCGCCTTTGAAACCTATGCCATCCTGACGGTTGGTGACGGGCTGGTCAGCCAGATCCCTGCGGTCATCATCTCTGTCGCAGCCGCGCTTCTGCTGGCGCGCGGCGGTGCCACGGGCGCGGCCGATGTGTCTTTCTTCGCGCAGCTGGGCCGCTATCCCGGCGCACTTGGCACTGTCGCCGTTCTGCTCGCGCTTTTTGCCCTGGTACCGGGCATGCCCTTTTTGCCCTTTATCCTTGGATCTGCGGCCCTTGCGGGCACAGCGCTCATGGTGCACCGCCGAAACGCCCTACCGGACGAGGGTTCGAGTGTCACCCCAGACCCTCCGAAGCGTACTCCACTGGGCGACGTGCTTGATTTTGATGAACTTCATCTCGAGTTTGCCCCTGACCTGGTTGCCATGGTGCTTGACCCCGCAACGGGGCTTGATGGCCGCATCGGAAACATGCGCAATCACATTGCCGCCAGCTATGGCCTGATCCTGCCGGAGATCCGGCTGACGGACGAGCCGTCTTTGCCCCCAGGCACCTATCGGATCCGGATTCAGGGGGTGGAACGGGTGACCAATCGGCTGATGCCCGATCGCTGCCTTGTGCTGCTGAATGAAGGCATGCCGGCACCCGATGGCGTTGATGTCAGCGAACCGGTTTACGGCACTGCCGCCCGCTGGATCCTGCCCGACAAGCAGGAAGACGCGGTGATCGCCGGGATGACGGTGGTCTCCCCCCCCGAAGTGCTGGCCACGCATCTGCTCGAGGTGATCCGCTCCAATCTTGCGCGGCTCTTGTCCTTGCGGGGGCTGCGGCGACTGCTAGACGAATTCATCAACGTCACGGATCCGGCCCGCGCGGTGGCCAATCGCAAACTTCTGGATGAGATGATCCCGGAAAAGGTGCCCGCCGACCTGCTGCTTTCGGTGCTCAGGCTGCTGCTGGAAGAGCGGGTATCGATCCGGAACCTGCCCCTGATCCTTGAAGCCATCGCCGAAGGTCGCAGCCTGCCTTCGGCTGAATCCATCTGCGAACATGTCCGGCAAAAAATCGGCTTTCAGCTGGTGTCAGATCTGAAACGAAAGGATGGCACGATTCCCCTGATCCAGATTGCGCCGGAATGGGAAAAGACCTTCTCGACCTATCAGATTGCCGGAGAGCGGGGGCTTCAGGACATTGCCCTGCCCCCGGAACAATTTGCGCGCTTGTCGACGCTCCTCGCCGAAAAGATCAACCGGACGGCAGAGACCGGAATTTCCGCCGCAGTTGTCACCTCGACCCTGCGTCGGCGGTTCATCCGGACCGTGCTTGCTGCCAAAGGCCTTAGCGCGCCGGTGCTGTCCTACGAGGAAATCGGGCTGGAGGCGCGGCCCGCGATTGTCGGACTCGTCCCGCAATGATCGCCCTGAATGAATTGTTGCTGACCTATCATACAACCCTGTCGGCCTATGCAGAGGGGGCGGCGCTGATTTTCCTGCGCGTCGGGGCTGTCATGGCCACGCTGCCAGCCTTTGGCGAAACCAGCATTCCCGCCCGGATCAGGCTGGTGTTGGCGGTGGTTTTCTCGGCTGCCATCGGCCCTGCGGCCTACCCAATCGTGTCAGATATTCCCCTCACTGCCGGTTTCGCGCCAGAGGTTGCGATCGGTCTGATCCTTGGGCTGATGGTACGGATGTTCGTGCTGTGCCTGCTGACCGCAGGCTCCATCGCCGCGAATGCGACATCATTGTCACAGCTGTTTCCCGCCGGGGCGGAGGCGCAACCGGCAATTTCCAAACTGCTGGTTGTCACCGGACTCGCGCTTGCAGTGGGGGCTGGGCTGCATGTGCGGATTCTGCACTATCTGCTGCTGGCATACGAACTTTTTCCCCCCGGTCAATGGCCATCGGCGGCGCTGGTTGCTGAATGGGGGGTCGCGCAGACCGGGCGCGCCTTTGCCCTGGCTTTCATGATCGCGATGCCCTTTGTCATCGCCTCGCTGATCTATAATGTCGCGCTTGGGGTGATCAACCGCGCCATGCCGCAGCTGATGGTCACCTTCATTGGAGCCCCCGCGCTCAGTTTCGGCGGGCTGGTCCTGCTTTTGCTGGTCACACCGCTCGCTCTGGCGGTCTGGCTTCAGACGCTGAACGGCTTCCTGGCGGCTCCGGCCGCGCCGCTGCCATAACCGCCATGGCAGAGTCAGACGATCAGGGCCCGGGCGACAAGGAACATGCCCCAAGTGAAAAGAAGTTGGCTGAGGCGCGCCGAAAAGGGGATATCGCCAAATCGACCGAGCTTCCGGCCGCAGCGTCCTACGCGGGATTGCTTCTTGCCGGCCTTCTCGGCGCGCCAGCGATTGACAAGGCCGCAACGGCAGGATTGGTGCTGATCGACCAGTCCCCCGAGATCGGACGCCTCGCGGCCCGATCTGCGCGCCCGGTCGTGGGCGGCATCATTGAAACGGCCATTTTGCCTTTTGTGCTGTTCATGGCTGTTCCGGCTGGAGCAGTGGTTCTTGCGCTGGTGTCGCATCAGGCCATCGTTTTTGCGCCAGACAAGCTGATCCCGAAGCTGTCACGCATATCTGTGCTAGCCACCGCCAAGAAGAAGTTCGGGGCAGAAGGTCTGTTCGAATTTGCGAAAAGCTTTCTCAAGCTGGCAATCGTCTCGCTGATGCTCGCCTGGTTTCTGATAGGCCACGCATCCAGCATTCTGGCCACTGCTGCACTGGATCCACGCCAGAGTCTTCTGCTTCTGATCGCCTTGCTGGGGCAGTTTCTGGGGTTCGTCGTGTTGGTCACTGCCGTGATCGGGGCGGTTGACCTGCTGTGGCAACGCCACGCCCTGGCCCAGCGCAATCGCATGTCCCGCAAGGAGGTCATGGACGAAATGAAGGACAGCGAAGGCGATCCGCATACCAAGGCCCAGCGGCGCCAGCGGGGTCAGGACATTGCGATGAACCAAATGCTGGCCGATGTTGCGACGGCCAACGTGGTGATCGTCAACCCCACACATTTTGCCGTGGCCCTGCGCTGGACCAGGGGCGCGCGCACGGCACCGGTTGTGGTGGCTAAAGGTGTTGATGAGGTCGCCCGCCGCATCCGGGACGCGGCGGAGGCCCATGGCGTGCCGCTTCATTCCGATCCGCCGACGGCGCGGCTTCTGTTTGCCACGGTTGACATCGGCAAGCCTGTCGAGCGCGATCATTATCGGGCGGTGGCCGCCGCGATTCGCTTTGCCGACGCCATGCGTCAGCGCGCGCGGGAGCGGAGCAGATGACCGCGGCGAACCAGCTTTTGCAGTTGCACCGGATCGCGCAGCTTTTGCGTGACCGCGATTTGATGCGGCTGAGCGTGGCATCGTCGCGCAAGCGGCAGACAGAAGCGTTGCTGGCCGCGCTGGACAAGACCCAGACGGGGGGGGTGCTTGATCCGATTGTCGCCGCGCAGGTTGTCGATCGTTTCGGGCTGTGGACCACGAACCGCCGGATCCTGCTGAACCAACAGCTTGCGCGGGACACGGCGGAATGGATCGCCCTCCATTCGGCCGCGCAACGCTCTTTCGGGCAGGCGGATGTTCTGGGCAAGCTGACGCTGAAGCGCTGAGTGCGGCCATGCGGGGCGAGGGTGGCGTGGGCCTGCCCACGGGTACCCTCAGTGTCGAATCCAAAAAATATACTTAAATCAGTAACTTGATTTCTTTTCTAAGATTTCTTGACCTTTACCTTCTCGAGTTGCTTACCCTGCCTGCGCCAAGACCAGCGTCGCGCCGGAAACAAAATGGCTGAGGTGCCAGAAAGGTGACAGGGCAGCGGTGATATGTGCGGCTTCAGAAAGGAAGGCCACCGGCAAGGCATCGCTCGTCTGTTGGGCCCGACCCAGACCCCATAAAACAAAACGGTCCTTTCGGACCGCGCCTGCACACCGATCAGGTTGTGGCGGATCAGCTGTCTTGTCGGATGATATCGGTGATCAGGACGGTCTTGACGATATTCCCCAATACGTCCCGCGCCACTTCCGTCAGACCATTGCGCAGGATGACAAGATTGTCTGCATCGGTAAATGTACCCCGGAACCCGCCGGTGTTTGCATGGTCAAACAGCCGCTGCAGAATTTCATCGCGCAACTTCGGCTCTTTCGCATAAACTTGGTCAGTTCCCCCCGGCGTCACCTCTATGCTGAGCGATATAATAACCAGAGAGGCTATCTGGTTCTTTTCGACCAGGGGAACAACGAACTGATTGGTCAGCTTTACAAATTCCGGCAGTTGTTCCGGGCTCTGCCTGGCGCCTGCGGCATGGGCATCGCCTTCGGCAGCGGGGTCAGTTTCCCCCTCGGCGACCGGTGGTGCGGGACGCAGGTACAGCCCGGCACCGAGCCCGGCACCTGCACCAATCATGATCAGAAGAAGGGGAAGGAGTTTACGCATTCTGCCCTCAGAACGGGAGGAGGATATCAGTGATCTGCTGCCCATAGCGGGGCTGCTGAAAATCGGTAATCTGCCCCCGACCGCCATAGGAAACGCGGGCACCGGCGACCTTGTCATAGGTCACCTCATTGGTGCGCGAGATGTCGGCCGGACGCACATAACCGGTGACAATCAATTCGCGCAGCTCAAAATTGACCCTGACCTCTTGCTGCCCTTCGATGCGCAACACCCCGTTCGGCAATTCCTCGACAATGGTTGCAGCCACGCGCAGCGTAAGCTTTTCCCGCCGTGAGACCGAGCCATCACCGGCGAACGTCGAAGAAGACCCGGTTTCTACCGCCTTGGCCATCGAAGCGCCCTCGGGCAGGGCGCGGTCAATCCGCTGTGGCAGGCCCATAAGCTGCGGCATGCCCATGGTCTGGTTGCCGGTGCGGGTGCGATCAGATGAATTCGTCATCTCGGCGCGGTCATCGATTTCGATCACCACGGTCAGAATATCGCCGCGCTTGCCGGCGCGCCTGTCGCCCAGAAGTGAGGACCGACCTGCGGTCCAGAGCGAGGAGGCCTCTGTCGGACCGGTCGGGTCTGCAGACTGCGGCAGGGCGTTGGAGTACATGGCGTGATGCTGATAGCTGCCCTCCAGCGGCGAGAAGCCGGGCGCGCGCCCCACCTCGTCAAGCGAGGTACAGCCCGCCAGAAAGAACAGAAAACAAAATGCGACTCGCATGGGGCTATCCTTCGGACGGGCTGACGCGCACGGTTCCGTCGGGCATGACCCGACCGTGCACAGTGTTGCGGGACGACAGGTTCACGACACGGATCACATCGCCGACCGAACCCCGGTCAAGCGCGCGGCCCTCGGTCGATATGGCCAATGAGCCTGCAATATAGGAAAGCCCCACCACCTGATTTCTGGCGATAACGGTCGGAGGACCGACCTGATCTTCGCGGATGGGCCGGCCAGGATACAGCATGACGCGCGCCTCTTGCCCGGCGACGCGCGCCGGATCAGAAAGGGTACCCGGGATATCCGCCTGAACAACCGAGAGATCTGCTGCTTCAATCATCTGACCCGCCTTGATGACACGGTTGGTGATCAAGGCATCGGCAGAGGCCGGAAGGGGAAGCAGACAGCAAATCAAACGCCACATCAGCGCACCTGCGTGGTTGCGGCCAGCATCTGATCTGCGGCCGTGATGACCTTGGCGTTCAGCTCATACCCACGTTGCGCCTTGATCAGCTCGGTCACTTCGCGCACGGCATCGACCGAGCTTTCCTCCAGATAGCCCTGACGCAGTGTGCCCAGACCGTCTTCGCCCGGGGCACCTGGCAGTGCAGGGCCGGACGCCTCGGTTTCAACGAACAGGTTGGACCCGATCGCCTCCAGTCCCTTTTCATTGGTGAACCCCACCAGTGACAGCGCGCCCAAAAGCTCTGGCTCAACCCGGTCGGCGAAATAGGCATAGACCTCGCCGTCAGCATTGATGGCAAGAGATCTTGCATCCGCCGGAATGGTCAGGCCCGGGGCCACCTGATGCCCTTCGGAGTTGACGATAAGGCCGTCACCCGTGCGTTTGAGCGCGCCATCGCGGGTATAGGCAGCATTGCCGCCGGGCAAGGTAACCTCCAGATAGCCGCGCCCTTCGATGGCGAGATCCAGATCGCCGCCGGTCTGGGAAGATGCCCCTTGTGCAAGAATGACCGAAACTGCGGCGGGGCGCACGCCAAGGCCAAGCTGAACCCCGGTGGGCAATATGGTGCCGTCACTGGCTGTCACCGACCCGGGCCGTGCCAGTTGCTGATAGTGAAGATCAGCGAAATCAGCGCGACGGGCGTTGTAGCCAGTGGTCGACATGTTTGCGAGGTTGTTGGCGACGACATCGACCCGCATCTGTTGTGCAGCCATCCCGGTTGCGGCGATCTGCAGTGCTTTCATCGAACTCTCCTATCGGCCAAGGGTCTGGATCACAGTGCGCTGGCGCTGATCTTCGGCATCGAGGAACTTTTGCCCCGCTTCATAGGCGCGCTGGACGGTGATCATCCGGGCGATTTCCGACACGGGCTGCACATTGCTGTCTTCCAAAAAACCCTGCCGCATCAATGCGGTGTCCGCCGGCTCCAGCTCTGTGGCAGAAAACATCGTGCCGGTCTGGTGTTGTAGGGACAAGGGATCAACCGGTTGCCAGATGCCGATCTGGGCCACCGGCTGACCATCTGCCGACAGCGTACCGTCTGTGGCGACAGATATGATGCGTGCCCCGGGCGGAACCGCGACGGGTGCCCCACCTGCATCGAGCAGGGCATACCCGTCGGGGGTAACCAACGTACCTTCGCCCGAGAGGGTAAAAGCACCGGCACGCGTCAGACGGTCGCCCTCCGGCGTGGCAATCAGAAAAAACCCTTCACCCTGCAGCCCCAGATCATAGGTGCCGCCGGTAGGCGAGAGCCCGGCCTGACCAAGATCGATATGGCGGGCATTGCCCCGCGCCATTGACAAAGAGGGCTCCCCCTCCAGCCGGGCGATGTATTCCGAGAACACGATGCCTTCACGCCGGAAACCAGTGGTGGAAACATTCGCGATGTTGTTGGCAATCACCTGCATCTCGCGCATCAGGCCGGATTGGCGGGTCAGGCTGGTGTAGCCGGGGGTTTCCATGTCAGCCGCCTTCTATCTGGGGGATGATTGCATCAGTGAAGAAGGATACGAGCGTGGATGTCATGAAGCTCATCGAGACCCAGAACACGACAAGCATCGCGCCGACCTTCGGCACGAAGGTCAGGGTCATTTCTTGAATCGAGGTCAGGGCCTGAAACAAGCCGACGACGACCCCGGCCACCAGCGCGACCCCCAGCAGGGGGGCCGAGATGGTAACGGCAATCCAGAGGGCCTGGCGCAGGATGTCAAAAATGGCCCCTTCGGTCATCGGATGGGTCACACCGGCATCCTCAGGATTTCCTGATAAGCTTCGACCACGCGATCTCGGACGGTGACCACGGTTTCCACTGCCGTCTGGGATGATGCCAGCGCAGCGACAAGCGAATGCGGGTCTGCACCGCCGGTCATTGCGGCGCGGGCCGTGTCTTCACCACGGGACAGCGTTTCGGCGAAGGTTCCAAGAAACCGCGCTGCGCTGTCTTCGGCAGAGTTCGGCGGCGGCTCTGCGGTCGCCGCCGAACGTGTTTGTGCATAGGCCTGTGCGGCCAGGGACTTCTTGATATCCATTCTGGATCTCCCTAACGACGGATGAGATCGAACAGGCTCTGCGTCATTTGACGCGCCTGATCGAAGAGTCTGAGGTTCGCCTCGTAGCTGCGCTGCGCTTCGCGCGCGTCAGCGATTTCGATCACCAGATCGACATTCGATCCATCATAGTGACCAGTCGTATCAGCCAGCGGGTGATCCGGCGCATAGACCTTGACCAAAGGGCTTTGATCCAGCCGGACAGGCCCGACGGTGACAGTTCCGCTCTCCATCTCGGAACGGAACGACACCACCTTGCGGTGGTAGCCGGGGGTATCCGAGTTGGCGATATTTTCCGACACATGCCGAAGACGTCTGGCCTGTGCCTCCATCCCCGATGCGGAAAGAGAAAGGGAATTCAAAAGGTCTGACATCATTGGCCCCCTTATGTGTTTCGGCCAAGCGACGTGCGCAGGATGGCAGATGTGTTCTGATAAACAGCCAAAGCCATTTCGTGGTTTTGCCGGGCGGCGACCGCCTTCATCATCTGCTGATCGAGCGATACATCATTGCCATTGGGAGCCATCCCGGTGCCGGACGGCACGGGTTGGGACCATTGTGATTCTTCGTTCACAAGATGGGCTGCGCGGGTGCGGCGTGGTGCAAACGTTACCTGATCGCCATAAATTGTGCGAAAGTCGGGCATATCCATAGCGCGGAATCCCGGAGTGTCCGCGTTGGCTATGTTTCGCGCCACCACTTCAACCCTTGCGCCGGAATGCGCTGCAAGTGCCTGTGCCATTCTGGTCAATCCAAGTTTTTCAAACATCGGGGCTTCTCCCTCGACCTACTTCACTAGTTCTTAGGGCTGATTCCTTTAGAAACGGTAATTGCCGAACAAAAGGAGACTCCGATGTCCGATCTATTTGCCCCCCTGACCCATCACATCGCCCGGATCGACCTGTCACGCCCCATTGGTCGGGTCCGTTCGGTGGGGGGCGGTACCATCTGTGTCAATGGGTTACAGTCCGCTGCGGCACTGGGGGACCGGATCGAAATCCGCGCCCGTGGACAAGAAAGAGGCATGCAAGGCAAGGGCGAGCAAAGTGGCGGCGAAGTCATTGGTCTAGGGACCGACTCTGTAACGATTTTGCCGGATCAGGGGCTGACGGGTCTGGCAATCGGGACAGAAATCGCGCTGTCGGGCCCGACGCATATCGCGCCGGATGACTGCTGGATCGGGCGGGTAATAGACCCATTTGGGCAGCCGCTGGACGGTCGGCCCCTGTTTGCAGGGGCGCAAAGCTGCAGCCTGAACGCGCCGCCGCCCCCCCCCGCGCAACGCCGGCGTCTGGGGGCGCGGCTTGCCACCGGGAAGGCGGCATTTGATACCCTGCTGCCCATCGTGCGTGGTCAGAGAATAGGGCTGTTTGCAGGCTCGGGTGTGGGAAAATCCAGCCTGCTTGGCACTTTTGCCCGTGCCCTGCAGGCCGATGTCGTGGTCATCGCACTGGTCGGCGAACGTGGACGGGAGCTGCGGGAGTTTACCGAAAGCGTCCTTGGCCCCGAGGGAATGAAACGCAGCGTGGTAATCGCCGCCACGTCTGATCGGTCGCCCCTTTTGCGGCGACGCTGTGCGCTTGCCGCGATGACAGTGGCCGAGCATTTTCGCGACAAGGGGCTGAATGTGCTGCTGCTGGTCGACAGTGTGACGCGTTTTGCCGACGCGCATCGTGAAATTGCGCTGTCTGCCGGTGAGCCCGCAAGCCTGCGGGGCTATCCCCCCTCGCTTCAGCACATGATCATGGCGCTGGCAGAACGGGCCGGTCCGGGGGCAGAGGGGCAGGGCGATATCACCGCTGTCTTTACCGTGCTGGTCGCGGGATCGGATATGGATGAACCTGTGGCCGATATCCTGCGCGGCGTGCTGGATGGTCATGTGATTCTGGACCGCCGCATCGCCGAGCGCGGGCGCTTTCCGGCGGTTGATCTGCTGCGCTCGGTCTCGCGCAGCCTGCCAGCTGCGGCAAGTGATGCGGAAAACGCGCTGATAGCGCAGGCCAGGTCCGTCATCGCGGCTTGGGAGCGCGCAGAAATGATGGTGCAGGCCGGGCTTTACCAGAAAGGCAGCGATCCGCTGGTTGATCAGGCCATCCGGCTGTGGCCGGCACTGGACCAGTTCATTGCCGAAGATGCGCCAGACGACGGAATCGACGGCAGCTTTGCCCGCCTGACAGATTGCCTTCGTGGGTGATTGGTCGCGCGTGCTAAAGTCGGGCAGGCCGGAAGCGCGCCGCGCTTTGCAGAAGGGTCAAAGCCACTTGACCGGAACCAAGGGACGTTGCGTTGGCCTCAAGCTCTGACCGGACGAGGAACTGTCTGACCAGCTTGTCAAGTTTTTCAGGGTCTTTGAACTGCGCGACACTCCCTTCGCCAAAGGACGACATTGCGCGACGCTGCAAGGTTTCGACCTGCATGTCGAGATCGATCGCCCCGAAAGAGACGGGCAGACCAAAGGCCCGTTCGAACACCGTGCGTAGCGGGGGATTGCCCAGCACCGTATACCATTGGGCCAAAGGCGACGCGCTTGACTTGGCCAGCTCCGGCAGCGCGGTTTCGGCATTCAGCGCAAGACGCATATCGTCGTTCTGCGCCCCCACCGCCACCGCAAACTGCTGAGTTTTGTAGGGGGCCAGAATTTTGTCGGCAAAGTCGGACAGTTTGGTATTTGGGGTAGAAAAATTCCCGAAACCAAAGGCTTCCGCGAATTTCGAGTACTGCTTGTTGGTCAGCTTATTGGCCAATGCATCGGGGCTAAGTGTGCCGCCTTCGAGGATCTTACGGATGAAGAACTTGTTTGCGGCATCCCCCTCCAGCCCGAAGGCGCCCAGCGCCACGCGCAGCAAACGAGGGTCATTCACAAGCTGTTCGGCTGTGGTGACGCCACCAATTTTCTCGCGGAAATAGGCATCGTCGCGTTGGATCGATGGTTGCGCATTGAACGCGGTCGTCTGCCGGTCCATCGTCCGTTTCAGGAAAGACCAACCGGCGTAACCAGAGATGGGGAGCACAGGTGAATAGGTCATTGTGGGCCCAGCGCCATAAGACGCTCTTCCCGCGGAAGCAGGCTGCGCAGATGTTTCAAAGCCTGATAGTGCTGATCTTCCAACACTGACTTGCTGGCCAGCGACAGTTGCAGGCGGCTGTCCGGATCAGTCAGAACCTGGCTGAGTTGTTCGATGCCGCGCAGCAGTTGCCCATGCGCCTCTGCGGGTGCCACATCGCCGGACAAGACCAACTGCGCGATGTAGCACACGCGGCGCACCGGGGTGTTTACCTCCTCCGGGTGGATGGCGTCGCGCAGCCGCAGGATATGGGCGTTCGGGGTCATGATGGCCAGACGCGAGCGCCGGTCGCCATTTTCGATCACAGCGCCGTTGATCAGCACCCGTTCATGCGGGCCGAGTTTGATGACAAGACCGCTCATTCCGTGCTGCCTTGTCCACGCAGACCGCGCATGATGGCCGTGTTTACGTCAATCAACACCTCGACCGAGGCGGGGCCGTTCAGCACGTTTCTGGTGTGAACTTCAGAGAATTCATAAAGATAGAACAACTGTGCCCGCAACGGGGCAGGCAGCGCATTGCCAGGCGATGCGACGTCGGCGGCCAGGGTGGACCAGAGGCCAAGATTGTCTGACAGGGCCTGGACCAGCGCCGGATAATCGGCCTTCCGCTGCAACCATGCGACCGACAGCCTTTGCGTCACGCGCGCCAGAGCCTCGTACTCGATGCTGCGCAGGGTGCGCAGGGTAGCGTCCGGGCGAGAGTAGCCCAGTTTTGCATGAATATGCGCGTTCACGGCGAATCCTTCGCGTTGTGTCTTTGTGCTTCAGGGGAATGGGCCGGGGTTTCCCCCGGCCCGAGCCATCAACGGAACAGCGCCAGGATGTTCTGCGGAGCCTGGTTGGCAATCGACAGCGACTGCGTGGCCAGCTGCTGCTGCACCTGCAGGGCCTGCAGGCGGGCCGATGCCTCTTCCATGTTTGCATCGACCAACGACCCGATACCGGATTTGAGCGAGTCGACCAGATTGCTGACGAAGGACTTCTGAATTTCGATCCGCTTTTGCGCGGTACCAAAGTCAGAGGCTGCCTGAATTGCAGTTTGCGTCAGGCCTTCGATCACCCCCAGTGCCGCCTCGGCACCCGCGCTGGTGGACACATCAACAGTGGCCAGCTTTTCAAGTCCACCACCGATGGTATTGCCAGCGGCCACATGATGAAGCAGTGCCGCCGTGACGTTGTTACCACCGGTCGAGGAGCCAGTGATGGTCAACTGGTTTGCGTTTGCACCGGCACCCACGGCCGCAGACATCTGCGTCTCAAGTCCCTTTGACTTTGCGTAGTCGTTGAACGATTTTGCCAGCCCTGCTGCCACATCCACCGCCGTATCGCCATCACGGGCCACATACCGAATTTCGAAGGCGGCCGTCGTGTTTGCATTCGTCAGTCCGCCAGCGCCGGCAGTGAGCGCTATGCGATAACCATCACCAGCAACAACCGAACCAGTGCCGATTGTCGCCGTGCTGGTTGGCGCGGTTGCGTTGCCAGTCAATATTACAGCTGCAGCGGCAAAACCGACGGATGCCTTGGTCAGCTCGACTGCGCCGGTACCGCCAAGAACAGAGACTGTGGTGCTCAGATCAGACTTGCCGACGTTGATGTTGGAAGCGGTCACGGTCCCATTCGACGCGCGGTCGAGTGACGACAGCACATTAACAGTGCCTGTGCCTGCATCCTTGGATTTGTTCGACAGCATGTTCAGGCCGTTGAACTGGGCCGCCCCGACGATCGAGCTGATCTGATCGCGCAATGCGCCGATGTCAGCCTGAATTTTGCTGCGGTCAACGTTCTCTTCCTGAGAGTTGACGATCTTGCCCTTCACTTCTTCCAGCAGCTTGGTGATCTGTTCCGAAGACGAGCGGGCCAGGGAGATGGTCGAGTTTCCGAGCGAGAGACTGTCAGAAATCGCCTTGAAGCCGGCGACATCCGATTCCATCGTTTTCGCGATGGCCCAGACCGCAGCATTGTCCTTTGCGCTGCCAACTGCCATGCCGGTCGAAATCTCGGCCTGGACCTGACCCATATTCTTGGTGATGGACTTCATGGTTTGCAGGGCAACCATCGCGCCATTGTTCGTCAGAATGGAAGACATGTTCGTTTCCTTCGCAAATGCCGCGCTTTTCGCAGCCTGTGTTACCGTCGACCGACGGCTGGAAGGGCATTCTTGCCGGTACCCCGGGGCACAACCCGCGGCGCCACCCCGACCTCGGGGCGCAAGACCGATACAAACCTCCAACTCCTAATCATTGGTGAATTGCCTCCCACCAATCACCAATGAATTGAAACAATTCAGACTCGTCTTGACGCCGGCAAGACCGCTGGCACCGTCGCCTTGTGACCGCCACGGTCATAGGTGGTCAGACCCTTGGCGGCCTCTGACACCTCGGCCACACGGCGCCGCGCGGCGCGCACGCCGGCAAGTGCAGAGATGAGGCAGGACTCTGTCCGCTCCGCCTCGGCCTGCAGGGTTTGCAGTGTGCGCAGGTCGCCGTTGACCATGGCGGCCTCGGTGTCGCGCAGGGCGGGCAGCAGGATTTCAAGCTGCGCATACTCCCCTTCCATCACTGCGCGGCGGACGTTTTGCAGAATGGCTTCAGGACTTTGCGACATCACGTGACTCCTCTGCCTTGACCAGGGCGGAAAAGATCGTCTGGGCAAGGCCAAGACCGCCCTTTTCAACGATGCTGCGTGCCTGCGCGTTGCGCAGGAAAGAAGCGAACTGCTCTTCGCCCGGCCCGCCGCCGAATTCACCGGATGATTCGCCAAGGCCGGCATGGGACAGCATTTCGGACAGAAACACCGCCTCCATCTCTTTTGCCTTGTGCAACAGATGGTTGCGGTCCGGCGCAAGGCGGGCGGGACCAGTCAGGACAGGGTCAGGATTCATCGCACGTCTCCGTTTTCATTTGAATTGTTTTGAATATCTGCGGCTTAGGTAAACAGTCAGTAAGCAGTTTCGCGCAATTTCAGGGGCAGACCTGTCAGACACCGGATTGCAGAATGCAGATCACCCCGTTCTCCCCGCCCCAGACATCTGTTGCCTTGGCACCCGGCGACGGGCCCGGCGACGGGGCCACGTTTGAAAAACTGATGACGTCGTTTCGTCCGGGGGAGCGGGGGGGCACCGCATCTGATCAGGGCAAAGGCGCGGGGGCAGAAACAGGGACCGAGACGGCTGAGGTTGTCCAGGTTGATCCCGATAGCGTCGTTGCAGAGGGCCTGCTGACAGAACCTGCCCCGGCAGAACCGGCAGGCGCGCCTTTGTGGGGGATGCTGGCCGCATCTGCACAAACCACTCCGGCCCCATGGCAAGATGAAACCTCGGCCCCAGTGCCAACCCCGGTTTCTGGCGCGATGGTTGGGTCATTGACGCATCAGGCAGTGCCTGTGGCAGAAGGGGTGGCAGGGCCGCAGCCCCCGGCAGCTGCAACGGTACTTTCGGGGCAAACATACCTTACGGATCAGGAACCGGCGCGCGCCATGCCCGAGGATAAGCCCGAGACGCGGCTGGCACCGGTGGCAAAGGGACAGGACACGCCGGTTCCGGTGCCACCTGCGCGGGAAGGGGTAATGAGTGCCTCACAGAGCAAAGGGGCTGGCCCGGGGGCGGAAGCGCAGATGGCCGCCAATCTGGCAGGCCAGCCGGGCACGGGTGCGGCAGCAACCGCAGCGGGCAGCCCTGAGGCAGATGATCTGCCGCTGAACGCGCTATCTGCAGCAATGCCTGCAGAACGTGCGCTGCCAGGGACGTTGAGTGCAGGGCGCAGAACAGGATCTTCCACGCCGCCCCCGGCTCAAGGCGCTGATGTTGCGTCCGGCGCGTCAAGTGACCCGACAGAGATGGAGACTGGCCCGCGGTTGGGGCTGGGTACCAGCGCCTCTGAAACAGATCGGACTCCGCAAAACGCAAAACCGATCAAGCCTGCCGAAGCTGTGGCCCCAACGGCGCCCGCGCCGGTAAGCCCTGTGCCGATGGCAGCAGATTTCAGCCCTGACGTTGCCGATCCTTTGGGGCTTGGTCGGGACAGTGTGGCAGCCTCTGGCTCCACTCCCCAGGGCGGCGGCACGACAGGCCCGGCTGTACCCACCCCCGCAAGCCAGATTTCGCAGACTATTTTGCAGATCATTCAAAAGGGTGCAGATAGCCCGGTTGAAGTGATGCTGCGGCCGGAAGAATTGGGCAAAATACGATTTGATCTGACCACAATCGGCGACCGACTGCACATCATGCTGTATGTCGAACGGCCCGACGCCATGGATCTGATCCGCCGCCATGGGGAGCAATTTCTGAACGATCTGCGCCTTTCGGGTTTCGGAAACCCCTCGCTCAGCTTTGGGGACTGGTCTCAGCGCGATGCGCGGCCCGCGAAAGCCCCCGTTCCAGCCAAACCAACCGACGGCAGCCCCGCTGCCTATGACATACCCGCCGGTCAGGCGGCCCGCACGGTTGCAGCCGGGCGGCTCGATCTGCGGCTTTGAAAGGATATGGACATGACCCTTGCCCCCACCCAGACCGGAACGGCGATCGGCACCCGCTATGCCGAACAGCAATCGGGAACGACGGCCAACACCGCATCGGCGAGTTCCGATTATGAAATGTTTTTGCGCATGCTGACGGTGCAGATGCAAAATCAGGATCCGCTGAATCCAATTGATTCGGCGGATTACGCGGTACAGCTTGCAACTTTTTCCGGGGTGGAACAGGCGGTGCGCACCAACCAGCTGCTGGAGAGTTTGCAATCGCAGTTTGGCTTGCTGGGCATGGCGCAGCTTGCGGGCTGGGTCGGGCAAGAGGCGCGCGCAGCGGCACCGGTTTACGTTGACGGAACGCCAGTCACCTTGTCACCAGATCCGGCATCGGCGGCCGACCGGGCAGTTCTTGTCGTACGTGATGCGCAAGACCGGGTCTTGTCGCGCGAAGATCTGCCGGTTTCCACCGCGCCCTATAATTGGGCCGGCACAGATGCAACAGGTGCAGCGCTGCCGCGGGGCAGTTATACGCTGACGCTGGAAAGCTATTTCGCGGACACGCTGCTGGACAGCAGGCCTGTGGAATACTACGCGCAAATCCTTGAAGCGCGAGGCGGCGTTGACGGGACAAGGCTGGTGCTGCGGGGCGGCATCGAAGTTCCGGCCAGCAGTGTCACCGCGTTGCGGATGCACTAGTGCCAGTCGGGCTAAGGGCGCACCGCAACGGGCTACAGCAATGTACCCAACCACAGCCCTGCCGCCAGCATTGCGGCCCCGGTGAGCGCCGTCCAGACCGGCCACAGGTTTCGCTTTGACTGGACCGTCGGATGGCTGTCGGCCTGCGCGATCAGGGCCCGCTCAACCATCTGCGGCAATCTGGGCCCGAAGCGGGCCAGCACCCGCGCCGTTTTGGCCAGATCGCGCAACAGGGCGCGGGGGCCGATGTTTTTGGTGATGTAGCCTTCTACAACTGGCTTTGCGACTTCCCAGATGTTGATGTGGTGGTCCAGGCCCCGCGCCACGCCTTCAACCACAACCATCGTGCGTTGCAGCAAGATCAGTTCGGTCCGGGTTTCCATACCGAAGCGTTCGGTCACCTCGAACAGATAGGCCAAAAGCCGCGCCATCGAGATTCGGCTGGCGTCCATGCCGAAAATCGGCTCGCCTACCGCGCGCAGCGCGCGGGCGAATTCGTCGATGTCGCGGTCGGCGGGCACATATCCGGCCTCAAAATGCACCTCGGCGACGCGGCGGTAGTCCTTGCGGATGAATCCGAACAGGATTTCCGCGTAAACCCGGCGGGTGTATTCATCAATCCGTCCCATGATCCCGAAATCATAGGCGATGATATTGCCGTTGGCCGCCACCTTCAGGTTACCCTGATGCATATCGGCGTGAAAATAGCCGTCACGCAGGGCGTGGTTCAGGAACAGATGCAAAACCCGCGCGCCAAGCACCTTCCGGTCGTGCCCGGCGGCGTCGATCAGGTCATTGTCGTTTAGACCGATGCCTTCGGCCCAGTCCAGCGTCATCACGCTGCGGCCAGACAGGAACCAGATCGGCCTTGGCACCTGAAAGCCCGCGTCGCCTTCGGTATTGGCGGCAAATTCCGCCGCCGCACTGGATTCGAGCCGGAAGTCCAGTTCGCCCATCACCACGCCCTCAAAGTGACGGATCACGTCGAGGGGGCGCAGCCGGCGTGAGGAGGGGGAGATGAATTCGATGGCCTGCGCGGCAAAAAAGAACGCGTCGATGTCCTTGCGAAAGGCCCGCTCGATGCCCGGGCGCAGCACCTTGACCGCAACCTCGCGCCCGTCCTCCACCAGCCAGGCCTTGTGGACCTGCGCGATAGAGGCGGCGGCGACGGGTTCGGAAAAATCGCGGAACATCCGGTCGACCGGCAGGCCCAGCTCTGCCTCGATCATCTTCTTGGCCACGGCAATCGGGAACGGCGGTAGCTTGTCTTGCAGATATTTCAGTTGCAGCGCCAGTTCATCCCCGACCACATCGGGGCGCGTCGACAGGATCTGGCCGAATTTGATATAAGCGGGCCCAAGCGCCTGCAGTGCGCGCGTTACCGGGGGCAGCGCCAGATCACCCCGCAGCCCAAGGGGCTTGAACGGCCAGCCCAGAATCCGCGCCACAAAGCGCAAGCCGGGCGGCGCCTTGAACGCCTCCAGCACCACACCGATGGCCCCTGTCCGCTCCAGCGTGGCAAGGGTGCGGATCAGACGCCAGATGTTGTGGGGGCCACGCACTTACAGCTTCCACCCCGAATGAAGGGCGGCGATGCCCATGGTCTGATTGCGATACTTGACTTGTTCAAAGCCCGCCTGACGGATCATAGTGGCAAACGTTTCCTGATCCGGGAATTTACGGATGCTTTCGACCAGATACTGATAGCTGTCGCGGTCGCCAGCAACGATCTGGCCCATCCGCGGGATGACGTTGAAGGAATACAGATCATAGGCTTTCTGCATCAGATCATTGGGGATCTGGCTGAATTCCAGCACCATAAGCCGCCCGCCGGGCCGCAGGACGCGGTAGGCTTCGGACAGAGCATCACTGATGCGGGTGACGTTCCGGATGCCGAAGCTGATCGTATAAACATCGAAGCTGTTTGACTCGAACGGCAGGGCCATGGCGTCACCAACCACCCAGCCCAGCCGGTCGGCCATGCTGTCAGCCTCGGCCCGCTGCCGCCCGGCCACCAGCATCGATTCGGTCAGGTCGCACACCACGGCATTGGCCCCCGGCGCGCGGGTCAGAAAGCGGAAGGCCACATCGCCAGTGCCGCCCGCCACGTCCAGCAACCGCTGACCGGGCCGGGGGGCCAGCCAATCCATCATGGCGTCTTTCCACAAACGGTGGACGCCACCCGACATCAGGTCGTTCATGATGTCATATTTGCTGGCCACGCGCGTGAACACGCCATGCACCATGCCAGCCTTGTCGCCCTCTGCCACGGTCTGATAGCCGAAATGCGTCGTGCCTTTGTCGTCTTCGGTCATGGGGCCTTGCCCTTTAATGTCTGCCAGTCTTCTTATAGGGCGCATCCGCGCGGCTGCAATGCGCCACCCTGTCCGGGGCGGCATCGCGCCGAAGGATCAGGAGCGTGTCATGCCAGAACTGCCAGAGGTGGAAACCGTGCGTCGCGGGTTGTTGCCCGTGATGGAGGGGCAGGTGATTGCCCAAGCGTCGGTCAATCGGGACGGACTGCGCTGGCCGTTTCCGCGGGACATGGCAGGGCGGCTGACTGGCGCGCGGGTCAACGGTTTGCGGCGGCGGTCGAAGTACATTCTGGCCGATCTCTCTACGGATGAGACCCTGCTGATCCATCTGGGCATGTCGGGGCGCATGCTCGTTTCCGGGCAGATGCTGGGGGAGTTTCACCACGATCACCCGGCACCGCAAAAGCATGACCATGTGGTGCTGGACATGGACGGCGGTGTGCGCGTGACGTTCAACGATGCGCGACGGTTCGGCGCGATGGATCTGATGGCCACCGCAACAACCGACCAGCATCCCCTGCTGGCATCGCTTGGGCCAGAGCCTTTGGGCAACGCGTTTGACGAAAGCTATCTGATCGCCCGGCTGAAAGATCGCAACACGCCGGTCAAGTCTGCGCTGCTGGATCAGCATATCGTGGCCGGTCTGGGCAATATCTATGTCTGCGAAACGCTTTACCGGGCCCGGATTGCACCGCAAACCAAAGCCGGAGATCTGGCCCCCAGACAGGTGGCGCCGCTGGTGCCGATCATCCGCGAGGTTCTGTCCGAGGCCATCGAGGCAGGTGGCAGCAGCTTGCGTGATTTCCGTCAGGCCGACGGTGAACTGGGCTATTTCCAGCACCGATTTCAGGTCTATGACCGTGAAGGACAGCCCTGTGTGACCCCCGGTTGCGGGGCGGTCGTGGAACGGATCGTGCAGTCTGGGCGCTCTTCCTTCTATTGCCCGGCCTGCCAGCGCTGACTTGCCATCGGGCAGGATGGTGCTAGGAGTCACCCCAACGCCCAACCGTGGAGCCCGCGCATGGCCTATGATACGCTGATCGTCGAGGTCGAGGATTATGTTTCCCTGATCCGGCTGAACCGCCCCGATGCGCTGAACGCGCTGAATTCCAAGCTGATGAAGGAACTGGCCAGCGCTGTGCAGGCAGCCGACCGCGATGACAACGTGCGTGTCATCGTGCTGACAGGGTCGGAAAAATCCTTTGCCGCCGGTGCGGATGTCAAGGAAATGGCAGAAAAGTCGTTTACCGAAGTCTATTTCGACAACCTGTTCGGTGTCGAAGCGGCGATCATCGGTCAGGTTCGCAAGCCGATCATCGCGGCGGTTTCAGGTTATTGCCTTGGTGGCGGCTGCGAGCTGGCGATGCTGGCCGATTTCATCATCGCCGCCGATACCGCAAAATTCGGCCAACCCGAGATCAACCTGGGCATAGTCGCCGGCATGGGCGGGACCCAGCGGCTGACGCGCTTTGTCGGCAAGTCGAAATCAATGGACATGCACCTGACCGGCCGGTTCATGGATGCCGCCGAGGCAGAGCGTTGCGGTCTGGTCAGCCGGGTGTTTCCGGCCAAGGATCTGATGACCGAGGTGACCAAGATCGCCCAGAAGATCGTCGAGAAATCACTTCTGTCGTCGATGGCGGTCAAGGAATGCGTGAACCGTGCGCAGGAAACGTCGCTGGCCGAAGGGTTGCTGTTTGAGCGGCGGGTATTCCATGCGATGTTTGCCACCGAAGACCAGAAAGAGGGAATGGCCGCATTTCTGGAGAAGCGTCAGCCGCAGTTCCGCGACAAGTAGCCAGATTTTTCTGTTTCCATCCGGTTCAATCCGTCCTATACGCCGCCCCACATGCGCGTGGGCCCGCTTAGGCAAGAATCATCCCCTCCTATAAGGTGGGGTCTTGGGGCTTTCGTGCGATTGCATTGAATCAGACCCAGGAAAGGCCACCACAATGGCAAACAGTGAACAGTCCAAGAAACGCGCCCGCCAGTCCGAGGCGCGTTATGCCGTGAACAAGGCCCGTCGTTCGCGCATCCGTACCTTCGTGCGCAAAGTGGAAGAAGCCATCGCTTCGGGGAATTCCGAAGCCGCGGTGGAAGCCCTGAAAAATGCCCAGCCAGAACTGGCACGTGGCGTAACCAAGGGCGTGCTGCACAAGAACACCGTGTCGCGCAAAATCTCGCGCCTGTCGTCGCGGGTCAAGGCATTGTCGACCCCGGCGGCCTGAGTCGATTCTACGCGTTTTGTGTCAAGGGCGTCCTCTTACGGGGGCGCCTTTTTTCTACGGTCTTCGCAGCTTTTCAGGCGCTTTCCCCGCCGCACGTTGCCGAATTGCCAAAGCCTTCGGATTCGCTCTGACCAAAGCTGTGTCAACTTAATAGTTCGGTTGCGAAGGCCTGCGCGGCCTTGCTACCTTCATCAGGCGATTCACTTCGTCTTGGGGGACATGACACCACCTTGCGCAGCGTTCTGACCGGCCTTGCTGCCAGCTTGCCATCAGAATTTTGCCACGGACCACGGTGTTATGCTGTCTGCGGTCTATTCCGCACTCAGGTGGTTCAATGGAGTCGGCCTCTCGGGGCCGGTTTTGTTGTGCTGTGAGGTGCCCATATCTGGCCCGTTCGCGGATCAGATCCTTTTTGCGTGTGCTGCGAAAGGGGCAAGGTCCGGTTTTTCCAGGCCTGCATGAGCGGTGTGTGGGAAACAAGCCCGACCGGGGGACCGGAGGTGGCGGGCATAATAAAAACAGGTCAAAACGAATGACGAACGACACGTGGGGACAGGTTCGGGAAGAACTGATCAAGAGGGTTGGCAAGAACAACTACACGACGTGGATCGAGCCGCTTCGCCTTTCGCAGCTGAAAAACGGCGTTGCCAGCTTTGAAGTGCCGACCACATTCTTCGGCGACTGGGTATCGCGCAATTTCGCTGATCACATCCGGGGTCAGCTTGCGGTTGCGGGCACGCCTGTGGACCGCGTCGAATTCACCGTCGGCACCATGGCAGAGCAGCCCGCCGTGCGCCCTTCTACAAAGCCTGCGGCAAAACCGGCACGGGCTCGCACGACCGGCACCGATGAAGTGACCGGCGCGCAGCTGGAGCAGCGCTTTACCTTTGATAATTTTGTGGTCGGCAAGCCGAACGAGCTGGCCCATGCCGCCGCCCGCCGGGTGGCCGAGGGCGGGCCTGTTACGTTCAACCCGCTGTTTCTGTATGGCGGCGTCGGCCTTGGTAAAACCCACCTGATGCATGCCATCGCGCATGAGCTGAAGTTCAGCCGCCCCGATCTGCATGTGCTTTACCTGTCGGCGGAACAGTTCATGTACCGCTTCGTGCAGGCGCTGCGCGACCGTCAGATCATGGACTTCAAAGAGCTGTTCCGGTCAGTTGATGTGCTGATGGTCGATGACGTTCAGTTCATCGCCGGCAAGGATAGCACGCAGGAAGAGTTCTTCCACACCTTCAACGCGCTGGTCGACCAGAACAAGCAGATCGTGATTTCCGCCGACCGTGCGCCCGGAGAGATCAAGGATCTGGAGGAGCGCATTCGGTCGCGTCTGCAGTGCGGGCTGGTGGTGGACCTGCATCCGACCGATTACGAGCTGCGGCTGGGCATCCTGCAATCCAAGCTGGAGCATTACTCCAACCAGTATCGCGGCCTGACGATGGCACCCGGCGTGCTGGAATTTCTGGCGCACCGGATCACCACCAATGTACGGGTGCTGGAAGGCGCGCTGATGCGGCTGTTCGCCTTTGCCAGCCTTGTCGGGCGCGAGATCAATCTGGATCTGGTGCAGGAATGTCTGTCGGATATCCTGCGCAGCTCGGAAAAGCGGCTGACGATCGAAGAGATCCAGCGCAAGGTGGCCGAGCATTACAATGTCCGGCTGTCGGATATGATCGGGCCCAAACGGTTGCGGACGATTGCGCGGCCGCGTCAGGTGGCAATGTACCTGTCCAAACAGATGACCAGCCGCAGCCTGCCGGAGATTGGCCGTCGGTTTGGCGGGCGGGACCATACCACGATCATGCACGGCGTTCGCAAGATCGAAGAGCTGATGGCAGCGGACGGACAGTTGGCCGATGATGTGCAGCTTTTGAAACGGCTGTTGCAAAGCTGACTTTTAGACTTTGCCCTCTGTGTTACAGCTGGGCTGGTCATTTGTTTTCAACGGTTTGCCGTTTCGGATTCACGGAAAATTAAGGGTTGGGCCGTGATGCTCGCTCTTGGCCTTGACCTTGGCGGCAAAGCCCAACAAAGTCGGGTCAAGCACTTGTGAACCCGCAAAAAACGGGTAATGTCGGCGTCCCTTAACCGGCCCGACAGGGGGATGGATGATGAAGATTTCGATTGAACGCGGCACGCTGCTCAAGGCCCTTGCGCAGGCACAGTCTGTGGTGGAGCGTCGCAACACTATTCCGATCCTTGCCAATGTGCTGATAGAGGCCGATGGAGCGCAGATTTCATTCCGCGCCACCGATCTGGACATCGAGGTGGTGGACCGGGCCCCGGCCATGGTGGAGCGTCTCGGTGCAACAACGGTGTCCGCCGTGATGCTGCACGAGATCGTGCGCAAGCTGCCCGATGGTGCGCTGGTGAACCTTACCGAAGACCCGGCCTCGGGGCGGTTGTCGATCATGGCGGGGCGGTCGTCGTTCAGCCTGGCCACGCTGCCGAAGGAAGATTTTCCGGTGATGGCGACATCCGAATATTCGTCGAACTTCTCGGCCCCTGCCCCGGCCCTGCGCCGGTTGTTCGACAAGGCGAAATTCGCAATCTCGACCGAGGAGACCCGGTATTACTTGAACGGCGTTTACCTGCATGTCTCGACCGGCGAGGATGGTCCCGTGCTGCGCGCGGTGGCAACCGACGGGCACCGTCTGGCGCGGATCGATGCTGCGCTGCCCGAAGGGGCCACCGGCATGCCCGGCGTGATCGTGCCGCGCAAGACCGTGAACGAGTTGCGCAAGCTGCTGGATGATGATGCGGCGACGATTGCCGTTTCGGTATCGGAAACCAAGATCCGCTTTGCCACGCCGGCCATCACCCTGACCTCGAAGGTCATCGACGGCACCTTCCCCGATTACACCCGCGTGATCCCGACCGGGAACACACGGCGGCTGGAAGTGGATGCGTCGGAATTTGCCAAAGCCGTTGACCGCGTGGCCACGGTGTCGAGCGAGCGAAGCCGCGCGGTGAAGCTGTCTTTGGACGAGGACCGGCTAATCCTGTCGGTCAATGCACCCGATTCGGGGGCCGCCGAGGAAGAGCTTGCCGTGGCCTATAGTGACGAGCGGCTGGAGATTGGCTTCAATGCTAAATATCTGCTGGAAATCGCCTCTCAGGTAGACCGGGAGAATGCGGTGTTCCTGTTCAACTCCTCGGGGGATCCGACTCTGATGCGCGAGGGAAATGATACCAGCGCGATCTATGTCGTGATGCCGATGCGCGTTTGACATCGGTTGGACCGGGGGCCAGCCCCCCGCGTCCAAGGGTGCTTGAACCGGTGGCGCAACATTGGACGCACCCCCGGGATATCTTCAGCCTGAAAATGAGGGCGACGGTTGGGCGGCTTGGCCATCACATCGCTGGTGCTGTCGCAGTTTCGCAGCCACGGCCTAACGCGGCTGGCCTTTGACGGGCGGCCTGTGGCTGTGCATGGGCCGAACGGGGCCGGCAAGACCAACATCCTTGAGGCGGTATCACTG
This sequence comes from Pseudotabrizicola sediminis, assembly GCF_004745575.1. Lineage (GTDB taxonomy): Bacteria > Pseudomonadota > Alphaproteobacteria > Rhodobacterales > Rhodobacteraceae > Pseudotabrizicola > Pseudotabrizicola sediminis. Next base: position 39,745 of record NZ_RPEM01000013.1, on the reverse strand, counting down.
TTGTCGCCGGGGCGGGGGCTGCGGCGGGCGGGGGCGGAAGAGCTGGCGCGACGGCCTGATGCGATAGGCTGGAAGATCTCGGCAGAGGTGGACGGACTGGATGCGCCACATGAAGTGGTGAGTTTCGCCGAAGGCACTGACGCGCGGGTGGTGCGAATTGACGGTAAGGCGGCGACGCAGGCCATGTTGGGCCGAGTGCTGCGCATCCTGTGGCTGGTGCCCGCCATGGACAGGTTATGGATTGAGGCGGCGGAAGGGCGGCGGCGGTTTCTGGACCGGATGACGCTGAGTTTTACGCCCGAGCATGGCGAGGCGGTGCTGGCCTATGACAAAGCGATGCGCGAGCGCAACCGGTTGTTGAAGGATCAGGTGCGCGACCCGCATTGGTACGGCGTGATAGAGGCGCGGATGGCCGAGGCGGCGGCACTGATCGGCGCGGGCCGCGCGGCGGCGCTGGCGCGGCTGGCGCGCGCGCAGGACGGGGCGGAGACGGCGTTTCCGCGCGCGGATCTGAAGCTGCTGCACCCGGATGGGGATTATGGCGATCTGGCGCTGGCGCTCGCCGAGGGGCGGGCACGCGACATGGCGGCGGGGCGGACCTTGCAGGGGCCACATCGGGTGGATCTGGCGGCAGTTTACGCGGCCAAGGGTGTACAGGCCGCGCAATGTTCGACCGGCGAGCAAAAGGCTTTGCTGATTTCGCTTATTCTGGCCAATGCGCGGGCGCTGGCCGCCGATCTGGGCCGCGCGCCGGTGGTGCTGCTGGATGAGGTAGCGGCGCATCTGGACGCGGCGCGGCGGGCGGCTTTGTATGACGAGATCTGTGCGCTAGGGGCGCAGGCGATCATGACCGGGACAGAGCCCGAGTTGTTTGACAGTCTGGGCACGCGGGCACAGAGCCTCGCGGTATCGGAAGCAGGCGGCGTGTCGGAGTTAATGGCGTGACAGTGACGGTGCATCAGCTGGCGCTGTATGCGCTGGCCATGGTCGGGCTGTGGGTGATCCCCGGCCCGGTCTGGGTGGCGCTGACGGCGCGGGCGCTGTCGGGCGGCATGGCGGGGGCGTGGCCGCTGGCGGTGGGGGTGGCGCTGGGGGACCTGATCTGGCCGTTGTGCGCCATTCTGGGGCTAGCCTGGGTGCTGTCGCTGTATGGCGATCTGCTGGAGGTGCTGCGCTGGCTGGCGGCGGGGGTGTTTCTGGTGATGGGGGTACTGTTGTTGCGCAAACCGGCCTCAGTACCCGGGACGGACAGCCGGATGACGCGGCCCGGGGTCTGGGCCGGGCTGTCGGTGGGGCTGGCGGCGGTGATCGGCAATCCCAAGGCCATTTTATTCTACATGGGATTTCTGCCGGGGTTCTTTGACCTGAGCCGGGTGACGGGATGGGATATTGCAGCGATTCTACTGGTGTCGGCGGTGGTGCCGATGCTGGGCAACCTGGGGCTGGCGCTGTTTCTGGACCGGGCGCGGCGGCTGTTGCAAAGCCCTGCTGCGCTGCGGCGGCTGAACGTGGTGTCGGGGGGGCTGCTGATTGCGGTGGGTTGCGTGATTCCCTTTACTTGACCGCTAAATATTGGGGGTTAGGGGTGACATTCCCGGCCCCGGCGCGTATAAATCGCTCACATTATTTGGGGTTCATGACGCATGGCCGAAGCTGCCCGCAAACCCGCCGAATACGGCGCCGATTCCATCAAGGTACTCAAGGGGTTAGAGGCGGTTCGCAAACGCCCTGGCATGTATATTGGTGACACCGATGACGGGTCGGGCCTGCACCACATGGTTTACGAGGTGGTGGACAACGGGATCGACGAGGCGCTGGCGGGGCATGCCACGGCGGTGACGGTCAAGATCCACGCGGATTCCAGCGTATCGGTGCGCGACAACGGGCGCGGAATTCCGGTGGACATCCATCAGGAAGAGGGTGTGTCGGCGGCAGAGGTCATCATGACCCAGCTGCACGCGGGCGGTAAATTCAACAACACGGACGATTCCGGCAATGCCTACAAGGTGTCGGGGGGCTTGCACGGCGTGGGCGTGTCGGTTGTCAATGCGCTGTCGGAATGGTTGGAGCTGACCGTCTGGCGCGATGAGACCGAATATCGGGCGCGTTTCGAGCATGGCGAATGTGTGGAACATGTGCGCGAGATTGGGCCTGCGCCGGGGATGCGGGGGACCGAGGTACGGTTTCTGGCCAGCGCCAAGATCAATATCCCGGAGGGGACGTTTTCCAACCTCGACTACAGCTTCAAGACGCTGGAGAACCGGCTGCGCGAGCTGGCGTTTCTGAATTCCGGCGTGCGGATCATTGTGGAAGACGCCCGGCCCGCCGAGCCGCTGCACACCGAGCTGTTCTATGAAGGCGGGGTGCGGGAGTACGTGAAATACCTCGACCGGTCGAAATCCAGCATCATGGCCGAGCCGATCTATATGATTGGGGAACGCAATGGCATGACCGTTGAGGTCGCGATGTGGTGGAATGACAGCTACAACGAGATGGTGCTGCCGTTTACCAACAATATCCCGCAGCGCGATGGGGGCACGCATTTGGCGGGGTTCCGGGGGGCGTTGACGCGGACGATCAACGGCTATGCGCAGGCCAAGGGGATCGCCAAGAAGGAAAAGGTGGATTTCACCGGGGATGACGCCCGGGAGGGGCTGACCTGTGTGCTGTCGGTCAAGGTGCCCGATCCGAAGTTTTCGAGCCAGACCAAGGACAAGCTGGTGTCTTCCGAGGTACGGCCTGCGGTTGAGAATCTGGTAAACGAAAAGCTGTCGGAATGGTTCGAAGAGAACCCAAGCCAGGCCAAGGTGATCGTCGGCAAGATAATCGAAGCCGCCATGGCGCGCGAGGCGGCACGCAAGGCGCGCGAGCTGACACGGCGCAAGACGGCGCTGGATGTGGCGTCCCTGCCCGGCAAGCTGGCCGATTGTCAGGAACGTGATCCGGCGAAGTCTGAAATCTTCCTCGTAGAGGGGGATTCGGCAGGCGGCTCGGCCAAGCAAGGTCGGTCACGCGCCAATCAGGCGGTGCTGCCGCTCAAGGGCAAGATCCTGAACGTGGAACGCGCCCGGTTCGACCGGATGCTGGCCAGCCAGGAAATCGGCACGCTGATCACAGCACTTGGCACCGGCATTGGCCGCGACGAGTTTGACATCAAGAAACTGCGCTACCACAAGGTCGTCATCATGACCGACGCCGATGTGGATGGTGCGCATATCCGCACGCTGATCCTGACCTTCTTCTTCCGACAGATGCCGGAACTGATCGAGGGCGGGTACCTCTATATCGCCCAGCCGCCGCTGTACAAAGTGGCGCGCGGTAAGTCCGAAGTCTACATCAAGGATCAGGCGGGCCTTGAGGATTACCTGATCGACATGGGGCTGGAAGGCGCAGTACTGCGTCTGGGCAATGGCGAGGAGCTGGCGGGCGAAGACCTGCGCCGCGTGATCAACGGCGCGCGGCAGTTCCGCCGGGTGCTGGAGTCTTTCCCGACCAATTACCCGCGCAATCTGCTTGAACAGGCGGCGCTGTCGGGTGCCTTTGATCCGGGACAGGCCGATGCCGATCTGCAGGCGGTGGCGGATACCGTGGCGCACCGCCTCAACCTGATTGCGGCGGAATATGAAAAGGGCTGGGCCGGGCGGATCACGCAGGACCACGGCATCCGCCTGTCGCGCATCCTGCGCGGGGTTGAGGAGTTGCGCACGCTGGACGGCGCGGTTTTGCGCTCGGGTGAAGCGCGGCGACTGGCGTCGATCTCACGCGAAACGCGGGATTCGTTCCGCGATCCGGCAAAGCTGGTGCGCAAGGACCGCGAGCAGCTGGTTTACGGCCCCACCGACCTGCTGAAGTCGATACTGGCCGAGGGCGAAAAGGGTCTGACGCTGCAACGCTACAAGGGTCTGGGCGAAATGAACCCGGAACAGCTGTGGGAGACCACGCTGGACCCAGAGGCGCGCACCCTGTTGCAGGTGAAGGTGGATGACCTGGCCGAGGCGGATGACATCTTCACCAAGCTGATGGGTGATGTGGTCGAACCGCGCCGCGAGTTCATTCAGCAAAACGCGCTGAATGTGGAAAATCTGGACTTCTGATCTGGTTTGCCCCGCCATTGTGCGGGGTGGACCGGAAAGTTTCCGGCAATCCCCTTGGCTTGGGCGATTGTTTGTGTCCGGCACTGGTTTACCACGTGCCGGACCCCCATCTTGAAATAAGCTGCGCAAAGTCTTTGTGCCGTTTCATGGCAGGCTCTGTCCCGGCCGGTTTCCAACCGAATCCAGCCTGACAGGAGCCTATCATGGGATATTCCCCGCAAAAAACCCCGTTCGACCTGACCGAATTTCTGAGCAAGCCTGCAAATCCGAACATCCGCAAGTGGAAGCGTTTTTCCATGGGCGCGCGCCCTGCCGCCGCGGTGAAAGACGCTGCTGCCGATGAAACGGATGTGCCTGCGAAAGTCTGATACGACCTTCAGAGCCCCGATCGGGCCGGATGATATGCCGGGTGCTGTGTTGATAAACACCGCCCGGCACGTTCATGTCTGGCGCGGATGATGTGACGGCGCGCCGCACGGAGCATTCAACGCGTCCGCAACCGCTATTCTGCAGCATATGCGTACATGTGCAACGCGCTGCCTAACCTGCCGCGTCCCGCAATTGCTCGGCATCAGGCAGGTCGGCGAGCGTTTCCAGCCCGAAGGCGGCAAGGAAAGCATCTGTGGTGACAAAAGTATAGGGCGCGCCCCGGCGCGGCGCGCGGGGCCCGGTGGCGATCAGAGCGCGGTCGAACAGGCGGCCAATCAGGTCGCGGCTGATGTCCTTGCCGAAAATCTCGTGCAACCCGTCGCGGGTGATGGGCTGGTGATAGGCGATGGCCGCCAGAACTGCGGTGTCGAACGCGCTCAGGTTCAGCGCCTGAGTGGTCACATCGGCGGCCATGCGGATCGCTTGTGCAAAGGCCGGTCGGGTGCGCAGGGCCCAACCCGCGCCCACCCGCGCCACGGTATAGGGTCGGTCTTCCAGATCGGCAGCCAGATCTTCGATCAGCAGATCCACGCTTGCCCCCTGCCCCACCACCCGCGCCAGATCTTTGCGCGGCACCGGGGATGCACTGGCAAACAGCACAGCCTCAATCCGCCGCATCCATTGGCGCCAACGCAGGTCAGGCGGCAGATCGGCCAGTTCAGGGTCGAAATCCGACGTGTCGCGCCCCGCCACGGCTATAGCCCGTACAGGCGGAACGTGTCGCGTCCGGTCAGTTCGCGCACGGCCCCAAGCAAGACCAGACGGTCACACAACCGCCGCGCCGCGCGGTCCGACAGGATGGGCACCAACGCGGGGGCAGTCAGGGCATCGCGGGTCAGGAACATGTCTACCGCCTGCGCGGCACCCCTGGCCCGCAGCTTTGGCGCAACCGCCCGCAACCGGTCGGCCCGGCGCATCAGATCCGCCGCCATCTGCAGGGCGGGTCGCGCCGCCATGATAACGGCCCGGTGGCAGGCCAGCCTCAGCGCCGCATCGGTCTGGCGCAGATCGCGCGATGTCAGTCCCGCCGCCAACACTGGCAGCAGATGCGGCCAACCCAGTGCCTGCGCCAGCACCGCATCGCCGAGGATGAGCGCGGGTATTTCCGAACGCGGGCTGTCGGCCAGTACCGCCTGAATCACCGCGGCGGCGCGGGGGACCGGAGCACCCTGATGTGACTCCAGCAGCAGCGCGATCCGGTCGGCCGGAAACTTTGGCAGCGCGCGCGACAGCGCGGCCACAGTGACCGGTCGCTCTGCAGCGCGCAGCCACTGTCCAAGCACGTCTCCCGCCGGGCCGGGATGATCGCCGGGTCGGGTCAGATGCAGCGAATCGCGCAGTGCCGCCGCCCGCTCTGACCGCCCGGCCATGCGCACGCAGACCTCTGCCGCCGTCAACGCCAGCCGGGCGCGCCACAGGGCATGGGGGATATCGGGGCGGAGGGTTGCACCATGAAGCTGCGCCAGTGCCGCGCCGGACAGAAATGCCATATCTTCATCCGTGTGCGCCCGCCCGACCGCGATCCACCCCGGCATCGCAGGGAAAGGCGAAAGGCCTTGTTGCGGTTGAGGGGGGACGCGCTTCATGCTTGGACGCTAGATCAACCCGGCGCTTTGGGCAAGCACGTAGCGCAATTAGCGCCGCCTGAAGCGAGACCCTAGCAGTGATTGCGGACTGCCAAAATGCTAGCTTTATTGTTTTCAAGCGAAGGCAGATTTTAGGTATTGATCGGCGCAGGGGCAAGAAAGCACGGCAGCCAAAATGACCAAGCCTCAGTCGCTGCAATCCTTGCAAACCAACGGTGTTTTACGCCGTTGCCACCATGCTGCGGTTGAACGGCATGCAGCGCGAGCTTCATGATGCCTTGGCGCAGGCCACAATGGCGAGCCGTGCAAAGTCAGAGTTTCTGGAGAATACCAGTCACGAAATCCGCACACCGATGAACGGCGTTCTGGGGATGGTACAGGTGCTGGATGCGACCGCGCTGACAGAAGGCCAGCGCGAAAACCTGCGCCTGACCCGGGATTCCGGCGACATGCTGATGTCGCGGATCGAGGCTGGGCGGATCGACCTTCAGCCGGCACCCCACCCGTTGATCCGGTCGCTTGAAGACACGGTTGCCCTGTTTCAGGCGAGGGCTGCTGAGAAGGGTATCACGCTGACCTTTGGGGCGGTCCCCGGCACGCCCGAGCGCATGATGTACGATACCGTGCGGGCGCGGCAATGTCTGGGCAATCTGGTGTCCAATGCCGCAAAGATCACCACACGCGGTACAATAGCGGTGACCTTGTCCACCCGACCGTTGTGCGCCGGGCAGTCAGAGGTCGTGCTGACCGTGAAAGATACCGGGATCGGCATTGACCCGGTGGTGCAGAGCCGGCGTTTTGAACGACTTTGCCCAGGCGGAAGCCACCACGGTCAAGGAGTATGGCGGCACCGGGCTGGGGCTCGGGGGAACCTTGGGCACAGGTGCCGGTCGTTGCCCTGACCGCAAACGCGATGGGGGGCGAGCGCGAGCGCTGTCTGCAGATGGGCATGCAAGGCTATGCCAGCAAGCCGATCCGCCTGCCGGTGTTGCTGGAAGAAATCACACGCGTCCTGTCTGAAACCAGCCCTGATGGGGATAATCTGGCATCAGCACAGGAGCGGTGACCACCCCGTTTGATCACTCCGCGCGCTCAGATGTCAAAGACCACACCTTGCGCCAGAGGCAGCGCACGGGAATAGTTGATGGTGTTGGTGGCGCGGCGCATGTAGCCTTTCCAAGCATCCGATCCGCTTTCCCGTCCGCCGCCGGTTTCCTTTTCGCCGCCAAAGGCACCGCCGATTTCTGCGCCCGAGGTGCCGATGTTCACATTGGCAATGCCGCAGTCAGAGCCGGAGGCCGACAGGAACAGCTCGCTCTCGCGCAGGTCGGTGGTGAAGATCGAAGAGGACAGGCCCGCGCCGACAGCGTTGTGATCCTCAATCACGGCGGGCAGGTCGGTGTAGCGCATCACGTAAAGGATCGGCGCAAAGGTTTCCTCGAACACCGGACCGGTTTGCGAGGGCATCTCGACCAGCGCAGGCCTGACGTAATAGGCCGTCTCAGGCCCGGCGTCGGTCACACGGGCACCGCCATGGACCGTGCCACCGGCGGCATGCGCCGCGACCAACGCGGCCTGCATGGTATCATAGGCAGACTTGTCAACCAGCGGCCCCACGAGTGATGGCGTGGTCAGCGGGTTGCCGACGGAAACCGAGCCGTAGGCCTTGATCAGGCGCGGCACCAGGGCGTCATAGACCGCATCATGCACAAACAGCCGCCGCATCGTGGTACACCGCTGGCCAGCGGTGCCCATCGCGCCAAAGGCAATCGCCCGCAACGCCATGTCCAGATCAGCTGACGGGCAGACGATACCGGCATTGTTGCCGCCCAGTTCTAGGATCGACCGGCCAAAGCGCGCGGCGACCTTCGGGCCGACCTGCCGCCCCATGCGGGTGGAGCCGGTGGCCGAGACCAGCGCCACGCGCGGATCATCCACCAGTGCCTCGCCTGTCTCACGCCCGCCGATGATCACCTGCGACAGATGCGCGGGCGCGTCGCCGAACCGGGCCAGCGCGCGGTCCAGAATGGCCTGCGATGCCAGCGCTGTCAGCGGCGTCTTTTCCGAAGGCTTCCAGACCACAGGATTGCCGCAGACCAGCGCCAGCGCCGAATTCCAGGACCAGACCGCCACCGGGAAGTTAAAGGCCGAAATCACGCCGACCACCCCCAGCGGATGCCAGGTTTCCATCATGCGATGGCCCGGGCGTTCGGTTGCAATCGTCAGACCATACAGCTGGCGCGAAAGGCCGACGGCAAAATCGCAGATGTCGATCATCTCCTGCACCTCGCCTGCGCCTTCGGACGGGCTTTTGCCAGCCTCGATCGACACCAGACGGCCCAGATCGGCCTTGGACGCGCGCAGCTCTTCGCCCAAGAGCCGTACCAGCTCACCCCGGCGCGGGGCCGGCACTTCACGCCAGGCCCGGAAGGCGACAGCGGCCCGGCCAATGGTCTCCGCGACGGCGGTCGCATCCTGTTCGGGCAGCTGGGCCGTTTTTTCGCCGGAGATGGGCGAAAAGCTGTGCAGCGTGCCGCCGGTGTAACGTGCTGCGTCAACGCCCAGGCGGGTCAGAATCTCGGTGCAGTCGGTGGCGATGGTACTGGTCATGGCATATCCTCGGGCGAAGCAGATTGCTGTGATCATTCAGGTATCGTATCAGATAAGCGATGAAACGTGCTGATTTGAACTGACTTGATGCGAGTTTGGAATGAAGTTAAGCCGTAGCCGTGTTCCCGACATCCTGGCGCTGCAGTCTTTCGAGGCGGCGGCGCGGCATGGCAGCTTTACCCGCGCCGCCGAAGAGTTGAGCCTGACACAGAGTGCCGTCAGCCGCCAGATCAAGGATCTGGAAGCACAGCTTGGCGTCGCGCTGTTTGAACGGGTGCGCCAACGGGTGGTGCTGTCCGTCGCCGGTATGCGCCTGTTGCCCGATGCCACGCGGGTGCTGTCGCAGGTTGAGATGCTTACCCTGCGCGCGGCAGGAACCCGCGATGTGACCGGACATATCTCTATCGCCACCCTGCCGACCTTCGGCAGCCGCTGGCTGGTCCCACGGCTGACCGATTTTCTCGCCCAGCATCCCGGTCTGCAGGTCACCGTGACCTGCCGCGCCGAACCGTTCGATCTGAGCGAGACGGGCGTGAATGTGGCGATCCATTACGGGCAACCGGTCTGGCCCCGCGCAAGCTGCACCTATCTGTGCGCAGAGACGGTGGTGCCAGTGGCCTCGCCGATGCTGGCGCGGCAACTTGACGGTTCGCTGTTGACGGCACCCCTTTTGCATATGGAGTCGCGGCCGTTGCTTTGGGTCGATTGGCTTGCCGCAACCGGGGACACCCGGACCGACGGGATGCGCGGGCACAGGTTTGACCAGTTCACCTTGCTGATCGAGGCGGCAATGGCCGGGCTGGGGGTGGCTTTGGTGCCGACCTATCTGGTAGAGCGTGAATTGCGCGAAGTTTCGTTGCAGATCGTGCGCAATGCCCCACTCCGGACTGACGCGGCCTACTATGTCGTCTTGCCGAACGACCAAGCGTCCGACCCGGTGTGCAGCGCTTTCCTGAGCTGGATCAGATCCTGTGTTTCGGCGTGAATTGCGCTGCTTCCTTGGGCACAGCCGAGATGCAAAGAAACCACTCCAAAAATCATGCACCCCAGGGTCGCCGCTGCCACCACTGATTGCAATATCGAACCTCAACCGACTATGCTTTGCGGTATGACCAAAACACCTGTGACACCGCAGCCAGACTTGCCTGATGGGCGCAACTTAGACCCAAAGAACGACGCCTATGAAATGCGCGCTCTTGCCATGCCCGCCCCACTGCCGGGCTCTGGTGCCATGGACCGGTTGGTGGAAACGGCGCGGGACTATGCGCGGGCGGCCGCTTCTGACAACACGCTCAGGGCCTATGCGCAGGACTGGACGCATTTCGCCCGCTGGGGCCGGATGCGCGGCGCAGACCTGTTGCCCCCGTCGCCCGAGGTGATTGGCCTTTACATCGCCGATCTGGCGGCCCCTGCGGGCAACACTGCTGCCCTGTCGGTCACCTCGATCGAGCGGCGGCTCTCGGGGCTGTGCTGGGGCTATGCGCAGCGCGGGTTCAACCTTGACCGCAAGGATCGCCACATCGCCTCTGTACTGGCGGGCATCCGGCGCAAACATGCGCGGCCGCCGATGCAGAAAGAGGCGATCCTGCCGCAAGATCTGCGCGACATGCTGGCCACACTGCCGCTTGATCTGCGCGGTTTGCGCGACAGGGCGCTGCTGCTGATCGGCTTTGCCGGGGGGCTGCGGCGGTCCGAGATTGTGGGTCTGGACCATGGCAAGGATGACACGCCAGACTCGGGTGGCTGGGTGCAGGTTCTGGAGGCTGGCGCACTCATCACCCTGCGCGGCAAGACCGGCTGGCGCGAGGTGGAAATCGGGCGCGGCAGCAGTGATCAGACCTGCCCAGTGCATGCGCTGACGCAATGGCTGCACTTTGCCCGCATCGACTTTGGACCGGTCTTTGTGGCCGTGTCCCGCGATGGCCGCCGCGCCACGCCCGACCGGCTGAGCGACCGGCATGTCGCGCGGGTGATCAAGCAATGCGTTGAGGATGCCGGCCTGCGGCCAGACCTGTCGACAGCCGACCGTTCGAGGCTCTATTCCGGCCATTCCCTGCGCGCGGGCCTCGCCAGCAGCGCCGAAGTCGATGAGCGCTATGTGCAAAAGCACCTCGGCCACGCCAGCGCCGAGATGACCCGACGTTATCAGCGCCGGCGTGACAGGTTCCGCGTCAACCTGACCAAAGCTGCAGGGTTGTAGCCACCACGCGTCGCCACATCCGTTCTCCGCGCTACGGGTTGCGCTGACGTCTGGCTGCCGTATATCGTCCGGGTCGATGACTTGCTGGCCTTCCCTCTGCGTGCTGATCCGGCTGCGTCGACCCCGCGCTGGAAAGTGCGCCTGAATGCCCGCGTAAACAAAGAAGGTATGCCCGCTTGAAACCCGATCTTCTGGTGCTTCGCCCCACACTTGCCCCACAGATGCAGGTTCTGGCGCAATGCTATACGCTTCACCGCTATGATCTGTCCGACGCGGAAGGAAGGGCCGTGATGCTGGCTGGCCCGGGCCAGTGCTGCGAAGCTATTGTGACCGACGGTCACACCCCCCTGACGCGTGACATGATTGCGCAACTGCCGGCGCTTAAGGTGGTGGCCTGCGCATCGGCCGGATATGAAATGATCGACGTGGATGCGCTGGCCGAGCATGGCGTCGTGCTGACCAATACCTCGGATGCGCTGTTTGACGATGTGGCGGATACGGCCCTGCTGCTGACCATGGCGGCCAGACGGGCGCTGGTGGCGGCCCATGCCCATGTGGCCTCGGGCAACTGGGGGACGATGGGCGCGTTTCCGCTGCAATCGTCATTGCGCGGCAAGAAACTGGGCATTGTGGGCATGGGGCGGATCGGGCGGGCGATCAGTGGGCGGGCGCAGGCGGTGGGGCTGGAGACCGCCTATTTCAGCCGCACCGCCAAGCCGGATGTCGACTTGCCGTTCCAGCCCGATCTGCTGGCACTGGCCCATTGGGCCGATATCCTGGTGGTGATCGTTGCGGGCGGAGCGGGCACGCGCAACCTGATCGACGATCCGGTACTGCGCGCGCTGGGGCCGCAGGGCACGCTGATCAATGTCAGCCGCGGGTCGGTGGTGGACGAAACCGCGCTGATTGCGGCCTTGCGCGATGGCGGGCTGGGCTCTGCCGGGCTCGATGTGTTCTGGAACGAGCCGAACCCCGATCCGGCGCTGACGGCGCTGCCTAATGTGACGCTTTATCCGCACCACGCCAGCGGCACAGTGGAAACCCGCGTGGCGATGGCGCAGCTGGTGGTGGACAATCTGGCCGCGCATTTCGCAGGCCAGCCGCTGCTGACACCGGTCAATCTGCCCGTCTGAAAAGACGTGCCCCGCCGCCGGCGGCAAAACTGGCCACATGTTGCCGGGCGGTAGGCAGGCACTTCCCAAGCAGTGCTTGCATCTGCGGGCACAGCCTGATAGGAAGACTGGGCAAAGCTTCTTCTTTCGACCTCCTGTTTCCTTACGGCTTCAGTTGCGACTCTGACGACACTGAGCCGGACCATCGCAATTCTGTGGGTGGTAATAAACTAGGAGACACACGATGGCCAATGGCACCGTGAAATGGTTCAACGCAACAAAAGGCTTCGGCTTTATCGCTCCGGCACAAGGCTCCAAGGACGTGTTCGTCCATGTGAGCGCGCTGGAACGCGCTGGCATCCGCCAGCTGGATGACGGTCAGGCCGTGACCTTCGATCTGGAAAGCGACCGCAATGGCCGCGAATCCGCGACGAACCTCGCGCTGGCCTGAACCTCGGTTCGGTTGACACGATCTGAAACGGGGGTGGCGCAAGCCGCCCCCGTTTTCGCATTGCGTTCGTCGTGTCGGCTGCCCCCAGAAGACAGGGACCGTGCCTCAATGCCGCCAAGGCCTTTCACACTCAACCTTGGCCTGAGCGTCCAGCCGCACCTCTACTTCGTCGCCATAGCTGTTCGCAGCCAGTGCCGCCACACGACGCCCGCCGCGCACGATATATCCGATCCCGGCATAGCCAAGCGGGGCAAGGCAGGCGCGCGCGACATCTTAGCGCAGCGACCGGCGGTCATCGCGTTCAAGTTTTCAATCGTTCAGCGCGCCGCTGCGCCGGAATTCCATCTCGGCCCGAATACCATCCGCCGCATCACCGTCGACTAAGATTTGGCCGTCATCGTCACGGCCGATTGCGACCATTCGGCCACCGCTGACCCGCCCGGCGATCTGCGGTTGGACGCTACCGATACTGCTCGATGATAAGCACACTCAACTCCGCCCAAGGCGCAGCGCGGCCATCGCCAGCCGCCCCAGCGGCATCTCCTCTTCGACCCCGCCATGGCGCATCGCTTCCTTGGGCATGCCGTAGACCACCGAGCTGGCCTCATCCTGCCCGATGGTCCGCGCCCCAGCATCGCGCATTTCTTTCATCCCGCGCGCACCATCATCGCCCATGCCGGTCATGATAACGCCAATCGCATTCTGCCCGGCATAGCGCGCCACCGACCGGAACAATACATCAACCGACGGGCGATGGCGCAGTACCAGCGGCCCCTCGCGAACATCAACCGTATAAGTCGCACCGCTGCGGTTCAACAGGGTGTGGCGGTTGCCCGGCGCGATCAACACGTGCCCGCGCAACAGACGGTCCCCCTGTGCCGCCTCTTTGACCGACACCCCGCAGATCGCATCAAGCCTCCGGGCAAAGGCGGCGGTGAACCCTTCGGGCATGTGCTGCACGATGATGATCGGCGGGCAGTCCACCGGCATCGCCTCCAGAAATACCCGTACCGCTTCGGTGCCACCGGTCGACGCACCCACGGCAAGATCTTTTCGGTTGTTTTCGCCATAGCCCGGTTCGACGGCGCAGGCAGCATCGCATCAGCTGTCAACTTGGCCGCGGGGGCGTTTTCGCGCAGACGACCAAGACGAGCCTGCGCCGCTCCCTTGATAGCGTCACAGATCCGGATCCGGCTGTCCTCAAGAAAGTCGCGGATGCCGACCTGCGGCTTGCAGATGATATCCACCGCACCGGCATCCAGCGCACGCGCCAGGGTTTCGGTATTGGCGCCGACCAAAGACGAACACATCACCACCGGAATCGGATGCTGCGACATGATCTTACGCAGGAAAGTGATACCGTCCATGCGCGGCATCTCAACATCCAGTGTGATGACATCGGGCCGCTGCTGCCGGATCTGCGCGGCCGCCGCAAAGGGATCCCCCGCCGTGCCCATGACCTCCAGATCGGGGTCGGATGAGATAAGATCGGCCATGACCTGGCGAACAACGGCACTGTCGTCGACCACAAGGACCCGGTACTTCGGGCCGTTGGACAAAAGGGACACCTGAGGCTTACTCCTTTCGGTAGATGGATGGGGAAACGGGCGTCATGCCGGGCGGAGGGCTGGCAAGGCTTTCAGAATGCCCGGTCAGCAGGTAACCGCCAGGCCGGATCCGGCGGGCCACGTTGGCGGCGGCACGAAGCTGATCATCGGGCTCGAAGTAGATGAGGACGTTGCGCAGAAAGGCGATGTCGGCGGTAAGCGCCATGCCTGTGGGCAGATCCAGCAGGTTGGCCCAAGCCAGGCGGGCATGACTGCGTAACTCCGGCGCAATCCGATAGCGCTGCTTGCCAACCGCCAGCGTGCGTGACCGGAGCAGATAGCGGCGACGCATCTCATCCGGGATCGGCAGGATGTCATCTTCGTCAAAGGTTGCCACTGCGGCCTTGCGCAAGATTTTCTGTGACACATCTGTGCCGACAAGATCCCAGCGCAAATTGCGGGTGCGGGCAAAGGTGTCAACCACCATACCCGCCGTCCACAGCTCGGCACCCGTCGAACAGGCCGCACTCCAGATGGTCAGCGGCTGGTGCCGCCCGGCCCCCTCGGCAACCACGGATGGAAGGCCGGTGGTGGTCATCCAGTCGAAATGGGCCCTTTCGCGAAAGAATGACGTGGTGTGCGTTGTCAGCGCCTCCACCAGTCTTAGGGCGGCCGGGCCTGCGGGTGCAGTGCGCAGCTGTTCGACAAAATCTGTCACCGATTCAACGCCGGACTCCCGCAAAAGACGATTGATCCGATGCTCCAGAAAATCGGTTTTTGTGGCGGCGATCGAAATGCCGCTTAGCCGAAAGACCGCCTCGACAAGAACCTGGGCCTGGTCCGGCGCGATCCGCTCATTCTGCATTGCCCCCTCCCTTCATTCGAAATCAAACGCGCCGGGAAGGTTGGTCTGAAACACGGTTTCAAGCGCAAGAATCTGGATCAGCTGCCCGTTGACGCGCGCAACCCCGCGCAGCACCGAAGCATCCCAGCTTGTCATCGCGCTGGGAGCCGCCCCGATCTCATCATCGGGAATCTCGGCCACCCCAAGCACACGATCGGCAATGACACCGATCGGGGTTGCCGGATTGGTCCCGAATTCAAGAACAATGATCCGCCCGGCTCCTTCGGACTTGCCGCCATGCAGGCCAAGCCGCCCCGGCAGATCAACCAGCGCCACGTTCTCACCGCGGATATCTATCATCCCCAACAGATCACCCGGCGCATTTGGCAATCGGGTAATAGTCTGCATATCAAGGATTTCGCGGACCATGGCAACATCAACGGCCAGCAGCTGTTCTGCCAGAACAAAGGTCACATAGGTGCGGGGATCGTCTTTGACCCCGCTGTCTTCCTGGGTCCAGGCCTCTTCGGCCAGAGTGGCTGCCGTCATATGAAATCACCTGCAAAGCGGGGCGGGGCAAGGCATGTTGCGGACACGAACGTCGCTCAATACCGCTGGAAATCATCTTCGCGTCCGGCACCGGTATCGCCTGCGAGATCAATCATGACCCCATTCTGAAACGCATGCGCCGCGCCGTTGCTTTTGGCCTTCGCCGCCAGCTGAGGTGTGCTGATGTTGCGCGGGCGCTGGGTCGTAAAGGTGGGACGGGCGCCGGAAGCCTCGCGTGCTGGTTCGGCAGTCGGAGCCTTTACAGGCTGCCGCTCGTCCCCCAGACGGAAGAAGCCGATCACCCCGCGCAGTTGTTCCGACTGGGTTGCAAGCTGTTCGGACACGCTGGCCGCTTCGGTCGAAGACGAGGCGTTTTGCTGGATCACAGAGTCAAGCTGCCGGATTGCTTCGTTGATCTGCTCCGCCCCGACGTTCTGTTCCCGCGTTGCGGCGCTGATCTCTTGCACAAGGTCGGCGGTCCGTTTGATCGACGGCACCAGTGACTGCAGCATTTCACCGGCACGCTGACTGACCTCGACTGTTTTGCCGGAAAGCTGGCTGATCTCGCCCGCGGCTTGCTGGCTGCGTTCAGCCAGTTTGCGGACCTCCGAGGCGACCACGGCAAAGCCCTTGCCATGCTGTCCGGCACGCGCCGCCTCGACCGCCGCATTCAGCGCCAGAAGATCGGTCTGCCGGGCGATTTCCTGGATGATGTTGATCTTTTCGGCGATCGTCTTCATGGCGCGGACCGCCTCATCCACCGCCTTGCCACTTTCTTCCGCCTCTTGCGCCGATTTGGTGGCGATCTTTTCGGTCTGGGCTGCATTGTCCGCCGACTGCCGGATATTGGCCGACATTTCTTCCATCGAGGACGAGGCCTGTTCCGCCGCGGCCGCCTGTTCTGTGGCACCCTGGCTGAGTTGTTCTGCCGTTGCCGACATCGCCTGTGCGCCTTCGGCCACGCCTGCGGCGCTGTGGTTGGCGTTAGAGATCACCTCGCGCAGCTTTTCAAGCATCGTTTCCAGCGCAATGCCAAGGCCGTCGACGTCAGAGCGGCGTCTGGTCACCACACCCAGATCACCTTGGCTGATCTTTTCGGCGACATTTGTTATCTCGCGGAGCGAACCCGACATGCGGCTCATCGCAGACAGAAGGTCGCCGATTTCGTCGCGGCTTGATGGCGTTGCGTCCACAGTCAGGTCGCCCATTTCAACAGCGCGGGCGACTGTGACAGCACGGTTCAGACCACGCGAGATCGAAATCGAAAGCCAGAACGCTGCAGCGATACCGATACCAGCGGCCACTAGTCCCAGAGTGATGAGCAGGGTGCGCGACGTCTCATAAACCCCCAGTGCAATTTCTTTGCCATGCTGAACGCGCTGCTGGCTAAAATTCGACATCGCAAATGCGGCCTCGACCACTTTTTCGAAGGCGGGGGAAAGGCGCTCGTCCAGAAACTGAGTGGCGTGGAGATTGCTATTTTCCAGCGACAAGGCAGTACCGCGCATAAGCGCTTCGCGCCAGGTCTCCCAGCCCACGATGATCGCTTCGACAGCACGGGCGTCGGTGGAGCTGGCAAATCCCCGGGCCTGAAGCAGGTCCTGGGTGAGCGAGTTCTGCATGGGTTCAAGACGTGCCGCCAGATCTGCAAGTTCTGAATCGTCCCTGGCCATCAGCATGTCGCGCTCGATTTCCCTTAAGGCACGCATCGTATCGATCCCGCCATCAATCGAGGCCTCGAGCGAGACCAATCGCGGATCGCGCACTTCTGAATTGGCAATTCGCTCCCGGACGCTGGCGATCAATACCTCCGAGGCATCATAAAGGGTGCCATACGAAGGGGTGCTTTCTTCGGCGTAGATCAACATTGCCCTCTCGCCGCTTTTGACAATGCCCAGCGTCCGCAACTCGCCTTCCAGTCTGCGGAACGCGGTCCAGTTGGCGCTGAAGGTAGCATGCAGGGCCTTGGCTTCCTCTGCAACGACAAGGTCGCCCAATGTGACGAGCACCTCATCTGTTCTGTCCAAATACTCGTCGGCTCGGCGTATGATTTGGGTTGCTTCTGCGACCGTTTCCGCCACCAGATAATCCTGAACCTGGTTCATAGATTGTGTGGCCGTGACCTGCATGGTCAGCGCCACTTCTAGCTGACGTGCGAAGCGATCAACGATCATGTTAATCTCTTCGTTCATATCGGACGTTTTCTTCAACGCCATGAAGCTGGAAACGCCGAGGAGGATGATCAGGACCGCAAATACCGCGATCAGTTTTGCTTTGATGGTGACTCGCATATCTGGTCCTTGCTCATACTTGAAAGGTTGGCCCGGCGTCGGGGCGGAAAAGGGTGTCTGTGTTCAGAAGGATGACAAGCGAATCGCCATAACGGGCCACCCCGGTCACATATTGCTCGGGCCAGCGTGCCCCGAGTTCGGGAACGGGTTTGAGTGCGGCGCGGTCGGTTTCGATGACCTCTTCCACCGCGTCGGCGATGATTGCGAGCCGCGTTGCCGCGCCATTTACGGACAGTTCCAGCACAATAATCCGGGCTTGCTCACTCGCCGGCATCGCCTGCATGCGCAGACGCTGGCGGATGTCGATCAGCGGGGCGATCGCGCCGCGGACGTTGATCAGCGCCGGCGCAAAGGCGGGTGCGCCTGGGACCGGCGTTGTCGGCATCGGGTCAAGGATTTCATGAACTTCACTGACGGGAAGGGCAAAAATCTCACCCGACAAGCGGAAGATGAGCATCATCTCGGGTTCAGGGCCGCCGGCCGGAGCGGGCTTGTCGCGGGCCTGGAGGGTGTTTTGCATGGCCAGCTGTCCTCAGGCGATCTGCCGCTGCGCAACACGGGCGCGGCGGGCGAGGGTTGCGACATCGATGATCAGGGCAACCGCGCCATCGCCAAGGATGGTGGCACCGGCGAGCCCTGCGATATGGCGGTGATAGATGCTGAGCGTCTTGATCACGGTCTGGTTCTGGCCAAGGATGTCATCCACCACCAGGCCCAGACGTTGGCCATCGGCCTTTACAATCACCACCCGACGGCGGGCCTCGGTGCTGCGAGGGCGGGAGAAGACTTCGTCAAGATCAAGAAACGGCACAAGGTGTTCGCGCAGCTGCAGCATCGTCCGGCCACTTTCGCGCCCGCGTTCGGCCTCTTCAAACTCCACGCATTCTTCGACGGCGGCCAGCGGGATGACGAACACCGACTGACCGAGCCGAACCAGAAATCCGTCAATGATGGCAAGTGTCACCGGCAGGCGCAGAGTGACCCGCGTACCACGTCCGGGCACTGTGACGATTTCTGTCTGACCGCGCAACGCCTCGACCGCGCTGCGCACCGCATCCATGCCCACCCCGCGCCCAGAGACACTGGACAGCGTTGAGGCGGTCGAAAAGCCCGGTGCAAAGATCATCTGGTGAATTTCTGCCGGGTTCGGCTGGGCATCAGCAGCCAGCAGGCCGCGTTCTATCGCGCGTTTGCAGATGGCATCGGTGTCCAGCCCGGCCCCGTCGTCCTCAATCGAGATCAGCACTTCCCCCCCCTCCTGCCGGGCGGAGAGGGTGACTTTGCCACGCGCCGGTTTGCCGGAGGCCTGACGCCGGGCCGCATCCTCCAGCCCGTGGTCCATGCTGTTGCGGATCATGTGGACAAGCGGTTCGGACAAGCGATCAATCACGGTCTTGTCGAGTTCGGTTTCACCGCCTTCAACCGCGAGCGCGACATCCTTGCCAAGCTCCACCGACAGATCCCGCACCACCCGACGAAACTTGCCGAACACCGATTCAATCGGCAGCATCCGCACCGAAAGTGTCGCATCGCGCAAACCGGTGACCAGACGTTCCACTTCTTCGACAATCGATTCCAGATCGGCGTTCTTGGTTGCCGCTGCAATCTGATGCAGCCGCGCCTGTGCGATCACCAGCTCGCCCAGTTGATCCATGATATCGTCAAGCTTGCCTGCCGGAACGCGGACATTTTCGCTGGACCCCGCATTCGCCTGAGGCACGCGCGCGGCCGGGGGTTCTTGTGGCACCACGGCGGTTTTCTGTGCCTTGGGCTGCTGCGTGGGAACGGTGGGGACAGTATCAGCGGTTTCTTGGGTTTCCTGGAAAATCTCAGTAATCTCCAGTGCGGCATCATCCGCAAACAGAAAGATCGCTTCTATTGCATCCCGGGGTTGTGCGGTTGCCAGAATGATATCCCAAGCAAGATAGGACCGCTCCGGATCAAGTTCGGCCAGCACGGGCAGTTCCGAGGCATCAAGCCTGATCTCAGCTTCGCCAAGGGCGGCAAGTTCGGCCATCAGAAGATCGGGACGCATCCCGTTGCGCAGCGCCGCGGCATCCGGGTGGAACCGGATCGACCAGCGCCGAAAAACCACCTCGCGCTGGGGCAAGGCGGCGCGTGCGGGGGAAGACTTGGACTCCGCGCTGGCCGGACCTTTGCCCATGATGGCGGCCAAAGTTGCCAAAAGGCTGGCAGCTTCGTCTGACGCCTCCAATCTTGCGGCTTCGGGATTGTCGCCGCCACAGTCAAGCAGCGCGGTCATATGGTCGCGCGCCCGCAGGGATACGTCGATCAAACGGTTGTCAATCTGCATCCGGCCTTCGCGGACGCCATCAAAGGCGTCCTCGAAATGGTGGGTAAAACGCGCAAGCGCCCCGAACCCGAACATTGACCCCGAACCCTTGACCGTGTGCAGCACCCGGAAAATGGCATCGACACGATCACGATCCGTACCGGTCTCAAGGTCCAGAAGCATCGCTTCCAGCCCTTCAAGCTGCTCGCGGGCTTCCTGAACAAATGTCTCTACGGCAGCGCTCAGATCGGTTGTCATCTTAGCCCGCCAGTCTTTTTGCAACGCTGATAAGGTTTTCAGGCGTAAATGGCTTGGTGATCCAGCCGGTGGCCCCAGCGGCCTTGCCCTCGGCCTTGGCCTCGGGCTTGGATTCGGTGGTCAGCATGATGATCGGCACGCCCGCGCCCTTTGGCATGCCGCGCAAGGCGCGAATGAACTCAAATCCGTTCATCACCGGCATGTTCAGATCGGTGATCACCAGCGACACCGGTTCCCTTTTGAACACCTCGATCCCGCTTTGACCGTTATCTCCTTCGACCACCCGGTACCCGAGCGGGGCCAGTGTCAGCTTGATCATGTCGCGGATCGACTTGCTATCATCGACGGCTAAAATTGTACGGGCCATGCTGGCGATCCTAGCTCCGCTCGGGACTGTGAATGGAAAGCGCGGCCATAGCCCCGGAGGCCTGTGGGCCAAAGCCGGAAAACGCACCCTTCCCCGCCAGCATCCGCGCTGCGGCCAGAAGAAGCTGCATGGCCGGCACCGTCGCCTTGTCGCCCGTCAGTTCGAGGCCGAGGGGTGCAGCGGGCGATGCGGCGCTGACAGCAGCGTTCAGTTCGGTCAGGGCAGCCCGGCTGTCTGCCACCGCGAGCGCGCGTTCAATAAGATGCACCGTGCCGGTGCCGGACCCGATGTTGTTGACCATGCTGCGACTCGCCCTTTATATTGCGTCCAGCGGAACATGGGCCGCAAAACTTAAGAAAAACCTTCGCTCTCAGCGATGTTCCGTTCACTCCCCCGTAAGGACCGGCTGGTATTCACGGCACTGACGAAGCTGAGGAGCACGAAGAAACCGTATGGGTTCACTTGCCGCCATAGTATCCGACGTGCCCTGTTCTGCCCTGTCGCGGGCGGGAACTGCCAGCCGCGAGTCTTTTGCCGAACTCGCCGTGCATCTTGTCGATCTTCAAGCGGCTGTTCTGGCGTTGCTGGATCTTTTTGCCGCTCTTGCAGACCATCTGGTGGCCGAAGGTGCAGGCCCCGATCCGGTGGCCGAGGCTGATTTTGCCGCCCGCACATTGGTGGATGTGCTGCCGGTCATCTCTGGCAACACTTACATCCGGGCGCTTGGCGAAACCCGCGCCGCCCTGCATGAAATCGCGCAAGAGGCGCGGTCGCTCAAGGCCTATGCCGCGCTGACCCGGCTTACCGCCGCCTCGTTGCAGGTGGATGTGTTGCAGGCCTATGTGGTTGAGGTACAGCAGATTGCCGAGACCGTGCAGGAAAACGCACAATCGCTGACCGAATGTGTGGAAGTGATTGACCATGAACGCGGACCTGCGGTCGCGGCCCAGCGCATGGCGACTGCCGGTCTGCAACGGATGCTGGATGACCTGGCTCAGGCCCACGCCGCCAGTGCTGGCCTTGCAAGCGAAGAACGGGCGTTCCGTTCCGATCTGACGCGGCGGATCGACCGGCTGTCACAGGGGGGGCGGACCGAAATTTCGGCACTGATCTCGATGGTCCAGTTTGCCGATCAGTTTGCCCAAAGGCTGGAACATATCGAAACGATCCTCTCATCTGATGTCGACGCTGGCGACACTGCCCCGCTGGCCGCCGCGCTGGAGGTGGCGCTGGTTACCGATGCGGGTTCGGTCTGTTCTGCCGCCGTAAGCAGCCTTGACCGGCTTGGAAAACTGGCTCGGCGCTCTGCATTGGTGGACGGGGCAGCGCTTGCGGCCAGCCCGCTGGGCCGGCTACTTCAGACCCGACGGGCGGCCCTGGACTGTGTGCAGCGCTGCAATCGGGAAACAGCGGCCTCGCTGACCTTGGCGGCAGAGGCCGCACGGCAGATCTCCGCCGCGCTTGTCGGAGCGCAGCGCGGGTTTGATGCCTTGCGCGCCAGCGCGGCAAGCGTCAGCATCGCAGCGACCAACGCCCTGCTGCTGCCCGGTCGCACGGGCGAGGCGCGGCTGCCACTTGGCGTTCTGGCCAAGGCGGTGCAAGAAAGCTCCGCCGCCTTCCGCGATAAGACCGCCGCCGCCAGCCTGTCGATCAAAGGCCTGTCAGACGGGTTTGATGCCAGTGCAGTTACCGCGCTTGAACAGGGTCTGGCCGGATTTGATGCCTCAGTACAGACCTCTTCGGCCCGGATCGACGCCGCCGATGACAGCCAGCGCAGGATTGCCACGCTGCTGTCAGATATCGACGTCGCCGTTGCCGCACTGGAGCATGCCGCCAAAGACAGCCAAGCCGCGATGGCCAGTGTTCTGGCCTCGCTCCGGGTCCTGCGCGAGTCGGCTGCACCCGTCAGCCATGTACGGCCAAACCCCGGAAACCTTGAAAGGTTCATCGTGATTTACACAATGGCAAGCGAGCGTGAGGTTCATGGTGCCGTCACTGGTATCGCCTTGCCGGAACCCGAGCCCACGGCATCAGAGATCGAGTTTTTCTGAGCTGGCAGTCATCACACCCTGCAATGGCGCGACCCTGTCGACGCAACCCCCGGACCTGTCAGATTGTGGCAACCGGGGTGACCGGCGATCCGACAGCGCCCGGCAGCCGCAAAGGTGGCGCGGTCAAGAAAACAGCCGTGCGCCCGCGCTGCGCCAAGGCACTCGCCAGATCACGCAGATACCACAGCTCGGCCTTTGGCATTCCCAGCTTGAACAGGCAATAGTGGTGCAGTGGCAGCTTGAAACAGCACTCATCCGGGGTCAGATGCGGATTTTCCACCGCATAGATATCTGCCGCAATTGCAGCAATCCGGCTATCGCTGATCCAGCGTTTCAGCGCGTCGTCCGTCCCGTCAAGCACCGCGCCAAACCAGTCCAGCGCCGCGGGGTCGGGTGCGCTTTGCATGTTCAGCAGCGCTTCGGCATAGCCGGTGCGCAGTATCACGATATCGCCTTGCCGCACCTCGACCTGCTGCGCCGCTATCACTGACTGCAGATCGGCAAGCCCGACAATCCGCCGCTCTGGCCCGAAGGCGCGCAGCAGATCAATCAGCACCCCGCGCTCCTGCACACCGCTTTGCGGCATCCCTGCCACCGAAAGGCACCGCGCGAACGACCCGTGAATGCGCTGTATCAGGTAGAGATGACCGTCCTGCTGCCCGCCGACATGCCCGAGGACAGGGCAGCAGAGATCGAGGCGCTGGAAAAGACCTATGCGCAGGATCTTCAGCGGCAGAGGATCTGGCGCCACCTGTGGCGTGTTGCCGGCAGCTACAGCAACCTGTCGATCTTCGATTGCCGCGATAACGCCCATCTGCATGAGGTGCTGACCGGTCTGCCGCTGTATCCGTGGATGAAGATCACAGTGTCACCGCTGTGCCGTCATCCATCAACATGGATGACCAATGACGCAGACCGCCGTGATCACCTGCGGCGCGGGTGGGATCCGGGCTGCCATCACCGCACGACTGGCCGCGGACGGGTTCCGCACCGTGGTGCTGGATACCGCCGAACCCGAAGTCCGCCCTGACCGTTTCATTCAGGTCGACCTGTCCGATGCCGACGCCACGCGCGCCGTCACGGCAGAGCTGGTCACCACTGAAACTGTGAACTGTCTGGTCAATAGCATGGGCATCGTCGCCCCCGGCCCGCTGGAAAGCGTGGATCTGGACGATTTTGACCAATTGTTCAATGTGAACCTGCGCGCCTCGCTGATCTGCGCGCAGGCCTTTGTGCCGGGGATGAAGGCGGCAAGTGGCGGGCGCATCGTGATGAATACCAGCCGCGTGACGCTCGGCAAAGAACATCGCACACTTTACAGCGCCACCAAAGGCGCCGCGCAGTCCATGGCCCGGACCTGGGCGCTGGAACTGGCCCTAAGCGGCATCACAGTGAACTGCGTAGCCCCCGGACCAATTGGCACGTCGGCGTTCTGGGCCAACAACCCACCGGATGCCCCGCTGACCCGCCAGATCATCGACAAAGTACCGCTGCGCCGGATGGCCGGCCCGAAGATGTCGCCAACGCGGTGGCCTTCTTCTGCGCCCCCGCATCAGGTTTCGTCACTGGACAGACCTTGTTTGTCTGTGGCGGGGTCACGGTGGGCCTGGGCGGGGCCTGACGGCCCCACCCTTCAGGCCAGATGCTGCTTCAGCAGCGCCACAAAGCGGTCGGGTTGCTCAACGCAGGGCAGATGACCCGCATCGGCAATCTCGACAAACGCCGCCCCGACAATTTGCTCTGCCATCGCGCGCACCAGCGCAGGCGGGGTCGATGCGTCGTCGTTTCCCACCACCACCAGCGTTTTCGCCCGGATGCGCGCCAGATCTGCAGTGTAATCTGCGTCACGGATCGCGGCACAAACATCGGCATAGCCCTGCGCCGAGGTCCGCTCCAGCATCATGCGCCACATCTGAAAATCCGGCGTGGCGGCATAACCCGGGGCGACCCAGCGCGACAGGATGGCATCGGAAATCGTTGCGATGCCATTGTTCAGCACAACCGCGATGCGTGGGTTCCAGATCTCGGGCGAGCCAATCTTGGCCGCCGTATCAGCCAGCACGAGGTGCGGCATAGCCCCAGCGCGGCGCCAGCCGTTGCATGATCAGCCCGCCAACCGACAGGCCCACGCCTGCAAACCGGGTGATGCCAAGGTGATCCAACAGCATCTCGACATCATCGGCCATGCTCTCGATGCTCAGCCCAGCCCGTGCAACGCTCAACCCATGGCCGCGCTTGTCATGGCGAAGGATGCCCCAAGCAGCAGGCAGCCGGGTGCAGACCCTGTCCCAGACCCGCAGATCGGTGCCCCGCGAATTGCCGAACACCAGCATAGGGGGCAGAGCCCTGCGCCGGGCGATAACCATAATGAACGCCCTCGAAGGCGCTGAACTCCTCGGTTGTCATGTCACGGTCCTTCCGTCGCAAACGTCTCTATGCTGGCCAGAAACAGGTTCAGCGGCGGGCTTTCTCTGTCGGCCCGGTAGATCAGGGCGATCGGTGCTGTCTTGGTCGTGCCGCGCAGCGGGCGGTAAACCACGCCCGGCAACACCGCGCGCCGCATCGCCTCTGGCACGATCGCGACACCAAGCCCCGCCCCGACCAGCGAGACGATGGCCGCAAACTGCGGCGCACGGTGGACGATGTTCGGCGTCACCCCCGCTTCGGCCCAGGCCGCGTGTGCTGCCGCTGAAAATCCGGTGTTCGGTGGCAGATGGGTGGCAATGAAATCGGCCCCGTTCAGATCGGCAAGCAATACCTGATCCGCGCCAGCAAGTGGATGATTTTCGGGCAGCGCGATCCACAGGGCCTCGTGGTGCAAGGTGCGTGCCACGACATCGGGTGGAATATCCGGATAGGGCAGCCGCACCAGACCGACATCCAGATTCCCGGCGGCCACTTCGGGAAACTGGCGGTTCAGATCCATCATCTCGAGCCGCAGGTCGATCTGCGTAGCACGGTTGCGGAATTCGGCCAGAATACGGGTCAGAACGCCATTGAAGGCGACTGCGCCCACATAGCCCAGCGACAGCTCTCCCAAAATCCCGCGCCCGGCCCGCAGCGCCACATCCTCGGCCCGCCGGGCATGGCGCACGAAGGCGCGGGCATCGGGCAGGATCAGCGCCCCTGCAGGCGAAAGCGACACCCGGCGCCGGGTGCGATCAAAGAGCAGCGCCCCGACAATTTCTTCCATTTGCTTCAGATGCTGGGTAAGCTGCGACTGTGACACGCCAAGCCGAGCCGCCGCCCGTCCGAAATGCAGTTCTTCGGCCAGAACGCACAGCAATTCGTAGTGCTTCAGCGTCAGCAGCACATTTCCTTTTCTAATCATTGCGCAAGTTAAATCACTGAAATTAACAAGCGTCGCAGCGGTAAGATGCAGCAGATTCGGGGGTTCTTTGCTTCTCACCCGTGGGGCGGGAAAGATCGGACCCGTCACGGAACCGTCACACAAGCGATATCCGGCTGTGACATGAGGCTGCTAATCGGCCTCCCAGATGAAAAGGAGATCGCCATGACCATCCGCACATTCCTGAGCGCCACCGCGCTGACCTGCATTGTCGCCCTTCCCGCCGCCGCCGAATTCGCGCTGGACCAGCGTTACACGGACGCTGATGGCGACATGATCGCCGATATCCCGACCGATCCGGCACAGCTGGTAGACCCTGACACGCTGATCTTTGCCTATACCCCGGTAGAAGATCCGGCTGTTTACGCCGAGGCTTGGGCTGACTTCATCGCCCATATGGAATCTGTCACCGGCAAGACCGTGCAGTTCTTTCCGATCAACAGCAATGCCGCCCAGATCGAGGCGATGCGCGCGGGTCGTCTGCACATTTCGGGCTTCAACACCGGATCGAACCCGCTGGCCGTGGCCTGCGCCGGGTTCCGCCCGTTTGCGATGATGGCTGCCGCCGATGGCAGCTTTGGCTATGAGATGGAATTCATTACCTACCCGGACTCAGGCATCACGTCAGTCGAAGACATCAAGGGCCGCACCATGGCCTTTACGGCCGAAACCTCGAACTCGGGGTTCAAGGCACCGTCAGCCTTGCTGGCGTCTACCTACAACATGGTTGCCGGCACCGATTTCACCCCGGCGTTTTCGGGCGCGCATGACAACTCCATCCTCGGGGTTGCCAACAAGGATTATGACGCGGCAGCCATCGCCAATTCGGTGATGACCCGGATGATCGAGCGCGATGTGATCAAGGCCGACCAACTGGTCAGCATCTACAAATCCGATACCTTCCCGACCACCGGCTATGGCGTTGCCCATAACCTGA
Organism: Pseudotabrizicola sediminis; assembly: GCF_004745575.1. Lineage (GTDB taxonomy): Bacteria > Pseudomonadota > Alphaproteobacteria > Rhodobacterales > Rhodobacteraceae > Pseudotabrizicola > Pseudotabrizicola sediminis. The sequence continues at coordinate 12,777 of NZ_RPEM01000013.1, read as the reverse complement.
CGCCAGAACTGCAGGAAAAAATCCGCGACGGGTTCTTCAGCTTTGACTGGGCCGGGTCGAGCCTTGAGGCCGAGTTTGGCAAGTCAGGGGAATCGCAGTTCATCCCGATCACCTTCAAGGACAACTGGACTGTTGTGCGCGAAATCGACGCGGCAATGGGCGTGGAATACACCTGCCAGTGACCGTCTGACAGACCCGGATGCGGGCAGAGACTTCTGCCCGCATCCTGCTTTTCTGGCGAGGAAATCTAATGCTGACCCTGACCGATCTGACCAAGACCTACCGGAGTGGCGACAAGGCGCTGGCCGAGGTCAGCCTGACCGTGCCGAAGGGGCAGGTTGTGGGCCTGATAGGGCCATCGGGGGCGGGCAAGTCAACGCTGATCCGCTGCATCAATCGGCTGGTGGAACCCACAAGCGGCAAGATCATCTTGTCGGGAACCGAGCTTTCCGGTCTGGGCACGCGCGCCCTGCGGCGTGAACGACGGAGGATCGGCATGATCTTTCAGGAATACGCGCTGGTCGAGCGGCTGACCGTGATGGAGAACGTACTGTCGGGACGACTGGGCTATGTGTCGTTCTGGCAAAGCTTCACCCGCCGGTTTCCGCCAGCGGACATTGAACGCGCATACCGTCTGCTGGACCGGGTGGGCCTGATGGAACATGCCGACAAGCGCGCCGATGCGCTGTCGGGTGGGCAACGGCAGCGCGTGGGCATCGCGCGGGCCCTGTCACAGGAACCCGAACTCTTGCTGGTGGACGAACCGACCGCCAGTCTTGACCCCAAGACCAGCCGCCAGATCATGCGGTTGCTGATCGAGATCTGCGACGAACGCGGCTTGCCTGCGATTGTGAACATCCATGATGTGCCCTTGGCGCAGCAATTCATGCAGCGCATCATCGGGCTGCGGGCCGGGCGCGTGGTGTTTGACGGCACGCCCGAACAGCTGACCGAAAGCGTGTTAACCACGATCTACGGGGCCGAAGACTGGACCGCGATGCGCAAGGATGGCGAGGCAGACCGCGTGGCCGAGGCCGAAGCGGTGGCGCGTCTGGCGATGATCAGCGCATGAACAGCTATCCCACCACATGGCGACGCCCGCCGCAGATCGTGACCGACCGGCGCTGGCGCATCGCGCTGAGCGTGGCGGTAATCGCTTATCTTGTGATCGGGCTGGGCAGTGTCGAGCTCAACTGGCAGCGCATCGTGCAAGGCGGCGAACGCGGTTTGCGCTTTATCAACGGGTTTTTGCAGCCAGATTTCACCTCACGCTGGAAAGACATCTCGAACGGGCTGATTGAAAGCCTGACGATGACGCTGACCTCTACCGTGGTGGGCGTGGCGATTTCGGTGCCCATCGGGATCGGAGCGGCGCGCAACATTGCCCCGGCATGGGTTTACTACATCTGCCGCAGCATCATCGCGGTCAGCCGTGCACTGCAAGAGGTGATCGTCGCGATCTTTCTGGTGGCGATGTTCGGCTTTGGCCCCTTTGCAGGGTTCCTGACGCTGAGCTTTGCAACCATAGGCTTTATCGCCAAGCTGCTGGCCGAAGACATCGAGGATATCGACGAAGCGCAGGCAGAGGCGATCCGCGCCACCGGAGCAAGCTGGCTGCAACTGGTGCATTATGGCGTGCAGCCGCAGGTGATGCCACGGCTGATCGGCCTGTCGCTGTACCGGCTGGACATCAACTTTCGCGAAAGCGCGGTGATCGGCATTGTCGGCGCAGGCGGCATTGGTGCCACTCTGAACACCGCGATTGACCGCTATGAATATGACAGTGCGGGGGCGATCCTGCTGGTCATTATCGCCATCGTGATGGTGGCGGAATACTCTTCGTCTTACCTGCGGAAGTTCCTGCAATGACCGATTTTCCGCAAACATGGGCGTTTCGTAGCCCGCGTGCCCGGCTGGCACTGTGGTTTGGCTGGCTGTGTCTGGTGGCGCTGTTCGTGTACTGCTGGCAGGTGATGACGGCAAATACGATCTGGGCTTTCATTTGGGATGCCCCGCGTCAGGCGGCAGATATTGGCGGGCGGATGATGCCGCCACGCCTTTCCTATCTGCCGGAACTTCTGGTGCCGTTGTGGGATACGCTGAACATGGCCACTCTGGGCACGCTGCTGGGGGTGATCCTTGCCGTGCCGGTTGCGTTTCTGGCGGCGCGCAACACTTCGCCTTCGCTGCTGATCCTGCGACCCATCGCGTTGTTCATCATCGTGGCATCGCGGTCGATCAACTCGCTGATCTGGGCGTTGCTTTTGGTCGCGATCCTTGGGCCGGGGCTGCTGGCCGGGATCATTGCCATCGGGCTGCGGTCGATCGGGTTCATCGGCAAACTGCTGTATGAGGCGATCGAGGAAACCGATATCCGCCAGATCGAGGCGGTCACAGCGACAGGGGCAAGTCCGGCGCAGGTGCTGAATTACGGAATCGTGCCGCAGATCATGCCCGCCTTCTGGGGCATCACGGTGTTTCGCTGGGATATCAATATCCGCGAAAGCGCCATCCTCGGGCTGGTCGGCGCGGGCGGGCTGGGGCTGAAGCTGCAAGCCTCGCTCAATACGCTGGCCTGGCCACAGGTGACGCTGATCCTTCTATTGATCCTCTTGACCGTGGTGGTGTCGGAATGGGTGTCGGCCCGCGTGCGCGGCGCGATCATCTGACGTCAGGTGGCGGCGGACAGGTTGACCCGGGCCATCAGTGCTTCGGCGCTTTCCTTGCGTTCGGAATAGCGGTCTACCAGATAATCGGCGCGGTCGCGGGTGAGGAGGGTGAATTTCATCAACTCTTCCATCACATCGACAATCCGGTCGTACAGTGGCGACGGACGCATGCGACCCGCCTCATCGAATTCCTGAAATGCCTTGGGGATCGAGGACTGGTTGGGGATGGTGATCAGCCGCATCCAGCGACCCAGGATGCGCATCTGGTTGACGGCGTTGAAACTTTGCGACCCGCCTGACACCTGCATCACCGCAAGGGTCTTGCCCTGGGTTGGTCGCACAGCGCCTGTGGACAGCGGAATCCAGTCTACCTGCGTTTTCATCAGTCCGGTCATCGCGCCATGGCGTTCGGGCGAAGACCAGACCATGCCTTCGCACCAGACAACCAAATCGCGCAATTCGCGCACCTTGGGATGGGTTTCGTCAACCCCGTCATCCACCAGCGGCAGGCCGGAGGGGCTGAAGATGCGCACTTCGGCCCCCAAACGGGTCAGGATGCGGCCCGCCTCTTCTGCCGACAGACGGCTGAAGCTGCGGGGGCGGAGCGAGCCATACAGGATCAAGATACGCGGGGCGTGGGTCTTGTGTGGCGGGGTAAGCAGGGCCCCATCGTCGATTCCGGGGAACAGCGCGTCGTCGATATTGGGCGTGTCGTTCATCCGGGAAAGCTCCTCCTTGTGCGGTTAGCAAAGGCAACGAGGNTCCTCCTTGTGCGGTTAGCAAAGGCAACGAGGGACAGCATCACCGGCACCTCGACCAGCACGCCGACCACGGTGGCAAGCGCCGCGCCGGAGTTGAGGCCGAACAGACCGATGGCCACCGCGACGGCCAGCTCGAAGAAGTTCGAAGTGCCGATCAGGGCGCAGGGCGCGGCGATTTTATGCGGTAACTGCCAGGCCCAGGCCCAGGCGTAGCCAAGCGCAAAGATGCCGTAAGATTGCAGGATGATCGGTACCGACAGCAGCACAATCAGCAAGGGTTGGGCAAGGATGACCGGCCCCTGAAAGCCGAACAGCAGAACGACGGTCAACAAAAGCCCAAGGATCGACGCCGGTTTGATCTGTGCGGTAAAGGCGGCGACGGCCGCTTCGCCCCCGCGTTTCAGCAGGGCCTGTCGCGTCAGCGCCCCCGCGATCAGCGGGATGACAATATACAGGACCACCGACAGGATCAGCGTTTCCCACGGCACCGAAATATCGGTCACGCCCAGCAGGAAGGCCACGATGGGGGCAAAGGCGACCACCATGATCAGATCGTTTACCGAGACCTGCACAAGCGTGTAATTAGGATCGCCCTTGGTCAGCTGGGACCAGACAAACACCATCGCCGTGCAGGGCGCGGCCCCCAGCAGGATCAGTCCCGCGATGTATTCCGGGGCCTTGGCCGGGTCGATCCAGCCAGCGAAGATGTGGTTAAAGAACAGAACCGCCAGTGCGGCCATGGTGAAGGGTTTGATAAGCCAGTTGATCACCAGCGTGATCACCAGCCCCTTTGGCCGCTGGCCCACAGCCTTGAGCGATCCGAAATCGATGGCGATCATCATCGGATAGACCATCGCCCAGATCAGCACTGCGACGACCAGATTGACCGAGGCATATTCCCACCCCGCCAGCAGACCGAACAGGCCGGGCACGAGAGTGCCCAGCGCCAGACCGGCAATAATGCACAGCGCAACCCAGAGCGTCAGGTAGCGTTCGAACAGGGTCATGATGGGGCCTTTGGCTGCGGGATGCAGCAGGTGGTGTTTGCCGGGGCAGTCAGGGTGGCCAGAAAGCCGGACAGGGCAATCATGGCGTCCGGGTTCAGGCCATAGCAGATGCGGGGGCCATCGATCTGACCGCGGATGACACCTGCGGCCTTGAGGATGCGAAGGTGTTCTGACACGGTGGATTGGGCAAGGCCTACCGCATCAACAATATCGCCGCCGATACACCCCGGTGTGGCGCGCAGAAGGCGCAGGATCTGCAACCGCGCCGGATGCGCCAGCGCCTTGGCCAGCCCGGCGATCAGGGTGTCTTCGTCCGTCTCGGCGGAAGTCATGTGCGCGACTCCAAGGAGGTCATTTGACATTTGATCATCGTCTATCGTCGTTTAACGATAAGCCTGACCCCACTCCGCTGTCAAGCGCAACCTGCCCCGGATTCCCGAAGCGCCTGCAGCCGGGGTGTGGATTGTCGGTCAGAGTTTGCGCAGATAGGACGCAGAGACATAGCCCTTGAGCCCACGCGCCCGGTCCAGTGTGACGCTGCACCAACGGGTGCTGCCAGATTGTTCACATCTGTGGACCCGCACCACGGCACCGTTCGGAAGGCCGACAATCACCACATACCCCACCCCTGGCCCCGCGCGCATTTTGAGCATGTCGTCGCCTTGAACGCCATAAACCTCGTGCCGGCCAAGCGGATCGGCTTCCGCTGGAGTGGTCGCGGAAACGGTCGCCAACATGGCTGCCGCGATGGTGCCAAAGAGTGCTTTTCGCATTGCTTTACCTGTTTGTTGCTCGATCCCTGCTTTAGGCGGTCTGAACCCCAAACGGAATAGCCACGTGCTGCGATGGTCTGCACGCGGGCCACGGGGGCACACTTGCGCATCAGTCATCACACGTCATGTTGAAACTTGCCCGAGTTCCCCCAAGACCCAACTGTAGTTGTCTGAAATTGTTCGCTCCCAGAGTCTCATTGTTGATCGAGATCATGGGGCAAGGGCCGGGCGTCCGCAAACGCCACAGGTGCACGCCCGACCGATCCTGATCGTGCCGGCATGGATCATGAAATACTACATTCTTGATCTGTCGCCTGAAAACTCGATGGTGCGTTATCTGGTCGGACAGGGATTCACAGTGTTCATGATCTCGTGGTGCAACCCGACCGCAGATCAGCGCGCCCTGTCGCTTGAAGATTACCACAAGCGCGGCGTAATGGCAGCACTTGATGCGGTGACGGCCATCGTACTGGCAACGCAACTTCAGGCGGTGGGCTATTGCCTTGGCGGCACGATCCTTGCGATTGCGGCCGCAACGATGGCGCGGGACGGCGATGACCGGCTGGCCTCGGTTACGCTGATGGCGGCGCAGGTGGATTTCTCCGAAGCCGGAGCGCTTCTGCTGTTTCTGGATGAAAGCCAGATCGCCTTTCTGGAGGATCTGATGTGGGAACAGGGTTATCTGGACCGCCCGCAAATGGCGCGGGCCTTTGCCACAATCCGAGCCGAAGATCTGATCTGGACCCGTGCGTCGCAGCGTTATTGTCTCGGGCGCGAGGATGTGGCGACCGATATCGCGGTCTGGCTGTCTGACACCACCCGGATTCCCGCCACCATGCATTCGCAATACCTGCGCGGGCTGTTTTTGGAAAACCGGCTGACAGCGGGGCGGTTTGCAGTGGAAGGCCGGGCAATCGCACTGAAGGATCTGTCAGTGCCGCTGTTCGTGGTTCGCACCGAAAGCGACCACTTTGCGCCGTGGCGGCCGGTCTACAAGACCAAGCTATTCACCGATTGCGACCTGACCTTCGTGCTGACCAAAGGTGGCCACAACAGTGGTATCCTCAGCGAGCCGGGGCATAAGGGGCGGCATTACCGCATCTCTCACCGGCCCGGAGGCGCGCTTTATGTGGGGGCTGACGCCTGGCTGGCACAAGCCGAAACGACGCCGGGATCGTGGTGGCCGGGCTGGGTGGAATGGCTGAGATCTTTGGGCGGTGATCTGGTGGAGCCGCCCCGCACGGGTACCACGGATAAGGGGCAGACCGCGCTGGGCACAGCTCCGGGTTCTTATGTGCTGCAGATGTAGGGGCGACGCTTTCCGGTCATTGCCTGACCCGTCCTGCGCCGGTCATGGCCGGCGCAGTGTCGACATGCCCACGTCCACCTGTAGGGACAGGCTTTCCAGACTGTCGTGGAGCAGTTGCAGCATGTAAGTCGGATTGTGCACGTAGCCGCCGGGGTCTTTCTGAACGACCTGATAATTATAGGCGGCCTTCAGCAATCTGGGCGTCCAGCTTTGATAGCGGTTGGGAAAGACCGCCTCATCCGGGCTGATCTGACCGTCACCATCGGTGTCATTGAAGAAATACGGAAAGGTTCCATAGGCATATCCGATGGGGGCCTTGCCGACGGTTGCACCATAGGCCTGAATGGCGGCGTAGAGCTGGCGGTGCAGGCCGGTGATCTCGGTATGGATACCGCCGGCATTATTTCCGTCGCCGTCAAAATCCTGATGCCGGGTGCGGATGTCGCGGATCGACTCGACGCCGCGATGGCAGCTCATGCAGCCATCGGTGGCAACTTCGGTTGTGTGGGGCTGATGGCAGGCGACACAGGTGTTTGCGCTTGGCACATGGTTGAACCGGCCCGCATAGGTCTTGCCGGGATAGTGAAATCCGCCCTCAACCTCGGCCCCGTGCATCACCGCTGCCGCGACACCGTAATGTACGTTGAGAAAGGCCAGATCGGCGGAAACCGTGTCTTCTTCGATGCCACCGATCGCGGCGGCTACCGAAATGCCCGACTGGCGGCCCTGATGGCAGACGGTACAGACCGCCGACGTCCCCAGCCCGCCGACCACGACACCCGATGGAAATGACACAGAGTCCAGCGCGTGGGCGGCAGAGGTGTGACAAGAGGCACAACCGATCGGCGCGTTGATGGCTGCGGCGTGGTCCACAACGCCTGCCGTGCTGCCGTCAGCCCCGATGAAATCAATGAACCCCGGCTGCGAGTGGCAGGCCGCACAGGCGACCGGCACTTCGCCATCCTTGTTCCAATAGGTAAAGGACAGCGAGGTGTAATCGCCATGCGGTGAGCTGAGCCATTCTTCGGTCAGCCGACCGAGTTCGGACATATCCTGCGCTGCCACGGGAAGCGACAATGCAACAAGGGTGGCAACCGTACCAAGCGTGCGCGATAGTGCGGAAAGGGGCATGGGGTCTCCTCCGTGGGGTCTGCGACAGGCTATCACACTCTGCCTATGCACGAGTCGCGAAAGACCAGCCTTGATCCGTGTCAAGGCACCGGCTTTGATTGCGGGGCATGGTCCTGCACGATCGACACAGGGGAATAGCCGATGCCAGATTCCGCCTCGCCGGACCAGATCCCGCAAATTGGCCACCCAGTGCATCCGTCTGGGCCGGTATTGGCAGGTTTTTATCTGGCGCTGTGCTCCGTGCCGCTCTTGCTGGCCTTGAACCAGACCGCATCGCCGGCCGATCCATGGGAAAGGGCTGGTGCTGCGTTGGGAATGGTTGCTTTGGTGGCGATGGCCATCCAGTTCGTAACCTCTGGTCGGTTTGAAGCGGTGTCCGGCCAGCTTGGCATCGACAAGATCATGGCGTTTCACAAGATTGCGGCCTTTTGGGTGCTGATCGCCCTGATCCTGCATCCGCTGGCCTATGTGCTTCCGACCTGGGTCGATGACCCCGCGCTGGGGATAGAACGGCTGACGGCCTATCTTGGCTTGCCACAGTATCGGTCCGGCGTTGTGGCACTGGCAGCGTTGATGGTGCTGGTTGGCAGTTCCATCCTCAGGGACCGTCTGCCCTGGCGGTATGAGTTCTGGCGTGCCTTGCATGTTGTGCTGGGCCTTTTGGCCGTTAGCGGCGGGCTGCACCATGCCGTCACAACGGGCCGTTTCGGTACAATGGAGCCAAACCACTGGTTCTGGTGGGCTGTCGGGCTTGGGGTCATCGCCGTCATGGCGGTGCTTTATGGCCTGCGTTGGGTTGCTTTGCACCAGCATCCTTGGCAGCTGGCGTCCATCACCAAACTGGCCGACCGGCTGTGGGAGCTTGACATCCAGCCAGCCAAGGGCAGCAGGGCATTTCGCTACAGTGCTGGGCAGTTTGTCTGGATGACCGAAGGCAAGCGCCGGTTTCCCCTTTATGATCACCCGTTCTCTATCGCCGACAGTCCAGCGCGGCCAGGGCTGAGCCTGATAGTCAAAGAGGTCGGGGATTTCACGCGCGGGGTTGGCAGTCTTGCGCCGGGTACGCCAATCGGCATCGATGGCCCCTATGGTGAATTTACGCTGGATCACGCCCCCGGGTGCGCGGTCGTGCTTGTGGCGGGTGGGGTTGGAATCGCCCCGATCATGGGGCTGTTGCGCGATCTGGTGGCACAGCATGACCCCCGCCCCGTGCGGCTGGCCTATGCGGCGGGCAACCCACAGAACTTTGCCTGCCTGCCCGAGATCGAAGCGGCAGGTAAGGTACTTGACCTGCAGACCATGCTTATCAGTGAAGATCACGCCGATGGCTGGGTCGGGCAGGTCGGGCGGCTGACGCAGGACAGATTGTGCGACCTGATGCAGGGGCTGGATGCACAGCGCACTGTGGCCCTGATCTGCGGCCCCGGCCCGATGGTCACCGCTGTCTCCGACGCGCTGTTGGATCTTGGGCTGCCGATGGACAGGGTCGTCTACGAGCGTTTCGACTATGCGGGCGGGGCGGGGCGTCAGGACCGCAAACGGGCGTTGAACTTTCTGGCCGTCGGTGCCGGACTGGTTGCCGTAATCGGCGGCTTTGCCGTGCTGTCATGAATTGCTATGCCTGTTTACGGCGGCAGCGCGCGCCGCTTGTAACCTTGATCTGCGCAATCATTGCGGCTTTCGAACCACGGGAAAGACCGTCGCGCTGCGGCATGGCACCGCGTGACCAGATCGATGAGGACAAGGTAAGAGCTGAACTTGAACTGCCGCGGGTCCGTGAGCCGGAACTCAAGCTCTGCAAGGGTTAGCCGGGCGCTTTCCTCGATTTCGCCGTCATGGCAGGTGGCGTGGAAATCAGCAGGCAGGACCAGATCGTGCATGGCAAGCAGTTCCTGATGAAACCCCGGTCCGAGACGTAGCGCACCTCTAACTCGCGGACCCGGTGCAGGCGGACCATCGCATCCGTACCAATCCCCGCCTCCTCCCAGGCCTCAAGCTGCGCCGTCTGCGCAATGCTGTGCGCAGCGCCGCGTCCGCCCGCAACCAGTGTATCCCAGCGGCCCGGATTTGACGGGGCTTGCCCGGAACTCCGGGAAATCCAAACGAGCGGCCCGTCAGGGCTGTCAGGTGCCACAAGCCCGTTGATGTGCACCTTTTGCGCCCAGAACCCCTGGATGCGCAGGCCGGACCGATCGATCTGCGCCACCTCGGCACCGCGCGGCCCGGTGGTGACCGGCATCTGTTCCTCAGGCGGCGATTCGATCCAGCCGTGGCCGAACAGGTTGGCACGAATGTCCTCCAGACGGTTGGTCGGATCGCCGGGCAGCAGGCTCAGGCCGGCGACATCGGTCAGAAGCCCGCGCCACAGCAGATGGTTGGTCACCGGCAGACTGACAGCGCCCAGCGGCTCGGGGAAATCCGGCAGATGCAAGGGCCGGAAGGCACGGGAAGCGGGGTCCGTGGTCATGAAACGGTGGTCTCCGGGGTCAGGTGCGGGAAAAGACGACGGCGGCGTCGCGGAGGAAGTGGATATCTACCTGCGCGCCCTCGGCCAGCCGTTGCGGCGACATCAGCGCAAGTGTGGCCCCGGCACCCGCCCCAAGATCAAGCATAACCCGCCAGTCGCGCCCTTCAAACAGGCTTCGCCGCACATGACCGGTCAGGCGGTTTGCGGCCTGAGTCGGGGCCACGTTGCCCAGTGTGATGCTGCCCGAATGCAGCATGACAGTGACATCGCTCTCTGGCCGCACCTCGCCCGACAGCGCGCTGCGCGGCAGGGTCACCGGCTGACCGGCGACGGCCACCACAAGCTGGTCTGGATCGGGCGACGGCAACAGCCGCCCATGCATCCGAGTGTCATAGCCCGCCAGAGTGGCAATCCAGGCCGAGCGCGGGCGCGCGAACAGGTCTTGCGGCGGGCCGGATTGCTTGATCTCACCGGCGCGCATCACCACCAGAAGGTCGGCAAAGGAACAAGCCTCCAGCGGGTCATGGGTGACATAAAGCACGGTCTTGCCAACGCGGGCAAACAGATCGGCGAATTCCATCCGCATGTCGAGCCGCAGTTGCACGTCAAGATTGGACAAGGGCTCGTCCAGCAACAACACGTCGGGGTCGGTGGCCAGCGCCCGGCAATCGCCACACGCTGCTGCTGGCCACCCGAAACCTGCGACGGCAGCCGGTCGGCCAATGCCGCGATCTGCATCTGGTCGAGCAGCGCCGCCACCCGCGCATCACGCTCGACCCGGGTCAGATGGGCCAGCCCGTAGCCAACGATCTGCGTCACCCGCATGTGGGGCCAGAGCGCATAGTCCTGAAACACCATGTTCAGCCGCCGTTTGCGCGCCTCCAGCGCCCAGCCGGGTCCGGAAAGCTCGGTGCCCGCCAGCATGATCCGCCCGGCATCGGGCACATCCAGCCCCGCCACCAGACGCAGAATGGTGGATTTGCCGCAGCCCGACGGCCCGACGATGCAGGCGACCTGGCCTTCGGGCACCTGAAGCGACACGGCGTTGAGCACGGTCTGGCCGTTGAAACTGCGGGTCAGCTCGTCAAGCGTCGGAATGGGAGTGTCCTTTCGGGTCAGATCTGGTCGGGTCCGAGGTTCGGATCAGGCGCGACAGCACCAGTCTGGCGGCGGTGCTGATGCCCGCGATGATGGCCACCGTCAGTCCTCCAGCCAACAGGGTGGCGGCGGTGGCGGCGCCGAACTCGCCCTGTTCGAAGGCGCGGATGACATAGACCGGCAGCACATCCAGCCGGGGCGGGCGCAGGATCAAGGTGATGGCAAGGTCGAACATTGCCGCGCCAAAGGCGGTCAGCGTGGCCGAAACCAGTGCCGCCGCGATCAGCGGCACGATAATTGTGGCGATGCGCCGCGCCAGCCCCGCGCCTTGCAGCGCCGCCGCCTGCAACATGGTGGCGGGCACCTGCGCCATCGCCCCCAGCAGAACCCGCACCGCAATCGGCACCGCAAGGTTGAGCGTGCAGGTCATGTCGATCAGCCGGTTCAGCCGGAAACCGGAAAAGGTCAGCACATAGGCCGCCGACGCAGCGATCAAGCCAGAGCCTGTGGCGGCGGCGGCGGCAATTTCCATCGAGTTGCGCAGGGCGCTGAGAAAGGCACCACCGGTTTCCAGCACATAGCCGCAGTGGCGCTGGGTCAGGTTTCCCCAGCCGATGCCTTGCGAAATCCGGTCGCTGAATGACACGATCACACTGGCCCCGATCGGGATCAGCAGCGCAAGCGCAAGCGCGACGAAGGCAATGGCGTTGGGCAGCAGTGAGACGTTGCGCACCCCAAACGGGGCAAGTTTTTGCCTTGGCTTCAAGGAAATCGTAGCGGCGGCTGCGCAGCAAGCGGAAATAGACGACCACCGCCAGCAACATGATCACGGTGACATAGAACGCCATCACCCCGGCCAGATCAAAGCGGACCGGCGACTGGTTGATCGCGACATAGATCGCATAGGTCAGCGTCGGAAATCGGTAGGTGGTGGCCAGTGCGGCAGGCAGACCAAAATCACCTAGCACGTCGATGAAGATCAGCAAAGCTCCCGACAGAACGGCAGGCAAGAGCATTAGCAGACGGACGGTCAACAGCACCCGCAGCGGCCCCGCGCCGCTTTGGACCTGTCGCGGATCCGTTCCGGTCAGGTGCTCATGTTAAGCGGCCTTTCGTTCGAAGGCCACGGGGCTTTTCCAGCCCAATGCGGAATGCCGACGACGCGGGTTGTAGAAGCCGTTGATGTATTCGAATAGGGCCACTTCGACCTCTCTGCGGGTCTGCCAGTTTCTGCGCCAGATCATTTCTGCCTTGAGGGATTTGAAAAAACTCTCGACAGCTGCGTTGTCATAGCAGTTGCCTTTCCCGCTCATGGATGGCGTCAGGCCGTGTTTTCGCAGGACTTTCTGGTAATCGTGTGAGCAGTATTGGCTACCGCGATCCGTATGGTGAATGCAGTCCCTGGGTGGGCGTCTCAGGGCGATGGCCATGTTGAGGGCGCGGATCGCCAGGTCTTTCTTCATCCGGTTGCTGATGGCCCAGCCGATCACCCAACGGGAATGCAGGTCCAGGATGACGGCCAGATAAATCCAGCCCTCGCGGGTCCAGATACAGCTGATATC
>NZ_RPEM01000012.1 GCF_004745575.1 Pseudotabrizicola sediminis | reverse complement strand
GGGACGCCGTCCGGAATCCTATGTCAGGTGCGGAACACTAGAGTTTTCGACATCCCCAAGGCTATCTTGGAGCGTCTCGCTTTCATAAGAATAGACACCTTTTGAGTATTCAAGCTGCTTAATACTCTGAGCATCGGCTTTCTTGAGATCTTGCGCACCAAAACGAATGTAAACGTCACCTGAAGTAGAACGCTTAATATCTGGAGTTCGACTCACCTCTATCTTTAGGACGTAACCACTTCGTCCATCGGACTCAATAAAAACAACAGAAACAAAGTCCCCAATTGGAAAAATCTTGGAAGCTATATCGAGGATCGCATTGGCATCCTCTAGCTTCTGGAAACCATCCCAAGTACGATCGTCTTCTATTCCGACAAACACTTCGCCGCCATCGGTGTTCGCAAAAGACGCCAATGTCTTTGATAACTTGGCAGGGGATATTCTCTTAGACTTGAAGTCAATCCTCTGGCCTTCGACTTGCTGCAGCAAAAAGTCGATGGAACTGGAATATACCTTTTCAACTGCGACCATTTCTCACCCATCCATCTTAAGCGCCGAAATAAACGCCTCCTGCGGGATCTCCACCTTGCCGAACTGGCGCATCTTCTTCTTGCCGGCCTTCTGCTTGTCCAGCAGCTTGCGTTTGCGCGTCGCGTCGCCGCCGTAGCATTTCGCCGTCACGTCCTTGCGCATCGCACTCAACGTCTCTCGCGCAATGACCCGCGCGCCAATCGCCGCCTGAATCGGAATCTTGAACATGTGCCGCGGGATCAGTTCTTTGAGCTTTTCCACCATCGCCCGGCCCCGGGCCTCTGCCCGGTCGCGGTGGACCATCATCGACAGCGCGTCGACCGGCTCCTCGTTGACCAGAATAGACATCTTGACCAGAAAATCCTCACGGTATTCAGAAATCACATAGTCAAAGCTGGCATAGCCCTTGGTCACCGATTTCAGCCGGTCGTAGAAGTCGAACACCACTTCGGCCAACGGCAGGTCATAGACCACCATCGCGCGCGAGCCTGCATAGGACAGGTCCAGCTGAATGCCGCGCCGGTCCTGACACAGTTTCAGGATATCGCCAAGGTATTCGTCGGGCACCATGATGGTGGCCTTGATGCGCGGCTCGGTGATGTGGTCGATATAGGTCAGGTCGGGCATGTCGGCGGGGTTGTGCAGATCGCGGATCTCGCCATCCTTCATGTGCAGCTTGAACACCACGCTTGGCGCGGTGGTTATCAGGTCAAGGTCATACTCCCGCTCCAGCCGGTCGCGGATGACCTCAAGGTGCAACAGGCCAAGGAACCCGCAGCGGAAGCCAAAGCCAAGCGCGGCAGAGGTTTCCATCTCGGAACTGAATGACGCGTCGTTCAGTTGCAGCTTTTCAATCGCATCGCGCAGGTCTTCAAAATCCGCCGCATCCACCGGGAACAGCCCGCAGAACACCACCGGCTGCGCGGGTTTGAAGCCCGGAAGGGCCGTCTCGCAGCCCTTTTTCTCTGACGTGATGGTATCGCCCACCCGGGTGTCGCGCACCTGCTTGATCGACCCGGTCCAGATGCCGATCTCGCCCGGCCCCAATTCGTCAATGTCCACCATCTGCGGTTTCAGCACCGCCAGCTTGTCAACGCCGTAAACCGCATTGGTCTGCATCATCTTGATGCGGTCGCCCTTGCGGATTACCCCGTCGATGACGCGGATCATGACCACCACGCCCAGGTAGCTGTCGTACCACGAATCCACCAGCATCGCCTTCAACGGCGCATTGCGGTCGCCCTTGGGCGCGGGCAGCCGGGTGACAATCGCCTCCAGCACATCGGGAATACCCAGACCCGACTTGGCCGAGATGTTGATGGCATTCGACGCATCCAGCCCGATCACATCCTCGATCTGCGCCTTCACCCGTTCAGGCTCTGCCGCTGGCAGGTCGATCTTGTTCAGCACCGGCACAATCTCGTGCCCCGCATCCAGCGCCTGATAGACGTTGGCCAGCGTCTGCGCCTCCACGCCTTGGGACGCATCCACCACCAGCAAAGACCCCTCAACGGCCCGCATCGACCGCGACACCTCATAGGCAAAGTCAACATGGCCGGGGGTGTCGATCAGGTTCAGGATGTAGGTCTTGCCATCCTTGGCCGGATATTCGATCCGCACCGTGTTGGCCTTGATCGTGATGCCACGTTCCCGCTCGATATCCATACTGTCGAGCATCTGCGCCTTCATGTCGCGCGCAGCCACCGTGCCGGTCAATTGAATGAGCCGGTCGGCGAGGGTGGATTTTCCGTGGTCGATATGGGCCACGATCGAGAAATTGCGGATGAGGTCAAGCTGGGTCATGCGCGGCATATAGCTTGGAAATATGGGGCCGGGAAGGGGGATGCGGCGTTTGCCGTCCGGTGGCGGCGCATTGCATGGCTCGCGGCACCTTCGCCGCGATGATTCTGGGGCGCAGGCCCGGGTGGGGCAGCGCGCGCGCGGGCCTGTGGTGCCGGGCATTGCCAGCCCGCGCCTTTCCCGGCGCCCGATCTGGTGTGCGGTGCCGGGGCGACCGCAAGCTGTGCCCCGCGTCGGCAATCCACCGCCCAGCGGCAGCGCGGCATTGAAATTGCTGCCGCGAATCGGCATGATCGGTGCCAGAAAACGACCAGTGGCGGAGGGTCCTCCCCGTCCCCGGCAATGAGGCAGATGATCATGATGAAACCTGTGGCCCTGGCAGCCTGCGCTGCCGTTCTCCTCTCCCTTTCAAGCGGGCTTGCCCTTGCCGGACCGATCGAGCGCGCCTGCCTCGGTTCCGACCGCAAGGCCGCCAACCGCGCGGTCTGCGCCTGCGTGCAGCAGGTCGCCGACATGACCCTGCGCGGCGGCGACCAGCGCAAGGCGGCCGCTTTCTTCAAAGACCCCGAGCGCGCCCAGAAGGTCCGCATGTCAAAATCTGACAACGACAATGATTTCTGGCGCCGCTACAAGGCCTTCGGCCAACAGGCCGAGGCTTACTGCGCCCGCTGATCCTTACCGGACCGGCCCGCCCTGACCTCCGCGCCCCTTCGGGGGCACGGGGTGCCTTGCCGGGCTCCGATGATGGCCCCGGCCTGACAGCCCGCCCAAGGCTCACGGCGCGCCCGGTCATCCCGGCAGGAAACCTCAACCTCTCATCGCAGAACAGAAAAAGCCCGCCGCGCAATCCTGCGGGCGGGCCTATCGTGTCGCGTCAGACAAGATCAGGCGGCGGCCTGGGCCTTTGCGATGTCTTTCTTGATCTTCAGTGCGGTGCCAGACAGTTCGGCATCCTTGGCCTTGGCCAGAAACGCATCCAGACCACCGCGATGGTCAACCGTGCGCAGCGCAGCGGCCGTGATCCGCAGCTTGAACGACTGGCCAAGCGTGTCCGAGATCAGGGTCACATCATTGAGATTGGGCAGAAACCGGCGACGCGACTTGTTGTTCGCATGGCTGATGGTGTTACCGGTCATCGGGCCAACGCCCGAGAGTTCGCAGACGCGCGACATCGTCGTAATCCTTCAAGTCAACGCCACCAGGGCGTAAGGTGCATAAACAACAAGGCCTGCGCAGGCGCGACCTCGAATTCGATGGCTGCGTTTACGCGCGATCTCCCCCCTCGTCAAGCGATTCACCCCTTGCCTGCGCAGGAATTGGGGCACCACCCCAAACCCGGAGCGGAGCGCACGTCCGAGGCGGTTGGCCGCAGGCCAGAGCCGAGACAAAAACAACGCGGCGCAGCCGCTCAACTGCTTCACGTCCCGCGGGGCTTGGCGCGCAGGGTGGGGTCGGCAGCGGTAGGGTCTTCGGGCCAGGGGTGGCGCGGGTACTGGCCGCGCATGTCGCGGCGCACATCCGCATAGCTGTTGGCCCAGAAACCGGGCAGGTCCAGCGTCACCTGCACCGGATGCCGCCCGGGCGACAGCAGGGTGATGCGCAGCGCCAGCTGCCGGGGGCCGACCGTGGGGTGACGCGTCACGCCGAACAGCTCTTGCAGGCGCAGCTCGATCGCCGGGTGGTCGCCGTCATAGTCGATGGGCACCTTGCGGCCCAAGGGCGTCTCAAAACTGCCCGGCACCTGCGCATCGGTCTGCGCCATCCGGTCCCAGCCGATCAGCGCCCGCAAGGGTTCGGTCAGGTCCAGCGCGCGCAGCTCGGCCTCGATCCGCTTGCCGGCCAGATGCGGCAGCAGCCAGTCCTCACCGCTGGCCAGCAGGGCAGCATCATCCAACTCGGGCCAGTCATCACTCCGCGCCAGCCGCAGCCGCGCACGCAACCGGCGGGCACTCGCCGTCCACGGCAGTCCGATCTGACGCAGCCCGTCCAGCGCGGCCCGCGCAAGCGCTTCGGGCGCGGCGTCGGGCCAGGGCCGCTCGGCCAGCACCAGCGCGCCAAAGCGTTCCTGCCGGCGCGCCAGCACCTTGCCGTCGCGGCGCGACCATTCGCAGAGATCGGCCCAAGCGATCTGATCCGCAAAAAGCGCCCGCAGCTCACTCTCGGCAATCGCCACCGCCTGCCGCACCTGCGCCTCGCGCGGGTCGCCGTCCAGATCGGTGGCCACGATCAGCCGCGCACTGGAAAGCGGCTGGCCCGCCGCCATCGCCGCCCCCTTGCCGCCCGACAGCACCCAGCGCGGGGCATCGCCCGCACGGCGCAGGCCAATGCGGTCGGGGTAGGCAAGCGCCGCCATCTGTGCGGGCGACAGGTCCGGCCTCTGCGCCGCAGGCACCATGCGCGCCAGACGGCGCGCCTCCACCCGGATGCGCTCGATGGTGGGCCGGTGCGCGCCCTCGGGCGGCTTGTCGATGGCCTTCAAGCGCGCCAGCAGGTCGGCCCCTGCCCCGCGCAGCGGATCACGCTCGGCCAGCAGCGCCGCCAGCGGTGCCGCCCGTGGCCCCGCCACCACCAGCATATGCGCCAGCCGCGGGTGCAGCGGCAGCGCCACCAGCGCGCGGCCATGCGCCGTGATGCCGCCCCCCGCCTCCAGCGCCCCCAAGCCCTGCAGCAAAGCCTGCGCCTCGGCCAGCACGCCCGGATGCGGCAGGGTCAGGAACGGCAGGTCCGCCGCCCCCCACAGCGCCAGTTCCAGCGCCAGCGGCGTCAGATCCGCCGCCTCGATCTCGGCAGGCGGAAACGCCGCCATGCCGCCCTCTTCGCCGCGCGTCCACAGCCGGTAGCACACCCCCGGCGCCACCCGCCCTGCCCGGCCCCGGCGCTGTTCCGCCTCGGCCTTCGTCACCCGTTCGGTCACCAGCCGCGACATGCCCGAGGGCGGGTCAAACCGCGCCCGCCGCGCCCGGCCCCCATCCACCACCACCCGCACCCCCGGAATGGTCAGCGAGGTCTCCGCAATCGACGTGGCCAGCACCAGCTTGCGCCCCGCCGCCGGGGCAAGCGCCGCCTGCTGCGCCGCAAACTCCATCGCGCCGAACAGCGGGCGGATGGTCAGTCCCGGCACCCCCTGCAGCTGCGCCTCGACCCGGCGGATCTCGCCCTCGCCGGGCAGAAAGGCCAGCACATCGCCCTCCGGCACCTCCTCCAGTGCCTGTCGGATCAGCCCCGCCACCGCCGCCTCGTACCGCATCGACGCATCCGGCGGGCGCGGCAGCCAGCGCGTCTCCACCTCAAACGCCCGCCCCTCGGACGTGATCAGCGGCGCATCCCCCATCAGCGCCGCCACCGGCGCGGCATCCAGCGTAGCCGACATCACCAGAAGTTGCAGGTCAGGCCGCAGCGCGCCCCTGATCTCCAGCGCCAAAGCCAGCCCCAGATCGGCCTGCAATGACCGCTCGTGAAATTCATCATAGATCACCAGCCCCACACCGGGCAATTCGGCGTCCGACTGGATCATCCGCGTCAAAATGCCTTCGGTCACCACCTCGATCCGCGTGGCGGCACTCACCTTCGACTCGCCCCGGATGCGGTACCCCACCGTCTGGCCCAAAGCCTCCCCCAGCGTCTCCGCCATCCGGGCCGCGGCGGCGCGGGTGGCCAGGCGGCGCGGCTCCAGCATCAGGATGCGCCCCGTTACCTGCGCCAGCAGCGCCAGCGGCACACGCGTGGTCTTGCCCGCACCGGGGGGTGCCTGCAGCACCGCCATGCCGCGCGCGGCAAGCGCGGCCTGCACCTCGGGGATCACCGCGTCAATAGGAAGGGCTGTGGGGGCAATCGCGTCTGACATGATCCGGGGTTAGGCGCAGCGGCGGCGCAGATCAAGGGGGGCGGGCGCAGATCATCGATCTGGCAACAGCGCAGGCAGAAACGCTGCGCAGGCTGGCACAGCCCCAGAGGATAGGGCATGAAGGGCAGCATCGAGCAGTTGTGACGGGTGGACGCGCCGATGGAGATGACTGAACTGGCCATGGCGGTGATCGCGGGCGACCGCCGGGCACTTGCCAGGGCCGTCACCCGGGTGGAAAGCACCCGGCCCGATCACCGCACGCAAGCCGTGGAACTGGTGGCGCAGGCCCGCGCCGCGGGGCGACAGGCACTGCGCATCGGGTTGTCGGGCACACCGGGCGTGGGCAAGTCCACCTTCATTGAGGCCTTCGGCATGATGCTGGTGGCGCAGGGGCTGCGCGTTGCGGTGCTGGCGGTCGACCCGTCCTCGGCCCGGTCGGGCGGCTCCATCCTTGGTGACAAGACCCGGATGGAACGGCTCAGCCGCGAACCCGCCGCCTTCATCCGCCCCTCGCCCAGTCAGGCGCAGATGGGCGGCGTGGCGCGGCGCACGCGCGAGGCGGTGGCGCTGTGCGAGGCGGCGGGGTTCGACGTGGTGCTGGTCGAAACTGTGGGCGTCGGCCAGTCTGAAACCGTGGTGGCCGAGATCTGCGATCTGTTCATCCTGCTCCTGGCCCCGGCGGGCGGCGATGAGTTGCAGGGCGTCAAGCGCGGCATCATGGAAATGGCCGACATGATTCTGGTGAACAAGGCCGATGGCGACCTGAAACCCGCCGCGATGCGCACCCGCGCCGATTATGCCGGTGCCCTGCACCTGCTGCGCCGCCGCCCGCAAGACCCCGAGGGCTTTCCCAAGGCGGTCTGCGTGTCGGCGGTGGAAAACGACGGGCTGGCCGAGGCCTGGGTCGACATGCAGGCGCTGGCCGGGTGGCGGCGCGAACACGGCCATTGGCACAGCCGCCGCGCCCATCAGGCCCGGCACTGGTTTGGCGAAGAGGTGCGGCGCGGTCTGCTGTCGGTGCTGGACCGCGAACCTGCAAAGGGGTCAATGGCGGCACTGGGCGCACAGGTCGAGGCCGGAGAGCTGTCGCCCGAGGCCGCAGCCGTGCAGATGCTGGCCCTTTTGGGCCGGCACTGACGTCATGACGTAAGCCATACGCAAACCAGACGCAGTCCAGACGTGAACCATGCACCGGATCTGACGGTGTTGTAGCGAAGCTGCGACGGTCCGCCCCGGCAAGCCATGCACCCGCTGCATAACGGCTTTGGCCAATCGGCGGATTGTGCAGGCGCAGCATAAGCCCCATGTTGAAGTCAACGGAAAGGGCGGATGGGCCGCCTTGTCCGATCCGAAGATGATGAAAAGGAAACGATCATGGCTTACTCGAACACGCAGACAATTGCCGGCTTTCACGTTGGCGGATGGATGGGCGATGTTCTGGCCAAGTGGACTGTGGCCCGCGAACGTCGCGCGGTCTATCTGCAAACCCTGAACGAATTGTCGGCCATGTCCGACCGCGATCTGGCCGACATCAACGTCGCCCGCGTGTCGATCGAAGACATCGCACGCGAAGCCGCCTACGGGAAATAATCCCGTATCTGCGGTGACTTACAGATACGCTGCGAAAGTGGCACCAGCCTCCTGAAGGCGCTTCCTCCTCCCTGCGCCAACAGGCTTTGCGGCGAACCGGTCCTCCCCCGGTTCGCCGCTTTCTTTTGATTTGCACCTTGCGCCCCGCGGCACCGTTAGCGCTGACACAAACTGTGAACCCCCGGGGGCTTTCCCCGCCCCCGCCCCCGGTTTACGCAAAGTCGCAATAAAGGGAGAGTTCGTATGACCATGGCAGAGGCAAAACGTGCCCGTTGGGCAGTGGCGATGATGTTTGCCGCAGCAGGCTTTGTCATGGGGGCCTGGGCCCCGCAGATCCCGCTGCTGCTCCCGCGCCATCAGATCACCGAATTTACCCTTGGATTACTTATACTTGTGCTGGGCGTAGGCGCGGTGGCGGCGATGCTGTTCACCGGCCGGCTGATCGGGCGCTTCGGATCAGTGGCGGTGCTGCGCGGCTTTGCCCTGTCCTCGGCAGCGGCCTTGCCGGTGGTGGTATTTTCCCCGTCTCTTCCGATACTCGTTCCGGCGATGGCGCTACTTGGCGCGCTGATCGGCAGCATGGATGTGGCGATGAACGCCAATGCGGTCGAGGTCGAACGGCGGCTGGGCCGGGCGATCATGTCCTCCAGCCACGGGTTCTGGAGCCTTGGTGGTTTCGTCGGCGGTTTCGCCGGGGCATGGGTGATTTCCCGCTGGGGGGCCGAGGTGCAGGCCGGGCTGGTGGCGCTGCTGACGGCGGCTATGGCACTGGCAGTAATGCCCTTTTTGCGCGGCGAGGCCCCAGCCCCGGTGGCCCCGGCCGTGCCGGGCGAAAAGACTGTGCTGCTGCCGCGCGCGGCAGGCCTGTGGCTCCTGGGGGCGCTTGCGCTGTTTTCCATGGTGCCCGAAGGCGCGGTATTGGATTGGGCGGCGATCTATCTGCAAAAGGACATGGGGTCGGATGTGTTCCGGTCTGGCCTTGGCTTTGCGTTCTTTGCCGGGGCGATGGCGATCATGCGCTTTGCAGGGGATGGGGTGCGCAACCGCTTTGGCGCGGTGCTGACCTTGCAGGTGTCGGGTCTGCTGGCGGCGGCGGGCATGATGCTGGCGGCACTGGCCCCCACAGATACCCTTGCAATTGCAGCGTTTTTCATCACCGGGCTTGGCGTGGCCAATATGGTGCCGATCCTGTTTTCCGCCGCCGGAAACTACCCCGGCATCCCCTCTGGCACTGCAATTTCGACGGTGACGATGGTGGGCTATGCGGGCATTCTGGTGGCCCCGGCCAGCATCGGCTTTGTCGCCGAAGCCATCGGTTTCCGCGTCACCTATGCCGTGCTGTCGGTGCTCCTGATCGTGGTCGCCGTGCTGGCAGGCCGCACATCGGGCGCAGATGAGGTCCAGGCGGTGCTGGAACCTGGCCCGCCCGCAAGGCGGCCTGACACAGGCACATCGGCGATGGGCGCTTGAACAGCCCGCGTATCAGGATATGTGCAACGCATGACGCATGATCTTGCCCGCCGCGACCGCCTGCCGCCCGACCTTGTGACCCTGCTGGCCGACTGGCCGCGTGCGGGGTGGTCGGATGTGCCGGGGTTCGAGGGGCTTTCGGCCTTCTGGCTGGACCGCCATCTGGGCTTTCGCGACCTGATGTCGGGCCTGCGGCTCGATGCGGAACACATGTCAGGCGGGCGCATCGACCCGCAGCGCTGGCAGGGCCGCTTGCTGCGTGGCGGCGAGCAGTTGGTGCAGGGGCTGATCGGACATCATCAGATTGAAGATGCAAGCTATTTCCCGGCCATGGTCAAGCTGGAGCCACGCCTTGCGCGCGGGTTCGAGCTCTTGGACAGCGACCACCACGCGCTGGATGGCTTGCTGGATGGCTTTGTATCCTCGGCCAACGATGCCCTGCAGGCCACCGATGCGCGTGAGGCGGCATTGGCCTTTCACGCCAGCCTTGCACCGTTCGAGCGTCAGCTGATCCGGCATCTGGAGGATGAGGAGGATCTGATCATCCCCGTCATCCTGAAACACCAGATGGGGTAGCACAGGCGCGCCGCCCGCCCCATCCGTAGGGCGGGGTTCACCCCGCCTTACCCTCCCGGTCCGGAAGAAACGCTATTTCCCCAGACACCAGCGCATGATCGCCTTTTGCGCATGCAGCCGGTTTTCCGCCTCGTCAAAGATCACCGAATGCGGGCCGTCCATCACGGCGCTGCTCGCCTCATCGTTGCGATGCGCGGGCAGGCAATGCATGAACAGACTGTCGGGCTTGGCCTTTGCCATCAGCGCCTCGTTCACCTGATAGCCGCGCAACTGGTTGTGGCGGCGTTCCTTGGCCGACTCAGGGTCGTGCATGGACACCCAGGTATCGGTGACCACCAGATCGGCACCCATGACGGCCGTGTGCGGATCGCGCTCGATCTGCACGTCCGAGCCTTTGGCGCGGGCGAACTGGACGAACTTCGGCTCCGGGTCGAGTGTTTCCGGCCCGGTGAAGGTGAAATCAAAGCCGAACTGCCCGGCAGCGTGCAGAAAAGACGCGCACACATTGTTGCCGTCACCGGCCCAGACCACCTTTTTGCCGGCAATCGGGCCGCGAAACTCCTCGTAGGTCATCACATCGGCCATGATCTGGCACGGGTGCGTGCGGTTGGTCAGGCCGTTGATCACCGGCACGGTGGCGTGTTCGGCCATCTCCAGCAGCGTCGCTTCCTCGAACGTGCGGATCATGATCAGATCGACATAGCGCGACAGCACGCGGGCGGTATCGGCGATGGTTTCGCCATGGCCCAGCTGCATTTCCTTGCCCGACAGCACCATGGTCTGCCCGCCCATCTGCCGCACGCCGACATCAAAGGACACCCGGGTGCGGGTCGATGGCTTTTCAAAGATCAGCGCCACCATGTGACCGGCCAGCGGCTGATCATCATCGGGCGCACCGCGCGGACGCCCCAAGCGGGCAGATTTCATCGCATGGGCGGAATCGATCATGGACCGCAGTTCGGTGGCGTCGGTGGTGTGGATATCGAGGAAGTGTTTCATGTCATTTCGTTGTTTTGGCGGAGATCTCCGGGGGCGCTGCCCCCGGGACCCCCGGGATACTCAGGGACTGAAAAAGCCAATCAGAGCGCGCTTTCGAGATCGGTGGCGGTGGCGTCGAGGCGGGAGAGGGCTTCGGTGATGTCTGCCTCGGGAATGTTCAACGCGGGCAGCAGGCGCAGCACATTGTCGGCGGCGGCGACGGTGAGGATGTGGCGGCTGTACCCGGCCTTCACCACATCGGTGTTGGGCACCACGCATTTCAGGCCGAGGATCAGGCCTTGGCCGCGCACCGCCTCGAACACCCGTGGGTGGTTGGCGACCAGACCTTCAAGCCCTTGGCGGAAGTGCGCTGCCTTCTGGCTGACTGCATCGAGGAAAGCCGGGTCGGAGACGATTTCGGTGACCTTTGCGCCAATGGCGCAGCCCAACGGGTTGCCGCCATAGGTGGACCCATGGCTGCCCGCACCCATGCCCGATGCGGCGCGTTCGGTGGCCAGCACCGCGCCCAGCGGAAAGCCGCCACCGATGCCCTTGGCGACCATCATGATATCCGGCGTTACACCCGCCCATTCATGCGCAAAAAGCTTACCGGTGCGGCCCATGCCGCATTGCACTTCATCAAAGATCAACAGCGTGCCGGTGCTGTCGCACAGGTCGCGCAAGCCTTTCAGGCATTGGTCAGGCACCACGCGGATGCCGCCCTCACCCTGAATGGGCTCGATGATCACCGCGCAGGTCTGGTCGGTGATCGCAGCACGGATTGCATCGTGGTCGGCCCATTTCACTTGCGTGAAGCCCGGCATCAGCGGGCCATAGCCCTTGACCATCTTTTCCGACCCTGCCGCCGCAATCGCCCCGGTCGACCGGCCATGAAATGCGCCTTCAACGGCGATGATCTGCGTGCGTTCGGGCTGGCCCGCCTCATGATGGTGTTTGCGCGCCATCTTGATCGCCAGCTCAGCCGCCTCGGTCCCCGAATTGGTGAAGAACACCGTATCGGCAAAGGTGCGGTCCACCAGCAGCTCGGCCAGATGCTCCTGTTCCGGGATGCGGTAGATGTTGGACACGTGCCACAGCTTCTGCCCCTGCGCCGTCAGCGTCTCGACCAGTGCCGGATGGGCATGGCCCAGAGCGTTCACAGCGATGCCCGCCCCCAGGTCAAGGTATCGGCTGCCGTCTTCGGACATAAGCCAGCTGCCACTGCCAGAGACAAAGGCAAGGGGGGCGCGGTTGTAGGTGGGAAGGACGGCAGAAATCATGGCACATGCCTTTCGGGGTCTGGCGGAACCGGAACGATGGGTCTTCCCTGAACGAAGGGGGAAGCCAAGCCGTAGCGGGGGACCGCAGGGGGTGTCAATCTGGGGAATGGCCCTGTGCGCCGGGCCATGCGTAACCATTCGCTCAGAAGCGTCGGGGACGTCGGATAAGGGCGTGCCGTCTGGTCATCTGGTGTCGATAGGCGAAGATGTGCGGTCTGTAAACGGAAAACTGGCGGGCCGAGTGACCGGGGCCGCTTGATCTTCGCCCTGCCTGCTTGTATCCCGTGCCGTCGCGGTTAGTATGCGCGGCAGATGACCATTCGACAGCCCAATAGCGGAGATCACCATGTCCTGGACGGATGAGCGGGTTGAAACGCTCAAGAAGATGTGGGCCGAAGGCCAGTCGGCCAGCCAGATCGCCAAGGAGCTGGGCGGTGTCACGCGCAACGCGGTGATTGGCAAGGTGCACCGTCTGGGCCTGTCGAACCGCGTGGGCGGCGGCAAGGATGAGGCCGAGGAAGAGGCACCCGTGGTGGCGGCCAAGCCCGAACCCGTGTCCAGACCCGTGCCCGAGCAGCGGCCCGAACCGGTGGCCGCAGCCCCGCGCCCGGCCCCCGAGCGCCCTGCTGCCGCGCCTGCTGCCCCGTCGAATGTGACGCCCTTGCCGATCCGCAAGGCGATCATCCCGGCGGGCCAGCCGCTGCCGCCGCAGCCTTCCGCCAATGAGATCAGCCCCGAAGTTCTTGCCTCGGTACGCGAGGTGGAAAAGCACGCCAAGCGCCTGACGCTGATGGAACTGACAGAACGCACCTGCAAATGGCCGATCGGCGACCCGGCCACCGATGATTTTTGGTTCTGCGGCCTGCCCAGCCTGCCCGGAAAACCCTATTGCGAGGCCCATGTCGGCGTGGCCTTCCAGCCGATGAGCGCACGGCGCGACCGCCGCCGCTGATCATTGGCCGGGGCGGGCAAAACTCGCCGCTCTGCCGTAAGACAAGGACCCTTGCCGGATGCAGGACGTTCCTGCGGCGCGCAGCCCCGCCGGAAGCGTTGCTGCAAGGCTAGGGTGCCAAAGCCGCAGATATGACAAGACGCCGCCGTTCCGCAGTCTGCTGTCAAGGATCGGTACAGGATCGCCCAGCCCTGCGGGGCGATCCTGTGTCGCGTATGGACCGCGAATGGACAGCTTTAGCGCTGTTCTTTGACCCCCGCCTGTCGGCGTCGGGCGTGTTTTCCTGTGCGTCCTGCCACAATCTTGCGACCGGCGGCGATGACAACATGGAAACCAGTGTCGGCCACGGCTGGCAAAAGGGGCCACGCAATTCGCCCACTGTGCTGAACGAGGCTCAGTTCTGGGATGGCCGCGCTGACGACCTTGCCGCACAGGCCAAAGGCCCGATTCAGGCCGGTGTCGAAATGGCCAATACGCCCGAGCAGGTGGAGGTCACGCTGAAGTCCATGCCGCAATATGTGGCATGGTTCGGCAACGCCTTTCCGGGTGAGGACGATCCGGTGAACTTCGACAACATGGCCAAGGCGATCGAGGCGTTTGAGGCCACGCTGATCACCCCGGCACCGTTCGATGCCTGGTTGAACGGTGACGACAACGCGATGACCGCAAAGGCCAAGGCCGGGCTGACCCTGTTCATGGACAAGGGATGTTCGTCATGCCACTCGGGGGGCAACATTGGCGGGCATGGTTACTATCCCTTTGGCCTGATCGAGAAACCCGGGGCAGAGATCCTGCCTCCGGGCGACAAGGGGCGCTTTGCCGTCACCGCCACGGTGGATGACGAATATGTGTTCCGCGCCTCGCCACTGCGCAATGTCGCGCTGACCGCACCCTATTTCCATTCGGGCAAGGTCTGGGATCTGGCAGTTGTGGTCGAGGTCATGGCCGAAAGCCAGCTGGGAGCGCAATTGGCACCCGAGGAAACAGTGCAGCTTGTGGCGTTTCTGGACAGTCTGACCGGCACGTTGCCGCCGGTTACCCTGCCGGTGCTGCCCGCAGAGACGGCAGAGACGCCGCGCCCTTCGTCAGAGGTGAAGTAAGCCGCAGCGGATGACAGTACAGGCGGCCTTCGGGCCGCCTGTTTCAGTTGCCGCCCAGCAAACGCTGGAACAGCCGCCCCGCCTCGGCATTAATTGCTTCCTCCGCGCGGCGGCGCGCGGCGTCTTCCAGGCTTTCGCCGTCCTGACGCTGAATGCCCAGCTCTTGCTCGGCCCGGCGCTCCAGCTCGGCCTTTGCCCGCGCCTCGGCCTCTTTCGCCTGATCCTCAAAGCGTTCGCGGGCCAGCGCCTCCAGATCAAGCCGGAACCGCGGGCTGGCCCAGGGACCGGTGATCAGCAAGGGCACCATCACGCCGCCGGTGCCATCGACCGCCGCAAGGGCCACGGGCCGCAGGCGGTAATCCAGCGTGCGCGCACCAAGGTTGACCGCGCCGCTCCCTGTGGCGGTGACGTATGGCGCGCGGAAAGAGAGATCGTTGTTTGAAAGGATGCCGTTCGCGATTCCGAAACTTCCGGTGACGGTGTCGAAAATCGTCCGCTGCCCTTCGCCGACATAGCCCGCATCCAGCGTGCGCAGCATGCCCGCGACATCAAGGCCGCGCAATTCGCCTTTGCCGAGGCTGAGGCTGCCTGACCCCGACAGGCTGCGCATGATCGCATCAACCGACCCGCCGACGCCAAGGAATTTCAGCCGCAGGTCACCCGTGCCGATCAGCCGGTCATAATCGCCAAGATCCGACAAAAGCGGCTGCATCGCCAGACCGGCCAGCGCCAGATCGCCGCCCACCGACAGGCCAGAGCGGCCGTTGATCACGAACTGCCCGCTGACATTGCCCTGATAGGCCGCAATCTGGCGCAGATCGAACACGGCACGGGCGCGGTCAATCGTGGTGACAACCCGCGTGGTGCCCAGCCGCAGCGTGCCCAGATCGACGCTGTCCGCTGTCAGGGCAATCGAGGCATCGATCAGGGCAAGTGCCGAGACGTCGATGGGGGCGGTTGACCAGCCGTCTGGCGCGGCCCTGCCGCCCCCGCCGCCGCCCGCAGTGCCCCCGATGACGGTCGCCAGAGACAAGGCCCCAGCAGACACCTGCGCCGACAGGTTGGGCCGGTCGCCTGCTGTCGTCAGGTCGGCATCCAGCCGCAACCGGTTGTCATCAAGGCGAAGTGCGCCGCCGCGCAGATGCACCGACCCCGCATCGGTCAGCGTCAGTTGCCCAGTCACATCCACCCGCCCGGCACCAAGCCCCGGCGGCAGGGCGGGCCGGTCCACGCCCGCCAGCCGGGTACTGGCAGACAAGTCCCCCAGCGTGGCGGTCAGATCGCCCTCAATGCCAAAGGGCTGCCACCCCCCGCGCCCCGCAAGCCGGAGGGCGGCGTCCCCTGTGGTAAGCTCCAGCTCAAGCCCGACCGGCCTGCCATCCAGAAAAGGTGCGAATTGTGCAATTTTCAGACCGGACTCGAAGGGCTGACCATTCAAAATTGCATTAAAAGAGATATCGGCCGGTCCCTGAAAATCCGGTATCCGCGCTTCGCCAGAGAGCGCGGTCAGCACCACCCTGCGCCCCGAGCCGTGATCGACATAAGTAACGCGACCATCGGTCACCTTGGCCAGATCTAGCGTGAACGGCGTGCCCTCACCGGCCATCCCGGGTGCTGCGCTGCCACCGCCTGCGCCGCCGAACACCCAGTTTTCGCGCCCGTCACGCGCCCGTTCCAGGGCAAGTTGCAAGCCCTGCGCCGAAATGCCGGTGATCCGGACATCGCCGCCGATCAGCGCCGCCATATCCAGCGAGATGCTCAGGCCTTCGGCGCGCAGCATGTCGCCCTCAACGCCCCAATCGGCATTCGACACCGTGACTGGCCCGGTCTGCACCCCAAGCGTGGGAAAGAACGTGGGCCGCACCGCGCCTTCGATCACCAGCCGGCGCCCGGTCACTTCGGCAAAGCGCTCGACTGCGAGGGCCGCGATCCGGTCTGATGGGATCATCACCACGGCGGCGACCGCAAGGAACACCAGCAAGGACAAGGCCAGAACAGAGCGGATCACCCAACGCATGACAACGGCCTTCCCTACGGATTTGCTGCGATTCTACGCGCCCATGCCCCCGCCTTGCAACCAGATCGGCAGGTCGTCTCAGTTCACGCTCACCGGGCGTGATCGCATGCGGGCCACGGTTTCCCGCTCGGCCCGTTTGCACAGATTGGGCGGCAGACCCTTGTCAAGCAGCGCCAGATCCTGCCAGACCATCTCGCCCATCCGCTGGAATGCCACATCCAGCGCCCCCGCCCGGTGCGCCGACAACAGGAACCCCGGCAGGCGACGCACCGGGTGATCGGCGGCCAGCGGCTCGTCGGAAAACACGTCCGACGCGGCCCGGATGTGCCCCGAGGCAACTGCCGCCATCAGCGCCGGAAAATCCACCACATCGGCGCGGCTGAGCAGGATGAAGGCCGCGCCTGCCCGCATCGAGGCAAAGGCATCGGCCCCCAGAAACCCCCGGTTTTCTGATGTAACCGCAGCGGTGACGAACACCACATCAGACCCCGCCATCAGCTGATCAAGCGATGCGGGCTCTGCCCCCGCCTCGATGATCCGCGCCTCTGGCAGCCAAGGGTCGTGAATACGCAGCCGGGGGCGAAAACCCTGCAGCACCCGCGCAACGGCCCGGCCCAGATCACCAAAGCCGATGATCCCGACATCTGCCCCGGTCAGCAGCCGCGCGCCCGCATTGCCCGCCCCGCCCCAGGCCTCAAGCCCGGCGCGGAAATCGGCATCGGCCCCGTGGATGTTGCGCAAAAGCGACAGGGCAAAGCCCAGCCCGATCTCGGCCACGGGTTCGGCAAACACCGCGCCCGTGGTCACCACATGGATGCCGCGCGCAAACACCTGATCATAGGGCATGTTGTTGATCAGGTTGGATTCCACATTGAAAATACAGCGCAGGCTGCTCAGCCGCACCAAGGTGCCCGCATCCAGCGGTGGCTGCCCGATGATATAGCGCGCCTGCGCCAGCACCGCATCGGGCAGGCCCGGCAGCGCTTCATCCGTGGTTTCAACCAACTGGTAGCGTGCCCGCAACTCTGCCAGCCGCGCGGGCGTGAAAATCAGCTCCAGCGTGCGCGGCAACGGGCAGCACAGCACCAAGGGCCGTTCCGGGTCTTGCATGCTCTTTCCTCCCCTTTTGGCACACCTTTTCGCGACCGGGGTGAAACCGCAAGGCCCTTGAACGCGCGGCCTAATGGGCCAAGGACAGAACCTGACCGAAAGGCGGCGCGGGTGCGTCGCCCCGCAGGCCCCAGATCACCGGCAGGGCGCGCGGCGGGGGGCCGAACGGGCCGTCAAGATCGGTCAGCACCACCACAACCGAGGCGTTCAGCGCCGTGGCTGCCGCAAGCGGTGGGGCAAAATCGGTGCCACCGCCGCGCGGCCAGTCCAGGCCCCCAATCTGGCTTTGCCAGCGGACCGGGTCCAGCCGGGTTTGCCAGCGGACCGCATCATCAAAGGCGATCAGGTGGATTTCGGCGGCAACGCGGCGGGCGACGCCGGTGACCTCGGACAAAAAACGCTGCAAGAGCGGGCCTTCGACCGAACCGGAGGCGTCGATGGCAAGTGCCACGCGCGGCACATCGACAGACCTTCGGGTGCCAGGGCGGAAACCGGGGGTGGGGGCACCGGTGCTGCGGGCAAGGGCCTCGGCGGCAATCCAGTCCCGCGCCGGGCGGTGGTGGGTCTGCATCAGGCCGGGCAGCAGGGCGCGCATCATCAGGCGGCGCAGCACATGTTCCCACGGTGTTCGCGGCGGGGCGAGGTCGGCGAGGCGGTGGCCGAAGACACCGATGCCGCGCCCGGCCGTGCGCCCCGCCTCCAGCGCCCGGGTCAAGTGCTGACGCCAGAGCGCGGCCTGATCGGTGCTATCGGGGCTGTCGGCATCGGGGGTGGCGCGGGCGAGGTCGGGGGCGAAGCCCGCGCGCTGCGCCAGTTGGTGCGCAAGGTCGGCGGGCGTCGGGCTGTCGCCGCCCTGCCCTTTCGGCCCTTTGCCCTTGCGCTTGCCTTCGCCCGGATCGGTCAGGCGCAGGTAAAGCCGGTCGACATCCCATTCCGTCAGGGAGGCAGCGGTGTAGGGCAGCCCCAGCGCCTGTTCCAGCAGGTCGCGCAGGGTGAGGGCGGGGCGCGGCAGCGCATAGTGGGCGGCCAGCAGGGCATCGTTGATCAGCGCATCGGCGGCGATACCGTAGAGCGCCTCGTCAAAACCCTGCCCCAGCCGGGCGGCCATTGCACCCATGCGGGGCCCATGGCGCAGCGCAACATGCAAAATATGGTGCGCTGCGAGGCCCGCCTGTTCATGCGGTGCAAGGGTCTCGAACCCCGGACCGTAGAGGATGATGGTGCCGGTCGTCCGCGCCGGGGGGCCATCCACTGTATCGCGATGCGCGCACCATAGGGAAAGCGCCCCCATTGCCGGGTCATCACTGGCCAGCCGCACCAGTGCGGGTCTTGCCCGCTCGGAATGGGGGCCTGACGGTATCACCGCCCAGCCGTGGCGCGGGCTTTGGCATAGTCCTGCCAGTCGGGTGAAGCGGCAAAGGCCCCCTCCCACCCCCGCGCCAACGCCTTTTGCAGCAACAGCTCGAACCCATGGGTGCAAAGTTCTGCCAATGGCAGGGCGCGCAGGGTGGGGTCGTCGCGGTGGTGGTGCAGCTGGCCGACGCCCGCCATCAACGCGATGACAGGGGTTATCGTGGTGTCTTCGGCAGCACCGATCAGCGCATAGGTCAGCGCGGTCAGTCCGTGCAAGGATGCAGGATAGAGCGGCCAGCGATCATCGGGCCGGGCCGCGATCATCTCATCCACCCTCACGCTGGCGGCGATATCGGCCAGCACCAGCGCGAATTCCGCCGCCGGGGCCTCTCCCACAGTGCCCGCGATCATCACGTCGCGCAGGCGGCGGTCAGGGACTGAGTGCACAATCGCGCTGACCCGCGCCCAAGACCGCGGGGTGCAGGCGATCAGCTGGCCACGTTGCAGAGTGTCTGCGGTGGTTTCCAGCAGGTCTGGCCGGGCGCGCAGGAAGGCGGGGATGGCGGGGTGCAGGCGTTGTGGCAAGGCGTAGTTTTCCACCCAGTCCTGCGCTGTGGCGCGCAGCGACAGGTGGATCAGCCGGTCGGACAGGGCGGTGCCCATCTCATAGGCGATGGCCCCATCCTCCGGCCCGTTGCCAGCGGCGACCACAAAGCAGTTGTCGGGCAGCAGGTGCCGCCCGATCCGACGTTCCTGCAGCAGGCCATAGACCGTGGGTTGCAGTGCCGGGGGAGCGGCAGTCAGTTCGTCCAGAAACAGAACCGAAGGCTGGGCAGGATCATCGGGCAGGTCTTCGGGGCGATACCAGACGGTGCGTTGTGCGGCGTGGTCGTAATACGGCAGCCCGCGCAGATCCTGCGGCTCGATCGTGGTCAGACGCAGGTCGAACAGCCGAGCACCGATGCGGGTGGCAAGGGCCTGCACAATCTCGGTCTTGCCGATACCGGGGCGGCCGTGCAGCATCCATGATGCAGTGAGGCCGCCTGCCACTTGCGTCTGCCACCCGTGCCAGAGCACGGCTGCGGCCTCGCCGGTGGTGACCGGCATGGTGTTGACGGACATGATCTTTCCCCCTTTGTGCAGACATAGGGGGGCGGCGGGCTCCGGCAAGCGCGCGTGCTCAGCGCTGGAAGGTCATTGGCAAGCTGAAGGAATAGCTGGCATCGGTCAGGCCCACCGGGGCAGCGGGCAAGCGGGCCGACTGCACCGCCCGCACAGCCGCCTGATCGAGCGCCGCATTGCCGGAGGAATTGGTGATGCCCACCCCCGTAAGCGTGCCGGAGCGGCTGACGGTCAGCCGCACGGTGACGGTGCCAGCGGCCCCGCGGGCAGCGGTGGGATAGGATTTTCGCCGCTCGATCCGGCTCCGGATGGTGGCCCCCCAGCTGGCCTTGAGATCGTTTTGCTGCGCCGCGGACCTTGTGGCCGCCTGTGCGCTGCCGCTGTCACCGGCCTGCGCCCCGCCGCCGCTGCCTGCGGCGCGTTGCGCGGCCTGCCCGGCAGAAGGTGTTTGGGGAGCGGGTTTTGCTGCGGCTTTCGGTGCCTCGGCCTCTGGCTTTGGCGCGGGGTCGGGTTTGGCAAGATCAACCGGTCTGGGTTTGGGCCGTAGCTCGGGCACCGGTTCCAGCTCTGGTTTCGGTTCAGGGGGTGGCGGCAGGCTGACATCAGCGCGCAGCGGGGCCTCGGCCATTTGCGGCAGGGCCACGGCTTGGGGCGCAGGCATTTGGGGCGGCGCAGGTTCTGCAACCGGGGTCAGCGGGGCGAACGTGTCGGGCCGAACGGGCGGGGTCAGTTCGGCCACCGGTTCGGGGTCCGGCGTGGGCGGGCGGTCCCATTCGGTGATCAGGTCTGCCAGCGTGGCATCGGCGGCTTGCAGCGAGACGAGACCCGTGCCCGCTGCCCCGGCAGGCATCGCCCCCGCCTGCGGCGTGCGGATGGCAAAGAGCGCGACATGCAGAAAAAGGGCCAGGGCGATGGCCAGACCGGCTTGCAGACGCGCGCTCATGGCATTGACCCCGGTTGGGCCACCAGTTCGATCTGCGCGAAGCCAAGCGGGACGAGGCGCGGCAGGATCTGCGCCAGACGCGCCGCTGGCAGGGCGGTATCTGCGCGCAGGGTCAGACGCGTCGGATCTGTCGCGCAATCGGTGACGGCGCAGTGGCCGGTGCGGGCAGCTTCAATGGCGGCAAGGGCCGGATCATCCAGCAGGTCACGACAGCCAAGCTGGCCCTTGGCGCTGATGAACAGGGTGAAATCGCCCTGCGCCTCGACCTCGGCCTGGGCTTCGGGCGGGGTGACGGCAAAGGGTTCGGGCGGGGTCAGCCGGGCAGAGATCAGGAAGAAGATCAGCAGCAGGAAGACCACGTTGATCATCGGCTTCAGGTTGGGCCGCCTGCGCGGACGGTCTGTCGCAAAGGAGATCATTCGGCGGCGCGGCGGACAGTGTGGCCAATGTCGGGCACCGCACGCGCACCGTGCAGGATGCGGGTCGCCGAATCCTCCATGTCACGGCGCAAGCCGTCGACCACGCTTTCAAACCATGTCAGCGCGACCGAGGCCGGGATCGCCGCCGCCATCCCGGCGGCGGTGGTCAGAATCGCCTCCCAGATGCCACCGGCAAGAGCGGCCGGGTCGGCGCGCGGCCCGGCCTCTTGCAAGGCCTGAAAGGCGGCGATCATGCCGGTGACTGTGCCCAGAAGACCCAAAAGCGGGCCGATGGTGGCGGCCAGTTCCAGCCCGCGCAATCCGGTGCGGGCCCGCGCCAGCAGGCTGCGCGCGACGCGGCCGGTTTCCGCCTCGGCCCCGGCCTGGTCCAGCGCGGGGTTCGTCGCGGATTGCATCGCGGCAAGCGCCAGACGGGCGCGGAGTGACTGCCGGTTAGCCAGTGCCGCCATCGCCGCATCGGTCTGGCCCGCCGCCCACATCTCCAGCGCGCGGGCGGTGTGGCCGCCGCCCGACCATGCGCCAAAGGACAGCAGGCGCATCACCTTCTACAGGATCAGCGCTACGGTCAGCACCGACAGCACCGCAATGGCCCACATGGCAGGGCCGCCCATTGCGATGAAGCTGAGCATCTCCCCGAGAGACTGCGAAAACGGCAATGCTGCTGTGGCGGCCTGGTTTTCCATGGCGTCTCACTTGGTCTGGTTAAGACGGATCTGGGTGAGAGGTATGCCTGCCCGGTCTGCGCCCTCGCATCGGTCATTCCGCCGGTGGATTCAATTGGGTTTTTTCTGCTTTGCATCATAGCCCGCCCAGCAAGGGCGGGTGCAAGGGCACATCAGAAATCGGTCGGCGCGCCGCCCTCTTGCTTGCGGCGGGCGACGAACCGGGTCAGTTCTTCGCGGGCGGTGTGGTCCATGTCAGGCGGTTCGAATTCAGCCAGGATCTGTTTGTAGATCCGGTGGGCGCGTTCCGGGGTCCAATGGCTGCCGTCCGCCTGCCACGCCTCATAATTGCGCCAGTCGCTGGCGAAGGGGGCGTAGAACGCGGTCTGATAGCGGTCTTGCGTGTGCTGGCAGCCGAAGTAATGGCCGCCCGCCCCCACCTCGCGGATGGCATCAAGGGCGATGTCATCGGGGCTCGTGGCGAAGGTTGCCTCCTCAAAGTAGCGCTGGATCATCTGCAGCACTTCGCAATCCATCACGAATTTCTCAGGCGACGCGATCAGCCCGCCCTCCAGCCAGCCCGCCGCGTGATAGACAAGGTTGGTGCGCGACTGCACGGCGGCCCAAAGGCTGTTCGATGTTTCCCACATCGACTGGCCATCGGGCACGTTTGCCGCACAAACGCCCGAGGACCGCAGCGGCAGGCCGTAGAACCGCACCAACTGACCGGTCATTTGCGTCGCCCGCATGTATTCCGGTGTGCCAAAGGCGGGGGCACCAGATTTCATGTCAACGTTGCTGGTAAAGGTGCCGATTGCAACCGGGCAGCCGGGGGCGATGTATTGCAGCAGGGCAATGGCAGCCAATGCTTCGGCAAGGCTCAGCGCCACCGCGCCCGCCATGGTGACGGGTGCCATCGCCCCCGCCAGCGTGAAGGGGGTCACGATCACCGGCTGGCCGCGCCGGGCCATGCGCATGGCACCGTCCAGCATGGGGTAATCATGCTTCAACGGGCTGACCGAGTTGATATTGGTGAACATGCGCGGGCTGGCGTCGAACTCCGATGGCGACAGACCAGCGGCGATGCGCACCATCTCCATCACATCCTCGACCCGCTCTGCCCCCAGCGAATAGGCGTGCACCACCTTGTCGGTCAGGGTCAGCTGGTCATGCAGACAGTCCAGATGCCGCACGCTTGCATGCACATCGACCGGCTCCACCGGATAGCCGCCATTCAGGTGGATGCAGTTGAAATACTGGGTCAGTTTGGTGAATTCGCGAAACGTTGCCATATCGCCCGAGCGTTTGCCGCGTTCCAGATCCCAGGCGTTGGGCGGCGAGGAGACATTGCCGAACAACATATGCTTGCCGCCCATGATCACCCGCCGCGCAACGTTGCGCGGGGAGATGGCAAAGCTGTCCGGCGCATGGGTCAGCATTTCCATCACGAACGACTCATCCATGCGGACATTGGTGCCGGTGACGATGCAGCCTGCCCTGCGCAGGATCTCTGCCGCTTCGGGGTTCAGGAATTCGATGCCGATGTCGGACAGGATGGTCATGGCACCCCGATGTATGCGCTGGACGCCATCTGCATCCAGCGGCTCAGTCGGGCGGTCGGGGTTGACCGGGATGCGCCAGGGCATCTGGTCGATCACGGCAGACCCCGCGCGGGCCTTGTTGCCGGCCCGGCCTCCGGCCCGGCGTTTGCGATCCTGAACGTCAGTCATCCCGCCTCCTTTGGCCCGTCCGGGCCGCGTGATGGCAGGATGGACGAAAGCAGGACAGGGCGCGCCATTCACCGGCGACGTGAATGCGTCGTTTTCAGGCCGCGTGCCGGGCCAGCCAGCCGGTCAGCGCCCCGATATCGGGCAAAACCACGTCGGCATGCGGGGCAAGATCATCTTCGGTGGCAATGCCGGTCAGAACAGCGATGCACACCATGCCCGCCGCGCGCCCGGCATGCAGATCATGCAGGCTGTCGCCCACCATGGCGATACGGGCCGGATTCAGCCCGGTCTGGCGTGCAAAGGCCAGACACATGCCGGGGCCGGGCTTGGCGCCGTGACCGGAATCGTAACCGGCGATGAAATCGAACAGCTCGGTCAGGTCATGCGCGGCCAGATGCGCGCGGGCCGGCACTTCGGTGTCATTGGTGGCAAGTCCGATGCGCAGCCCGCTGGCGCGCAGGGATTCGAGCAGCGGACGCAGCGGCACGGCGGGCACCATCACTGCATGGGCGGCGGCGGCATTGATCTGCTGCGCGATCCCGGCCTCGGTCTGGCCGGGCAGATGCGGGGCAAGGGCTGCGGCAATGTCGGCGGCGGTGGCCGCAATCACCGGGCTGTCGGGCGCGAAGGTTTTCGTGGGCATGTCATACCCGATGGCGCGGGCCATGACCGTTGCATGCTGCGCATCGCGGGCCAAGGTCTGCAGCAGCGTTTCGGCCCAGCCGCCCCAGCTGCGGCGGAAATCGAACAATGTGCCGTCCTTGTCGAAGATCACGCCGTCAATCATGCTGCCGGTCCTTTGCCTTTAGGTGTCATGTCCAATGCAGCGCCTCGCCCCCGGGAAGGGCGGCGCGGGCCCGCATCGGCGCGTCAT
This sequence comes from Pseudotabrizicola sediminis, assembly GCF_004745575.1. Classification (GTDB taxonomy): domain Bacteria; phylum Pseudomonadota; class Alphaproteobacteria; order Rhodobacterales; family Rhodobacteraceae; genus Pseudotabrizicola; species Pseudotabrizicola sediminis. Next base: position 74,540 of record NZ_RPEM01000012.1, on the reverse strand, counting down.
AGCGCAGGCCGGCGGCATCGCAAAAGGCCACAATCCACGCATCATCCATCAGCAGAAAGTCCAGCACCGAGCCCAGAAACTCCGGTTCCGTCGCGCGGCTGCCCAGTTCGTCTGAAGAAAGCCCGGTAGAGCCCATGAAGACCGGCAGCAACTCTTCGTGACCAGCCAGCCAGGCCAGAGCCTGCAAAGCCAGTGTTTCGGCGGATTCTTGCTGGGACAAACCGGTGTTCCTGATGATTTCTACCAAACTATATGGTGTTTTAGGCTAAGTGAATGAAAACCAGTATTGCTTTTTCAAGGATTTCTTAACCAAGTGGTAGGATATATTGACGCCATAAAATCGTTTCAGGCGGAGCGACATGGACGGCAGGATTCTCATCATAGATGACGTGGCGACGAACAGGATTGTCCTGAAGGTCAAACTTGTCGCGGCCTCATATCATCCGATCCTCGCCTGCGGCGGCCTGGAAGGTCTGCGGATGGCGCGCATATGCGTGCCTGACCTGATTCTGCTTGATCTGATGCTGCCCGATCTGCCGGGCTTTGATGTGCTGCGCGAACTGCGCAATGATCCTGTCACCCGCGATGTTCCGGTCATTGTGATGTCTGCCTCGACCGCATTGGAAGACCGGCTTGCCGCGTTGGAGGCCGGGGCAGATGATGTTTTCGTAAAACCCTATGATGACGATTTGATGATGGCGCGCCTGCGCAATCTGCTTCGCAGCCGTCAAGATCTGGCCGATCTGACAGATGGCCATGACAGCGGGCTGTTCGGCATGGCCGAGCCAGAGGCAGAATTCCAGCAGCCCGGTCATCTGGCCCTCGTGACAGAGTGGCCGCAGAGGGCTATGAAACTGCGCGAGGATCTGAGCCCGCTGATGCGCGACACGATTTCGGTACTGACACATGACACGGTCCTGTCTGACGCCCAACCGGCGACGCGCGCACCCGATATCTATCTGATTGATGTCGACTATCTGCAGTCAGAACGTGGGCTGCGTCTGCTGTCTGATCTGCGAAGCCGGGCCGCAACGCGGCATGCTGGAATCTGCCTGATAGCCGGGGCGGCGGTGCAAAGCCATATGATCATGGCCCTTGATCTGGGCGCGAATGACATTCTGAACACCGGCATGACGCTTCCGGAAATTGCGCTGCGGCTGCGGGCGGTGCTGCGCAGCAAGCGGCGGGCCGATCTGCGGCGCGAACAGGTGCAGGACGGCCTGCGGCTGGCGATGATTGATCCGCTGACCGGATTATTCAACCGCCGCTACGCTTCGGCGCGGATGATGGTCATGGCGGCGCGCAGTCAAAGGGACGGTCGGCCGCTGGCGGTAATGGTGGCGGATATCGACCGGTTCAAGGCGGTGAATGACAAGTACGGCCATGCTGTCGGCGACGATGTCCTGATCGAGGTCGGTCACCGGCTGGGGTGCAGTCTGCGGGCCGATGATCTGCTGGCGCGGATCGGCGGCGAGGAATTTCTGATCGCCATGCCCCTGACAACCACGGATGAAGCGCAATCCGTTGCGCGCCGCCTGTGCCTCGAAGTGGAGCAGCGGCCAATTCTGGTGGCAGGTGGGGGGGCGCTGAAAGTCACCGTGTCGATCGGCCTTGCGATGTCGCAATGCGCGGAAAACGGCAGCCCGAATGCCGTGGCGGATTCGGTCGATGCCTTGATCGGGCGGGCGGATCAGGCCCTGCTGGCCTCAAAGCGGGCGGGGCGCAATCAGGTGACGCTGGCGCGCACTGCGGCCTGAGCCGCGGTGATCTGAAGGGTCAGTCGCCGCGTGGCGCGCCCTCCCGGCCTTTCCTGCCCCCACGGTCCAAAACCTGTTTTAGCCTTTCCAGAAACGCGGCCCGCTCGGGATCGGACATCTGCAGCACCAGCCCCACAAGCGCCTCGCGCCCGGATTCGGCCCGTGCGGTGAACCGCGTGTTCTGCTGCGCTATTGCTGCCTGAAACGCCGCTGCGTCAAAGGGTGTTGCGCGCAGGGCGGCCAGAACCGCGTCGAAATCGGTGCGAATCTGCGCCCGCATTTCGCGCAGGCCCGGCCCCCGCTCGGCAAAGCCGCGCAGCATGGCGCGGCGCTGCTCACGTGTCAGCGCCTCGGTGAAAGGGCCGAAGGTCAGGTCGCGCACGGCTGCGGGAGGGGGACGGTCGGGATCGTGGCCGCGCAGGGCCACGCCTGCAAATGTACCGGCCACCGCAAGGTTCAGGGCAAGCGAGACCGCCAGCAGCAGCTTGAGCCCACGGCCCGCAGGGCGGGAAGCGGGGAGTGGTGAAACGGGGGGCGGCAGGTCGGTCATTGCGACACATCCTCGGTCAATAGCGCGTCAAATCCGGACAACAGGTCAAGGCTTTCGGTCATGCCAAAGCCGATGCTTCCGGCAAGGCTGACCATCGGTTCGGGCTGAACATAGCCGATCACCAGCCCGGCCATCGCGGCAGTGCCAACCCCCGCCACCGCCAGCGCCCCGCCAAGGGCAGCGGCCAGTCTGGCCCACAGACCGGAGCGCGGTCTGGTGCGGGGCACTGGACGCACATCCGCGCGCGGTTGCAGTGCGCTTGCATCGGCCAGCACCCGCGCCATGAAGGCATCCTCTGTCGCGGGCGGATGGGCCCGCGCCTGCGCAAACAGAGCGTCCAGATCAGGCTCGGATGTCTTTTCAGTCTGCGTCTTCATATCCCAGATCCTCTCGCCGCCCCGCCAGAAGGGCGGACAATGCGCGTTTGCCCCGCGCGGTCAGGCTTTCCACCGCCTCGACCCCGATCTCCATGATCGCGGCGATCTGCGGGTTGGCAAGCCCTTCGATGTGGCGCAGCACGACCGCTTGGCGTTGCCGGTCGGGCAGCTGTGCAAGTGCGGCCTGCAACGCGGCCATGCGGTCGGCCTCGATCATGGTCTGCACCACGGCCGGCTGATCGCTGGCGGGTTCGGGCGCATCGTTCAGCGGAGCGGCCCGCCGCCGCGTGCGGGCGCGCAGCCGGTCGGTCGCCAGATTGGCCACCACACGGAACAGCCAGGTGGTGACCTGCGCCTCGCCCTGCCGCCAGTCGCGGGCGATGCGCCACAGGCGCAACAGCGCTTCTTGTGCCACATCCTCGGCTTCGGCCCGGTCGCCCAGAAGGCGCTGCGCATGGCCAAAGGCGCGCGGGGCCAGACGCTGGGTCAGCAGACGTGCGGCCCCGGGATCTCCATTCGCATAGAGAACCAGAAGCGCCTCGTCCGAGAGCGGGGCTGCGGCGGCGTCGCGTGGCATGTCCATCCTGTCGCTGGCTTATCGGCTTTCGCCCTGCGCCGGAAGGGCCATGCCTGCGCATGCCCCCCCAAAGCGGATCAGGATCAGTTGTTGCCGCGCGGACCATGCGGACCACGGTGCTGATCGCCATGCCGGCCGCCGCGCCGTTCACCCATACGCTCTTTGGTGGCAGCGATTTCGGCTTCGGTGATTGCGCCGTCGTTATCGGCATCAAGCCGTTCGAACATGCGCGCAGGCATCGGGCGGGCCATCATTTCCGCCGCCGACAGTTTGCCGTCGCCATCGGTGTCCAGCCGTTCGATCATCCGGGCGGCACGGTCATTTGCGCGCTTCGTTGCCGCGCGGATGTGCATGGCGGCGATTTCCTCGGCGCTCAGCAGGCCATCGCCATCAGTGTCGATCGCGGCGGTTTGTGCGGCGCGGAAGGCGTCAATTTCAGCCTGCGTGACCTTGCCATCGCCATCAGCGTCCATAGCCGCGAAATCAAACGCGCCACCCATTTCACCCATCTGGTCAACCATGCCGCCCACGCGGTCGCCCCGGTCGGCCATGGCGGCCCCGGCGGTCAGGGCAATGGCCAGTGCCACCAGCGAAGCACCCACGATTTTTGTCTTGTCGATCATTGGTCACATCCTTTTTCAGACCGGCCCACTGCGTTGTTCGGGGCCTTGTGACAGTGAAACGCCGGGTCCGCGCCGTTCCGTCGCAGATTGTTGCGGGCTTGCGACAAAGGCGCACATCGGGGCGGCGGGGCGGGCGACGGGGCTTTCCGCTGTGCACGGGTCTGGAGTAACAATAGATCAAGGGGCCCGGGCCAGGTGGCCCTGATCAACGCAGACATCGGATTGCCATGCCAGAGTTGACAGGTCCCGCCGCGCCCGACACCGGGCCGGCATTTCAGGAAGAGCGGGCGCTGCGCCCGGCGATGCTGCGTGGCTGGCGCAGACGCTGTCCGAACTGCGGCGCGGGCCAGATGTTGCGCAGCTACCTCAAGGTGCGCGAAACCTGCCCGGTCTGCGGTGAGGCGTTTCACCACCACCGCGCCGATGATGGTCCGGCCTATCTGACCATTCTGATTGTCGGCCACCTGATGGCGCCGCTGATTCTGTATGCATTCACGGCGTATCGCCCCGATCCACTGGTGCTGGCAACGGTATTTTCGGTCGGCACGGTGGCGCTATCACTGTATCTGCTGCCCCGGCTGAAGGGCGTCATTGTGGCAATCCAGTGGTCGCGGCGGATGCATGGGTTTGGCAATGCGCGCGATGACGACTGATGCCGCCCCCGAGCCTGTGATCCGGGCCGCATCAACGGTCATCCTGTGGCGTGCCGCACCCTCAGGCGCGCAGGTGCTGATGGGCATGCGCGGGGCAGCGGCGGTTTTCATGCCGTCGAAATACGTGTTTCCGGGCGGAGCGGTCGATCCGGGTGATGCGGCGGATCCGTTGCCAATGGCAGCGCCTTGTGCCGACCGGCTGCGCGCCTTCTGCGGGCCGGAGGCACCCTGCCCGTCAGCGCTGGCGGGGGCTGCCTTGCGCGAATTGCAGGAAGAAACCGGGCTGGTACTCCCCCCGACAGATGCCCCTGCCCTGCGCTTTGTGTTCCGCGCCATCACGCCGCCGGGGCGGACCCGGCGCTTTGACGCGCGGTTCTTTCTGGCCGATGCGGCGCATCTGGCCGGACCCCAGGATGATTTCAGCGCGGCAGAGGATGAACTGTCGCACCTGCACTGGATCGGGCTGGATCAGGCCCGCGCGCTGGATCTGCCCTTCATCACCGAGGTGGTGCTGGCCGAGGTGACGGCCACCTTGCGCGGCGCGCCCGATCAGGGCGTGCCTTTTTTTGACAACTCGGGCACATCCCCGGCGTTTCGCCGCATCGTATAGGCCGCGTCGGCAACCATCAGCGGATGCGGCACCGGGTCTTTGGCGCGCAGGAAATGGCGGGCGAAGATCTGGGCGTAGGATCGGTAGCTATACCCGTCATTGCGGCGCAGGTAATGATTGCGGCTGGCTGCATACATCGCGGGCAGCCGGTACCACGGCACCTGCGGGTGCATGTGGTGAACAACATGCAAGTTGTTGTTCAAAAACAGCAGAGCCAGCGGGCCACGGTCTTCGACGATCACCGTGCGGGCGCGGTGGGCGTCGTGCGCGCGGTGTTCCAGAAAGGTGCGGATCTTCAGCAGCGCCGCCGCGATGTAGAAGGCGATCAGATATCCCACCCAGCCCATCGGTGCCGGCACCAGCCACAGCACCAGCAGTGCCAGCCCGCCCAGGTGCAGCAGCCAGTCGCGCTGTACCGCCCGGTCACGGCGCAAGAGCCGTGCCTCGGACCGCAGCCAGATCAGATTGCCCAGCACCGGGCCGATGATCATGCGCCCCAGCAAGGTGTTGTTGGCGCGCAGCACCGCGTGCAGCCAGTGCGGCAGCCGGGCCCAGACGACGGGATCAAGGTAATTCGATTCCGGGTCATCATAGGGATCGGTCAGGACCGGATCATGGTGATGCGCCAGATGCGTGCTGCGAAACCGGCGATAGGGCACGGATGGGTAAAGTGCCGGAAAGACCAGCACCTCGTTCCACCGCGCATGCGGGAACGGGTGGCCGTGCAGCGCCTCATGCTGCAAGGAGGAGTATTGCGTGATGGCAACCGCGGTCACGATCACCCCCAGCACCGGCGACAGGGTGTAAAGAATGGTGGTGCCCAATGCCCAAAGCACATAGGTCGCCGCCAAAACGGCAAGGGTGGGCCATTCGATGGCTATGAGGGTGCGGTCGGTCTGAACGGGGTCGCCAAGCGCCAAGGGTGTGTTCCGTCAATGATAACCGTTTTGCGAGTATCACTTGCCCCACAGCCTGAAAATGCCAAGGATACGCACCATAAACTCACCTTCGTTGTGTTTAATCACCAAAGGCTGGCTATGATCGACAAACGTATCCGCGCGGCGCTGTTCCGGACCCGGCTGGCCGAGGCGATGGCAGAGCGCAGGCTTTCTCAGGCGGCGTTGGCGCGGGCGTGTGGCGTGGACCGGTCTACCATCAGCCAATTGCTGGTGTCGGACAAACGGATGCCCAACGCCCAGCTGGCCGCCGATTGCGCGATGGCGCTGGGGGTGTCGGCCGACTGGCTGCTGGGGTTGTCGGGCCGGCCCGAGCCGATGGCCGATCTGCTGGCCATGCAACTGACCGAAACGCAAGCCCCGCGCGCGCTGATCGACGAGGCGATCTTTGGCTGGCACAAAGAGGCGGCGGGCTACAAGATCCGCCATGTGCCCGCCACCTTGCCAGATATGCTGAAGACGCGGGCCATGGTGGACTGGGAATATGCGCCGCAACTGGGCCGGTCGGCGGAACAGGCGATCGGCGCGTTCGAAGACCGGCTGGCTTGGATGCGCGGCGCACGGTCGGATTACGAGATTGCCCTGCCGCAGCACGCGCTTTTGGCATTTTCCACCGGTACCGGATATTACTCCGGCCTACCCGCCGCCCTGCGGCTGGAGCAGATCGACCGGATGATCGACCTGACCGAGGCGTTGTATCCGGCGCTGCGGGTCACATTGTTCGATGCGCGACGGGTGTTTTCCGCGCCGATCACTGTGTTCGGGCCACTGCTGGCGGTGCTCTATCTGGGGCGGCACCATTTGGCCTTCCGCGATTCCACGCGGGTAGACAGTTTTACCCGCCATTTCGACTGGCTGGTGCGCGAAGCGTCGGTCAGCGCGCGTGACCTGCCCGCGCATCTGCGCAGCCTGCGGTCGCGGGTCGCCTAAAAGGCTTGCAGAAACCGGGTGTCATAGCCGTTGAAATCAAAGATCTCACGCGCGGCGCGAAAGCGGTCGGGCGGCAAAGCCCCGCCCCGGTTGAGGATGAACCCGAAGGCCCCCGAAGGTGTGCCGATGGCAAGAGTGCGGTAATCGGTATCGACCCAGATCACCCACCACTCCTGCCCATCCACCCGGAACCGTCCCGGTCCGGTGCCCGGCATCGGCCCGGACAGCTGCACATCCTGCCCCGACAGGCACAGCCGGGCACTGATGGTCAGAGCAGATGCATCCCCGCCGATATCGGCCCCACCAGCAGAGCATCCGCCCACAGGCCCGAACGCCGCCGATTGCCGCCATTGGCCCACGATCCTGCCCGGGTCGAATTGCGCGTTCGACCAGATCGGCGCGTTTGCCGTACGATAGGGCGCAGTCTGCGGTGTGGGTGTGGGTGCGCAGGCGGCAAGCATCAGACAGAGCAAGCCGGTGACCAGACGCGCGCTGATCCGGGCAGGGCCGCGCATTAATTGATGCATTGGGTCAGCATCCTTCCCTGTTCGTCGAGGATGTCATGACAGCCCAGCATCGGCGTAACCGGGGCACATGTGCCAGATTGTGACAGGCAATAGCCGGTGCAATCGGTCGCCGCTTTGCAGGATTTCCCTGCATCGCGTGTAGGGGTCTGGCAAAACGCCGCCGTGCCGCCACCCGCCAGGCTCCATATGCCGCCGCGCGCTTCGCAGGCCAGATGGGAAACGGATTTGACGACGGCGGGGGCAACGGGTTCCGCCACGGCCGGCACGGCATCTTGCGTGCCGGACTGCTCAGGCTCTGGCATGCTGTCTGGCACGGGCGACAGCGGTGCCGCTTCCGCCTGAGCGGCCTCTGACGCCGGACCATCCAGCGAGGTGACTGTGATCGCGCCGCCGGTGATCGGGCTTTGCTGCGCCACTGCCGGCGCGTCGCTGCCGCGTTTCAACCCCGGCAGGGCCTGACAGCCCGCCAGCCCCAGCAAAACCGGCATCATGACAACGGGCAGGATCAGGTGCAGACGCATGGGCCCCCTAGGACGGCAGAACTGGCCACAGATGGCGCGCTTCCCGTGCCGGGCGCAAGCCCCCTGCCCCACAGCGCCCCGCCCCCGCTCAATACGGGGCCGGGTGCAGGCGGTGGGCAATGGCGATATCGGCCAGCACCGCGTCAGACAGGATGACATCCGCCGCACCGATGTTGGTCGCCAGCTGCTTCACCGAGGTCGCCCCGATGATCGGAATGCAGGGAAACGGGCGCGACCGGCAAAAGGCAATGGCCATCTGGCACGGGTCCAGCCCATGCGTCGCGGCAATGCCCAGATAGGTCGCCACGGCGGGAAACACCTGCGGGTTGATCCGCCCGCCCAGATCGGGGGTAAAGCTGCGCCGTGTGCCATCGGGCACGACATCGCCCGCATATTTGCCGCTGAGCAACCCCGCCGCCAGCGGCGAAAACGCCAGAAGCGGCATATCCTCGACCATGCTCAGCTCGCACCAGTCGGTGTCGAACTGGCGGCACAGCAGCGAATACTCGTTCTGCACCGACATCATGCGCGGCAGGTTATGGACCTGCGCCAGATGCAGCCACAGCGCGGCGCCCCAGGTGCTTTCGTTTGACAGGCCGATAGCGCGGATCTTGCCTTGCGCGATCAACTCTGCGGCCGTGCGCAGCACGTCCAGCATATCGGCCTCAACCTCGGTCCGGTCGGTCACCTGCGGGGCAAAACGCCAGGACTGGCGAAAGTGATAGCTGCCCCGGTTCGGCCAGTGCAGCTGATAGAGGTCAATGTAGTCGGTCTGCAACCGGCGCAAACTGTCGTCGACCGCCGCGCGCATCGCTGCCCCGGTGATCGGTGCACCGTCCCGCACCGCCGCGTGGCCCGCACCGGTGATCTTGGTGGCAATCTGCAGTCGCGACCGCCCGCCGCGCTGCGCCAGCCAGGTGCCAATAATGGTTTCGGTGTTCCCCACCGTTTCGGCCCGCACCGGATTGGTCGGATACATTTCTGCCGTGTCCCAGAAGGTCACGCCATGGTCTATGGCCAGATCGGCCTGAGCATGGCTTTCGGCCTCGGTGTTCTGGCTGCCCCATGTCATCGTGCCAAGGCACAGCTTTGACACTTCGATCCCGCTCTGCCCCAGTTGAACCCGTTCCATTGCCTGCCCTTTTCGCTCTTTCGTTACTTGCCAGGCAACCTAACGGCCCTGCCCGGCATGGCAAGGCCAAGCGTCACCGCGCCGGTCCTTTGCGCGGGTTCCGGTGTTGGGGCCTCTTTACTCTGCCGGGCAAAGCGTCTTTGCTGCCGCCATGCGCCTGCTGATTTCCTTTGCCGCCCTGTTCCTGTCGGTCGTGCTGTTGCAGCTGGGACTTGGCGGGGTTGCCCCATTGGACGCGATATCCGGCGTCCAGCTGGGGTTCAGCACGTCGCAGATCGGCTTGCTGGGGTCAGCGCATTTCTTCGGCTTTTTCATCGGCTGCTGGTGGGCGCCACGTCTGATGGGCAGCGTCGGGCATTCCCGCGCCTTTGCAGCCATGACCGCTGCCGGAACGCTGGGAATATTGGCGCATATGATGGTGGTCGATCCCTATGCCTGGGCACTGATGCGGCTGACCTCGGGGCTGGCGGTGGCGGGGTGCTACACGATCATCGAGGCGTGGTTGCAGGCCAAGGTCACCAATGAAACCCGCGGCCGCGCGATGGGTGTCTACCGCGTGGTCGATATCGTGGGCAGCCTTGGCGCGCAGCTTATGATCGGCGTGCTGGAGCCTGCAAGCTATCTGTCCTACAACATACTGGCCTTGCTGTGTTGCCTTGCGATCTTTCCGATGACGCTCAGCAAGGCAGAAGCGCCCGAAATGCCCGAAGCCCCCCGCCTCCGGCCCGGGCTGGCATGGCGGCTGTCGCCGCTGGCCTCTGCGGGGGTGGTGGTGTCAGGCGTAACGGGGGCCGCGTTCCGCATGGTGGGGCCGCTTTACGGCACCGAGGTAGGGCTACGCGCCGACCAGATCGCGCTGTTTCTGGCGGCTTACGTGCTGGGCGGGGCCTTTGCGCAATACCCCATCGGCTGGCTGGCCGACCGGTTTGACCGCCGCACGGTGCTGATCGGTCTGTCGGTCGCCGCCGCGGCTGCCTGCGGCGCAACCGTGCTGGCGGCGGGCCATGGCATCGTGGCGATCTTCCTTGCCGTCGGGGCGTTTGGCTTTGTCACCATGCCGGTCTATTCCGTCTCGACCGCGCATGCGCATGACTATGCCACCCAGATGGAGCGGGTGGAACTGTCTGCCGCGCTGATGTTTCTTTACGCGGTCGGTGCGATCGCCAGCCCCCTGATCGCGGCGCTGCTGATCGACCGTTTTGGCCCCCCGGCCATGTTCGCCATGATCGCGGTCGCCAATCTCGCGCTGGTTCTGTTTGGCCTTGCGCGGATGCGCGCCCGCCCTGCCCCCGATGCGCGCACCCCCTATACCTACGAGCCGCGCACATCCTTCCTGATCGGCAGGCTGCTCCGGGGCCGCCGCGACCGCTGACAGGAGTGCAGCCTTGCCCGGACTGCTGCTTTCAAAATATTCAATTTGCCGAGGTGCCCCCCCGGCGCATCCTCTGGCAAGGCGCTGCTGCTTGCGCTAAACGGGCGACACCATCAGACAAAGGCGCATCATGGCACGGATTCTCATCACCTCGGCCATTCCCTATATCAACGGGATCAAGCATCTGGGCAATCTGGTCGGCAGCCAGCTGCCCGCCGACCTGTTCGCGCGCTACATGCGGGCGCGCGGGCATGAGGTGATGTTCATCTGCGCCACCGACGAACATGGCACCCCGGCAGAGCTGGCGGCGGCCAAGGCGGGGCAGCCGGTGGCGGACTATTGCGCCGAAATGCATGGCGTTCAGGCCGAAATCGCGCGCGGCTTCCGGCTGTCGTTTGACCATTTCGGGCGGTCCTCTTCCCCCCGCAACCATGTGCTGACCCAGCATTTCGCGGGGCGTCTGGCCGACAACGGCCTGATCCGCGAAGTAACGGAACAGATGATCTATTCGGTCGACGATGGCCGTTTCCTGCCCGATCGCTATGTCGAAGGCACCTGCCCGAACTGCGGCTACGAGTCGGCGCGGGGCGACCAATGCGACAACTGCACCAAGCAGCTGGACCCGACCGACCTGATCAGCCCGCGTTCCACCATTTCCGGCAGCACCAAGCTGGAACTGCGCGAAACCAAGCACCTCTACCTCATGCAGCGCAATCTGCGCGACAAGCTGGAAGCGTGGATCGACTCCAAGCACGACTGGCCGCTGCTGACCACGTCGATTGCCAAGAAATGGCTCAACGATGGTGACGGCTTGCAGGACCGGGGCATCACCCGCGATCTGCACTGGGGCATTCCGGTGCGGCGCGGTGATCAGCCCTGGCCGGGGATGGAGGGCAAGGTATTCTACGTCTGGTTCGACGCCCCCATCGAATACATCGCCGCCACCGCCGAATGGGCCGATGCCAACGGCCTGGATGACGCCGCATGGCAGCGCTGGTGGCGCACCGACATGGGCGCGGATGACGTGACCTATTACCAGTTCATGGGCAAAGACAACGTGCCGTTCCACACCCTGTCTTTCCCAGCCACCATTCTGGGGTCGGGTGAGCCGTGGAAGCTGGTCGATTACCTGAAATCCTTCAACTACCTCAATTACGACGGTGGCCAGTTCAGCACCTCGCGCGGGCGCGGGGTGTTCATGGATCAGGCGCTGTCGATCCTGCCGCCCGATTACTGGCGCTGGTGGCTTTTGTCCCACGCGCCGGAATCGTCGGATGCGGAATTCACGTGGGAGAATTTCCAGGGGTCCGTGAACAAGGATCTGGCCGATGTGCTGGGCAACCTCGTCAGCCGGGTCACGAAATTCGCCACCGCGAAATTCGGCGGTGAAGTGCCAGCGGGCGGTAGCTTTGGCCCCATGGAAACCGCGCTGATCGCCGATCTTGGCGCGCGTATCCGCGAGTATGAGACGCTGATGCAGGCGATGGAGGTGCGCAAGGCCGCGGCCGAGCTGCGCGCGATCTGGGTGATCGGCAACGAATACCTGCAGGCCGCAGCGCCCTGGACCGTGGTGAAAACTGACCCCGAACAGGCGCAGGCGATGGTGCGGCTGGCGCTGAATCTGATCCGGGTCTACGCGATCCTGTCGCAACCCTTCATCCCCGATGCCTCGGCCACGATGATGGCCGCAATGGGGTCCGATGACTGGACATGGCCCGACGATCTGCCCGCTGCAATGCGTCAGCTGGAACCGGGGCAGGCCTTCGCCGTGCCGGAAAACCTGTTCCGCAAGATCACCGATGAAGAACGCGCCGACTGGCAGTCGCGCTTTGCCGGAGTGCGTACATGACAAAAGTCCCACCTCCGGTCTGGCAGCTTGTCCTGGTCCTGTGGGGCACCAAATACCCGGTGTCAGAGGTCAATCACCTGATTGACACAGTCTGCCGCCTTGCCAGCCACCCGCCGCGTGTGGTGCTGATCAGCGATGCGCTGCGCGACGGTCTTCGCGCCGGTGTGGTGCAGCGGTTGATCCCAGACTTCTTCATGGACCCGCAGATGCGCGGGCCGGGGTGCCAGACCAAGCTGTGCATGTTCGAGGCGGGGGTGGTGCCAGATGATCTGCCCGCGGTGTTCATCGACATTGATACCGTGGTCTTTGGTGATCTGACACGGCTCTTGGCCCTGCAGACCAGCCGAAAATCAATCGTCATGTTCCATAATTCATTGCTTCCTTTTGGAACAGTGTCGCGCATGATCCATAAGGTTTCACGCGGGAAAAAATACCTGCGGGGCAACTCTTCGCTTGTGATCTATCACCCGAGCGAATGTACAAGTATTGCAGCGCATTTCAGGGAAATGCTTGCAAGAGTGGGCGCAAACGGAACTCCTGCAATGGTTGCTGATGACAAGTTTATCAGCTGGTCGCAACAGTACCAGCTCAAGTCCATACCTCGTGATATGGCGGTGAAATTGCCCGCTGAATTCATGTTGCACTACCGATGGCTGATCCACCTGCGCGCCCGCCTGCCATGGGTCCGTCGCCGCTGGGCCGGGCTGATCGCGCTGACCTTGCCGGGGGTGGAGGTCAAGGGCGAGGCGCTGCTGGCCCTGCCCGACGGGGCCGAGATCGTGGACCGCAAGGGTCGCCGGCTGATCTGGTCCGAAGCGGCACTCGGGCCGGTCAAGGCGCGGCTGACCGCCTATTATACGGCCCTTCAGCAAAGCGGGAGAACAGAGTGATCTTAGGTCATATTGGGGCGCGCAAAGGATCAAAGGGCGTACCCGGCAAGAACTTTCGCACGCTCTGCGGCAAACCACTGATCGACTGGTCACTGGACCAGCTGTTCGCCAACCCCCGCGTGGGCGCGGTTGTGGTGTCGACCGATGACCCGGCGATCCATGCCCATGCCGTGGCGCGTGGCGCGCTTGATATCGGACTGCGGCCCGCCGAGCTTGCCACCGATACCGCACCGAAATGGGGAGTGTGGCAGCATGCGCTGTCGGCGTCCGAGCAGATCTGCGGGCCGGTCTCGGCCTTTCTGGATCTGGACTGCACCTCGCCGCTGCGCATCCCCGAAGACATTGACGGAGCTTTGGACACCTTTGCGCAGCAAGCCCCCGACATGGTGATGAGCGTGTGCGAGGCACGCAAGAACCCCTATTTCAATCTGGTCGAACCCGATGCGACGGGCGCTTTGCAGGTGTCCAAACCGCTGCCCGGCGGGGTTTGGGCGCGGCAGGATGCGCCGGTGGTCTATGAACATGTCGGCGTGGTTTATGTGGTGGCACCAGACTACCTGCGCCGGGCCAAGACCATCTATGAAGGGCGGGTGGTGCCGTTTGTGCTGCCCTCTGACCGCTGCCATGACATTGACACGCCCTATGATTTCCAGCTGGTCGAGTTCTTGTTGACAGAACAGCTGAATGCCGGGGTCAGGAAAGTCTGACTTGCGCCAACAGGCGCGGGATCGCGGCCAGCGTCTTGCGGGTGGCATCCGAATGCGCGTCAGTGAACGCAGCGATCAGACCCGGGTCGGTTGGCGGATTGGCGATCAGATGGGCGGCCAATGCGGCTGCATCGGGGACGGAAACGGCCACGCCCGCTGCCTGCGCCTCGGCAAAAGGGTATTCGATGGTATGGGTGTGCGGCCCCGTGATCACCGGCTTGCCCAGCACCAGCGCCTCGGAAATGTTGTGCGCGCCTTTCGGGTTAAAGCCGCCGCCAACGACGACCTGATCGGCCATGGCCAGATAGGCATACATCTCGCCCAGTGAATCGCCGAAAAAGATGTCCGGGCACCCAGGCTGCACCGGCCAATGCGTTGGGTCGAACGCCCCCGGAAGGTCTGACCGGCGCAGGAGCGAGAACCCTTCTTTGACAAGGGTTTCTGCCACATCGTTAAAGCGTTCAGGCCTGCGTGGCACATAAACAAGCAACGGCATCGGCAGCGATCTGGCCGCGTGATCGTCGCGCAACGCGCCGATGGCGTGGATATAGGTGGCATCCTCGCCCTCAATCGCGCTTGCAATCACGATCACACGCCGCGCGCCTGCCCCGATCCATCCCCGTGCCGCCTGCCCCGCGGCCATCAGCGCGGGCGGCACCGGCTGGTCAAAGCGCAGTTCGCCCGTGACGGCAATGTTGCGCACGCCCACGCTGGCAAAGCGCTGCGCCTGCAGGTCGGATTTGACCAAGGCCCCAGCAAAGCCGCGCATCACCGCCTGGCGCAGGCGCAGCCCCTTGCTGTCACGCGCCAACGCCCGGCTGGGGTATTGCGCGTTGCACATGAACAAGGGCACACCGGCCCTGCGCGATGCCGCGACCATGCGTGGCCAGATCTCGATCTCCATCACCAGACCATAGGCGGGGCGGAAAGTGCGGAAAAAACCTGCATAGGCCCAGCCGGTTTCCAGCGGCACCCAGACCGCACGCATCCGGCCCCCGGCGATATCTGCGGCAAACACCCGCTCTGCTTCGCCCCGCCCGGCGGGGGTGAAATGGGTGGTCACCACCGTATCTCCCCGGTCGAGCAAGGCCCGGATCAGCGGCACGGCAGAGCGCAGTTCGCCCAAGGATACTGCATGCACCCAGACCGCTCCCGGCAAAGGCGCAGGATAGCGGCCAAAGCGTTCGGCCAGATGCGCGGTATAGGCGGGATCTTTGCGCCCGCGCCGCCACAGATAGAACAGGATCAGCGGCAGACCAAAGGTCCAGAACGCAGACCACAGCAGCAGAAAGCCGCGCATCATGGACGCACCAGCGAAAGCAGATCGGCGGCAAGTGGGTCCAGCCCCTTGGCGGCATTGTGCACGATGCGCGCCGCGCGCTCTCCCATCCCGGGCAGGACGGGGTCTTGCAGCGCCGCTGCCAAACCAGCGGGGGCCAGTTGCAGTGCGGCAGCTTCGGCCTGCAGCTGGCTGTAATCACGCGCGAAATTGGTGGTATCAGGGCCATGCAGGATGGCGGTGTTGAAATGCGCTGCCTCCCACGGGTTGTGCCCGCCAACCTTGTCGAACCCGCCGCCGATCAGCGCCGTTTCCGCCACCCGGTACCACAGGCCCATCTCGCCATAGGTGTCGGCCAGCCAGACCGCATCGCTGGCCGATGGCTCCCGCCCAAGACTGCGGCGGGCAAAGGGCAGGCGCGCCTCTGTCAGCGCCGAGGCGACCGCCCCTGCCCGGCCCGCGTCGCGCGGGGCAAGGACCATCAGCCAACGCGGATCGGCGCGCCACAGGGCCGCCTGCGCCGCCATCGCCTGCGCCTCATCCCCAGGATGGGTAGAGGCCGCGACCCAGACCCTGCGGCCCTGCACCGCGGCCTGCACCTGTGCCAGCGCCGCAGGGTCGGCGGCCAGCGGGGGTGCTGCGGATTTCAGCGACCCGGTGACCTGCACCTGGCCCGCCCCAAGCGCGCGCAGGTGACCCGCACTGCGGCTGTCCTGCGCGGTGATCAGCCGGAATCGTGCCAGCAGATCGTGGTACAGCCCGCGCGCCTTTGCCCGGCGGGCAAAGCCCGCATCGGTCATCCGGGCATTGACCAGCGCCAGCGGCACACCGCGCGCATGGGCGGCGACCACGGCACCCGGCCATAGCTCCTGCTCGGCCCAGACCGACAGGTCGGGGTGCCAGTGGTCGAGAAAGCGCGCGACATACCGTGGGGCATCCAGCGGCAGATACTGATGCCGGGTATGCGGCGGCAGGTTGGCCCCGATCACCTGCGCCGAAGACCGGGCCGAGGAGGTGATCAGGAAGTGCAGCGACGGGTCAAGCCGCGCCATCGCCCCGATCAGGCCCCGCAGCGCCAGCACCTCACCCAGACCGACGGCATGCAGCCAGATCAGGCGGCCGTCCGGTCTGGGGGCCGAGGCATAGCCGCGCTTTTCCGCAACCCTGTCCGGGTCTTCCTTGCCGCGCGCAAGGCGACGGCGCAGCACCAGCGGGCCGGCGACCGCAATCAGCGGACTGGCGGCCAGATAGGCCAGCAGCGCCGGACCAGTTGGCACGCGGTCAGCCACCCGGCTGATCACGAAAGGCTTTTTGCAGCCTTTGCGCCCAGAACTCGGGGCGGGCCAGGGTCTGCGCAAAACGCTCTGCCGCGTGGCCGACGCCAAACCCGGTGTCGGGCGCGTGCCGCTGACCCCAGCGGTCTTTCAGGAACTGCGCCACAGCCGCGCCATCCCCCGCCGCTGCAAAGGCGACCGAACCGGCCATCGCCCGGTTGGTTTGCCGGGTGCCGACATCCAGGGATGGCACGCCCAGAAACGGCGCCTCGCGCACCCCGGCGCTGGAATTGCCGACCATGCAGGCCGCATGTTTCATCAGCTCGGAAAAATGCGCAAAGCGCATGGATGGAATCATGCGGAACCGGTCTGCAGGCAGCGCGTTCAGCACGGCGAAAATCGCCTCGGACCCCGGGTCATTGTTCGGCGCGATCACCACGAAATTCCGCCCCGATGCCGCCAGCGCACCAAACAGTGCCTGCGCCTGCGCGCCCATGCTGGATTGCTCGGATGTCACCGGATGAAACAACGCGATGCCATACTCGGCAAAGGGAATGTCATAGCGCGCCCGCACCTCATCCAGCGTGACACCCGATGCCCCGGCGTGGAAGTCGAGTTCGGGCGAGCCGATGACATGGATCGTCTCGGACGGCTCGCCCAAGGTCATCACCCGGCGTTTGGCCGCGTCGGAAGAGACAAAATGATGGGCGGCCAGTTTGGTGTTGCAGTGGCGGAACACCTCGTCGATCGTGCCCGACACCTCGCCACCCTCGATATGCGCCGAGGCGATGTAGTTGGTGGCGGCGACAAGCGCCCCCGCCAGCGCCTCGATCCGGTCGCCGTGGATGACGATCAGATCGGGCTGGTGTTCGGTAATGTAATCAGAAAACCCCACGACCGTTTTCGCCAGCACGATATCCTGCCCGTCGCCGGGGCGCTGGTTCAGAAATTCATGCACCCGCACGCCGGGCATCCGCTGCACCTCCAGCTTGGTCAGGCCGTAGCGGTCCATCATATGCATCCCGGTGACGAAAAACGTGACCCGGTGCCCCGCATCCCGCGCGGCAGCGGCAAGGGGTTCAAGCTTGCCAAAATCGGCGCGGGTGCCGGTGAGGAAGAGGAGGTGGCGGGTCATGACTTCCCTGAGACCAAAGGCAAATGCCTATTCGCAAAGCCCGACCAAGGCAACCTCGGCGGCTTGAACCCATGTCGAATGTCGGGCATATCGACGCAAAGTGCCCCATGAACTGGACCGCAAGCATGACCCGCGTCGTTGTTTCCCTGACCGCCATACCGCCGCGCTTTCCGTATCTCGACGAGGTGCTGCAGGTTTTATTGCGCCAGACGCTAAAGCCCGAGGCGATCTTGCTGAACATTCCGCAGCGCTATAGGCGCGAAAGTTTCAATCCGGTGGAACCGCCCGTGGTGCCCGAGGGTGTGACTCTGAACCGGGTAGAGCGGGATTTCGGCCCGGCCACCAAGGTGCTGCCAGCGGTGCAGAAATACCGCGATCAGGATATGCTGATCTTCTTTTGCGACGATGACAAGATCTATGATCCGCAGGTGCTGGAACGCTTTGTCGCGGCGGCCGAAACGCGGCCAGATTGCTGTATTGTGGAAGAGGGCAGTGATATCTTTGAGGCTTCTGAGATACGGTTCTCCGGCACACGCATGCCGCGTTACGATCGGCGTCGCAAAGACTGGCTTTACCGTGTTAAGCGTGCGGCCAGCCTTGGAACGTGGAAATCGCGCAAGGCGGCGTCAAGTGGATATGCCGACATTCTGGAAGGCTGGGGCGGAGTGATGGTGCGCCCGTCGTTTTTTGGTGATGAAGTGTTCGACATTCCCGATCCGCTTTGGCTGGTGGATGACATCTGGCTGTCGGGCCACCTGACCACTCGCAACGTACCGATCTGGCTGGATTTTGGCGGGCCCCGCGCGCGCGCCTCCCGCGAAGATGTGAAACAGTTTGCCCTGCTCAGACAAGTGGTGGGGGGCTTGGACCGGACAGCACTGAACACGGCCTGCGTGCGATACTATCAGGAAACCTATGGCATCTGGCGCTGATCGCTGCTGGTCGCAAACGTTCCCAATTTTTCATTACGATGGGGCCAATCATGACTTTCATCCCTGTTGCGCGCGTGATCAATCTGGACCGCAGCACAGAGCGACTTGCGACATGTGGCCCGCGATTGACGGCAGCAGGGATTTATTGGCAACGTCATGCCGCCACCGCCCCCACATCGCTCGAAGAAGCCCTCAGCCACCCGCTTTACCGCAGCGCGACGATGCGAAAGCTACATGGAAGGGATATGAGCCGCGGGGAAATCGGCTGTTTTCTAAGCCACATGGCCGCTATGAAGTCGGCTTTGGCCGTTG
Organism: Pseudotabrizicola sediminis; assembly: GCF_004745575.1. Lineage (GTDB taxonomy): Bacteria > Pseudomonadota > Alphaproteobacteria > Rhodobacterales > Rhodobacteraceae > Pseudotabrizicola > Pseudotabrizicola sediminis. The sequence continues at coordinate 55,577 of NZ_RPEM01000012.1, read as the reverse complement.
GCACGCCGCTTGCACTGATCTTGGAGGATGATGCGCTGCCGTTTGACGGGGCCAAGATCGCGCTCGAAGCTCTGTCACATTGGCTAACAAACACGCCAGAGGCGACTGTCGATTGGCTGCATCTGTCGCGATCGGCGGAAAGTTGGAGCCGTCCTTTGGCGACGGTCTCGGGCTTCGGCATCCGACGTACATATCGCCCGCCGTGGTGTTTGAGTGCGAGCCTTTATACACGCAAGGGAATGCAGGATTTCCTGCGGCATGTCGATCTTTACGGGATGGACCGGCCCGTGGACGTCGCATTACGTGTTTGTTTTTGCCGCTCTGCCCGCGCGGCAGTTCTGGATGCACCAATTTTTGGTGAAAATGGCTCAGAATCAACGATAGATTCAGCTGGCGAACGCCCGGTTGGGATGACCAAAATCAGACAGTGGCGCAGAAAAGCGCCAGAATATGCTTTTGCAGCATGGAACCGGTGGCGCAGCGCCTAATTGCTTGATTGGCACCTTAGGAACGAGGGAAAAAGATACAGGTTTGCCGCAAGGGTTCACTTTACTCACGATAGCTTAATTATCTCACCTGTATACCTTCCCCCGCCGCAGCAACCACCAGAAGCGCCGCATGTAATTCGCCGCTTTCAGTCGGTAATGCGGCAGGCGACGGTGCCACCTGAACTTTTTCACCCCGGCAAAACCTGTGCCAGTGATGGTGCTGACTCCGCCATCGTCGGGATGGCTTGCCCATGGTTCCAGCCCCAACTGACGGTAGTTGTGGCGGAAAAAGCGGTTCAACTCGTGATCCAGCGCACGGGTTTGCGGCCAAAGGCCCGGCAGGAGCCGCGCCGCAACATCTCTGTGAATCAGATAGGCGGCGTTGCCGGTAAAGGGACCGATATAGGCGTTGAGCCGGTATGCTCCCAACTGTGCCTGTTTTACTGGCAATTTTGCACGAATGCAGTTGAAGCGCACCAGATCCCATAGATCTGCATGGGCGAGCGCCGTGTCGAGAGCGACAAGGAAGTCGTCGTGAAAAACCACGTCATCTTCAAACACCAACGCCACTTTGTGCGGGCCGTCCAGAAACTGCTGCCAGACCGCCAAATGGCTGGCGTATACACCAAGCTTTCCCGGCAAAAGCGCGCTGCCCATATTGCGCGCATAGGCTTCGGCATCTGCCTGTTTGCGTAAGGTTGCTTCATTGGCGCGACCGTCGATGGCAGGAAAAAGCTGCCATGTCATTCCCATGGCTGACAATTGTGTTTCCATCGCTTCCCGCCGGGCGACGTCACGAGGAAGGTTGATCAGCCAGATGCCGATATCCGCACGGGTCAGCATCACCCCAGATCCTCCCATGTCAACTGCGTGTTCCGCGTCACTGCCCGGGTCATGCGTTTGCCCACGACCTTGTCGAAATCATAGCCCGCAATCTCTCCCGACCCCGGGCGGCGGGCCCAGATGTCGGACTCGGTGATCACATGGCCTGCGGGCAGGTCGCGGTCGGCCACGACGGACGCGCGGGCAAAACGGTAGACGGGTTCTTCGGCGGGCGTGCGCTGTTTGGGGTTGTTGGCGGCGATCCAGATCTCGCGCGAGCGGTCGATCAGGTGGCGCAGTTCCGACGGGTCCATCGAGTTGATGATGTCGGGTCCCTTGCGATAGCGGGTGTCGGTGTAGTGACGCTCCAGAATGCAGGCCCCGAGTGCGACCGATGCGAGGGCCATTTCCGGCCCGATGGAATGGTCCGAGAACCCGACGACCGCATTCGGAAACGCCGCTTTCAAATCGGTCACGCCGCGCAGCGACACGATTTCGGGCGGGCTGGGGTAGAGGTTGGTGCATTCCAGCAGCGCATAATCCACCCCCGCCGCATCCAGAATGGCCACGGATGCGCGGATGGTATCGATGGTCTGCATGCCGGTCGACATAATCACCGGCTTGCCCTTGCGCGCGATGTGACGGATCAGCGGCAGGTTGTCGGCCTCGCCCGATCCGATCTTGTAGGCGGGCACGTCAAGGGTTTCCAGAAAATCCGCCGCCGCGCGCGAAAACGGAGTGGAGATCCAGATCATCCCCAGACTTTCGGTATAGCGCTTCAGCTCTGCCTCATCGTCCAGCGACAGGGCGCAAGACTCCATCACATGCCAGATCGACACATCGGCATTGGGCGGAAAGATCGACTTCGCCTCATCGGTCATTTCGTCTTCAAGGATGTGGGTCTGATGCTTGATCATCTCGCAGCCCGCGCCGGCGGCCAGACGGACCATCTCTTTGGCGACCGTCAGACTGCCACCATGGTTGATGCCGATTTCCGCAATCACAAGCGGGGGGTGGCCGGGGCCGATCTCACGGGTGCCGATTTTCATGGGGGCTGTTCCTCAGGACGTTTGCCCTGATGTACCGCCCGCACGGGCGCAAGGGAAGCCCTATGCCCGCAGGCGCGCCGCCAGACGGGCGATCCGTGCCTGCACCTCGGGGCTGACCGGCCCCTCACGCGGCGGGTCCAGCAGGGTGGTCAGCAGATGCGGCGCGGGCAGCGGGCGGCCACCGCCGCCCCAGCTGAGGCCGTGCAGCACGCTTTGGCCTAGGTCCGGCAGGTGGTCCGGAATCTCGGCCCCGGCCAGCGTGGCCCAGAGCGCCGACCAGCAGCGCCCCACGCTCCACGGGTTATAGCCGCCGCCGCCCAGCAGCAAAAAGCGCGGGGCCAGCGGCCGCAGCGCGCGCAGCACATCAATATAGGCGCGGTTCGATAGCGACAGCCGCGACAGCGGGTCTTCGTCCAGCGAATCCGCCCCGGCCTGCAGCACGATGACGTCGGGGCGATGCGCCTGCACAAAAGGCAGGATCACGCCGTCCAACACCGCGCGCATCTCGGTATCGTTGGCCGCGCGCGGCAGTGGCAGGTTCACGCAATTGCCGCCGCCGTCATCGTCCAGCGCGCCGGTAAACGGCCAGCGACCCTCTTCATGGGTGGAAATCAGCAGGGTTTCCGCATCCCCCGCAAGCCCATGCTGTACCCCGTCACAATGGTGTGCGTCGATGTCCACATAGGCCACGCGCGGCATTCCAGACTGGCGCAAGGCCAGAATCGCCAAAACTGGATCGTTCAGATAGCAAAAGCCATTGGCGCGGTCGGGCAAGCCATGATGGGTGCCGCCCCCGGGCACATGCACCGCCTGCGTGCCAGTCGCCAGCAACTCTGCCGCAAGCATCACGCCGCCTGCCCCGGTTGCGGGGCGGGAATACATCTGGCCAAACACCGGGTTTGACAGCGTGCCAAGGTGATACTGCGACCGTGTGGCATCGGTAACGCTTCCGTCAGCCTCGGCCCGCTGCAAGGCCTGCACATAGCCGGGGCTGTGCCAGCGGGTCAGCGCCGCCGGCTTGGCGCGCGGGCTGGTGCGGTATTGTGGTGCCGGCAGCCAGCCCATCGCGCGGCACAGGTCCATCACCGTTGACACGCGCGGGACGCGCAACGGATGGCCCGGGCCATAGGATGAACCGCGATACACCTCTGACCCGATGAACAGCGGCACGCTCACCGCAACAAGGGCTCGATCCGCCCGGTGATGGCCCTCGATGTCGGCTTGACCGAAGCCCCCCAGGTGCCCAGAACCTCACCCGCCGGGCCGATCAGCACCTTGTTGAAGTTCCAGCCGGGGGTAAATCCATGCTCGGCCGCCAGCCAAAGGTAGAACGCATGCGCGTCCCGGCCGCGCACATGCGTGATATCCGTCATCGGCAGCGTCAGGTCGAAGCGAAGGGCGCAGTATTCCTTGACAGCCTGCGCATCGGCAAGTTCCTGATTGAAGTCGTCCGATGGCACCGCAAGAACCAGCAGGCCACGGGCGCTGTACCGGTCGTGCAGCGCCTGCAGATCATCAAACTGCCCAGAAAAGCCGCAGAGCGATGCCGTATTCACCACCAGCACCGGATTGCCCCGCCAGTCGTCCAGCGCAATCCGGCCCCCGTCAATCGACGCGAACGAAAAACCCGGTACCCCGGCATCCGTTGCCGCCAACGACCGCAAAGGCCATAGCCCAAGCCCTGTGGCAGCCAGAGACTGACCCAGAAACACCCGACGCTGCATGCATCCCCCCCCCACAAATAGTTGTATTGATGGTAGGCCTGACAGAAAAAAGGTCAAAGCGCGCGTGCTGATTTGTCGGCATGATACGGAGTTTTTTCCGCCACAGGGGTGACAATTTTCTGACAAAGATACCATATGTGAGGACCATACGGATATGCTTGTACCATTGGGCGGTGTTGAAGAGCCTAGCTTTTTGCCTCGCCGGACTTTTCACCGATGATATTTGAGCAGACACGTCCGTCGAGCAGAAAAAAAAAGAAAAAGACGATATGAAGCAATCCACTTCCGACCAGTTTGACACGCTCCAGTCCATGGGGGATGCCACACAGAACGCTGCCCTGTGCTGGCGGATGCATCGTGGCCGGGTGCAGGTGCTGTTGATCACCAGCCGCGACACCGGGCGCTGGATCATGCCCAAGGGCTGGCCGATGGCGGGCAAGACCGCTGCCGAAACCGCTGTCACCGAGGCTTGGGAAGAGGCGGGCGTGCAGGGTGAGGTTGATGCGGCAGCGCCGCTGGGCTTTTATCGGTACGACAAACTGCGCCTGCCCGACGCGGCGATTCCCTGCGTGGTCAGCGTCTTTGCCCTGCGTGTGGCGCGGCTCGCCGATAAATTCCCCGAGCGCAAACAGCGGCAGCGCAAATGGTTCGATGCCCAGAAAGCCGCGCGCAAGGTGGCCGAGCCTGATCTGCGTGGCCTGCTGGCGCGGCTGTCCAGCAAGGGGCAAAAGCTTGTCTGTGCACCCGGCGGCAAAAAGCGCGCTTGAATTCGCGCAGCGGATTGTTAGCTGTGGCACGGGGTATACAACCCTTGCACTGGTCCAGTCATGATCCGTTATAGCCTGAAATGTAGCAATGCCCATGAATTCGACAGCTGGTTTCAGTCGGCAGCGGCTTACGACTCGTTGCGCGCTGCGGGGCATGTAAGCTGTGCCATCTGCGGTGCGCCAGATGTGGAAAAGCTGTTGATGGCCCCCGCCGTGCGCCCGGCGCGCCATGCCGCCACACCGCAACCTGCCACACCGCTGTCACAGCCGAAAACCGAGGTAGAGCAGGCGATTGCCGCCTTGCGCGCGCAGGTGGAGGCCAACTCCGAATATGTCGGACTGAATTTTGCCGCCGAGGCCCGCAAGATGCATGACGGGCTTAGCCAGGAACGCGCCATTTACGGCGAGGCCAGACCGGAAGAGGCAAAAAAGCTGATCGAAGACGGCGTGCCGGTGGCCCCCCTGCCCTTCCTGCCCAAACGCAAGGCGAACTGAGCGGCGGGTTCGCCCCGCCGGACGTTCGCCTGCCTCTGGCGGGTGTGTTTCAGCACGCAGCAATCCGGCAGACCGCCCTCGAGTGCTGCTTTGCAAATACTCCTCTTACTTCCCGAATTTTCCCCGCAGCGCATCGGCAAAGGGGTTGGCGCTGGTGCCCGCAGACGCCCCCTGCGGCGCGGCCTGCATCGGCTGCGGCTTGCCCCGGGGGGCGGGTTTGTCTGCCCGGTCCGCCGCGCGCTCGCGCGCGGTCTCGCGGGCATCGGCGCTGTCCTTGCGCATGGTCAGCGCAATACGTTTGCGCGCCGCGTCCACCTCGACCACGCGGACCTGCACCACATCGCCGGCCTTCACCACCTCATGCGGGTCTTTCACGAAACGGTCGGCCAGCTGGCTCACATGCACCAGCCCGTCCTGATGCACCCCGACATCGACAAAGGCCCCAAAGGCCGCGACATTGGTCACCGTACCTTCAAGCATCATGCCGGGCTTCAGGTCGCGGATTTCGTTCACGCCTTCGGTAAAGGTGGCGGTGCGGAAGCTGGGGCGCGGATCGCGCCCCGGCTTTTCCAGCTCGGCCAGAATGTCCTTAACGGTGGGCAGGCCGAAACGGTCGTCGATAAATGCCCGCGGGTCCAGCTTTTGCAGGGCTGTCGCATCGCCCATCAGGCTGCGGATGTCGCGGCCACAGGCGGCGGTGATGCGGCGGGCAACGTCATAGGCTTCGGGGTGGACAGATGACGCATCAAGCGGCTCCTTGCCGCCAGCAATGCGCAGAAAACCTGCGGCCTGTTCAAATGCCTTGGGGCCAAGGCGGGCCACCTTGAGCAGTTCCCGTCGGGTGTTGAACGGGCCGTTGGCATCGCGGTGCGCCACAATCGCCTCGGCCAGTCCTGCCCCCACGCCCGACACCCGCGCCAGCAGCGGGGCAGAGGCGGTGTTGAGGTCGACGCCGACCGCGTTCACCGCATCTTCGACCACCGCTTCCAGTGACCGGCCAAGGCGGTGCTGGTCGACGTCATGCTGATACTGGCCGACGCCGATGCTTTTGGGCTCGATCTTGACCAGTTCCGCCAGCGGGTCTTGCAGGCGCCGCGCGATACTGACCGCGCCGCGCAGCGATACATCCAGATCGGGAAACTCTTTCGCGGCCAGTTCCGAGGCGGAATAGACCGAAGCCCCCGCCTCGGACACAATGACCTTGACCGGTTTTTCGCTGCCCGGCAGCACCGCCAGAAGGTCGGCCACCATCTTTTCCGTCTCGCGGCTGGCGGTGCCGTTGCCGATGGCGATCAGCTGCACCTTGTGCTTGCCGATCGCTTGCGCAATGGCCACCTGCGCGCCGCGCAGATCATTCTTGGGCTGGAACGGATAGACCGTATCGGTCGCCAGCACCTTGCCCGTTGCATCAACCACCGCGACCTTGACCCCGGTACGGATACCGGGGTCCAGCCCCATGGTGGCCTTGCCACCTGCAGGTGCTGCAAGCAGCAGGTCTTTCAGGTTGCGGGCGAAGACATTGATCGCCTCGGCCTCGGCCCGGTCGCGCAATTCGCCCATCAGGTCAAGGGTGAGTGACGTTTTCAGCTTAATCCGCCAAGCCCAGCTGGCGGCCTCGCGCAACCATGTGTCGCATGCGCCTTTGGTTCCGGCCGACAGCGCCGCACCGCAGGCCTGCTCCGCCGGGCTGGTGCCGCGCGGGGCGTCGGGGTCGATTTCCAGATCGATGGTCAGAAAGCCTTCGTTCCGACCGCGCAGCATGGCCAGCACGCGGTGGCTGGGGGCAGTGGCCCACGGCTCATCATGCGCGAAATAATCCGAGAATTTGGCACCCTCGGTCTCTTTGCCCGCGATCCCCTTCGCCGACAGGCGGGCGACCTTTTTCATGTGCTCGCGCAACCGGCCCAGCAGCGTGGCGTTTTCCGACAGACCCTCGGCGATGATGTCGCGCGCGCCTTCCAGCGCCGCTTTCACATCCGGCACAGCATCGGTGATGAAGCCCTTGGCCAAGACCGCAGGATCGGCATTGCGGTCGGCCAGAATGGCATCAACCAGCGGCTGCAACCCGTTTTCACGCGCAATCATCGCCTTGGTGCGGCGTTTGGGCTTGTAGGGCAGATAGATGTCTTCCAGCTCTGCCTTGGTCACCGCCTTGGCAATCGACAGCGCCAGAGGGTCGGTCATCTTGCCCTGTTCGGTGATCGACGCGACAATCGCTGCCCGCCGCCCTTCCATCTCGCGCAAATACACAAGCCGTTCCGCCAGCAGGCGCAGCTGCGAATCGTCCAGCCCCCCCGTCACCTCTTTGCGGTAGCGCGCGATGAAGGGCACGGTCGCGCCTTCATCCAGCAGCGCCACAGCGGCGGTGACCTGCGGGGTTTGCGCGTTGATCTCGGTCGCGATGGTTTGCGCGATGCGGCGGGTGGTGTCTGGCGTCATGATGGCATTCCCGTAAGGTCGGAGGGCGACCATAACCAAGCCCTGCGCCGAGGGAAAGAGCGTCCACGCCACAAGGCCCCACAGGGGGCTTCGGACGTGGTTGCTTTAAGAAAGAATGGTACCAGCTCCCCGGCTCGAACGGGGGACCCCTAGATCCACAATCTAGTGCTCTAACCAACTGAGCTAAGCCGGCACGTGGGGCGATTTAACCCCCCTTGATTTGGATTGCAAGCAGGCTTTGACGCAAAACTTGCCCGTCTGATCACGATCCTGCCTGGGCCTGCGCATGCCGCAGGCCGGTACGCTTGCAGAACGCGGCAAAGAACGCTAGGCGGGAAGCTCCACAACAAGGGGGCCGCAATGGGCATCGACAAGGAAAGCGAAATCGCCGCAAACCTTCAGATCGGGCCGACCTCGGCCGGAATGGTTCGCATCTACATCGAAGCCGACGGCGGCGTTGAACTGCCGCTGGATTTCGAACCCGAAGAGGCCGAAGAAATCGCCGAAGAGCTGCGCGCAGCGGCCGAAGCGGTGCGCGCCATGGGCAACGACAAGGGCCCGGCCGGCGGCAAGCCTAAGCCCAGGCGGAAATAACCCCCGCCGGGTCGCGCAGGGCCTGCAGCCGCAGCGCGGCGTGCCGGGCAAACCCCTGCACCAATGCCTTGCGCCGCGCCGGGGCAAGCGGTGAGTCCGGCCCCATGCGCATGATTTCGGCCCCATAGGAATCGGCAAGAATCAGGCCGGTCTCCTCTGGCAGCAAACCGCCCGGAAAATCCGCATCGACCGCCCAGAAAAACCGGTCACACCACGGCAGGTACTTCTGCCACTTCCGGTCGGCCTGATAATCGGCGCGGCAGGATTTGCATTCGATCACCCAGACCTGCCCCTTGGGGCCAAGCGCCATCAGATCGACCCGCAGACCCGGCGCGGGCACCAGTTCTTCAACCGTAACGAACCCGAGGTCACGCAGGGCACGCGCCACGCCACGCGCAAGGCGCTGGCCGGGCAGTGGCGGCAAGGGGTCGGTCATGACATCCATGAGATACGTATGAACGAAAGATGAACATCTGACAAGCCTTGCAGACGGGCTGCAGTGGCCCTATCTATTGCTGTGGCGGGTGCTGCTCTTCGCGTGCTGGGGCTTTTTTCCAGTGGCCGATAAGCAAACGAATGGATGCTGGCTCTGGCAAGATCCTGGTCTTGCTACCTGGTGCCCACCTGAGACCTCTGGCTCTCGGGAAACCATGCCACCCACGGCTGCTGCGGGCCCGCCACCCAAACTCTTTGACGGCAGACAAGAAAAAGGGGCGGATTTCTCCGCCCCTTTCCTGCTGTGTGGGGTTTTCCGGCTCAGAAGCCGAACACCAGCGAAACGCCCAGCTTGTTGTCGGTGCGGATGGCGCGGCTTTCGTCATACTCGGTCAGGTAGCTGACGCGGGTCGAGAAAGCGTCGGTCATCTTGACGTTCAGGCCAAGATCGTTGTTCGCGCGCAGGGCCGTATCCGACTTCAGAACATCGGTGTCATTTGTCACGAAGAAGTTGTCGTTGATCCGGTAAAAGAACCGCGACGCGGCAAGATAGCCGACTTCGGTTTCCGAATTTTTCAGACCATCCTGCAGATAGCTGACGCCAACACCGGCTTGCACACGCCAAGTCATGTCCGGCGTGTTCACGATGCGGTAACCCGGGCCGAAGCCGAGGAACGCATCGCGACGGGTGTTTTCGAGCCGAGGGTCATCGCCTTCGCCATCCCAGTCGGGATCGGGATTGGTCGCCAGACCATTGGTTTTCAGACGGCCCAGAACAAAGCCATAGAAGTTCTGGTCGAAATAGTAATTGGCGTCATAGACGACAAACACATCTTCCTTGGTGGACTCGTTGTTCGCCTCGGCAAAGTCGAGGGCCGCGCCAAGTGTCTGAACGAACTGGCCTTGGGCAAAGCGAAGACGCACACCCGCGGTCAGATCCTGCGACTCGTTGTTGCCGGTCTTGCCCGAATAGCCCAAAGATGCGCTACCGCTCAGACCCGGACGGAATTCCGGGTTGCCAAAGCGCGCGGAATCTTCAGCGCGCTGCATGTCGTCCCGGACATCGTCTTCGATATCGTCAATCCGGTCGTCAAGAGTCTCGACGCCTGTGATGGCGACCTGTGCCATAGCCGAAGGTGCAAAAGCAACTTGGGCGGCGGCAATAGCCAGCACGCCGGCACCAAAGGTGCGGAGTTTGACTGTCATATACTATCCTTTCACACACACCGGCCTCTCTCGTGCCGGTCGCGTATGAAACGCATGGAACCGCCCCGCGTTCCCGCCCATCACCACTCTGTGATGCAAAGTGAGGTGACGCAGGGGAGTTAAGGTGCTGATATTCGGATCTATATGTCCTGCGACACAGCTTCGGCAGCCCCGATGTTCGTCGGGGCACCGAACATGGTTCAGATGTTTCTCTGCGGCGCACGGGGCAATTGCGCGCGGGCCCGAGCCTCGACGCGCACGGGAACCGGGACACGCCGCTCCCGGGTACCGCCCGGCGGGGTATCTGGCGCTTCGGCCATCCGCATCACAGCGATGGCAAACTGAACACCACCAAACACAACGCCGTTGACCATGACCATCATCAAGGCGGCCACCCATCCCATCGACGACTGCAGGATGAGGTGTTGCAGCCCCGCGACGTCCAGCCAGACCAGCCCGGTGACGAAAGCGACCGATAGGCCGAATCCGATGGCAACGTTCACAATGTAGAGGCGGATGAGTTTGGGCATGTCTGTGCTCCTGACCAGACCCTAAGACTAGCGCTGCCATGGAAAAGCGAAAGGTCCATTTCGCCGCAGGTGGGCGATTTGTGCAGCGTTGGTAACTGCCGCCTTAGACTTTCGGCGATGTCAGGGAAATCCGGTCAGCAAAGAACCGTCTGCTGGCGCACAACGCCATGGCACATCAGAACCCTTCGGGCTTGGCCTCATGCGCCATGTGATCCAGCACCGCGTTGACAAATCTGGATTCTTTGCCCTCGGGAAAAAAGGCTTTGGCCACATCGACAAACTCGGTGATCGCAACCCGTGGCGGTGTCGGCATCTGAGTCAATTCCGCCCCGGCGGCGCGGAACAGCGCGCGCAGCACCGGGTCGATCCGGTCGATCGGCCATTTGGCCACCAGCGCGCGGTCGGTCATCTGGTCGATCAGCGCCTGAAAGTTCACCGCATGATCCACCAGGTTGCGGAAATGCGTCACATCGCCTTCTGCAAATTCGCCTTCTTCGTAGGTGGCCCCAAAACGGTGCACCTCGAACTCGCGGCAGATTGCCTTGATGGTCTGGCCCGACACTTCCATCTGGAACAGCGCCTGCACCGCATAAAGCCGCGCGGCAGAGCGCATCTGCTTTTTCTCGGCGTTGCTCGGTTTGGCGCCTGTCTTGGCCGCCGGTGTGTCGTCTGTCATGCGCGGAACCCGATCCCTGTCGTCTGGCCCGCCCATTTGCGCGAAAGCGCGATCAGGTGCAAGGCCGCCGCTGCTGCCCCACCACCTTTATTCTGCCCGGCCGGATCGGCCCGCACCTCGGCCTGGCTGCGGTTTTCAACCGTAAGGATGCCATTGCCGATGCATGCCCCTTGCAGCCCCAGGAGGCTGATGGCGCGGCTGCTGTCGTTGCACACGGTATCGTAATGCGTGGTCTCGCCCCGGATGACGCAGCCAAGGGCCACATAGCCGTCGTATTTCGCCTGACGCTCGGCCATGGCGATGGCGGTCGGCACTTCCAGCGCGCCGGGCACCTCGATCAGCTCCACCTCGGCCCCGCAGCTGGCGGCAATGACGCGGGCACCGGCCACCATGTTGTCGGTGATATCCTTGTAATAGGGGGCCACCACGATCAGCAGTTTGACCGGCTGGTCGAAGCTGGGCAACGGCAAGGTATAATGCGTCTCGGCGGTGGCCATGGTTTACTCCGTGATCTTGCGGGTGCCGGTGATCGACAACCCGTAGGCGTCCAGCCCGACAACCTTCGGCTGCGGCGAATTGGTCAGCAAGGTCAGGTCATTGACCCCCAGCGACACCAGGATCTGCGCGCCGATGCCATATTGCTTGAGCGTCTGGGGCGAGGCGTCGTCCGACACCAGCTTGCGATCCAGCTCGCGCAGCAACACCAACACGCCGCGCCCTTCGGCGGCGATCAGCTTCATCGCCGCGCCGAATTCCGCCGTGCGCCCTGCCCCGCCAAGGCCCACCACATCGAGCAGCGGGTCAAGCGTGTGCATCCGGGTCAGCACCGAGCCGGGGGTGGTGATGTCACCCTTGATCAGCACCACATGTTCCGCGCCTTCGGTCACGTCCGTATAGATCCGCATGGTCCAGTCACCGCCGAATTCGGCGGTGACGGCGCGCTCTTCGGTCAGCTTCACCAGATTGTCGTTGCGGCGGCGATAGGCGATCAGGTCGGAAATCGTGCCGATCTTCAGCCCGTGCTTTTGCGCAAACACAATCAGGTCGGGCAGACGCGCCATGGACCCGTCGTCATTCATCACCTCGCAGATCACGCCCGACGGGTTCAGCCCCGCCAGACGCGCCACATCGACCGCCGCCTCGGTATGACCCGCCCGCACCAGCACCCCGCCATCGCGGGCGCGCAGCGGAAAGACGTGGCCCGGCGTGGCAATATCCTGCGGGCCTTTGGTCTGGTCGATGGCGACAGATACGGTGCGCGCCCGGTCAGCGGCGGAAATGCCGGTGGAAATCCCCTCGCGCGCCTCGATCGACAGGGTAAAGGCCGATGCCAGCCGCGAGGAATTCTTCGGGCTCATCGGTTGCAAGCCAAGCTGATCCACGCGGTCGGCGGTCAGCGCAAGGCAGATCAGGCCCCGGCCATAGGTCGCCATGAAGTTCACCGCCTGCGGGGTGCACATCTGCGCCGGGATCACCAGATCACCTTCATTCTCGCGGTCTTCATGATCGACCAGAATGAACATGCGCCCGTTGCGCGCGTCGTCGATGATGTCTTCGACAGAGGAAATTGCGTCGGAATAGTCGGTCATGCGATGGGTTCCTGAGCGGGTTTATCCGCCTTTACCGCGACAGGGCCGCAAAAGCCAGAGGCGGGCGGCGCAGAGCGACTGTGCGCGACACCACGTCCCTCAGGTGCCGAAATACCGCTCGGCCGGAAGGTAGCCCGCCAACCGGCCCGCCGCACACCACTCCGCCTCCAGCCCGTGATCGCCGATCAGCAGAACCGTGTCGGACGGGATGGTGCCAAGGGCCATGCGCAGGCGCACCCGCGCCTCGGCAAAGCTGGCAAGGTGAAGGGGGGCGGCGTGGCTGGCTGTCAGCGCCGGGGCTGCGCGGGCCAGATCCGCCGCCTGCAACGGCGGCAGCGCAAGGCCGATCAGTCCGGTTCCCTGAAGTGCTGCCAGCTTTTGTGCGCGGTCGCCGGGCAGCACCTGCCCCGCCCGCAACACCCGCAGCGCGTTGGAGGAAAACAGAAACGCCACCAGATCGTGCCCGGTGCTGGCGCGCATGCCGGCATAGGTCTTGTAGTCCAGCCCCAGCTGGGCCGCCCGGCGCACGCGCAGGCGCACCACCTCTATCGGCAGGGTCGGCAGCAGACGAGCACGGGCGGCACGCCAGCATTGGGTGCGCCATGACAGGCCGTTCATCTCTGGCCCCCGGTTGTGGCCGATCACTCCCATTCGCGCAAGCGTGCCACATAGCGGGCCATGGTATCCACCTCAAGGTTCACCAGATCCCCCACCGCCACATCACCCCATGTGGTCGCCTTCTGGGTGTGCGGAATGAAGTTGATGCCGAAATCTGCCCCATCGACCTCATTCACGGTCAGCGACGTGCCATTAAGCGCGACCGACCCCTTGGGCGCGATGAACCGCGCCAGATCGCGCGGCGCGCGGAAGGTCACGCGCAGGCTGTCGCCTTCGGGCACCACGGCCACCACTTCGGCCACACCATCGACGTGGCCTGATACGATATGCCCCCCCAGCTCGTCGCCAACCTTGAGCGCTCGTTCCAGATTGACCCGTGCGCCAGGCGTCCAGCGCGCCAGATTGGTCTTGCTGACAGTTTCAGCCGAAATCTGCACGTCATACCAGTTGCGCGGTGTCGTTCCGGTGGCAATCACGGTCAGGCACACACCGTCCGACGCGATCGATGCCCCGATGTCGATGCCGCCCACATCATAGCGCGTGCCGATACGGGCGCGCAGATCGCCCTGCTGCTCGGTCTGCAGCACCTCACCGATATCGCTGACGATCCCTGTGAACATGGTCGGTCTCCTTTGTTGCAATGCGTAACCCGCGACTGGGGGCGACGCAAGGTCGCCCGGAAGGTGCCAGAAATTCGCCGTGCTTTGATCTTGGCAGCCGGTTAAAGGTTACTTGCTATGCCGGCACCACGCCGCAGACTGGCCAAGACAGGTGACATGCGAACCACGGGTGACACACGCCGCTTTCTGTTTCTGCAAGGGCCACACGGTCCCTTTTTCAGCCGTTTGGGCAAGATGCTGCAGGCATCGGGGGCGCAGGTCTGGCGTGTGGGCTTCAACCGGGGCGACGAGGTGTTTTGGCCCGCCGACAGTTTCATCGCCTTCCGCGACCCGGCAGATCAGTGGCCCGACCGGATTGCGGCGCTGTTGCGCGAACACGCCATCACCGATCTGGTGCTCTATGGCGATACCCGTCCGGTGCACGCGCAGGCGATCCTCGCGGCCCGCACCGCCGGGCTGACGGTGCATGTATTTGAAGAAGGCTACCTGCGCCCGCATTGGGTGACCTATGAGCGCAACGGCGCGAATGGGCATTCGAGGCTGATGCAGATGTCCGTGGCCGACATGCAGGCCGCCTTGGCCAAGGCAGAAATGGATCAACCCGAAGCCCCCGCCAGCTGGGGCGACATGCGCCAACATATCTTCTGGGGCGCGCTGTATCATTGGTTCGTCATGACCGGCTTTCGCACATTCCGCAATTTCCGGCCCCATCGCAAACAGACCGTGGGGCAGGAATTTCTACTGTATTGCAAACGCCTTCTGCTGTTGCCATTTCACCGCTGGGAACGGATGATCGCCCAATATCGCATCCGGAACGGCGGCTTTCCCTATCATCTGGTGCTGTTGCAGCTGGAACATGACGCCAGCTTTCAGATGCATTCGCCGTTCCGCACCATGGCCGAATTTCTGGAGGTGGTGATTGACGGCTTTGCCAAAGGGGCGGCACCGCATCATCATCTGGTCTTCAAGGCCCATCCGCTGGAAGACGGCCGCGCGCCGCTGAAGGCCGAAATCCGCCGTCTGGCACACCTGCACGGGCTGACAGGCCGGGTGCATTTCGTGCGTGGTGGCAAGCTGGCGCAGCTTCTGAACCACGCACGCTCTGCCGTCACCGTCAATTCCACCGCCGGTCAGCAGGTGCTGTGGCGGGGCATGGCGTTGAAAACCTTTGGCGCGGCGGTCTATGCCAAGCCGGAATTCGTGTCTGACCAGCCGCTCGCCACCTTCTTTGCAAAGCCCAGCCGCCCCGATGGCCGGGCATACCGCAAATTCCGCCATTATCTGCTGGAAACCAGCCAGATCACCGGGGGCTTTTACAGCACCCGCGGCCGGCAAGAGGTGCTGCGGCAGGTGGTCGACATGATGCTTTCCGCTGAAGACCCCTACGATGCGCTGATCTCGGGAAGCGCGGCACCACGGCAACAGTTGCGGCTGGTGAACTGACGGCCAAAGCCGGTGCTGGCATTTTCTCAAATCGTTCTGTAGCCTTGCATGCAAAACTTGAGGCAAATCCAGTCAAAGGAGCCCGAGCAGTGAACGTGCTTACATCAAAGGGGGCGAAAGCCCTTTGTCTTGTTGCGCTGGTCGCATCCACGGCGGCCTGTGGCCTGCCGCGGTCCGGCCCCACCAAGGCCGAGATTTTCAAAGGGTCGGTGCTGAAAGAGGGTGATGCCTTTATCGTAACGGTCAATCAGCGCGTGACCCGGGCCACAGCCGTCATCCCGGCCTTCGGGTTTTCTTCGGGCTTCCTGAATGCGGGCGTCATGGGGGCCGATACGATCAGCTCTGGTGACACGCTTGGCCTGACCATCTTTGAAAACGTGCGTGACGACCCGCTTCTGGGCAACACCGGCCAGCGCGTCAGCGCGCTGGAAGAGGTGCAGGTTGACGGTCAGGGCTATATCTTCGTGCCTTATGCGGGCCGGATCAAGGCCGCCGGGCAAACGCCCGAAGGGCTGCGTCAGGCGATCACCCGCAAGCTGGACACCCAGACCCCCGACCCTCAGGTCGCCGTGACCCGGTTGGCCGGCGACGGGTCGAGCGTGTCGGTACAAGGCTCTGTCGGAGCCACCGGCGTCTATGCCATCGAGCGCCCGACCCGCCAGCTTTCGGCGATGATTGCCCGCGCCGGTGGCGTCGCAATCGAACCCGACGTTGCGGTGATCCGCGTCACGCGCGGGGCCCACAGCGGACGGGTCTGGCTGCAGGATCTGTATGCCAACCCCGCACTTGATATCGCCCTGCGTCCCGGCGACAAGATCGTGGTCGAACGCGATACCCGGGCCTTTGTGGCGCTTGGGGCGACGGGTGCGCAGAACCGTGTGCCGTTTGAAACCCAGACCCTGTCGGCGATCGAGGCAATCGCGATCGTCGGGGGGCTGAACACCAATCTGGCCGATCCGACCGGCGTCTTTGTCTTCCGCAACGAGCCGGAAGAGATTGCCAATGCCGTGCTGGGCCGCAAAGACCTGCGCGGCGCGCAGCGGATGGTCTACGTGCTCGATCTGACCCAACCCACCGGCATGTTCGAGGCCCGCGATTTCGTGGTGCGCGATGGCGACACGGTTTACGTCACCGAAGCGCCCTTCGTGCAGTGGCAAAAAACCCTGTCCGCCATCACCGGCACCGCCGGGGCGGCAAGCTCGATCTCCGACGTGGGCACAGGCGGCTGAGGCCGGGTTGGCACCGCGCCCCGATGACAGACCAGATGCCGCCGGGGGCCTTCCCCGGCGGCTTTTTCATTACAATGCAGGCTTTCTGCGCGACCGGCATCTGCGGCGCATATTGGCGCTGTCCGGCCATCAGCTGAAACTGGGCCTGCCGGGACCGGGTGATGGCGTGGTGGTCTGGGGCCGCAGCCCCTTTGCCCATCGCGGCGAGGCTGTTGCGACAAGGCGAGGCGTACCGCTGATTCGCGTCGAGGATGCGTTCTTGCGCAGCGTACGGCCCGGGCGGATGGGCGGCGGGGCGCTGGGGCTGCTGATCGACCCTATAGGCGTGCATTATGACAGCTCCGCCGCGTCGCGGCTGGAGCACATTCTGGCGACTGACCCCTTGGACAATTCCAACACGTTGGCGCGGGCACGGGATGGAATTGCGCGGCTTCGAGCGTCAGACCTTTCAAAATACAACATGCACGATCCTTTGCTGCCCGCGCCCGCGCCGGGCTATGTGCTGGTGGTCGATCAAACTCGCGGCGATGCGGCGATCCGGTATGGGGGGGCATCGGCGCAGAGTTTTGCGCAGATGCTGGGGGATGCGATAGACGCGCATCCGCAGGCCCGTATCGTGGTTAAATTGCATCCCGAGACTGCGCTTGGCCTGCGCGCCGGGCATTTCGCGGTGGCGGATGTCTCTGACCGGGTCACGGTGCTGGCGGATCCAGTCTCGCCCCATGCGCTGCTGGACGGGGCGATTGCGGTTTACACCGTGTCGTCGCAATTGGGATTCGAGGCCATTCTGGCAGGCCACCGCCCGCATGTTTACGGCCAACCGTTCTATGCCGGTTGGGGCCTGACCCATGATGCACACCCCCTGCCCCGCCGCGGACGCAGCCTGACGCGCGTGCAACTGTTTGCCGCCGCGATGATTCTGGCCCCGGTCTGGTATGACCCCTGCCGCGACCGCTTGTGCAGCTTTGAACAAGCGGTCGATCAGCTGGAAGCCGAGGTGCGCGCCTTTCGCGAGGATCGTAGTGGCCATGTGGCGGTCGGAATGCGGCTGTGGAAGCGCGCGCGGTTGCAAGCGGTGTTCGGGCGGGAAAAACCCTTGGTTTACCGCGACGTGCCGGGCGAGACCAAGGGGCGCGGCATTCTGGTCTGGGCCGGGAAAGAAACCGACGGACTGGCGCATGCCACTGTGCCGCTGCGCCGGGTGGAAGATGGTTTCTTGCGCTCGCGGGGCCTCGGGGCCGATCTGGTGCCGCCGCTGTCTTTGGTCGCCGATGATCTGGGAATTTACTACGACCCCAGCCGCGAAAGCCGGCTGGAGCGGCTGATCCTGTCAGCCCCGCCACCCGGCGGCCTTGCCCGCGCGGCGCGGCTGCGTGACCGGCTGGTGGCGCATGCCTTAAGCAAGTACAACCTGCCCGGCACCCTGCCCGATCTGCCCCCCGGACACCGCATTCTGGTGCCCGGACAGGTGGAAGATGACGCGTCGATCCTGAAAGGCTGCGGCGCGGTGCGAACCAATCTGGCGCTGTTGCAGGCGGCGCGGGAGGTTCATCCGGGGGCGGTGCTGATCTACAAACCGCACCCGGATGTCGAGGCGGGGTTGCGACCCGGAGCCGTTTCGGCCAGCGATCTGATCGGACTGGCCGATGTGGTGGCCACCCGCGCCGACCCGATGGGGCTGATCAACGCCTGTGATGAGGTCTGGACAATGACCAGCCTCATGGGGTTCGAGGCGCTGCTTAGGGGCAAGCCTGTCACCTGTCTGGGCGTGCCCTTCTATGCGGGCTGGGGGCTGACGCGCGACCTTGGCCCGGTGCCCCCACGCCGTCTGCGGGGCCCTGATGGCGGGCTGCTGCCGCGCCCCCCGCTGGACCATCTGGTGTATGCTGCATTGATCGCCTATCCGCGCTATTACGACCCCGTCAGCCGCCGCCCCTGCCCGGCAGAGGTAGCGGTCGAGCGGCTCATGCGTGATACTGTGCCGCATCCGGGGCTTGGCAACCGGGTGCTGGCCAAGCTGCAAGGACAGTTTGCCACCCATGCGCGACTGTGGCGGCGGTAAAAGGAATTTCCGGGCCTGGCCGCAGGCGACATCTGCAGCCTGTCGGAATGCGATCTGGTGGAAGATGGTCTCGCGGAAGCGTCAGTAAATATAGCGGATCTGATCCGTCCAGAACCGTTCCAGCCGTTTGAGCGAATGGTTCACGTCTTCCATTCCGGCAGCGTCGATCACTGCCTTTTTCAACAGCACTTCGGCATGGCGCGCAAACAGATCGTTCAGCACCATGCGCACCCGCCGCCCCTTTTCCGTCAGCCGAACCCGCACCGACCGGCGGTCAAGTTCGGACCGCTGGTGGTGCATATAGCCGAGCTCCACCAGCTTTTTCAGATTGTAGCTGACATTGCTGCCCTGATAATAGCCGCGGCTTTTCAACTCCCCGGCCGTCACCTCATTGTCGCCGATATTGAAGAGCAACAGCGCCTGAACCGAGTTGATCTCAAGAATGGCAAGCCGCTCAAACTCATCCTTGATGACATCAAGCAGCAGACGATGCAGGCGTTCGACCAAAGCAAGACTATCCAGATAGCTCGCTGTCAGAACCTTGTGCGAGCCGTCCAGAACCGGGGCTTGATGCGTCATGCTGTTCTCCGCCTTCCATCAACCAGAGGACAGAATCGGCTTAAACAGAAAACATTCGGTAAACCGAATTCAGATTTCGCTCAAACCTTACGCAGTCTGTCTCGGGCAAAGAGGGTGATCTGGTCCAGCAAAGGTGCAATTGCGGGCGCGGGCCGGGCCTGGCCGAAGATAAACGCCATCAGATCCTGATCGTTTTCTTCCAGCAACAGCTCATATTCGTCCAGCTGCGCGGGCGACAGGGCCTCCAGATGCGCGTCGGCCCAGGGGCCAAGCACCAGATCCATTTCCTTGGTGCCGCGCCGCCAGGAACGCATCTTCATGCGCTTGAGCCGTGCATCTGCTGTCTCTGTCAGGGTCATTCTGCATCCACCTCTTCGCGCCGCAACAGATGATGCAGCCGGGTTTCCATCTGCCCCATATCCTGCGCCAGCGCCAGCATCTGCGCGCGCATGCGCGACAGATCGGCCAGCGCCTCAAGCGTCGCCGCATCATGGGTTCCGGGGGCCGAGGGCGCGTCAAGGCCATCCCCTTCCCCGGTCAGAAGCCAGCGGATCGACACGTTCAGCATGCCTGCCAGCATCTGCAGCCGGTTTGACCGCGGCTCTGACGCGTCATCCTCCCAGCCCTGTACTGTGGTCAGGCGCACGCCAAGGCGTTCTGCCAGATCGGGCTGCGACAGCCCCGCTGCCTCGCGTGCACCGGCCAGCCGGTCGCCAAAGGTGGCGACCTCTGCCGAAAACCACGTCGCTGCTGTGTCATTATCCGCCATCTTGCCTCTCCTTTGCGTCGATATCGCTTGATTGGGTCAGGGGCCATCCATAAGACCAAAAGCCGGAAATGACAAATCAGGAGCCCATAATGCCGTTCTTGTCCGACACGCTGGCGCGCGTGAAACCTTCGCCAACCATCGCTGTCACCACCAAGGCGGCGCAGTTGAAAGCGGCAGGCAAGGATGTGATCGGCCTTGGCGCGGGCGAGCCGGATTTCGACACGCCGCAGAACATCAAGGACGCCGCCAAGCGCGCGATTGATGCGGGGCGCACGAAATACACCGCCGTGGATGGCATCCCCGAGCTGAAGGCCGCGATCTGCGCCAAGTTCCTGCGCGAAAACGGGCTGACCTACACGCCCGCGCAGATCACCGTGGGCACCGGCGGCAAGCAGACGCTGTACAATGCGCTGATGGCAACCTGCAATCCCGGCGATGAGGTGATCATCCCGGCCCCCTATTGGGTCAGCTACCCCGATATGGTGCTGCTGGCGGGCGGCACCCCAGTGCCGGTGGTGGCGGGGATCGACACCGCGTTCAAGATCACACCCGCCCAGCTGGAAGCAGCGATCACGCCAAAAACCAAGTGGTTCATCTTCAACAGCCCGTCGAACCCCACGGGTGCGGGCTATACCCGCGAAGAATTGCGCGGGCTTTGCGATGTGCTGCTGCGTCATCCTCATGTCTGGATCATGTCGGATGACATGTATGAACATCTGGTATTCGGCGATTTCGAATTCTGCACCCCTGCTGAAATTGAACCCGCGCTTTATGACCGCACGCTGACCTGCAACGGGGTGTCGAAATCCTACGCCATGACCGGCTGGCGCATCGGCTATGCGGCGGGACCGGTGGCGCTGATCAAGGCGATGGGGACGATCCAGTCGCAATCAACCTCGAACCCCTGTTCGGTGTCGCAATATGCGGCGCTGGAGGCGCTGACCGGGCCGCAGGATTTTCTGGCCGAAAACCGCAAGGTATTTGAACGCCGCCGCGATCTGGTGGTGTCGATGCTGAATGCGGCCAAGGGCATCACCTGCCCGACGCCGGAAGGCGCATTCTACGTCTATCCCGACATTTCAGCCTGTATCGGAAAGGTCACCGCAGGCGGGACACTGATCAGCAATGACGAGGTGTTCGCCACAGCGCTGCTGGAGGAAACCGGGGTGGCCGTGGTGTTCGGCGCGGCCTTTGGCCTGTCGCCCAACTTCCGCGTCAGCTATGCTACGGCGGATGAGGTGTTGCGTGAAGCGTGCAGCCGCATTCAGGCGTTCTGCGCCACGCTGACCTGAGGGGGTTCGATGGCGGGCGATTTGCCGGAGTTCTATTTCCGCATCCGTGAAAACGGCGCGGCTGTGTTCAAGGTGGATACGGAAAATCGCCAGCGCCGGATCGAGATGGAAGAAATCGCCATCGCCAATGTCAGGAATGGCAATATCAAGCCACATGGCGACCGCAAGCTGAGTGCCCACGAACTTGCGGTCATCACCGGTTGGATCGCGCAGCGCAGCGCGGTTCTTGCGGCGCGCGATGTCGATGACATTCACCGGGCGGTGGATCACCTGAACCTTGTCACCGCCTGGGCGCAGTCAAAGGCCAGCGATGCGCAACTGGACGAGGTGACCGATACGCTGCTGCTGGCGATGCATGATCTGCGCACGGTTCTGGTGCGCAAAAAGGCCGAGCGTCTGATGAAGACCGACGCCGCGCCGGACTAACGCTCAGGTACCGCAGAAGGTGACGTAGTCGCCAAACCCGGCGGGGGCTGGCAGGGCATAGGCCTCGCGCCCCGGGCGGTCGGTATAGGGGTCGGTGACCTGTGCCAGCAGGGCGGTGAACAGGGCCATATCGCCTTGTTCGGCGGTCCGCAGCGCCTTTTCCACCAGATGATTGCGCGGGATCGCCAGCGGGTTGGTGGCCCGCAGGTGATCTGCCGCATCGGCGCGCAGCCGCGCGCGCCATAGCGGCAGCCATTGGTCCAGCTTTGCCGGATCGGCGAACAGCGCGCGCAGCGGGGTGGTGTCTCCATCAGCGGCTTGCGCCAGACGGCGGAAGGCAAGCGTCCAGTCCGCCCCCTGCCCCTCCATCGCGGCCAGAAACCCTGTGGCCAGATTGGCGTCGCCATCCTGCGCGCCGTCCAGCGCCAGCTTGTCGCGCATCACCGCCAGCCATTCCGCCTGATAAATCGTGCTGATGCCAGACAACCGGTCGTTCAACACCGCTACCGCCGCATCGGCATCGCCCATCAGCGGCAGCAGGCTTTCCGCCAGCTTGGACATGTTCCACGCCAGAATATGCGGCTGGTTGGCATAGGCATACCGCCCCTGATGATCAATCGACGAAAACACCGTACCGGGCGCATAGGCCTCCATAAAGGCGCAGGGGCCGTAGTCGATGGTCTCGCCAGACAGCGCCACGTTGTCGGTGTTCAAGACGCCATGCACAAAGCCAAGCCCCATCCATGCCGCCACCAGCCGCGCCTGACGGGCGATAACCCGGTCAAAGAACGCAACCACCCGGCCCCGCTGCCCCACGAGGTCAGTATCATGCCGCGCGATGGCATAATCAACCACCCGGGCCAGCGTGTCATGATCGCCGCGCGCGGCCCAGAACTGGAACGTGCCCACCCGCAGATGGCTCGCGGCCACGCGGGTCACTACGGCCCCCGGCAACCGGCCTGCTTCGCGCCGCACATCCTCGCCGGTAAGCGCCACGGCAAGGCTGCGCGTGGTGGGCACGCCCAGCGCCGCCATCGCCTCAGAGATCACGTATTCGCGCAGCATCGGGCCAAGTGCGGCCTTGCCATCGCCGCCGCGCGAAAACGGGGTGCGGCCAGAGCCCTTCAGCTGTATGTCCCTCCGCCGCCCGTCGGGTCCGATGTGTTCACCAATCAGATGCGCCCGGCCATCGCCCAGCTGCGGCGAGAACCCCCCGAACTGGTGCCCGGCATAGGCCAGCGCCACGGGGGCCGCGCCATCCGGCAGGCTGCCGCCCGCAAACCAGCCGGGGTTTTGCGCCAGGACATCCACCGCCAGCCCCAGATCAGCCGCCAGCGCATCGTTCAGGACAATGATCTGCGGCGCCGGGGCGGCATCGGGATCTTGCGCGACAAAGGTGCCCGGCAGGTCGCGAGCCCAGGAGTTGTCAAAGCGAAACCCGCTGTGGCGCAGGGCGGAATGCGGCGTCTGATCGGTCATCGGTCCTGTGATCCTTGTCGCAGGCAGCATGGCTGCGTTCCCCGTCGATATGGGGAACGCGCTGGCAAAGGCAACCGGTCAGTCCAGAACCTCGATGCTGCTCAGCTGCCAGACCGAGCGGGAATAGCTGACCTCGTTCTTGTAGGCCGTGTTCACGTCATAGGGATAGATCATCCACAACGGCCCCTTGTCGCGCGGGGACAGGTCTTTGCCATCCATGCGGAAGGCCAGCACCGGCCCGCCTTCGACAGCCTCGGTCGCGGGGATGTCGACGGCATAGTCGTTCAGCGCGGTCAACCGCAGGGTGGTGCCATCCGCGCCAAGATGGGCCAACAGGCGCGACAGTTCCACGCCCTGAAACTCGCTGGTGCCATCGGTCCAGATTGTGCCGGTGTGCACGGTCACCACGCCCATCGCCTCGATCATCGCCCGGTCGAGCGCAGCTTCGGTATTGCCGTTGGTCACCGAAATAACGCCGCGCACTGTCAGGATGACCTGACCCGTTGGCGCAGGCAAAGCTCCGGGCGCGGTCTGGGCCATGGCAGCGCCGGTCAGACTCCATGCCAGAACGGTTGCCCGGACCCATCCCATCCCGCTGCCCCAAGTCAGAACCCGCATCGCTCTTCTCCCCTTGCACTCAAATCGGGATACCGGATCACGTGCTGCTGTTCTCCTATCCAAACGCATAGGAAAGCGCCATGTTTGGGCGAAAACAAGGAAGATTTCGGGTTTGGAAGGACGCCAGCACCTGGGCGCAGCTGCATGACAGGGCAGAGGACGGGCAGAACGATCAACCGGCAGTGTCTGCCCGGATGATCACATCCTCGGGTGCGGGGGCGACGGATTTGATGATGGCATAGGCCGTCTTGCCCGGCGCGAGCCCCATAATCTGCGCCGAACGGCGGGTGATCCGGGCCAGCACGGCACCGGCGGGCGTGACCAGCCGGACCATCACGCCCGGGCCATCGCCCTGATGCATCGCCTCAATCGTGCCGGGCAAAATGTTCAGCGCCGACAACCCAACGGGCGGCTCGCCCGACAAGATCACATCATGCGCTGCGATCCGCAGCCGCACCAGACTGCCGGGGGCGGCACTGATCCGCGGCAGGAACAGCGGGATGCCACCCGCGTCCAGTTCGCTCAGCCCGTCCGGGTGCTGGCGCACCAGCCGCGCCGCGATCACGGCACCGGCGCCGCGCACGCCGATGGGCCACAGGGCCGGGTCGCCCAGCACGTCGAAGGCCGGACCGATGCCGGTCACGCGACCCGCATCGAGGGCGACCACTGTTGTTGCCACCCGTGCCACCTCGGCGGGGGAATGGCTGACATACAGGATCGGCACCTTAACCTCATCGCGCAACCGCTCGAAATAAGGCAGGATTTCCGCCTTGCGCGCCTCATCCAGCGCCGACAGCGGCTCGTCCGCCAATATCAGCTTTGGCGCGGCCAGCAGTGCACGACCGATGGCCACGCGCTGCCGCTCTCCGCCCGACAGCCCGGCGGGGCGGCGGTGCAGCAAGGGACCGATGCCAAGCATGTCGACCACGCGGCCCATGTCTTCGCGCGCGGCCCCTTTGGGCGCAAACCACGCGCCATAGGTCAGGTTCTGCCGCACGGTCAGATGCGGGAACAGCCGGCCTTCCTGAAAGATATAGCCCAGACGGCGGCGGTGGGGCGGCAGGTCCACCCCCGCCACCGTGTCCAGCAACCGCCATCCATCGACCGACACACGGCCCTGTTCGGGCCGCACCAGCCCGGCCACTGCGTTGACAATCGTGGTCTTGCCCGACGCCGACCGGCCAAACAGCACGGTCACGCCGGGGGGCGCGTCGAATGCCACATCCAGCGTGAATGCCCCGATCCGATGGGTCAGCGCTACCCGCAGCATCAGGCCCCCGCGATCCGGCGGGCCACTGCGCGGCTGACCCATTCCGACAGCAGCAGCGCCGCCATGGCGATGACAATGGCCACCAGAACCAGCCGTGCGGCCTGCGCGTCGCCACCCGGCACCTGCAAAGCGCTGTAAATCGCCGTGGGCAGCGTCTGGGTCTGGCCGGGGATATTGGACACAAAGGTGATCGTCGCCCCGAATTCGCCGATGGCCTTGGCGAAGGCAAGGATCACCCCCGCGATGATGCCGGGCAAGATCAACGGCAGCGTCACGGTCAAGAACACCCATGCGCGCGAGGCACCCAGCGTGCCCGCCGCCTGTTCCAGCTTTGGGTCCACCGCCTCGATGGCCAGCCTTATGGCGCGCACCATCAGCGGAAAGGCCATCACGGCCGCCGCCAGCGCCGCCCCTGTCCAACGGAAGGCGAAGACGATGCCGAACCACTCCTCCAGGAACTGCCCCACAGCGCCCCGCCTCCCGAAGGTGATCAACAGCAGATAGCCCGTCACCACCGGCGGCAGAATCAACGGCAGATGCACCAGCCCATTCAACACCTGCTTGCCCGGAAACTGCCACCGGGCCAGCGCATGGGCAGTCAGGATGCCCAGCGGCAGGCTGAGCAGAACCGCCCAGAACGACACTTTCAGCGACAGCGCAACCGCGCGCCATTCGTCGGGGGAAAGCCAGTCCGCCATTCTCGCGCCTTCAGTTCAGGATTTCAAAGCCTTGGGCAGCGAAAACCGCGGCGCCCGCCTCTGACGTTATTGCCGCGAAGAACGCCGCATCCGCCGCATCCGTCGCCCCGGTCAGCAGGGCACCGGGAAACAGGATCGGCGGGTGGCTGTCTGCCGGGAAGGTGCCGACAACCGTGACACCGGGGGCGGCCACCGCATCTGTGGCATAAACAATGCCATAAGGGGCCTCACCGCTGGATACAAAGGCCAGGGCCGCGCGCACATTGTCGGCCTGCGCCACCGATGGCGCCACCGCCTCCCACAGGCCAAGGCTTTCCAGTGCCGCCTTGCCATATTGGCCTGCCGGCACGGACTCGACCATTCCCATGGCCAGCCTGCCATCGCCCAGCAGCCCCACCAGATCAAAACCGGGGGTCAGATCGACCGGGATCGCCTCCGGCCCGCCCACCAGCACCAACGCATTGCCAAACAGGTCGCGGCGCGTTTGGGGCAGCAGCAGCCCGGATTGTTCCACCACATCCATCCAGTTGACGGCAGAGGACAGAAAGATATCGGCAGGCGCACCTTCGATGATTTGCCGGGCCAGCGCATTCGATCCGGCATAGCTGATGGCCACAGTATAGCCCGTCGCAGCCTGAAAATCAGCCGCCACCGCGTCGAGTGCGGTTTTGAGCGAGGCGGCGGCAAAGACAACCACCTCCTCCGCCAGCGCCGGGGCGGCTAAGGACAGGCTGGCAGCACAGGCGAGCAGCGTCCGGGCGTGGGTCATGTGGGCCTTCCTGCTCGGGGTGTGCGGTCAGATATGGTTTGAAAAAGATATCGCAGGAAGCCATGCCGCGACACAAGCGTTATTTTCCGCTGGGGATATCGCGCAACAGCGCCGTGAAGCCCGCAAGCTGCGCCGCCCCCGCCTTGGCCGACTCCGCCTCGAACGCGCGGTACAGGCGCAGAACCTGTCGCCCGGTGTCGGTCAGCACCGCACCGCCCCCGCCCGGACCACCCCGTGTGCTGCTGACCACCGGGGCCTGAAACATGGTGTTCAGCGTGCCAATCAGCTCCCACGCGCGCTTATAGCTCATCCCCATCTCACGCCCCGCCGCCGCGATGGACCCGGTCCGATCCACCCGCTCAAGCAACTCGGCCTTGCCCGGCCCCATCATCTCGGCCTCGCCAAAAATGATACGGATGCGCAGGCGGGGGGAGTGGGGGTCGTGGTCCATGCGGCCAGAGTCCTGCAAATTGCGGCGGGTGGCAAGGGGCCGGTCCGGCCCTCAGCACAGCCTAGGAAAGCTCTGCCCCCAGCCTTTCCAGCATCTGGCAGCAGGCCGCCAGTTCAGAGACGGTGATATATTCGTCAGGCCGGTGTGCGCGAACAATCGACCCCGGCCCGCAGATGATCGACGCAATCCCTGCGGCGTGAAACAGCCCGGCCTCGGTGCCGTAGCTGACCGATGGCAGTACCGGCTGACCGCTCAGACGCTGAAGCAAGTCGGCCAGCGCCGGGTCTTCGGGCGGGGGCAGCGCGGGGTAGCTGCTAAGCTCTGTCTGCGATACCCGCAGCGCCGTGCCGTCATCCACCAGACCGGCAAGCCGATCCAGCACCATCGCGGTGATCGCTTCCGGCGGTTGACCGGGGACGGAGCGCACCTCCATCTGGATCCGGCAGCGGTCGGGGATGATATTGACCGCCGACCCGCCCTGCACCACCCCGGCAACAACGGTCGATCCGGGCGGGGTGAAACGCGCATCGAACGGGCCGTCCGTTGCCAGCCGCGCCGCCAGATCGCGGATGAACAGCAACAGTTCGGCCGCCGGATACAGCGCATTGAGCCCAAGATCGGGCTGTGCCGAATGCGCGGCGCGGCCTTCGATCACCAGTTCCATGGCCTGCTTGCCCTTGTGCGACAGCACCGGGCGCATGTCCGTCGGCTCGCCCACGATGCAGGCCAGCGGTGGGGCGCACAACCCGGGCAGCCGGTCGATCAGGTGGCGCACACCCCGGCAACCGATCTCTTCATCATAAGAGAACGCAAGATGGATGGGGCGTTGCAGGTCCATCGCCTGAAACGCAGGCACCATGGCGATCATGCAGGCCAGATACCCTTTCATGTCGCTTGTCCCCCGGCCGAACAGCCGGTCGCCATCGGCCCGCAGCTGAAACGGATCAGAGGTCCAGACCTGCCCTTCCACCGGCACCACATCCATATGGCCGGACAGGATATAGCCGGGCACATCGCGCGGGCCGATGGTTGCGAACAGATTGACCCGGTCACCCTCTGGCCCGGTGATCACGCTGCATTCCAGCCCGTGCCGCGCCAGATGGCTGCGCACACATTCTGCCATCCGGGTGTTGGGCTGGCCGGGCAGATCCGGGATCGCCACCAGATCAGCCAGAATCGACTCGGGTGTCATGGTGCCTTCCTTTGGGTTGTCTGCCCCATCATCGCGCCCGCCGCGCGCATGGCAAGCCCATGCCGTTGCCCCCTGTCCACAAACCGCGCAGGATCAAAACCTCACCGGCGCATTTTCGCCAGCGCTGTCTGCCCCGGCATGGCTGGTGCCCGCCTATGACGCTAACACCGGGCGGGGGCGTATTTTCGCATGTCCCCTCACGACCCGGCGGAGATGAACGCTTGCTTATGGCCCACGGCTACCCATTTGACCCCGCACTTGACGCCTGTGCATTGGCACGGGCGCTTGTCGGCGCGCATCTGACTGTCCGTGGCACCGGCGGGATGATCATCGAGACCGAGGCCTATGCCCGCGACGACCCGGCGTCACACAGTCATCACGGGCCGACATCACGCAACCGCAGCATGTTCGGCCCGCCCGGCCATGCCTATGTCTATCGGTCCTACGGCATTCATCTGTGCCTGAACGTGGTGGGCCGCCCCGGTGAGGCGGTTCTGATCCGCGCCCTTGCGCCCGACACCGGCATGGAGCTGATGCGGCAAAGGCGCCCTGCGGGACCGCTTTGCGCCGGGCCGGGGCGGCTGTGTCAGGCGCTGGACGTGCAGATGACCGATGATGGCAGGCCGTTTGACGGGGATGCTTTGGTGGTGATGGCCCGCACCGGCGCACCGCCCGGTATCCTGACAGGCCCCCGCATCGGACTGAGCCGCGCAACCGACAGGCTCTGGCGCTTTGGTCTGGCCGGGATGCCTGGCCTGAGCCGGGCGTTTCCGAAGCAGTAAGGCAGGTGCATCGCCCGGCAGGTCTGCGTTGTGGCCACACGGTCAGATCCGACGCATACGAACCTGCACCTGCAAACACCACCCGGCAGGACAGCCTTTTTCGGGAACGGCAAAGCGCCTTGCAGGTTCCTGTGATGTGACACCCCTACAGGCAGGCAGGGGACCGTCGCGACCAACCCTGCATATCGCCCCGAACTGAACCATTCCAGCGACCTCGCCCGCAAGTCGAACTAAACAAGGGAAAAAACCATGTCCGCACACGTCGTTCCAGCCATCATCGTTTTTGGGATACTGCTTCTCATCTCGATCTACGGTTTGTTCCGATCAAGCGCGGCTTCCGCGCGGCTGCATGCCTCTACCCACGGGCAGAACCCGCTCCATGGCCACAGCGGTTTGGCATCTTCCGGTAGATCGCGGGTTTGACCCGAGACCAGCGACCCTGACCGATCCCCCCTTGCAAGCGAGCATAGCTTGAAAGGAGCAATGCCGTCGCTGGGGTCTGGACACCAAAAAACGCCATTGATCTGTGCCGCGCGCGGAAACGGTCGGCCCCCCCGGCGGTTGGCGGCTGGTGTCGTGGTTTGCAGACCGTCTCCGCAAGTCGGCATCGGCACTCAAGACATTACAGATAAGGCAGCATCATGGTTTTTAACAAACCCCGCGCGACACAGGGCAGTGACGCAAGGCAGTCCCGCATGCAAAGCGAGTGGCACAGCGCAGCCCGCCAGGCCGAGCGTGACGCTGTGCGGCTGGCCTGGGCGCGCCATGTCCTGTCAGAGGAAAGCGCGCATCCCTCGACCCACAGTGCCGCACGGCTTCGGCGCGCTCAGGCGATCGTAGGCTTGCTCCAGACTGAACAGGTCTGACAGCGACTTAGCTGGTGTATTGCCCTCTGCCAAGCGGCGTTGATCTTGCTGAGCAGGGCGGCGGAAACGCCAACCAGAGAGAGCCACATCCGGGATTCCCGTTCAAGGACCAAACACCAGTCGGATGGCCCTCCCTCAGGGATGGCCATCCGACTGCATGACATCAATCGGTACATCCTTTGCCTTCAGCATGGCGCGGATGCGTTCGATATGAACCTGCGCGTCAATGCAGCGTTCTGCCATCGCTTTGGACGATTTGCCGTCAGGCTTTGCGCGCATCGTTGCCATCAGGTTCTGCCGCTCTCCAACATGCGCAGCGCCGTCCAGAGGGTTTCCTCGATCTTGGCCGATTGTACCGCCAGAAGCGACGCCGAGGTGAAGGCATGGCCGGTGTGACAGCGATACCGCAACAGGGTGCCATCCTTGATCTCCCACAAGACGCCCCCACAGTTCGGGCAGTTGTAGGGAACCTGATCGCCAAGTATTTCGACCGAAGGCAGGTCGCTCAGAACCCGCTCTGCGATCTGCGCCTCGATCACCACATCCTCTGGCGGCGGGGTGCGGGGCCCCGGTTGCAGGCGCGAAAGGCTGGCCAGCAAGGGGCCCATCTGCGCAATGGGCAGACAATGGTCCACACCGACATTCACAATCACCGATCGCGGCATGTCGGGATGGGTCGCATCAGCAGGGTCTTGTGCAACGCAAATACCCCCGCAGCGCTTTATCGCCCTCATGCCGCTGGTGCCGTCATCGAGAAATCCGGTCAGAATGACACCGATCACACGATTGCCATGCGCCACCGCAGCCGAGCGGAACAGCGGATCAATCGCCGGCCTGGACCGGTTTTCGCGCGCCCCTTTGGTGATCAGGATTTTTGGCCCGTCAATCAGCATATGACGGTCCGAGGGCGCGACGTAGATCTTTCCGACCCGGAAGCGCTCCCCGTCACTCGCATGCTGGCAGGACAGCGGCCCCGCCTCGTCAAGCACGCGGACCAGCACGTCGCCGCTTGTGTCCGGGCCCATGTGCGAGACGATGAAGACCGGTGCCGGAAGGTTGGCGGGAAACTGCGCGACCAGCGCCTTGAGCGCCTGCATCCCGCCTGCTGACGCGCCGATGACGATAAGCATGGGATTGTTTGGTTCGGCCATGTGCGCGCCCCTGTTGTGCCCCCGGCGCGGGCGGCGCAGGATGCGAAAAATTTTTTCGGTGCCCCTGAATGGCCAGAGGTCACACTTCGGCTTGAAGATGGTCACGTCCCTGTTGCACCAGCCAACAGGGGTGCCGCCGCGCCGCCCGGACCGTGACCCATGCTTCATTTGGCAGTCAGCGCGCGCGCATGGGCTCACACCTGCAACACCGAACGCCTTGAGACGTTCCGGCTGGCTCGGGCACGGTCGGATTGCCTCGCCAGTGTTGCCTCGTCCGGCTTTGCTGCACAAATCGGCTGACGGTCGGACTGCCCCTGGTTCCGGACAGACCTATCCTGCGATGTTCACGACTGGGATGCTTGCGCGCATTCCACTCGCCTTAGCCTTCGACCTTGATCCCTGTGCTGTCGACCAAGAGATGCAGCGGGCCGTGCGCCCCCTGATGCGGGATGCTGACGGCCAGCGTCTTCTGGCGACGGATCAATGTGCTGAAGTCCGGCACTGTCCAATTCAAGCCAAGCAGTTGGAACAAGCTCTCGACGAACCCCGTCGTCTGTCTGAGCGCCAGGCCGAACAGAACCGTCATGGTCAGGCAGGTCTGGATGGCTGGATCGCCGAAGACGGGCGGCCGCCCCCGCTTGCCGGTCGACTCAGCCTCACTTGTCATATCGGGATCGAACCAGATCGACAGCGAGCCACGGCGCTTGAGCGCCTCGTTGTAGGTGCTGACGTGGCCCCCCACATTTATCCAGCGTGAGCGAGACTTCGGGTTTGAGTTTTGCCTGTTTAAGCAGGTTGGGCAACGGGGGCCGGCGCGGAGCTTTGCGGATTGCGCGGCGGCAGGCCCCGTTGCGAGGTGACGGTTTGGGCGAAGGCGGCCGGGGTCTGCCAGCCGAGGCGGGAATGGGGGCATTCGGTGTTGTCGTCGGTGCGCCAGGCGGCCAGCGTGGCCCCTGTGTGGTGCAGAGATGGGAGCAGCGTTTCGTTCAAGAGTTCATCCCGCAGACGACCGTTGATGCTCGCGATGAAGGCGTTCTGGGTCGGCTTGCCTGGCGCGATGTTGCCCCCTGAACCGGCCCGGGTTTAATGGAGAGTGATTTGTTCATTTTCAGGCACCCATGTCGAGTGAGTGCAGACTTGCATAGAACGCCTCTTCTGCTTCTGCGGGTGGGACATATCCGATGGGGCCAAAAAGCCTGCGGTTGTTATACCGGTTGACCCATTTGAGGGTTTCCCATTCGACCTCACGTATCGATTTCCATGGACCGATCTGGTTGATGACTTCGGTCTTGAACAGGTCAATCACGCACTCGGCCAGGGCGTTGTCATAGGCGCCGCCGACGGTTCCGACGGAAAGGTCGATCTCGGCCTCGGCGAGGCGCTCGGTATATTTGATCGACAGGTATGGCGATCCTCGGTCGGAGTGATGGATCAAGCTATTGTTATCTTTCGTCTTTCTTTGCCAGATCGCGTGATCCAAGGCGTCGAGAACGAACTGGGTCTTCATCGAAGTTGTGCGCACTTAGACAGCGGTGGGTAGTTATGGGATGAGCTTCAGGATAACAGTATTATGGCAGCTTATTTCTTGTCTTGTGAGGGGAGACGCGCATGAGAGCGGCCGCTTCCCGCACTCTACGCGGATGTGCGAGCGGAAATGCGGCACCCTGCTCCTTCGTACGGCACGGCGCGACATTGGAGTATATCCACTTATCGGCATCAGTTCAGCCCCGCGATTCGGGAGAATCAGCCCTGAATGATCGCGGTTAGTCGATTGCGCAACGCAACTGCGGGCGCAAGTTTACGACGGCTTGAGCGACCTGATGGCATTCCAAACTCACGCAAGTGATCAACACCATCGCAGGGACAAAAATTCGGGATGACCGCAACGGTCCCGCCTTCAGATACTATCCCGAGAAGCCAAGAAACATAGGGCAGCCCCAACAAAGGCGTCCCAAGCAAAATCAACCACTTACAAAACCTTTGCCCCGAACTGGCGAAACCTTGCCCCAAGCGGCAGCAACTATGCCCCGATTTACAGCGTCAGTGGGTCCAGACGCCCCGCCGGTCAGTGGCAAAATTCTCGCCATAGCCACGCGCGCGGATCAGCGGTTTGCGCGCTTTTGGCAGTTGCACGTCGTAATTGATGCCCTTGGCCTTGGCATAGGCCTCTGCCGCATCAAGCGTGTCAAAGTGCAACCGCACCTGCGCCTGCGTATCACCCGAAGACGTCCAGCCCATCAGGGGATCAACCTCGCGCGCCGAGGCGGGGGCGAAATCCAGCACCCAGCCTTTTGTCTTGGCGGTGCCCGATTGCATCGCTGTCTTGGTGGGCTGGTAGATGCGGGCGCGCATGGGAAAACCTCCGGCATTGACGCCGCTTGTATGACTGAAAACCGGGGGCGGGCGCAAGGGGCCAAGCGCGGCAGCAGTCACTGTCGGCTGATCACGGGGTGTGGGTGGGGTGTGGTGCGATCAACCGACAGCTTCAGTTTGCTGCTTGCCTGAATAATGTGCCAAAACCGCGCCCTGTTTTCAACCAAAAGATGTGTTTCTGCAGCAGGTTTTCGCTAAAATTGAATCATATATCTCAACCTTGCCGCAATCTGCCTTCGTCTTCCGTTGTCCACCCCCCTTTTACAGGAACAAAAACGGAATACATTGGGGCTTGCAAGAAATCGTCCTGACCGGAAAGCCGCCATGCCCCACAACAACGCCAACGCCCTGTCCGACCGCCCCGAGGTGCTGACCCGGCCGAAGCTGGAAGGCGGGCGGAAGTTCGTGCTGTCCACCCCGTTCCAGCCTGCAGGCGACCAACCCACGGCGATTGCGGAACTGTCGGCAGGGGTGCGGGCGGGCGAGCACAATCAGGTGCTGCTGGGGGCCACCGGCACTGGCAAGACCTTTACCATGGCCAAGATCATCGAAGAAACCCAGCGCCCGGCGATCATCCTTGCGCCAAACAAGACACTCGCCGCGCAATTATACGGCGAATTCAAGGGGTTCTTTCCTGAAAATGCCGTGGAATACTTCGTTTCCTACTACGATTATTACCAGCCCGAAGCCTATGTCGCCCGGTCTGACACCTATATCGAGAAGGAATCCCAGATCAACGAACAGATCGACCGCATGCGCCACTCGGCCACGCGGGCGCTGCTGG
Organism: Pseudotabrizicola sediminis; assembly: GCF_004745575.1. Classification (GTDB taxonomy): domain Bacteria; phylum Pseudomonadota; class Alphaproteobacteria; order Rhodobacterales; family Rhodobacteraceae; genus Pseudotabrizicola; species Pseudotabrizicola sediminis. Next base: position 21,292 of record NZ_RPEM01000012.1, on the reverse strand, counting down.
AGCGCGATGATGTGATCATCATCGCCTCGGTGTCGTGCATCTACGGCATCGGGTCGGTCGAAACCTATTCGGCGATGACGCAAGATCTGCTGGTCGGCCAAAGTTATGACCAGCGCAAGGTGATGGCCGAACTGGTGGCCCAGCAATACCGCCGCAATGATCAGGCGTTCCAGCGCGGCAGCTTCCGGGTGCGCGGCGACAGCCTCGAGGTCTGGCCCGCCCACCTGGATGACCGCGCCTGGCGTTTCAGCTTCTTTGGCGAAGAGCTTGAGGCCATTGTGGAATTCGACCCGCTGACCGGGGCCAAGACCGACAGCTTCAAACAGATCCGCATTTATGCCAACAGCCATTATGTGACCCCGCGCCCCACCATGCAGCAGGCGGTGATCGGCATCAAAAAGGAGCTGCGCCACCGGCTGGATCAGCTGGTGGCCGAAGGCAAGCTGCTGGAAGCGCAGCGGCTGGAACAACGCACCAGTTTCGATCTGGAAATGCTGGAAGCCACGGGCGTCTGCAACGGGATCGAGAACTATTCCCGCTACCTCACCGGCCGCGCGCCCGGCGAGCCGCCGCCGACCCTGTTCGAATTCATCCCCGACAATGCGATTGTTTTCGCAGACGAATCCCACGTTTCGGTCCCGCAGATCGGCGGCATGTACAAGGGCGACTTCCGGCGCAAGATGACGCTGGCCGAACACGGCTTCCGCCTGCCCAGCTGCATGGATAACCGGCCGCTGAAATTCGAGGAATGGGATGCGATGCGTCCGCAATCGGTCTTCGTCAGCGCCACCCCCGCCGCGTGGGAGATGGAACAGGCCGGCGGCGTCTTCACCGAACAGGTGATCCGCCCCACCGGACTGGTTGATCCGCAGGTCGAAATCCGCCCGGTAGAGATGCAGGTCGATGACCTTCTGGACGAAATCCGCAAGGTGGCGGCGCAGGATCTGCGCGTTCTGGTCACCACCCTGACCAAACGTATGGCAGAAGACCTCACCGAATACTTCCACGAACAGGGCATCCGCATCAGATACATGCACTCTGACATCGACACCATCGAACGAATCGAGATCCTGCGCGATCTGCGGTTGGGGGCGTTCGATGTGCTGGTCGGCATCAACCTGCTGCGTGAGGGCCTTGATATCCCTGAATGCGGGCTGGTGGCGATTCTGGATGCCGACAAGGAGGGCTTTCTGCGCTCGGAAACCTCGCTGATCCAGACCATCGGGCGTGCGGCCCGGAACGCCGAGGGCCGGGTGATCATGTATGCCGACCGCATCACAGGCAGCATGGAACGCGCGTTGCGCGAAACCAACCGACGCCGCGACAAGCAGATCGCCTACAACACTGAACACGGCATCACGCCGATGACGGTGAAGAAAAACGTCGAGGATGTGCTGCAAGGGTTGTGGCAGGGCGATACCGACATGGCCCGCGTGACCGCCAAGGTGGGCAAACCGATGGTCGGCCAGAACCTTGCCGCCCATCTGGATGCGCTGCGCCTGCAGATGCGCAAGGCCGCCGAGAACCTCGAATTCGAGGAGGCCGCCCGCCTGCGCGATGAGGTCAAGCGGCTGGAAGCGGTGGAGCTTGCGGTACATGATGACCCGATGGCCCGCCAGTCGGTGATCGAAGACGCAGTGGATGAGGCGCAGAAAATGGCCGGCCGGTCCACCGCAGGCCGCCCGGGCCAGCGCGGTGGCGTGAAACGGCGGAAACGTTAACGCGCCGTATCCATCCACAGCGCCCCATCACGATAGCCGCCGCGCCGCACATACCCCGGCTGCGCCACCTCCGGGAAATCGGCCGCCCAGTCACGGAACCGGTCGTTGCTCAGCACCGATGCCCCCAGCTCGCGCGCCACGGTCAGGATCACCGGGTCCGCCGCCTCGCCTTTCGGCACCACCAGCACCCGGTCGGCGGGCAGGCCCAGCGCGCGGGCCAGAGGGCGGTCGTCCATATAGCGGCCCATCAGCTTGTACCCGGCGTTGGCGTCGAACACCACGCCGGGCTGATAGCCCTGATCGGCCAGGGACCGCACCACCTCGCGCAGTGTCGTCAGCTGCGGGGTATCATCCTTCCAGTGCATGATGTTGGACCCGTCCACCACAATGCTGCGCGGCGGAGCCTTTGCCTCCGCCTCGGGCTTTGCCAGCAGCATCAGGATCAGGGCGGCAAAGGCTGACACCAGCGCCAGCAGCACCGGCGGCGCATCCCACGCGCCGGTCAGCCACAGGCCCGCCAAGGCCGCGAGATATGAGATCGTGAAAAGCACAAAGGGCACCCGCATGCCGCCAGCCTGACGCCCCGATCACGGCAAGACAAGGGCAGCACCGGGCAGAATTCGCGGCATTGGGGGCTTGGAATGCGCCGGGGAAACCGCTACCCCGGTTCCAACCGGGAAGGCGCGCATGAAAAAATTCCTAGACCCCAATCACCCGTTCTTTGCCAAGGCCTGGGTGCGCTGGGTTTCGGCACTGGTGCCGGTGGCCTGGGCGTTTTTCGAATTCGTCAACGGCAGCACCGGCTGGGGCATGCTCTCGGCCGCACTTGGGGCCTTCGCCTTCTGGATGCTGATCGTGCGCGGACCGGATCAGCCCGCAGATGGCACCGGCCCGGACGACCCGCCTCAGGCCTGAAGCCGCGCCATCACTTCGGTGGCCAGCGCCGCAATCTCGGTCGCGGCAGGCGATTTGCCAACTTCGGAGACCGCCAGCCCGTTGCCCATCGTCTCGGCATAGGCCACCCGCTGGCCAAGCCGCGCGTCTGCCACCTGCGCCAGATCGCCCGCCGCATTGGCCACCTCTTCGCCCAGCCGCGTGCCCGCCTTGCAGCGGTTCAGCACGATCATGGTCGGGCGGCTTTCGCGCGCGGCCAGATCAAGCACCCCGTCGGTTGCCCACAGATCGACATGGCTGGCCGATACCGGGATCAGGATCAGGGACGCCTCACGCAAGCTGGGCCGCAGATCGGCGTCGATCTTGGGCGGCGTGTCGATGATCACGATGTCATGGGTTTTGCGCAGCTTTTCACATTCATAGCCCACGCCCCAGGCGCTGGCGGTCGACAGATCCATCCCCGGATCGCCCAAGCGCTCGCGCCGCGCCATGAACCAGCGGCCCAAAGAGCCTTGCGGGTCGGTGTCGAGCAGCGCCACCGACACCCCCCGCCGCACCAGCTCCACCGCCAGATTGACCGAAAGCGTGGTCTTCCCCGACCCACCCTTCTGCTGCGCAACCGTGATGACCTGACCCATGGAGACTCCATTTCTGCGGTGCAGCATAGAGTGATTCGGGGTGTGGGGATAGGGGGGAGGTTTGGGTGCTCGCTTCCCCTCGCTATGCAAATAATCATTCAATATTCTTGGCGCATATAGTTTTCTGAGGCAGGCGGATTATACGTAACCTCATATGCAATCTTGCGTTCTGTCATTTCATTCGACAAATCAATCATCTTATTCAAAAAATCGACTACCGTTCCTGACGAACTTTCCAATAAACTTCTCAATGCGCCATCTACGTCCATCATGACCATTAAATTATGGCTTGTTGTATCGACCACACTGGTGACTAAATAGCCCCTGCGCGTTACTCCGCCAGCAACCACTTCCTCCAACAGAGTGTAATAAGCCTGCTTGTGTCGTTCACGCAAAACGTGAAAGTTCTCACTAATACCATTTACATCGCTCAAGGCAGTAAAGAAGTCGCCCCCTCGAAGTCTCAGCAAAAAAGTTCGCTCACTCACGCTGAACTCAATCAATCGCCAAAGCCCTTGAAGGGGGGTCGAAAACGACACTTCACCTGCTTCTCGTTGCATGATAACTTTAGCCGAAGGGTCGTATATCATAAAGTGTCGCCTAGTTTTCTGCAATGCATCATCCAAGTCGAACAGCTTTGTTAGAATTGAGTGTAGCATAGCAGAATCAGAAAACTTTCGATCCTCATCACGAACTTGTTTCGCCTGAACCGCGACGAGCAAAGATCCCATAAACGCTATAGCTGCACCAATTACAGCTCCAATCAGCGTTGAAAATGAGCCTTCACTAAGACCAACTTCAAAAAAATTCAGCGTCAAAAGCGTCAGTAAGGCAAGCAAACCACCTGCAGTAAATCCTAAGGCAAAATTCCCCCTGTCTAGTAGCCTCACCCCCAAACCCCCTCAAACTCCCGCCATTCCCCCTTGCTCATCCCACTCTCCGGCTGGCCCACAACCTCGCCAGCCAGCCGCCGCTTCAACACTTCCACCGCCTTCGCACTTAGCGTCACCCCGCCCATCCGGTAATCCTCGAACGCGGCAAAAGCCAACGGCACCCAGTCCTTCACACAGGCCGCAATCGCCTCGGCATAGACCCGGATCTCATACTGCGCATGGGCGTCGGCGCGCAGGCGCAGGAAGTGGAACAGGTTGTGCAGGTCGGTTTTCCAATACCATTGGGTATAGGTGTTCATCGGCAGGTTCATCCGCGCGAGTTCCCGCGCCAGCCCCTGCTGGCCGTCCTGGCTCAGCATCGACTCATAGCTGTCAAACGCCTGCCCCGCGTCGCGTTTCAGCACCTCCAGCACCCGTGCGGCCTCCTCGCCCTGCAGCACCGCGCCGCGCCCCTGATTGTTGACCGTGCTTTGCGCGGCCAGCTGGTCGGGCGCGGGGATGTAGAATTCGCGGTCCAGAATCGAATAGCGCGCGGAGTATTCGTTGACGTTGGCGGTGCGGTGGCGGATCCACTGGCGGGCGACAAATACCGGCAGTTTGACGTGCAGCTTGATCTCGCACATCTCGAACGGGGTCGAATGCCAGTGCCGCATCAGATAGCGGATCAGCCCTTCGTCGTTCGACACATGCTTCGTGCCCGCGCCGTAGCTCACCCGCGCCGCCTGCACGATGGCGGCATCGTCGCCCATATAGTCGATCACGCGAATGAAGCCGTGGTCCAGCACCTCATGCGCGCGGTACAGATGCGCCTCCATCCCGTCGGACACCGCCCGCAGGGTCTGGCGCGGGGTGGCACGCGCGGCGTCGATTTCGGCAATCTGATCAGGGGAAAGCGGCATGGGGCTGGCCTTTCGAATCCGGGCGTTCACAAGATGTGGGCATCATTGGCGCACAGGATACGAGAGGTTGGGGAACCCTCGCAAGGGTGCGCGGCCATTCTGTTTCACGCTGCCGTGCAGCTGCATGGATTCATTGATACAATGGCGGGGTATGACTGGTTCGCCCGGCACCCCTCGCCTTTCCCGGCGCGGGCGCTAAGATGGGCGCAGAAGAATGAGGAGTGATTTACGATGGCACTGAAATATCTGCACACCATGGTCCGGGTCAGGGATCTGGAGGCGTCGATGGCGTTCTATCGGCTGCTGGGGTTGGAAGAAACCCGCCGGAATGACAGCGAAAAGGGGCGGTTCTCGCTGATCTTCATGGCCCCCCCCGGCCAGCCCGAATGCCCCGTCGAGCTGACCTACAACTGGGATGGTGATGATGGCCTGCCGTCCGACAGCCGCCACTTCGGCCATCTGGCCTATGAGGTCGATGACATCTACGCCACCTGCGCCCATCTGCAGGCCAATGGCGTGCTGATCAACCGCCCCCCGCGTGATGGCCGTATGGCCTTTGTCCGCAGCCCTGACAATATCTCGGTCGAACTGCTGCAGAAGGGCGAGGCGCTGGCCCCGGCAGAGCCTTGGACCAGCATGGAAAACACCGGCCACTGGTGATCCCGGCAGCCCCCTCCGGGGGGCTGTCTGCCCCCGGGGCCCCGAGGATATTTTCAGACAGAAGATAGCAGGGAAGACGCGCGTTTCCGTTCCAGTCTGGCAAACATACCAAAGCGCGGCGCACCCGGTTATTGCACCAGCGCCGTCCGTGCCGCCACCTTCTCCATCGCATCGCTGATTTCATGCCAGGCTGTGCGCGCCATCGAGCGGAACGTCAGCAGGGTAAATGCCCCCTCCCCCTCGGCCATCAGGACCAGCGGCAGGTGGTTCAGCGCGGTGCGGAACGCCTGCCCCCGCTGCACGCCGCGCAGATCGAGCGGCACCAGCCGCGCCAGAACATCCACCGCCCGCGCGCCCGACAGCGTCAGCGCAACCCAGCCGTCAGACTGATCGGTGACCGAAGCGGGCAGGCCATCGGGTGCTGCTGCGCCGATCAGAAAGGCCAGATCGCGCCCGGCCCAGACCAGCCTTGCATCGCCCGCCTCGGTCACGCGGTTCGGCGCGGGGAACGCCAGGCCCAGCGCATCACCCACCGCCCCCGTCTGGCCCGGAAACGGTGCAATGGCGGTGATCTGCGGCAAGGCCGATTCCATCAGCGTGGTGCCGGCATGGGTCAGCGGGGGCAAGCCCAGCGCAGATTTGGCAATCAGGTCAGGCACGCAGCTTCTCCCCTTTTGGGTCGTGGAACACCGGGTCGCTCACCCGGCACAGTACATCCACCCCGCGCAAGCGATCCACCAGCCGCACCGTCTCACCATGCCGCGCGCGGCCGTTCTGCAAAAAGCCCAGCGCCAGATGGCTTTGCAGCGTCGGCGAATAGCCGACCGACGTGACATACCCCGCCGAGTGTTCACGCGTCAGGTCCACCCCTTGCGCAAACAGATGCGCCCCCGCCGTCAGCACATCATCAGTCAGCGGCACCAGCCCCACCATCTGCTCGCGCGCAGGCCCGGTCATGCCCGGACGCGCCGCCGCCGCCTTGCCGATGCAGTCCTTCTTGCCGCTGACCATCTTTTCCATGCCAATGTCAAAGGCGGTGGTGCGGCCATGGATCTCGGCATGGGTGATGAACCCCTTCTCGATCCGCAGCACGTTCAGCGCCTCCATCCCGTACAGTCCCCCGCCCATCGTCTCGGCCCGCGCCGTCAGGTCGCGAAACAGCGCCTCGCCATAGCGCGTCGGCACCGCCAGCTCATACCCTTCTTCGCCAGAGAACGAGATGCGGAACAACCGCCCCGCAATACCCTGCACCACCACATGCGCACAGCCCATGAACGGCAGGTCGGGCGCATGGCCCAGGGCCGAGGCCACCAGATCACGCGCCAGCGGCCCGGCCACGGCAAACTGCGCCCAAGCTTCCGTCACCGACACAAAGCGCACCTGCCACCCGGCACAGAACGCCTGGCTCACGAACTCCAGATGCCGCATCACCAGCCCGGCGGCGGCGGTGGTGGTGGTCATCAGCCAATGATCCTGCCCCAGCCGCGCACAGGTGCCGTCATCCAGCACATGACCATCCTCGCGCAGCATCAGCCCATAGCGCACCTTGCCGACCGGCAAGGTGGAAAACGTGTTGGTATAGACAAAATCCAGAAACCGCCCGGCATCCGGCCCCTGAATGTCAATCTTGCCGAGGGTCGATACATCCGTCACCCCCACGGATGATCGCACCATCCTGACCTCACGGTCACAAGCCTCACGCCACGTCCTCTCCCCCGGCTTGGGGAAGTATCCGGGCCGGTACCACAACCCGGCCTCCACCATCGGGGCACCCCGGTCGCGGCTGGCCTGATCGCTGGTCAGGAACCGCTGCGGGGCAAAGCCCTCCCCCCGCCCCCCGGCCCCCATCGCGGCAATCGACACCGGCGCAAAGGGCGGGCGGAAAGTCGTGGTCCCGGTCTCGGGGATTCCCCGCCCGGTGGCATCCGCCAGCACCGCCAGCGCCGCCACGTTCGAGTTTTTCCCCTGATCCGGGGCCATCCCTTGGGTGGTATAGCGCTTCATGTGCTCGACCGACCGGAACCCCTCCTGTGCCGACTGCGTCACATCCTTGACCGTCACGTCATTGGCAAAATCCAGCCAGGCACGGCCCTTGCCCGGCACCGCCCACAACGGCGCGATCCGGTACGGCGCATCATCAGCCTGTGGCAGATCGGCCTGCCCCACCGTCACGCCCAAGGCTTCAAGACTGGCCCGCGCTGCCTGTGTGCCCGCCGCCAGACAGCCATGGGTGGAAAACGATCCATTCGCCGCCCCCGCCACCAGCATCCCCGGCACCGCGCCCTCGACCGGCACGAAGGCGGCCAGATCGTCTGACCAGCGCGGGCGGCCGTTCATATGGCAGGTCAGATGGAGCGACGGGTTCCAGCCGCCCGATACGCCCAGACAATCCGTCTCTACCGTGATCTCGCGCCCACCCACACGCACCAGAACCTCGCGCAGCCCCATCCGGCCCCGGGCGCGCTTTACCTGCGCGCCCTTGTGTACCGTGATCCCCGGCTCGTCCGGCGCGTCCTCGCGCGGGTCGATGATCGCCGCCACGGTCACCCCCGCCGCCATCAGGCTGCGCGCCGTGGCGCGCACCGAGTCATTATTGGCAAACAACGTCACCTTTTGCCCCGGCACCACACCGTAACGGTTCAAGTAAGCAGGCAGGCTGGAGGCGAGCATCACCCCGGGCCGGTCATTGTCCTGAAACGCAATGCCCCGCTCCAAAGCGCCCGCCGCAAGCACAGAGCGTTTGGCCACAATCCGCCAGAAACACTCGCGCGGCAGGTTTGGGCGCGGGCGGCGGTGCAGACCGACGCGCTCCAGCGCACCATAAGTGCCGTCATCATAGACCCCGGTCACGGTGGTGCGCGTCATCAGCCGCACATTCGGCAGGCTGGCCAGTTCCGCCAGCACCTGCGCCACCCAGTCAGCGCCAGACAAACCGTCGATCACCGCATCATCCGACAGCAACCGCCCCCCCGGCTCTGACGACTCGTCGGCCAGAATGACATCTGCCCCGGCCCGCGCCGCAGTCAGCGCCGCCATCAACCCCGCAGGCCCCGCCCCGATCACCAGCAAGTCACAATGCGCCCAGGCCTTTTCATAGACCCCTTCATCGTGCCGCCCCGACAGGCTGCCCAACCCCGCCGCGCGACGGATCACCGGCTCATACAGACCTTCCCAGAACCGGCGCGGCCACATGAAGGTCTTGTAATAGAACCCCGCCGACAGAAACGGTGCCGCCAGATCGTTCACCTCCAACGCGTCAAAGCGCAACGATGGCCAGCGGTTCTGGCTGCGCGCCACCAGCCCCTCGAACAGCTCCTGCACCGTCGCCCGCGTGTTCGGGGTCTGGTTGGCGGGGCCGACAATCTCGACCAGTGCATTGGGCTCCTCTGACCCCGCCGTCAGAATCCCGCGCGGGCGGTGGTATTTGAAACTGCGCCCCACCACCCGCACATCATTGGCGATCAGGGCCGAGGCCAGCGTATCGCCCTTGTAGCCCGCGAAAACGCGGCCATCGAAGCGGAAGGTGACAGGCCGCGTGCGGTCGATCCGACCCCTGCCGTCAATCCTCATGCCGCACCCCCTGCGGTGCTGGTGCCGGCAACACTCTCTACAGATAAAATCTCATGCGTCACCGTGTTTCGGGTGACCTTCAGCCAGGAACAGCAGCCTTGTTCATGATACCAAAGGTCCTGCGTCACCCCCGCAGGATTGTCGCGGTTGTGCAGGTAGTCATCCCAGGCGCCGGGCGGCGCGTCGGTCGCGGGCCGAGCGAGCAGGACCGCGTCACCCGAATAATAGAACTCCCGCCGGTCGCGCGGGCCACAAAGCGGGCAGGTCAGGCGCATGACAGGGTTTCCCTCAATGCAGGTTGTGCTGGCTGCCGGTGCCTTCCTCGTCGAGGATATGGCCGGTGGCAAAACGGTTCAGCCGGAATTTCGCGGCAACGGGGTGGCTGTCCCCGGTGGCCATCAGATGCGCCATGCACCAGCCCGAGGCCGGCACGGCCTTGAAGCCGCCGTAGTTCCAGCCCGCGTCGATAAACAACCCGTCCACCGGCGTCTTGTCGATGATCGGCGATCCGTCCGGCGTCATGTCCATGATCCCACCCCAGGACCGCAGCACGCGGGCGCGGCCGATCATCGGCATCAGGGTCATCCCGGCTTCCATCACATGTTCCACCATCGGCAGGTTCCCGCGCGAGGCGTAGCTGGCATAAAAATCCAGATCGCCGCCGAACACGAGGCCGCCCTTGTCGGACTGGCTGATATAGAAATGCCCCATGCCAAAGCTGATCACATGGTTGATCACCGGCTTCAGCCCCTCGGTCACGAAGGCCTGCAGCACATGCGACTCGATGGGTAGCCGCAGCCCCGCCATCGCCGCCACCTGCCCCGACCGGCCTGCGACCACCATGCCGACTTTTTTCGCCCGGATCGCCCCGCGCGTGGTCTGCACGCCGGTCACACGGCCATCCACAATGTCGATCCCGGTCACTTCGCAGTTCTGGATCAGGTCCACCCCGCGCCGGTCCGCCGCGCGGGCATAGCCCCAGGCCACCGCATCATGCCGCGCCGTGCCCCCGCGCGGGTGCAACAGTCCGCCATAGATCGGGAACCGGGTGTTGTCATAATCCAGATAGGGCAGGATCTCGCGTACGCCGTCACGGTCCAGCAGCACCGCATCATCGCCCTGATTGATCATGGCATTGCCGCGCCGGGCAAAGGCATCGCGCTGGCCGTCGGAATGGAACAGGTTGATCAGCCCGCGCTGGCTGTGCATCACGTTGTAGTTCAGGTCCGCCTCCAGCCCCTCCCACAGTTTCAGGGAATGGCTGTAAAACTCGGAATTGCCGGGCAGAAAGTAATTCGCCCGCACAATCGTGGTGTTGCGGCCAATATTGCCGGACCCGAGATAGCCCTTTTCCAGCACCGCGATATTGGTCAGCCCATGGTTCTTCGCCAGATAATACGCCGTGGCCAGCCCGTGCCCGCCGCCACCGATGATCACCGCGTCATAGTCTGCCTTGGGCGCAGGGTCGCGCCAGGCGGGTGTCCAGCCAGTATTGCCGAACAGACCCTGAACGAGCACCTTGAAGCCGGAATAGCGCATGACAGACCTTTCCCTGACCGGCGGCCGTCAACCGGGTCGTGGTCAGATAAGCAAGGATCGGCGGCAAAGCCAATGCCATCCGCGACATCACCTGTCGCAGATGGCTGATCTGCGCGTGACGCTTACAGCGCCTTGGACATATAGGCCTGCGCCACGCGGCTGATCGACACGATATAGGCCGCCGTGCGCAGGTCATCGACATCATCACGTTCGTGCCACACCTTGCGCATCGCCTGATAGGCAATGCGCATCGTGTCTTCCAGACCCGACCGCACCAGCGTCAGCTCGTCTGATCCGGTCAGGAACTTCTCCTTGAACCCGGGGGCAAGCGTCCAGCCCAGATCCTGATCCGCCGACAACCGCTCCAGCTCTTCGACCAGAAGGCGCGAGCGTGCCTCTTCGGCGCGGCGCTGCATCCGGCCAAAGCGGATATGCGACAGGTTCTTGACCCATTCGAAATACGACACCGTCACGCCGCCCGCATTGGCATACATGTCGGGAATGATCACCACGCCCTTGGTGCGCAAAATCTCATCCGCGCCAAAGGTCACCGGGCCATTCGCCGCCTCGATGATCAGCGGGGCCTTGATGTTGGCGGCATTGTCCTTGTGGATCACCCCTTCCATCGCGGCGGGGATCAAAATGTCGCACTCGGCCTCCAGCAGATGCGTGCCATCTTCCACAAAAGCGGCTGACGGATAGCCCCGGATCGTGCCCTGCTTGGCCATCCATTGCCGCACGTCTTCGACATTCAGCCCGCCGTCGCTTTGTAATGCCCCATCGCGTTCGATGATGGCGGTGACGATGCAGCCATCTTCCTCCGACAGGAACTTGGCGGCGTGATAGCCCACATTGCCAAGGCCCTGCACGATTACCCGCTTGCCCTCCAGCGAACCGGTCAGCCCGGCGCGTGCCTTGTCTTCGGGGTGGCGGAAGAATTCCTGCAACGCATATTGCACGCCGCGCCCCGTCGCCTCGACCCGGCCCTGAATGCCACCCGCATAGATCGGCTTGCCGGTCACACAGGCGTTGCCGTTGATGTCGGTGGTGTTCATCCGTTTATATTGGTCGGCGATCCAGGCCATTTCCCGCTCGCCCGTGCCCATGTCGGGGGCGGGCACGTTCTGCGCCGGGTTGATCAGGTCGCGCTTGATCAGCTCATAGGCAAAGCGCCGGGTGATCAGTTCCAGCTCGTGCTCCTCCCACATGCGTGGGTCAATGCACAAGCCGCCTTTGGACCCGCCAAACGGCGTTTCCACCAGCGCGCATTTATAGGTCATCAGCGCGGCCAGCGCCTCAACCTCGTTCTGGTTGACCGACAGGGCATAGCGGATGCCACCCTTGACCGGCTCCATATGTTCGGAATGGACCGAGCGGTAGCCAGTGAAGGTTTCGATCTTGCCGCGCAGGCGCACGCCAAAGCGCACGGTATAGGTCGAATTGCAGACGCGGATTTTCTGTTCCAGTCCGGGGCTCAGATCCATCAGCCGCACTGCGCGGTTGAACATCAGATCCACAGAATCCCGAAAGCTCAGTTCGCCGTCTCTGGTCATGCCATCCTCCTGTCAGGCCGGGTGCAAAAACACGCACCCGCGCCCAACCTAGCGACAGTTTGTGAACAGTTCACCGCAAAACGACTGTGCCGGATGATGAAAATACGAATCGATTCGTCCTCACATCAGGCTGGACGGCGAAATCAGCCCCGTGGCAGGGTACAAATTGCTTTGGTCTGTTGCGACTCGCACGACAATTCATTGCCTTTCGCGCCATCGTTTCGCGCAACCCCGGTCCAGCGGCCTGTGCCGGGCCTGCGCCACAATTTTGCCGCGCTGTGTGCGTCATGTGATCCCAGATTATGCTGACCAGAACTCCGTGGGGGCGGGGCCATGGCAATCAGGGACATTGAAATGGACCACAGAATGTTCAGTGCTGCCAAGATGCGTTCGCGCCAGAGTGTGACCCGCTTCGTCAGGGACGAAGACGGCCATATCATTGCCTTCACTGTCGTCATGCTGACCCTGATGTTGACGGTCGCCGGGATCGGCGTGGACATCATCCATTTTGAAACGGTGCGGACCAAGCAGCAACAGACGCTGGACCGCGCCACGCTGGCCGCCGCCTCGCTGACCCAGGAACTGGAGGCCGAAGATGTGGTGCGGGATTACTTCGCCAAGGCCGGTCTGTCCGAGAACCTGAAACTGGTGCAGTACGAACGCACCTTCAACGGCTCCACCGTCCGGGCCGAGGCGGAAACCGAACTCACACCGATCTTCATGAACCTGTATGATACGACCAACAGCACCAAGCTGATGGCAGCGGGCGTGTCGCAGGCGGAACAGCGCATCAACAATATCGAAATCATGCTGGTTCTGGACGTGTCCGGCTCGATGGGCGGCACCAAGCTGACCAACCTGAAATCGGCGGCAAATGAATTCATCGACACCGTGCTGGATCAGGATTTTGAAAACCGGGTCTCGATCGGCATCGTGCCGTACAACGGTCAGGTGAACCTGCCGCAATACATGCAGAACCTGTTCAACGTCCAGGATGATCACGGGGTCGAAAACGTCAACTGCTTTGATCTGCCCGCTTCGACCTATGGCAGCCTGACCCTGTCGCGCACAACGCCCATGCCGGTCACCGCCCATGCCGACACGTATTCAGGCACCACCACCGGCAGCTATATCTCCCCCACCCACAGCAATGCCACGGTGGCCACGGGGAACCGCTGGTGCCCGCCTTCGACTGTGAACGTGATCCGTGCGCCGACCAACAACAAGACGCAGCTGAAAAGCCATATCTCAAACCTGACCGCCATTGGCGCCACCTCGATCAACGCCGGCATGAAATGGGGCATGGCAATGCTCGACCCGTCGGCCAGGGGGCTGTACACAGGCTTTGTAGCTGCCGGGCACACGCCATCCTATTTCAACGACCGGCCATATGACTACAACGCCGAAGATGCGATGAAGATCATCGTGCTGATGACCGATGGCGAGCATTGGCCCGAAGAGCGGATGAACGCAGACTACCGCCACGGAGACTCGCCGATCTGGCGCGCCAATTCCGTCAACGAGTATTCGATCTTCCATGCGTCCCGGGTCGATGCCTCGAACTCGACCAGACTCTGCAACAGCCGCCCGTTTTACGTGCCACACCTGAACACTTGGCACTCACGCCCGTGGAACGGCTCCAACCCCAACACCAGCACCTGCTACAGCACCAACGCAATCTACACCGGTGCCACCCCACAGACATGGCAGGGTGTCTGGGCCAGTGTGCGCGTGTCATGGGTCGCCCAGCAGCTTTACGTCCGGGCCATCGGCGGCACGCAGGCGAACCAGATGAACACGATGCGCACCCAGACCCCGACAGGCACGATGAACACCCAGCTGCAGTCGGTCTGCGCTTTGGCCGGGGCGCGCGATGTGCTGATCTACGGCATCGCCTTCGAAGCCCCGCCGAACGGCCGCGCCGAAATCGAGAGATGTGCCAGCTCGCCCGCGCATTTCTTCAACGCGCGCGGGCTGGAAATCCGCACCGCGTTCCGGTCAATCGCCACCAACATCAGCCAGTTGAAACTGACCCAATGATCCGCCGCATCCGCACCCTGTTCCGCCCCTTCCGCAAGGATGAACGTGGCCTCGCCTCGGTAGAATTTGCCCTGTTCTTCCCGCTCTACATGGGCATGTTCTTCTGGGCGGCGGAACTGGGGATCATGACGATCAAATCGGTCATGCTGGACCACGCGCTGGACGTGTCGATGCGCGAGCTGCGGCTGGGTCAGGTTGAAAACCCGACCGCAGACAAGTTGAAGGCCGCCATCTGTTCACGCGCCACCATCATCGGCAATTGCGAAGACCAGATGATGATCGAACTGCAGCCGGTGTCCACCACCACCTGGGCCATGCCGCAGACCCCGGTCACCTGTGTCAACAACGACGAAGAGATTCAGCCCGTCGTCACCTTCTCGCCCGGGCGTCAGCAGGAACTGATGCTGGTGCGCGCCTGCATCATCATCCCGGTCCTGCTGCCCGACGCCATGTTCGGCCGCCAGCTGCAGAAAGACAGCACCGGCGGCATCGGCATCGCCGCCATCTCCAGCTTCGTCAATGAACCATCCTGAGGACAACTGGAACATCATGATGCGCCCCAAATTCATCAAAAACTCATTGAACCACCTACGCTCCTCGCTGCGCGGCTTTACCCGCAACGAAGATGGCCTCGCCTCGGCGGAAATGATGATGATGCTGCCGCTCTATCTGTTCTGCATCCTCGGCACCTTCACCTATTGGGATGCCTTTGACGTGGCCAACCGCTCGCAAAAGGCCGCCTATTCGGTGTCAGACCTGCTGACCCGCAATCAGGATATGCAGGGCGTGCCCGAGGTTTATGTGGAAGGCATGTTCAGCACCATGCAATACATGATGGGCGACACGCTGCCGACCCGCACCCGCGTCACCAGCGTCTTTTTCGACGACACCAACGGGTATCGCGTGCTGTGGTCACGCTCCAGCACAACCACCCTTCCGCGCCTGACCACATCTTCGCTGACCACGATTCAAGGCCATCTTCCGGTGATGTTTGACGGCGACGCGCTGATCGTGGTCGAAGCGACGGTGGACTTCGAGCCGATGTTCAGCCTGACCAACTGGGCGATGCAGGCGCTTGATCTGGACAGCATGTATCATGTTGTCGTGACCCGTCCCCGCTTCATGTCCAAAATCTGCCTGCGCGGCGTGGCCTGCGGCTGACCGGCCGCCCGTTATTCCCGCGCGCGGATCATCTGATCCAGCACCTCGGCCATATAGCGCGCCTCGTGCCGGTGGGTGACCCCGCCCACGCCCACCGAGCGGCCCAGCCGCCACCACAGCCCCGGCGCCCAGCCGCGGGGGGCAGGGTCCGCCAGCCGCAGGGTAAACCCCCCCGCCGGCTTGAACGCAAACACCCCGCGACGCACCGCGCGGATCTGATCCACCCGCGCCAGCACCACCCCGTTGTGATCGCTCAGCGCCGCGCGGGTCAGCCGCAAGCCCCGCCCGGTCGATTGCCACATCCGCACCGCCAGCCACAGACAGGCAAGCCCGAAGCAAAACAGGAACAGAGTCCAGCCGATCACCGCCGACGGATAGGCCATGGCCAGATACACCAGCGAAGCGCCCAAAGTCGCCAGAATGACCACCCCCACCACCCGCCGCGGCGGCGACGGGCGCAACTCGGCAAGCACGGGCAGGGTTTCGGCACTGGGGTCAGACATCGGCGGCTCCGGGGTTGGCGCTCTGACCCCCAGCCTTAGACCAGCGCACATCGCGGCGATAGGGGCTTGCACCAGTACGGTGTTGCCGCCCCGCCCTCTTGCCCCGTTCACCGAACCTGCCTAGGGTCGGCGAAAGCCCAGCCGCTCTGGCTGCCGATGGATTGCCCGATGATGCCGCCTGCCCCCCTGCGCACCCTTCAACAGCGCCGCCCGGCCGCTGCCGTGCTTGCGGCCCTTGTCGGCCTTGTGCTGTCGGCCTGCGCCCCTTTGCCCGACATCGCGGCCCAGACCAACACCGCCGCGACAGGCCCCGCCCCGGTTCTTGTGCCGCTGGACGGCATTCTAGCGCAGGCCGATGCGGTGGGCAGCGGCGAAGGGGCGGTTGCCCCGCTCGATGCCCGCGCCAGCCGCCTGCGTGCCCGGGCTGCAGCCCTGCGCAGCCAATAACCGCACCCCACCCCCACCAGCACCGCGTTGCCTTGGCCCCGCAGTCAGGCTAAGACCGCAACACATGCTGATGACGGAGTATCCCATGACCGCCCCCTCCAATCCCGCCCCCCTGCGCATTGGTCTTGCCGGTCTGGGAACCGTCGGGATCGGTGTGGTCAAGATCGTGCAACGCCATGCCGATCTGATCGCCGCCCGCGCGGGGCGCCCGGTGGTGATTACCGCCGTCTCGGCGCGCGATCCGCAAAAGAACCGCGATGCCGACCTGTCAGATTACCCGTGGGAAACCGACCCGGTGGCGCTGGCCCGCCGCGATGACATCGACGTGTTTGTCGAGGTGATGGGCGGCCATGAAGGCCCCGCCCGTCTGGCGACCGAAGCGGCGATTGCAGCGGGCAAGGATGTGGTCACCGCCAACAAGGCCCTGTTGGCGCATCACGGCAACGCCCTCGCCATGGCCGCCGAGGCGCAAGGCCGGGTGATCCGGTTCGAGGCGGCGGTGGCAGGCGGCATCCCCGTCATCAAGACCCTTACCGAAGGACTGGCCGGCAACCAGATCACCCGCGTCATGGGCGTGATGAACGGCACCTGCAACTATATCCTGACCCGGATGCAGGCCTCCGGCCTGCCCTATGAAACCGTGTTCGAAGAGGCGCGGCAGCTTGGCTATCTTGAGGCTGACCCGAACCTTGATGTCGGCGGCATCGACGCAGGCCACAAACTGTCGCTGCTGGCCGCCATCGCCTTCGGCACAAAGGTCAGCTTTGACAAGGTGGAACTCGAAGGCATCGGCAATGTCTCGATCGACGATATCATGCTGGCCGATGACATGGGGTATCACATCAAGCTCTTGGGTGTGGCGCAGATGACCGGGCGGGGTCTGGAACAGCGGATGACGCCCTGCCTTGTGCCCGCCGAAAGCCCGCTGGGCCAGTTGCAGGGCGGCACCAACATGGTGGTGCTGGAAGGGGACTCTGTGGGCCAGATCGTGATGCGCGGTGCGGGCGCGGGCGAAGGTCCGACCGCCAGCGCCGTGATGGCCGATGTGATTGACATTGCGCGCGGCACGCGGTTGTCCACCTTTGGTCGCCCGGCGGCATCCCTCGCCACGCCTGTGGCGGCAAAATCAGCCACGCCTGCCCCCTATTACCTGCGTATGACGCTGCTCGACAAACCCGGCGCACTGGCCAAGATCGCCACCGCTTTGGGCGAGGCCGGGATCTCGATTGACCAGATGCGTCAGCTGAACCAGCCGGATGAGGCCGACAACAAGGCCACCGTGCTGATCGTGACGCACAAGGCGCAACCCGCCGATGTGGCCTTCGCACTCGACCAGTTCGGGCACACCGGCGTGTTGATCGGCGCCCCAGTGGCCATCCGCATCGAACAGGTTTGACCGGGCGAGCTTCAGCCGTCAGCCCCCGGAAGCTGTCCCGTCGGCGCGTCTGACGCGTTCCCCGCCCCAATCACTTGTTCAAAAACATCCCCGGGTTGTCTTTTGGTATCGCCATTGGTTCAAGAAACCAATGGACTGGGGGGGCTGGCCCCCCGGGCCTGCCCTTTCCACCGCGCATCCCTTAACAATTCATGACGACCCACATCCTAAGCCATTGATTTTAATTTTATATGAACCCGGAAACACAAGGGAAATCCCTGTGGCATCCGCCCGTCACACCCCTGCCCAATCCCCCGGCACCCCCACGGATTTCCAGCGCCAGTTAGCGCCATCACGCTTGCCCCACGGGGACCGGGCAGGCTAAACGGACGCATAAGCATTTCCAGATCAAAGGACAGATCATGACCGTCGCCCCGCCCAAAGTCGCCGAGTTCCAGGACCGCCTGCTGTCCCTCGGTCTCGCCCGCGTGTCCGAGGCCGCGGCTCTGGCCAGCGCCGGGCTTATCGGTCGCGGCGACGAAAAGGCCGCCGATCAGGCAGCGGTGAACGCCATGCGCGACCAGCTGAACCTGCTGGACATCAAGGGCGTGGTCGTGATCGGCGAGGGCGAACGGGATGAAGCCCCGATGCTCTACATCGGCGAAGAGGTCGGGACGGGCAACGGCCCCGCCGTCGACATCGCGCTGGACCCGTTAGAGGGCACCACGCTGACCGCCAAGGACATGCCCAACGCCCTGACCGTGATCGCCATGGCCCCGCGCGGCTCGCTGCTGCACGCGCCCGACGTCTATATGGACAAGCTCGCCATCGGGCCCGGCCACCGCATCGGCACCGTCACCCTGACCATGACCCCGTCCGAACGGGTGTCGGCCCTCGCCGCCGCCAAGGGCTGCTCCACCAATGACATCACCGTCTGCGTGCTGGAACGCCCCCGGCACGAAGAGATGATCGCCGAGATCCGCTCCACCGGCGCTGCCATCCGCCTGATCACTGACGGCGACGTGGCCGGCGTAATGCATTGCGCCGAACCGGACCTGACCGGCATCGACATGTACATGGGCTCGGGTGGCGCGCCCGAAGGTGTGCTGGCGGCGGCGGCCCTCAAATGCATGGGCGGCCAGTTCTTCGGCAAACTGCTGTTCCGCAACGAAGACGAACGCGCCCGCGCCCGCAAGGCCGGGATCGAGAACTTCGACCGCGTCTACACCCGCGATGACCTGGTGCGCGGCGACGTGATCTTTGCTGCAACCGGCGTGACCGACGGCAGCCTTCTGGCCGGTATCAAGCGCGAGCCGTCGCACCTGACCACCGAAACCATCCTGATGCGGTCGAAAACCGGCTCGGTCCGCCGCATGACCTACCGCAACCCGATCCGCCGCTGATCGTTTCGGGGCGCAGCCACCCCTGCGCCCCACCCCGCCAGGTTGCAGCCTTCTGAGAGACTTCCGCCGGAGGCATCCGTCACCCGCCCCCGGCGCCACATTTCCGGTTGAAGCCCCGTCCGGGCTGGTGCACACCGCCGCCATGACCCTTCCCCGCGCTTTCCTCAACGTTGACGCCTCTGTCCTTGGCCGCCGCTGGACCGGCCCCGAGATCGAGGAGGAGCGTCTGGCCGAAGCCATGGCGCAACAGACCCGGCTGCCGATGGCACTGTGCCACACGCTCGTCCGGCGCGGGGTCTCGCCCGGCGACGCCCCCGCCTTTCTTTCCCCCGCCCTGCGCGACCTGCTGCCCGATCCGTTGACCCTGCGCGACATGGGGTCGGCAACCGACCGCTTCCTGCACGCAGTGAAGCAGCGCCAGCGGATCGCGGTGTTTGCCGATTACGATGTCGATGGCGGGGCATCGGCGGCGCTGCTGATCATCTGGCTGCGCGCAATGGGGCGCGAGGCGACGCTTTATATCCCCGATCGCATTGATGAGGGCTATGGCCCCAACGTGCCCGCCATGCAGGCGCTCGGGGCGGCGCATGACCTGATCATCTGCGTCGATTGCGGCACGCTGAGCCATGAGCCGATTGCGGCAGCGGGCTGCGATGTGGTGGTGCTGGACCATCACCTTGGCATTGAAACGCTGCCCGCAGCCGTGGCCGTGGTGAACCCCAACCGGCAGGATGAAAGCGGCGATCTGGCGCATCTGTGCGCGGCGTCCGTGGTGTTCCTGATGCTGGTTGAAGCCAACCGCCGCCTGCGGGAGGCGGACATTCAAGGCCCCGATCTGATGGCGATGCTGGATTTGGTTGCGCTCGCCACCGTGGCCGATGTGGCCCCGTTGATCGGTGTGAACCGAGCGCTGGTGCGGCAGGGGCTGAAGGTGATGGCGCGGCGCGAACGCGCCGGGCTGGTGGCCCTCGCCGATGTGGCGCGCATGGATCAGGCCCCGACGCCCTACGCGCTTGGCTTTGTGCTGGGGCCACGGGTGAATGCGGGCGGGCGGATCGGGCAGGCCGACCTTGGCGCGCGGCTGCTCGCCACCGATGACCCGCGTGCAGCGGCGGCGATGGCCGCCCGGCTGGACCAGCTGAACTCTGAGCGGCGCGAGATCACCGAACGCGTCCGCGAAGAGGCGATGGCGCAGGCCGAGGCACGGGGACTGGATGCGCCTCTGATCTGGGCCGCGTCTGAGGGCTGGCATCCCGGCGTGGTCGGCATCGTGGCGGCCCGGTTGAAAGAGGCGTTCAACCGCCCCGCCATCGTCATCGGGCTGGAAGGTGGAATCGGCAAAGGCTCTGGCCGGTCGGTCGCCGGGGTCGACCTGGGGGCCGCAGTGCAGCGGGTGGCGGCAGAGGGGCTGCTGATCAAGGGCGGCGGGCACAAGATGGCCGCCGGGCTGACAGTTGCACAAGACCGGCTGGACGAGGCGATGGCGCGGCTGTCCGACCTTCTGGGCCGTCAGGGCGCGGGCGTTGAAGGCCCGCGCGCCCTGCGCATCGACAGCCTGCTGATGCCCTCGGCCTGCACCCCCGCCTTTGTCGAGCAGATCGAGGCCGCGGGCCCCTTTGGCCAAGGAGCCCCCGCCCCGCGCTTTGCCTTTGCCGACGTGGCTGTCACCCCGCGCCGGATCGGCGACAAGCACCTGAAACTGGCGGTGTCCGACGGCATGGGCGCACAGGTCGAGGCGATGGCCTTCGGGGCCTATGACACCCCGCTTGGCCCGGCACTGGATGGTGCCGGCCACCGGCGATTCCATCTGGCCGGACGGCTGGAGCTGAACCACTGGGGCGGCCGCACCAAGGTGCAGCTGCGGCTCGAAGACGCGGCCCCCGCGACCGGCTGACATCTCGCGTTTTTCCTCTTGCGAGTCAGGGCCCGTGCCACTAAACACCCTCCACCGACAGAGTGGCCCGTTCGTCTATCGGTTAGGACACCAGGTTTTCAA
>NZ_RPEM01000011.1 GCF_004745575.1 Pseudotabrizicola sediminis | reverse complement strand
ATCAGCCGGAAATCTGTCCAAGAGTTGGGGAGTAGCTCACTTGGGGCGTTGTAATCGGTGAAAACCGAATGATCAGCCGGACATCGCATCCCTTGTCTGTCAGAGCCTTGATGGGGTCATTCGTCGTGAAGAAAGGCGCGGCCAAATAACCTGATCTCGGGTGCGGCCCTGCGTCCATGAAGAAGCCAATTGTGAAGCCTGTTGCTCCGGTGTTTGCGTACAATTCTGAAAGCGCCATCGAAAAGAAACCTCTTATACTTGAAATGCCTGTGCTGCGTTATTGAATTGCCTAAGCCGTGGAAGGGCGGTCGACAGCGGAGCATGAGGGGCATTTTCGGAAGCATGCCATGAACACTTGCTTCGGGGAAGCTGCGACACGGTGACATCATACTCCCGATCGGCTGCTTGGGGCTCTTGGCCGTCATCTGACAGTATCACTCGGAAATATTGGACCCGTGCCAGATACGCTCCTTCAATGGGTAACTTGTGTCAGGTGTGGACCACTAGCTTTGCAAAAGAGCATTGCGTTTACAAATGAAGGGCAGCTTCGTCCCGCTCGCCGGCCACTCGGCCATACCCAGATTATGCAACTGTCGCGAACGTCCGCTCTGACGGGCCGCACCTCAGGGCCAGTCAACGCCAGTCACCAGAAGTGCGGGCAAATCAACCTGCAGTGCGCGGTCGCTTGGGTTATCTCGTTTAGCAAGCAGTAAGGCGAGTGCTTCCCGCGCTCGTTTTAACTTCACTTGGGCGGAATGGCGACCACACGTATATCTGTGTTGTATCGCGAATGGCCACAATTTTAAACCTTTGTAACTACTGTGCTGCACTACAGTCAGGTGGCCATTCGACCTAGTGGCGACCATACTACGGTCACCGATGCATAGGGTGAACCATGCTGTGATTTGCCCCTCTGTCCGCAAAATTGCTGGGGCCGCCAAAAGTTGCCCTCTTCCAGCCGGATGGACTGTAGAGAAATTCGGCTAGACCCTCCAACAATTCGCAATACAGGGCTGCTTCCCCTAAAGCCACGGTTAGGGCCGATAGTAGGGACGAATTCACTTCGTTGCCGAAAATACGTTGAAAATCAATAGATTAATTTAAGAAATGGCGGAAGCGGTGGGATTCGAACCCACGGTACGGTTCCCCGCACGCTAGTTTTCAAGACTAGAGCCTTAAACCACTCGGCCACACTTCCAGCAGACCCCCCGATAGCGGGCCTTTGCGGTGAATTCAAGCCGGGGCGATGCCGAATGGTCAAGTGTGCGTGTCGATCTGTGCCGAAAGTTCCACACACCCTTTCCTCGCAGGGCGTGCAGCGGTATGATATTGTCAAATCAGGCGGTGCGTCGGGCAAGGGCAGCACCGGCACGGCGCAACCAAGGGAAACAAGCGCAGGATAAACCTGCGGCATCGGGGGCAAGACATGGCACAGGCACGGATCAGGGCGCTTATCCTGATGACAGTCGCAAGCACGGCACTGGCCGCTTGCGTCGATGGCGCAAATCCGTTCCGGGGGGCCGCCACTGCGGATGGGGCCACGCCTGCGGCGTCAACCTCCACCCGGCTGATCGACCGCGATGTTGAAGCGCCCGAGGTGTTCCAGACCACGGACAAGGCGCTGTGGGATGGCCGCCCGTCCTTGGGTGGCGTCTGGGTCGCCTCGCCCGATGCGAAAGACCCCGAACGGGTGATCATCCGCAACACCGCCAATGGCAAGTTCGTCATCGGCGCGCTGTTTCGGCGCGAGATCGAAAATCCCGGGCCGAAGCTGCAGATCTCGTCCGATGCTGCAGCCGCGCTTGGTGTGCTGGCGGGGGCCCCGGCCGATGTCAGCGTGATCGCGCTGCGCCGTGAAGAAGCAACGGTCACCCCCGATGCCAGCAAACCAATTCTGGATTCGTCGGAAACGGTGGAAACCCAGTCGCTTGACCCGATCGCCGGGGTCGCAGCGGCGATTGACCGGGCCGAGGCAGCGCCCGTGTCGCCAACCCCTGTCGCACCGGTTGTCGGCGCATCGGCCCCTGCCCCGGCGGCTGCCGCCCCGGCCACGGGCGGGCGCACCATCCAGATCGGGATCTTCTCGGTCGAGGCCAATGCCACCCGCGCCGTCGCCTCGCTCACCGCAGCCGGGCTGCAAGGCTCTGTCCGGCGTGAGGAAAGCAAGGGCAAACCGCTATGGTCGGTGACCACCACCGGCGATGCGGCGGCCCTGACCCGCGTCAAGGGCGCGGGCTTTCCCGATGCCTATTTCCTGAACCGCTAAGCCGAGGCAATCCGATGTGCATCCGAAGCCGCCGCCCCCACAGCCTTTTCCGCGCCGTTCTGGCCCCGGCCCTGACGTTGTTCCTGCTGATCACGGCCCCGGTGGCACAGGCGTTTGAAACCCAGGCCACCGCCGCCTGGGTCTATGATGTCACGACCCAGACCGTGCTGATGGACAAGAACGCCGATCAGGCGCTGCCGCCCGCCAGCATGTCGAAACTGATGACCATCAACATGCTGTTCGAAGCGCTGCGCGATGGCCGGGTGACGATGGAAACCCAGTTCCCGGTGTCGTCCCGCGCGGCGGCGATGGGTGGGTCCACCATGTTCTTGCAGGAATCCGACCGGCCCACGGTCAGCGATCTGATCCATGGCATGATCGTCAATTCCGGCAATGACGCCTGTGTCGTGGTCGCCGAAGGGCTGGCGGGTACGGAGGAGGCCTTTGCCGACCAGATGACCCAACGCGCACGGGCTTTGGGGATGCAGAATTCGGTGTTCAAGAATTCCTCGGGCTGGCCCGCCGCCGGTCATGTGATGTCGATGCGCGATCTGGGCATCCTGTCCAAACGGCTGATCGTGGATTTCCCCGAACTCTACACGATCTTTGCCGAGACCACCTTTGACTACAAGAACCGCGCGCCGGCCAATGCCAACAACCGCAATCCGCTGCTGGCGCTGGGGGTGGGCTCTGACGGGCTGAAAACCGGCCACACCTCCGAGGCGGGCTATGGTCTGGCCGGATCAGCGGCGCAGGGCAATCGGCGGGTGATTTTCGTGATCACCGGGTTGACCAGCGAACGCGAACGGGCGGAAGAAGCCGAACGCATCGTGTCCTGGGCCTTTCGCCAGTTTGCCGAAAAAACACTGGTAACCGCCGGGCAGCGCGTGGCCGAGGTGCCGGTCTGGATGGGATCGGCGGACCGCGTTGGTCTGGTGCCAGCCGCCGATGTGCGCCTGCTGGTGCCCGCATTGGTGCAGGAAAGCACCACGGCCGAGGTGGTCTATACCGGCCCGCTGAAGGCGCCGCTGACCGCTGGCACGCAGGTGGGTGAGTTGATCATCCATATCCCCAACCTGCCCGATGCCCGCGTGCCCCTGGTGGTCGAAGCCGATGTCGCGCGCGGCGGCTTTGGCAAACGGCTGATGACGGCGGTCGATGCCTTGCGCGCGCGCTATCTCGACGAGACCCCCGCCTCCTGATAGGCGGGGCCATGGCAGGGATTTTCATCAGTCTTGAAGGCATCGACGGGTCGGGCAAATCCACGCAGGCGCGCCTGCTGGCAGATGCTTTGCGCGCCGCGGGGCATGGCGTGACCCTGACCCGCGAACCGGGTGGCAGCGCGGGGGCCGAGGAAATCCGCCGTCTGGTGCTGGAAGGTGCGACCGACCGCTGGTCACCCGAGACAGAGATCCTGCTGTTCACCGCCGCCCGCCGCGACCATCTGGAAAAGACCATTCGCCCGGCGCTGGCACGCGGCGATGTGGTGATCACCGACCGGTTTGCCGATTCAACGCGCATCTTTCAGGGCATCACCCGGGGCGATCTGACCGCCACCGTCGATACGCTGCACGACCTGATGATCGGGGTGGAACCGGACCTGACCCTGCTGGTCGATCTGGACCCTGCCGAGGGGCTGGCCCGCGCCACCGCCCGCGCCGGGTCCGAGATGCGGTTTGAAGACATGGGGCTGGCCTTCCAGACCCGCGCCCGTGCAGGGTTTCTGGCGCTGGCCGCCCGCCACGACCGGTTCCGCGTGATCGACGGCGCGCGCACGCCCGATGCGGTGGCCGCCGATGTGCTGGCGCTGTCGCTCGCGGCGATCGGGGGCCGTTGATGGCCGCCGCTGATCTGCCCGAACCAGACCGGATCGAAGGTGCCCCCCACCCGCGCGAAACAGTGCGGCTCTATGGGCATGAGCAGGCGGAAAGCGCGTTCCTGAATGCCTTCACTTCGGGCCGGTTGCACCATGGCTGGCTGATCACCGGGCCGAAGGGCGTGGGCAAGGCCACACTTGCCTGGCGCGTGGCGCGGTTCCTTCTGGCCACGCCGGAAGAGGATGGCGGCATGTTCGCCGCCCCGCCGCCCGAGTCGATGGACATCCCCGCCGACGCCCCCGTCGCGCGGCGCATGCTGCAACTGGCCGAACCGCGCCTGTTCCTGCTGCGTCGGGGTGCCAATGACAAGGAAACCGCGCTGTCCGCCGATATCCGCGTGGATGAGGTGCGCCGCATGAAGTCGTTCTTTGCCCTGTCGGCGGCGGATGGCGGTCGCCGGGTGGCGATCATCGACGCGGCGGATGACCTGAACACCGGTGCCGCCAATGCCCTGCTGAAACTGCTCGAAGAACCCCCCTCGGGTGTGACCTTCCTTGTCATAGCGCATCAGCCGCACCGGTTGCTGCCCACCATCCGGTCACGGTGCCGCGAGCTGCGGCTGACCGCCCTGACACCCGAACCGCTTGCGCGCGCCTTGGAACAGGCGGGCGGTGCGGTGGACCCGGATGATGTGCAGGCCTTGGGTGAGCTGGCCGGTGGCTCGGTCGGAGAGGCATTCCGGCTGACCAATCTGGACGGGTTGAAAACCTATGCCAGCCTGACCCAGCTGTTCACCACCCTGCCCCGGCTGGACCGCCCGCGCGCGCTGGCATTGGCCGAAACCGGTGCGGGCAAGGGGTCGGAGGAACGGTTTGACCTGATCGTCACCCTGCTCGATCTGTTTCTGGCCCGGCTGGCCCGCGCCGGCACCCTGCGCCAACTGCCCCCCGAGGCCGCGCGCGGTGAAGGCGATCTGTTCGCCCGACTGGCCCCAAGTGAGCAAGCCGCGCGGGCTTGGGCGGACCTCGCACAAACCCTGTCCTTGCGCGCACGCCGGGGCAAGGCGGTCAACCTTGACCCTGCCGCGCTTCTGATGGATAGCTTGCTCAAAATTGACGAGACGGCGGCACAGCTCGCCCAAAGGTAAGCTCAGAATGCCGACAAGACGAGCCATCCATATCGTGGACAGCCACTGCCACCTCGATTTCCCCGATTTCGAAGGCGAGCTGGATCAGGTCATCGCCCGCGCCCACGCAGCGGGCGTGCAGCGCATGGTCACGATCTGCACCCGGATGGACAAGGAACCAGCGGTCCGCGCGCTGGCCGAGGCGCACCCTTCGCTGTTCTATGCCGCCGGGGTCCACCCGATGCGCGCGCATGAGGAACCGCTGATCACCGTCGATCAGATGGTTGCCCTGACGCAGCATCCGAAGTTTGTCGGCATCGGCGAGACCGGCCTCGATTACCACTACACCGTCGAAACCAAGGCCGTGCAGCAGCAAAGCCTGCGCCTGCACATCACCGCCGCACAGGAAACCGGACTGCCGCTGATCATCCATGCGCGCGGGGCAGATGACGATATGGCGGCCATCCTGACCGAGATGTTCCGTGACCGGCCCTATTCGTGCGTGATGCACTGCTTTTCCAGCGGGGAGGCTTTGGCGCGGGCCGCGCTGGAGCTGGGGTTTTACCTTTCGATGTCGGGCATCGCTGCCTTTCCGCGCAGTGATGATCTGCGCCGCATCTTTGCCGCAGCCCCGGTGGACCGTATCCTGCTGGAAACCGACAGCCCCTATCTGGCGCCGCCGCCGCATCGCGGGCGGCGTAATGAGCCGGCCTATACAAGCTATACCGCATCGGTCGGGGCCGGGCTGTTTGACATGTCAGAGGCCGACTTTGCCGCGCAGACCACCGCGAATTTCGACCGGTTGTTCCCCCGCGCCCGCCTGTCGGACCAACCGGCATGACAGACCGCCTGCGCTTTACCATTCTGGGCTGCGGCTCTTCGGGCGGGGTTCCCCGCCTTGGAGTTCAGGCACCGGACTGGGGCGCGTGTGATCCGTCCAACCCCAGGAACCGCCGCACCCGCTGTTCGATGCTGGTGGAACGCATCGGGGCCGCTGGCATCACGCGGGTGCTGATCGACACGTCGCCCGACATGCATGCGCAACTGCTCGCGGCGGGGGTGGGCGTGCTGGACGCTGTGGTCTTTACCCATGCCCATGCCGACCACACCCATGGCGTCGATGATCTGCGGCAGGTGGTCTACAACACTGGCCGTCGCCTTCCGGTCTGGGCCGACGGCCCGACGCAAGACGCGCTGGTCGCGCGCTTTGGCTATGCCTTTGTACAACCGCCGGGCAGTCCCTATCCGCCGATCCTCGACCTGAACAGCATCACCGATGATGTGGCCTTCACGGTGCCCGGTGCCGGGGGTGATCTGACGCTGACCCCCTTTCTGTGCGAACATGGCAGCATGGATGCGCAGGGCTTCCGCATCGGCGGCCTTGCCTATCTGCCGGACGCGGTGGCGATCCCCGACCGGCACTGGCCGCTGCTGGACGGCTTGCAGGTCTGGGTGGTCGATGCGCTGCGCCGCAAGCCGCACCCGACCCATGCCCATCTGGAGATGACGCTGGGCTGGATCGCCCGCGCGCAACCCGC
The DNA here is from genome assembly GCF_004745575.1 of Pseudotabrizicola sediminis. Classification (GTDB taxonomy): domain Bacteria; phylum Pseudomonadota; class Alphaproteobacteria; order Rhodobacterales; family Rhodobacteraceae; genus Pseudotabrizicola; species Pseudotabrizicola sediminis. Next base: position 96,844 of record NZ_RPEM01000011.1, on the reverse strand, counting down.
GCGCGCGGTGCTGACCAACATGCACAATGATCTGGATCACGCGACGCTGCTGGGGGAATTGCCCCCCCACATCCGCCCCGCGTTCGATGGGATGGTGATCGAGATCGCCGCATGACGGCGCTGCTGGACGTGATTCTGCCGGTTTTCATGGTGATCGGCTTTGGCTATGCCGCGGCGCGCTTTGGACTGTTTTCCGACTCGGCGGTCGACGGGCTGATGCGCTTTGCGCAGAATTTTGCGGTGCCCTGCCTGCTGTTCCGCTCTATCGCCACGCTGGATCTGTCGGGTGCCTACAACACCGGCTTGCTGGTGTCGTTCTATGTGGGTGCCTTTACCGGCTTTGCGCTGTGCTTTGCCGGCGCGCGCTGGCTGTTCCGCCGCCCGCTGACCGATTCCGTTGCCATCGGCTTTGCCGGGTTGTTTTCCAACTCGCTGCTTTTGGGCCTGCCGATCACCGAACGCGCCTACGGGGTCGCGGCCTTGCAGGGCAACTTTGCCATCATCTCTGTCCACTCACCCATGCTATACGGCTTTGGCATCGGGCTGATGGAATGGGCCCGCACGCGTGGACAGGGGTTGTCGGCGGCGGCGCTGTCGCGCCAGATCGGTCAGGCGGTGTTTACGCAACCGCTGGTGATCGGCATCACGCTGGGGTTCATCGTCAACCTGACCGGCCTGCCATTGCCGGGGGCGTTCTGGGCGGGGGTGGATCTGATGACCCGCGCCGCCATTCCCGCCGCCCTGTTCGGGTTGGGTGGGGTGCTGTTCCGCTACAAACCAGAAGGCGACCGCGCCACCATCGCCATGGTCTGCGTGGTGTCACTGTTCGTGCATCCGGGGGTGACTTGGGTGCTGGGCACGCAGGTGTTCAGCCTTGACACCGCCAGCCTGCGATCGGCCGTGGTGACGGCGGCCATGGCCCCCGGCGTCAACGCCTATCTGTTCGCGCACATGTATGGCGTGGCAAAGCGCGTGAATGCCTCCGCCGTGCTGATCGCCACCGCCATGTCGATCGGCTCGGTCTGGATGTGGCTGGCGATCTTGCCGTAAGGCCCGGGGCCATCGCGTTTAACCACCCGCCCTAACCCCCTCAGTGCGGCGTGACCCCACGTAGCCGTTCCGACCGGCGCCGCAAGATCTCCAGCGTGGCCAGCATGCCGATGGAAATCACCACCAGTATGGTCGCCACCGACAAGATCGCCGGGCTGATCTGTTCGCGGATACCGTTCCACATCTGGCGCGGGATGGTCTGCTGGTCATGGGCCGCCACGAACAGCACCACCACCACCTCGTCGAACGAGGTGACAAAGGCAAACAGCGCGCCCGAAATCACACCGGGCAGGATCAGCGGCATGGTCACCTTGAAGAACGTGGTCGTGGGCGGTGCGCCCAAGCTGGCCGCAGCACGGTTCAGCGACTGGTCGAACCCGATCAGCGTTGCGGTCACGGTGATGATGACAAAGGGAATGCCCAGCGTGGCATGGGCCAGCACCACGCCGGTATAGCTGCTGGTCAGCCGCCCGCAATATTGCGAAAGGCCCGTCCAGCCGATCAGCGCGCACGGGCTGGAGTAGAAAAAGAACAACCCCGTCGCCGTGATAATGATCGGCACAATCATCGGCGAGATCAGGATCGCCATGATCAGCCGCCGATAGGGCATTTCCGGCCGCGACAGTCCCAAAGCCGCAATCGTGCCCAGCACCGTGGCCACGATGGTGGCGAAAAACCCAATGATGACCGAATTCTTCGCAGCCCTGACCCAGGCGCTTTCGCGCCAGACCTGCGCCCACCACGCACCGTCACGCGGAACATCATTTGGGATGGATGGCTGCGTCAGCAACAGGTCATACCAGCGCAAGGAGTAGCCAGACGGATCAAAGGCCAGCATCTTTTCAGTAAAGGTAAAGTAGGGCTCGGCGTTGAACGACAGCGGCATGATGATCAGGATCGGCGCGATCAGGAACAGAAAGATCAGCGCGCAGATCACCAGCCGCGTGTAATGCCAGACCCGCTCCAGCGGCGATGCGTAGATGGGAAGTGCCATATCGTTTACCCCAACTTCAGGTTGTCGATGCCGACCAGCCGGTCGTAAATCCAGTACAGCACCAGCACCGCCCCCAACAGCAGCGCCGCAAGCGCCGATGCCAGAGACCAGTTCAGACTGCTTTGCATATGGAACGCGATCAGGTTGGAAATCAGCTGGCCGCTCGCCCCGCCGACCAGCGCCGGCGTGATGTAATATCCCACCGCCAGAATGAAAACGAGCAACGACCCGGCCCCCACCCCCGGCAGGGTCTGCGGCAGATACACCCGGCGGAACGCGGTCCAGCTTGTGGCCCCCAGCGACCGCGCTGCCCGCACATAGGTCGGCGGAATCGGGCGCATCACCGAATACAGCGGCAGGATCATGAACGGCAGCAGGATATGCGTCATCGCAATGATCGTGCCCATCTGGTTGTAAATCATCTGGATCCGGCCATCATCGCTGATGATCCCCAGCGCCACCATGGTATTGTTCACCACACCCTGTTGCTGCAACAGCACCATCCAGCTGGTGGTCCGCACCAGAAGCGAGGTCCAGAACGGCAGCAGCACCAAAATCATCAGCAGGTTGGACCATTTCATCGGCAGCGTCGCCAGCAGATGGGCAATCGGAAACCCCAGCAGAAAACAGGTGAATGTGATCAGCCCGGCCAACAGGAAGGTCTTGACGAACAGGCTGACATAGATCTGCCGCTCTTCGGGCATCGGCACGATCTTGCCGTTCACATCGCGGGTCATATCCAACGCGGCAAGGAAGAAATTGGCGCTATAGGCATCCGACACCTGCCGCATGGTGCCCCACAGGTTGGGGTCGGCCCATTTCGCATCCGCCTCCAGCAGCGCCTCGCGGTACGGCGGCTCGAGCCGGGCCGCCCCCCGCGCGGTCGAGGTGAACAGCGATCTTGTCCCCGACATTTCGTAATTCACCCGGGTGCCGACCACGCCGACGGTGCGCGCGGCAGCGGCGTCTTTCAGGTCAAGTGCCAGGGCCTCAAATGCAATATCGTCCGGCACGGTGCCAGGCGGGTTTTCGACGAACCAGGCCGTGGTGCGCGGCATGTTGGCGGAAAACCCGTCATTATAGACCGCCTGATGCAGCAGCTGCCCGATGGGGATGATGAAGGTGATGATGATGAAGGCCAGGAGCGGCAGAACCAGCAGAAAGGCCCGCCGTTTGGAGCGCTGTTGCGCGGTGGCAAGCGCCGATTTGAGCGGACGGCCATCGCTGGTCTTCAGCAATCCCACATCAGAAGCAGATATGTCAGCCATCAGTCACCCCCTTGGCAAAAATCCGGGGCGACGGCACAGCGTCGCCCCGGATCAGATCAGATCAGTTCGCCGTCAGCCAGGCATTGAACCGCTCGTTCAGCTCGGTGTCGCGGTCGACCCAGAACTCATAGGACGACGGCAGCGCATTGGTCAGGTTATCGGCAGAGGTGGGCATGTTGGGGCCCATTTCAGTCTTGCCATCCATGAACAACCCGACCAGCGGGCCAGAGGACACACGCGCCGGACCGTAGGCGATCCACTTGGCCTGATCGGCCAGCGCCTGCGTTGTGGTCGAATAGGTCAGGAACTGCAGCGCCGCTTCCATGTTCGGCGCGCCTTTCGGAATGGCGTAGCCGTCATATTCGTAGACCTGCCCGTCAAACACCTGCACGAAGGGCTTGCCTTCGGTGACGGCGGCCGAGAAGAAGCGACCGTTGTAACCGGTGGTCATCACCACCTCGCCATCGGCCAGCAGTTGCGGTGGCTGTGCGCCAGCCTCCCACCAGATCATGTCGGCTTTGATGGTGCCCAGCTTGGCAAAGGCACGCTCCACGCCTTCCGGCGTTTCCAGCATGGCATAGACCTCATCGGCCGCAACCCCATCGGCCATCAGCGCCATTTCAAGATTGACCTTGGCGCCTTTGCGCATGCCGCGCTTGCCCGGATAGGTGGCGGTGTCAAAGAAATCCGCAATCGTGGTCGGCGGGTTTTCCGGGAACTTGGTCGCGTCATAGGCAAAGTTGGTCGAGAACACGATGGTGGCAACGAAACAGTCGGTCACGGCGCCGGGCAGGAAGTCATCGGTGGCCGGGGTGCCATCGGCACCGGGGGTAAGGATGGCCGGGTCGAGCACTTCCAGCAGGCCCTCGTCGCACATGCGCACAGCATCGGCATATTCCAGATCGACCACGTCGATGGTGACGTTGCCCGCCTCGACCTGCGCCTTGATGGGCGCTGCCGGGTTGTCGGCATCGACGCTGACCACGGTGATGCCGGTCTCGGCGGTGAAGGGCTTGTGATAGGCTTCGATCTGGCTGGTCGCATAAGCACCGCCCCAGGACATTACGGCAATTTCCTGCGCCGAAGCGGCAAGGCCAAAGCCGGAAAGGGCGGTGGATAGAACAAGAAGTTTCTTCATTGGCAGTCTCCCATATTGGTTGTCGTTGGTGTTGGCCGCACTGTGCGGCGCCCCCTTATGCCGGGGATGTCGTCAGACCGGGTCAAGCGCGCGGGCATCCTGCGGATGCCAGCCGACCTTGATCTGTTGTCCCGGGGCCAGACGGGTCTGGCCTTGGGTGTTGCGCATCTTCATCACAAAGTCATCCGACCCCGCCACGCGCAGGCGGGCGCGTAGGATGTCGCCCATATAGATAACCTCCAGCACATCGGCCCCGATCATATGGGCGCCGGGTGGCATCATCTCGGGCTTGAATTCCACCCGTTCCGGGCGGATCGACACCAGCGTCGCCTGCCCCTTCTGGGTGACGTTGACAGCGGTGGCATCAATCACCTCGCCCGTCGCCAGCCGCACCAGCGCCTTGTCGCCCGTCAGCTCTTCCAGAGTGCCGGGCAGCTTGTTGTTTTCACCGATAAAGCCCGCGACAAAGCTGTTGTCGGGGCGTTCATACAGATCGGCGGGCGGCGCCAGTTGCTGGATGCGGCCATCGTTGAACACGGCGATGCGGTCAGACATCGTCAAGGCCTCGCCCTGATCATGGGTGACATAGACCACGGTGATGCCAAGGCTTTCGTGCAGATGCTTGATTTCAAACTGCATATGCTCGCGCAGCTGTTTGTCCAGCGCGCCCAGGGGTTCGTCCATCAGCACCAACTTGGGGTCGAACACCAATGCCCGCGCCAGCGCGATTCGTTGCTGCTGTCCACCGGACAGTTGCGCCGGGCGCCGGTTGGCAAAGGCCCCCATCTGCACCATGTCCAGTGCGCGCTGCACCTTGGCGTCGCGGTCCGATTTGCCCATCCCGCGCACTTCCAGCGGAAAGGCCAGATTCTCGCCCACCGTCATATGCGGGAACAGCGCGTAGTTCTGAAACACCATACCGATGCCGCGCTTGTGCGGCGGCACCGCGTTGATGTTGGTGCCATCCAACCGGATCTCGCCATTGGTGGCGGTTTCGAATCCCGCCAGCATCATCAGACAGGTGGTCTTGCCCGAGCCTGACGGCCCGAGCATGGTCAGAAACTCGCCCTTGGCGATGTCGAGGTTCAGATCTTTGACGACAAGGCTGACGCCGTCATAGCTTTTTTGCACCCGGTCAAAGGCAACAAATGCGTCCCTGTGGCTTTCGCTCACCGCGCTGGTCTCCCCATATGGTCCGGCAGATTTTCTGCACTTGTTAGGATGACTAAAGCCAATGCCGCCCCGCAATGCAACCAGCTTGTCACATTTTCAGGCATGTCACAGGATATGCGGGAAAATCAGTCATATTGCGCCGCTTTCGCCGCCTCTTGCGGCAGTTGGCAGGCAGATCGCGGGCGGTATGCCCGGCAGATCGGCAGCAAATCGCGGCGACAACAGGCCGGACGGCGCGACAGCGCGCCATAAAATCCAAAAGGCGCCCGGATCAGGGGCGCCTTCTTTGGATTTTGCCAGGACGTGGTGCGGATGAAAAGACTCGAACTTTCACTCCGATTAAAGAACAGCGACCTCAACGCTGCGCGTCTACCAATTCCGCCACATCCGCAGACACGACCTGGATGGCGGGCTTTTACCGAAGGTCCGCTGCGAAGGGAAGGGGGATTTTACGCCCCTCCCCCGCTTTCTGTGGGCCGGTCTTTTTCAGGCCCGACCGGTCTGGCCCCGATGTCAGCCGGTCAGTTGCCCGGCAGCAGCGACAAGAGCTTGGCCGCCGACACCACCCGCGGCCCCGCCATCGGGGCCGCATCGGTGTTTGCCGCCACTTGCTCTACCGGTGCTGCCGGCGCGGCGTCCGGCACCAGCGCAAACTGCGGCAGACCCGCAGGCACCGCCGGGGCCAGATCGCCCGCGCGCCCTGCCGCCGTATAGGCCGCCTTGCGGATCACCGCGCCCCGGTCGCCGCCAAGGCCCGGCGCGAACACCGCCTGCCCCTGCCCGATCGCCGTCAGCCCCATGTCATACCAGTCCAGCGCCAGTTCGGGGCGCATGGTGGCGCCAAAGCCCTGGCTCAGATGGTGGCCCAGCAGCTCGGCATAGCCCGCCTCGCCCATCGCGGTCAGCAGCAGCGCCGATCCGACAGCCACATCCATCGCATCGGTGGTGTAGCCCACGCCAAGGCAGACCTTCGCCGTGCCCGACAGTTGCGCCGGCGACATGCCCGACCCCATGATGAAGCTCTTGACGCCTGTCAGCACCTCATCGCGGGTTTTCATCGACAGGCCCGCCACATGCTCGGCCAATACCGGGCCAAATCCGGCGCATTGTTCGGAAATCTGTGCGGGCGTAAAGCCCGCCACCTTGCCCGCCAGCTCTTCGCCGGTGGCCATGGCATAGGTGCGCGCCAGACAGAATTGTTCCCCAAGCGCGAAGGTCGGGTCGGTCATGCTGGCTTCGGTCACATAACCGCCGTTGGTGTTGGTCATCAGGCTGATCTTGTTGCACTGGCTGGCCAGCGACACCTGCGGCGTACCCGAGCCCATGAAACTGGGCAGCGCCGGGGCGGCGGCCACGGTGGCCGGGGCCTCTGGCATCAGCGATGGCAGCGCAGGCGTGGCGGCCATCACCGCCGGCGGGGCGGCGGGCGTCACCAGCACCGGCATGGCGGGGATCATCGGGGCCACCGGCGCCGAAGGGGCCGCCACCATCGCGGGCGGAATCCCTGCCATCTCGTCGCGTTGCATCAAGAGCAGGCCGCGCATGCCCATCGGATGCGTTGCGGCCGCCTGTGCCACCATCGGCCCACCCGCAATCGCGCGGTGATAGGCGCTGACCAGCACGGTGCGCTCATATTCGGTCAGTTGCCCGGTGGGCGGATAGCCCAGCGTCGCCTGATAGCTGGAAATCGCCCCGCGGCTGCGCGGCCCGATCGCCCCGTCCGGCGCACCGACCGGATAGCCGAAATGGTTCAGCGCGGTCTGCACCTCGCGGTTGGCCTCGCGCTGCGCGGAAGATATCGTCGATTTGGTAGACCGCCGCTGCGTGGTCACGCGGCGTTTGTTCTGGTCATTGGCGATGGCATGCCCGATGATCCCACCGATCAGTGCGCCTGCAATGGCGTCGCCCGCATCGGCCTGAACCTGGCCTGCTGGCGCCAGGCCCAAGGCCGCAATGATCCCGGCGGTTGCAATTCCTTTCAACTTCATCACATCTCTCCTTAAATGGCAGACTCAATTTCAATTGGGCAAAAGGCTATCACGATCCCGCGATATGCCTAGTCCTCTTTTCCTTACCCAAAGGCACCTTCATGCCCGAATGGCAGAATTTTCCCGGACTATCCCCCTATCTTCCGACTCTCGCCGCGATGGAAGCCCGGGCCGAAGCCATCGCCAGCGGCGACGCGCCCGAGGCGATCTGGCTGCTGGAGCACCCGCCGCTATACACGGCGGGCACCAGCGCGAAGGCCGAAGACTTGACCGATCCGGACCGATTTCCTGTCCACGCCGTGGGGCGCGGCGGGCAATACACCTATCACGGACCGGGGCAGCGGGTGGTCTATGTGATGCTGAACGTAGGTGCGCGCGGTCGCGATGTGCGCTGCTTTGTGCGCGCCATGGAAAACTGGGTGATTGCGACCCTTGCCGAATTCAACCTGACCGGAGAGGTCCGCCCCGGCCGCGTCGGCGTCTGGGTGCCAAGGCCGGACCGGCGTGGCACAGACGGTACCGTGCCCGAAGACAAGATCGCCGCCATCGGCGTCAAACTGCGCCGCTGGGTCAGCTTTCACGGCATTTCGATCAACGTAGAGCCGGACCTGTCGCATTTTTCTGGCATCGTGCCCTGCGGCATCCGCAATTCCGGCGTGACCAGCCTTGTCGATCTGGGCCTGCCGGTCACGATGGACGATCTGGATTCGGCCCTGAAAACCACCTTCCCCCGGTTCTTCCCCGACGGCGGCATGTGCCCGGATGGCGTCACCGCGCCCCGCAGCGCCGACTGATCCGGTATGCCTGCGCCGCAGGCCCATGCCCGTCGCCCCCCTTGTGGGGTCGGTGCGGGGCCGAACAGACAAAAACGCCCGCACCGGTCCGGTGCAGACGTTGTCCGTCGGTAGGAAAAGGAAAGNGCAGACGTTGTCCGTCGGTAGGAAAAGGAAAGTGGCGCGGTTGACGGGGCTCGAACCCGCGACCCCCGGCGTGACAGGCCGGTACTCTAACCAACTGAGCTACAACCGCGCGATGCACCGGCAATATAACCGCCGACCGGGGGCGTCAAGCAGGAAAGTGGGGCAGTGCCGGGCCCGCATCACCACACCAAAAGCGGCCAAGCCGGGCGAGGTGACACCTTCAACGCCGCATCAGGTTCATCGCCCGAAGCATCTGATTTCACATACATCTGCCCTCTGAAGCGCAGTGGGCTTCCACGCCCCGAAAGCCAAAAGGCCCCTGCTGCCGCAGGGGCCTTTTCAAGGCAGGAATGGCGCGGTTGACGGGGCTCGAACCCGCGACCCCCGGCGTGACAGGCCGGTACTCTAACCAACTGAGCTACAACCGCACATTCCGTCCGGCAAAGGGTCACCCCCGCGCCGTAGGGGGGCTTTTAGGGGCAGTCGCAGGGGGCGTCAAGCGGGACCGGACGCAAACCACAGCTTTTTTCGCGCGGCCCTAATGATCGGGGGCCGGGATGAATTCGCCCGCATCATCAGGCGGCAGCCTGAACCGCCCATGCGCCCAGTCGCCCGCCCGCCACGCCTCGCGCGCGGCATCAATGCGGTCCTTGCTGGAGGCCACAAAATTCCACCAGATATGCCGTGGCCCGTCCATGGTGGCCCCGCCCAGCAGCATCACCCGCGCGCCCCGGTCCCCCGCCTTGACCGAGATCCGGTCACCGGGGCGGAACACCAGCATGCGGCCGGTCTCAAAGCTATGCCCGCCCACCGTAACATCGCCCGACAGAATGTAGACCCCGCGATCCTCATGATCATCAGGCAGCGGAATAGCGGCCCCCGGAGCCAGATCGGCATCGGCATAGAACACCTCGATGCCCGTAGGGATCGGCGCGCGTGCACCGTAAGCCGAGCCAAGGATCAGCCGCACCTGTTTCCCCTCGCCCTCCAGCACCGGCAGTTCCGCCTTGACGGCGTGGACGAAAGAGGCCGGATCATCCTCCATCGCCTTCGGCAGCGCCAGCCAGGTCTGCAACCCGAACAGGTCATGCGGCGCATCACGGATCGCGCCGTCCTGCCGTTCCGAATGGGTAATCCCCTGCCCCGCCAGCATCCAGTTCACCTCGCCGGGTTCGATCCAGGAATTGGTACCGATGCTGTCGCGGTGATGGATTCGCCCCTTCATCAGATAGGTGACGGTGCCAAGGCCGATATGCGGATGCGGGCGCACGTCGATGCCCTTGCCGGTCAGAAACTCTGCCGGGCCCATCTGGTCGAAGAAAATGAACGGCCCCACCATCTGCCGCTTGGCCGAGGGCAGCGCGCGGCGCACCTCGAACCCGCCCAGATCACGGGCGCGCGGGACGATCACGGTTTCAATGGCATCCACGGCGTCGCCGATCGGGATGGACGGGTCAAGGACGGGGTTCCAGCTCATGAAGGTCTCCTTTGTCCCTTAGGTAGACCTGATACCCCTTTGCGTCTTCGCCTATGGCCGCGCGGAAATTGTGCGCATTAGCACCGTTCAGCCCAGAATGCGGCGCAGAATGGCCGTGAAGGCTGAAACTCCCGGAGCAATGAGCGTGTCAGGAAAATCATAGCCGGGGTCATGCAGGGCCGGGCTATCCTCACCCGCGCCCAGCAGGAACATGGCACAGCGCGCGCCGCTGCCCGCGAAGCGACCGAAATCCTCAGACGGGCGCATCGGGCCGTCGGTAGGGCCAAAGGGAATGGCGGCGTCGGTCAGCGCCGCCTCTATCTGCGCCACCGCCTGCGGATCGTTGTGGCAGGCGGCGAAATCATCATGCCAGGACAGGTCAAGCTGCAACCCGTGTTTCGCGGCCTGCCGATGCGCCAGATCCTGCGCCTGTGCCTTCAGGCCGGTCATATCGGCATCAGTCAGGCTGCGCAGGGTGACCCACACCTCGCCCTCACCCGGAGCGATGCCAAAGCTGGGGGTGCCAAGGCGGGCATGGGTCAGCGTCACCAGCCGGAAGCCGGGCGTCAGTGCGCCGCCCGGCCCAAGCGCCTGCAGAGCGGGGATCAGATCGAACAGCGCCGCTGTGGGGGAAAGCCCGGTATCGGGCGTGGCGGCATGGGCGGTGCGCCCCATCAGCCGCAGGCGCAACCCGCAAGAGGCACAGTTCATCGGCCCCGCCGACACCTGCACCTGCCCCAGCGGCAGACCTGGCATGTTGTGCAGCGCAAAGGCCCAGTCGGGGCGCAGCGGGGCGAAGGCAGGGTCGGCCAGCACGGCGGCGGCGCCCGAGCCGTCTTCCTCGGCGGGCTGGAACATCAAGATCGCCCGACCGCTGGCCGGTCTGTGCCGCGACAGCCCGCGCGCAACCCCCAGCAGGATCGCCATATGCCCGTCATGCCCGCACAGATGCGCCACGCCATCGGTCAGGGACCGATGGGCCGCGCCGGGGTTTTGCAGGATCGGCAACGCATCCAGTTCCGCGCGGATCATCACGGTCGGGCCGGGGGTGTCGCCACGAAACACCGCCGCCACGCCATGCCCGCCCAGCCCCGTCACCACCTGATCGGGGCCCAAGGGGGCAAGCGCCGCCTGCACCCGCTGCGCCGTCTGCGCCTCAAACCCCGATACCTCGGGGTGGCGGTGCAGATCGTGGCGGAACCGGGTCAGACCGGTGATGTCCTGTGGGGTCAAATCCATGCAAACTGCCTTTCGTTGTGGCCAGCGGACAATGCCGGCAGGCGGAAGTCAAGCAAAGCAGGCGCAAGTGCTTGCCGCCTGTGCCTGCCTCGTCTAAGCAGGGGGAAAGGACCATTTCATGCGCATTCTGATCACAAATGACGACGGCATCAACGCTCCGGGGCTGGAGGTTCTGACCGCTATCGCGCAACAGATTGCGGGGCCGGAAGGTGAGGTCTGGACCGTCGCCCCGGCGTTTGAGCAATCGGGCGTCGGCCATTGCATCAGCTATTCGCACCCTATGATGATCGCGCGCCTGTCCGACCGGCGCTATGCGGCCGAAGGCAGCCCGGCCGATTGTGTGCTGGCGGCGATCTATGATGTGCTCGATGGGGCCAAGCCTGATCTGGTGCTGTCGGGCGTGAACCGGGGCAACAACGCGGCGGAAAACACGCTTTATTCCGGTACCATCGGCGGCGCGATGGAGGCGGCGTTGCAGGGTATTCCGGCCATTGCCCTGTCGCAATATATGGGGCGCGGCACCGAAGATCTGGACACGCCGTTTCAGGCGGCGGTCGTGCACGGGGCTGCGGTCGTGCGGCTGCTGCTGGACAAGGGTATCTGGACGCAGGATGATTTCCGGGTGTTCTACAACGTGAACTTCCCGCCCTGTGGCGCCGACAAGGTGCAAGGCACCAAGGTGGCGGCCATCGGCTTTCGCCGTGACACGTCGTTTTCGTGCGAGCCGCAGATCTCCCCCACCGGGCGGCGCTATCTGTGGATCAAGGGTGGGCCGCAGCACACCGCCACCCTGCCCGGCACCGATGCGGCAGTGAACCTTGACGGGTGGATTTCCATCACCCCGATGCGCGCGGATCTGACCGCGCATGACCTGCTGGCGCGGCTGGAAGCGCAGCTGGCATGATGGGACACGGCGGCCCGGAGGAGTCGGACGCCGAACGCAAGATGCGCTTTTTGTTTGGGCTGCGATCAAGGGGCGTCACCGATGCCCGCGTGCTGACGGCGATGGAACGGGTGGACCGTGGCCTGTTCGTGCGCGGCCATTTCGCCGACCGCGCTTATGATGACATGCCGCTGCCGATTGCCTGCGGCCAGACCATCAGCCAGCCATCGGTGGTGGGGCTGATGACCCAGGCGCTGAACGTGCAGCCGCGTGATACCGTGCTCGAAATCGGCACCGGGTCGGGCTATCAGGCGGCAATCCTGGCGCATCTGGCGCGGCGCATCTATACAGTGGACCGGCATCGCCGTCTGGTTCGCGAGGCGCAGGGCGTGTTCCAAAGCCTCGGGCTGGTCAATATCACCGCCTTTACCGCCGATGGCAGCCATGGTCTGCCCGATCAGGCCCCGTTTGACCGCATAATCGTGACCGCCGCCGCCGAAGACCCGCCCGGCCCCCTCTTGGCGCAGCTCAAGGTTGGGGGTATCATGGTGCTTCCGGTCGGACAGTCCGATACGGTGCAAAGCCTGATCAAAGTGACCCGCGGCATCAGCGGCTATGACTATGAAGAACTGCGCCCGGTGCGTTTCGTACCGCTGATCGAAGGTCTTGGCGCAGATTAAGCGGCGTAACAAAGGGCGGGGCACACCGTCTGACAAGCAAATGAGGCAGAGCATGACCCGCACTTTCCCGGCCCCGACTGGCCCCCGCCTGCACATTCTGTGGCTGGGCGGCGCGCTTGCCGCGCTGTCTGCCTGCACGCCCACAACCGGCGGCAACCCGTTTGACGGGATGGACTGGGACATGCGCAATGGCCCCGGCGTGCTAACCACGGCGGATGCCGCCCTGAGCGCGACGGAACGGCGGCCTGCGCCCGATGGGCGCGGCGTGATCTCTTACCCCGGTTATCAGGTAGCCGTGGCGCGGCGCGGCGATACGGTGGCTTCGGTTGCCGCGCGTGTCGGCATCGGCGCGCAGGAACTGGCGCAATACAACGCGATCATGCCGACCGACCTGCTGCGCGAGGGCGAGATCGTGGCCCTGCCGCGCCGTGTGGCCGATGGCGGCATGTCTGTCGGCACAGGCGTGGCCCCTTCGCCTGTCGATGTCTCCAGCATTGCCACCACCGCGCTCGACCGGGTCGGCACACCGACCCCGCCCGCGACCACGCGCCCGGCCACCGGGGGCGAACCCGTGCGGCATCAGGTGCGGCGCGGGGAAACCGCGTTTTCCATCGCGCGCAGCTACAACATCTCGGCAAAGGCACTGGGGGAATGGAACGGGCTGGGACCGAACCTTGACGTGCGTGAAGGGCAGTACCTGATCATCCCGGTGGCCAGTGCCACGCCGCCCGCCACCACACAGGCCGTTTCCCCGCCCGGGGCCGGTTCAGCCACGCCGACACCGCCCTCGGCCACCCGGCCGCTGCCAGCCGAACAGACCGCCCCTGCCGCAGCCAAACCCAAAGACACCCCCGCCTCGCCCCAGCTGGGATCGCAGGCCACGACGTCGACCCGGATGCAGATGCCGGTGCAAGGCTCGATCATCCGGCCCTATGCCAAGGGGCGCAACGATGGGATCGACATTTCTGCCGCCGCCGGCACGCCCGTCAAGGCTGCCGCTGCCGGCACCGTCGCCGCGATCACCACCGACACGGCGCAGACCCCGATCATCGTGGTGCGCCATGCCGACAATCTGCTGACGGTCTATGCCGGGGTGGACGCGATCACTGTGAAGAAGGGCGATACGGTCAGTCGCGGCCAGAACATCGCCAAGGTGCGCGCCGGAACACCGTCCTTCCTGCATTTCGAAGTGCGGCGCGGGGTGGACAGCACCGATCCGGTCGCCTTCCTGCAATAGGCACGCCAGTCATCCCCGTCGGAGCCTCCGGCGGGGATATTCAGAGCCAGAACATGAGCAAAGAGCGCGGGATTACCGCGTTCAGAACCGGATGTCTTCGCGCGCGGCGAGGTCGCAGAAGAACTGCCAGGCCACCCGGCCCGAGCGCGCGCCGCGTGTGGCTTGCCATTCGATTGCCTCGGCCCGCAGCCGGTCTTCGGGAACCGATACGCCGTAAGCGGCGCAGTAGCCCCGGATCATTTCAAGGTAATCATCCTGAGAGCAAGGGTGAAACCCGAGCCAGAGGCCGAAACGGTCAGACAGCGAGACCTTCTCCTCCACCGCCTCGGACGGACTGATCGCGGTTGAGCGTTCATTTTCGATCATGTCGCGCGGCATCAGGTGGCGGCGGTTTGACGTGGCATAAAGCAGCACATTGTCAGGCCGGCCCATCATGCCCCCATCGAGCACGGCTTTGAGGGATTTGTAATGCTGGTCGTCGTGGCTGAAAGACAGGTCATCGCAGAACAGGATAAACCGCGCATCCGATGCGCGCAGCAGGGCCAGCAGGCGCTGTACCGAGGGCAGATCCTCACGCGAGAGTTCCACGATTTTCAGCGGCAGCCCTTCGGCCAGCACCGCCGCATGGATCGCCTTGACCAAGGATGATTTCCCCATGCCACGCGCGCCCCACAGCAGCGCATTGTTGGCGGGCAAGCCGCGCGCAAAATGGCGGGTGTTGTCCAAAAGCGTATCGCGCGCGCGGTTCACCCCGATCAGCAGCGACAGATCCACCCGCGCCACCCGCGCCACAGGCTCCAGCCGGTCGGGGTCGGTGTGCCACGCAAATGCGTCAGCGGCGGTGAAATCCGGGGCCGGTTGCGGGGCCGGGGCCAGCCGTTCCAATGCGGCAGCGATGCGGGCCAGCGTGTCTGTCGTCATGCCTTGTGGTCTTCCTCATCCGCCTCAGGGTCTTCCCACAGCCCTTGCGCGCGCAGTTCAGCCTCGCGCTTTTTCTCGATCCTGCGGATCAGGAAGATCGACACCTCGTACAGCGGATAGACCGCCAGAAACAGGATCAGCTGGCTCATGATATCGGGCGGCGTCACAAGGGCTGCGGTCAGCAGGATCATCACCACCGCATATTTGCGCGTACCCGCCAGACCGGCCGAAGACACCAGCCCCGCCTTGCCCATCAGCGTCAGCAGCACCGGCAGCTGAAAGCACAGGCCAAAGGCGATGATCAGCTTGAGCGAGATATCCAGCGTTTCATTCACCTTGCCCTGAAACACGATGTCGATACCCTGACGTTCCACCGCATCGGTCAACGGGGTCGCCACCGGCACATCGGCGATGGGGGCATCCGAAATCGCCGGCAACAGGGCCGAGACCACCGAAGTGGCATCGGCAAAGCCCAGAAAGAAGCTCATCGCCAGCGGTGTCACGATGTAATGCGAAAACACCGCCCCCAGAATGAACAGCACCGGTGAGGCGATCAGGAACGGCAGAAACGCGTTCTTTTCATTGCGGTAAAGGCCAGGTGCCACAAACCGCCAGAGCTGGTAGGCGATGACCGGAAACGACAAAGCCAGACCCGCCACCACAGAGATATGGATAAGGGTAAAGAAATACTCCTGCGGCGCGGTGTATTGCATGATCGGGTTGGGGTTGCCCAAGGCCCGCATCGCGTCTTCAATCGGGCGCAGCAGGAAGCCCAGGATCGGCTCGGCCACCAGAAAGCACAGCACCATCGCCACGATAAAGGCAGACACCGCCCAGATCAGGCGGTTGCGCAATTCGGCCAGATGCTCGATCAGGGGGGCAGAACTGTCGTCGATCTCGTCTGACTTGGTCATGCTTCGGCCTTGGGGATCTTGTCGGATTTCGGTTTGCGCGGCGCGCGGGGTTTCTTGCCCGGTTCCGGGGCTGGCGCGGGGTCCGGGGCCGCTGCTCTTTTCGGTTTGGCGGCTTTCAGTTTCTCGGCGGCGTCTTTCACGATCGCCTGACGTTCGGCCTTGGCCGCCACAAGCGCCTGTGTCTCTGGCCCCATCGCGGGGGCAGAGGGCGGAACTGCCGGAGGCACGGCCTGCGGATCAGGCTGCAGATCAGGCTTTGGTGTCACCACGCTGGGACGGGCCGCATTCTTCAGTGGGTCCCATTTTTCAAACTTGGATGCCGCATCCTTCACTGCCTCAAGCCCCATCGACTTGGCTGAGGTAACGTTTTTCAGATCGCGGGCCACATCCTTGACGCCGGACTCATCCGCCGCCGCTTCCATCGCGCGCGAAAACTCGCGGGCCATGCCGCGCATCTTGCCGGTGAACTGGCCAAGACTGCGGAACAGCCCGGGCAGATCCTTGGGGCCGATCACGATCAGCGCGACGATCCCGATGACAAGCAATTCGGACATGCCGAGGTCGAACATGGCGCGGGGCTTCCTTTTTGGTCAGACGGTTCCGCTGATGCAGGCCGGGCGGGTCAGACCTTGTCCCGTTCCGTCTCGGGCGTCACGTCGCGCACCGGCGTCACGGGCGGCGTGTTGGATGTGTTTTCAATCTCTTCCGAGCTGTCCTTCACCCCTTTCTTGAAGGCGGTGATGCCCTTGCCGACCTCACCCATCAGGGACGAGATCTTGCCGCGCCCGAACAGGACCAGCACCACAACCGCGATAAGAAGAAGGCCGGGAAGGCCGATGTTGTTCAGCATGTCAAATCCTCCTGCTGACCGGGGCGGCATGTCGCCCCCTGTCGCCTGCTGTCATCCCTACCCCTGCAAGCCTTCGGTTCCTAGCCTGATTCAGCGGCCACACCGGGGCTTTCCCCGCAGATACCTGACAGCTATATGTCAGTTGCCCCCAGCAGGACCGACCCCATGCGCCGCACCGACCGCCTGTTCGACCTGATCCAGATCCTGCGCGACGGGCGGCTGCACCGCGCGGGCGAAATGGCCGGTACTCTGGGCGTGTCGGTGCGCACGATCTGGCGCGACATGGCAACGCTGATGGCCTCTGGCCTGCCGGTCGAGGGCGAGCGGGGTGTGGGGTATATCCTGCGCGCGCCCATCACCCTGCCGCCGATGATCCTGACCGGGGCGGAACTCGATGCCCTGCGGGCGGGCGTGCGGCTGGTGGCCGACGGGGCCGATCCGGCACTGGCGCGGGCGGCACGCATGCTGGCGACCAAGATCGCCAGCGTCACCCCGGCCCCGCCCGAGGCCGGCGATGATGATCTGTTCGTGTTCACCGGCAAAGAGGCCAACCGCGCCCCGGCGCATGTGCCCTTGCTGCGCCGCGCGATCAAGGCCCGGGAGCGTCTGACCCTGACCTATATTGACGCACAAGGGCGGGAAACCCACCGCGACATCCGCCCGCTGGCGCTGGATCTGACCGGGCGGGTCTGGACTTTGGCGGCGTGGTGCGACCAGCGCCACGGTTTTCGCAGCTTTCGCGTCGACCGGATCATGGCGCTTGCCGAGACCGGAGAGACCTTTGCCGAAGAGCCGGGCCGCAGCCTTGCCGATTACCGCAGGCTGATGGCAGACGACAGTTGACCGCCGCTATTTCGCGGGAAACACGAAACACTTGTCGCGCCGGATCATCAGCCACAGCGTGGTGCCGGGCTTTGGCAGGAACACCCCCGGCACACTTGCCGTCAGGGTCGATCCGTCGAACGCCATGCGGAACTCCACCAGACTTTCGCGCCCCAGATAGCGCGCGCGGATCACCGTGCCACTGGCTGGGGTGCCTTCCAGCGGCGTCGGGCTGGGGCCGCGCCCCGCACGGTCGAAGTCGATCTTCAGGTGCTGCGGCCGGATCACGATATCCACCGCCGCGCCATCCGCCTGCCCCGGCGTCAGAAAGGCCCCAAACGGCGTTTCCGTCAGCGCCCCGCGCGACGTGCCGCGGATCACGTTGATATCGCTGAAAAACGCCGCCGCCGCCTTGTCCACCGGCGTGTTGTAGATGTTGTAGGGCGCGCCGCTTTGCATGATGCGCCCGCCGCGCATCAGCGCAATCTCATCGGCCATCCGCATCGCCTCATCCGGCTCATGGGTGACAAGCACCACGGCGGTACCCTCATCCTTCAGAATATCCAGCGTGGTGTCTCGGATCCCGTCGCGCAAGCGGTTGTCCAACCCCGAAAACGGCTCGTCCATCAGCATGACCTTTGGCCGTGGCGCAAGTGCCCGCGCCAAGGCCACCCGCTGCTGCTCGCCGCCCGACAGCTCATGCGGATGCTTTTTGCCGAACCCGCTCAGCGTCACCCGCTCCAGCAATTCGTCCACCCGCCGCATCCGCGCCGCACGGTCGCCCTTCAACCCGAAGGCTACGTTTTCGGTGACGGTCAGATGCGGGAACAGCGCGAAATCCTGAAACATCAGCCCGACCGAACGATGCTCGGGCGGCACATGCCGCCCCGGCCCCGCCACCTCGGTCCCGTCGATCAGGATGCGCCCGCCGTCTGGCCGGTCCACCCCGGCGATCATCCGCAAGGTGGTGGATTTGCCGCAGCCCGATGGCCCCAAAAGGCAAGTCACCTGCCCCGCCGCCACTTCCAGACAGACATCATCCACCACCGCCCGCCCCGCAAAGAACCGGCTCAGATGATCGACAACAAGGCGGGGCGGTGTGGGCAGCATGGTATCCTGGCGTTTCCGTCAACGTGCCCTAACAGCCCACTGCTGCCCATGCAAGAGCAGGCCCCGGCCCATTGCCTGTCCTCAAATACCCCCGCCGGAGCCCCCCCGAGGAGACGCGGCGCAGCTGCGTGACGAGACAAAAAACGCGCGCGCTTGCGCGCTCCATCAGATCAGACCGGTCCGCCCGCTCAGATGGTGGCGTTGGTGGCGCCACCGTCCAGCAGGATGTTCTGGCCCACAATGAACCCGGCGTGGACCGAGCACAAAAATGCGCAGGCCGCGCCGAATTCGGCAGCGGTGCCATAGCGGCGCGCCGGGATGGTGGCGGCGCGGCGGGCGCGGGCCTCGTCTGCCGAAATTCCTTCGGCTTTCATCACGCCTGCGTCCAGCGCGGTTGCCCGGTCGGTATCATGAATGCCCGGCAGCAGATTGTTGATCGTCACCCCCTGCGGGGCCACCTGCCGCGCGGTGCCCGCGACATATCCGGTCAGCCCGGTGCGGGCGGCGTTCGACAGGCCCAGCTGTGCAATCGGTGCCTTCACCGACTGGCTGGTTATGTTGATCACCCGGCCCCAGCCCGCCTCGATCATGCCCGGCAACAGGGCTGTCATCAGCGCGATCGGCGTCAGCATATTGGCGTCCAGCGCCTTGATGAAATCATCGCGGGTCCAGTCGCTCCACACGCCCGGCGGCGGGCCACCGGCGTTGGTCACCAGAATATCGACCGCCCCGGCCGCCTTCAGCACCTCAGCGCGGCCAGCTTCCGTCGTGATGTCGGCGGCAACGGTGGTCACCGTCACCCCATGCGCGGCACGGATGGCGGCGGCGGTCGCCTCCAGCGCCTCGGCCCCGCGCGCGTTCAGCACCAGGTCGACCCCGGCGGCGGCCAGAGCCTCGGCGCAGCCACGCCCCAGCCCTTTTGATCCCGCGCATACCAGTGCCCGCTTGCCCTTGATCCCCAGATCCATATCCGCCCCCTCTCAATGGTTGTTGCCTTGTGCCTAGCAGCCGGTGACGCGTTGACGCAAGGGGGCGCTTCGGGCTAAGCCAAGGGCTGTGGCCTGTGGGGGCAGCCATCGACTGACACAACGGACCGGCACAGCATGACCCCCGCTTTCCCCGACCCTTCCCCGCTTCCCGGCCATGCCTGTCAGGTGTTTCTGGCCGATAGCATCTATGTGATTCACGGGGTGAACAGCGGTGACGGGCTGGCCGGCCCGCAAGACGTATGCGAAGGCGACATCTACGCGCTGGAGGCCGATGCACAGCCCCTGCGGCTGATCCTGTCGCCTGCCGAAGGCGGTCAATGCGTGGCACCGGGCAGCCAGATCGGCCCGCCCGGTGACGGTTTGCGGCTAGAGGCGCGCTATACGCTGATCGCACCCGATGGCGACAAGATCGACCTTTTGCTGATGCAGCTTGACAGCGGCACCCGCGTGGTGCTGCCAATGTCGCCGATGTCGGCTGCTGCCGATTATACGCTGGTTGCCATCGACGCGGCTCCCGAGGCGGCGCGGCTGGCCGATCTGCTCTGTGTCTCTTTTGCGCGCGGCACCATGATCACCCTTGCCGATGGCCGCCAGCAACCGATCGAGGCTTTGCGCCCCGGCGACAAGGTGCTGACCCGCGACCACGGCCCGCAGCCGGTGCGCTGGCTGGGCCGCGCCACGCTGCGGGCACAAGGGGCCTTTGCGCCGGTGGTGATCACCTCGGGCACTTTGGGCAATGCCGGTGATCTGATCGTCAGCCCGCACCACCGGATTTTCCTCTATCAGCGGCAGCGACGGGCCGGGCTGCAAACGTCAGAGCTTCTGGTGCAGGCCCGGCATCTGGTGGATGATGAACGGGTCTTCCAGCGTGTCGGCGGCTTTGTCGATTATTTCTCGCTGGTGTTTGACCAGCACGAGATCATCTATGCCGAAGGGGTGCCTGCCGAAAGCCTGATGGTCAATGACGCCACCCTGTCGCGCCTTCCCGAAGGCATGGCCGAAGATGTGAAGGCCCGCTTTCCCGGACTTGCCCAAGTGCAGCATTTCGGAACCGAGGCCAGCCGCCAGTTTCTGGATGAGGTGGGACGTGCCGCCCTATATTCCCCGCGCCGCCGTGGGAGCGAGGACAAGTAGCTGCCCCTGACCCTCGCAGGCAATGGACGGGCGCCTCGCTTTGCGATAAACGCGCGGTCATGTTGAACAATCGCCCCTCCCTTCCGCCCGAGATCGCCCGCAGGCGCACCTTCGCCATCATCGCCCACCCCGATGCCGGCAAAACCACGCTGACCGAAAAGTTCCTGCTGTTTGGCGGCGCGATCCAGATGGCCGGGCAAGTCCGCGCCAAGGGCGAGGCGCGGCGCACAAGGTCTGACTTCATCAAGATGGAGCAGGAGCGCGGGATTTCGGTTTCGGCCTCCGCCATGTCCTTCGATTTCCGCGAGTTCCGCTTCAATCTGGTCGACACCCCCGGCCACTCGGATTTCTCCGAAGACACCTACCGCACGCTGACCGCCGTTGATGCCGCCGTGATGGTGATCGACGGGGCCAAGGGCGTGGAAAGCCAGACCCGCAAGCTGTTCGAAGTGTGCCGGTTGCGCGACCTGCCGATCCTGACGTTTTGCAACAAGATGGACCGTGAAGCGCGCGATACGTTCGAGATCATCGACGAGATTCAGGAAAATCTGGCCATCGATGTGTCGCCCGCCTCATGGCCCATCGGGTCGGGGCGCGATTTTCTGGGATGTTATGATATCCTGAATGACCGGTTGGAACTGATGGACCGCGCCGACCGCAACCGGGTGGCGGAGACCATTCAGATCAACGGGCTGGACGATCCGCTTCTGGCCGAGCATGTGCCTGCGGAAGCGCTTGCGAAGCTGCGCGAAGAGCTGGAGATGGCAAAGGAACTGCTGCCCGCCTTTGACCGCGAAGCGCTGCTCAATGGCTCGATGACCCCGATCTGGTTCGGGTCGGCCATCAACTCCTTCGGCGTCAAGGAACTGATGGACGGCATCGGCAAATTCGGCCCAGAACCGCAACCGCAACCCACCGCCACCCGCAAGGTCGCCCCGGAAGAAACCGCCGTGACCGGCGTGGTGTTCAAGGTGCAGGCCAACATGGACCCAAAGCACCGCGACCGCGTGGCTTTTGTGCGTCTTGCATCGGGGCATTTCGAGCGTGGCATGAAGCTGACCCATGTGCGCAGCAAGAAACAGATGGCGATTGCCAACCCGGTGATGTTCCTCGCCGCAGACCGCGAACTGGCCGAAGAGGCCTGGGCCGGCGATATCATCGGCATCCCGAACCACGGGCAATTGCGCATCGGCGATGCACTGACAGAAGGCGAGGCGCTGCGCTTTACCGGCATCCCCTCCTTTGCCCCCGAACTGCTGCAAGGCGTGCGCGCGGGCGATCCGATGAAGGCCAAGCACCTGGAAAAGGCGCTGATGCAATTCGCCGAAGAAGGGGCCGCCAAGGTGTTCAAGCCGATGATCGGATCGGGCTTTATCGTTGGTGTCGTGGGTGCGCTGCAGTTCGACGTGCTGGCCAGCCGGATCGAGGCGGAATATTCCCTTCCCGTCCGGTTCGAGGGCAGCCAGTTCTCCTCCGCCCGTTGGGTGCAGGGGCCGAAGGCCGAGGTTGAACGCATGACCAACATCAACAAGCAACACATGGCGACCGATCACGATGGCGACGTGGTGTTTCTGACCCGGTTGCAGTGGGATATCGACCGCGTTGTGCGCGACTACCCCGAACTGCGGCTGACCGCGACCAAGGAAATGATGGTGTAAAGACGGGGGGCAGATGCCCCCCTACTGCGCCGCGGTCTGCGACATGTTGCTGTCGGTCACCTCATCGGTGATCACCTTGAAGTTCCGCAGCTCATGCGGCCCGAAAGAAGTGATCATCGGCACATCCACCGCGTCACGCCCATAGGCGATCACGATGCGCCCGATCCGCCGCTTGTTGTTGCGTGGATCAAAGGTGTGCCATGCCCCGCCCAGATAGACCTCCATCCACGCCGCGTAATCCATCGGGTCGGCGGTATAGGGAATGCCGAAATCGCCCAACTGGCCGTTCACATAGCGCGCCGGAATGTTCATCGCACGGCACAGCGTGATCGCCAGATGGGCGAAATCACGGCACACGCCCCTGCCCTCTTGCCAAGCGTCAAAGGCGGTCCGGTTGTTGCGGGCATCGGCATAGTTGAACCGGATCTGACTGTGGACGTAATCACAGATTGCCTGCACCTTGCTCCATCCCGGAGCCAGATGGCCGAACTGGTCCCAGGCGACCTGGCTCAGCTTGTCCACCTCGCAATAGCGCGAGGACAGCAGATACATCAGCGCCTCATCCGGCAGGTCTGACACCGGATGCTCGACCGCGTCGGGGGTGACGGGATCATGCGCACCACTGTCATACATGAATCCTTCACCCTGCAGGCGTATTGTACCGGCAGGTGCGGTGAACCGGCGACAGATGTTGCCAAAGCTGTCGGTATACACCTCTTCCGGCACGTCGGGGGACCGGGTGTGCACCTCGGGCCGCTCCATGTCACCGCTCCGCTCGGGGCGGGCGCTGACCATGGTCACAACCGGGGTTTCCACCGCGCAGAACAGGGTGAAATCATAACCATAACGGATCAGCATAAGGGCCCTTTCAATCGGCTGTGCGCCCGTGGCGCAGATCAAGCGTAGCATGCGCGGGCGGTTGGTGCTAATCGCGCGTGGCCCATTAACGCAAAATCAGGGTTTTGGTTGCGTCGGCTGCCTTAAAAACCGCCACATTGACCTGAGGCGGGTTTTGCGTTAAAGGATGACGAGCTCGCATACGGCGGGCCATTGCCGGGGCGCCGGATTGCATGCGTCCCTTTTCATGATTTGTGGGCCGATCCCACATCCAAAGGACGCTGATGCTAAAATTCTCTGACCTCGCGCTGGACCCGCGCGTTCTGCAAGCCGTTATTGATACCGGCTATGAAACCCCTACCCCCATTCAGGAACAGGCGATCCCCTTCGCGCTTGAAGGGCGCGACGTGTTGGGAATCGCCCAGACCGGCACCGGGAAAACCGCCAGCTTCACGCTGCCGATGATCACCCGGCTTGGCCGTGGCCGGGCCCGTGCGCGGATGCCGCGCAGCCTTGTGCTGTGCCCCACGCGCGAGCTGGCCGCCCAGGTCGCCGAAAACTTCGACACCTATGCCAAGCACACCAAACTGACCAAGGCGCTGCTGATTGGTGGCGTGAGCTTTGGCGAGCAGGACAAGCTTATCGACCGCGGCGTCGATGTGCTGATCGCCACACCGGGCCGCCTCTTGGACCATTTCGAGCGGGGCAAACTGCTGCTGACCGGCGTCGAGATCATGGTCGTCGATGAAGCCGACCGCATGCTCGACATGGGCTTTATCCCCGATATCGAGCGTATTTTCCAGCTGACCCCGTTCAGCCGCCAGACGCTATTCTTCAGCGCCACCATGGCACCCGAGATCGAGCGGATCACCAACACTTTCCTGACCAACCCGGCCCGGGTGCAGGTCGAGCGGCAGAATTCTGCCTCGACCACCATCGAACAGGCGCTGATCCAGTTCACCCCCACCCGCCGCGACCGCAGCTTTACCGAAAAGCGCGCGGTGCTCCGCAGCCTGATCAAGGGTGAAGGCGAAAGCTGCACCAACGCCATCATCTTCTGCAACCGCAAGATGGATGTGGATGTGGTCGCCAAGTCGTTGAAGGCGCATGGCTTCAACGCCGCCCCGATCCATGGCGATCTGGAACAGTCGCAGCGAATGAAGACGCTGGATGCCTTCCGCGATGGGTCGTTGCACCTGTTGGTGGCGTCTGACGTGGCCGCGCGCGGCCTGGACATTCCGGCGGTCAGCCATGTGTTCAACTTCGACGTGCCGTCACACCCCGAAGATTACGTGCACCGCATCGGCCGCACCGGCCGCGCCGGGCGTCTGGGCAAGGCCTATACCATCGCCGTGCCGAACGACGACAAATACCTGTCGGCCATCGAATCGCTGGTGAAACAGCCGATCCCGCGCGGCGTGGTGCCCGAAGGGGCGCTGACTGGCTTGGACGAATCATCCTCTGACAAGCCGCGCGAAGCGCGCGGCGAAGGGCGCGGCAAACCGCGTGAGCGCGACCGCAACCGCAAGCCCAAGCGCGACGAAAGTGCCGCCCCCGCCAGCATGGAGCCGATTGCACAGCCCGTGGCCGTCGCCGTGGACGTGGTTGCCGAAGCCCCGGCAGCACCTGCCCCACGCCGCGACGAGCGTCGGTCTGAACGTCGCGATGACGCCCCCGCGCGGGAAGAGCGTCGCAGTGAAGCGCCACCCCGCGAAGAGCGCCGCAGCGACCGCCGGGAAGACGCGCCGCCCTCGCGTGACCGTCGTGACGACCGCCGCGATGATCGTCGCGATGGCGGGCGTGACAGGCGCGAGCATTCGGTTGTCGGCATGGGCGATCATGTGCCCGATTTCATTCTGCGCAGCTTCAAGATCACCGCTGTCACTGCGGATGATGCCGAAGATGAACCAGCCACCGGCACGGATGGCTGAGGCAGAGCGCCTTTTGCATCATCACGATAAACAAAGGCCCTGCAGCGATGCAGGGCCTTTTTCTGTGTGGTGCCGCAGGCTGCCGGCCTATTCGGCCTGCAACCGGCTGACCACCACCGTCACTTCCGGCTTCTTGCCGATTTCTTCCATCGACACCTGACGCACGATCCGGCGCAGCGCCTCGTCCAGCTTTGCATCATCGCGCAGCACCTTGGCCCCGGCGGTTTCAAGATAGGCCGACAGATCGGTTTCCAGCGTTTCGGCCAGATTGCGCTCTCCGCGACCCACAGCGGGCAGGCCCGACAGTTCCACCCAAGCTTCCCCCAGCGGCTCGTCCGCCTCGTCCAGAATGACCGTGACCATGGCATGCCCGTTCAGCGCCATGCGGATCCGGTCGCGCACCACGCCATCCATCGACCCGATCAGCACATTGCCATCCAGATACAACCGACCGGTTTCGATGTATTCGACCACCGTCGGCACCTCGCCGGTCAGGTCCATCATCATGCCATTGGTGGCAACTTCGGCGGCGATTCCCGCCGCAGTCGCGATCTTGACATGTTCGCGCAGGTGGCGGTGTTCGCCATGCATCGGGATCAGCATGTCGGGCAGCAGCAGGCGGTGCACATGCTCCAGATCGGGGCGGTTGGCATGGCCCGACACGTGATACAGGCCGTTGCAATCATCCACGACATCAACACCCATTTCCGAGAACGCGTTCATGATTTTCAGCACGCCGCGTTCGTTTCCGGGAATGACCTTCGACGAAAACAGGAAGGTATCCCCCTCTTTCATCTGCAGCCCAAGATACTTGCCGCGTGACAGCTGCGCCGAGGCGGCACGCCGTTCGCCCTGGCTGCCGGTGACCAGCAGCATCAGGTTGCCCCGCGGAATGTCCAGGGCCTCTTCCGGCGAGACCAGACGCGGAAAGCCGGTCAGCACGCCGGTTTCCTCCGACACCGACAGCATCCGCCGCATCGACCGGCCCAGCACGCAGATCGAGCGGTCAGACGCGCGCGCAGCCTCTGCCAGCGTTTTCAACCGCGCGACGTTCGACCCGAATGTGGTCGCCACCACCATCCCGCCGCGCGACGAGATCAACTCGCGCAAGGCCGTGCCGAGGGTGGATTCCGACCGGCCCGGATGGGTGGAAAACACATTGGTCGAATCGCACATGAGCACCTTTACCGGGCGCTCTTCGCCGATGGCCTTGATCGCCTCGTCATCCCATGGCTCGCCCACGATCGGGTTGTGGTCGATCTTGAAGTCGCCAGAATGGAAGATGCGGCCGGCAGGCGTGTCGATCACCAGCGCACTCGCCTCGGGGATCGAATGGCTGACGGGCACGAACTGCACCTCGAACGGGCCGGCCTGCACCACCGCCGGGCGCGGATCGACCGTGGTGATGACATCCAGCGGCAGGCCCATCTCGTCCAGCTTCAGCTTGCCGATGTTTGCGGTGAAGCGGCGGGCATAGACGCGGGATTTCAGCTTTGGCCACAGCAGGCCAAGCGCACCGATGTGGTCTTCATGCGCGTGGGTGATGAAGATGCCATCAATCCGGTCGGCCCGCGCCTCAAGCCAGGAGATATCGGCCATGATCAGGTCGACACCGGGGCTGCCATCCATATCGGGGAAGGTCACCCCAAGGTCGACGACGATCAGACGCTCGCGCCCTTCCGGGCCGTAGCCATAGACATAGCAGTTCATCCCGATCTCACCCGCGCCACCGAGGGGAAGATAGATCAGACGGTTCACAGACATGCAGTTTCCTTGTTGAAGTCGTGGATCAGGACGAGGCCATGCATGGTCAGATCATCCTCGATCTTGTGAAATAAATCGGTGCCTTGTGCGAACAAGGAGGCCAGCCCCCCGGTTGCGATAACTTTGGTGGGACGGTCGCGTTCGCGGCGCACTTCACGCACGATGCCTTCGACCAGCCCGATATACCCCCAATACACCCCGGATTGCATACAGGCCACCGTATTCGTGCCGATGGCTTTGGCCGGTTTGGCCACATCAATATGCGGCAGGGCAGCGGCGGCCATATGCAGCGCCTCCAGGCTCAGGTTCACGCCGGGCGCGATGACACCGCCGACGTAAGCCCCATCGGTATCGACCACATCAAAGGTGGTCGCGGTGCCGAAATCGACCACGATCAGATCCCCGCCATGCCGGTCATGCGCACCTGCGGTGTTGACCAACCGGTCGGGGCCGACGGTCGTGCCCTGATCCACCCGCGGCGGCACCGGCAGCCGACACTCCGGCTTGCCCACCACCAGCGGACGGCAGCCGAAATAGCGGTCGCACAGCACCCGCAGGTTGAACACCACGCGCGGCACGGTGGAGGAGATGATGGCTTGCGAGATGGTCGCTTCGGTTTTGGTCATCACCATCAGCGATGACAGCCAGACGAAATACTCATCCGCCGTGCGGGTGTGATCTGTCGCGATCCGCCAGGTTGCGATGAAGCGCACGCCATCCCAGACAGAAAACACGGTGTTGGTATTGCCGCAGTCGATGGCGAGGAGCATGCGCGTGGTTCCGGGCGTTTGGTCTTGCGGAGGCGGCAGGACCGGGGGTTTCACACCCCCGGACCCCCGTGGGATATTTGGGAACAGGAGATGACGTCAAGGTTCAGAAGAACACCTCGGCAGCGGGGATGGCAAGGGTGGTTTGCGGCGTGCGCAGGATCAGATTGCCACGGTCGTCGATGCTGTCAAAAATGCCGTGCCGGTCATGAGTGCCGGTGCGGGCGCGGATGGGTTCGCCCAGACGGGCGGCACGGGCCAGCCAGGCGGCGCGGATCGGGGCGAAGCCCTGTGTCGTGAAGGTGGTTTCCCACCGGGCATAGGCCGCAGCAAGCGCATCAAGAAAAGCCTCGGGGGTACGGCGCTGACCGGTTTCCGACAGGACCGAGACCGGGGGGGTGGCCCCTGCCTCGACCTGCGCCACATCCGGGTGGCCGATCAGGTTGACGCCGATGCCGATGGCAAGGGTCTGGCGGCCCTGCGCCACCCCATGTTGACCTGTGCTCTGGCATTCCAGCAGGATGCCCGCCACCTTGCCGCCCGACAAGAGCACATCATTGGGCCATTTCAGCGCAAGCGCCTGCGGCGTGCCGGTCACCACGCTGAGCGCGTCATGCAGGGCAAGGGCGGCGACGAAGCTGCGCAACGCCAGTGTTTGCGGCGCTTCGGCACTGTGCATCGCATAGGTGGCATAGAAATTGCCGCGCGGGCTGGCCCAGGGCCGCGCGCGGCGGCCCCGCCCTGCGGTCTGCGTGGCAGCCAGAATCCACTCGGGCCCCGCAAGTTGCGGGGCCCTTCGAAAGGCCTCGGCGTTGGTGCTGTCAACCTCTGGCAGGAGGGTGCGGCCGACGCCTGCGGGCCAAGACTTATCTGACAAGGGCTTCGGCCGCGAGGGCCGCAACAGGCTCGATCCCGAACAGGTTGACGATGCCCAGCACCATGATGACCGCCACGCCGACCATCATCACCCATTGCACCGGGGCCATGTTGCTGGTCGCCGGTTCGCCGTCTTTGCCGAAGTAGATGAAGAACACGATCCGCAGGTAATAGAACGCCCCAATGACCGAGGCCACAGCCCCCGCCACCGCCAGCCAGACCATGCCCGCATCGACCGCCGCCTTCAGCACATAGAACTTGCCGAAAAAGCCCAGCATCGGCGGCACACCGGCAAGGCTGAACATCAGCACCAGCAGGGCAAGCGCCTTGAGCGGTTCGTTTTTGGAGAACATGTTCAGCGACTGAATATCGGTGATCGGGCGGCCATCGCGTTCCATCGACAGGATGAAGGCAAAGGTGCCGACGTTCATGGTGACGTAGATCGCCATGTAGATCAGCATGGCCTGCACCCCCTCGGCCGTGCCGGAGGCAAGACCGACCAGCGCATAGCCCATATGGGCGATCGAGGAATAGGCCATCAGGCGCTTGATGTCGCGCTGCCCGATCGCGGCGATGCCGCCAAGAAACATAGACACCACGGCAAGGGCGGCCAGCACCTGCGTCCACTCCCCCGGAATGGCGCCAAAAGCGTCATGCACCAGCCGCGCGATCAGCGCCATGGCCGCGACCTTGGGCGCGGTGGCAAAAAACGCGGTGATCGGGGTGGGTGAGCCTTCGTACACATCCGGCGTCCACATGTGGAACGGGGCAGCCGATACCTTGAAGGCAAGCGCGGCCAGCATGAACACCAGACCGATGGTCAGACCGGCAGGGGTATCCCCACCCAGCGTCGACAGGATGCCCGCAAACTGCGTGGTGCCGGCAAAACCATAGGCCAGCGACGCGCCATACAGGAACAGGCCCGACGACAGCGCGCCAAGGACAAAGTATTTCAGACCGGCTTCCGACGATTTCGTGCTGTCGCGGCGCATGGCAGCCACGACGTACAGCGACAGCGACTGCAGCTCCAGGCCCATGTACAGCGTCATCAGATCGCCTGCCGAGACCATGACCATCATGCCGATCACGGCAAGGGTCACCAGAATGGGAAACTCGAAGCGCAACAGATCGCGGCGCTGCATATAGTCTTGCGACATCAGCATGACGCAGGCGGCAGAGACCAGGATGATCACCTTGGCAAAGCGGGCAAAGGGGTCATCGGTAAACAAGCCACCAAAGGCCATCCGCTCGCCCGTGGTGCCAAAGCCGATGAACAGCGCCAGGGCGATGAACAGGCCTGACGTGGCCCAGACCAGCGTGGCGGCGGTCTTGTCCTTGCCGCCGTAAGCCCCGAACATCAGCGCCCCGAGCGCGAAGGCTGCCAGAAGGAATTCCGGCAGGATAGTGTTGAAATCGACTGCGGTCATGGTCCCCGCTCCTTCACTGCTGCGCAAGCTGCGATGCACCCGAAGCGGGGATCGCGGCCTGATAATCGGTCACAAGGGCAGAGACGCTGGGGCCGATAATATCGGTGACCAGTGCCGGGTAGATGCCAAGAAGCAGGGTCATCACCACCAGCGGCGCAAAGATCGCCTTTTCGCGGCGGGTCATGTCGGTGATCGACTTGAGCGCCTCTTTGATCAGCTCTCCCATCACGACGCGGCGATAGAGCCACAGCGCATAGGCCGCCGACAGGATCACGCCAGAGGTGGCAACGGCGGCGACCCAGGTGTTGACCTGGAAGATCCCCACCAGCACCAGGAATTCGCCGACGAAACCACTCGTGCCCGGCAGGCCCACGTTGGCCATGGTGAAGAACATGAAGATCATCGCATAGGCCGGCATCTTGTTGACCAGCCCGCCGTAGGCGTCAATCTCACGCGTGTGCATCCGGTCATAAATCACGCCGACGCACAAGAACAGCGCACCCGAGATGAAACCGTGGCTGATCATCTGGAAGATCGCGCCGTCAATGCCCTGCTGATTGGCGGCAAAGATCCCCATCGTCACATAGCCCATGTGGGCCACCGACGAATAGGCGATCAGCTTTTTCATGTCAGACTGCGCAAGCGCCACCAGAGAGGTGTAAACAATGGCAATGGCCGACATCCACAGCACCAGCGGCGCCATCACATCCGACCCAACCGGGAACATCGGCAGCGAAAACCGCAAGAAGCCATAGCCCCCCATTTTCAGCAGGATCGCCGCCAGCACCACCGACCCGGCGGTCGGTGCCTGCACATGGGCGTCGGGCAGCCAGGTGTGCACCGGCCACATCGGCATCTTGACGGCAAAGCTGGCAAAGAACGCCAGAAACAGCATGGTCTGCAGACCGCCGATGATGGGGATGCCGAACAGGCTGAACGTCTCTGACGTGAAGTTGTGGGTCAGCAGTGTTGGAATATCGGTCGTGCCCGCATCCCAATACATGGCGATCATCGCCACCAGCATCAGCACCGAGCCGAGGAAGGTGTACAGGAAGAACTTGAACGCGGCATAGATGCGTTCCTTGCCACCCCAGATGCCGATGATCAGGAACATCGGGATCAGACCCGCCTCGAAGAACAGGTAGAACAGCACCAGATCCAGCGCGCAGAACACCCCCAGCATCAGGGTTTCCAGCATCAGGAAAGCGATCATGTATTCCTTGACGCGGGTTTGCACGGTCCAGCACGACGCGATGGTGATCGGCATCAGGAACGTCGTCAGCATCACGAACAGCACCGAGATGCCGTCGACGCCCATCTTGTATTGCAGGCCAAGGATCCAGTCGTATTCCTCGACAAACTGCATGCCGGTATTGGCAGGGTCAAACCCGGCCAGAAGAAACAGCGACACAAGGAAGGTGGCTGCCGTGGCCAGCAGGGCCAGCCATTTGGCATTCTGTTGCGCAGCAGCGTCATCACCGCGCAGGAACAACGCCATGATGACGGCGGCCACTGCGGGGATGAAGGTGATGATGGAAAGCAGGTTGTCCATAAGTTCTCTTTCGCCCCCTTACTGCGCGCCAGACAGCGTGAGCCAGCTGATCAGGGCGACAACCCCGAGCACCATGGCGAAGGCATAGTGAAACACATAGCCGGACTGCGCCCGACCGGCGAGGCGGGTCAGCATGGGGATCAGCCCCATCGCCACGCCGTTGATCGACCCGTCAATTACCGCACCATCGCCGCGCTTCCACAGGAAGCCCCCCAGCCATTTGGCGGGACGCACGAAGACCCAGTCATAAAGCTCGTCAAAGTACCATTTGTTCAGCAAGAACAGGTACAGCGGGCGCTGGTTGGCAGCCAGACGGCCGGGCAGTGACGGGTTCTTGATGTAGAACAGCCAGGACAAGGCAAAGCCCAGGACCATGGCGATGAAGGGACTGACCTTCACCCATTTCGGCACATAATGCGCATCATGCAGAACGGTGTTTTCCGGGCCGATAAAGATGGCACCTTTTGGCGCGACGCGGGCGACATGGATGTCCTCTGCCGGGGCGGCGTCGGTCGCAATCACAGCGCCCTCGGACGGTGCGGCTTCAGTGGCAACACCAGCGCCCTGTACCGGGGCCGGGGCAGCCGTACCCGCAACCGGGGCAACGGCGGGCTCTTCCGCCTGATGATGCGCCGCGTCCATCCCGAACCAGTCGCGCACCTTGTCTTCGTCGCCGAAGAACACGCTGTACCAGATCATCCCCGAAAACGCCGCACCAAGCGCCAGAACCCCCAGCGGGATCAGCATGATGGTCGGGCTTTCATGCGGTTCGTGGTGGTGGTCATCATGGCCGTGACCGTGACCGTGGCCATGCCCCACCGTTCCTGCGCGGTTGGTGCCATAGAACGTCAGGAACATCAGCCGCCAGGAATAGAAACTGGTCATCCCCGCAGCAACCACCAGCAGCCAGAACGCACCCTGATTGCCGACAAAGGCAGACTCGATCACCGCATCCTTGGACAGGAAACCGGCAAAGCCGATGTGGGTCAGCGGAATGCCCACGCCGGTGATCGCCAGCGTGCCGATCATCATCGCCGCAAAGGTATAGGGAATCTTTTTGCGCAGGCCGCCGTAGTTGCGCATGTCCTGTTCATGATGCGTGGCATGGATCACGGACCCGGCCCCAAGGAACAGCATCGCTTTGAAAAATGCATGGGTGAACAGGTGGAACATCGCCACCGAGTAGACGCCCACGCCAGCGGCCACAAACATGTAGCCCAACTGCGACATCGTCGAATAGGCGATCACGCGCTTGATATCGTTCTGCACAAGGCCAATCGTGGCCGCGACAAAGGCGGTCGCAGCCCCCAGAACGGTGATCATCACCATGGCGCTTGGCGCATATTCGTACACCGGCGACATGCGGCAGACCAGAAACACCCCCGCCGTCACCATGGTCGCCGCGTGGATCAGCGCCGACACCGGGGTCGGGCCTTCCATCGCGTCGGGCAGCCAGGTGTGCAGGAAAAGCTGCGCCGACTTGCCCATGGCACCGATGAACAGCAACACCCCGATCAGGTTCGCCGCATTCCAGTCGGCCCAGAGAAACCGGATGCTGGTGTCTGCAAGGGCCGGAGCCGCAGCAAACACCTCATCAAAACGGACCGAGTCGGTCAGGAAGAACAGCGCCATGATACCAAGGGCAAATCCGAAGTCACCGACGCGGTTGACCACAAAGGCCTTGATGGCAGCGGCATTCGCGCTCGGTTTTTTGTAGTAGAACCCGATCAGCAGGTAAGAGGCCACGCCCACACCTTCCCAACCGAAGAACATCTGCACAAGGTTGTCAGATGTCACCAGCATCAGCATGGCAAAGGTGAAGAACGAGAGATACGCAAAAAACCGCGCCCGGTAATGCTCACGCTCGGTCCAGTTGTCGTCATGCGCCATGTAGCCGAAGGAATAGAGGTGCACGAGGGCCGAAACCGAGTTCACCACAACCAGCATGATCGCGGTCAGCCGGTCCACCCGGATGGCCCATTCGCTGCCCAAAGACCCGGATTCAATCCAGCGCAGCAGCACCACGCGGTACATCTCGCCATCAAAGGTCAGGAAGATGATCCAGGACAGGAAAGCCGCCAGAAACACCAGCGCCGTGGCGATGATCTGCCCGGCCCGTTCGCCGATGATGCGCCAGCCAAAGCCGCAGATCAGCGCGCCGACCAAGGGCGCAAGAAGGATGATCGTTGCCATGGGGTCAGCCTTTCATCACGTTGACGTCTTCGACGTCGATCGTTCCGCGGTTTCGGAAGAACACCACCAGGATCGCAAGGCCAATCGCCGCCTCGGCCGCCGCCACGGTCAGGATGAACATGGTGAAAATCTGCCCCACCAGATCGCCCAGATAGCTTGAAAACGCGACCATGTTGATGTTAACCGCCAGCAGCATCAGTTCGATCGACATCAGGATGACGATCACATTCTTCCGGTTGAGGAAGATGCCGAAGATGCCGATGACGAACAAAGCCGCCGCGACTGTCAGGTAATGTTCCAGACCAACCATGTTCCGTTCCCTCGTAGGCGACTTTCGCGCCCGTTTTATCGTTCCGTAGGGTGGGTGCTGTGCCCCCACCAGCCCCGGCACAGCGCCCTTATAGGCCCTGCCCCGGCTTCACATCTTTCAGCTCCATCGCCACTGCCGGATCGCGCCACATCTGGTGCAGCACGTTCTGGCGTTTCACGTCCTTGCGGTGACGCAGCGTCAGCAGGATGGCCCCGATCATCGCAACCAGCAGGATCAACCCCGACAACTGGAACAGCAGCAGGTACTTGTCATAGATCAGCAGCCCCAGCGCGCGGGTGTTTTCCACCTGCTCCATCGCAGGCGCAACCGCCTGCCGCAGCCCCAAAGCGCCTTCAGCCTGCACCCAGGCCCCGATGCCCAGCGACAATTGCATCAAAAGCACCACGCCGATCAGCAGACCCAGCGGCATATATCGCGCGATTTCGCCCTTGAGTGCTGCAAAGTCGATGTCGAGCATCATCACCACGAACAGGAACAGCACCGCCACCGCGCCGACATAGACGATGATCAGCAGCATCGCCACAAACTCCGCCCCCAGCAGCACGAACAGCCCGGCTGACGACAGAAAGGCCAGGATCAGCCACAGCACCGAATGCACCGGGTTCCGGCTGATGGTCACCATCAGCCCCGCCGCCACCACAACGATGGCAAAGGCATAAAAGGCGTAATCCGCGACAGTCATGTGTCACTCTCCTCGGTCTCGGCAAAGACGCTCTGGGCAATTTCCAGCGCCTTTTGCGTGGCGGGCAACCCACCGAACATGCTCATCTGCCAGATCACTTCCGCGATCTCGCGCTGTTTGGCCCCGGCGGCGAGGCCGTTCTTGATGGTCATCCGCAATTGCGGCTCGCCGATCGGGCCAAGCACGGTCTGGGCGGCAATGGTCACCAGAAACCGGGTGCGGGCGTCCAGACCTTCGGGGTTGAAGGTCTTGCCGAACCACATTTCCAGCAGTTCCTTCGGCATCGCCGGGAACAGTTTTTCAAAGGCCTTGGGGTCGATGGTGTCCATGCCGGGCATGAAGGCGCTTGCCATCTTCTGCCCCTGCTCCATCATCTGTTGCAGCATCTTGGTGTAGGCTTCGGTCATGGCGATCACCTGTAGGGCGCGTCGAGTTCGAGATTGCGGGCAATCTCCGACTCCCAACGCGCGCCGTTATCAAGCAGCTTTTCCTTGTCGTAGAACAGCTCCTCACGGGTTTCGGTGCTGAATTCGAAATTCGGGCCTTCGACAATGGCATCCACCGGACAGGCTTCCTGACAGAAACCGCAATAGATGCATTTGGTCATGTCGATGTCATAGCGCGTGGTGCGGCGGCTGCCGTCTTCACGCGGCTCGGCGTCGATGGTGATGGCCTGCGCGGGACACACCGCCTCGCACAGCTTGCAGGCGATGCAGCGTTCCTCACCATTCGGATAGCGGCGCAGCGCGTGTTCGCCACGGAAGCGGGGCGACAGCGGCCCCTTTTCATGCGGATAGTTCAGAGTCATTTTCGGCGCGAAAAAGTACTTCATCCCCAAAGCAAACCCCTTGAGAAAATCCTGCAGCAGGAAATACCGGGTCGCGCGGTTCCAGTCGATGTTTGCCATTCTCAGCCCCCAATCGTCCAGCGGGCCCAGGCGCCGCCCAATACTTCGAATTTTGCAAGGAAGGCCACCAGCACGACCCACCCTAGCGACAGCGGCAGGAACACCTTCCAGCCGATCCGCATCAGCTGGTCGTAGCGATAGCGCGGCACGATGGCTTTCACCATGGCGAACAGGAAGAAGAAGAACGCCATCTTGATGAACATCCAGAAGAAGCCATCAGGCAACCCCGGAATGGGCGACAGCCAGCCGCCGAAAAACAGCAGGCTCATCAGCGCGCACATCAGGAAGATGGCGATGTATTCACCGGCCATGAACAACAGGTAGGGCGTCGAGGAATATTCCACCATGAACCCGGCCACCAGTTCCGACTCTGCCTCTGGCAAATCGAACGGCGGGCGGTTGGTTTCGGCCAAGGCCGAGATGAAGAACAAAACAACCATCGGCAGATGCGGCAGCCAGTACCACGAAAACAGCCCGTAAGCCCCGTCCTGCGCGGCAACGATGGCCGAAAAGTTCATCGAACCCGTCGAGATGATGATGCCAATGATGATCAGGCCCAGCGACACCTCGTAGGAAAT
The DNA here is from genome assembly GCF_004745575.1 of Pseudotabrizicola sediminis. Classification (GTDB taxonomy): domain Bacteria; phylum Pseudomonadota; class Alphaproteobacteria; order Rhodobacterales; family Rhodobacteraceae; genus Pseudotabrizicola; species Pseudotabrizicola sediminis. The sequence goes on along the minus strand of NZ_RPEM01000011.1, from coordinate 60,554 downwards.
CATCTGCGCTGCCGACCGCAAAGACCCGAGGAACGGATATTTGGAGTTGGACGCCCAGCCCCCCATGATCACGCCGTACACCTCCAGCGACGACACCGCGAAGACAAACAGGATCGCCACGTTGATGTCGGCCAGAATCCAGCCATCATTGAACGGGATCACGGACCACGCCAAAATCGCCAGCACGAAGGACAGCATGGGTGCCAGGAAAAACACCGGGCGGTCGGCCCCTGCCGGCACCACGATTTCTTTGACCACATATTTCAGCGCGTCGGCCACCGATTGCAGCAGGCCAAAGGCCCCCACCACGTTGGGGCCGCGTCGCATCTGGACCGCGGCCCAGATCTTGCGGTCGCCGTAGACCAGAAACAACAGGCTGATCATCACGAAGCCCACGATCAGCAGGCTTTGCGCCGCGATCAGAACCAACGTGCCCATTGGCGTTGTCAGAAAGTCAGACATTCTCAGCCTCTCATCTTCAAATCGTCGGTATCCCGAGCGCCCCGCAATCGCGCACCGCGACTTCGGCATCGATCGTTTTCAGCCCGGGTGGCAGCGCGGCCGAGATCAGATAGACCGCGTCCCCCCGCCATATCTCTCCGCTCTGCGCCACCGTGGTGCGCACATGGCGCGCAAAGCCGTACCCGCGGATCAGCGCATATTGTGCAGCGGCACAGCGGCCATAAGCCTCGACATCGTCATTCCCGCGCGCGCCCTGCAGGGCGACGCGAAAGCTGACCATGTCATCCTGTAGCAGCACGGTCTGAATGCCCTGGTAAGAGGGATTGCTGCCGCCCTGTGCCACGGGAGCGGTCCCGGCACAAGCCGACAGGGCCACAAAAGCGGCTGTCAGGCTGGCAAGGATGGGCGTGTGGAGCATCGTCTACTCTGCTGCCAACGGGGTTTCAGTGCGGGATTTGGCAAGCGCGGACATTTCCGCCATCACCTGCGATGACCGCGCAATCGGGTTGGTCAGGTAGAAATCCTGCACCGGCAGGCGGAAGCTGGCCTTTGCCGGGTCGCGCAGCGGAATGCGCGTCCAGCCATTGTCGGCAACCTGATCGACCTGCCCCAGATGCGGATGCGCCGCCACCAGCGCCCGGCGCAATCCGGCCAGCGAGTCCCATGGCTGGGTCGCCCCCAGCTCTGCCGACAGCGCCCGCAGGATCGCCCAGTTTTCCTTGGCCTCGCCCGGCGCAAACCCGGCGCGCAGCGCCAGTTGCGGGCGGCCTTCGGTGTTGACGAACAGCCCGCCCTCTTCGGTGTAGGCAGCCCCCGGCAGGATCAGGTCGGCACGATGCGCCCCCCGGTCGCCATGGCTGCCCTGATAGATCACAAAAGGCCCGGCTTTGATTTCCACCTCATCCGCGCCAAGGTTGTAAACGACCTGCGCGCCGTCCAAAGCCGCACTCATGCCGCCATCGGTGACCGCATTCACATCCATCGCGCCAACCCGGGCCGCAGCGGTGTGCAGCACCAGTAGTTTGGCCCCCATCGCCTCTGCCAGCTTCATGGCCTGCGACAGGACCGCTTCACCGTCGGCCTCGTTCAGGGCGTCCTGCCCCACGATCACCACTGCGCCTTCGGTTTGCTCTGCCTCAGACGCCGCCTTGACCAGCGCGGCCCGGTCATCACCGGCATGGGCATAATCATAGGTCAGATCGACCGCCGCACCGATCAGCGTCACATCGGCCCCGGCACTCCATGCCTTGCGGATGCGGGCGTTCAGCACCGGCGCCTCGTCACGCGGATTGGTGCCGATCAGGATGATCGCCTTCGCCGTGTCGATGTCTTCAATCGCCGCCGTGCCGACATAGGCCGAACGGTTGCCCGAGGGCAGCTTCGCGCCATCTGTACGGCATTCAATGCGGCCACCCAGACCCTCGACCAGGTGCTTGAGGCTGAACACAGCCTCCACCGGGGCCAGATCGCCGACAATCGCTGCTACCTTGCGGCCCTTCATCGCAGCGGCAGCAGCGGCCAGCGCCTCACCCCAGCCCGCTTTGCGCAAGCGCCCGTTTTCACGGATATAAGGCGTGTCCAGCCGCTGGCGGCGAAGCCCGTCCCAGATGAAGCGGGTCTTGTCGGAAATCCACTCCTCATTCACGCCGTCATGGTTGCGGGGCAGGATGCGCATCACTTCGCGCCCCTTGGTGTCGATCCGGATGTTGCTGCCAAGCGCATCCATCACGTCGATGGATTCCGTCTTGGTCAGCTCCCACGGGCGGGCGGTAAACGCATAGGGTTTCGAGGTCAGCGCGCCAACCGGGCACAGGTCAATGATATTGCCCTGCAGATTGCTGTTCAGCGTCTCGTTCAGATAGCTGGTGATCTCGGAATCCTCGCCCCGACCGGTCTGGCCCATCTGGGTGATGCCCGCGACTTCGGACGTAAAGCGCACGCAGCGGGTGCAGGAAATGCAACGGGTCATCGTGGTGGCGACCAGCGGGCCAAGATTCAGATCCTCGGACGCCCGCTTCGGCTCGCGGTAGCGGCTGAAATCGACGCCGTAGGCCATGGCCTGATCCTGCAGATCACACTCGCCGCCCTGATCGCAGATCGGGCAATCCAGCGGGTGGTTGATCAGCAAAAATTCCATCACGCCCTCGCGGGCTTTCTTGACCATGGGGCTGTTGGTTTTCACCACCGGCGTTTCGCCATTCGGGCCGGGGCGCAGGTCGCGCACCTGCATCGCGCAGCTGGCCGCCGGTTTCGGCGGGCCGCCCACAACCTCGACCAGACACATTCGGCAGTTGCCCGCAATCGTCAGACGTTCGTGATAGCAGAAACGCGGAATTTCCACGCCTGCCACCTCGGCCGCCTGGATGATGGTCATCGCGCCATCCACCTCGACCTCGATGCCGTCAATGCTGATCTTTTTCAGGTTCGTCATCTGCTTACTCCGCAGCCATCGTGACACCGGGGTGGATCACCCACCCAAGCGCCGTGTTCTGTGCCGGGCACTGCGCCCGGCGGAATCTCTCTGCCCCGGTCATCTGGTTGACCTCAGCAATGCGCCGACAAGGCTGCCGCGTGCAATCTCGGCCTCGCCCGCCGCGCAATAGGCGTCCGTCTTGCCCGGAACAGCGCCCTTGCTGGCCAGCCAGGTCGCCGCCTCGGCCTTGCCGCGCGCCTTTTCCGTCTTGTCTTCGACAAAGGCGCGGACCTCGGTCGCGCTATAGCCCTGCGACAAGGCATACTCGCGCAGCTTCAACAGCTCATTCAGTGCGCGCAACCGGCGCGGTTGCAGCGTCGGGCAATTGTCGGCAATCGCGTCGGCAATGAACCCACTGCGCAGCGTGTCGTTGATGGTCTTTTCCTGATTGATCGGCACCAGCGCAAAGGCAGGTGCGGCCAGCATCAGGGCGGCAATCGTCATCGGGATCAGTTTCATCAGGGCCTCCTTGGCATTCCATGCCAAGGAGATAGGCGCTGCGGCAGCTGATAGGCGATGACAAGGCCGTGCCATCACGCCGAAGTGGGACGCTATCGGATACCGCATCAGGCGCACCCCCCGACATAGACCCAAGCGCCCGCCTCGAACCGGTCATAGATGCCGGGGCGCAGACGGCGCCCTTCGGCCGTACAGGTGGCCTCGGCCACCCGGCGCGCGGCGGCGCCTTCATGCATCCCGAAAGGTTGGCCATTGTTGGTCACCCGCAAGGGGGCAGACGACGGCGCAGCCACACCCTGACCGGCCCCTTGCGGGGCCGGCTGCACGCAGGCACCAAGCGCCAGCGTCAGGGAAAGGGCTGCGGCCATCCGCATCACTCCGCAGCGACGGCGCTGATGCGCCCGGTTTTCTTGGCCTTGATCCGGTCTTCGATCTCATCGCGGAACGCCCGCACAAGACCTTGGATCGGCCATGCAGCGGCGTCACCCAAAGCACAGATCGTATGCCCCTCAACCTGCTTGGTCACGGAAATCAGCATGTCGATCTCCTCGACCTCGGCCTCGCCGCGCACCAGACGGTCCATCACCCGCATCATCCAGCCGGTACCTTCGCGGCACGGCGTGCACTGGCCACAGGACTCATGCTTGTAGAACTTCGACAAGCGCCAGATCGCCTTAATGACATCGGTGGACTGATCCATCACGATCACCGCCGCCGTGCCCAGACCCGACCGCTGCTCGCGCAGCCAGTCGAAATCCATGATGGCATCGTCGCATTGCGCCGCGTTCAGCAGTGGCACCGAAGACCCGCCGGGAATCACGGCCTTGAGGTTCTTCCACCCGCCGCGCACACCACCACAATGCCGCTCCAGCAATTCCTTGAGCGGGATCGACATCGACTCCTCAACAACACAAGGCGCGTTCACATGGCCCGAGATGCCGAACAGCTTGGTGCCCGCATTGTTCGGCCGCCCAAAGGACGCAAACCACTCGGGCCCGCGCCGCAGGATGGTGGGCACAACGGCAATCGACTCCACATTGTTCACCGTGGTCGGGCAGCCATAAAGCCCCGCACCCGCCGGGAACGGCGGCTTCATCCGCGGCATGCCCTTCTTGCCCTCAAGGCTTTCCAGAAGTGCTGTTTCCTCGCCGCAGATATAGGCCCCGGCCCCGTGGTGCAGGTACAGGTCGAAATCCCAGCCGGATTTCGCGGCATTGCGCCCCAGCATCCCGGCGTCATAGCATTCGTCAATCGCGGCCTGCAGCGCCTCTTTCTCGCGGATGTATTCGCCACGGATATAGATGTAGCAGGCGTTGGCATTCATCGCAAAGGCCGCGATCAGCGCACCTTCGATCAGCGTGTGCGGATCATGGCGCATGATCTCGCGGTCCTTGCAGGTGCCGGGTTCCGATTCATCGGCGTTGATCACGAGATAGGCAGGGCGACCATCGGACTGCTTGGGCATGAACGACCATTTCAGCCCGGTCGGGAACCCTGCCCCGCCGCGCCCGCGCAAACCGGATGCCTTCATCTGCTCGATGATCTTGTCGCGACCGCGCGCGATGATCTCTGCCGTGCCATCCCAATGGCCGCGCGCCTTTGCGCCCGCCAGGCTGCGGTCATGCATCCCGTAGAGGTTGGTAAAGATGCGGTCCTGATCCTTGAGCATTGCTTGCCCCTTCCTTCAACCCTGACGACTGCGCCAGATCTGATACGTCACAACCAGCGCCCAGAAGAACGCGGCAATTGCGGCAAAATCGAACAGAAAGACATAGCGGGGGTCCCACCCCATCTGTCCGCCCACAAATTGCGCGCCCATCCACAACAGCATGGTCCCGGCCAGAACGAAGGCGACAAGCCTGGCCTTGTGGGCCGTGGTGCGGTCGCGTTCCGGATCTGGCCGGGTCATGCCATATCCTCAGTAATCGTTGGTCCGGGCCCGGATGCGGAATGCGTCCAGCCCTTCGGTCACGATGATCTTTGCCTGTGCCACCCATTTGTCACGGGTGACCCGGCCACGAAAGCCTTTCAGGTTCTGGTCCATCCAGGCGATGTCCGCCTCGGACCAGTAGGCGATCTGGTCAAAATGGAAGACCCCAAGCTCATGGCACAGCTTTTCCAGCGATGGGCCGATGCCTTCGATGACCTTCAGATCATCCGCCACGCCACCGCGCGGAGCTTCAAGCGCCTGCGGTTTGGTGCCAGCGGTCAGCGGTGGCGCAAGCCCGGGTTCGGGCTGCAGGGCGGCACCGTCTTGTGTCGCTTTGGACGGGACAGTTTCTGGCGCAGCGGCAACCTCTGTCGGCGTGCTGGCCGGTTCACCTTTCGAGATCGGCCTGCCGGCGGATTTCGCCGGTGCCTCCTGCACCGTCACCCCGCTGGCATCCGCGGGTATCCCCGCGCCGGGCGTCGGTCCGCTGGGCACATCATCGGCTGCGTCGGACCCATGCGGTGCCTCGGGCCGCGCAATCCATGGCGTGGTCAGCGGCACTTCGGTGCCGTCGATACGCTTGACGGTCTCGCCAATGTCCACCGCCAGCTGCGCGCTTGCGTTATAGGGTTTGCGCCCGGCTTCATGGTCTTTCAGGCTGGTCAGCCCGGTTACCGGTTCCGACGCATAGCGCCCGTTCTGTGGCCCCGGCACCGGAACCTCTCCGGCGCTGAACCGCGCAATCAGATCACGCAGTTTTTCCGGCGTCAGATCCTCGTAGTAATCCTTGCCGATCTGGGCCATCGGCGCGTTGGAACACGCCCCCAGACATTCGACCTCTTCCCAGGAAAACTTGCCATCCGCCGACACGGTATGCGGCTGTTTGGCAATCAGTTCCTGACACACCGCGATCAGGTCTTCTGCCCCGCAGATCATGCACGACGTGGTGCCGCAGATCTGGATATTGGCAATCGACCCAACGGGTTGCAGCTGGAACATGAAGTAGAACGTCGCCACTTCCAGCGCGCGGATGTAGGCCATGCCCAGCATGCCCGCCACATACTCAATGGCAGGCCGCGTCAGCCAGCCATGCTGTTCCTGCGCGCGCCACAACAGCGGGATGATAGCCGACGCCTGACGCCCCTCGGGGTACTTGGAAATCTGCCCCTCCGCCCAGGCAAGGTTCGCAGGCGTGAATTCAAACGAGGCAGGCTGGTCTTTGTGAAGGCGGCGCAGCATCAGCGGTCGATCTCCCCGAACACGACATCCATCGTGCCGATGATGGCAGAGACGTCAGCCAACTGATGCCCCTTGCAGATATAATCCATGGATTGCAGGTGCAAAAACCCCGGCGCGCGGATCTTGGCGCGGTAGGGTTTGTTGGTGCCATCGGCGGTCAGATAGACGCCGAATTCGCCCTTCGGGGCCTCAACCGCCGCATAAACCTCACCGGCAGGCACGTGGAAGCCTTCGGTGTAGAGTTTGAAGTGATGGATCAGCGCTTCCATGCTGGTTTTCATCTCACCGCGTTTGGGCGGCGTGATCTTGCCGCGGGCCAGCACATCGCCCTTTTCCACCCGTAGTTTCGCGCAAGCCTGACGGATGATAGACGTGCTCTCGCGCATTTCCTGCATGCGGCACAGGTAGCGGTCATAGCAGTCGCCATTCTTGCCGATCGGGATTTTGAAGTCGAATTCATCATAGCATTCATAGGGTTGGCTGCGCCGCAAATCCCATGCCAGACCCGAGCCGCGCACCATCACGCCTGAATAGCCCCATGTCAGGATATCATCCTCGGTGACAATCCCGATATCGGCATTGCGCTGTTTGAAGATGCGGTTTTCGGTCAGCAGCGTATCGATATCGTCCAGCACGCGCGGGAATTCCACCGCCCATTGGTCGATGTCTTCGATCAGCTTGTCGGTCAGATCGACATGCACCCCACCGGGGCGGAAATAGGCGGCATGCAGGCGGGCACCAGAGGCCCGCTCATAAAACACCATCAGCTTTTCGCGTTCTTCAAAGCCCCAGAGCGGCGGCGTCAGCGCGCCCACGTCCATGGCCTGGGTGGTCACGTTCAGCAGGTGGTTCAGCACCCGGCCAATCTCGGAGTACAGCACCCGGATCAGCGAGGCGCGGCGCGGCACCACGGTGCCGGTCAGCCGTTCGATGGCCAGACACCAGGCATGTTCCTGATTCATCGGGGCCACATAGTCCAGCCGGTCGAAATACGGCAGGTTCTGCAGGTAAGTCCGCGATTCCATCAGCTTTTCGGTGCCACGGTGCAGCAGGCCGATGTGCGGGTCGCAGCGTTCGACAATCTCGCCGTCCAGTTCCAGCACCAGACGCAAAACCCCGTGCGCCGCAGGGTGTTGCGGGCCGAAGTTCAGGTTGAAATTGCGGATCTTCTGTTCGCCGGTCTCGTAATCGGTCGAGCCGTCGTCATAGGTGTTCTTGCGGATATCGCCGTCCATCAGAACGCTCCCTTAATATCGCGGAACATCACTTCGCCCCCGCCTTGTCATCCCCGGGCAGCACATACTGTGCGCCTTCCCATGGCGACATGAAATCAAACTGCCGGTATTCCTGCACCAGTTTCACCGGCTCGTAGACCACACGTTTCTGCGCCTCGTCATAGCGCACTTCCGTATAGCCGGTGGTCGGGAAATCCTTGCGCAGCGGGTGGCCGCGAAACCCATAGTCGGTCAGGATGCGGCGCAGGTCGGGGTGGCCGGAAAACAGGATGCCAAACATGTCGAACACTTCCCGCTCGAACCAGTTTGCCGCCGGAAACACATCAACCAGCGACGGCACCATGTCCTGCTCGCCCACGGCAATCTTCACCCGGATGCGGTGGTTCTGATACATCGACAGAAAATGGTACACCACATCAAAGCGCCGCTCACGCGTGGGGTGGTCCACCGCAGTGATATCAACCAGCGACGAAAACCGGCAGGCCGCATCGTTGCGCAGAAAGTCGGTAAAATCGGCGATATGGCTGGTGACAACTTCCAGCGTCAGCTCGCCAAAGGCGACATGCGACGCCAGCACATCATTGGGCCGGCGGGTTTCGATATGGGCGGCAAGTTCGCGAAGCGCTTCGGACATTGGTTCCTCCTCAGCGGGTCAGGGTGCCGGTGCGGCGGATTTTCCGCTGCAACTGCAGGATGCCGTACAGCAGCGCCTCGGCTGTGGGCGGGCAGCCGGGGACATAAATGTCGACCGGTACGATCCGGTCACAGCCGCGCACCACCGAATAGCTGTAGTGGTAATAGCCGCCACCATTGGCGCACGAGCCCATGGAAATCACATAGCGCGGTTCCGGCATCTGGTCATAGACCTTGCGCAGCGCCGGGGCCATCTTATTGGTCAGCGTGCCCGCCACGATCATCACATCCGACTGGCGCGGGGAAGCGCGCGGGGCCACGCCGAAGCGTTCCACATCATAGCGCGGCATCGAGGTGTGCATCATTTCAACGGCGCAGCAGGCCAGACCAAAGGTCATCCAGTGCAAAGACCCGGTCCGGGCCCAGTTGATGATATCCTCGGTCGAGGTCAGCAAGAACCCCTTGTCCTGCAGATCACGGTTCAGGGCCTGGGTGGCAACCTCCATGTCGCCGCCCGCCGTGTTGGCTCCTGCCATCACTCCCATTCCAAGGCCCCCTTCTTCCATTCATAGGCAAAGCCCACCGTCAGCACGCCAAGGAACACGATCATCGACCAGAACGCGGTCATGCTGATTTCGCCAAAGGCAACCGCCCAGGGAAACAGGAACGCAACCTCCAGATCAAAGATGATGAACAAGATTGACACGAGGTAAAACCGCACATCAAATTTCATCCGGGCATCGTCGAATGCGTTGAACCCGCACTCATAGGCCGAAACCTTTTCAGGGTCGGGATTTCGCACCGCAAGCACGACTGCGGCAAGCAGCAGCAGAAGCCCCAGACCAATAGCCACGGCAAGCAGAACGATAATGGGAAAATACTCTCGGAGAAGTGCGTCCACGAGATGCTCCTTCGGCTGGCGACTGCGAGCTGCGGATGCTGGCGACCCGCTTGCACTCTTGCGCACCCGTTTACTCTGCTCCCCCGGCAGGGTCAACGGACAGGGTATCGAAAACACGCGACAATACATGGTGAATATCGTCGCATCTGTAAATCGAGGCACAAGGCATGCCTTGCAGTTCCAGATACTTGCTGCACTGCGGCAAGCGAATCGAAAGGCTAACTGTTTCGCCGCCGGGAACAAGCCGTCAGTCGCCCAGAGGCAGCGCAGCAACAGGGGCAATTTCCCCCTGCCCCACACTCTGCACTTCTGACCGGATGATCCGAGCGATCTGTGCCGCATCCGCGGGGGTAAAGGTCAGCGGCAGGCGCATGTCGATCAGCCCTGCCAGCACCGCATCGGTCTGCGGCAGGGGCTGGGGGTCGGCGTAATGCCAATGGTCATAGCGGCTGGTAAAGGCCACCGGGTCCGGCGCGCCGAACCACTTCAGCTCTACCCCCCTTGCCGCACAACGAGCAATCAGCGCAGCCACCCGCGCAGGCTCCCACCCCGGCAGGGTAAACTGAAAGCTGGAGGGCACAAACTGCTCGGCTTGCGGTCGCGGGATCAAGCGCAAACCATTGGTCTGGTCCAGCCCGTCTTCCAGAACACGGTACAGCGCCAGCCACCGCGCCGCGCGGTCCGGCAGCAGCGCAATCTGGGGCCGCAGGATCGCCGCGCGCAGATTGTCCATCCGGCCGGAAATGTTAGGCACCTCCAGCCGCAACCCCTCAAACACCTGCGCCGGCGGCGCGGCGCGGTGGCGGGCATACAGCATGTAGCTGCCCGACAGCAGCACGGCGCGGGCCGCAAGATCGGCGTCATCGGTCAACAGCAAACCGCCCTCGCCCGAGTTCATGTGCTTGTAGGTCTGCGTCGAGTAGCAGCCGATCACCCCATGCCGGCCCGAGGGCACGCCGTTCCATGCCGCCCCCATGGTATGGGCGCAATCCTCGATCACCTTCATGCCCAGACGGTCACACAGGGCCATCAACCGGTCCATGTCGCACAGATGCCCGCGCATGTGCGACAGCATCAGCACCCGCGCGCCGGTGGCCTGCGCCATCGCTTCCAGATGGGCGAAGTCGATGGTCAGATCGGGTGTGGTCTCGATGAACACCGGCCGCGCGCCAATGCTGGCAATGGCCCCCGGCACCGGGGCCAGCGTGAAAGCGTTGGTCAGCACCGGCGCGCCCGGGCCAACCTGCAGGGCGCGCAAAGCCGTGGCCATCGCATAACCGCCCGAGGCCACCGCAAGGCAATAGCGCGCGCCGGTGAAGGCGGCGAATTCTTCTTCCAAGAGCGCGGTTTGCGCAATTTCATCCGGCGCGGTGTTATAGCGGTGCAGCCGCCCGTGCCGCAGGATGGCCATCGCCGCCTCTATCCCCGCTTCGGGGATGGGCTCTTGTTGGGTGAAGCTGCCGGTGAACCGTTCCATGACGGGGAACATGTGCCGCAATCGCCGGGTCGTCAATGGCTTGGCGCGGGGGGGACGCTGTGTCACGGTGGGGTTCAGGAAAAAGGAAGCCCCCATGCGCCACCTCTGCATCGCCACCCTGCTGGCGCTGTCTTTCGCGATTCCGGTTCAGTCCGGGCCGGCCCATGCCGATCTGGTCATTGACGGCCGTGCAGCGCAGGCGCTGCACTGTTCGGCCATGTTGTTCATCGTGTCGTCCACGCTGTATGACATGGGTGAAATTGCGCGCAACACCCGCGATACGGCGCAGCGGGCAGCCCTTGTGATCCTTGATCAGGTGCCCGGCACCGAAGACCAGCGCCGCCGCGCGATGGTGCAGCGGTTTGACCGGATCATGACCAGCCGCACACCGGCCCAGCTGGTCACCGAATACAACGATACCGCGCGCTGGTGCCGCAGCGCTTTCCTGCGATAGGCGTCAGCCCAGCATCCGGGCGGCAAGATCGGGCAGGTCGTCAAAATGGTCCAGCAGCGCTTCGGGCTTAAGCCGCTCGATGCTGCGGCCTTCGGGGCCGAAGGTGACAAGTGCCACTGGCACCCCGGCAGCAAGCCCGGTGTTGCGGTCCGTCTCAGTGTCGCCGATCAGCATCGACCGCGCGACATTGCCGCCGGCCTGCCGCACCGCCGCGACATAGGGCGCGGCATCGGGCTTGCGGGTGGGCAAGGTATCGGCCCCGATCAGCGCGCCGAACAACCCACGGATGCCAAGCCGCAGGGTCAGCTCTTCCGCCAGCCCTTCGGGTTTGTTGGTGCAGATCGCCACCGCAAACCCCTTGCTGCGCAGCGCCTCTACCGCCTCCACCGCGCCCGGATACAGCCTTGTGTGCACGGCAATCGCCTGACCGTAGGCCTCCAGCAGCACCGGATACTGCGCGTCGATCATGGCCTCATCCATCGCCCCCAGCCGAGAGAACCCCAAGCGCAGCATCGCCCGCCCGCCATGAAACGCCGTCAGCGTATCGTCGGGCCCCAGCAGGTCTCCATGGCCCAACCTTTGGAAACAGGCATTGGCGGCGGCCAGAAGATCGCCACTGGTATCGGCCAGCGTGCCATCCAGATCGAATACGACAGTGCGCATAGACTGTAACCTTGCGTGAGGAACACAGGCCTTGCGGCCCGGGGCCCCATGGGTAAAACGGGGACAACAAGAAAGAAAGGGGCAGTATGCCGGTATCCTTGGTCATTCTGGCGGCAGGTCAGGGCACGCGGATGAATTCCGACCTGCCAAAGGTGCTGCACCATGTGGCGGGCAGCCCGTTGTTGCACCATGCGATGCAGGCCGGACGCGCGCTTGATCCCGAACGGGTGGTGGTGGTCACCGGGCACGGGGCCGACGCGGTGACAAAGGCCACGCTGGCCTTTGACGAAGACGCGCTGACCGTGGTGCAGGCCGAACAGAAGGGCACCGCCCATGCGGTGGCGCAAGCCGCCCCCCTTCTGGCCGACGCCTCCGGCGATGTGATCGTGCTTTACGGCGACACGCCTTTCGTGCGCCCCGAAACGCTGGAGGCGATGCAGGCCGCCCGCGCGCGCCATGCGGTGGTGGTGCTGGGCTTTCACGCCGCCGATCCGGGCCGTTATGGGCGGCTGGTGGCGGATGGAGAAACCTTGCACAAAATTGTGGAATTCAAGGATGCGTCGGATGAGGAACGCGCGATAACGCTTTGCAATTCCGGCGTCATTTGCGCCGATGCAAAGCTGATGTTCAGCCTTGTGGCCGAGGTGGGCAATGCCAATGCGGCGGGCGAATACTACCTGACCGATCTGCCCGAACTGGCCCGCAAACGCGGGCTGTCCGCAGGTGTGGTGATCTGCCCCGAGGATGAGACCTTGGGCGTGAACACCCGCGCGCAACTGGCTGATGCCGAACGCGCTTTTCAGATCCGCGCCCGGGCGGAGGCGCTGGAAAACGGCGTTACCCTGACCGCGCCGGACACCGTGTTCTTCGCCCTTGATACCGTGGTGGGCCGCGATGCCATCATCGGGCCGAATGTGGTCTTCGGCCCCGGTGTCACCGTGGAATCCGGGGCCGAGATCAAACCCTTCTGCCATCTGGAAGGCTGCCACATCAGCCGCGGTGCCACCGTCGGCCCCTTTGCCCGCCTGCGCCCCGGGGCCGAACTGGCCGAGGATGTGCATGTCGGCAACTTTGTCGAGATCAAGAACGCCATTCTGGACGAAGGCGTGAAGGTCGGCCACCTGACCTATATCGGCGACGCTGACATTGGCGAGCATACCAATATCGGCGCGGGCACGGTGACGTGCAACTATGATGGCGTGATGAAGCACCGCACCCGCATCGGCAGGAATGCCTTCATCGGATCTGACACCATGCTGGTGGCCCCGGTCACCGTGGGCGATGGGGCGATGACCGCCTCGGGGTCTGTCATCACCGAAAATGTGCCCGCCGAGGCGCTGGCGGTGGGCCGCGCGCGGCAGGTGACCAAACCCGGGCTGGCACCCAAACTGTTCGCGCGTCTGCGCGCCATCAAGGCCGCAAAGGCCAAAGGATAACCCCATGTGTGGAATTGTCGGCGTTCTGGGTGATCACGAAGTCGCCCCCCTGCTGGTCGAGGCGCTCAAGCGGCTGGAATATCGCGGCTACGACTCCGCGGGCATTGCTACGGTGAACAACGGCCGGCTGGACCGGCGGCGCGCGGTGGGCAAGCTGGTGAACCTGTCGGACCTTTTGGTGCATGAACCGCTGGCGGGCAAGGCGGGCATCGGCCACACCCGCTGGGCCACCCATGGCGCGGCCACGGTGGTGAACGCGCATCCGCATAAGGCAGGGCCGGTGGCTGTGGTGCATAACGGCATCATCGAAAACTTCCGCGAGCTGCGCGAAGAGCTGGCGGCGGCAGGCTATGCGCAGGAAAGCCAGACCGATACCGAAACCGTCGCCTTGCTGGTGCATCAGGCGATGGAGGGCGGGGCCACCCCGGCGACAGCCGCGCGCCAGACGCTCAAGCGCCTGCACGGGGCCTTTGCGCTGTGCTTTTTGTTCGACGGCGAAGATGACCTCTTGATCGCCGCGCGCAAGGGCAGCCCGCTTGCCATCGGCCATGGTGATGGCGAGATGTTTGTAGGCTCAGACGCCATCGCTTTGGCCTCGATGACCGACCGCATCACCTATCTGGAGGAAGGCGACTGGGCGGTGATCACCCGCAAGGGCGCCGAGATCTTTGACGAGCACGACCGCCGCGCCAACCGGGCCGAGACGCGCATCCAGATTGATGCGACCCGGATCGAAAAGGCCGGTTACAAGCATTTCATGGCCAAGGAAATCGCCGAACAGCCGGTGGTGCTGGCCGACGGGTTGCGCCATTACAGCCGGTCCGGCACATTGCACCTGCCTGCAGGGGTGGATTTCACCGGGGTAGACCGCATCGTTCTGGTGGCCTGTGGCACCGCGTCCTATGCCTGCCACGTCGCGAAATACTGGTTTGAAAGCCTCGCAGGCCTGCCCTGCGACATCGATATCGCGTCGGAATTCCGCTACCGTGAACCGCCGCTGTCGCCCAAGCAATGGGCGGTGTTTGTCAGCCAGTCGGGCGAGACGGCAGATACCCTCGCCGCCCTGCGCTACGCGAAGGAAAAGGTGGCACGCGTGGTGTCGGTGGTCAACGTCCCCACCTCGTCCATCGCGCGCGAATCCGACCTGACCCTGCCGATCATGGCGGGGGTCGAGGTGGGGGTGGCCTCGACCAAGGCCTTCACCTCGCAGTTGATGGTGCTCGCGCTGATGGCGCTGAAGGCCGGGGTGGACCGGGGACGGCTGGACGCAGCCGCCTTGGCCGGGCATCTGGCGGCGCTGCACGCGCTGCCGGGGCTGATGAACCACGCGCTTGGCCAGTCGGGCGAGATTGCCAAACTGGCCGAAGAGCTGGCCCGCGCGCAGGACATCCTGTTTCTAGGGCGCGGCCTGATGTATCCGATGGCACTGGAAGGCGCACTGAAGCTGAAGGAAATCAGCTACATCCACGCCGAAGGATATGCGTCGGGTGAACTCAAGCACGGCCCGATCGCTTTGATTGATGCGCAGGTGCCGGTCATCGTTCTGGCCCCGCGCGACGCTTTGTTCGACAAGACGGTGTCAAACATGCAAGAGGTGATGGCGCGGCACGGCAAGGTGCTGCTGATCTCGGATGCCGCAGGTGTGGCCGAGGCCGGTCCGGGCACCTGGGCCACGCTGACCATGCCCGCCGTCGACCCGATCTTTGCCCCGATCCTCTATGCCATTCCAGCGCAATTGCTGGCCTATCACACCGCCATTGCCAAGGGGACCGATGTGGACCAACCGCGCAATCTGGCCAAATCGGTGACTGTCGAATGACCCCTTATCAGGCGCTTGAAACTCTTGAGACTTTGACCGACCCGGCCAAAGCAACCGAGGCCGCCGAGTATCACAAGGCCCCGGCGGAAGCCGAGCGCCGTTATCTGGGCCTGACCCCGGCGCAGATCGACGACCACGTGGCGCAATGGCGCGCCGATCTGTCGGTTGAAGGGCGGGTATCGCTGGCCGAAGGTTTGTGGAACACCAATGTGCATGACGCGCGCGTCGCCGCCGCAAAACTGCTCACGCAAGCCCGCCTGCGCCCTGACAACCGGGCCTGGACAGTGATCTGCATGTGGGTGCCCGAGCTTGACGTCTGGGCGCTGACCGATCTGGTGACGACTGCCGGGCAAAAGCGGGTGGTGGCCGACCCGTCGCGTGTGGCCGATCTGGAGGAATGGGTGGTCAGCGACAACCACTGGGTGCGGCGTGCGGGCCTGATGATGCTGCTGCCCTTTGCCAAGATGAATAACCTCAAGGACGTGGAATACGACATCCGCGAAACCGGGCTGATCTGGGCCGAACATCTGGTGCCCGACCGCAACTGGTTCATCCAGAAGGCGATTGCCGACTGGCTGGGCGCTCTGTCCAAACACGACCCCGCGCGCGCCGCCGAGTTCATGGATGGCCCCGGTCTGGGACTGAAGACATTCGCCCGCAAGGAAGCCGCGCGCCTGCTGCCCGATCTGCCGCTGACCGACGACTGAACCGGGCGGTGCGGGTCAGGGCCGGCTGATCTGCCCACCCCCCACCGCCGCGCGCACGCCGGTTGTCGTGGGCCCTGATGTCGGCAGGCCGCGCATGACCCGCACCGCCAGATAGGCAAAGGCCTGCGCCTCCAGCATGTCACCGTTCAGGCCGATCGCCTCCACCGGCTCGACTGAAACCCCCAGACGCAAGGCCAGTTGCGCCATCAGCGCCGCATTGTGCCGCCCGCCGCCGCAGACCAGCACGCGCGCCACGGGCAGCGGAAAATGCTCGGCCCCACGCGCGACCGCGGCGGCAGCACAGGCGACCAGCGTGGCGGCGGCATCGGCGTCGGGCAGATGCGCAACCGCAGGCAGTTGACCGGGAAAATCGTTCCTGTCCAGTGACTTCGGCGGCATCTTGAAGAAATACGGGTGGGACAGAAATGCCGTGACCACCCCCTCATCCACCGTACCAGACGCGGCCAGTGCCCCGCCCGCATCCTGCGCCAGACCGCGCCGCGCCAGCATCAGATCATTGACCGGCGCATTGGCCGGCCCGGTGTCAAAGGCCATGAGCGCGCCCGGATCATCGGGCCGCGCCACCCTTGGGTCCACCCAGGTCAGGTTTCCCACGCCGCCAAGATTCAGAAACGCCACCGGTGCCGTCAGCCCGGCAAAGCGGGCGCAGGCGTGGTGGAAGAACGGGGCCAGCGGCGCGCCCTGCCCGCCCAACTGCACATCGGTGCTGCGGAAATCCCAGACCACCGGCACCCCCAGCACACCCGCAAGCAAGGCCCCGTTGCCCGCCTGATGGGTGCCGCGCCCGGCGGGATCATGCGCCAGCGTCTGGCCATGGAACCCCACCACATCCACCCCGGAAAACCGCGACAGCACCTGCGCATGGGCGGTTTCCACCAGCTCTGCCGCCTCGGCCACCCCCGCCTCACCCGGCCATTGGCCAAATGCGGCGCGGATCACCGCGCGCTCGGGATCGGTGTAGACGCGGTAAGCATCGGGACCGAACTCGGCAATGCTGTGCCCGTCTGTCAGCACCATCGCCGCATCAACCCCGTCGAGCGAGGTGCCCGACATCGCCCCCAAAGCCCAGATCGCCCCTGTCACTCGCATCTTTCCAAGCCCCCCAGCCGCCGCTATACCGCCCCCAGTCTATGACACGGGGATCCAATGACCTACCATCCGAAATCAGACTTCATGCGCGTGATGATGACCCGTGGCTTTCTGGCCGATTGCACGGATTATCAGGCGCTGGACGAGGCATTTCTGAAGGGGGTCGTGCCGGCCTATATCGGTTATGATGCCACGGCGGCATCGTTGCATGTGGGCCATCTGCTCAACATCATGGTGCTGCGCTGGCTGCAGAAATGTGGCCACAAGCCGATCACGCTGATGGGGGGTGGCACCACCAAGGTGGGTGACCCGTCGTTCCGCGCCGAGGAACGCCCGCTGCTGACGCCGGAAAAGATCGACGAGAACATCGCCGGGATGCAACAGGTCTTTGCCCGCTACCTGAGCTATGGCGACGCGCCGTCCGATGCCATCATGCTCAACAACGCCGAATGGCTGGATCATCTGAATTACCTGGAATTCCTGCGCGACATCGGGCGGCACTTCAGCGTCAACCGGATGCTGTCGTTTGACAGCGTGAAATCGCGACTGGATCGCGAACAGTCGCTGTCCTTCCTTGAATTCAACTACATGATCCTGCAAGCCTATGATTTCCTTGAAATCAACCGCCGCTACGGCTGTCTGTTGCAGATGGGCGGGTCGGATCAATGGGGCAACATCGTCAACGGCGTGGATCTGACGCGCCGGGTGGTGGACCATGAGGTGTACGGGCTGACCACGCCACTGCTGACCACGTCAGACGGGCGCAAGATGGGCAAATCGGCCAATGGCGCGGTCTGGCTGAATGGCGCGATGCTGTCGCCCTACGAATTCTGGCAGTTCTGGCGCAATTCCACCGACGCCGATGTGGGCCGCTTCCTCAAGCTGTTCACCGAACTCCCCGTGGAGGAGTGTGACCGTCTGGGCGCGCTACAAGGGGCCGAGATCAACGCAGCCAAGATCATCCTCGCCAACGAGGTGACGACGCTTTTGCACGGGCTTGATGCCGCGCAGGCCGCCGAGGCCACCGCGCGCGAAGTGTTCGAGATGGGCGGCATCGGCGATGATCTGCCCACAGTGATGCTGAGCCCCGAGGAGATGGCGGATGGCATCGGCATTGTGCAGCTGTTCGTGCGCGCAGGGCTTTCGGCCAGTGGCAAGGACGCCAAGCGGCTGATTTCCGAAGGGGGCGCTCGCGTGAATGATGACATCGTCACCGACAGCGGCCGCCGCTTCGGCGCGGGCGATCTGGCCGAACCGTTGAAGCTGACGGCGGGAAAGAAACGCCACGCGCTGGTGACGCTGGGCTGACGGGGTTCTTGAAACGGTGATCTGCCGCGGCTAGCGTGCCGCGGCAGCGCCCTTTCAGAAAGCCGAAAGCCATGATCCGCCCCACCGCCTTTTCCGCCGCCGGTCGCTTCTGGCGCGGCAATCTGCACACCCATTCCACCCGGTCCGATGGGGTATTGTCACCGGAAGAGGTCTGCCGCCGCTACCGCGCGGAAGGCTATGATTTTCTGGCCCTGACCGATCATTTTGTCGGCTGCTACGACTATCCGATCGTGGATACAGTGCCATTCCGGACCGACGATTTCACCACCATCCTCGGAGCCGAGCTGCACTCCGGCGCGATGGCGAATGGCGAGCTGTGGCACATTCTGGCGGTCGGCCTGCCCGCCGATTTCGCGCCATCCGACAGCCCGGATTTCCACGTCAAACCGGGTCAGGAAACCGCTGCCGAACTGGCCGCGCGCGCGGTCGAAGCCGGGGCCTTTGTCGCCATCGCCCATCCGCAATGGTCGGGCCTGACGCTGGCCGATGCGCGCGGGGTGACTGCGGCCCATGCGGTAGAGATCTACAACCACGGCTGCGCCATGGGCTGCGACCGGCCGGATGGGGCGGCCATCGCCGACCTGCTGCTGACCGAGGGCCGACGCCTGACCATGATCGCCACCGATGACGCCCATTTCCATGAGCCCGACCACTTCGGCGGCTGGGTGATGGTGAAAGCGCCCGGGAACACGTCCGACGCCCTGCTGTCCGCGCTCAAATCCGGCGATTTCTACTCCAGCCAAGGGCCGGAACTGCGCGACATCCGCCTGTTCGACGACCGGATCGAAGTCGACAGTTCTGCCGTGGCCGCCATGATCGTACAAGGCCAAGGCACCGCCGCACGCGCGGTCCACGGCCACTCCATGACCACATCACAACTGGACTTGGAACGGTTTGGCAACAGCCCCTGGCTGCGTGTTACCCTGATGGATGCGGCAGGCAAGCGGGCATGGTCCAACCCGATCTGGCGATAGGACGACGCAGAGACCTTCACTCCAGGCGGGCCGGGAAACCTTTGGCCCGCAGGTCAGTGCCAAGCGCATCTTCCAGCAGTTTCACGATCTGCGTCGATTGCGCCGCCCCGCCATAGGCCGCGCGACCCTTGACAAAGGTTTGCATGGTCTGGCCCGCCAGATCCAGCGGCACGCCGAATTCCTGCCCGAACCCCATGGCAAAGCCGAGGTCTTTCAGCGCCAGATCCATCGTAAACGCAATGTCATAGCTGCCGTTCAGGATCAGCTGGCCTTCGGTTTCATGCACGAAACTGCTGCCCGATGACGCTGCAATTGCCTCCCACGCGGTTTTCAGATCCAGGCCCCCGCGTTTTGCCAGCATTAGCGCCTCGCCATCCGCCACCAGATGGATAAAGGCCAGCATATTGGTGATCACTTTGATCACCGCCGCCGACCCCAAGGGCCCCATGTGGAACAAGCGGTTACCAATCGCCATCAGGGCGGGGCGGTGCAGGTCCAAAAGGTCAGCGTCGCCGCCCACCAGCACCGTGATTTCCCCCCGCGCCGCCAGATGCACGCCGCCCGTCACCGGAGCCTCCAGCATGCGCAGCCCCGCCGCCTGCGCGACTGCCGCCAGCCGGATCACATCATCGCGGCCAAGGGTGGAGTTTTCCACCCAGGTCATGCCGGGCCGCGCCGTGGTCAGCACCTGTGCCAGCACCGCTTCGGACACGGCGGGCGACGGCAGGCAGGTGAAGACATGATCCACCAGTGCCGCCAGTTCGGCCGGGCTGTCCGCCACCCCTGCCCCAAGCGCCCGGTGCCGCTCTGCAAGCACCGGGTCGCGGTCATAGACCACCACCTGATGCCCCGCGCTTATCAGGCTGGCCGCCAGATGCCCGCCCAGATTGCCAAGCCCGATATACCCGATCTTCACTTTGCGTCTCCGCCCATAGCGCGCCTCACTGAAAATGAATCCGGTATTTTGCCCGGATCGCCGCATCAATCTCGGGGTCCACCCGACACCCGGCCTTGGCAAGGATCGCATTCTTGCGCTCCACCGCCTTGTCGAGCAGTTGCGGCTTGCCCGCCTCGTTCCACTCTTTCGGGCTCATGCGGTTGCCCACCATGGGATAGGTGTATTCGGTCTGCATCAACCGCAGGGTCTGGTCTGATCCAAGGTAATGCCCCGGCCCGCCAAGGCAGACCTCCTTCATCGCGTCAATGCTGGTGCTGTCCTCGGTCACGTCGATGCCGCGCACACAGCGCATCGCCTGACCGAGCAGATCATCCCCCAGCACCAGCGATTCCAGACAGAAGCCCAGAAGCGACGCATGCATCCCCACCGCCTCGTAGCACAGGTTCAACCCCGCCAGACCGGCAAGCGTGTTGGTGATCCCCTGCTCCCACCCGGCCTGCATGTCGGGCAGCTTGCTGTCGGAAATGCCCGACGCCGCCCCGCCCGGCAGGTCGTAGAACCGGTGCATCTGCGCACAGCCTGCCGTCAACAGTGCCTGTTCCGCCGACCCGCCCGACATCGCCCCGGTGCGCAGATCGCTGACGAAAGGCCAGGTGCCAAAGATGCAGGGCGCGCCCTTTATGATGGAATTGGCATAGACCACCCCGGCAAGACATTCCGCCACCGCCTGCACGATCGTCAGCGCGATCGGCGCAGGCGCCGTCGCCCCGGCCTGCCCGGCAGAGAGCAGCAGCATCGGCATCCCGCGCCGGATACAATCCTCCATTGTGATGCAGGATTCTTCGGCAAACTTCATCGGCGGCACGACGAAGCAATTGGAATTGCTGACAAAGGGCCGTTCCAGCCATTTCTCCTCGCCCCCTGCCACCATGTAGAGCATGTCAAAACAATCGGCCACATGGGCCGGGTCGCTGAACGAGGTACCCACATGTTTCACCGTGCCGGCAAGGCAGCCATACAGTGTGTTCAGGTCCATGTCGCGGTTGTCCACCACATCGCGGCAAACCATGGTGCGCTGGTAGAAATGGATGTTGTCGAGGTTATCCACCAGCCGCGCCGCATCATACAGATCCTGCGCCGTGCTGTCGCGATACTCCAGCGTGAACGGATCGACGATATGCACCGCCGCGCCCGCCGTGCCGTAGTGCACATTGCTGCCGGTCAGCTGCATGTCATGGCGCGGGTCGCGGGCATGCAGCGTGATGTTGCGCGCCGCCACTGCCAGCATATCCTCGACCAGCGCGCGGGGAAAGCGCAGCCGACCATCATTGCCCTGAATGGCCCCGGCGGCGGTCATCACCTCCACCCCTGAAGGCGGGGCCTGAGAAAGGCCAATCTCCTCCAGCGCCTGCAAGGCCGCCTGATGGATGCGGGCCATTCCCGCGTCGGTCAGCGGTCGGTACTGCCCGCCCGGCATCCCGGGACGGATGGGCCGCATCGCATCTGACAACGGGGCCGAGCGCAACGCCACCCGCGCCCCCCGCCCGCCTGAGCGTTTTGCACGCGACGGCTCACACACTTCGCCAAGATCACTCATCGCATCACCCATTTTCTGTCTGAAACTATCCTTCGGGGGCCGGGGGGCAGACAGCCCCCCAGCGTCAGTCACGCGCGCATCCGTTCGGATGTGGGGTCATACAGCGGCACCAAGGATACCTCGGCCGCGTATCGCCGCCCGGCAATCTCGATCTCATAGACGGACGCCAGCACATCCGCGTCGCTCTCCCCCGCGCAAGGCACATAACCCAGCCCCACGGCCCCACCCAAGGCATGGCCGTAGTTACCGCTGGTCACCGGCCCGACAATGCGGCCATCCCGCACGATCGCCTCATTGTGAAAGATCATCGCCTCGGGATCGCGCACCAGAAACTGCACCATCCGCCGCGACAATCCGGCCTCGGCCTTGCGCAGCACCGCGTCGCGCCCGATGAAACCGGGCTTCTTGCGGCTGACGGCAAAGCCCAAGCCCGCTTCCAGCACATGATCCTCATCGGTGATGTCATGGCCGAAATGGCGATAGGCCTTCTCGATCCGGCACGAATCAAGGGCATGCAGACCGCAGAGCTTCAGTTCAGGCGCCGCCTCGACAAGCGCCTCGAACACATGGGCGGCCTGATCGGTGGGCACATACAACTCCCACCCAAGCTCGCCCACATAAGACACCCGGTGCGCCCGGGCCAGCCCCATGCCGATCTCGATTTCCCGCGCGGCACCAAAGGGATGCGCGGCATTGCTGAAGTCCTGTGGCGACACCCGGCCCATAATCTCACGCGACTGCGGCCCCATAAGGCACAGCACCGATTCCGCCGCCGTCATATCGGTGATCACCGCGAAATCATCGCCCAGATGCCGCGAGAGCCAGGCCAGATCGCGCTGCAGGGTCGCCCCCGGCACCACCAGCAGGAAGGCCGTCTCTGACAGCCGCGTCACTGTCAGATCACTCTCGATGCCACCCTTCGGGTTCAGCATCTGGCTATAGACCACACGGCCCACAGCCACATCAATCTGCGCGGCACAGACCCGGTTCAGAAAGGCGCAGGCACCCGGCCCCTCGACCCGGATCTTGCCAAAACTGGTCATGTCGAACAGGCCAACCCCGGTGCGCACCGCCATATGCTCGGCGCGCTGGTTGGTAAACCAGTTCGCCCGGCCCCAGCCATAGCGATACGCCCCCTCCTGCCCCGCATCGGCAAACCAGTTCGCCCGTTCCCAGCCCGCCACCTCGCCGAACACCGCCCCGCGCGCCTTGAGGTGTTCATGCAGCGGGCTGCGCCGCACCCCCCGGCTGGTCGCCATCTGGCGGTAAGGGTAGTGATCGGCGTAGAGCAGCCCCAGCGTCTCGCTCACCCGCTCTTTCAGATAACTGCGGTTCTTCTGGAATGGCTGCGCCCGGCGGATATCGACCTCCCACAGATCGAACGGCGGCTCGCCTTCGGTAATCCAATGCGCCAGCGCCATCCCCGCCCCGCCACTGGACGCAATGCCGACAGAGTTGTACCCTGCAGCCACCCAATACCCGCCCAGGCCCGGGGCCTCGCCAAGGTAATAGCGGTCATCGGGGGTGAAACTCTCTGGCCCGTTGAAAAACGTATGGATGCCAGCGGTCTGGAACAGCGGCATCCGCTCCATTGCCGCCTCAAGGATCGGCTGGAAATGGTCCCAGTCCTCGGGCAGCGTATCAAACTCGAAATCGGCGCGGATGCCGCCCATGCCCCAAGGCTTGGCCTTCGGCTCGAACGCCCCCAGCATCATCTTGCCCGCGTCGGATTTGTAATAGGCGCATTCATCAGGCACCCGCAGCACCGGCAGATGGCCAAGGTCGGCAATCGGCTCGGTCACGAGGTAAAAATGCTCGCAGGCATGCAGCGGCACGGTGACCCCGTTCTGCGCCGCCAGATCGCGCCCCCACATGCCGCCGCAGTTGATCACCACATCGGCGGCGATATGCGCGGCACCCTCTGGCCCCGTATAATCCACCCCGGTAACCCGGCCCCCTGCCGTCGTGACCTTCGTCACAGCGAAACCTTCGGCAATCACCGCCCCGCGCATCCGCGCGCCCTTGGCCAATGCCATCGCGATATTGGCCGGATCACATTGCCCATCCAGCGGCAGATGCACCCCGCCCAGCACATCCCCCACCTCCAGATGCGGATACATCGCCTTGATGTCAGACGGAGAAATCTCCCCCACCTCAACATCGAAAATTCGCGCCAGTGTCGCCTGCCTGCGCAATTCCTCCAGCCGGTCCGGCGTCAGCGCCACCGAGATTGACCCCACCTGCCGCATGCCGGTGGCAATGCCGGTCTCTGCCTCCAGCCCCACATAAAGCCCCGCCGAATACCGTGCGAGCCGGGTCATGTTGGCCGACCCCCGCAACTGCCCGATCAGCCCCGCCGCATGCCATGTGGTGCCCGAGGTAAGCCGCTTGCGCTCCAGCAGCACAATATCGGTCCACCCAGCCTTCGCCAGATGATAGGCAACAGAGCAGCCCGAAATGCCCCCCCCGACAATCACCGCCCGCGCCTTGTCCGGCAAACCCACGTCAAACCTCATTATCTGTTCAAAAATATCCCACGGGGGCTCCGGGGGTGTGAAACCCCCGGTCCCGCACTCTCAGCCGCGCAACCGTGTGTTGCCCGCGTCCCACGCCGGCCCCTCCGGCATCACCTCGGCCCGGACGCGCTCGCCGAACACCTCCACCTCCAGCACCGTCCCCGGCGTCGCCAGATCGGCGCGCAACATGCCAAGGCCAAGGCAGGCCCCCACCCGATGGCCGAAAGCCGCGCTGGTGACCTCTCCTACGGCCACACCCGCGTGCCACAGCGTCGCCATATAGGGCGGGTCCAGATCGCCCGCGTCGATCCGCAGGGTGACAAAGCGCTTGGCCACGCCCGCCTGCTTTTGCGCAGCCAGTGCCGCCTGCCCGCGAAAGTCAGGTTTGGTCCAGTCCACGAACCGGTCCAACCCACCCTGCAACACGGTGTAGTCGGTAGAAAGGTCGCCCTTCCACGCGCGATACCCCTTTTCGATCCGCAGGGAGTTCAGCGCGAACATGCCAAAGGGCACCATCCCATGCGCCAGCCCAGCCTCCCAGACCGCATCCCAGACGCCGGGCGTGTCCGCCACGCGCGAATGGATTTCCCAGCCCAGTTCCCCCGCGAAGCTGACCCGCATCAGGATGACCTCGGCCCCGGCAATCCGCGCCTGTTGCCAGGTCAGCCATGGCCGCGCCAGGTCCGCATCCGTGACCGCTGCCAAGACGTCGCGCGATTTCGGGCCGGTCAGGATATGGGTAGACCAGTCGTCGGTCTGGTCTTCCAGCACCAGCCCCGGGGCCAGATGCCGCAAAAGCCAGTCCTTGTCATGCGCCTGCGCGGTGGCGGCGGTGATCAGCAGCACCTTGTCCTCAGCCAATCGCGCCACTGACATCTCGGTCACGATCCGGCCCTTGTCATCAGCGAAATAGGCCAGCCCAAGCCGCCCCACGCCGGGCACCCGCCCGGTGATCTGCAGGGCCAGCCAGTCCGCCACCCCCGCCCCAGTCACCACAAAGCGCGAGAACCCCGGCAGGTCGAGTATGCCGCAGGCGTCCCGCACCGCCTGACACTCTGCCTGAACCGCGCGGAACCACGGCCCCTTGCGCGCCCATGTCCGCTGTGCGTCTTCCGAAGTGTCATCCCCGGCAGCGGCATACCAAAGCGCCCGCTCCCAGCCATTGTAGGGCCCGAACTGCGCCCCCAAACCTGCCACCCGGTCATGCACCGCGCTTTGCTTCTTCATCCGCCCCGCAGGCCAGACATGATGCGGGAAATGCATGGCATATTCGTGGCCGTACACCTCCATCCCCTTGGCGACGCAATAATAGTGATCCTCGAACCCGGTAAAGCGGCGCGGATCACACGACCACATATCCCATTCGGTCGCACCCTCGGTCACCCATTCCGCCAGCACCTTGCCAGCCCCGCCGGCCTGACAGATGCCGAAAGTGAACACGCAAGCCTCGAACGCATTGGGCACCCCCGGCATCGGCCCGATCAGCGGGTTGCCATCGGGGGTATAGGGGATCGGCCCGTTGATCACCTTTTGCAGGTTCGCCTGCGCCAGCAGCGGCACCCGCGCCATCGCGTCGGTGATCTGGAACTCCAGCCGCTCCAGATCGTCGGGGAACAGCTGAAAGCTGAAATCGTCCGGCATCGGGTCATCCGGCGTGGCCCAATGCGCGCGACAGGGGTTTTCATAGGGGCCGAGGTTGAAGCCCATCTTTTCCTGTCGCAGGTAGTAACTGCTGTCGACATCGCGCAGCAGCGGCAGCTTGTGGCCGGCCTCTTTCGTCCAGGCTTCCAGTTCGGGGATGGCGTCGAACAGCATGTACTGGTGGCTCATCACCATCATCGGCACCCGGCGGCCGAACATCCGGCCGACCTCGGCCGCGTAATAGCCGCCCGCATTCACCACATATTCGGCCCGGATCTCGCCTTTAGGGGTCGTCAGCACCCATTCGCTGCCGGTCCAAGCGGCCCCCGTCACCGGGCAGAACCGCTCCACATGCGCGCCCAGATCGCGCGCGCCCTTGGCAAGCGCCTGGGTCAGCTGTGCCGGGTCAATATCGCCGTCATAGGGGTCATACAGCGCGCCGGTCAGATCATGCGTTTCCACAAACGGATAGCGCGTGCGGATCTCCTCTGGCGCAAGGATGTCCAGATCCATCCCTTGGGCCCGCCCCATCCCCGCCACGCGCCGGAATTCAAGCAACCGCTCCGCGCTGTGCCCCAGCCGCACCGATCCGGTCACATTGTAGTTCATCGGATAGCCGACCGCCTCGCCAAGCCCCCGATACAGCCCCGCCGAATAGCGCTGCATGTTCATGATCGACCAGCTGGCGGAAAACGTCGGCACATTGCCCGCCGCATGCCAGGTGCTGCCCGCCGTCAGCTCGTTCTTTTCCAGCAGCACGCAGTCGCGCCACCCGGCCAAAGCCAGATGATACAGGCACGACGCCCCCACAGCGCCGCCCCCGATGATCACCACACGCGCGCTGCCCGGCAAGCCTGCCATGCCACTCTCCCCTGCCAACTGTCGCTACTATCCGCGCAGAGACAAAGTCTTTCAATTCACCCTCATGCCCGCTATTGATCGGAAATTCCGATCAGCTTCATCTTGACCCAAGTACTTCGGGGTCCAGGGCAGAGCCCCGGGGGTTTGCCACAGGATCATCCCATGCAGATCGAGCTGATCGACACCTTCCTCGACCTGATCGAGACCCGCAGCTTCAACCGCAGCGCGGAACGTCTGGGCCTGACGCAATCCACCATTTCGGGTCGGGTGATCGCCCTTGAACAGGCGCTTGGCGCGCGGCTGTTCACCCGGTCGCGCGCGGGCACGCAGCTTACCACCGAAGGGTTGAAGTTCGAACCGCATGCGCGGCTTTTGCGGCAGGAATGGATGATGGCGCGCCGCGCGGTGGCCGACTCTGGCACGGCGGCGCTGACATTGCGTATCGGCATCCAGAATGATCTGGTGGCCGAGCATCTGGGCGCGCTGATCGCCGCCTACCGCGCGCTGCTGCCGCAGGCGGCGCTGTATGTCGAGCCGGATTACTCCACCCAGATGTGCGCCGATCTGGTCACCGGGGCGCTGGACTTCGCCATCCTGTTCACGCCAAAGCCGCAGCCGGACCTGTTTTTCCAGTCGCTGCCTGACATCCCCTACCGGCTGATTTCGTCGTGCCCTGCCAGCCTGTCCGACCTGACCCCGGACCGCTACATCTGCGCCAACTTCTCGCCCGCGTTCGAGGCGGCGCATCGCCAGCTTCTGCCAGCCCTCCATGCCGCGCCCCTGTCGGTGGGGCAAAGCAGCGCCGTGGCGCTGCTGCTGGCCAGCCTTGGCGGTGCGGGGTATGTGATGGAAAGCCACGCGCAGGGTCTGGTGGCGGCGGGCGGGTTCCACATGGTCAGCGATGCACCAGTGATCCGCCAACCGGTCTTTGCCGCGATGCACCTGCGCAACCGCACCGGCACCACGCACAAACGGCTGGCCGAGGCCGCGCGCCGCAGGCTTCAAAGCCCCGGCGCGCGGTGAGAAATTAGGGGCGGCGGGGTGAACCCCGCCCTACTCGGCCGCCTGCACGCTCGGGTTGTTCGGATGCGTGGTCCAGTTGGCATAATCGCCCACCGCATCTCCCGTGCGCGGGTCGACCGCACCTTTGGGCATTTCCACCATGGTGATGCAATTCTCGACCGGGCAGACGTTGACGCACAGGTTGCAGGCGACGCATTCGTCATCCATCACCTCGAACATCCGACCGGGCAGCATCGCGATGGCCTGATGGCTGGTGTCTTCGCAGGCCGCATAGCAGCGCCCGCATTTGATGCACGCATCCTGATCAATCTGTGCCTTGGTGACGTAATTCAGGTTCAGGTACTGCCAGTCGGTCACATTGGGCACGGCACGCCCCACCAGATCGGCGGTCGAAGTCATGCCCTTGTCATCCAGATACTGCGACAGGCCGGAAATCATCTCCTGCACGATCTTGAAACCATAGGTCATGGCCGCCGTGCAGACCTGCACATTGCCCGCCCCCAGCGCCATGAACTCTGCCGCATCGCGCCATGTTGTCACCCCACCGATGCCAGAAATCGGCAAGCCATGGGTTTCGCGCGATCGCGCAATCTCGGCCACCATGTTCAGCGCGATGGGTTTGACCGCCGGGCCGCAATAGCCGCCATGGGTGCCTTTGCCGTCGATCATCGGTTCGGGGCTGAAGCTGTCGAGGTTAACGGACGTGATCGAGTTGATGGTGTTGATCAAGGACACCGCATCCGCACCGCCGCGCTTTGCCGCTTCTGCCGGTTTGCGGATGTCGGAAATGTTGGGCGTCAGCTTGACGATACAGGGCATGCGGCTGTGCTGTTTCACCCAGCGGGTCACCATCTCGATATATTCCGGCACCTGCCCCACGGCAGAGCCCATGCCGCGTTCGGCCATGCCATGCGGGCAGCCGAAGTTCAGCTCTACCCCGTCGGCTTCGGTCTCCTCGACATGGGCGAGGATGGCTTTCCACGACTCCTCATCGCAAGGCACCATCAGCGACACGATCATCGCCCGGTCCTTGTAATCACGCTTGACCGATTTGATCTCGCGCAGGTTCACCTCCAGCGGCCGGTCGGTGATCAGTTCGATGTTGTTCAGCCCCAAAAGTCGGCGGTCCGCGCCCCAGATCGCGCCATAGCGCGGGCCGTTGACGTTCACCACCGGCGGCCCTTCAGAGCCGAGGGTTTTCCACACCACCCCGCCCCAGCCCGCTTCAAACGCGCGGCGGACGTTGTATTCCTTGTCCGTCGGCGGGGCCGAGGCCAGCCAGAAAGGGTTGGGGGATTTGATGCCGATGAAGTCGGTTGTCAGGTTTGCCATGTCAAATTCTCCGTAGGGCGGGGTTCACCCCGCCACCCCCATCAGGACGTTGTGAATGTCTTCCGCCGCATCGCGCCCCTGCGCCACCGCCGTCACCGTCAGGTCTTCGCCGCCGCCGGTGCAATCCCCCCCGGCCCAGACCCGCGCGGGAAGGGCTGCAATCTTGCCGCCCTCCAGCGTAGCCCCTTCGGGCGCGCCGGTCAGGGTCTGGCCGATGGCCTTGAACACCTGATCGGCCTTCAGGCGGAAGGTCTCGCCGGTCGGCTGCAATCCTGCGGGCGTGTCGGCCATATAGCCGAACTCCACCTCGCGCACCGCGCCATTGCCGTGCACGGCAACGGGGGCCGCGTTGCAGATGATCCGCACACCGGCGCTTGTGGCATGGTCCTGCTCGTAGCCACTGGCAGACATCTTTTCCTGTCCGCGCCGGTAGACGATTGTCACGTTTTCCGCCCCCAGCAGTTTTGACTGGACGGCGGCGTCCACCGCCGTCATGCCGCCGCCGATCACCACGACATCGCGGCCCACCGGCAGCGTGGTCAGGTCAGCGGTCTGACGCAGCTCGGCAATGAAATCGACCGCATCGGCCACGCCGGCCTTGTCCTCGCCGGGCGCGCGCAGGGAATTGACGCCACCGAGGCCAATGCCAAGGAACACTGCGTCATGGCTTGCAAGCAAGCCGTCAAGCGTGACATCGCGGCCCAGCTCTACCCCGGTTTTCACCGTGATGCCGCCGATCTGCAGCAGCCAGTCCACCTCCCTTCGCGCAAAGTCCCCGGTCGATTTATAGCTGGCGATTCCGTATTCGTTCAGCCCGCCCGCCTTGGCGCGGCGCTCATACACCACCACCTCATGCCCGTGCATCGCAAGTCGGTGCGCACAGGCCAACCCCGCAGGCCCCGCCCCCACAACAGCGACCGACTTGCCGGTGCTGGCCGCCCGCACAAACGGGTGCAGCCCACGCGCCATCGCCGTGTCGGTGGCAAAACGTTGCAACCGCCCGATTTCCACCGGCTTGCCTTCGGCCACCTCACGCACGCAGACCTCTTCGCACAGGGTTTCCGTGGGGCAGACGCGGGCACACATGCCGCCAAGGATGTTCTGCGTCCAGATCGTGGTTGCCGCAGACTCGGCAGTCCCTGTGGCGATCTGGCGGATGAACAGCGGAATGTCGATGCTGGTCGGACACGCGGTGACACAGGGCGCATCATGACAGAAATAGCAGCGGTCAGCGGCCACCAGCGCCTCATGCCCGTCAAGCGGCGGCGTGTGATCGGCAAAGTGCCGGGCGATCCGGTCGGCTGGCAGACGGCTGGGCACAATGCCGGGCGTCAGCGGGCTGTTGGTCATGGGCAGTCGTCTCCCTTTTTGGTTGTTCTTTAGAAAAAAATTGGCACAGGTCCGTTTTTTTATCAAACGGTAAATTTTAGCGCGCAGCAAAATTCCGGTGCCGCCGAGCAGAACTGCCCAAAAATTGCGCAGCCGAATGGGTGCTTTTCTCGCCCGAAAACGCGGGCTATAAGCAATCAGCCCCGACGCCCGGCCTTTGTGCCCGGACAGATCGGTCACCAACTGGCACAAAAGCCAACCAGAGGACGGTATGAGCAAACATTCCCCCGACGCAGATGTGGCCTTTATCTCGGCCCTTGCAGAACTTCTGAACAAGAACGAGCTGACCGAGCTGAGCGTGAAGCGCGAATATGGCGAGGATGACAGCCTTGAGGTGCGGGTGGTCAAGCAGGCCAATATCGTGACCACGCAGATGGTCGGCCCGGCCCCGGTCTATGCCGCAGCCCCTGCCGCCGCCGCATCAGCAGCCGCACCAGCGGCGCTGGAAGACCCGGCCCAGCACCCGGGAGCTGTCACCTCTCCCATGGTCGGCACCTGCTATCTGGCCGCCGAACCCGGTGCGACCCCCTTCATCACCATCGGGGCCACCGTGGCCGAGGGTCAGACCGTGCTGATCATCGAAGCGATGAAAACCATGAACCACATCCCTGCCCCACGCGCCGGTGTGATCAAGCGCATTCTGGTCGAGGATGGCACGCCCGTTGAATTCGGCGCACCTCTGTTGATCATCGAGTGACGCCGATGTTTGAAAAAATCCTGATCGCCAACCGGGGGGAAATCGCCCTGCGCGTGATCCGCGCCTGCCGTGAAATGGGGATCAAATCGGTCGCCGTCCATTCCACCGCCGACGCCGATGCCATGCATGTGCGCATGGCCGACGAATCGATCTGCATTGGCCCCGCGCCCAGTTCGGAAAGCTATCTGAACAAGGCCGCGATCATTTCGGCCTGCGAGATCACCGGCGCGCAAGCCGTGCATCCGGGCTATGGCTTCCTGTCGGAAAACGCGAGCTTTGCGCAGGCGTTGCAAGACCACGGCCTGACCTTCATCGGCCCCAATGCCGAGCATATCCGGATCATGGGGGACAAGATCACCGCCAAGGTCACCGCAATGGATCTGGGCATTCCGGTCGTGCCGGGGTCCGATGGCGGTGTGCCCGATTTTGAAACCGCGATCGGCGTGGCCGAAAAGATCGGCTTTCCGGTGATCATCAAGGCCACCGCAGGCGGTGGCGGGCGCGGCATGAAGGTGGCAAAAAACGCCGCCGAGCTGGAAGTCGCTTTCCGCACCGCCCGATCCGAGGCAAAGAACGCCTTTGGCAATGACGAAGTCTATATCGAGAAATACCTGCAAAAACCGCGCCATATCGAGATTCAGGTGTTCGGCGACGGCAAGGGCAATGCCGTGCATCTGGGCGAGCGCGACTGCTCCTTGCAGCGCCGCCACCAGAAGGTGTTCGAAGAGGCCCCCGGCCCGTCGATCACCCCCAAAATGCGGGCCGAGATTGGCAAGATCTGCGCCGATGCCTGCGCCAAGATCAACTACATCGGTGCGGGCACGGTCGAGTTTCTGTATGAAGACGGCAAGTTCTATTTCATCGAGATGAACACCCGCCTGCAGGTCGAACACCCGGTCACTGAATATATCTTCGGGGTGGATCTGGTGCGCGAACAGATCCGCGTGGCATCGGGCCTGCCAATGTCGTTCACGCAAGATGAGCTGGAGATCAACGGCCACGCCATCGAGGTGCGGATCAACGCCGAAAAGCTGCCGAATTTTTCACCCTGCCCTGGCAAGGTCAAGATGTTCCATGCGCCGGGCGGCTTTGGCGTGCGGATGGATTCGGCGCTCTATTCCGGCTATTCGATCCCGCCCTATTACGACAGCCTGATCGGCAAGCTGATCGTGCATGGCCGCGACCGGCCCGAGGCCTTGGCCCGTCTGCGCCGCGCTTTGGGTGAGCTGATCATCGACGGCGTCGACACCAGCACCCCGCTGTTCGAGGCGCTCTTGAACGAGCCGGATATCCAGAGCGGCGAGTATAACATTCACTGGCTGGAAAAATGGCTCGCGTCACAGTTCGGGCAGTAAAGCACAAAGGGGGCCATTGGCCCCCTTTTCCGCCTTGCGAGGTCCGACCCTGATGGCGGATCAGACCGATATCACCCCCGATCTGCTATTGCGCGCCTATGCCATGGGAATCTTCCCCATGGCAGAATCGGTTACAGACCCAACGATCCACTGGGTTGATCCCCGCAGGCGGGGGGTGTTTCCGCTTGATGGCTTCCACATCTCGCGCAGCCTGCACCGCGCCATCCTGCGCGGCGGATACAGCGTGACGGTCGACACCGATTTTGCGGGCGTGCTGGCCGCTTGCGCCGACCGGCCGGAAACCTGGATCAATGACAGATTAACCGCGCTGTATCTGACCCTGCACAGCCAGGGCCATGCCCATAGCCTGGAAGTGCGGGACGGTGAGACCCTTATCGGCGGGGTCTACGGCGTGGTGCTGGGGGCGGCGTTTTTTGGCGAATCCATGTTTTCCCGCCGAACCAACGCGTCAAAGATCGCCCTGGCCTGGCTGGTGCACCGGTTGCGGGCGGGGGGATTCACCCTGTTTGACACGCAATTCCTGACGACGCATCTGGCAAGCCTTGGCGCTCAGGAAATTTCGCGCGCGGCCTATCACGCCCGGCTGCAACATGCCCTTGGCCGGACGGCCACCTTCGACCCGCCCGGCTATGCGCCCTATCCTTCGTTGATCTCTTCCAGCGGCGCGTCGGGGTCTTCCTCGGGTGCGGTCACATCGGGGGCCACAAAGCCGGAATCGCAGGACAAGACCCAGATATCATAGCGGTGATGATCCATCGCCGACAGCGCCGGGCTGGAGGCAAGCATCCAGCCGGAAAACACGGTCGTTCCAGCCGCCGTATCCACCACCGTCAGATGCGCCTGCGCATCGGCGGCAGGGTTGTCGCGGGGATAGCGGCATTCATCCAGCTGAACGGTGACACGGCCCTGACCGACCGACTGCCCACGCGACAGGGCCAGATCCGCCACCCGGCCAGTCACCTTGTCCAACAGCCGCAGAGTGCCGCCGGGGGCCGCTTGCATCTCTTGCGCCGCAGCCTGCAGCGGGCAAAGCACGGCCAAGGTCAGAGCCAGAACCCGGATCATTCCGCCGCCCCGGCCGCATCAGACCCGCCGCCGACGAACTTCATCAGCAATGTGATCAGGCTGACAGCCCCTTGGGTGTCTTCGATTTCATCTCCGGCAGCATAGTTGTCCAATGACCCACCGGGCAGGATCTCGACAAAATTGCCGCCCAGCAGACCTTCCGACGAAATCAGGATCGCAGAATCATCAGGCAGCAGAATATCGCTGCGCAGCCGGATGGTGGCATCGGCGAAAAAGGTCTGCGGGTTCAGGCGCAGGTCACTGATCGTGCCCACCTTGATCCCCGCCAGCCGCACGTCAGACCCCACGCTGATGCCGTCCATTGCACGGAAGCTGGCGGTCAGCGGATAGGTCTCCCCCCCGCGTGCCATCAGACCGGCAGAGTTGGCGGCATAGGCCAGAAAGCCAACTGCCACCGCCAGCACCGCAGCGCCGGTCAGGATTTCAGCCCGTTCCGACGCCATTATTCCGGTTGCCACGCTTCGTAATCGGTGCGGGCCACCGGGGCCGTGCGACGCAGCGACCCGGCAGGCGCATAGGCCCCCATGGTCCCGGTCAGGTTTTCCTGATGCGGCTTTTCCCAGACCTTATGGGTCAATGGTGCCTTGGTCGGCGGCTGATCCCAGGTGAAATGCAGCCAGCCATGCCAGTCGGGCGAGACGCGGGTTGCCTCCATCTCGCCATTGTAGATCACCCAGCGTTTTTTTGCGTCGGCGGTTTGGTAGTAGAGATTTCCCTGATCATCCTCGCCCACCTTTATGCCCTTGCGGGCGGTAAAGATCTGGGTGCCGATGGTCTGGCTGTTCCACCATGTGAGCAGGCGCTTGAGGAAATACATCGGGAGCCTCCGGTTGCTTGGCCCTGATATGGCCGAAATGGCGGGCAAGGTCTAGGGTCTGCAATCGATCGACGGGCGCGGTTGGCGGGGGTATGCGCGATTTTGCGCAGAAAAATATATCCGGTCATCAGACAAATTTTTTGCGAAAATTAAAAGCGCGGGGACAACCCCGCGCCTTTAGCGGCCCGATCAGGCCAGCAAACCCTTACCCGGCGTTTGCCGTTTCTTTCTTCTTCGGCACCTCGGTATAAACCAGCATCGGCTTGGCCCCCGCGTTCACCGCCTCTTCCTTGACGACGACTTCCTGAACGCCTTCCATTCCCGGCAGTTCGAACATGGTATCCAGCAGGATATCTTCCATGATCGACCGCAAGCCGCGCGCGCCGGTCTTGCGCTTGATGGCCCGTTTGGCAATGGCGACCAGCGCATCGGGCGTGAAGGTCAGCTTGACGCCTTCGATGTCGAACAGGCGCTGATACTGCTTGACCAGCGCATTCTTCGGCTCGGTCAGGATGGTGACCAGCGCCGGCTCATCCAGATCGGTCAGGGTGGCCAGCACCGGCAGTCGGCCGACAAATTCCGGGATCAGGCCGAATTTGAGCAGGTCTTCCGGCTCCAGCTCTTTGAACAGCTCGCCCACACCGCGGCCATCAGGGTCTTTCACATCAGCCCCAAAGCCGATGCCCGACCCCTTGCCGCGCTGCGCGATGATCTTTTCCAGGCCCGCAAACGCCCCACCACAGATGAACAGGATGTTGGTCGTGTCCACCTGCAGGAATTCCTGCTGCGGATGCTTGCGGCCCCCTTGCGGCGGCACCGATGCCACGGTGCCCTCCATGATCTTCAACAGCGCTTGTTGCACGCCTTCGCCGCTGACATCGCGGGTGATCGACGGGTTGTCGGATTTGCGGGTGATCTTGTCGACCTCGTCGATGTAGACGATGCCGCGCTGCGCGCGTTCGACGTTGTATTCCGAGGCTTGCAGAAGTTTGAGGATGATGTTTTCGACATCCTCACCCACGTAACCCGCCTCGGTCAGCGTGGTGGCATCGGCCATGGTGAAGGGCACATCCAGAATACGCGCCAGCGTTTGTGCCAGCAGGGTTTTGCCGCAGCCGGTGGGGCCGATCAGCAGGATGTTGGATTTCGACAGTTCGATATCGGATTTCGACGAATGGTTCAGCCGCTTGTAATGGTTGTGCACCGCAACCGAGAGCACCCGCTTGGCATGGATCTGGCCGATCACATAGTCATCCAGCACCTTGCAGATGTCGCGCGGTGCAGGCACCCCATCGGTTGCCTTCAGGCCGGTGGCCTTGGTCTCTTCGCGGATGATGTCCATGCACAGTTCCACGCATTCATCGCAGATGAACACAGTGGGCCCGGCAATCAGCTTTCGCACCTCGTGCTGGCTTTTGCCGCAGAAGGAACAGTAAAGCGTGTTCTTGCTGTCGCCGGAATTGTTCGCCATGGGTTTCCTCAAGCCTTGTCTGGATAAGTCTAGGCCAAGCCCGGACCCTCCACAATGTCAAATTGCCCCCCGGACCGAACGCCCGGGAGGCAAAGCGTCACTTCGCCGTGTCATCCAGCTTTTCGCGGTTGGCCACGATCTCGTCGACATGGCCCCATTCCTTGGCTTCTTCCGGGGTCATCCACTTGTCGCGCTCCATCGCGGCGCGGACCGTATCGTAGTCCTGGCCGGTGTGGCGCATGTACAGCTGGTACATGCGTTCGCGGGTCTGTTCGATGTGGCGGGCGGAAATCATGATATCCGCCGCGGTGCCCTGCATGCCGCCCGAAGGCTGGTGCACCAGGAATTCCGCATTCGGCAGCGAGAAGCGCTGCCCCTTGGCCCCGCCCACCGCAATCACCGATCCCATCGACGCGGCCAGCCCGCAAACCAGGGTCGAGACCTTGGGCCGGATATATTGCATCGTGTCGTAGATGCTCATCCCCGCCACCACCGACCCGCCGGGCGAGTTGATGTACATCGAGATTTCCTTGGAAGGATTCTCCGCCTCAAGGTGCAGCAGCTGCGCCACAATCAGGGTGGACATGCCATCATGGACCGGCCCGTTCACGAAAATGATCCGCTCCTTCAGCAGGCGCGAAAAGATGTCATAGGCTCGTTCCCCCCGGCTGGTCTGTTCGACAACCATGGGGACAAGGTTATTCGTGAAGTAGTCAACGGGATCGCGCATGGGGGGCCTGCCTCTTGGATGTCTGAACGGTGAATATCGGGCGGTGGTTGACAGAGTCTTAGTAGTGCGATGCGGGGGCTGCAAGGGCAGGTGGCGTTTTCCTCGGTTCCACCGGCTTTGCCGGCTGGGGCCGGCGGGCTTGATCACGCCTGTGTGGGGGCTACATCTCGCGAACAATGATGATGACCGCTTTCCCCACAGTTGCGACGCGTACCAGTGCCCTTGACCGCCTTGCGCAATTCCTGCCCGTTGCGGGCGAGGATTATGCAAAGCTGCGAAACCTGCACCAGCCAGAGCATGATCACGTCTCGCGCCTGTCGCCCTATCTGCGGCACCGGGTGCTGTCCGAGTCCGAGGTGATTGATCGGGCCCGCGCCCTGCATGGCAATCGCGCCGATGTTTTTGTGGCCGAGGTCCTGTGGCGCGCCTATTGGAAAGGCTGGCTGGAAATGCGGCCCCAGGTCTGGCGCGAAACGCAGGCCGGGGTTTACGCAGGTCTGGCAAGGTTGGACCGGGACCGCGATCTTGCCCATACCTATGAAGCCGCCTGCGAAGGGCGCACCGGGATTGAGGGCTTTGATGACTGGGCCCGCGCCCTGACCACAACAGGCTACATGCACAATCACCAGCGGATGTGTTTTGCCTCGATCTGGATCTTCACGCTGCATCTGCCGTGGGAGTTGGGGGCCGATTTTTTCCTGCGCAATTTGCTGGATGGCGACCCGGCCTCGAACACCCTGTCCTGGCGCTGGGTTGCGGGCCTGCACACCCCCGGGAAAGCCTATCTTGCCAAATCCGAGGTGATCACCTCGCTGAGCGACGGGGCACACTGGCCCAAAGGGCTTGCGACGCAATCCTTTGTCGTCGCAGGCCCGTCTAACCCGGTCCCCGGCCCCTGCCCGCAAGGCGGGGCGTGGGACCGGCAATTGCCGACCGCTTTGTTGCTGCACGAAGACGACCTGTCCCCCGACTGGTTGCTGAACGCGGGCCTGCGCCCGCAGTCCACCGCCTTTTTGGTGGCCCCCGATGCGCGCTCACCCCGCCCCGTCTCGCCCCTGATCAAGGCCTTCCTGCGCGGCGCGGTGGAAGATTGCAGCCGCCGTCTGGGGCCGGATCTGTCAAGCCTGCACGGCCCGGTGCAAGGGCCGGGCGCGGTCGATGCGCTGGTGGCCTGGGCGCGCCAGACCGGGGCCGCGCAGGTGGTAACACCCTTTGCCCCGGTCGGGCCGGTGGCAGGGCTGCTGGCCTCGCTCGACAAGCGGCTGGCGGCCGAGAACATCCGCCTGATCCGGGCGATGCGGCCCTATGATGCCGCCCTTTGGCCGCATGCGACGCATGGGTTTTCCCGCTTTCATCAGGCCGCGCGCCACCTGGTTTAATCGCGCCCTGAGGGTGCATCGAAAAAGGCACGGCGCGCCAGTACAACCCGGGCCAGGGCGGTCATCAGACATAGCCCCCCAAAGATCAGCGCGGCCGGCGCAAACAGCGACGGCATCACGCAGATCAGCGCAAAAAACGCAATCGTCTCGGTCCCTTCCAGCAGGCCGACCGCGTAATACAGCGACTTTTCCCCCTGCTGCGTCGTGGTCATGCGGCGTTTGGCCGCGATGATGGCATAACCCAGAAAACTGGCGGCATTTGTATAAAATGCCGCCAGAAGAAATGCGCCAGCCACGGCATTGGCCGCAGGATCGCGGATGACAAAGGCCAGCGGAATCGCTGCATAGAAGACGAAATCACAAAAGATGTCGAAATAGCCGCCAAAGTCGGTCTTGAAGGTGGCCCGCGCCACCGCGCCGTCCAGCCCATCCAGCAGCCGCCCCGTCAGCAAGGGCACCAGCGCCAGCCAGCCCGGCAGCCCCAGCGCCAGCATCACTGCCGCAACCAACCCGAATCCAAGGCCCAGCAGCGTCACCACGTCCGCCGTGGCCCCGCGTGCCGCAAGCCAGCGGCCGGCGTGGTTCAGCGGTGGGTCGATCAGCCGCCGCATGGCTCCGTCAAGCATCGTTGTGCACTCCGTCTTCGCAGGGCTTCCCCCTGCTTTCGGTTGAAAGCAGGGGATCGTTACAGGGGGTAGCGCAACTGTGTCGGGGCGTCACGAACACTTGTCTGTAAAGATTTTCCCTTGCATGCGCGGCCCTGCCCTGACTATCCCGAAGACGTATCCTGCGACAAGCAGACCGGGCCGTAAAAGGCCCTTTCAAAGGGGGTTTTCCATGCACAGACGCCATTTCCTGATCACCGCCGCCGCCCTGCTGGCCCTGCCGGCGCAGGCACAATCCCAGGCAGACTGGGACAGCATCGTGGCACAGGCGCGCGGCCAGACGGTCTATTGGCATGCCTGGGGCGGGGATCCGAAGATCAATGATTTCATCGCCTTCGTCGGCGAACAGGCGCAGGCCCGGCATGGCGTGTCGGTTGCGCATGTCAAACTGGCCTCCACCGCCGATGCGGTCGCGCGGGTGCTGGGCGAACGCAATGCGGGCACCGTGACCGGGGGCGCGGTAGACCTGATCTGGATCAACGGCGAAAATTTTGCCGCCATGAAGGATCAGGGCCTGTTGTTCGGCCCTTTTGCTGAAAATTTGCCGAACTGGCCACTGGTGGATGTGGCAGGCAAGCCTGCCGTGGCCATCGATTTCACACTGCCGACCGAAGGGTACGAATCCCCTTGGGCCATGGCGCAGCTGGTGTTTGAATATGACACCACCCGCCTGCCCGACCCGCCGCGCAGCCTTGATGCGTTGAAGGACTGGATCATCGCCAACCCGGGCCGCTTCACCTATCCGCAGCCGCCCGATTACCTGGGCACGACGTTTCTGAAGCAGGTGGCCTATGGCACGCTGGCCGACCCAATGGTGATGCAGCAGCCGCTGAATGACGCGACCTATGAGGCGACCGTGGCCCCGATGTGGGCATGGCTCGATGCCGTGACCCCAGCGCTGTGGCGGTCGGGGGCGGCCTATCCGCAGAACGAACCGGCGCTGGGGCAATTGCTTGCCGATGCCGAGGTGGACATCGGCTTTGCCCTGAACCCCGGCCGCGCCAGTGCCGAAATCGCGGCGGGAAATCTGGCCGACACGGTGCGCACCTTCACCTTTGACAGCGGCACCATCGGCAATGCGTCTTTCGTCGCCATCCCGTTCAACGCGTCGCATCAGGCAGGCGCGCAGGTGATCGCCAACCTGTTGCTGGACCCCGAAATTCAGGCCCGCGCGCAAGACCCGAATGTTCTTGGATTCCAGACCGTTCTGGACCTTTCTTCACTTTCAGACTCAGATCGCGCGCGGTTTGATGCGCTGGAACTGGGTGTAGCCACAATGGCGCCAGCCGATCTGGGCCCCGCGTTGCTGGAGCCGCATGGCAGCTGGATGGTGCGGATCGGGCAGGACTGGATGCAACGCTATGGCGTTGCTCAATGATCACGGGCGGCCCGCTGCGGTGGGCCCCCCGCGTTACTGTGGCCTTGCTGATCCTGCCGGTGACGGCAGGTCTGCTGGGAACAGTCATTCCGGCTTTCAATAATGATGCCAATGGCTTGCGAGATCTTCTTGACTGGCCCGGCCTGCGCCCTGCTGTCTGGCTGTCGCTGACCACCGGGGTCGCCGCGACCGGCCTGTCGCTGGCGATCACGCTGGTGCTGGTGGCCAGCCTGTGGGGCACGCGGATTTTCACGCTGATCCAGCATCTGCTGGCCCCCTTGCTATCGGTGCCACATGCGGCGGCAGCACTTGGGCTGGCCTTTCTGATCGCGCCATCGGGCTGGATTGTCCGGCTGCTGTCGCCTTGGGCGACCGGATGGACGCAACCCCCGGATCTGCTGATCCTGAATGACCCCTATGGTCTGTCGCTGACCCTTGGACTGGTGACCAAGGAGGTGCCGTTTCTGTTTCTGATGGCACTCGCCGCCCTGCCGCAGACCGATGTCGCGCGCCGGATGAATGTGGGGCAAAGTCTGGGCGCAGGCCGGATCGCCGCCTTTGTGATTTCTGTATTGCCAAGCCTTTACAGGCAGTTGCGCCTGCCGGTTTATGCAGTTCTGGCCTATTCGATGACCGCAGTCGAGATGGCGATGATCCTTGGCCCTACCCGCCCCAACACGCTGTCGGCGCAAGTTGTGATCTGGATGGCCGACCCCACGCTGCGCTTTCAGGCCACAGCCGCCGCCGGGGCGGTGCTGCAACTGGGGCTGGTGCTGCTTGCTTTGGTGGGGTGGCGATTGCTGGAGCGTCTGGCACGCCGGGGGATCGTGTCGCTGGCGCGGGCTGGCCTGCGCGCCCATGCGCTGGACGCCATCGCCCGCATCCTTGCGGTCTTTGCCGGGACGGTGACGGCGGGGGCGCTGATTCTGGGGCTGGCGGGGCTGACCATGTGGTCGGTGGCGGGGCTTTGGCAGTTTCCCGATGCCCTGCCCGAAGCCCTGACGCTGCGGACATGGATGCGCGCCGCCCCCGATCTGGCCAGCACCGGCGCGCTGACGCTTGGCATCGCGGTGACGGCCACCGCCCTGTCACTTGCGCTTGTGTTGGCCTGTCTGGAGGCCGAGCACCGCTTTGCCCTGTCGCCCGACGCGCGAGCGCTTTGGGTGCTTTATCTGCCGCTTCTGGTGCCGCAGGTGGCCTTCCTGCCGGGCTTGCAATTCGCCGCCCTGCGCAGCGGGGTCGAGGGGCATTGG
This sequence comes from Pseudotabrizicola sediminis, assembly GCF_004745575.1. Taxonomy (GTDB): domain Bacteria; phylum Pseudomonadota; class Alphaproteobacteria; order Rhodobacterales; family Rhodobacteraceae; genus Pseudotabrizicola; species Pseudotabrizicola sediminis. The sequence continues at coordinate 19,144 of NZ_RPEM01000011.1, read as the reverse complement.
CTGGCGGTGGCCGCCGCCCATCTGGTGTTCGTGCTGCCGTATGTCTTTTTATCGCTGGCCCCGAGCTGGCGGGCCTGGGACACGCGCATATCGGTGGCTGGCCTGTCGCTGGGGGCCACGCCAGCCCGGGTGTTCTGGCGCCTGCGTCTGCCAATGCTGTTGCGCCCGGTGCTGACGGCGGCGGCGGTGGGGATGGCGGTGTCGGTCGGGCAATACCTGCCCACCCTGCTGATCGGCGGCGGGCGGGTCGAGACACTGACGACCGAGGCTGTTGCCTTGTCCTCTGGCGGCAATCGCAGGCTGATCGGGACCTATGCCCTGTTGCAGATGCTGCTGCCCGCGCTTGGCTTTGCCCTTGCACTGCTGCTGCCCGCGATCCTGTTCCGCAACCGGCGCGGCATGGCGGTGGCGGCATGACAGGCACGCTGGACCTGAAAGCCCTGCGCATCACACAGGGCGACAAGCTGGTGGTCAGCCTGACCCAACAGGTGGCCCCCGGCGAAGTGCTGACCATCATGGGCCCCTCCGGTTCGGGCAAATCCACGGCGCTGGCTGCCATGATGGGCACGCTTTCCGCCGCCTTCCGGTGGGAAGGGCAGATCCTGCTGGCGGGGCGCGACATCACCACCCTGCCCCCGCACAAGCGCGGTGTCGGCCTGCTGTTTCAGGATGATGTGCTGTTCCCGCATCTGTCGGTGGGCGACAATCTGGCTTTTGCGCTGCCGCCATCGGTCAAGGGTCGCGCCGCGCGCCGTGCAGCGATCAATGACGCGCTGGATCAGGCAGACCTGTCCGGCTTTGCGGCGCGTGATCCGGCCACCCTGTCCGGTGGTCAACGTGCCCGCGTGGCCCTGATGCGGACGCTGCTGGCCAGACCCTGCGCCCTGCTGCTGGATGAGCCGTTTTCCCGGCTGGATGCGTCCTTGCGCGTGCAGATCCGCAGCTTTGTGCTGTCGCGGGTCCGGTCCGAAGGTCTTCCGGCGGTGCTGGTGACCCATGATGTTGAGGATGCCCGCGCGGCTGGTGGGCCTGTCATCACGCCGCTTGGTGAGCCGGTCAGCATCTAGCGGGCCAGAAACAGTTCCGCCCGCAGCCCGCCCAAGGCGTCAGACCGGCCCAGCATCAGCCGCCCCCCATGGCTGCGCGCCACATCCGCCGCAATCGACAGGCCCAGACCGACCCCACCGCCGTGGTTGGGGTCGCGCGCAGCCCCAAGCCGGGCAAAGGGTGCCATTGCCGCCTCGCGCTGGGTTTCCGGGATTCCGGGGCCGTTGTCTTCGACCACAAAGCGCACCCCCCTGTCGGTGGCAGACAGTGTCAGCTTGACCTTAGCGCCGTGGCGCAGCGCATTGCCGATCAGGTTTTCCACCGCCCGCTGCACCGCCTGGGGGCGCATGCGCATCTGGACCGGACCATCCAGCCGCGACTCGGCCTCCAGGCTCTGGCCCGACCGCACCACATTGTCTACGATCTGGCGGACAATCTCGGCCGGATCGCACTCGACCGGCTCTTCCATCGCGTCGCCCCGGGCAAAGGCCAGAAACGCATCGACCAGCCGCTCCATCTCACGCACATCAGACAGCAGCGCCAGCGTGTCCTCATCTTCGGGCAGCATCGAAAGCCCAAGCCGCAGCCGGGTGATCGGCGTGCGCAGGTCATGGCTGACGCCCGACAGCATCAAGGTGCGGGTCTCGATGGCGCGCTCGATCCGCGCCCGCATGTCCAGAAACGCCGCCCCCGCCGCCCGCACCTCCAGCGCGCCGCGCGGGCGGTAAGGCACCGCGTCGCCCTTGCCAAAGGCCGCGGCGGCCTCGGCCAATCGCTTGATGGGCCGCAACTGATTGCGCAGGAACATATAGGCGATCAAGGTCATCAGAACCGAAGACAGCATCATGATGACCAGCAGCTGATGCGGGTTCGACGCCGACACCCGCGACCGCGGCAAAGACACCAGCATGGGGCCATGACGGGTCTGTTCGGCCAGCAGAACGATGCCCTTCCGGCTGGCCAGATCAATCGACAGGATGTTCGGCAACCGGTTGCGCAGTTCGGTGATCACCGGCCGCGCCGTCAGATCGGCCCAGCCCCGCAGATCGGCCACGGCAATATCCTTCGCGGGCAGATCAACCGTCATCTCGACCGTCCGGGCAAGGGGCAGCACCGCCGCACGGGCGGCTTCGGCGCTGCTGGCCGAGTCGACCGCGTCGCGCAGCAGGGCCAGTTCGACCACCACGCCATGCACCAGCTGCCGGGTAACGCCTTCGAAATGCCGCTGGATAAAGGCGACCGAGACGATCAGCTGCACGGTAACAATCGGCACCACCAGAATCAGCGCGGCACGACCGAACAGGCTGCGGGGCAAAAAGGGCTTGAGACTGAGGCGCATGCCGTTAGCCTAGCCGGGCAAACGGGCAAATGAAAGCGGGCAACACGGTGCAGGCAGGCGTGGCGGACTGGATCACAAGCGATATCCGGCGCATTCTTGCCCCCAACCCATCACCGATGACCGGGCCGGGCACCAACACCTATATCCTGGGGCGCGACAAGGAGGTGATCGTGGTTGACCCCGGCCCGGAAGACCGCTCGCATATCGGCGCGATCCTGGCGGCTCTGGCCCCTTCGGAACGCGTCTCGGCCATTCTGGTGACCCATGCCCACAAAGACCACTCCGCCGCCGCACGGCTGTTTGCCGTCCTGACAGGTGCCCCGGTGCTTGCCTTTGGCGATGCCGCGTCCGGGCGCAGTCCGGTGATGGCGCGGCTGATGGCCAGCGGGCTGGCAAGCGGCGGTGAAGGGGTGGATCACGCGTTTCGCCCCGACAGGGCTGTGGCCGATGGCGAGGTGCTGCCTTGCGCCGGCAAGAGCCTGCGCATCCTGCACACGCCAGGCCATATGGGCGGGCACATCTGCGCAGGTTACGGTGATGTGCTGTTTTCGGGCGATCACGCCATGGGCTGGGCCTCCAGCCTGATCTCGCCACCCGATGGCGACATGGGGGCCTATATGGCATCGCTGCACCGCCTGATGGAAGAGCGATGGTGTCTGATGCTGCCCGGCCATGGTGCTCCGGTCTTTGACGTGTCGGCGCGCCTGCAGGCCCTTGCCGACCATCGCAGCACCCGCGAAGCCGAGGTACTGGCCGCGCTGCAGACCGGCCCGGCAAGCCCCGCCACGCTTACCCGGCGCATCTACCACATGACACCCGCCGCATTGCTGCCTGCCGCCCAAAGAAACGTTCTGGCGCATCTTATTGATCTTGAACAAAGAAACCTGGTGACCTGCACCGACCTTCCCGGCCCCGACACAATCTTCACCCCAACTGACACCCGATGAAGATTTTTCCCCAATTCCCCTTTACGCCCCCAAAAGCACTTGCTATACGGCCCACGTGTTCCGGCGTAGCTCAGCGGTAGAGCAGTTGACTGTTAATCAATTGGTCGTAGGTTCGATCCCTACCGCCGGAGCCAAAATATCGAATAGCTACAAGACGTTAGCGGGCCGCCCTTCTGGGCGGCCTTCGCGTTTTGGGATGTATTCTTCTGCTTTGTTGTGTCTGCGCAACCCTGGCAGGGCGGCTGGCGGGTGGGTGGTGCCTGGTCGACACGGCGCGGTCTGGTTTCGGGCTGCCCACGGCGCGAACGGTGAGGGGAACAGGCCAAGGCTTTCAGGCAGATCAGGAGTGGCGGCGCGCCGTTGTGCACCGGTTTTGGCAGCAGGCGGGGTCGTCCGTTTGCGTATGGACCCCGCCGCTTTGGTTGACCGCCTGTACATTTTGCACTGGACACCGGATCAAACCAACCGCCATCTGGGCCGTCCCCGGCCAAAGAACAGGAGAATGCAGTGACCAGAACCATCCTTATCGGTGCCCCGATCGACGCGGGCCAACAGCGGCCCGGGTGTCTGATGGGTCCGGCGGCCTACCGCGTTGCGGGTCTGGCGCAGGCAATCTCTGGTCAGGGGCATGGGGTGGAGGATTGGGGCGATCTGAGCTGCCCTCAGGTCGTGGCACCGCCCTGCCCCAACCCTGCGGTGCATTCGCTGGCCGAGGTGCTGGGCTGGACGCAGATCCTCGCACAAAAGGTCAGTGACGCGCTGGACGATGGGGCGATGCCGATCATCCTTGGCGGGGATCATTCGCTGGCGCTCGGCACGGTTTCCGGCGCAGCGGCGCATGCCACCAGTGTCGGGCGGCCACTGTTTCTGCTGTGGCTGGATGCGCATTCGGACTTCCACACCGCGATGACCACGACCAGCGGCAATCTGCATGGCACCCCGGTGGCCTATATTGCCGGGCGTGCCGGGTTTGAGGCGTTTCCACCCTTCCCAGCCCCGGTTCCCGCAGAGCGGATCTGTCTCTATGGCATCCGTTCGGTCGATCCCGCCGAACATGCGGCGCTGCTGGACCATGACATTGCCATCCATGACATGCGGGTTCTGGATGAGCATGGGGTCGTCGCCCCGCTGCGGCTGTTTCTGGAGGGTGTGCGTGCGGCGGGGGGCATGCTGCATGTCAGTCTGGATGTCGACTTTCTGGACCCCGCGATTGCCCCGGCGGTCGGCACCACGGTGCCGGGCGGCACCACGTTCCGCGAGGCGCATCTGGTGATGGAGCTGCTGCACGAGTCCGGGCTGGTGACCAGCCTAGATCTGGTGGAGTTGAACCCCTTCCTCGATGACCGGGGCATGACAGCGCGGCTGATGGTCGATCTGGTCGGCAGCCTGATGGGCAAAAAGGTGTTTGACCGCCCGACGCGGGCCAAGTGATAGCGGGATGAAACACGGGTTACCCACTGTGTTGCAAATCATGGAACCCTTTGACATCAACTACTTGGCATTGCGACCTTCGTGATTTGTCAATAATTTCGGGCGGCATCCTTTCGAATGCCGCCCTTGTGACTTTGCGCGCCGCGCAGGACATGGTCCTGCGGGTCTGCCAGATCAATGTGGTTGTGCGGCCGCGCCGGAGTCCGACCCGAACTGCCGTTCTACCTTGCGCTTGTGCAACAGGTATTTTGCATCGCTGAGCGAGATCAGCGTGTAGAAGGCCGGCACCACAAACAACGTGAAGATGGTGCCAATCAGCAGGCCGGTGAAGATGACCAGACCCATGGCCTGCCGCGCCGCCGCCCCCGCGCCTTCGGCAATGATCAGCGGCACCACGGCCAGCGCCATGGCGGCCGTGGTCATCAGAATGGGCCGCAGACGGGTTTTGGCGGCGGCCACGATGGCTTGACGCTGCGGCATTCCGTGTTCTTCGCGCTGCTGGTTGGCGAATTCCACCATCAGGATGCCGTGTTTGGTGATCAGGCCGATCAGGGTGATCAGCCCGACTTGGGTGTAGATGTTCAGCGTCCCTGCCCCCAGATACAGCGGCAGAATGGCCCCGAAGATACACATCGGCACCGACATCAGGATGATCAGCGGGTCGCGGAAGCTTTCGAATTGCGCTGCCAGCACCAGATAGATCACGACAATCGCCGCCGCGAAGGCAAGGATGATCGTGTTGCCTTCGGATTTCTCCAGCCGCGACTGGCCGGAGTATTCGACAAAGAACCCATCCGGCAGGACTTCATCCGCGATCCGTTCCAGCTCTGCCAGTGCAACCCCGGTGGACAGGCCGATCATCGGCATGCCGGACAAAGTGGCCGAGTTCAGCTGGTTGAACTGCGAAATCGACGCGGCAGACACGGTGGGCAGGATGCTGACCACCGATGACAAGGGCACCATGACACCACTGCCCGAGCGCACGAAAAATTCGCCCAAACGCTCCGGATTGTCGCGCCATTCGGGCGGCACTTGGGTGATCACATCATAGCTGTTGGAATCGCGGTCAAACTGCGCAACCGCGCCACCGCCGACCAGAATGCCAAGGGTCGAGCCGATGTCGCTGACCGCCACGCCCAGTTGGGCCGCGCGGTCGCGGTCGATGGTGACACGGACCTGCGGCGCGTCGAACGACAGGCTGTTCTGCACCACGATGAACATGCCCGACTGCATGGCCCGGGTGCGGATTTCCTCGGCCACCTCGACCACCCGCTCGGGCGCATAGATCGACTGGATCACCATGGAAATCGGCAGGCCACCGCCCGAACCGGGCAGTGAGGGCGGCGCGAAGACATAGCTTTGCAAGCCCGGCGCGGCATCCAGAATGCCCTGCAACTGCGCCTGAATTTCGGCCTGCCCCCGCGTACGCTCGGACCAGTCCTTCAGCGCCCAGATATAGAAGCCGGTATTGGCGGCCCCGCCCATCCCGGCCACCGAAAACGAGGTCTGCACCTCTTCGATGCTGCCCGTGCGTTTGCCGATCTCGGTGGTGAAGGCATCGGTGTAGTCCAGTGTCGCATAGCGCGGGGCGTTCATGATCGCGAACAGCGCGCCACTGTCTTCTTCGGGCGCGAGTTCGGAGGAGGTGTTCATGAACATGAACCCCGTGGCCCCCAAAAGCGAGACCACCATCAGAATGGTTACCGGGCGGTAATCGAGCGACGAGGACACCCGGCGTTCATACCAGTTGGCCAGCCCGCCAAGCGTGCGGTCCACGATGCGCTGGAACCGCCCCGGTTCGCCGTGGCTAAGCAGCCGCGCCGACATGGCCGGGGTGATGGTCAGCGCGACGATGCCGGAAATGATCACCGATCCGGCCAGAGTCAGCGCGAATTCGGCAAAGAGCGCGCCCGTCAGACCACCGGTAAAGGCAAGAGGGGCCAGCACGGCGGCAAGTGTGATGGTCATCGCGACCACCGGGCCGGTGATTTCCTTCATCCCCTTGATAGAGGCCGCCGCCGGGGTCATGCCGTCATCAATATGGCGGTGGATGTTTTCCACCACCACGATGGCGTCATCGACCACCAGACCAATGGCCAGCACCATGGCCAGCAGGGTCAGCAGGTTGATCGAATAGCCCAGCATCAGCATCACCGAACAGACCCCGATCAGGGACAGCGGAATGGTGACGATGGGCATAAGAACCGACCGGAACGAGCCAAGAAACAGCAGGATCACCACCACAACAATCAGCACGGCTTCGGCGATGGTGATGAACACCTCGGAAATCGAGGCGGAAATTGTTTCGGTCGAGTCGTAGACCAGATCGACCGTCATCCCGGCGGGCAAGGTCTCTACCAGACCCGGCAGGGCGTCGATGACATTGCCTGCCACATCCAGCTGGTTTTCGCCCGGTGCCGGGATGATGCCGATGAAGATGCCCGGCTCCCCCGCAAAGGTCACGATGGCATCATTGGCCCCGGAGGCAAGTTCCATCCGCGCCACATCGCGCAGGCGCACCACGCCGCTGTCGCCCTGCCCCAAGGGCAAGGCGCCAAAAGCGTCGGGGCTTTGGATGGTGGAATCGAGCGTCAGGGAATAGCTGAAATATTCATTCTCGGTCTTGCCCGGGGCCGACAGGAAGTTCGAGGACCGGATCGCCGCAAGCACCTCGGACGCGGTGACGCCGCGCGCCGACAGCAAGAGCGGGTCAAGCCAGATTCGCATGGCGAATTTCTGCGCCCCCAGAATCTCCATCTGCGCCACGCCGGCGATATTGGTCACGCGCGGGCGCACCACCCGTTCAAGGTATTCGGTCAGCTGTTCCGGCGTCATATTGGGGTTTTGCGCCGCAAGATACATCAGCGCGAAGGACTGGCCGGTGCCCTTGGCGATCACCGGATCTTCGGTGTCCTGCGGCAGCTGACCACGCACCTGCTGCACCTTGGACATCACCTCGGTCAGCGCGATATCGGGGTCGGCCCCAAGGCGCATCTGCACCGTCACCACCGAGGCGGAGGGGCGGGATTCACTGGTCACATAATCCAGATTTTCGGTGGTCGAAACCGCCGCCGCGATGGGCGAGGTGACGAAGCCCTGGATCAGTTCCGGGGCGGCACCGGGATAGACCGTGGTGATGGTGATCACGCTTTCCTCAACCTCGGGGTACTGGCGCACCGGCAGGTTGACCATGGCGGCCAGACCAAGGAACAGGATCAGCGCCGCCAGCACAGAGGACAGGACCGGGCGGCGGATGAAGAGTTCTGAAAAATGCATCTGCCGCCCCTATTCGCTGGCCGCAGCGGGCGCAGCGGCGTCGCCGGTTGCGTCGGCTTCACCGGATGCCGGCTCAGCGGGCGGTGTGGCGGCGGGCGCTGTGACGGCGGGCGACAGCTGTACAGTGTCGTCGATCACCACACTCGCTGCGTTGGACAGCCGGTTCTGGCCTGACGTCACGATCTGATCGCCGGCGGCGATGCCCGCGACCACCTCGATCCGGTCGCCCGAGCGACGGCCCAGCGTCACGAAAGCCTGATTGACCTTCAGCCCCTCGCCCTCGGGCATCACCACATAGATCGAGTCGCCATAAAGGCTGGAAATCACCGCCGTCTGCGGCACGGTGATCACGCCCTGCTCTTCCGGCAGGGCCACACGCACCCGCAGAAACTGGCCGGGGAACAGGCCGCCGTTGGTGTTGTCCACCGCCGCGCGCACCGACACAAGGCGCGAGCGCGGGTCAACCTGCGGCTCAATACCGGTGATGCGGCCTTCGGCTTGAAAATCCGCGACTTCGGTGCTGACCGAAATGGCGCGCCCCAGATCCAGCGCGCCGATCTGTTGTTCGGGCACGGTGAAATCGACATACATCTGATCCAGATCCTGCAAGGTGGCATAAACCGTGCCGGGCGTCACATATTGCCCCCGTTCCACGCGCGGAATGCCGACCACGCCATCAAACGGTGCCGTCAATGTCTTGGCATCCAGGGCCGTGCGCACCTGCGCCACCTGCGCACGTGCGCTTTCCACCTGCGCCAGGGCGGTTTCCACCGAGTTGGCAGTCCCGACCCCGCGTTCGGTCAGGGTCTCGGCGCGCTGCGATTCCGTCTGGGTGACGCCCAGCGCCGCTTCGGCAGCGGCAAGGGACGCGCGTTCGCTGTCGTCGTCGATCTGCAGCAGCATCTGGCCTTCCGTCACCTTGTCGTTCGAGGTGAAGTTCACCGCCCGGACCAGCCCGCCGGACTCGATCGCCAGATCGACGCCGCGCGCGGAAACGGCAGTGCCGATCGCATCGATCCCCGGCGTCCAGGTCACCGGCTCCACCATCTGCACGGTCACCGGAACCGGCGGCGGCACGCGCCCAGCCATGAATTGGGCAATCATGCCGGCCCGGAAAGAATTGAACCACACGATTCCGCCGACAATCAGGCCAAGCAGAATGACCGCAATGATAAGACGTTTAGCCATGGATAAAGTCTCGCTTCCAACGAAAGCGCGTGGTCGCAATGCGCGACCCGGCGCAGAATTTTCGGGCCTTAGTGCAGCCTGTTTCCGTTAAGATCAATACAACACTCACACGCCTGGGGCGAGCGAGACCCCGTATATCCGAACACAGACCTAGCGATTTGAAGCGTTTCGCAGCAATTTTCAGCAGATGCGATGGGTCTGCGCGGTCACAACCAGCCGCGCCGGCGGAAATAAACGTATGGCACAACCGCCGACAGCACCATCACGCCCAGCGCCATGGGATAACCATAAGGCCAGCTCAGTTCCGGCATCACCTCGAAGTTCATCCCGTAGATCGAGGCGATCAGGGTGGGCGGCAGAAAGGCCACCGAAGCAACAGAGAAGATCTTGATGATCCCGTTCTGTTCAATCCCGATCAGGCCAAGCGTCGCATCCATCAGAAAGCTGATCTTCTGCGCCATGAAGGCCGAATGATCCTCCAGTCCGCGCACATCCGATGTCAGATCCTTCAGCCTTGCGCGCAGGTCCTTGGTGTCAGGCTCGTCGCGCAGGCGCTGGCCCCAGAACACCGTCAGCCGGTCAAGCGTGCCCAGACTGTCGCGGATCACCGATACCATATCGCCCTTGCGCCCGATCTCTTCCAGCACCGAGCGCCAGCCGGTGCCCTTGCGCGCCTTCGCCCCGTCCTTGGCAAAGACACTGCGCGAGATGACCTCGATATCGCGCCCCACACGCTCTAGCACATCGGCCAGCCGGTCCACCATGACATCGAGCAGGGACAACATCACCTGATCTGCGCCATCACAGGGCAGCCCGCCCTTTGCGCTGCGCTGCGCGAACATCTCAAACGCTTTGGGCGTGTGATAGCGGATCGTTACCAGTTGCCGTTCGGTCAGAACCAGAGTGACCGGCGCCATGACCGGCGTGTCGCCCTCGCTGTGCGCGGGGAACATGATGGTCATGAACAGGGCACCATCCTCGGCATAAAGCCGCGAGGATTGCTCGATTTCTTCCATGTCCTCCCGCGTGGGCAGGTCAAGTCCCAGCTGAGATTCCAGCATCTGCTCGTCACCGCGATCCGGCGCAACAAGATCCAGCCAGACCGCCGCTGCAGGCAGGCCGTCGGTCACCCCGACCAGCCGCCCGTCCTGCTCTGCATATCCGTAAATCATGACACACCCCTGTTTCGGGAGTGGTAGCACGGGTGCAATCCGGGTGACCAGACCCGCAACTGAGGTCTTGCATGCCCGGCCAAGCTGCGCTACTTGACCCCCTGAACGGCGGGTGGGCAGGCAGGCTATGCACCGGATTGCAAATCCGTGAAGATCGGTTCGATTCCGATACCCGCCTCCAAATTCCTCATCCCTATCGTTATTCCAGTGCGCCATGTGGCCTGACCCCCCATGTCTGCAGAGGGGTGTTGAACCTGTGGACAAAAGCAGATCAGATGGTGGGGTGGGGCGGCGGGGTGAGCCGCGGTGGCGGTGATCCTGCGGTGCTGCCCGGTTTGCGGCGGGGATGCGGGGCCAGCCTGAAGGAGACCAAGGTCTAATGTCAGAACGCCCCGACCGGATTGTCTTTGGCAGGCCCCTGATGCCGCAGCAGCACGATCTTGAACGGTTGTTGGACCCGGTCTTTCACTCTGCGCAACTGACCAATGGCGGCGCGTTGCACGACCGGCTGGAAGCGGCACTGTGCCACCAGATCGGCGGCCATGTGTCTCTGGTTTCCTCTGGCACCATGGCGCTGATGCTGGCCCTGCGCTTGGGGGGGCTGGCCCGGGGGGGAGAGGTGATCACCACGCCGCTGAGCTTTGCCGCTTCGGTGCAGGCGATTGACTGGTGCGGGTTGGTGCCGGTGTTTGCCGATGTCGAGCCTGCCTTCGCAACACTCTGCCCGCAGGCGGTGGAACGGGCGATCACGCCGCGCAGCGTGGCGATTCTGGCGGTGCATTTTCAGGGCATCGCCTGTGATATCGCCGCGCTGGAGGATATCGCGCGACGGCATGGGCTTTGGCTGGTGTTCGATGCGGCGCAGGCCCCGGACATCGAAACGTCGGGGCGCAACATCTGCCTGTCGGGCGATGCAAGCGCGTTGTCCCTGCACGGCACCAAACTTCTGAGCACGGCAGAGGGCGGCGCGATTGTGCTGCGCGATGCAGGGCTGGCACCGGCGCTGGCCCGGCTGCGCAACTTCGGGCTGGAAGACGGGCGGATGACCGGCCCGGGGATCAATGCCAAGATGTCGGAACTGCATGCGGCCTTCGGGCTGGCGGTGCTGCCACGGGTCGCGGAAGAGACGGCCGCGCGCCGCCAGCTGCGACGCTGGTATGACGCCGGTTTTGCCGGGATGCCGGGGGTCAGTGTGCTGCCCCCCCGCCCCGGCACCAGCGAAAGCCATCTGTATTACACGCTGGTGATGCCTGCAGAGCAGCGCGCGGCCACCATCGCAAGCCTGCATGCCGACGATATCCTGCCGCGCACGCCGTTTCCGCTGCTGTGCGGTCCGGGCACGATGTATGAGGGCGCGATAGTGCACAGCAGCTGCGCGCGCGCAGTTGCGGGTGGGCTGGCGGGACAGTACCTGTCCCTGCCGTTGCATGGCGCAATCGGGCGCGCGGGGGCGGACCGGGTGGTGCAGGCGGTGCGGCGGGTGCTTGGGTGACGGGGGAGCGGATGCAAGGGGTCGAGGATTTCGACGAGGTGGTGCTCTACGGGGGGCGCGGCCACAGCGAGATGATCATGATGGTGCTGCAGGGGTTGTGGCAGGACCGGGTCCGCCTGCGGGCGGTGATTGATGATCTGAACCATGGCTTTATGCATCCGGGCCTGAATGTGCCGGTGATTTCGGGGGTCGAGCGGTTGGCGCGCTTTGCGCGGGTGCCGGTGCTGCTGTCGATGGGCGACGGGCATGTGCGGGCGCGGATTGCGGCGCGGCTGGCGGACGAAGGCGCGGTGCTTGCCACAGCGATCCGGCGCAGGCCGGATTTAGTGGCCGCCAATGTGCAGGTGGGGCCGGGCTGCGTGATCTACCCCGAAACGCCGATCAGCCCCAATGTGGTGCTGGGCGCCGGGGTGCAGGTGCTGGCGCAGGCGATCGGGCATGATGTGACGGTGGGCGATTTTGCGACCCTTGCCATCGGGTCAATCCTGAATGGCCATATCAGCATCGGTGCCTTGGCCACCATCGGGTCCGGTGCCATCATCTGCAATGGCAGGCTGGGCCGTCCGCTTCGCATCGGCGACGGCGCCGTGATCGGGGTGGGGGCAGTTGTCCTGCGCGATGTGCCGGCGGGCGCGCGGATGATGGGCAACCCGGCGATGACGGTGCGCGATTGGGCGCGTCTGCAGGCGCTGGTCAGGAAGGGTTCGGAACAAGGCTGAGCAGCGCGTCCAGATAGCGCTCCATATCCAGATAGGGCCGCAGCATTGCGCGTCGTTTGCGCCGCGTGGCGGGTGTCTCGGCCCGCGCGAAGGCCAGCGCCGCCGCAACAAACCCCGCCCTGTCGTCGCAGGCCACGAATTTCCCCAGCGGATCGACCACGCCGCGCAGACCGATGTCGGCCCCATATCCCACGAAAGGCGTGCCGGTGGCGGCGGCATGGATCAGGGTTGTCGGCCCAGGATCTTGGCGCGAGGTCAGCAGATAGGCGCTTGCCGCCGCGTAGCAGGCCAAGGAGTCGGTCACAAAGCCGGGCAGGATCAGCGGCAGGCCATCACCCATCGCCTGATCGGCCAGCGGCTGCGACCACGCGGTCATCGCCCCAAGCCAGACAAAGATGGCATCGGCGTGTTGGGCATGAATGCCCTGCGCCGCCTGCAAGAACAGGTCAAACCCCTTGCGATGGTCAGCCAGCCCCGCCCCGACATACAGTGCCCGCCCAGCCCGCAGCCGGTGCCAGCGGCGGAAGGCGGACAGCGGGGCGGGCGGCAGCGCGGCACCGGGAGGCTCCACCGCCAACGGCCCCAGATCGGGGGCGAGTGCTGTGGCCATGCGGGGAAAAGACGCGATCAGCCGCGCGCCTGCGCTTTGGGCCGCGATCAGATCGGGCAGCAGGCCCCGCGCCGTCAGGTAGCCGCGCATTTCGTGAATCATCAGCGCGGTGGGCAGCCCGGCCTGTGCGGTGGCGCGGGCGATGCTTGCAGCCTCGGCGCTGTGCACAAGGGCCGGAACACCCGGCCCGATGCCGGTGACCAGCCCCGCGGCATCCCAGCCATCGGCCAGCACGAAAACCGGGCCCAACCGCCCCAGCTCTGGAACCAGTGGCCCGCCATCGCGCAGCACGAACAGCGGCGCATGGCCGCGTTTCATAAGCAGTGTGGCCATGTCGCGCACCAGCAGCGGCGTGCCTGCCTCTTGCGCGTCATGCACGCCAAGGAGGATGGGGCGCGAGAGACGGGCCACGGCCTGCGCCGCCGCCCCCGCCGATTGCGCGGCACTGCGCGGGTCGGGTTTCGGCAAATGGCCCGCCGCCAGCCCTGCCGCGATGTAATGCGCAAAGGCGCAGCTGTCGGTCAGCCGCAGATAGCGCTGCCGGTAGAAGCGGGCATCGAACCGGTCTGACGGGTTGCGCCCTTCGCTATCGCCATGGCGGGCGAAATGCCCCGCCGGCGACAGGCCCGCCGCCGCAACGTCGGGGTACAGCCGCAGGTAGGCGGCGGGGTCGAACAGCGGATGCGGGCTGCGCCACTGGCCCGCCCCATCGCGCGCCAGAAAATCATCCAGCGCGGTCGGTGCTCCGCCCGCCTGCCACTCGGGATAAAGCGCCTTGTAATGGCGGGTAGAGAAATAGGGAGACGGATCAAGCCCACGCCGGTCACCTTGGGCGCGAAAGTGACCCAAAGGGTCGGGCACCGGCGCGGCAAGCTGGCGCTGATAATGATCCGCGTCGAAAAAGCCCTGACAGTCAGGTGCAACTGCGGTCATGGGTCGAACATCCCGGTCTGCAGGGCGCGGCGCACATCTTCGTTCCGCGTGGCCACGATCTGCTGCCCCTTGTGCTGCTGGCTGGCCGCCGGAGCCACCCGGATCATCCGGTAGCCGCCCGCCTGACAGATCACGCCGAACAGCCGTTCGATGGCATGGGCGGGGGTGGCATCGACCTGACCGGTCTCTACAGGAAAATGACAGGCCTTCAGGCCCAGCCCCAGCAGCGGCTGCAGCGCTGCGGCCCTGGCCCAGAACATCGAGCCGACCGGAAAGTCGAGCCTTTCATCAGGCGGCAGGGCAAGGTCTGGCCTGATCCGCGCCAGGATTTCGCGCGCGATATCAAGGTTGTCGCCCCAATGTGCCGCCGCCAGCACCGAGCGGTAGGTCAAGGGGGCCACCATCCCCAGGTCAGGCAGGGACCGGAACAGCGACAGGATGCGGAACACCTCTTCGCGGTTCGGCAAAAGGCAGGTCAGGCAATGGTCAAGCCATTGGTCCAACCCGCTGGCATGCGGGGATTTCTTGCCATGCAGGTGTAGCACGATGTCATGATCCGCGTGGGCGTCGGCAAAGCCGACCAGCTTGCCAAACACGTCGCGCCCCCGGTTCGGCACAACCCGCAACTCTGCCGTTGGCAGCTGCGCCTTGATCGCCATCGCCTTTTCCGCCGTGTCGGTTGAAACATACAGCCGGTAGGGCAAGTCCAGCACCGCGAAGCGTTCCCGAAACACCGCTGCGAGGTCGGGGTAGTACAGATGGACAAACACCCCGATCGACAGATCACTGCGCGCCAGCGCCTTGCGGGGCCACAGCCGCAGGTGGCGCTTCTGCCGGTCGCGCGAAAACCCCGCCGGGGTATGGGCATAAAGTGGCCTGTTGGTCAGCAGACGGATGGCGGTCTGCACCGGGTCCAGCCCGTCATCGCCCTGCGCCAGCGCCAGACACTCTTCGGCCGGGCTTTCCAGCAGCCGCCGCGCCCGGGCACAAAGCGGCTCCAGCACGGCCAGCGCTGCGGGTGTGGACGGGTCCAGCGCGGCGGCCTGCGCGGCGCGGTGATCGTGCATCACGGCATGGATGACGCCCTGCCCCGCGTGGCCGGGCGGGGCCAGCACGGTCAGCGCCGCAAAAGAAGCCTGTCGCGCGATGACCGCCCCGATCCGCCCCACAGCCAGTGCCGCCCGGCGCATGGCCGGTTCCACCCCAAGGCTCGGCGGGGTGGTCGTGGGGTCTGACAGGATCAGGGTCACATCCAGCTGGTGTTGCGCGATCAGCGCATCCAGCCGGGTCTCAAACTGGCTGATGGTTTCCACATCCCCGTCCGCGCAATCGGTCAGGGTGACCGGGGTCCGCACGCCGCGCCGGGGCTGTGGCGGCAGCAGGGCAAAGGCGGGTCGGGCGCGCGCGTTTCGCTGAAGCAGGCTTTCCGCGCATTGGGCAATGGCAGTGGCACGGTCCATGAAGCTGTAGCCCGCCGCCACGCTGGCCGCGATATCGGCGCGCTGTTGCGCGGTCGGGTTTGGTGCCAGCAGGCGTTCCAGCAGCGGTCCAAGCGTGTCCCCAGCCCCGCACTGGTGCAGTGCGGGCAAATCCGGGTCGGCAAACCCCGCCACCGGATCTGACACCACCTGCGCGCCGCAGGCCAGCGCATCAAAGCTGCGGTTGTTCATGAAGCCCAGTTCGGCCATGTAGGGCATATGACTGTTGAGCACGACGTGCGAGCGGGCATAGACCTGCGCCAGTTCGGCACTGTCCAGCCTTGTGCCGCACAGATGATGGGCCGGCACCACGCCCTCCCACCCCTGCCCCCAGATCTTGACATCAAAGCCCAGATCAAGGGCCGCGCGCACCGTCAGGCGCGGCGCGCGGGGGGCGTGGTTGCCGACGAAACTGATCGGCAGATCCACCGGCAGATCGCCCCTGGCCAGCGGGTTGAACACCCGGGTGTCGGTGGCCTGCGGCAGGTGAACGGCGTTCAGACCCTGCGCCAGACAGCGCCTGACCAGCGCGTTCGAGGCAAGAAACAGCGCCTGATACCGCGCCAGACAGGCCAGCGGGGCCATATTAGGCGGGCTGATCATCCAGAGCAGGTTGGGTACCCCCGGCACCGGTTCATCAAGATGCGGGCCGATGATGCGCAAAACCACATCGCGCTGCCCGGTCAGCGTGGGGGCTTCATCGCGGAAAAACAGCTGCGACGCATGGCCGAACTGCGCGAAAGCTGCCGCCAGGCTGTGCGCAAAGGGCAGATCGCCCCAGCTTTGCGCATTGGTCCGTCGGGCGTTCAGGCCGATGTGGATGTGCATCGCCACGGCCTAGCCCTTTTGCCCGCGCAATTCGGCAAAGACGCGGTAAAGATGCAGCGCCAGCGCGCGCGGCAAAGGGGCCGAGTCGGCGGCGTGCAGGCAATCGCAATAAAGCCGGTAGCCCACCTCAGAGCGCATGATCTGGGCGCTGCGGGCGCGGTGCCAGTCGCAGCTGTGCTGGTGCAGCGACGCAACCCCCGGCAGCTGCCGCAGATCCGCAATTTCGGTGGTCAGGGCATCAGACCAGTGCGTTATGGCGGTATTTTTGACGGTGTTGAAGTTCCGCTCAACCCAATAGCTCAGATCAATGCCCTTGCCGGTCCGGTTGGCCAGTCCGCGCGCCGTCTTGACCAGAAAGCTTTCGACCGAGCGCAGGGAATAGTGGTTCAACTCGATGATCTGCCGTCCGGGCGTCAGGGTGGGCAGGGCGATCTGGGCCTCGCGGTCCGCGAAATCATCAGGCAGCCTGTCGCCAGAGCCGTCGCGCCAGACCGGCAGCGGGCCGGTGGGATGGCGCCTTGGCCGGTGCACGCCGGGTTTGTGAAACCGCGCAGGGCGAAACAGGGTTTTGATGTAGCGCGCGGCGATGGGGTGGGACAGGTCTTCGGGGGCGGAGCGCTGGAACTGCGTGGTCACGGGGGCGTCGTCAAACCGCACATGCCCGCTGGCCCCGAACAGCCGCCAGGCCATGGCAATGGCATCGGTATCAGGCGGCACAGCGTCAATGGCATCGGCAAGCCGGTGCCCATCGGCGTGAATCTGGGGGAATTCGTCGACATCGACGCACATCGCCCAGTCAAACCCCGCCAGCATCCGGTCGCGTGCCACCCGTTGCAGGGCCTGCCATTGCACGCTTTTGCCCGGCGCGGCGCGGTGGGGAATGTGGCGCAGCACCCCCTGCGCCGCAAGGCAGGTCAGCAGATCATCGCTGCCGTCTTCGCAATCGTTGGAAAAGAACACAAAATCCGAAACCCCGATCAGCCGGTGATAGGCGATCCATTCCAGCAGAAACGGGCCTTCGTTGCGCACACAGGTGAAGGCGAGGATCTTCAACGGCACACTCCCTTTGCCGGGCGATCTGCACAGCCGCCCCGCCCCTGGAATTCGGCTTTACCGTCCGGGTTCGGGCCGGTCATGTCCATCCGGTCACGGTCATGTTGTGTCGCAGCGGGATGAAACTTACAAGATGTTGCGATCCGGGCACGCATCACACTGCACCACGGAACGCAGCGGCAGGTTTGCCGCGGATCACGGGGCTGTGATTCGATTGATCTGTGCAATCAAGGGTATCGGCACTTTTCCATCAAGGGTGACAGGTGGCAAGCTGCACAACCAGGTCCTGCCCGGCAGGATACCCCCTCCCCTTTTCTGTCGACTATGGCACCACTTTTCTTCGGTTCCGGATACCGGCAAGCGATGCTATTGCGCCGAAGAGCAACAACACAGATGCAGGCAAAGGAACTTGTGAGACGGACCAAGAGCCTTGAGCTTCATACCACGGATAGCCTCCTGAGCCATAAGTGGCCGTATCCATGGTGAAAATATAATCCGGGCTATCGCTTAAAAACGCTGCCTCAATAAAAGTGAGTTTTCCATCTACATCAGTAGAGAAATTAAAGTATCCATAAACATAAGGCAAGCCTAAACTGCTGTAGAGAAAATCATCATTTGAGGTGAAATCTCTGTGCAAATCAGCGCTAAAACTTGCGTTATTTATTGAAGGGAGTCTAACTCTGATTAATACATCTATCTTAGATTCTTCGCCGCATGCGGCTTCCTCGCATTCGTTCGCAATAAACTTCGATATATCACTATCGAACCTGAACTCGTAAACTGCCGCATCCGCCTGCGCCGCTGTCACGGCCAGCGCTGCCGCTGCCAAAATCGCTTTCATCATATGCCTCCGTTGAAATGCCGCGTTCGACCGTCCGACGTGTTCATCTATTCGTGAAGATGATCCCTTGCGGCCCATCGCAATCCCGGCCTGTGTTCTGCGTCTGTTCATGGAAGTCAGATTGCGCGGCAGACTTGGCAACTTAACAAGGTGAAATCCAAGTCAGAGGGAATTTTTGCGCCGTCTTGTCAACACCAGCATTCCGAGGCCCGCAGAGAGTAAAGGAAGGCTTGCGGGGATCGGGACCGCGGCAACAACCGAGAAGGGAGTTCCGTCGTCCAACCCACTCGGCTCATAGCGTGCCGACCAAAACCCTCGCGCCCCAAAAATGTATTGGTCTCCATTATGACCCTCAATGGCACCTTGTGGGGAGAGCCATAAATTATCTTGTCCATCAAATAGGTGGCCAGACACCGATACAGAAGATCGTGTAACTAAGATGTCAAAGTTACGCTCAAAATACCCGCCCAAGTGGCCAACAGGCCGATAAAGTAAAATGGCGTTGTAGGGATTGAAGGTGTTTCCTGATTGGCCTCTTGATTCATCAATGTCAACTTCAGAGTAGCGGAAACCTACTGAACTTAGAGACGCATCGAAACTTAGAGACACATCGAACACAAAGGCCAGCACGCTTGAGAAGCCACTGTAGGCTACACACCTATCGCTGGTCGTAAATGATGGACACTCAACAGCGGTTTGAACGAAGTCAATCGTCAAAGTGCCGGCATCCGCCTGCTCGCCCGCCACCACTAGTGTTCCGAGTCTGACACTTGTTACCGATTCCCCCTAA
>NZ_RPEM01000010.1 GCF_004745575.1 Pseudotabrizicola sediminis | reverse complement strand
GGTCATGATCTGATCGCGCACCGCCTCGGGGATGCGGTTCCTCTGCCTGCCGATGCGGTCACGGTCTCGGACTGGTGCAAAGCGGCGGTTGCGACCGAAATCGCAGAGTGACAGCGCTTCGACAAATAAAGTCAGCCAGAGACCTTCCCAAGGCAACCTCGGTCCGGGGGGGCCGCGCTCACGATGTCGCACAAGGTCTGATAGACTTGAGTGGCCGCGGCAAGGACCACCCCGCCCTGCGCGTCGGAACTGACGGGGCGCGCTTGACCGCCAGCCTCGGTGATCATGAGCACACCTGCCAGACAATCCCACGGGTTCATATGCGGCTCATAATATCCACCCAACCGTCCTGCCGCAACCTGCGCCAACATCAGGGCACCTGATCCGTTGCGGTAGAAAATGCCCCCTGCCCGCATCAGCCCGCCGATCACGCCCGCCACATGGTCGGGATCGGTCCGGTGGCTCGCGCCTATGGCGACCAGACTATTGTCAATGCGATGTGCCGGGTCACAACGCAGCGGTGCCGCGTTCAGATGGGCCCCACCTCCCCGGACAGCCGTGAAGACCTCGCCCGACAACGGATGTGCTGTGACAGCGGCCACGGTGTCGCCGCCCTTCACCAGCGCGATCACCACACACCAATGCGGCAGCCCTGCAAGAAACGGCGAGGTGCCGTCAATCGGATCAATCACCCACATAAAGCCGCTGCTTCCCGCCTGCGCGCCGCCTTCTTCGCCCAGAATGGCATCCTGCGGAAAGGCCGCCAGCAGCCCTTCGCAGATCAGGTCTTCCACCTCGCGGTCGGCCCGGCTGACGATGTCCTGCGGGCTGGCCTTGGCCTCGATCACCAGCCGGTCGCGGTTCTGGAAATGGCTGAGCGCAAGCGCCCCGCCCGCCGTGGCAAGGCGCTGCGCAAGGTCAAATCGGGCATGGATTGCATCGGTCATGGTGTGTCCTCAGGCAACGCGGAAAACGTCGGTATGGGTGATGTGCAGCGACACGGCCTGCCCTGCTTCCAGTCGCGGCTCGAAGATCGGGCGCGAGACCAGCATCTCGCCGACCCCGGCGGCCACGGCATATTCCATCCGGCTGCCCAGATAGGTGGCCGTCACCACGCGGTCAGGCCCGCCGGGGGCCAGGGTGATGCGTTCCGGGCGGATCGACAGGGTGGCCGGGCCATCGGGGCCGATCACGGGCAGGGACAGGCCGGGGGCGGTGAAATGGCCCTGCGCCACCGTGCCCCGGATCAGGTTGGCGTCCCCGATGAAATCGGCGATGAAGGGGGTCGCCGGGCGTTCATAGAGATCGGACGGTGTGCCGATCTGCGCGATGCGGCCCCGGTCCATCACCACGATCCGGTCGGATACCGCCAGCGCCTCTTCCTGATCATGGGTCACATAGACCGCCGTCAGGCCAAAGCGGCGCTGCAGGCTGCGGATCTCCTCGCGCACCTTGCGGCGCAGTTTCGCATCGACGTTGGACAGAGGCTCGTCGAACAGGATCACATCGGGTTGCTGCACGATGGCGCGGGCGACGGCCACCCGCTGCTGCTGACCGCCCGAGAGTTCCGCCGGAAGCCGCGCCTCCAGCCCCACCAGCCCGACCTGATCGAGGATTTCGCGGGCTCGGGCCTGCGCTTGCGCCTTTGGCGTGCCCCGGATCGAGGGGCCATAGGCCACGTTGTCGAGCACGGTCATGTGCGGAAACAGCGCGTAGGATTGAAACACCATGCCCACATTGCGGGCCGAGGCAGGGTCGCGGCTGACATCGCGCCCGGCGATGAAAACCTGCCCCTCGGTCGGCAGTTCCAGTCCCGCAATCAGGCGCAAAGACGTTGTCTTCCCGCAGCCCGAGGGACCGAGGAATGTCACCAGTTCGCCCTTGGCGATTGACAGGTCGATCCCCGCCACGGCAACGGCGTCGCCATAGCGTTTCACCACGCCCCTGAAATCAATGGCTATCTCGGTCATGTCATCCCTCATTCCGTCGGCGGCGCGCTGCTGGTGACCGCGCTGCGTCGTCCCAGCCGGGCGCGCCCCACGACAAGGTTCATCAGCGCGACACAGGCCACCATCACCAGCATCAGAACGGTTGAGTAGGCCATGGCAAGCGCATATTCGCCGTTTCCGACACGACCCATAATGTAGGCTGTCGCCATATTGTGCCGAGCAGAGACAAGAAAGATCACTGCCGAAACCGCCGTCATGGCGGTAACAAAGGAATAGACCAGCGCAGTAAAGATTGCAGGTCGGATCAACGGCAAAACAACGTCGCGCAGCACGCGGCCCCCGCCTGCGCCCATGGTCTGGCTGGCCTCCTCCATGCTGCGGTCGATCTGCGCCAGTGCGGCGATGCCTGCCCGCATGCCGACCGGCAGGTTGCGGAACACGAAACAGATCACCAGAATCCACAGCGTGCCCGTCATGTCGATCGGCGGCACGTTAAAGGCGGCGATGTAACTGACACCGACAACCGTGCCGGGAATGGCAAAGGACAGAAGCGTTCCGAACTCGAACGCCCGCTTGCCAACAAAGTCCTGCCGCGCAATCAGCCATGCAGTCAAAATGCCGATGCCCATGGTCAGCGGGGCCGACA
The DNA here is from genome assembly GCF_004745575.1 of Pseudotabrizicola sediminis. GTDB lineage: Bacteria > Pseudomonadota > Alphaproteobacteria > Rhodobacterales > Rhodobacteraceae > Pseudotabrizicola > Pseudotabrizicola sediminis. The sequence continues at coordinate 102,858 of NZ_RPEM01000010.1, read as the reverse complement.
GGGTTGATACCCAAAGCGTCGTGATCATGCTATTCCAAGCTGATCCAAACAGTTGCAGACCCCGCTCGCCCAGCTCGAACGAAAATGCCGTCCAGAGATGGCTGAAGGTTGGAGACATCTCCATCCGGGCGATGTCGGTGACAAAGCCGCCGATCAGGATGATCACATAGACCCCGACCGTCACGAGGACAAAGGGCAGCACCGCCGCCACCGCTGCCCATTTGATCAAGGGCGGCACCGGAGCCACAAGGCCTGCGTCCGACTTGCCGGTGACGGTGACATAGCTGGACCGGCCCAGCCAGCGCGTCTGTAGCCAGAACGCGGCAACCGTCAGGCCCAGCAACAAAACCGACAATGTCGCGGCTTGGCTGAGGTCGTATTGCGCCCCGACGACCGCGAAGAAAATCTTGGTCGAAAGCACATCATAGCTGCCGCCCAGCACGATGGGATTGCCAAAATCCGAAAGGCTTTCGATGAACGCGAGCAGAAACGCAGCCGCCAGCGCCGGGCGCAGAAGCGGCCAGGTCACCGTGCGGAATGTGGTCACGGGCCGGGCGCCGAGTGTGGTCGAGGCTTCCTCCAGCGTCGGGTTGATCGCCTCCAGCGCCGACAGGATCACCAGAAAGGTCACCGGCGTAAAGGCCAGAACCTGCGCAAGCAGGATTCCGGGCAACCCATAGACCCAACGCGACGGGCGCATACCGAACCATTCCGCCACCTCTACCGTCACGACCCCGGTGCGCCCGAACAGCACGATGATCGCCACGCCAACCACAAAAGGCGGCGTGATGATCGGCAGAATGGCAATCGCCCGCAGGAACCGCCTCATCCGGAAATCGGTGCGCGCCACCAGCAGTGCCAGCGCCAGCCCCAGTGTTGCGGCAAAGGCGGCCGACAGCACGCCCAGAACCACTGTATTGACCACCACGCCGCAGCGCCCGCCGCCCGTCAGACAGCCGATCGACCAGAGGTCAGGCGCGGTGATCCGAATCAGGAAAGGCAGCGCCGACAGCGTGCCGTCTGGTGCGATGAACGCCGCAGACATCAACGTAAGGATCGGAAAGAACACAAAAAGAGTCAGCGCCGCCACGATGCCGACGATAGAGAACGCGGCAAACCGTTCACCCCGGCAGAACCCACGCGCGGCAAGCACCTCGGCCAGCACCCCGACAAGTGCGATGCCTGCCACCCACGCCCCCCAGCCGAACCCCGGCTGCCCGTTCGCCGCCGCCGGAAACAACACTGCGATGCCGGGCATTGCAGGCCCGCGCAGCCCGATGCCAAACCCCTGCAGGATCAACCAAACCAACCCGACCCCGACCAGCACCGCCCCGGCGGGATGCACGCGCCAGTCGCGCGTTCCAAACGCAAGGGCCGCCAGCCCCAGCGCCACCGCCACCAGTGGCAACAGCCAGACCCGACCCGCAAGACCTTCAGTCAGCGCCGATGAAAATATGGCCCCACCCTTGAACCAGGGCAGGGCCAGAACAGTGGCCAGCAACAGGGCGGACCAGAAAAGACCAACCCGACCCATCCTTGCCGTCATCACTTGGGCAGAATGCCGATTTCTGCATCCCAACGCGCCAGCAGCGCCGAGCGCACTTCAGACGAGCCGAACCGGGCAAAATCGTAGTCGATCAACTTGATATCGATCAGCTTCGGGGCTTCGGGCGGGGTTGCCGCGTTGCTGTTCGACGGCACCTGGAAGCTCTTCGCGGTTGCGCCAATCTCTTGTGCTGCGGGCGACAGCGCCCAGTCGTACCAGATCTTGGCGGCATCGGGGTTCGGTCCGCCCAGGATCAGCGACATCGATCCAACCTCATACCCCGTGCCCTCGCAAGGGGCGACGGTCACGATCGGCGCGCCGCCAACGGCTTCGGCGACGGCGTCGTGCATGAACACGATGCCCACGGCGGTTTCACCGGTCGCCGCGGCCCGGATCGGGGCGGCACCCGACTGGGTGTACTGGCTGATGTTGGCGTGCAGTTGGGCCAGATAGGCAAAGGCCTCATCCTCGCCCATCAGCTGCACCATCGTGGCCAGCATGGTGTAAGACGTGCCCGACGAGTTCGGATTGGCCACCTGAATATCGTCGACAAACCGCGCGTCAAGCAGATCGCTCCAGCAGGCAGGCGGGTTTTCGGTAACCATGGTCGAGTTGTAGCCATAGCCGAGCGCGCCGGCATAGATGCCAACGGTCTTGTACCCCGAGGTTTCGGCCTGCGCTACGGCCCAAGGCTGCAGATCAGCCAGCAGGGGCGAGCGGTATTCCTCGGTCAGGCCCTCCTGAGCGGCCTGCAGGTGCGGGTCGCCGGTGCCGCCCCACCACACGTCGCCGCGCGGCTGGCCTTCCTCGGCCTTGATCTGGGCAAAGGTCTCGCCACTGGACTTGCGGGTCATCAGGACGTTGATGCCGGTTTCACGGGTAAAGGCTTCGGATTGCGCGCGGCACCATTCTTCGCCGACTGAACAGTAAAGCACGAGCTCGTTGGCCTGCGCAAAGGCGCTTGCCGGCTGCAAGGAAAGCGCCGTGGCACCGATGAGGGTAAAGCGTCTAATCATGGTCAATCTCCCGTTTGGGCCCCACATCGGCAGGGCAACATTATTAGCTTACGCGCTAAGGACTATGGCCAAAGCTCATCGCGACAATCCTTCGGTCACAACTGTGACAGGATGACCGGAGATGAGCTGTGTTAACACTCCTAAGCATGTTGGTCTTTCAGTCTACACAAATGTCGAGTAACGGCAAAATGTGACAGTCGCACAACGAACGGGCCGACCAACGTATTGTGCCTGCACGGACCGAGGAGAACACCAATTATCGAGACCAACATGCCCCTGATCGAGCTTTTGCGAAAGCATGATCAGGGCGATTTTCTGCGCGCCGTGACCGAAGGCCGTGCTTCAGACTTTGATGGAGCATGACGTTGAAGGGATGATCGACACTGGCCGCTAAGAACGCGGCGAGGACCGCCAGACCTACCGGAACGGCCATCTGGACCTGTCGCGTATTTGCNGAACGGCCATCTGGACCTGTCGCGTATTTGCGCCGCCCCCAGTGCTCATTTAGGCCACTTGGCGTTCGAAGGCCAAGGGGCTTTTTCCCCAATGCTGAGTGCCGACGGCGTGGGTTATAGAAGCCGTTGATGTATTGGAAGATGGCTGTCTCAGCCTGTCGGCGGGTTTCCCAGGTGCGCCGCCAGATCAACTCTACCTTGATGGTCTGGAAGAAGGTCTCGACGGCAGCGTTATCGTAGCAATTGCCCTTGCCGCTCATCGACTCCCTGAACCCCTGCTCGTGCAGGATCTTCTGGTAGTCATGCGAACAGTATTGGCTGCCCGTTGCCCGGCAACGGTTTGCTTGCAAACCGTGAGAGGGGCGGTCGCTGTGGAAGATGCAGCCCCGAGGCGGGGATCGCAGGGCGATGGCCGTCTTCAAGGCCCGGATCGCCAGATCGCGTTTCACACGGTTGCTCACGGCCCAACCGATCACGCGCCGGGAGTGCAGGCCCAGGATCACCGCCAGACACAGCCAGCCTTCGCGGGTCCAGATGTAGCTGATATCGCCCGCCCATTTTTGGTTCGGCCCGGCCGCACTGAAGTCGCGATCCAGCAGGTTCGGGGCGATGTTGAACGTGTGGTCGCTGTCGGTTGTTGCTTTGAATCTGCGTGTTCTTTCAACCACAATCCCGTTCTCGCGTTTGAGCCGCCTGACCCTGCGATGCCTGACATCGACGCCGACTTCCTTTAACTCTTCGGTCATCCTCGGGCGGCCATAACTGCCCAGGCTCAGGCGCGCCATCTGCTTGTTGTGCGCCAGAACGACCATGTCCATGTGCTGCCTGCGGCTGGCCGGACGGCTTCGGAAGGCCCGCAGGCCACGCGGGCTGACATTCATCACCCGGCACAGCCGATCAACCGGGAAAGCCCCGCGCTGTTCCTCGACAAACCGAAACCTCACGGCTTTTGGCTCGCGAAGAACTGGGTGGCTTTTTGTGGGATGTGGTAGGGCTGAAGTTCAAGGCCAAAAATATAACGACACCCGGCGCAGAACAAGGCCTGCCGGTGACCGATTTTGCGACCCATGGCGGCAGCGTTCCGGTGCGGCTACGCGGCGGGCGTGTGGTGGCGGCCGTCACGGTGTCCGGCCTGCCCCAGGCCGATGATCACGCGATGGTTGTCGCCGCACTCACGGCGGAATTGGACCGGATCGGGGCAGAGTAACGCAAACGTCCCGGCAGCCAGTCCGGCGGGCCGCTGGAGAGCCGCTGTTCGTCAGTTGTTTGTAATCCTGGGGTGCTGCGATCAATCCGAGCTATGATCGGCCTGACGCACCAAGACCCAAAAATATTGTCCTGGCGGCCTCAAAGACAGGTTCATGGGTATCCTGCAGGATCGCCAGTCGGTCGAAGCGGCTGGGGTCTATATTGACGGCAAAGCGCAGGGCTGTTCCAAAGACCATGCGCAGCTCGGTTCCGATGTTGAATTTGCAGATTCGCGTATGCACCGCCAGCTCGGCGCGCTGTCCACGGGGCACCCCCGAGCCGCCGTGAATGACCAAAGGAGCATCTGTTAGCGCCTCGATCGCTCGGATGCGGGCCAGGTCGAGCCCGGTGCCGGGCCCCTGCTGCAAATGCACGTTGCCCACGGAAATCGCCATCGCATCGACCCCGGTTTCTTGCGCAAATCGCGCCGCCTGCCCGGGGTCCGTCCCGGCAGACCCAGCGCCGCCAGCATAACCGACATAGCCGATCTCGCCCTCGCAAGATGCACCCGCCGCATCGGCGAGGGCCACCACTGCGGCCGTCTGCGCGATGTTCTCATCCAGCGGCAATTTTGACCCGTCGAACATCACTGACGTAAACCCCGCATCGAGCGCCGCCTTGCACTCATCCAGAGTGTAGCCATGGTCAAGATGCACAACCACCGGCACATCGACGCTGGCGGCAAGATGCCGGAACATTGCAGCCAATACCGGTAAAGGCGTGTGGGCGCGACACCCTGGCCCGGCCTGAAGGATCACCGGCGCGCATTCGGCCTGTGCGGCCATCACATAGGCGCGGGTGTCTTCCCATCCCAGACACACAAGGCCGGGTACCGCGTATCCACCCCGAAGCGCCGGTTGCATCACATCGGCCAGCGTTGCGATCGTCATTTGAACTTAGCCACCATGTCCATGATGCCGGGAATTGTGTGCAGTTGCGCGGCGTGGGTGGGTTGGAAATACTGCTTCAGGCTGCGCTGGCTTTGACCGCCCAGAATGGTGAAGTAATACATCTCATACCCCGGCAGCACACAGCAGGGGTGGTAGCCCTTGTCAATCAGCACGGTGGACCGGTTCATGATGTGATAGGCGTCTCCCGGCTCGTTATCGACCCGTTGCAACATTTGCAGACCCGAGCCGTAGTCGGGCCGGAAGCGGAAATTGTAGCACTCATCATGCCGCGTCTCGTCCGGCAATCGGTCGGTGTCGTGCTTGTGGCTGGGAAATCCCGACCAGCCGCCTGCGCCCACGGTGTAGAGCTCTGACACGAGCAGGCGGCCGACCCGGTCGTGATAGCCCGCGCCTAGGATATGCTTGATCTTGCGATGGGTCTTGGTGTCATCGGACCCGTACTGAATCTTGTCGATATCAGCCGCCCGAATCGCGAACGGACGCAGCGTCTCGCCAAATCTCGCGCCGGCGACAAAGGTTTCTGTATCTGTCAGCGCGGTGATGCGCGCGCCCACGTCGCTGGGTACATAGACACCCTCGGGCTCGCCATCCCAGACATCCACGCCCCGGTTGCCGATGGAAGCAAAGGTTTCTCCGTGTGTTTCAACTGTGACAGTGCCGGTTGCGGGCACCACGCATGTTTCATAGCCGGGGGTGCGGTAATCAAAGGTTTCGCCCGCCTTCAGGCGGATGATGTTGAAATACACCAGCGGGACCTGAGCGTCTTCCATGTCGACGATGGCGCGGTTCTGGTTGTCATGGGGCGCTATATGCATGGCAGGTCTTTCAGAGAGAGGAATCGGAAGTAAGGGTGGGACCGGGGTGGGTGGCAATGAACGTGTCCAGTTCTGCGATGGTCGGCATAGCCGAGGCGCATCCGACCCGGGACACCACCATGGCGGCGGCCGCCGAACCTCGCTGGATGCAATCCAGCAAGGGCCTGCGCGCAGACAACGCCGCGACAAATGCCCCGAGGAAGCTGTCGCCCGCGCCGGTGGGTTTCAGGGCATGTGTCGGATAGATGCCAGAGGCGAATTCGCCATCGGCGGTCAGGGTGATCGCCCCATGTTCGCCGCGTTTGTAAACCACGATCTGCGCCGATTTTGCCAGATTGCGCGCGCAGTCCAGCCCGTGGGAATAGTCGCCCGCCATGAAGCCGAATTCCACATCATTGCCCACAATCACATCGCACATCGCCCCTGCGCGAGAATAGACCTCTGACGCGACCCCTGCCGATGGCCAGGAATAGGGGCGGTAATCTATATCAAAGATCAGGGGAAGACTCGCAGCGCGGGCAAGATCAAAGGCGCGAAATGCCGCGCTGCGCGACGGCTCGGATGCCAGCACGGTGCCGGTGGTGATCAGGGCGGAGTAGGCTGTGTAATCCACTGCCTCGACATCCGCGACCGTCATCTCAAAATCGGCGGCACCATTGCGGTAGATGACGGACTGGCAGTTCTCGATCCGTGTTTCCACAACGGCCAGAGAATTGCGCGCCTCGCCCCCCGTGCTGCGTACATGGCGGCGATCAACGCCGTAGTAATCAAGCTGGTTCAGGCAAAAGCGTCCGACAGCATCGTCTGACACGCATGTCAGCAGCGCCGCACGACACCCCTGCCGGGTCAATGCCACAGCAATATTGGCGGAGGACCCGCCCAAGGCGGCGCTAAAGCGGGTGGCCTCTTCTGTTCTGGTGCCGGGGGGATCGGCGTAAAGATCCATGCCCGCCCGGCCAATCACCAGAAAGCGCCCGCCAGACACTCGGGAAAGGTCAGCCATCACACGCCCTGCCTTTGCCGGGCACGTCCGGCCTCGACTTCGGCATGTCTGGCGCGCACGTCCGGCGAGTCGGTTACGGTTGCGGTGCCGATTTCCCACCAGGCATGGCCTTGGGTGGTCCAGCCGTCGTAAGGGTCGACTTGCATGACGATCACCGACGTCTTGTGGGCGGCCTTGGCGCGCAAAAACGCCTCGCCCAGTGCGGCGGGGTTGGTGACGGTTTCCGCTATCGCCCCCATGGCGCGGGCATGTGCCTCGAAATCAACGGTGAAAGGGGCAGCGATAGTCGGGCAATCTGCGATCAGATTGTTGAAGCTGTCCTGCCCGGTGTTGTTCTGCAACTTGTTGATAACGGCAAAGCCACCATTGTCGAGCACAAGCACAATCAGCTTTTTGTCTGTCAAAACCGAAGAATAGATGTCGGAGTTCATCAGCAGATAGCTGCCGTCGCCGACAAAAACGATGGTGTCGTGGTCGGGTTCGGCTTCCATCTGTGCTATGCGGGCACCCCAACCACCAGCAATCTCATAGCCCATGCAGGAAAAGCCGAATTCCACATCCACGGTGCCGATACCAAGGGTGCGCCAGTTGGCCGTAACCTCAGCAGGCAGGCCGCCTGCCGCCGTCACCACCCTGTCGCGCGGACTGCAAAGCGCGTTCACAACGCCGATAGCCTGCGCGTAGGAGTTTGGTCGGTTTCCATGCGCGACATTGTCGGCAACGTAGGCATCCCATATCCGGCGTTCAGCCTGTGCGTGTGCGGTCCAACTTTCGTCTGTGCCGCAATCGCCAAGAGCCGCATCCAGAGCCAAAAGGCCTGACCTGGCATCACCGACAATCGTCAGCGACAGATGTTTGGCGGCATCGTGCCGCCCCGCGTTCAGCCCAATCAGCCGGGCGTCTGGCGCAAAGACCGTCCACGATCCAGTAGTAAAATCCTGCAACCGCGTACCCACCGCCAGCACCACATCTGCCTCCCCCGCAATCGCGTTGGCGCTGTCCGATCCGGTCACGCCGATCGGGCCGATGTTGAGCGGATGCGTCGCCAACAAATTGGCTCTCCCGGCGATGGTTTCGACAACGGGAATGCCATGCGTTTCGGCAAAGGCGGTCAATTCGCCCGCTGCACCTGAATACTGCACACCGCCCCCCGCGACGATGACCGGGCGCTTGGCCCCGCGCAGCAGATTTGCGGCCTCGGCAATTTCCAGACTGTCGGGCGACTGGCGGCGGATTCGGTGGACACGCTTGGCAAAGAACGCCGCCGGATAGTCCCAGGCCCAGCCCTGCACGTCTTGCGGCAGTCCGATGAAGGCCGGGCCACAGTCGGCAGGGTCAAGCATTGTCGCCAGCGCAGCAGGTAGCGATTGCAGGATCTGTGCCGGGTGGGTGATGCGATCCCAGTAGCGACTGACGGCCTTGAATGCATCGTTTACTCCAAGGGTCGGATTGCCGAAATGCTCCAGTTGTTGAAGTACCGGGTCTGGCAGGCGGGTCAGGAAGGTATCGCCGCATAGCATCAGCATCGGCAGACGGTTGGCATGGGCAAGGGCCGCCGCCGTAAGCAGGTTGGCCGTGCCGGGCCCCGCGCTGGCCGTGCAGAACATGAAGCGGCGGCGCAATTGGTATTTTGCATAAGCCGCGGCGGCAAAGCCCATGCTCTGCTCGTTCTGGCCGCGATACAGCGGCAAGTCCTTTTGCACCGGATACAGAGCTTCGCCCAGACAGGGCACATTGCCATGACCAAAGATGCCAAAGCCGCCCCCGCAGATCCGGGTCTCGACACCGTCGATCTCGATGAACTGGTTCTTCAGATACCGCACGATGGCCTGCGCCACGGTGAGCCTGACGCTGCTGCCGGTTTGTGTCATCATTCCCCCTGCCGTTCCGCTACGCCCCAGCCGGGCTTGCGTTGCCAATAATCTCAGGATAGATATTTTGCAACCGGTTGCAACGGTGACCGTGTCTGGGAGGGCAAAAATGGCAGGAATCGGGATCGGGTTGATCGGCGGCGGCTATATGGGCAAGGCGCATGCGGTGGCCCTTTCTGCCGTGGCCAGCGTATTTGACACGGCGCTGAGGCCAAGTCTGGAAGTCATCGCTGCAAGCAACCCGCAAAGCGCCGAAAACTACCGGGCCTCCTATGGCTTTGCCCGCGCAGCGACCAGCTGGGAGGATCTTGTCGCCGATCCGAAGGTGCAGGCGGTGGTTATCGCCTCGCCCCAGTCCACCCATCGCGAGATTGCGCTCGCGGCCTTTGCGGCCGGAAAGCCTGTGTTTTGCGAAAAACCGCTGGGGGCCTCGCTGGAGGATGCCATCGCCATGACAGCGGCGGCCGACGCGTCGGGCCTGCCCAACATGATCGGTTTCAACTATGTGCGCACGCCCGCCACCCGCTTCGTGCGCCAGTTGCTGGCGACAGGGGCCATCGGCACCGTCACATGGTTTCGCGCCGAACATACCGAGGATTTTCTGGCGGACCCAGACCAGCCCGCCACATGGCGCACCTCCGGTCGGGCCAATGGCACCATGGGCGATCTGTCGCCGCACCCGATCAACCTGACGCTGGCGCTGATGGGCGATGTGGCAGAGCTTTCTGCGCGGATCGAAACGGTGCATGCTACCCGGCCCGGCCCCGATGGCCCGGTGAGCGTTACCAATGACGACCACGCCCAGATGATGCTGCGCTTTGCCTCTGGCGTTATGGGGCATCTGTATGCCAGCCGCACCGCAACGGGCCGCAAGATGGGCTATGCCTACGAAATACACGGCACAAGGGGCGCGATCCGCTTTGATCAGGAAGATCAGAACGCTATCCATCTGTATCGGGCGGAGGGACCGCAGGCCACACGCGGCTTTACCCGCATTTTGACGGGTCCAGAGCATCCGGACTACGGCGCATTCTGTCAGGGGCCGGGGCATGGCACTGGATATCAGGATCAGATCATCATCGAGGCGCGCGATTTTCTGACAGCAATCGCAACCGGAAAACCAGTCTGGCCCACCTTCCGCGACGGACTTGCCGTGGCACAGATCATCGAAACCGCCTTCCGGTCAGCCGCCGACGGGCGCTGGCACGCCGTTCCCAAAACATAAGGACAACCCATGACCATCCGTATCGGCAATGCCCCCTGTTCCTGGGGGGTGGAGTTTGCAGATGACCCCCGCAATCCGGCCTGGCGTCAGGTGCTGGCCGATTGTGCAACCGCTGGCTACACAGGGATCGAACTCGGCCCCATCGGCTTCATGCCCGAAAATCCTGCTATCCTTGGCGAAGCGCTGGAGACCAACGGGCTGGAGTTGATCGGCGGCGTGGTGTTCCGCCCGTTCCATGATCCGGCTAAGTGGGAAGAGGTGTGGGATGCCTCGATCCGCACCTGCAAGGCGCTGACGGCACATGGTGCAAGGCATCTTGTGCTGATCGACAGCATATCGCCACGCCGTGCGCCCACTGCAGGCCGCGCGAATGCGGCCGAGCAGATGGACGCCGCCGAATGGGCCGCCTTTAGAGACCGCATTGCCGCCGTGGCCAGACTGGGGGCCGAGGACTATGGCCTGACCGTCGGCATCCACGCCCATGCTGCAGGCTTCATCGACTTTGAGCCGGAACTGGAGCGTCTGCTGGACGAGGTCGACGAAAGCATTCTGAAGATCTGCTTCGACACAGGCCACCATTCCTATGCGGGCTATGATCCCGTTAGCTTCATGCGCCGCCACATCGGTCGCATTTCCTATATGCATTTCAAGGACATCGATCCGGTGGTGAAGGCCGCCGCCATCACCAAAAGCACCGGGTTCTATGACGCCTGCGGGCAGGGCATTTTTTGCAACCTTGGCAAGGGCGACGTGGATTTTCCGTCGGTTCGCCAGATTTTGCTGGATGCGGGCTATCAGGGCTGGTGCACGGTGGAGCAGGATTGCGACCCCACGCTGGATGTCAGGCCTATCGACGATGCCCGGGTGAACCGGGAATATCTTGAATCCATCGGCTTCAACTGAGGAACCAAAATCATGGCAAAATTGAACTGGGGCATGATCGGCGGCGGCGAGGGCAGCCAGATCGGCCCGGCCCACCGCCTTGGCGCGCTGGCAGACGGGCATTTCATCCTTGCTGCGGGAGCGCTGGACCATCGGGCTGAGGTAGGCCGTGACTACGCGATGCGGCTGGGGGTTGCGCCTGACCGCGCCTACGGCGACTGGCAGGAGATGCTGGCCGGAGAACGGAACCGCGCCGACCGAGTGGAGCTTGTCACCGTCGCCACACCCAACTCGACGCATTTCGAGATCACCAAGGCGTTCCTTGAGGCCGGGTTCAACGTGCTGTGCGAAAAGCCGATGACGGTGACCGTGGAAGAGGGCGAAGAGATTGTCCGCATCGCGGCGAGAACCGGCAAGATCTGCGCGGTGAACTATTGTTACTCCGCCTATCCGATGGTGCGCCAGGCCCGGGCGATGGTGCGGGCGGGCGATATCGGAAAGGTCCGGCTGGTCGTGACCAACTTCAGCCACGGCCATCACGGTGACGCGGCGGATGCCGACAATCCGCGGGTGCGCTGGCGCTATGATCCGGCGATGGCGGGTGTTTCGGGCCAGTTTGCCGATTGCGGCATCCATGCGCTGCACATGGCTTGCTTTATCTGTGACGACGAGGTGGAAAAGCTGTCAGCCGATTTCGCATCGACTGTCTCAGGCCGAGTGCTCGAGGATGACGCCATGGTTAATTTTCGCATGGCGGGCGGCACCGTGGGACGGTTGTGGACGTCGTCGGTCGCGATCGGGCGGCAACATGGCTTTGACATTCAGGTGTTTGGCGAAACCGGCGGTTTTCGCTGGGCATCGGAACAACCAAATCAGTTGATCTACACGCCGGTCGGAGGCCGCACCCAGATCATCGAGAAGGGCGAAGGCGGGCTTTATGATGACGCCAAGCGCTTGTCACGGGTGGCGATTGCGCACCCCGAAGGCTTCCCCCTCGCGGTGGCCAACATTTACTGTGACCTTGCCGATGTTATCCGCGGCACGGAGCGCGATGGGTTGCCGAGCGCATCCAGTGGCGTGCGGTCTATGGCAGCGGTGCACACTGCGGTGGCCTCGGCCAAAGCGGGAGGCGCATGGATGGATGCCCGCCCGCCGATGTTCCGCTAACGAAGCGTGTGCCGCTCGATCACGCGGCAGGGGAAAATACGGTTTTCGGGATGACGGTCGGGCTCCTCGATCGTCATCACCACCAAATCAATGGCTGCTTCGATGATCTGCGCGACTGGCTGGCGGATCGTGGTCAGCCCGATATTCTGCCAGCGCGCCATTTCCATATCGTTCAGTCCGATCAGGCCGACATCGCCGGGCACCGACTGGCCCGCGTCCTGCAAGGCGCTCAGCGCACCGACGGCCAAGAGATCATCTCCGCAAAAATACGCCTCAGCAGGCGGAGAAGCCAGCAAACGCTCCATCTCGGCACGGCCTGCATCGAACGTGTATGCGCTGGCATAGCTGGTGCTTGCCGAGACGTCGGGATGCGCTGCCAACGCGCCCAGAAACCCCATGGCGCGGTCTTGCGTCGAGGTAGCGGCTTCCGGTCCGCCTAGAAATGCCACATGATGGTAACCACGCTGCATCAGCGCCTCTGCCGCCATCCGGCCACAGGCTATGTTGTCAATGCCAACCACGTTCACATCGGGCGATGCCGAGCAGCGCCCGAAGGCATGCACAACCGGTAGCCCGGCGCTCTTGAAAGATGCGGCAAAGCTGGATGGCAAGGTGGAGGAGGCCACGATCACGCCATCGACCGAATATTGCCGCAACATCCGCAAGGAGGCGGCAGCAGAGGTTGCATCGCTGAGATTTACAAGTAGCGGCCGCAAGCCTCGATCTTGCAGGCCACGGGTGAAAAGGTCAAAGACCTCAAGGATCAGCGGATTTTGAAAGTTGTTCACGATCAACCCGATCAACTTGGTGCGCCCGGTGGTAAGGCTGGACGCCAGCGCATTAGGTGCATAACCGAGAGTATTTGCCGCCGCTTCGACCTTGATGCGGGTCTTCGGCGACACTGACGCGCCATCGGTAAACGTGCGCGATACCGCGGATGTCGACACTCCCGCAAGTACGGCCACATCTTTAAGTGTAACTGCCACGCAATGCTCGCCAATTTACCTTCGCCCCCGGAACTATACACAGAATATCCGGCAATAAAGAGCCGAGGACGAAACTATTTGCATTGGTTGCGCTATGCTTCGTTATCGTTGACAAGGCGTGGTGGTCTATTGCTGGACGCATGTCCGCCGCCGCTTCATGAAACGCTTCGAGAGCGATGTCTCCCCAAGAGCCGAAGAGATGCTGCGTCAGATCGTATTCCTTTACCAGATCGACTAGTCCGTGTGGGGCAAAGAGGCGGTCTCGCGCCTTGCCGCCCGGCGTGAACATGCGGCCCAGATCATCGCCGCGCTCAAACCGTGGCTGGAAGCACAGCTCTCGCGCATCCCGCAGAAATCCCTGCTCGCCGAGGATATCCGCAACACCCTGGCACACTGGCCAGGCCTGACCCGCTTCCTCGATGACGGCATGCTGGAACTGGACACCAACCCGGTCGAGAAACAGATCCGTCCAGTTGCCCTAACAAACAAAAACGCTCTTTGCAGGTAACGAAACTGGCGCCGAAAACTGGGCCATGCTCGCCACCCTCCTGCAGACCCGATGGGGTGGACGCCCCCAAACGGCATATTTGTGCCAAAGTGAGTCGTTGAACATCACCTAAGGGAGGCGTCCGTGAAGGAAATTATCACAATTGGACTGGACATCGCGAAGCATGTTTTCCACGCGCACGGAGCTGACGCTGATGGCCGCATGGTCTTCAGTCGGAAGATCCGGCGTGCGAAGCTGCTGGAGTTCTTTGCCTCGCAGCCGCCATGTATGGTTGCACTGGAAGGCTGTGGCGGCGCGCACCATTGGGCCCGTCAGCTTACGCAGCGGGGCCATGACGTTCGGTTGATTCCGCCGGCTTACGTGAAGCCGTTCGTGAAGCGGCAGAAGCACGATGCCGCTGACGCCGAAGCGATTTGTGAGGCAGCACAACGGCCTAGTATGCGCTTTGTAGCAGTTAAGACGAGCAACAGCAGGCCTCAGCCATGATCTTCCGCACCAGGGATCTACTGGTCCGCCAGCGCAGCCAGCTAATCAACGCGCTGCAAGGTCACCTGACTGAGTATGGCTGGGTGGCACCACAAGGCCGCGGGCATGTCGCCATCCTTGCCGATCATTTCGAAGACGAGATGGGGCGGTCGCTGCCTGAGGAAGCACTCGCGATGTTCAAGGTTATGTTGACGACACTTGGTCATCTTGATCAGCAGATCGACGCGTTGGATCACGAGACCAAGAAGCGCGCACGTGAAGACGAAGTTGCGCGGCGGCTCATGACGATCCCAGGCATCGGGCCGATTGCGGCGACAGCCATCGCTGCCTTGGCGCCTCTGCCCGAGCACTTCAAGCGCGCGCGGGATTTTGCGGCCTGGCTGGGGCTTACACCGCGGCAAATGTCGACTGGTGGCAAGCAGAAACTGGGCTCTATCTCCAAAATGGGCGAGCGGACATTACGACGGCTGCTCATAATCGGCAGCAGCGCCGTCGTGCTGCGTGCTAACCGCCGAGGTGCAGCCTCCAGCTCTTGGTTGGACCGCATGCTCGCGCGCAAGGCACGCATGCTGGTCATCGTCGCGCAAGCCAACAAGACAGCTCGGATCGTATGGGCGGTGTTGATGAAGAAGGAGGACTTAGGGCTCCGGTGGCAGCGGCGGCATAACGCTAAAACTGCGCCAGAGGCTGTCGGGGACGTAGGAGGTCGAAGGAAAGCGGGGCACAACAGTCGGCGAGACGGGGTCGAACAAACCAGAATCTTGCAATGTGCCACGAGCACGCAAAACCTGATCTGGCTTCGATCCGCGAACTCCCATGCAGGCCAGCGGCCATAACGCCGCAATCACAGGCCGGACAGATGACAGCATCCGACTACGAACCCATCTGCACTTTACACTTGAGCCGCCGCGCCATCATCATGGTTTCGCTGTGAATTGCCCCCATCTGCACCGCCAACAGGCTTTCCAGTTCGTCGCGGGGCTGCACCGCCCGGACAACCGACAGCAGGAAGTTGCTTGCGCCTTGGTCGGTCTTGCGGCCCTGCGCCCCGATGGTCGCAATCTGGCCCGTCACCCCGGCGAAAAAATGCGGGTCACAGGTTGCCATATCGACCATCAAGAGAATTGCAGCTAGGTCCGGTTCTTCGCGGCTGTATCGGATAACCACCGCACCATCTTTGAATTCAACGTCCATTTCCGGCCCATTCGCGCGCGCGCGCGACTTCGCGGCCACCTTGGCAACTTTGGCCTTTTGCGGTTCGGACAAGCCCTTGAATGCCGCTTGCATGGCAGTACACCCACCGGGCCGAAGACACTTGCCGGAAGGAGCAGCATCGGCGAAGCGCAACGGCTACGATGGGCTCTGCACCGCAATTGAAAAGCTTTGCCGTGTAGCTAGGTGTTTGATCCCACGGTTTAATGGTGCGATCCTTTCTTTGGAATGGAAGGATGCCCTATGGGACAAGTTCGTCACGGCAGCGCCACGACCACGCACGCCGTCAGAGCAGCAATACAGCGATCGCAAGCTTCGCTCGCGCAACTGAGCCGGGAGTTGGGCATTAATCCCAAGACCGTGGCGAAGTGGCGCAAGCGCGCGACGGTCGAGGATATGGAGACTGGTCCTTCGGAGCCACGATCCACCGTTCTGACCGAGGCGGAGGAGGCGATGGTCGTAGCATTCCGGCACCATACGCTGCTGCCATTGGACGATTGCCTTTACGCCCTGCAGCCGTCCATCCCCCACCTGACGCGATCTGCGCTGCACCGCTGCCTGCAGCGGCATGGCATCTCGCGCTTGCGGGCGAAAAAGGGGGGCCTGACGATCAGCGCGGGCGTCAGATCGGGCGCACGAAAGGCGGGTTGAACACCAAGCTGCACGCCGTCACCGACGCGAAGGGTCGTCCGCTGCGGTTCTTCATTACGGCGGGCCAGGTCAGCGACTACACCGGCGCGGCGGCTCTGCTGGGCAGCCTGCCCGCCGCCGAATGGCTGATCGCAGATCGGAGATACGACGCGGACTGGTTCCGGGAAGCGTTGAAAGACAAGGGGATAAAGCCATGCATCCCAGGCCGGAAGTCGCGCAGCAAAGCTATCCGTTACGACAAGCGCCGCTACAAACGGCGCAATCGCCTCGAGATCATGTTCGGCAGGCTCAAGGACTGACGCCGCGTCGCTACACGATACGACAGATGTGCGAAGACCTTCCTCTCCGCCGTCGCACTCGCCGCAACCGTCATGTTCTGGCTTTGACAATCAATGAGATGCTGTAACGGGGCCTGCGTCGCGATTCGTCCGTTACTGTTGCCAAACCGACGGCAAGCTGGCGCCATTCCCGTATTGGATCCATCGGGAGGACTGCGGGATGAAACTGTTTGTCGGACTGGACGTGTCGCTGGAGAAGACCGCGATCTGCGTGATCAACGAGCATGGGAAGATCGTGAGGGAGGCGCAGGCGGCCAGCGAGCCGGAAGCGCTGACACGGTGGATGAGGGAGCTGGACGGCACCATCGCCGCTATCGGTCTTGAAGCCGGCCCCCTGTCGCAATGGTTGCACCGCGGGCTGACCGAAGCGGGACTGGACGTCGTGCTGATGGAGACCCGGCAGGTGAAGGGGGCGCTGAAAGCCATGCCGATCAAGACCGATCGTCGGGACGCCGAGGGTATTGCGCGCCTGCTTCACCTCGGCTGGTTCCGGCCGGTCCACTGCAAGTCCGTCTCGGCGCAAGAAGTTCGCGCCGTGCTTGGTGCCCGCAAGGCCGTGCAACAAGGCTTTATTGCCTTGGAAATGTCTCTGCGCGGGCTCTTGCGAAACTTTGGGCTCAAGGTCGATGCCATCTCTCGGGGGCGGTTCGAGCAGCGCATCCGTGAACTGGTAGCAGGCAATCCCATGCTGTTGGCAGCGACGGGACCGCTGCTCCGCGCGCGGTCCTTTTTACGGCAGGAACTGGCGGGACTGGAGCGCCGTGTTCGCCAACTGGCCCAGGATGATCCCGTTTGCCATCGGCTGATGTCGATGCCGGGGGTCGGCGCGGTTGTCGCTCTGACCTACCGATCAGCCGTCGACGATCCCTCCAGGTTCACGTCCTCGAAGAAGGAGGGGCCATGGGTTGGCCTGACGCCCTCGCGAAACCAGTCTGGGGAGCGCGACGTCTCGGGCGGGATCACCAAGGCGGGCGATGTCAGCCTGCGCCGTGCGCTCTGCCAGGCCGCGACCGTCATGATGCATCGTGGACGTTCGACTTGGCTGAGAACATGGGTAGCCCAGATCGCTCGCCGTCGCGGTGCGAAACGCGCCATGGTCGCCTTGGCGCGGCGCATCGGGGTGATCCTTCACCGGATGTGGATGGATGATACCGCGTTCCGGTCGGACCTGGTCGTGCCTCATGCGGCCTGACGACCCAGGTTCCCAACCGCTGCCTGTCTGAGCGCAGGCCTTCGAGGTCCCCCAGGGACGCGGTTCCGATGATGCCGTGGTCCAGACTGTGGCCGATCACCTTCGAGCACGCCTATGAGATGGGCACATCGGAATTGCATTGAACCAGCATCATGTTGGCGGCCATCGCGCCGACCACGGACCGAAGCATGCACCCGGGATGATCTCACACGAAGGCGGCAGTGATGGCAGGGCGGCCACAACGATCCGATGTCAAAACCGCACCCCTGCGGCCGATCTCGCGTGCGCAAAACCACTTGACTGGTACGGCCCCATTACCGAAGTCTGGAACCTAGACACCTTCTCCGCCTCCGGCGCGCTCTTGCGTAATGTACCCCGGCCGGGCAGCGTGGCCTCGGTCGCCGTCGTTGCCTACGGCCGGGACCACGACGCCCGGATCGACGTCCAGGACGTGGGTTTCTACTGACCGTCAAGGCCATCGTGCCGCGATTGTCGCAGGCAGCTCAATCCAGATCACGGTGAGGGCAGTACACCCGCGTAGACGGCAAGGCCCGTCACGAATGCCATGAATGTGGCGCCCAGTTGCACAAGGGCAATACGCTCGCGCATTCCCTTGCCCTCGCCAGCACTTTGATTGCCACGGTTCGACCATTTCTGTTTGGACAAATGAAAGATCATGTAGATCTTCACGCCCGCGTTGATGAACTGGTTGAAATACAGGATAAACGGCCAGGACAGATCGGGCTTTCGGGCGTAGGTGAACAGGAAGGTCGAAAGGACAAGTCGCGACGCCACCAGCCAAATCAACACATTCCAGATGTAGATCGGGTCGATGATTGTGGCAAAGATCGCCATGACCGGGCTGACCATCATCGTCCACATCGCAATGCGCTGGTCCACGATGCACCACCAGATGAAGAACGGCATGGCGCGCGGACCAAGGGCGATGGCTCGGGCACCGTTGCGCAGCATATTGCCCGACCAGCGGCGAAAGTTCTGCACCATTCGGTCCATGCCAGAACCCTTGATGACCTCGATCGTGTAAACCGTGGCATCCGGGACATAGATCATCTTCGCCTTCTTCGACAGCAGATGGTACCAGGTCGACTTGTCATCGCCAGACAGGAACCGGAACCGGCCCCAAAGCCAGTGGTCCAGGTGGTCGGCCTCAATGGTGCGGATGAACTTCGGGTCCACGATGTAGCGGGCGCGAAACATGCTCATGCGGCCGGTTAGGGTCAGCACGCGATCTGAGACTGCGTGGGATTGCATGGCGAGCCTCCGCTGGGCAAACCGCATCTCCAGCCATGCGCCGATCCAGCGCGGGCCATAGCACATGACCTCTTCATCCGTGGTCAGGGCCTGCAACTCAGGGTCCGCGCCAAACATCGACAGGGTCTTTTCCATGACGTCGCCGCCATAGACCGCGTCCCCATCCATGAAGATCACAAGATCGTCAGGGTCCACGCCCCGTCGCGCCATGCCGCGCAGAATCAAACCAATGGCCATGCGCTTGCCGGGCTGGTTCTGGCGGACAAAGGTCAGATCCATCAGGCCTGCGGGCAGGTCGGCGCCGTGCATTTCCACATATTCGCGGATGATAAGTTCGTCATAGGAGGAACCGGTGCCGATCCAGAGCGAGACCGGGATTCCCTCGCGCCGGACCTGTTGCAGAATCGAGCCGATGACCGCGCGGGTGATTGCCGGTTCTTCGTAGTAGGTGGTCATCTGGATATGCACACGGCGTGGACGCCAGCCTGCTGCCCAAAGCGCAGAAGCTGCCCGCCGCATCGGCGGCCATTTAAGGCGGCGGTAATACTCTGCGCGCATCGCGTGGGTGAACCACCAGCCAAAGCGCCAGGTGCCAAGAACGCCAAGGGCAATCGTGATATGGCGCAGGTCGGGATCAAAGAAGCGGTTCGGGGTGAGGGTCGCAAGGGTCGCGATGACAGCCCAAAGTGCTGCAAAATGGACAAGGAAGCGCGGCGTCCATTTGGCCAGACCGCGAGGGGCCGGGCGGCGCAGTTCTGATAGCCAAGCATTCAGGTGCTTTGAAAAGGCGTAGTCGCCATGCGGGGCCTCCATCTCAATCCCCGATCCCGAACCAACGCTGCGCAAGATCGCGGTGCAGACGGACCTCGACTGCGGCATTGTGGGGCAAAAGCGCCCGGGTGTCGGCCAAGGTCAGACCCGCCAACTCCAGATGAACAACCAGACCGTAAGCATCTGGGCGCATCGGGTCGGTCCCGGCCTCTATTGCGGTCACGGTCGCAGCAGCAGTGCGTGTCTCGCCCGACACCGAGTAGCGGACGCTTGCGCGCATGCCCTGCCAGACATGGGCCGCCTCTGACGCGTCAAGCCAGCCGAGGACACGGCGCGGGGCATCCGTCTCGAATACCAAGAGCGGCGTGCCAACACGCTGATATGCCGCTTGTGCCACCAGAACCCGATCGACGCGCCCCGATGCGGGGGCAAGCACTTCAAGAGCACGGGCCCTGTCGCGCAGACGCCCGCGCTCGGCACGCAGGGCGCGCAGTTCCAGTGCGATCATGCGCGCGTCCTGTTCAAGTCGCTGCCGAATGTCGTGAAAGTCGCCAGGCAAAACCGAGACGCCTGCATCGAATTGATCCGGATCAGCCGCCGCGGCCCGGGCGGCTGCCCGCCCCGCCAGATGAGCGTTCTGACGGGCTTCGACATCGGCAAGCCGCCGTTCTGCCTGCGTGATCAGACCACGGACATCGGCCAGTCCCGCATCCGCCTCGGGATCGGTCATGAGGATCAAAAGCGCACCTGCCGTCACTGCCGTCTGATCGGCCGCCACGATCTGGGCAACAAAGCCTGCATTGGGGGCTGCCAATTCGACATAGGGGGCGACGTATCGCGCGTTTGACAAAGGTACATGGTCAAGCCGTTTCCAGACCAGAGAACCAAGGTAGCCACCAACTACGGCCAGCAGCAGGGTATAGTAGACAAGGTTCCAGACCACCCGCAGCGCGCGCGGCTTGACCTTTGCCATACCGACGGCCTTTTCCTCGTCGGTTTCGCCCATCGGGACCAGATCCACGGGCGTATCAAGAGCTGTGATCACCTCATCCGTCGCGGCCATCTTGCCGGTCATCAGGTTGCGGTAGAACAAGCCGAGTGCTTCACGCTGGCGGCCCGTTAGGCCCTCAAAGGCCCAGAACGTGCCGTCCGCAGATGGGTTCAACAGGACGGGAAATCCGACTTCGATCCCCTGGAACGGGATCATCAGCCGGGCGTCGGTCAGGTCTTCGCCGGTCAGAATCGCGTCGCGGATTCCAGAGAGCGACCATTTGCGTGCCGTCAGCCGTCGACCGTCAGGCAATGTCAGGATGAGCGGTGCAATCACGTGGGCTTCTGTATCGGGGGCGGGGCGCTCGTGGTCGATCCGCACACCAGACGAACCCGGAACAGCGCCAGCTGCCTGCGTTCTGACTGTCGATGTGGTCTCTCTTTTCACGTCAAAGCCCCTTTTTCCGATGCTCCTTGAATACCCGTGACCCGCTACGAAAGCATGGCCGCAGGGGGATTGGCTTAACGTGCGGATGGTGATCGCCCCTACCCGGATGGATAGGGGGCTCAGGTCGTGAGGAACAAGTTGCGCCCGTTACTGCGAGCCGCGTCTGACCGCATGGGACCATGGCGGCAAACATCGTTGATGCCGGTCTCCAGGCAAAACCGGGTAATCGCGCCAATCGTCCGTGCAGTCAGACTGCCATTGATCTGTCCGCCAGAATGACCCGTGTCGCACAATGCCGCCTGCACTATCATGATGTAATCATTAGGGTAAGCCCAGGCCAACCGGGCAAGTGCCTGGTCGTTTCCGGCCAGCGCTTCGGCGCGCCTCAAGTCCCGCGCGCGTTCGCGCTGCGAATCAAGCGGTCGCCCCATCATCAGTGACTCTGCCATCGCAAAGAAAGCCGGGCGGTATCCCTCTTCCACAAGGTCGAACAGGAGGGTTGCGCCTCTTGTCGGGTCGGTTGCTGGAGACGGTTTATCGCTCAATGCCAGTGCCCGGCGAAAGCGGGCATATGCGTGCCCATCGGCTGCAGCGATCTCGTACAGGCGCACGGCTTCGGACAAATCAGGTTCAGCACCAAGCCCTGTTTCCAACGCGCGGGCCAGAGATGCGATGGACGAGATGTGCCCGGCTTCGGCCCCGAGGCGCAACAGCCGGACGCCCTCGACCGGATCGGCAGCCACGCCTTCAACGCGCATCAGGGCACCCGCCAATTGATAGCGCGCGCGCGGATGGCCTTGTGCCTCGGCCAGCTGCCAATGCTGCACTGACAGTCCAAATCTGTTGTCTTGCGCCAGCATGCGCGCAAGCGACAGTTGTGCGCGCAAATCACTGGCGTCGGCACGGCGAGCCAGATCAGACTCCGCCTCAGCCACAACCGCAACGGCGGAACCGGCACGCGTTTCAGCGATTGCCGGAGCAGTTGCCGCAATTGCAGAAAGAATTACGGAGAAAACCAGAGTGGAAGAGCTGGACCGGAACATCATTTCGCTTCCCTGTTTTGGATCACGGCGGCGACGCGGGCCGTGTGCACGGCCAAAGCGTCGGGGTTTCCACGCGTTTCCACATTAAGCCGCAAAAGCGGTTCAGTGTTGGACGCCCGTAGATTCAGTCGCCAGTCGGCAAATTGCATCGACAACCCGTCGAGCCGGTTCGTATCCAAAGCGAGGTGGCCAAACGCGGCCTCGACACGGGCAACGGCCGCATCGGTCTCTGCCACACGAAAGTTGATCTCGCCCGAGGACGGGAAGGCCGTGCGGGCACCGGCAACCAATTCAGCAAGGCGCAATCCGCTGCGGCCCATCAGTTCGGCAATCAAGAGCCAAGGGATCATGCCGCTGTCACAGGCCATGAAGTCGCGGAAATAGTGATGGGCCGACATCTCGCCGCCATAGACGGCACCGGTGTCGCGCAGCGCCTGCTTGAGGAACGCATGTCCGGTACGCGAAGGCTGCGCCCGCCCGCCTGCCGCTGCGACGATGGCTTCGGTATTCCAGACCACACGCGGGTCATGGACAATGGTCGCGCCAGGCTCTTTCGCGAGGAATACCTGTGCCAAGAGACCCACGACATATTCACCGGGTACAAACTGGCCCAGGTGGTCAAAGAAAAAGCAGCGGTCAAAGTCGCCGTCCCATGCCACGCCCAGATCCGCACCTGCGGCCACGACCGCTTCTGCGGTCATCGGTTGGTTTTCGGGTAGCAGCGGGTTCGGGATACCATTCGGAAAGCTGCCATCCGGCGCATGATGCATGCGGACAAACCGCAAGGGTGCGCCGCGCGCGACAAGCGCCTTGGCGATGGCGTCAAAGGTCGGCCCCGCCGCGCCATTGCCTGCGTTGACCAGGATCGTCATCGGCCGCAGCGTCGAAGCGTCGACGAAGGACACGACACGTTCAACATAAGCCGCGCGCGCGCGGCTTGCGTCGACCACAACACCACCCGCCCGGCGCGGGGCAAAAGCCCCGCTTTCAGCCAAAGCACGGACCGCCACCATGTCGGTGGCCGGGTCAAGCGGGGCCGAGCCACGGCCAACCATCTTCATCCCGTTGTAATCCATCGGGTTGTGCGATGCCGTCACCTCGATCCCACCACAGGCATCAAGATGCGTGGTGGCAAAATACATCTCTTCAGTGCCGCAAAGGCCAAGGTCGCAGACCTCAACCCCCGCCCCCAGCAGCCCGTCAATCACCGCAGCCATCAGCGTTTCCGACGATGCGCGGCAGTCGCGCCCCACCACCACACGGCGTGCGCCCAGCGTTTCAGCGAAAGCCCGGCCAATCCGGCAAGCGATGTCGGCATTCAGTTCGGCCCCAAGAAGGCCCCGGATGTCGTAGGCCTTGAAGCAGGTCATTGAGGGATGTGGCAGCGGGCGATGGGTGGTCATGTCAACTATCCTTTGCGGTGGGCATGAGTCTGGGACCATGAAATAGCAAAAGCCCTTCAGTGATTGCAGCCGAGCATCAGAAGCGTCGGCTGCGCGGATGGAGATACCTCCTATCCGTTCGGATTGACCTCTTGCGCAAAGGTCCGGTTCCGGCATCCCGCCGCGTTGTAGCCGACAGGCACCACAGCATGGCAAAAGGCTGGCAACAGTTGACCCGCCTGGAAGGACCATCGCCATGACCCCGATTAATCCCGTTCTGCTCTGCGGCGGCTCCGGCACCCGCCTGTGGCCGATGTCCCGCAAGTCGATGCCAAAGCAATTCAGCCGCCTTCTTGGCGATGAAACGCTGTACCAGTCAGCCCTGACGCGGCTGTCGGGGTTCGGCTGGGCTGCCCCGGTCGTCGTGACCGCCGATGCCTATCTGGAGATGGCGCGGGATCAGGCGCGGTCTGTGGGTGTGGCCCCTGCCTGCCTGATGGTAGAGCCTTCGGCGCGGAACACCGCCCCCGCCATCCTGGCCGCCGCCCTGCATCTGCTCGAAAAGGATCCGCAGGCATTGATGCTGGTCGCCCCGTCCGATCACGCCATCCCGGATGCCGACGCCTTTCGCGCCGCAGTTTCTGCGGGAACGGCGGCAGCACTTGAGGGCAGGATCGTGACCTTCGGGATTCACCCGACACGCGCGGAAACCGGCTATGGCTGGCTTGAACTGGGCGAGGCTCCCGGCGATTTCCGGCCACGTCCGCTTGCCCTGAAGCGCTTTGTCGAAAAGCCCAAGGCAGCGCAGGCTCACGCAATGCTGGCTGCCGGAACCTATCTGTGGAACGCGGGCATCTTTCTGGCCACCGCAAGGACGCTTGTTGATGCGTTCCGCGCCCATGCGGGCCACCTGCTGCTCCCGGTGCAGGCTGCGGTTCTTGATGCAATGAAAGATCAGAATATCGTGCATCTCGCGGCAGAGGCATGGAACCGGGCCGAAGACATCTCGGTCGACTTCGCGGTGATGGAGCGGGCGACGAACCTTTGTGTCGTCCCCTTCGCCGCTGGCTGGTCGGACCTGGGCGATTGGGACGCAATCTGGCGCGAAACCGCGACAGAGGCGGATGGCATGATCACGACTGGGGACGTGACCGCCATCGGCTGCGAGGACAGTCTGCTCAGGTCCGACACCCCGGGCGTGGAACTGGTCGGCATCGGATTGACCGACATGATCGTGGTAGCAATGGGCGACGCGATCCTTGTCGCGCACAAAAGCCGGGTGCAGGAGGTGAAAGAGGCGGTTGCGAGGCTGAAAGCCCGCAGCGCAGTGCAGGCCGAAGGGTTCGCCCCGATAGCAACCGCACAAGATGCTTACCGCGGACCCTATCTTTTCGCTGCCGAGTGATCGGCAAGGACGGCCCGGATGCAGTTTCCGCTCCCCCTATCCAATCGGGTAGGGGGACACTCCGGCTGCGCGCTGTGGCCAGTCTTTTCATTGTGCTAGTCTCAACCATGTGGAGGCATCAATGCTCATTGCAACAGCACAATCCCGCGCCAGCGACCTTGTCAGCGCGGTTAACGATCTGGCCGGATCACTGGCAATCGTCGCCCGTGGAATGCCCGACTTCGTGGCGCTTCATTTCGGTGTCGGCACGGCTCCCGCGGGACTTCACGCCGCGGCGGTTGCGCGTTTTGGAACTGTGGCCCTGCATGGCGGGTCTTCCTGTCTTGGCATCATGACGCAAGACGGCGTGAACATCGCCAGCGGCGCAGGGCTGGGGGCCTTGGCAATCTGGGATGCGGCGGGCAGTTACGGCACCGGGTCCTGCGACCTTGGCACTGACGCGGGCGATGCGGCGCAGCGGGCAACACAGGCCGCCCTTGCCAGCGCCGGACGCCAGGGAGAGATCCCTGATCTGATCTGGCTGACAGTCGCGCCCGGACGCGAGGAACAGGTCCTCGATGGCATTCGCGCGGTGATCGGCAACGAGACCCCAATCGTCGGCGGCAGTTCGGCTGACAATGATGTCAGCGGAAACTGGGCGCAGTTCGGGCCAATTCAGTGCCACAGCGACGGGGTCGTTGTGTCCGTCCTCTTTCCGTCAACGAGGATCGCGTCGGCCTATCAAAGCGGCTATGCTCCGACAGGCGACAGCGGCGTCGTGACGCGAGTTGACGGACGCCGCCTGTTCGAGATCGACGGCGAACCCGCAGCATCGGTCTATCACGGCTGGACCGGCAATGCGGTGCCGGTAGCGGGCAAAGCGCCCCTGTCGATCCTTGCCGCCGCAACGCTGTGGCCACTTGGCCGGGTAGAGCGGCAAATCGCTGGCGTGCCCTTTCATCTGCTTGCACATCCCGCCGTAGCCAATCCCGACGGCTCGCTCGATCTTTTCGCCGATGTGGCGCTGGGGGATCGACTTTGGCAAATGCAGGGGTCTGCTGACAGCCTGGTCGCGCGGGCAGGACGGGTGGCACGGCAGGCGCGTGATGATGCCGCCGGTGGCATTGCCGGTGCGTTGGTCGTCTATTGCGGGGGCTGCATGCTGGCAGTGCGTGATCGCATGGATGAGGTACAGCAAGGAATAAACACTGCACTTGGCGATGCGCCGTGGCTTGGGGTATTCACGTTCGGAGAACAAGGCATTCCTGCGGGAGGCGTCGCAAAACATGGAAACCTCATGATTTCGTGCACTGTATTCGGGCTTGGGTCATGAAGGGCCTCGTCTTTGTCGAATTGGTGGCCATGGCCGAGGACGCCTTTGGCGAAGACGTCATCGATATGGTCATTGATCGCGCCAACCTCCCATCGGGCGGGGCCTACACTGCCGTCGGCAATTACCCCTGCGACGAGTTGATGACCCTTGTTTGCGGCTTTTCTCAGCACAGCGGCATACCCGGACCTGCATTGCAGCGCCTGTTTGGCCATTGGATGATGAACAGCTTTGTAAAGCATTACCCGGATTTCTTTGTCGGGCGGAGTGGCAGCCTCGATATGCTGGCCGCGATCGAGAATGAAATACACGTCGAGGTCCGCAAGCTTTATCCCGACGCCGACCTGCCGCACTTTGATGTTGTGCGTGCGGACGACGAAACGATGCAGATGACCTATCGCTCTCCGCGCCCGCTGGCCGATTTCTGCCACGGGCTGATCGAGGGATGTGTGACCCATTTCGGCGAAACCGCCGTGATTGAACGCAATGACCGCGTGACCGGGGGAAGAAACGAAGCCGATTTCAACATCCGCATCGGCGCCAAGACATGATGGAAGGGCAAGGCGAAAAGCCTGTTGCCCGGGCGCGATATGAGCGAGAAAAGCTGGCCAGAACCGAAGCCGAAGCCCTTCTGGAAACCAAAAGCCGCGAACTTTATGAAGCAAACCAGCGTCTGATCCTTGAAACCGAAGCGGTCCGCGCTGCGTTGTCTGAAACCGAGGCCGTGCGCGTCCGCGAGGCTGCGGCCCTGCGCGAACGATCCATTCTGTCCGAGGCACTGGCCGCACTGTCAGGCAAGTCGGGTGCAACCGAGGCGATGCAGGCGTTGCTGGACGTTCTGCAGCGCGAGTTTGCGATCTTTGACGCCTGTTTTGTCCAGGCCGCGGGCAGCGAGGTCCGGATCGCTGCGGCGGCGAAGACCGAACACGCTGATCTTTTGCTGCCGGTTAAGGCAAGCCTGCTGGCCCGCCCGCGCCGTCTTTCGGGCTTTGCATCTCTAGCAGACGGTAAGGCGTTGCCTGGGCAGACGGGCAAATATGCCTCTGTCATTCTTGCGCCGTTCCTGATGCCCGGCGAAGGCACAAGTGCGCTGCTGCTGGGGTGTCAGAAGGCTGGGCGCTTTTCGGCGGCTGACCTTCGTCTCCTCGAACGTGTCGCAACTTTTGCTGTCCAAAGCCTGATCGCTTTGCGTGAGGCGCGACGCAATGCGCTTCTGGTTTCGTTGATCGAGGGGGGCAATGTCGACGAAGCCCAGACCGGCGTTCTTGATGCCCCGCTGGAGGCCGTGCACCGCGCGTTTTCCCGACTGACCGACATGCAGGGCGAGGTTGTCGGCATCCTTGACAACCTGCTTGGGGCACCCTTGGCCGACGCCGATACTGCGATCGATGCAGCACTGGCGAGGATGGGCACGCTGACCCGGACCGACCGAGTTTATGTCTTTCGCCTGCGCACCGCAAAGGCGCTCATCGACAACACCCACGAATGGTGCGCCCCGGGCATCGAGCCCGCACGGGAGATGCTGCAGGACATCCCCGCAGAGATGATCGACCACTGGCGCGCGGAGTTCGATGCAGGCCGCGAGGTGCTTATTCCCGATGTGCTCGCGCTGCCCGACACGGCACCCGAGAAAGCCATCCTGCTGGAGCAGGGTATCCGTTCGCTTCTGGCGGTTCCCATGATGCAGGATGGCATCTTCCGCGGCTTTGTCGGTTATGATGCCGTGCGCGCCAAGCGCAGCTTCCTGCCCGGAGAGGTGCATCTTGTCCGTTCGGTCGCCAAGGTTATCGCATCGGTTCTGGGACGGCGCGCTGCCGAGGCGGCACTGGTCGCGGCCCATGCCGAAACGGCCGCCCAGCGCGCGCAACTGTCGTCAGTGCTTTCGGCCATGCCCGATCTGGTCGTTGAACTTGATTGCGCAGGTCGGTTTGTCACTTGGCATTCCGGTGCCATCATTGTGCCCGACGCACTTGGCGAAACCTTTGCTGGGTGCTCACTCGAAGAAGTTTTGCCGCCTGACCTCGCCGCAGAGGCGCGAAAGGTTATTTCCGAGATTGATGCAGGTCGCAGGCCGGAGGCGCGCAGCTTCCCCTTCGCGCTGACAGCGGAATTGGAACGCTGGTGGCAACTGTCCGCTGCGGCCATGGGGGACCAAGGCTACCTTTTCGTTCTGCGTGACGTCACCCTTGCGCGCGAACAAACCGCCGAGATCGAGCGCCTTTCGGAGATTGCCCGACGCACCACAAACCTTGTTGTGGTGACTGACGCCGCGCGGCGCATCGAATGGGTGAATGAAGCCTTTGAGCGGACCACGGGATGGCGGCTGGATGAGATAGAGGGGCGGAACGCAGGAAGCTTCCTGCAGTGCGATCAGACCGATCCCGAAACCGTTGCACGCCTGCGCGCCGCTTTGGACAAGGGACAAGCCGTACAGACCGAGATCCTGAACCAGACACGCGCAGGGCAGCAGTACTGGGTGGCGCTGGATGTTCAGCCCCTGCACGACATTTCCGGCCAGTTGCGGGGTTTCATGGCGGTGGAAACCGACGTGACCGAGCGGCGGATACAGGCCGAAGCCTTGCAGCGGTCGGCAAACGCCGCAGCCCTTGCCCGCGCGACGCTGGAAGCCGCCGTGAGTGCCTTGCAGGACGGCTTTGTCCTGTTTGACGCGGATGACCGGCTGGTCATCTGCAACGACCGCTATCGCGAGATTTATCCGCGCTCTGCCGCAGCCATCACACCCGGCGCAACCTATGAGGACATTCTGCGTGCGGGTTTGGCCGGCGGCGAATATTCTGATGCCCTTGGGCAAGAAGAGGCCTGGCTTTCCGACCGCATCGAACGCCACCGCGCGCCCTATAGCGAATTCGAGCAGCAGTTAAGCAATGGTACTTGGCTGCGCTTTTTCGAAAAGGCCACACCCGATGGCGGCCGTGTGGGTCTGCGCGTCGATATAACAGCGCTGAAACTGGCCGAACAACGCGCGCTGGGCGACCGCTCGGCGGCGATGGAGGCCAGTCAGGACGGCATCGCCATCACTGACGCGCAAGGGACCTACCTTTACATGAATCGCGCGCATCTGGCGATGTTCGGGTTCGCGACCGAGGCAGAGGTAATCGGCAAGCCGTGGTCGGTGGTCTACGGGCCGGACGAGGCGGCATGGATGCAGGCCAACGCCATGCCGCGCCTGTTTGCCGAAGGGCGATGGACGGGCGAGATTCTGGGCCGGACCAGAGATGGACAGCCGGTTGATCAGGATGTGTCGCTGACCCTTAAAGAGGACGGCGGCATTTTGTGCATCTCCCGCGACGTCAGTGCTCGTCGCAGGGAAAACTCCGAACGCGAACGGCTGCGCGATGAACTGCACCTTGCCCAGCGACGCGAGGCCGTGGGCCAGATGGCAGCGGGCCTCGCACATGATTTCAACAACTTGCTTGCCACCATTGCGGGCAGCGCGTCGCTGATCGAGGCCGCCGCCGAACCCGGCAGTCTGGCGGCCGCAGGTGCTGGCCGGATCGAGGCCGCTACCAATCAGGCCGCCGGTCTGGTCAAACGCCTGCTGGCGATGGGTGCCCGCCCTGCCGACCGCAAGGCGCTTGACCTGCGCCAGCCCGTTCGCGAGGCGGCCGATCTTGCACGCGCCAGCCTGAAGGCGCCTCACCGCCTGACGCTGTCACTGCCGCCCGAGCCGATCGAAATCACGGTTGACCCGACAGACATCCTGCAAGTCGTTCTGAACCTTGTGATCAACGCCCGCGATGCCATGGGAACCCGGTCTGGCGAAATCGCGGTCACGCTGAACAATGCCATGGCACCTGATCTTGTCGGTCCGTTTGCGGTGGGGATGATTGATGCCGGGCGGCCCCATGTCTGCCTCAGCATCGAAGATACCGGCCCGGGAATGGAACCCGACCTCGCGGCCCGTGTGTTCCAGCCCTATGTCTCGACCAAAGGCGACAAGGGCACCGGGCTGGGACTTGCCATCGTCTCGTCGGTGGTCACGACGAATGGTGGCGCGGTTCGTCTGGAAACCAAGCCGGGCAATGGCACACGATTTGTCGTTCTTTGGCCGATTAGTCAGGATGCGCCTGCGACCGCCTGCGCGCCTGTCGAAGGATTGACCGGCAGACTTGATGGGCGGACGATCCTTGTGGTGGACGACCAGAAAGACCTGCTGGACGTGCTGACAGCCTTGTTGGAAGCAGCAGGTGCCGAGGTCGCGCCCTCGACCGAACCAGGCGACATCCTTGCGGCAATAGAAGGCGATCCCGCCGCTTGGGACCTGGTCATCACCGATTTCGATATGCCGGGCATGAACGGGGCCGCGCTTGCTGACAGAGTTCGCGCCCTTGCCCCCCATGTGCCCGTGATCCTTGTGACTGCCCTTGCAGGGGTTGCTGGCCGTGCCGGTGCGCAGTTCGATGCCGTTCTGGCAAAACCCGTGGATCGCACGGCGCTTGTTATGGCGGCGGAAACGGCCATACTGCGTTCAAAATACAAGGTGTAGTGCCATGCGCGTATTGATTGCCGACGACCATGATCTTTTACGTGACACGCTCGAATTGTGGTTCCGGCAGGAAAAGATCGACGTTACCCCTGTGCGTGACCTCCCTTCGGCGATGACGGCAGTGGCCGCTGCCGAACCGTTCGATCTGATCCTGCTGGATTACGGCATGCCGGGCATGAACGGGCTTGACGGCCTGAAGATCGCGCTGACCGACGGCAAGGGTGCCCGCGTAGCCCTGATGTCGGGGACAGCCCCACGCGAAGTCGCCGAGCAGGCGTTGGACATGGGGGCGGCAGGCTTTCTGCCCAAGACATTGCCCGCAAAATCGTTGGTCAACGCCGTACGCTTCATGGCGATGGGAGAACAATACGCCCCCATCGACTTCATGACCGCAGCGCCAGAGGTAACGCCCGTCAACGCGCTGGCCGAAAAACTCTCACCCCGCGAATTGCAGGTGCTTCAGGGCCTGTGCGAGGGCAAGGCCAACAAGGAAATCGCCCGCGACCTTGGCATTCAGGAACCGACGGTCAAGCTGCACATGAAGACCCTCTACCGCAAGATCGGCGCCCACAACCGCACGCAGGCCGCCATGACCGCTAAGGAGGCGGGGTTATTCTGAGGGCGGAATTCCGGAAATATCGATAGCGAAGAGCCCCTTGTCAAAGGCCATCGAGATCGCCGCGGAATCAAAAGCTATCCTTCTGCATGTCGACCGTACGGTGGGCTTCGATACCACTTTGCGATTAGATGAATTTTGCGGCGACAGCCTTATGAAGGGGAAGATGGGTATTGCCCCGATGCTTTTGGTGCTGTCGATGGAACTGGCAATGAAAGCTTGGATCACAAGGGATCAGACCATGAAGTCCGTTCCAAAGTCGCATGATTTGCTGGCCCTGTTCCGCAAGACATCGACAGCCACGCAACGGCGGTTGATCGCGGGCGGGGTATGAACGGGAGTGTGCGTATCCCAATCCAGCTGGGCTGATGATGCAGTGTAGATTTGAAGATCTTCTCGACAGTGCAAGGCATGCGTTTGTTCAATGGCGGTACATCCATGAACTGGAAACTGCGCGTTTCAGCACCATTAAATTCATTGCCGCCATCCACATGATCCTCGCTGAATTCGAATCTGGGATTGTTGTGACGAGGTACAGACCACCCATGACCGTGACTCGATAAATCGCGCGTTTTAAAGTACACTTCCCCCATGCCCCCATGGAAAACCCTCACCTGAACCCTTGCCTTCGATGCTGCTCCCTACCTTCGCGTGTTCCGCGAACAGGTCGAGGTCGCACCCGGCCATGTCATCCCCGAACTGCGGGACTTTGCCGTGATCGTGCCAGTCCTTCCTGATGGCCGCGTTCTGACCATGACCGGCTATCGCCACGGACCACGCCGCGATTGCCTTGGCTTTCCCGTCGGGTTTCTGGACACCGGTGAGACGCCCAAGGTGGCGGCTTTGCGGGAATTGGCCGAGGAAGCGGGGCTTGTGCCTGCGCGCCTGATTGCGCTGAGGGATTTTGTTGACAATGGCAATCAGCGCGGCGGACATGGGCACTACTTTCTTGCCGCAGGCTGCGAACCGTCACCTGGCCGTCTCGACGATGCGGCAGAAACAGCAGCGCTTGCCGCGCTGAGCATGCGGGACATCGCTGCGGCATTGGACCGGGGCGCGTTCGGCGTGATCCATCAGGTCGCAGGCTGGTGCCTTGCCCGCCGCCATCCCGCATTTGCGCAGGCGTGACAGGCTAGTTCACCTATCCGTATGGGGTGCCCTGCCCCCACATCCGGGACGCAAGATGGCCCGGTGGGCAAAGGGGCCAACCCCTTGTGCCTGCGGCCCATCCCGGGGCGCGCGGGATTTGATTCAAATGCTTTGCAATAAGGTCTTCAACGCAAAGGAGACCTGCCATGCTGCACCAACCCGCCGAAAACGCTTTTCACCCGGCCCTGAAAATCGCCCCACGCCCTGCCGTTTCGGTCGTGGGTCTGGGCTATGTCGGCGCCGTTTCTACCGCTTGCCTCGCGGGTCTTGGCCACCGCGTCATCGGGGTCGATGTCGATGCTGTCAAGGTGCAGGCCATCGCCGAAGGCCGCTCGCCGATCCACGAGGCGGACCTTGGTCGCTTGCTGAGCGAGGGCGTTGCGGCTGGTCTGATAACGGCCACCGACGATCTTGTGCAGGCGGTTATTGGTACTGATGTGACCTTTGTTTCGGTCGGCACACCCACCGCAGCCGATGGTGGCTGCGATCACCGCTACATCGTGGCGGCTGCCCGGTCCATCGGCGAGGGGCTGCGCCTCAAGGGATCGTTCCATGTGGTCGTCATGCGCTGCTCGATCCCGCCGGGATCGACGCTGGGAGTGATGGTGCCGGAAATTGAGGCGACTTCGGGCCTGAAGGCAGGTGTCGATTTCGGTGTGTGCTTCAACCCGGAATTCCTGCGCGAAGGTGTGGCGGTCGCCGATTTCCACGCGCCCCCGAAAACCGTGATCGGTGTCACCGACGCGGCCACCGCCGACCTCATGTCGCGGCTTTATGCCGACGTGGATGCGAACCCACTGATCACGTCGATCGAAGTAGCCGAGATGGTGAAGTACGTCGACAACGTCTGGCACGCGACCAAGGTGACCTTCGCCAACGAGGTCGGACGTCTGTGCAAGCCTTTGGGCGTGGACAGTCACGAAGTGATGGACATCTTCGTCCGCGACACCAAGCTGAACCTGTCGCCTTATTACCTGAAGCCCGGCTTTGCCTATGGCGGATCGTGCCTGCCCAAGGAAGTCCGCGCCGTTACCCATATCGCGGGCAAACTGGGCCTTGATTTGCCGTTGATCGCCTCGCTCGACCGCTCAAACGCCACCCATATTGCCGAAGCGGCGCGGATGGTGAAGGCAACCGGCGCGCGCAAGGTGGCCGTGCTTGGCCTTGCCTTCAAGCCCGGCACCGATGATCTGCGCGAAAGCCCGATCCTCGAAGTGATGGCGGATCTACTGGATCAGGGGATCGAGATTGTCGCCCACGACCCGGCAATCAACGCCGACACCCGGATCGAGTCGCAACTGGCCTATGTCGCTCATGCGTCCAAAGGGCTTGGTCAACTGGCGACCGGCCTGCGCGGCATGCTGGCGACCAGTGCAGCCGAGGCGGTGGCGCAGGCCGATGCGGTGATCGTCACCCATGCCCACCCGACCTATCGCGCTCTGGCCGCTGCATCAACCAAGCCGGTGATCGATGTCGCCCGCCTTTACAAATCCCGCGCCGACCAACCCGCCACCCTATGCGGCATCGGCTGGTAACCCCCCTCACACCCTTTAGGAGATCATCATGTCCATCCATTCGACCATCACGCCCGCCGTCTCTGCTGTTCCTGCTGACGCGCCCCTGTACGAAGAACGCCCCTGGGGCGCATTCTGGAGCCTGGACCGTGGCGCTGCCCATCAGGTCAAGCGCATCCGCGTGAACCCAAAGGGCCGCCTGTCGCTGCAATACCACTACCACCGGGCCGAGCGCTGGGTCGTGATCGAAGGCACCGCGACAATCACCGTCGATGACGCCGTGATGAAGGTGCAGCCCGGAGGCGTGGTGATGATCCCGAAAGGGGCCGTGCACCGGCTGGAAAACCTGACGAAAACCCCGGTGGAAATCATCGAGGTGCAGATGGGCGATTATCTGGGCGAAGACGACATCGTCCGCCTCGATGACGCCTACAACCGGCCCAAGCGCGAAGCCCGGGCCTGAGGCCGGAGGGGGGCAGGCAATGCCCCCGACTGCCCCCCGAAGGCCCATTCTTCTGGCATCAAGGAATCATCATGACCAATGCAATCACCCCCGTCCTCGGGACGTGCGCAAACGACACGTAGAACGGCGGGCCACCTCCGACGCGATCTCGGGCCGCCAGGGCGATGACACGATCAACGCCCACGGCGGCAATGATCTTGCCCACGGCGGTGGCGGCCCGGCCCTCTTGGACATGACGCAACTGACGATGACCGAGGATTACACCGGCACTGTCACGTTCACAAGCGAAGGGGCAGGATTCAAGAACGCGCTCGTCATATACAAAGTGGCCGAAGACGGCACGATTGGCGAGGTCGAGGTGGTCTTTGCCAACGCTTCGGCCCAAGGGTCGGACGGCACGCTGTTTTCGGGGCAGTCTTCGGTCCAGGTTGAATTGAACGCAGCCGATTAGATCGGCTTCCTGAACGCGTCCAACGCATCCGGTCGTCCTACGGCACCTCTGCTAACCGATCCGAACGCCACTTTCGAGCTGCGAAACGCAGCGGGTGAGATTGCCAGTAATAACGACACCGGCAACCTGACCCTGTTTCATGTCGCGCAAAACGGCACCGCGACCGCAATCCAGACTCAGTATGGCGCGAATACCTTCCATTCGGCGGCCAACCCGGACAACCCCTATGCGCTGAATGCGGACAACTTCGGCCATACGGTTGGCCGGATCGAGGCCGAGGCCGGGACGATCGTTCTGGGTTTTGAGGATCTCTGGAACGGCGGCGACCGAGACTTTGACGATATAATCTTTCGGTTCGACGTCGGTCAATCGAACGCCCGCGTGCTGTACCCGAACCTGGCCTACGGCGAAGGCGGCGAAGGTAATACCTGAGTTTGGGACGGCAATGGCAACCGCACCACTCTCGATGGCAGGATTATCGCACCCGAGAACGACACGATCTTTGGCGGCTCGGGGGATGATGTCATCAATGGCGGGTTCAATCGCGCCCTCCTACATGACACGGGTCATGCGCCTCACGCTGCTCGCACCTAACATTGTCGAGGCGATTATGGACGGTCGCAAGCCTTCCGAGGTGACACTGGCCCGCATTTTGGAACCATTCCCAATAGCTTGGGGTTCTCAGTCTGAGTGCTTCTCAGTGCCGTCGTCGCAGTTACAACACTTTTAAAGAATCCCCGAGGTCAATTCACTGTTCCAGATCGTCTGACCGGGTATCGCTTCATTGGCCGATGCGATAATTTGCAAGGGGAGCGAGCGTTTCGCTGCAATTGTGCGCGCCCGAAATGGAGTGGGAATGATCTTTTTAAGACGCCTTGAGTCCCTCTTCGGACGATTTGCAATCCTAACCACGTTCTTGTTCACTGTTGCGACAGCACCAGTGCAAGCGCAGACTTCTCCCGTAGTAGAGGAAACAGTAGCCCCCGGCTCTACCACTGAAATCGCGGTCGCACCTGGCGCACGCGACACGCAGATAGCGGACCGCCTCAGGCGCATTCTGACCGCAAGCAACTGGTTCTCCCCTTTCTCAGTATCCGTGCGCGAAGGTATCGTTTTTCTTGATGGGCAAACCGAGACAGACGAGCGGCGTGACTGGGCGCAACAACTGGCGTTGCGCACGCAGGATGTCGTCGCCGTGGTAAACCGGATCGAGGTACAACGCGCGATCAGCTGGGATCTGACCCCGACATGGAGGGAAATGGAACGGCTGGTGAACCGCGCACAGTGGTTCGTTCCGCTGACGGTTGTGTCTCTGATCATCCTGCTGGTTTTCTGGCTGGTGTCGCGCGGGGTGACCAAGTTGGCGCGGGTCTCGCTGCGGCAGCGGCTGTCATCGCCCTTGCTGGTGGATATTGCGGCGCGCGCATTGGCCTTGCCGGTGATCCTCATCGGCATCTATCTCGTGCTTCAAATTGCGGGCCTCACGCGTCTCGCGGTCACGGTTTTGGGTGGTACTGGCCTTGTCGGAATTGTGCTGGGTCTCGCCTTTCGCGATATCGCAGAAAACGCGCTGGCCAGTATTCTACTGAGTGTTCGCAACCCGTTTCGGACCGGAGACTGGATCCAACTGGGCGAGTACCAGGGAATTGTACAGAATCTGAACATGCGCACCACCATACTGATGACCCTGGATGGCAACCACGTCCAGATCCCGAATTCGCTCGTATTCAAAAGCGTCATCACAAACTTCTCGGCCAACCCCAACCGGCGGGCAGAATTCCATGTGGGTATTGGATACGCCAATTCGATTGCTTTGGCGCAGGAACTGATCGTCCAAGCACTGCGGGCACATCCTGCCGTTCTCGATGACCCCGAGCCGGCTGCCATTGTAGACGAGCTGGGCCCATCGACCGTAAACATCAAGGTGCAGTTCTGGTTTGATGGAAAATCCTATTCGCTCTTCAAGGTGCGTTCGTCTCTGATGCGTCAGGTGAAGCGTGCGCTTCAGGATGAAGGAATCTCGACACCCGCTCCCGCTCAAGAAGTGGTCTTCCCCGAAGGAACGTCATTTCACCAACATCCCGTGGTACAGGAACCCGCCGGTGAGGTGCCCCGCCCCCTTGCTCTTATCAGAGCTGCCGAAACAGCGACGGTTTCCACTGGCGAGGGTAACCTCAAGTCGGAACAAGCCGAGTTGAAGCGTCAAGCCAAGGCGTGCGACCTTCCAGAAGCCGAAGACAACCTTCTCAACCCGGAGGTCGGGGCATCAGCCCAGTCGTAACAGACATCAACGTTGCAACAAAATGCCACCCGTTTTGTTGATTTTCACCCAGAAGTGATGGGGTGGATACCCCCTCCCGACGGCATCGCAATGTGCCAAGGTGATGTTGGGTAACATCACTGGAAGGAGGGAGT
Organism: Pseudotabrizicola sediminis; assembly: GCF_004745575.1. GTDB lineage: Bacteria > Pseudomonadota > Alphaproteobacteria > Rhodobacterales > Rhodobacteraceae > Pseudotabrizicola > Pseudotabrizicola sediminis. The sequence goes on along the minus strand of NZ_RPEM01000010.1, from coordinate 65,611 downwards.
ATCCATGGAAGATGTTAGCATCGTCGGGCTGGATCTGGCAAAGCGGGTTTTTCAGGTTCATGGCGCGACTTCGGACGGGCGCGTTGTGTGTCGCAAGAAGCTGTCCCGGGGTCAGATCAGGGCTTTCTTTGAGCAACTTCCCCCATGTGTGGTCGCAATGGAAGCCTGTGCGACGGCCCATTTCTGGGCTCGTGAGATCAGCGTACTTGGCCACGAGGTCCGTTTGGTGCCTCCCGCATACGTGAAGCCGTTCGTTAAGCGGCAAAAGAATGACGCTGCCGACGCCGAAGCCATAGCTGAGGCTGCCAGCTGTCCGACGATGCGGTTTGTTGAACCAGAGACACCCAGGCAGCAGGCACGCGCGATGGTGTTTCGCACCCGTGATTTGTTTGTGCGCCAGCGGACGCAATCGATCAACGCATTGCGCGCTCATCTCGCGGAGCATGGAATTGTTGTCCCACAAGGTGTTTGGAACCTTCCGGGCATTCAGCGGCTGATCAATGAGGCTGGTGATGATATCGAGCCATTGGTGATCGAGATGTCGCGGCTCTATCTTGCGCAGATCACGACCTTGTCGGCTCAGATCACCTCACTGGAGGCAGTCTTGAAGAAAGAAGCCGCACAGTCTGATGCGTCATCGCGGATGATGACGATGCCTGGCCTTGGGCCAATCACTGCCATGGCCATCGAAGCCTTTGCCCCCGCGTTGACGGTGTTCCGGAAAAGCCGGGATTTTGCCGCCTGGCTGGGGCTTGTGCCGCGCCAACATGCCAGCGGAGGGAAACAGGTTTTGGGGCGCACCTCCAAAATGGGCCAGCGTGATATCCGGCGGCTTTTGATTATAGGCGCAATGTCGGTCATTCGTTAGGCCAGCCGAAAGGGCGCAGCCCCGGGCTCCTGGCTTCATGCCATGCTGTTGCGCAAGCCCCGCATGGTTGTCGCCATTGCACTCGCCAACAAGATGGCCCGCATCCTTTGGGCCGTAGAGACGAGGAAAGAAATCTACAGAGATCCGCAACTGGCCACCGTCTGAAGACTGTCAGACAGCCAGCGGCGGGGCGTCGGCGTGTGAGGAGGTCTCAGGACAGTAAGGACAAAGATCGGTAACAACGGTTCTGGAAACGCATCCGGCTCACTGGGCCTCGAGCCCGTAGAGCGGACACTTCGAGGGGGAACTTGAGGCCGCCATCGCCGCCTTCATCGACCACTACAACAACCGCCGTTACCACGAAAGCATCGGCAACCTCACCCCGGCTGACGTCTCCTTCGGTCGCGGTGAAACCATCCTGGCTGAAAGGAGGCGCATCAAACAGCAGACCATCCAAAACCGCCGCTTGAACCACCACGGTCAAGCAGCATAATCTGAACCCGATGAGCCAAAACCTTCCGCTCCAAAATCAGGCTACCTGTTCCAAATCATTCGACGATGGACAAGCGCGCCAGCTCAGATTGGCCATCGCCAGCATCACAACAAGGATCGGCAGGGCGGCCAGCGCGGCCGGCATCTCAATCCGGCCGGGCAACGGGATGCAGCGGCACCCCGTCCTGCCGGAAGGCGATCACATTGGCGATGGTCGTTGACGCGATCGCCTCGATTGCCTCCAGTGTGAAAAAGCCCTGATGCCCGGTGATCAGCACATTGGGAAAGGTCAGGAGCCGCGCAAACACATCATCCGGAATGTAGCTTTCGGAGAGATCCTCGAAGAACAGATCCCCCTCCTCTTCATACACATCGAGCCCGAGGGCGCTGATCTGCCCCGATTTCAGCGCCCGGATCACAGCGCGCGTGTCGATCACCGCGCCGCGCGAGGTGTTGATCAGCATGACCCCCGGCTTCATCGCGGCGATGGCCGTGTCATCGATCAGATGATGTGTTCCAGAGGTAAGCGGGCATTGAAGGGTGACAATGTCCGACCGCTGCAGAATTTCGTCCATCGGGACGTAGGCCACACCCATAGCCTCGCATTCAGCACTGGGCAGGGGGTCGAAGGCCAGAACCTCGCAACCAAAGCCGCACAGGATCCTCGCCAGAACCGTACCGATCAGCCCCGTACCCACGATGCCGGCGACTTTGCCGTGCATGTCAAAGCCCATCAGCCCGTCGAGCGCGAAATTCCCCTCGCGCACCCGGTTGTAGGCGCGATGTGTTTTGCGGTTCAACGCAAGGATCAGGGCGACCGTATGCTCGGCTACGGCATGTGGAGAATAGGCGGGCACACGAGCCACAGCAATTCCGGCCGCGCGCGCGGCGGTCAGATCGACATGGTTGAACCCCGCCGATCGCAGCGCGATCATCCGCACACCCTTTGCTGCAAGGTCGGCAATCACCTCGGCCCCGAGATCGTCATTGACAAAGGCACATATCACCTGCGCACCTTCTGCCAACCGGGTGGTGCCGGCGCTCAGGCGCACTTCATGAAAGTGCAACTCCAGCCCATGATCCTTGGCTGCGAGGCTCAGGAACAACCGGTCATGGGGCTTGGCACTGAACACATCGACACGCATGGGTAACCTCTGTGTGTTTCAGAGATCTCGATACTCTGTCGGGATGCTTTAGCAGACTTTTTCGCGCGGAGCGTTAACCTAATGTGCAGAGCGGCCAACGTTAGGGCTGTGCGCCCTTATTGCTGCGTCCTCCTGAAGTGACTGTTTTGAAGAACCGGATCACCGGGGGGCGACCGGCGGCCATGGGCCGAACATGATACTCTGCACTATTGGGAGCGCGGGACGAGAAGCAGGCCGTGGTGGCGAACAGTTCAGATGCGTGAGAGAAGAAACTTGCCAATCGGTTCTATGCCGCCCCGCTTCCTCAACCCGTTGAAATAGATCGGCTTTTGAGATATGCCAGTGTCATCCTGCTCGAGGCTTCGACTGCTCCGGCGAGGTAGCCGGGCTCGGTCGTGCTGGTTTCGCTGCCAGCAAAGGTCAGCAAGTTCGTCCAAGCTCCGGTAACCATGGGCGCGCGGATGGCGGTCGGGTGCCCGGATGCAGCGCGGTCGGCTTTAGTCGCCGTGAACGGGTCCGTCGCCCAGTCTTTCAGAAAGGTTGCACGGCGCGCTGAGGCCTGATGGCCGAACAGGCGTGTCAGTTGATGGATCGCGGCGCAAATCAAGCCGTCCCGCGAAAGGTCCGCGCGGGCTGCAGCGGGCAGGCCGACAAAGCCAAACAGCGCTGCATCGCCAGAGGCCGTGGTGGCGTCATGCACTTCGGCCAAGGGGCCAGCGAGGCTTTGTGCCGTGCCGGACAGACCATCCTTCCGCCAGAAAGGACAGTCGTAGACGGCGAAGAACTTTGCTTGCTGGGCCATCCATGTCGGCGTTTTTCGCCAGTGGCTGACTGTTGCGGCATCCATCACTGGGTCGAGGCAAATAGCCTCGGCCATCAAACGTGGCGGCAGGGTCGAGATCACATGGCGCGCCACCAGAGTGTCGACAGACTGGCCGTCGCCGACGATGGTCAGCAAGATCCCATCTGCGACCAGCCGTAGATTAGTGACCGGCGCATTCAGACGCATGCAATCTGCGGGCAGATCCTTCGCCAGCGCCCACACCAGTGCGCCCATGCCGCCTGCCAGCCGCATTGAGCCCTGATCCGGTCCGGCACCCCCTACCCTCTGCGGCGGTGCGCGCAGACTGCGTTCGAACAGCATATCCCCGGCCGTGTACTGCGCGTAAACCGGCAGGCCCAGTTCGGAAACGAGGGCGGCCAGTTGTGGCTGCAGGCCGGGCCAGAACCACGACGGGCCAAGGTCAAAGCCGTCGGTGTCAGGCTCTCCGGTTCCGTCCACGGTCAGGATGCGCCCGCCGAGGCGATCCCTCGCCTCGAACAACTGGAACGGGATTCCGGCGCGATGCAGCAGGCGCGCTGTGTTCATTCCCGCGAGTCCACCGCCCAGAATGGCAACTTTAGTTGTCTTCACGGCTTTTCCCGGCTTCCCTACGGATCAGTCCGGCAGGAGCGCACAGCTGATCCGGGCAAGGTCATTCTTCCCCAGTGACAGTCAGTCCGACAAGACGCCAGACCTGCATGCCACCTCTGTAATAGAAAATCCGGTCCGCGGGGTATCCGGCCTTGATCATGTTGCGGATCGCCGTCGGAGACTGACCGCACCAGACGCCGTTGCAGAACAAGGCTACTGGTTTTGCCGTTTTGCAGTCCCAGCCGTCGAAATCCGGCTCACACCCCAGTTGGCCCAACTCGTCCACGACGTAGGTGTAGGGGATGTTGATTGCGCCGGGGATCGTTCCGCCCTCGAACCAGTCGCGAGTGCGACTGTCCACGACCACGGCATCCGGAGACTGTAGCATTTCGATCAGTTCCAGTTCTCCGATCGTCGTCACATCTTCCGCAGCGGTGTGGGGTTGGATGCAGAAATCTGGACAAGGCCGGGAGGTCAACGCCCATTCACCGGTGATTTCATTCTTTGTGTTCTTAATCCTGTCGATGGTCACGGGACCGTTCTCGGTCTGCAAGGTGACTGAGGACAGATCTTTGGTGATACCCACCTCGGTCTGCGCCATTGCCGTGTGCGCCAGAAAAGCAAGAACGATTGCAAAAGCAAGTGTCTTCATGGCGCTGTCCTCTCAATTCGGCCTGAATGGCTCCATGCCTCGTACGCTTTGCGACTCCCAAGATGCGATCAACGCACTTTCCGCGACGACTGTCCACACCGCGTTCCGGGCTGCGGCTGGCTTGGGCACTTCACAGCCCGACACGCCGCATCCTGGACGCCGCACATCGCAAGATCCCCTAGCCGACTAAGGCTGAACGCCTGCGGCTCGGCCCAGAACACGCAGGCCAGCGACCAGATCTGCCTCAGCCGTGTCCTCCTCGAACGCATGGCTGATCCCGCCGATTGAAGGCACAAAGAGCATCGCCACCGGCATCAGGCGCGCCACGTTCGTCGCGTCATGCAGCGCGCCCGACGGCATCTGCCGCCAACGCCCCGGTGCCACCACCTCGGCCGCAGACTGCAGTCGGGCGCGCAAGACCGGATCCATCGCCACCGGTTCCAGACCCAGCAGCGGCCCTATGTCGAGGCCAAGACCCATCTCAGAGGCCACCTCGGCCAGCGTTGCCTCGATCACCGCCTGTATCCGCGCCAGCCGGTCCCCGTCGCAGTCGCGCCACTGCATCGAAAACCTTACCAGGCCCGGCACGATGGACGACGCGTTGGGGGTCACCGCCACATGGCCAATCGTCCACACCGACTGCGGTGTGACCACGTTGCGCAAACGGTCGTTCAGGCGGACATTGAACGCCGACAACCCTTGAAACGCATCTCGCCGCAGCGCCATCGGCGTGGTGCCCGCGTGGTTCTGCTGCCCGGACAGTGTCACCATCAGCTCGCGGTAGCCGACAATGTCGGTGACCACGCCGATCTGTTCACCCGCCGTGTCCAGCGCCGGCCCCTGTTCGATGTGCAACTCGATAAACCCAGTAAACTGCGCAGGGTCCACATCGCTGCCCACTCGGTTCCCCAACGCCCGCCGTGCCTCGGCCAGCACCACGCCGTCGGTATCCATAACGACGTCTGCCTCGGCCAAGGGAAGCAGACCCGACCACACCGCCGAGCCCGTCGTTCCGCCAAACCGCCCCTCTTCATCCTGAAACGAAACCACGGAAATCGCAGGTCCGCCCACCTCCCGCGACGCCCGCGCCACTTCAATCGCCGCAATCACCCCCAGCGCGCCGTCCAGCCAGCCGCCCGTTGGCTGCGTGTCGGAATGCGACCCCAACAACAGCGACGGACCCGCTGCGAGGCCAAACAGATTGCCCATCGCGTCAAATCGCACGGCCAATCCAGCCTCGGCCATTCGCCCCGCCAGCCAGTCTCTCGCAGCGATATCCGGCGCGGAATACGCCGGTCGGATCACGCCCTTGCCCTGCGCGCCGTAGCTGCGCAGGTGGTGGAGGTCGGACAGGAAGCGGGATGTATTGAGCATGGTAGCCTAAAATTGCTTACAGCTGCACCGGCGTGCGCGGAAGTGCCCGCCCGCCCCTGTGCCACTGCCTGCCTGGTGCAAGTTATAAACACCTTGGCCGATCGCCTCTTGAAGATCCACCCCTTAGTCGATGCCGCTTGACAGCAGGTGCGCGGCCATGGGCTCCAGAGTGCGCATTCTGGGCCGAGCTTGGGGGTGCCGGCCAACTGCACCGCGTGTTGCAGAATGTCTGGCTCAGGGGAAGGCAATGCGTTGTTGAAGGTTCAGCCATACTGGCCGTGGCATCCCGTCCGACCAATTCACGCACCAGATAATCGCGCCATTCCCCAAATCCATCACTGATGAAAGGGGACGGTCGCCCCAAACAGAAATTCACAAGCGAAAGTTTATGGGTCATGCTCACCTTCAGGAGGAACACATCATGCTACGCATTGCTGCTCTCACCGCTGTTTTCGCCCTTCCAGTTGCGGCCGACACGGCACCGCTCACATATGTGGTCGACGACTCGTTCGAAAACGTCACCTTCGCCGTTGAATCTGCCATCGTCGACGCGGGTCTGGTGATCGATCATGTCAGCCACGTCGGTGCCATGCTTGAGCGAACTCGTGCCGACATCGGATCGGACATTCCGCTCTTTACCGAAGCCAACATATTTACGTTTTGCTCGGCGACTGTCAGCCGTCAGGTGATGGAAGCCGATATCTCCAATGTTCAGCATTGCCCCTACGGCATTTTTGTCTACGAAACCCTCGACGCGCCTGGCTCCATCACCGTCGGCCACCGCGCCTATGACGGCACGATGGCCCCGGTGAACGACCTGCTGACGGGGATCGTCAGGGCTGCACTGGCCGGCGAATAGGCTTGCGTCCAGTCCCCTCCATGGCGGCGATCTGGGCCTGCGTCTTCAGGTCGGCCAAGGGTGTTTTCAGCGCACGCGCCGCAAATGCGGTAAAGTCCCGCTCATGCGCGCGGGCGTCTGACAAGCGGCGAAACAGGCCATTCAGGGCGACCGACATCGGGCGGATTTCACGCGGCACCCGCGCGTCGAGCATCGGGCAGAGATCGGTGGCAGGCCGCGCCGTCAGCGTCTGCGCCATCATGTTCAACGGCCAAAGCCCGCGTCCGACGCCGACCCAGATTAGCCCGGCCAGATGTGCGCGCATCGCGGCCTCCGCCCATTCCTTATCTTGGGCCTCAAATGCAGACACAACATCCTCATGTTGCCTATTGCTACGAATAAGTTCCTCTTGCGTCCAATTGTTGAAGGTGGGACTAACCATCGCTTTCGCGCATCAATATTCACCAAGTCGGTAAAGATTGCATTGCCGCTCTGATGCCATATCAAACGATGGAACTGGGCGCTCAGATCTTGATAGGGGGCTGGGGGGCGCGCCACCCAGCCTGCCCTTTACGTCTTGAACACACGGTAGATAGCCGGGATCACGAGCACTGTCAGCAGGGTCGAGGTGAGCAGGCCGAACAGCAGGGACAAAGCCAAGCCCTGAAAGATCGGATCGGCAAGGATTACCGTAGCCCCGAACATCGCGGCCAGCGCCGTAAGCAGGATCGGCTTGAACCGGATCGCACCCGCCTCCAGTAGAATATCCACCGGGTCCCTACCTGCAGGGTCGGTGTGACGGATGAAATCCACCAGCAGGATCGAGTTCCGCACGATGATTCCCGCCAGTGCGATGAACCCGATCATCGACGTGGCCGAAAACGGCGCGCCCCAAAGCCAATGGCCGAACATGATCCCCAGAAAGGTGAGCGGCACAGGTGTCAGCACCACCAGCGGCACCCGGAATGATCCGAACTGCGCCACGACCAGCACATAGATGCCCAGCAACGCCACGCCGAAGGCCGCCCCCATGTCGCGGAATGTGACCCATGTCACCTCCCATTCACCATCCCACAGGATCGTGGGGCGGCTGTCGTCAATGGGTTGGCCGTTCAGCAAGATCAGAGGTTTCTCGCCCTCGGCCCAGTCCATCGAATCCAGTGCTTTGCCCACTTCGACGATACCATACAAGGGCGCCTCGAAGCGGCCAGCAAGTTCGGCCATAACCATTTCGGCAGGGCGTCCGTTGCGGCGGAACACCGGATAGGACATGTTCTCCTCCTCGAGGCGGACCACATCACCCAGCTCTACCACGCCGCGCGCACCGGGCAGGACATTGGCAGGGATCGGTGTGGAGAGAAACCGCTCGTCCAACACCCTGTCAGAAAGGGCGCGCGCCACTGTGATCGGTGTCGGACGGCGGCCATCCTCGCGGTGGGAATAGCCCACCACGGTTTCGCCGTTCAGGATACCGATCGTGTCGAACACATCGGTTTCCTGCACCGAGAAAAACTCCAGATCATCGGGCGAGATCAGCGCCCGCATGCGGCGTGGCGGGGTGCCGAAGCTGTCATCCACATCAACGATGAAATCGACGCTCTCGAAGGCCTCGCGCAGCTTGCGGGCCGTATCGCGCCGCACTTCGGGTGTGGGACCGTAGACCTCGGCTAGCAGGGTTGCCATCACGGGGGGGCCGGGGGGCGGCTCGACCGTCTTTAGGCTGGCCCCGTTGGGCAGGTCCAGCGCGCCAAGCTTGGCGCGCAGGTCCAGCGCGATGTCATGGCTGGCGCGGTCAGACTCCTTGGAAAGGTTGATCTGAACATCGCCCATATGCGAGTCAGCCCGCAGAAAATAATGGCGCACCAGCCCATTGAAATTGAAAGGTGCTGCGGTGCCTGCATAGGTCTGCACGCTGAGCACTTCAGGCAGACCCATGGCGATTTCAGCCACCGATTGCGCCACGCCGTCCGTGGTTTCAACCGCGGTGCCTTCGGGCATATCGATAACAACAGCCAGTTCCTGCTTGTTGTCGAAAGGAAGCAGTTTGACCGTCACGTGCTGGGTATAGAGCAGCCCGAGCGAACCGAATGACAGCCCGGCAGTAATCAGCAGAAAGCTCAAGCTGCGCGCTTTGGTGGCCAGAATGGGTCTCGCCACTCGGGTGAAGGTTCGGCCGAGAAAGCCGCCATCGCTTGCGTCATGGCCATGCATCAGCGCACTGCCCGCGATCTTGACCATCAGCCAAGGGGTGACCATCACCGCGATAAAGAACGAGATGATCATCGCCGCGGAGGCCACAGCCGGGATCGGGCTCATATACGGCCCCATCAGGCCGGAGACGAACAGCATCGGCAACAGCGCCGCGACGACCGTGAGCGTCGCCACAATGGTGGGGTTGCCCACCTCGGCCACGGCATCAATGGCGCGGGTCACGCGGTCACGTCCGTCCTTCATACCCCAATGGCGGGCGATATTCTCGATCACCACGATGGCATCATCGACAAGGATACCGATAGAGAAGATCAGCGCGAACAGCGACACACGGTTGAGCGTGTAACCCATGATCCACGCACCAAAGAGTGTCAGCAGGATTGTCACCGGAATAACCACAGCCACAACGATGCTTTCGCGCCAGCCAATCGCCACCAGCGTCAACAGGATGATCGAAAGTGTGGCCAGAAACAGTTTGACCAGAAGCGTGTCGGCTTTCTCCTGCGCGGTCTCGCCGTAGTTGCGAGTGATCTCGACCGAGACGCTGTCGGGGATGAGTGTGTCCTGCAGAGTGGCCGTGCGGGACAGGATCTGATCGGCCACAACGACAGCATTCGCGCCTGCGCGTTTGGCGAAGGCCAGCGTAACAGCAGGGCTGCGTGTCACCGTGCCATCTGCGGCGCGACCCACATGGGCCACGATCCGGTCGGACATATCCGGCACGAATGCGATTGTCGCCACATCGCCCACATAGACAGGGCGGTTGTCACGGGTGGTCAGCAGCAGACCTGCAATTTCGGCAGGTGCCGTAAGACTTTGGCCCGCGACAAGCCCTATCTGTTGGCCGCCATCGCGCAGGCTGCCCGCATTCATGGTGCGGTTGGCCGATTGCACCTTGCCCGCCAGTTGTTGCAGCGTAACGCCATAAAGCGCCATGCGTTCGGGATCGGGTGCGATGCGGATCGCCTCGGACGCCTCGCCGACGATGTAGCTCAGGCCGACATCTGCGACCTTGGACAGATCTGCGCGCATTTCGCGCGCCAGTCGCGTCAGGTCATTGGCGCTGACCTCGGCCCCGGCCAGAGCCGTCAGGGTCAAAGTGACGATGGCCACATCGTCAATCCCGCGCCCGATAATCAGCGGCTCCGGAATGCCCACCGGAATGCGGTCCATATTTGCACGGATTTTTTCATGCACCCGCAAAATAGCGGCATCGGATGAGGTGCCCACCTTGAACCGCGCGGTGATCATCGCGCCGTCATCCATTGTCTGGGAGTAGACATGTTCGACATCGTTGATCGCCTGGATGATGGTTTCCATCGGTTCGGACACCAGCCTGACGGCATCCTCGGCCCGCAGACCGGGTGCCTGCATTAGGATGTTCACCATCGGAACCGAGATCTGCGGCTCTTCCTCACGCGGAATGACCAGCAACGCGATGATTCCCAGCGCAAGGGCTGCCAGCATAATTAGAGGTGTCAGGGGCGAGCGGATGAAACCTTTTGTCAGGTTTCCCGCAATGCCTAGCGATTGGGGGTGGGCGCTCATTTCAGCACTACCGTGTCACCATCGCTCAGACCTGACAGCACCTCGCGCAGGACGTTGCCGTCCAATTCGTGCCGCTGCCCCAACATCACAACGCGTTCACCTTGTTGCGGAGCGTTTAAGGTCACGAAGTCCAGCCCGGCCCGAGTGGTGATGGCGTTTTGCGGCACAAGAAGTGCGGTACGGCTGCCCACGGCAAGGCGCACCAGAACACGCGCGGCAACGAAAGCATCGCTCAAGCCTTCGACTGATACATCGGCACTGACACGGCCATTTTCGATCTGCGGATAGATGCGGGCGATGCGGCCTGTCGCGCTGTCGCCCGCGCCATCAATCGCGATCTCGTCACCCTCGGCCAATGCGCGGGCGTGGCGTTCCGGAATGGCAAGGCGCAGGAAGAACCCACCGCCGGCCAGCGTTGCCACCGACTCGCCTGGCATCACCACTGCGCCGGCTGCGGCGGGGACAGTCAGCACCAGTCCTGTGATCGGGGCCAGGACATCGCCCTCGCTTGCCTGTTGCTCTACGACCGAACGCTCGGCCCGGTTGGACTCGATCTGCCCGCCAAGCACATCCACTTGCGTCCGCAGCGCATCCAGACGCTGCACGGTGGTCACACCCCGTTGCAGCAACGCCTCGCCGCGTTCCAGCTCGCTTTGTGCATTGACCAGTTGCGATTGCAACGATTGCTCCTGTGCGTCAATGGAGCGCAGGCGCAGATCCAGCTTTTCATCGACCACGCGGGCCAGAACCTGCCCCGCCTCGACCCGATCCCCTTCGGCCACGTCAAGAGTGACCAAGGTGCCGCCCAGACGCGCACGGGCGGGCAAACGGGTCTGCGGCTCGATCTGGCCATAGACTGCTTTCCAGTCCGTCACGGGCTGCAATGCAAGGGTCAGGGAATCGGCCGAAGCTACGGGTGTTGTGGCCAAAAGCCCGATCAGGCCTACCAGTTGCGTTTTCATTTGTGCCTCCATCCAAAAATCGCGGCCCGATCAGGGTCAACTTCACATTCCAAACGGTGAATATCACAGAACAAGACAATGGGCACCGGTCGATCACTGATCTTGGAGGCTCTGATGGTGTAACCGCCCCCCGACAGCATCTGTGTGCCAAGGTGGGTCGGGGCCACGACCAGGATGGGCGAGCGATCCCTGAGGCAGTTGCTCATCATTGGGGCCAACAGCGTCATCATCAAGCGGCATGTCCATGCTGCGGCCAAGCCCGGCACCTGGCTGGGTGGGATGCTGACACGCAAGCCGCCGATGCTGTTGCGGGTGGCGCTGGCCAACAACCCTCTCGCACATGCAGGCATGTGCTGCCAGGCAGTGAATGGCGCGGATCGTCTGGGCTTTGATGGCCCGAGGTCGGGTCTACAAGGCTTCGGCCATGGCGGCGTAAGCCGTCAGGGTCGCGAGGACGTCGGAGCGAAAGATGGCAAGGAGCAGTTTGGCGCAATCGTCGTGAGACGGGATCGGGAGTCCGTAATGTCCAATTCTGGGAAACCACCGCGCCGCACGTCAACGGCAGCACTCGGCCGAGGCTGTGTGGAAACTCGGCGACTTGGCAGGTCGCTGTGTAATTTTGGTGTGGTGGTCGACAACGCCGTCAGTTCGGCACCATTCGGTCTGTGACCGAGGGTGAGAGGCATCGAAGTCTATTTCCGGCGACGCTTTCGGCTACTGAGCGCCAAATATTAGCCCGGGATCACCTGCATGAGCCGACGGATGCCGATCAGGGCGACCATCCGCTTGATGTTGTAGGCTAGCACGTTTAGCGCCATCTCGCTGCGCACATTCTTCAGCCTCCGGGTCAGGAAATGGGTGTGGCCCATCCAGGCTTTGATCGTGCCGAACGGGTGTTCTACCGTGCAACGACGCAGGGTCATTGCATCGGGGTCACGGCCCAGCCGGTTGCCCATATCGTCAACCAGTTGTTCGTGCTCCCATCGAGTGATCCGCCGTTCCGTGCCGGTGGTGCATTTGCTCTGGAGCGGACAAGTCTGGCAAGCGTTGATCCAGTAACGCCGGAGCTGAACGCCGCGCTCCTCGGTTGTGTAGCGGTAGGTCAAGTCCTCGCCCGCCGGGCAAACATAGACATCGCGCCCGGCGTCATAGGTGAAGTCGGCCTTTAAATACATGCCCTTGGCCGCGTTGCCCGAGGTGGCCGGGCGTGGCACCGTCGTGGTGATACCCGCCTCATGGCAGGCCAGGATCTCGGGGCCGCTGAAATAGCCCTTGTCGGCAATGGCATGCAGGTCATTGCGGCCAAGAGCATCCTTAGCCGCGATTGACATCGGGCTGAGCTGGTCACGGTCGAAGCCCTGATTGGTGACCTCATGCGTGACGATGATGTGCGTCTCTGTATCGACGACGCTTTGGACGTTGTAGCCGACCATCCCACTGTGCCGGGCGCTGGTTGCCATCGCACGGGCGTCGGGATCGGTCAGGGAAATCTGGCCATCAGGTGCGTCGGCCAACGCTTCGTCCATCGCCTTCAACCGTGCTATCTCTTGCCGGATGCGGCCATAGCGGCGTGCAAGATGGGCCACCTTCTCGGCCCGTGCCTCGCCTTCTTCCTGCCGGTCGATGCGCACCATCTCGTTGATGTAGCGATCAACATCGGCCTCCAGGTGGGCCAGTCGGCTGGCAATCTTGCCTTTGGTGAAATTGCGGTCGCGGTTGTTGACCGCCTTGAACTTGGCTCGCCGTCAATGGCAACGCAATTGCCCTTCAGCGTGCCGATCCGGCGGCACAGTTCGACAAATTGTGCGCAGGTCTTGCGGATGGCCGGGCCGCTATCGCGTCGAAGGTCGGCAATCGTCTTGTGATCCGGAACCAGCCTTACAGTCAGCCACATCACCTCGACGTTGCGTCCTGCTTCACGCTCCAGCCTGCGATTGGACGGGATAGGGTTCAGATACCATAGATAAACAATTTAAGCAGCACCGCCGGATGATAGCCGGGCCGCCCTGTCCGCGCTGGCGCTGCCCGAACGAACCCAAGCCCCGGCAGATCCAGTTCAGCGAAGAAAAGATCAACGACGCGGACCAAACTGTCCTCGCCTCCCCAGTCCTCCAACCGGTCCGGAAAAGCATCGTCTGACCTCGGTCAACACCCTCGATAAATTCTGCCATGCGCACCCCCGATGCCCTGCAGAAGTTACCACAAAAGCCAGTTTCCACACAGCCTCGGCCGATTCCGCCGATATAGCGCCCCCAGCGCGAGGGGTGGAAAGGACACTTTCGCCTCAGATGCACTCGGCTCCGTCGATCACCAGCGCATGACCGGTCATGAAGGCTGATTGGTCAGAGGCCAGAAAGACGATGCCTTGGGCGATTTCCTCAGGTGTGCCCCAGCGGCCCATCGGGATGCTTTGGGCGATATACGCCTCCAGCGCGCGGCGGCCGCCCATCTGGCGTTCGAACCCGTTGTTGAAGGGCGTGTCCACGAATCCCGGGCAAAGCGCGTTGCAGCGCACGTTGTGGCTCGCGTAGTCCACCGCCATCTGCCGCGTCATCGCGATGACCGCGTGTTTGGTCGTGGCATAGGCGATCATCTCGCGGTCATACTGCACGCCAGAGTTTGACGCAGTGATGATGATCGAGCCCTTGCCTTGCGCCGTCATCACCGGCATCGCCGCCCGCGCCGCCACGAAATGCGATCGGACGTTCAATCGCCACGACGTGTCCATCTGGTCGGGCGAGACCTCTTCCAGTTTGCCGGGTATCTGGATCCCGGCATGGGAGTGCAGGATGTCCAGCCGCCCGTGCCGGGATGCGGCAGCGCTGATCTCGGCGGTCAGGGCGCTGTCGTCGCTTACGTCAAGGCCGCGCGCTTCGGCCCTCGCACCAGTTTGCGCAATTTCGTCGCAGACGGCCTGCGCCCGGTCGCCGTCGCGGTCGGTTACGACCACAAGCGCGCCCTCGGCGGCCATGGCAAGGGCTCCGGCCCGGCCAATGCCCGATCCTGCCCCGGTCACGAAGGCCACACGCGCTTTCAACAACATCTGAGAATCCCTTGGCATCACCCCGCCTTGCGTCCGCGCTGCAGAATGGCTTGCGCCGCGATCAAAAGCACAAGCGAAACGGCAAGCACCATCGTTCCGATGGCATTGATCTCGGGCGTGACGCCACGGCGGATGGAGGAAAATACGTAGACTGGCAGGGTCGTCTGCGACCCAGCGACGAAGAAGGCGATGATGAAGTCATCAAAGCTGAAGGTGAAGGCCAGCAGGAACCCCGCAAGGATGCCAGGGAAGATTTGCGGCAACGTCACCTGCCGGAAGGTGCCCCAAGGCGTTGCCCCAAGGTCGGCCGAGGCATCGATCAGGCTGCGGTCCATGCCGGCCATGCGGGCGCGGACAATGATGATGACCAATGCCATGGTGAACAACCCATGCGCCGCGATCAGCGAGCCATAGCCGAGAGAAAGCTGCGGTGCCTTGGCAGCAAAGGGCCAGATCGCGGCCAGAAGCGGGTTTAGCCAGCCGAACAGGGTGACAAGGGCAATCAGCGTGGCAATGCCGATCACAATGCCTGGTACCATCACCGCTATGTAGATCAACGCATCGAAGGCCAGCCGCAGGCGTCCCCTGACCGATTGCAGGGCCAGCGCCCATGGTGCCGAACAGCGTGGCCAGCACCGCCGAGGCAAGCGCAACCGTCAGGCTTGTCTTGAAGGCGTCCATCACGAAAGGATTTGACAGCGCCTTGCCATACCGATTGCGCCCCCGTCTGCGGACCGCACGGTTACGGAACCGACCTTTGAAGGGCTGACCAAACTGTTCGCGGAAGGGCAACCGTCACTTGGCATCTTTGCCGATGAAGGCGGGCAATTCATCGGGGGCCATGCGATGAACAGCGAAAACCGCCTAAAGACCCTGACCGCCCTAAACGATCTGTGGCAGGGCAACCCGATTAGGCGCACTCGTGCGGGGGATGGGGCCTATACTTTGTTTGGGCGGCGGCTGGCAGTGCATCTGATGATACAGCCCGAGGTCGCGCGGGGCCTTCTGGCCGATGGCACAGCGACCGGCACAGGCTTTCTGCCACGCTTCCTTATCACCGAACCGCCAAGCACCATCGGCACCCGCCTGTCATCGCTGACCCGGCGCGATGATGGGGCCTTGGGCCGTTTCAGCGAACGCTTGCGCACCATCCTTGAAACGCCGATGTCGATGGACCCGGAAACCCGCGAACTGCAACCGCGCGCCCTTTGCCTGTCACCAGATGCGCGGGCATTGCTGGTGGCCTTTGCCGATACCATCGAACAGGAACAGCGCACCGGGGCAAGCCTTGCGCATGTGACGGGCTTTGCATCCAAGGCGGCAGAACAGGCGGTGCGCATTGCGGCTGTGCTGGCGCTGTGGGGCGATCTGATGGCCCCCGCTATCACGGCGCAGGCAATGGCTTGGGGCATCGCTCTGGCGCAATTCTATCTGTCAGAGGCGGTGCGGCTGGCGGACACGGCGCTTGTATCGGCGGAAACGGCACAGGCCGAAGGCTTGCGGCTGTGGATCTTGGACCGCTGGCCAGAACAGGCGCACCGCTTGGACCGCGACCCGGCGACAATCACCCCAAAGGATGCGATGCAATACGGGCCGAACGCTTTGCGCGAGGCAAAGACCGCACGAAAGCTGATGGCAACCTTGGCCGATAGCGGATGGCTGGCGGCATTGCCAGAGGGTGAAATCATCGGCGGCGTATCGCGGAAAGTGGCGTATCGGATCGTGAGGCCGCGCGATGTGGTTTGATGTTGCGGCGGCGCTGCAAGCTGTCACGGCGGGCGAGGCTCACCCCTCGCCCGTTGCTGCACCCCCGGCAAAAGTAGCGGAAGTAGCGGAAGTAGCGGAAGTAGCGGAAGTAGCGGAAGTAGCGGCACCCCCTGCCCCGAAATTGGATGATGAAGGGGCAATCTTTGCCGCAATCCGCGCTGGGCGACATCGACCCGGCGCAATCGCTACGGCAACCCGGCTGGGGGTGACCCAAACCTATCAGCTTCTGGACACGATGCAGGCGGAGGGCCGCATCCATGTGGCGCGCGATGGCCGCATTTCGGCGTCACCAGTTAGTTGAATTCGATTGTGCAACCCCAAGGGCTTAACCCGTCTCTGGCCCCCGATTTAATCAAAGGACCATCATGGCAGAACCCGATCCAGGCGGCGTCGAACCCGGCGAAAGCTGGCCGCAAAACGTGCTGTTCTACACTTGGCCATGTGGGAACAAACGGCACCGAAAAGCCCGCGCACAGCGCATCATGCTAAACGCTAGACGGGGCGGCGGCGAATGGTCGTGCCGGGAATGTGGCGACCCCGTGCCCTTCACGCGCCGTGCCGATGCGGCCTTCTGCCGCGAAGGGTGCAGGAAGCGCGCTGCACGCGCCAGAAGGGCCGCGACGGGGGCACAGCGCCCCTTTGAGACGTGACCATGCGTGCGGCACGAATTGCCACGACTGGGGCGGCTCTGAAGGCCAGCCGAAAGGCCGCTGGCCTGACCCAGCGTGCCCTTGCGCAGCTTTCGGGCGTCTCGCGGGAGGCCGTCCAGTATTGGGAGGCAAAGAACACCGTCCCGCTTAAATGGGGCGCGCCTCGATCCTTTGCCAAGGTGCTGGAACTTCCCACCTTGGCGGATTTAATCCCCCATAATGCGCGCGCGGGGGGATGGGGTGATACACAGAAAAGGGATGAACGCGCCCGAATCGACGCTTGGGTTGAGGCTCAGATGGTGCTGTGGCGTGAACGGGAAGCCCAGCGCAAGGCTCGCTGCCGCGTGGTGTGCGGGGCAAAGACGCGCAAGGGCGGCGAGTGCCGAAATAAGTCAGAGGCGGGCCGCAGGCGTTGCAAGTTTCATGGTGGCAAGTCAACCGGGGCTCGGACTCCCGACGGCAAGGAGAGGATTGCTGGGGCCCAGCGGCGGCGCTGGGCGGCGTGGCGCGCTAATGGTCTCCAATGAACGCAAAGCCGATCAAGGGGTAGGTATGCAGCAGGCTCAATCGCAGTCCAGATAGTTTGATGCGAGGCAAGCCCGCGCACGTTTCTGTGCCTCCGAGACATCTTCAGGGCTCATTCGCTTCGCGAGCTCGTCTCGAAACTGTGCTGCGTCATTGACATTCTGCGCCGCGCCGAGATTGTACCACATATGCGCTGTCACAAAGTCTTGCGGCACGCCATTGCCGTGTTCGAACATTAGCGCAAGGTTATGCTGTGCCACTGCATGGCCTTTCTTTGCGGCTAGTCGGTTCCATTTTGCGGCCTCGATATAGTCTTGTGAAACACCTTGGCCGTTCATGTACAGGTACCCTAGGTTAGCCTGTGCGTAAGCACTGTTTTGCTCTGCGGCCAGTTGGTACCATTTTGCGGCTTCGGCATCGTCTTTTGGAACACCGTGGCCGTTGCCGTACAGGTTACCGAGATTGGTTTGCGCCCATGCATTACCTTGCTCTGCGGCCAGTCGGTACCATTTTGCAGCTTCGGCATAGTCCTGTGGAACACCTTGACCGTTTTCGTACAGGTCACCGAGTTTGTTTTGCCCCCATGCATTGCCTTGCTCTGCGGCCAATAGGTACCATTTCGCAGCTTGTGCATAGTCCTGCGGAACACCGTGGCCGTTTTCGTAAATTAGACCGAGGTTGCCTTGCGCAATCGCGTTGCCCATCTCGGCCAGAGGCGTCCATTCTCGGATCGCTGTGGTAAAATCTCCGGCCTGCGCAGCAGCCAGCCCTGCATCAAAGTTCTGTGCGGCTGCCGGTGGCGCTACAAGCGCAAGCGCCAGAACAATTCTCTTGAAGAATCCAGTCATCAAAGCCCTTCCAATGCTGCATTTCAAACAAACAATACCCTTCGACAAGCGTCAATCTCTTCCCTGATCTAGCGCGCCCACAGCTCTGGTGCTCTCGATCAGGAACCCGTCGCCCCAACCCGACGAAGGTCAGCCTTGCACCCAAGATTGCTCCGTGTTTGTTCTTACCGATGACAAGACGAACCGAACTACAATCCAAGGCTGATGAACGTGCGTTTCCGGTGCGCATCTGGTTCTACGTTCCCCCGAACGGGTTCGGTCGCGCTATGATGCCAATGTATAAGTGGCTTGATCGCCACATCGGGAAGGCGAGCTATGCGCTGCATGGTGGCGGCGGAAATGGCGGGCGCGACCGCATCGCCCTCTATTTTCGCTGTCCGCATGATGCGTCTGCCTTTGCCGATGCCTTCCCCAATCTGGAAGTGGCGGACGGAACCATCTTGCCCGGATACTATTCCCCCAATGCGCCGCATGGGAATGTGGTGACCGATGATGAGGCAGCGATGTGCAATCTTTACAGTCAGACAACCGCCCAAGAGGCGGTGCGCCGCCTTTTCGTCGGGCTGGAATGGTCAGATGGTGCAGGAAACCTTGAACCTGGCTCGATCTATCCAGACCGGCTTGCGCCGATTGTGCGCCACTCTAGCAATGGGCTGGAACTGGTGCGCGCTCGCTGGGGTATGCCCTCACCGGCATCTGTCCTCAAAACTGAGCGTGACCCCGGCGTGGCAAATGTCCGCAATCTGGCATCCCCGCACTGGCGGCGCTGGCTTGGCCCAGCACACCGTTGCCTTGTGCCAGTGACTTCTTTTGCCGAGCCAAAGAAGGGCGGCAATCAATGGTTCGGTCCTGCCGAACCGGGCAAGCCCATGTTCTTCGCGGGTATCGAGGTTCGCGGCTGGCAATCACTGCGCAAGGTGAAGGACGGGCCTACAACAGATGACCTTTTCGCCTTTCTGACTTGCACGCCAAATGCCGAGGTGGGCGCGGTGCATCCCAAGGCAATGCCCGCCATCCTGACCGAGCCTGATGAATGGGAGACATGGCTGTCAGCACCCTTTGAGATTGCCGCGAAACTTCAGCGCCCCTTGCCCGATGGTGCATTACAGTTGCTGGATGAGCCGATCTAAGGTGTAGAATGCGCCACGTGGGTCTTGGCCCGCATCGGCGGGCTTTTTTCTCCTTTGAGGCCTTTAAGCCTCACTCACTCCGGATGTAGGCACACTGCGGACACTCACCATCTGCTGCCATATCCAACAGGTCGGCAATGGCAGGCATCAGATCTTCCCTCATCCAAGCTGTGCCGTCTCTTTTAAGAATTGTGGTGGCAAGTGCGTAGGCGTGGCGTTCTGCATCTGCGTCTCCCACTCGAATTGTCACGTCACTATGGGCGGCGCATATCTCAATAGCGCCCGCCTTTGCGGCGGCGAAACGTGCCGCGCCTTCCAGATCGTCAACATAGTCATTTATGGACACATCAGCCTCCTATGCACACCACTTAGCCTACAGGAAGTGCGGACAAGCGATACCCACGTCAACCCCACTAAAATTCAAACTGAGCCACCAGCGACCCGCTCGGGGGGGGGGGGGCCTAATCTTTGGCCCTGCCCGGACAAGGACCGGCGCTGATTACCGTTCGATCATAAACCGCCACAAAAAAGGTTTGGACAAGCCTTCCCCGGCAGCGGGAACAGCGTGGGGGGGGGGGTCGCTTCTGTGGGCCTAGGCCCGTATGGGACCGGCATGGGACGCAAAAAACGCACATCCACAAATCAGGGCTTTGCAGAAAAGCATCCAAAGCGTTCCACCACATTCCGCGCCATGCCAAACCCAAGTGGGGGACATGGTGGGGGATGAAAAACAAAGGCTCCGCGATTTTCTATTTAGCATCAATAGCTTACCGGGGGCATCTGGCGGACAGTGAGAGCGACAGGACGTTTCTGACCCTGAAATGTACCAATGAAAACAGAAACTTACAATGCGTCCATTTGGTGTGTGTAGCTCGCGTGCTGAGTTTGTGTAACCTCCCTCCGGGTAACTTGAGCATAGCTTGAGCTTCGATGAACTGACTACCACCTCGACCATCTGAGAGGGGTAGGTCTCCACCGGTGATGGCTCTCTCCTTGCACTGGCTCACCTCAAGCCTTCAAACCAGCCAAGTCAGCCGCCCAGGCGGAAGCCCTAAAGGATCCTCAGAGAACGTCGACATTGGTGGCGATGGGGAGACTGAGGTGAACCCTTGGCTAGAACCTAGCTACACCCGGGCGGGGCTGGAACGGGCTTAAGCCAATTTGTTAGGCAAGGGACCACATTAGGCTGAAACTCTCGACAGGCGGCGCTGGGGGGGGGGGGCGGGCAAAATACTAGGACAGGATTGCCTAAATGGATGTTTGCACCGATCAGCTAGTGCTGCTAGGCCTGAAACACCGAGCACTAGGTGAGGCCAGCCCACCGCATAACCTATTAAGGACGCAAATGTCTCTGTCACAAAATGAAATCCGCTCACGAGCTGCAGGTTTTGCACGGGAGTGGGCTGGGCATGGCTACGAAAAGGGCGAAACACAGCTCTTCTACCGGGAGTTCTTTGATGTGTTTGGTGTGCCAGTGCGCAGAGTTGCGACATTTGAGCAACCTGTGAAAGGGCTCGGTGAAAAGCGAGGCTTCATCGACTTGTTCTGGAAAGGTGTTCTCTTAGTTGAGCAAAAAAGCATTGGTCTTGATCTTGTAAAGGCTCGTAAGCAGGCATTAGAGTATTTCCCTGGCCTTAAAGACAATGAACTACCCCGCTTTGTTCTGCTGAGCGATTTTCAGTCGTTCGAACTCTATGATCTAGAGAATGACGAAGAGGTTGCGTTTCCCCTCGCTGATCTACCCAAACATGTCGACAAGTTTGGCTTCATCACTGGGCGTGAAAAGAAAACATTTAAAGATCAAGACCCGGTAAATATAAAGGCGTCGGAACTTGTTGGGGCGCTCCATGATGCGCTGGAGGACTCAGGCTACAACGGTCATGACCTTGAACGATTTCTAGTGCGCATAGTCTTTTGCCTGTTCGCTGATGATACTGGCATATTTGAACCACGTGGCATCTTCGAAGACCTTGTAGAACGTCGAACGAACGTCGACGGCTCAGACCTTGGCGGATGGCTCACAATGCTATTCCAGACGCTGGACACGGAAACAACAAAACGCCCCTCGACCCTAGATGAGGACCTTGCACAGTTCCCATATGTGAATGGCTCGCTATTTCAGAGTAACTTGCGAATGCCCGCATTTAACTCGGCCATGAGAGAGAGATTGATCGCAGCAGCAAGATTCAATTGGTCCAATATCTCCCCTGCAATTTTTGGATCACTCTTCCAGTCAGTCATGAACCGAGAGGAGCGCCGTAATCAAGGTGCTCACTACACTAATGAAACAAATATAGTCAAAGTCATCCGGCCGCTCTTTATGGATGAACTCTGGGCTGAGTTTGAGAGGATAAAGGGAAGTAAGCGAGGGCGTAAAGCAGAACTTCAACGATTCCAAGTCCGCCTAGGAGAACTGAATTTCCTTGATCCAGCTTGTGGCTGTGGGAACTTTCTTGTCATTTCTTATCGTGAGCTTCGCACCTTAGAGATTGAGGTAGTTCGAGAGTTAGTGAATTATGACAGAGATTCCTTTGGCCAATTTTCTGCGCCGCTGGACGTATCCAGTCTTTCAATTGTTAATGTGGATCAATTCTACGGAATTGAGCTAGTAGAGTTTGCCGCTAGAATTGCCGAGACAGCAATGTGGATGATGGACCACATTATGAATAACCGTCTAAGCCTAGAGTTTGGCCCATATTATAGCCGGATTCCACTTCGAAAGTCGCCACACATTCTCCAAGGTAACGCACTGACGGAAGACTGGACGAAGCTCCTAGCCCCGGCCAAGTGCAGTTATGTTTTGGGCAATCCACCCTTTCGTGGTCACCAGTTTCGTTCACTGGATCAGCAAGCAGATATGGCAAGAGTTTGGGGCACGTCTGGTCAGTATAATCGGCTCGACTATGTTGCATGTTGGTTCCGCAAGGCAGTGGAGTATGCTGCTTCGAATAGAGAAATCGACATCGCTTTGGTTTCTACCAATTCGATCACGCAAGGGGAGCAGTGCGGTATTCTTTGGCCTTGGATTTTTAGCAAAGGAATCCATATCCATTTCGCTCACCGGTCATTTCAGTGGAACAGCGAAGCGAGAGGCAAGGCAGCCGTACATTGTGTCATCGTTGGGATGACGCAACGTGAGGGCAGGAAGTCGACCATCTTTGAATATGATCACATACGCGGAAACCCGCACGCATCGTCGTGCAAAAGGATCAATGGCTATCTTATTGACGGACCACAGTACTCAGTTCCTGCTCGCTCGAAACCACCTGCCGGACGGCTAAAGATGAACAAAGGAAGCCAGCCTACAGATGGAGCAAGGCTAAAGAAGCCGGGTGGAGGGTACACCACAAAGAGTAATCTGATTCTAAATGATACTCAGCGTGCGGAACTTCTGGCACGTGAACCAGGAGCAGCAAAATGGCTTAGGCCTTACGTTGGCGGTGATGAACTGATCTCGGGAAAATGGCGCTGGTGCCTTTGGCTGAAGGATGTGAACCCTTCTCAGCTCCGTGCTTCTGCCGCGATCCAAGAAAGACTTGATCGAGTGAGAGTAGGGCGGAACCTAAGCCCCACTGATAGCGTCAGAGAATTTGCCAAGTACCCATGGCTGTTTACCCAAGATCGCCAACCTAGCCGCGAATATCTAGGAATCCCTGAGGTTTCTTCAGAACATCGGGAGTACATTCCCATGGCCGTCCTCCCCCCAGATGTTATAGCGTCTAATAAACTACAAATTATCGTTGGTGCGCCATTGCTCTACTTCGCTGTGCTAACTTCATCCATGCATATGGCGTGGATGAGGACCGTCGCAGGGCGACTTGAAAGCCGGTTTAGCTATGCTCCGGCGGTTTACAATAGCTTTCCTTGGCCAAACCTAACGGCAGCACAGCAGTCAAAGATTGAGGCGCTCGGGCAGGGGGTCTTGGATTCCCGCCAACCTCACTTGGTCGCGGGTCAGACCCTCGAAGATTTGTATGATCCTGATGCTATGCCTGTTGTGCTACGAAAGGCGCATCAGGCCTTGGATAAAGCGGTCGACAAATTGTATCGCAAAGAGGTCTTTAGATTTGAGCGTGAACGGGTTGAGCACTTATTTGAGTTGTTCGAGAAGGTTGCCGCCCCGCTGGATAGCACCAAATCTGCCAAGCAGAAGAAATCGCAAAAGGTGTAACACTGATAAATTTTGGTTTGGGGTGGCGTGGAAGGCTAACCCATCAGTGTCTATCATTACGGCAACTTGCAAGAATCGGGTGCTGGTGGAGCGCTGCCTTTGCCATACGATTGGTCACATTGCATGGTCTTGGATACCATGCCGAAGGAAACTAAGAGGTGTTCTTAGGTGCACTTTTCCGAAGTACACGCCTTGCCACAACGTTGTTGACTGGACCCTGAGATTGGTCAAATGGCAAGGTAAGGATGACCCGTCCTGTATCAGTCAATCCGGGGCATCCTTGGTTAGCTGAACCTAGCTTACCTTTTGCAACGGTGTGTCATCATTGACCATGCGATACACAGTGCGTTCAGATAGCCCGGTGATTTGCGATATTCTCCGTTTGGGAACCCCCTCGGTCAGAAGGGTCTTCACTTGGGCAATCATGTCAGGGGCAGTCGGTTTCCTGCCATGATACTTGCCCTCCCGCTTGGCCTTGGCGATCCCTTCCTTCTGCCTTTCCAACATCATCTCCCTCTCGAACTGGGCCACCGATCCCAAGACGTTCAACATCAGCTTGCCTGTGGCGTTGCCTGTGTCCAACCCGAGGTCAAGCACTCTCAGGCCGACCTTTCTGCGTTCAAGGTCTTCAACAATATCCCCAAGGTGTCGGACTGACCGGGCCAGTCGGTCAAGCTTGGTGACCACAAGGGTGTCCCCCTCCCGACAGAAGGCCAGGGCTTCCCTGAGGGCGTCCCTGACAGCAACTGAGCTGACTTGCTCAGAGTACAGGCGCTCGCAGCTGAGGGCCTTCAGCGCCTCTATCTGAGCCTCTAGCCCCGCCTTCTGGTCAAGGGTGGACGTTCTCGCATATCCAATCAGCATTGTGGCTCTCCTGTCTGCCAATGAGGTCTTAGGAGTGGCGGCAGGGTGTCTGCCAAAAGCGAATACCCACTCCAATGGCAGGCCATCGCGCTTCCCTCCGCCCCTGACACATGGCCAAGCCCTATTGGCAGACACCCCCTGTCCGGCAAGTTGAGGCAACTGAGGCACAGGGTAGCCCCGCACGGCCCCGGAGAGGGCCACCAGAGGCGCATCGGTTGAAACTCCTGCCCTGAGGGGCTCGATGACCAATGTGGCCTATAGTGACCGCCCCTGAGGCCGAAGGCTGGGCCGATCTGCGGGCCATGCCCCCTAGCGGGCTAGGAGTGCGCCAACAGGGCGCTTACACCTTTATGACGGGCCACCCAGTGCAAGGGTCGATAAGGTAGCCTCTGTGGCTCGCTGGCAGCCTTCGGGCTTATCTTGGGAAGCGCCTTCAGGCCACCAGCGAAGGGGGTGGGGGCTAAAGTTTGACGACTTCAAAAACTGGGGCTTTAGTGGCATTATTATTGTTGTTATACGAATGTATAAGAGCAGTAACATCCAAGTTGGAGCTTACGCTTCCAAGTAATGCTATAGGAGGTAAAAGTTACCACTGTGGGCAGGATGGGGGTAACCTATCAGTAGCTATTTTTGAGATAGATCATACTATTTAGGAAGTAGAGTACAGGGCAACTTGGAGACTTCAGTGATCACCTATTGGCCTAAGAAATGACAGCCTTGCTTACCTTTATCTCAGGGGTTCTACCAAATCGCCCTTGGTAAGCTGCAAGCATTGCAGTTCTTGTAGCCTCAGTGTGACTGACGGCCACGATCAAGCTGTCATGTACAGGGAGGGCCGCTATTTTATGGTTGCGCCCTAGGTCCAAGCTGGCTTCAACGAAGCATTCGGATTCCTCATATTGCAATCGCCCCCAGTCCATCACTCCGACTTTGACTTTGTGAAGGACCGGGTGCTTGGAACATATCAGATCAAGGACACGTGATAATTTAACCTTGCCTACCGGACCTTTATCCCCAAGCTCGTTCTTTCTGTTGAAGCCCTTGGGCCAGGTCTTTGGAAATCCCCCAATTCCGAATACTGCTGTAACTAGCCCCTTCACCACATTTCGTTCAATGCCTTCAACGAAATATGGGTCACCGGATGGCACATTAAAATTAGGGTGAAGTGCGTAGAGGATGAACATGTGACTTGCCCGAACATCTAGCTCGACAGTTGGCTCACCGCCACATCGTATTCTCGATCTACGGTCTCCGGGCATACTCTGCCAATTGTCGTCCGACCGACAGTACAGTCTTCCGCCTTGATCAAAGTTGAATATGGACAAATTTCCCCGACTGAAGGAACGATTCACCACTGGCACATCGGATAGGTCAAACTCTCCTGCAGCGAGATAATGATTTATTTCGTCGACCCTTTTAATCTCTAGATCAAATCGAGGCCCCTTTTTCTTAATAGTGATAGGCTGTGCTTTCATACCATTTTTGGAGGTTTGCTCACCCTTCACTTGAACTGATGCGATTCTACCAAGTTCTTTTTGAAAGTGTTCCTTCAGATTATTCGGCTCAATGTGGAAGCGTGCGGCAAGAGCCAGAAGGGCAGGTGTAGCCCTGTATCGACCAGTACGCCCAAAGTATGCCCTGAGTGGGTCACCGTCCTCCCATGCGTCCTTCGCCCGGAAAAAGCTTGTAGTCTCTAATAAACCCAAGCTTTTCCATAGATGACGCGCCTTTTCAAACGAACATACCGTTACAAGGGTTTGCCCCATGGCTTCCTTATCCACTGACCGATACGTGAAGCCTTCTGCCTCTGCATTCTTGCTATGGAATATGAGGTCAGCCGCAAAAGCTCCGAGAGAGACCCGGAACGTTCCTTCTGCTCTCTGAGTCCGTGCGCGGTCCCTAGGCGACCGCTCAGCCTCATGCTGCTTTGTCAGGTCGGTCAAAGCCGTTACGAAGGCACAGGCATCATCTGACTTGGTGGCAAACACGAACTCCGCCATTCTCGCCGCCTCCAAGGAAGCTTTACGATAGCCGTCAGAGGTGACGGTGTGGTCGGCTTCGGCATCGTCGGTATCCATTGGCCTAGTGCCTCCCATAGTGTGGCCCAGCGCGGTTGGGCAAGGTGGTGCAGCGCTACATTGAATCAGTCCAAAACAGGATCGGCGAGCAGGCTCTCCTCATGACACTTAAGGTCCTCCATCGCGGCTAGCATGAATCTTTGCATGAGCTGCGGCTTGTGTCCTTTGCCGTAGGTTTCGCCGATGCCTTGCGACTTCCACCCACCAATACGGTCTATCAGGTCAGCGGGTGTCTCCACATTCCGCAGCCTGTCTCTCATGGTATGCCGGAAGCTGTGCAGGCCTTGGCCATCTTTCGACAACTTGTTTTCCTTGAGCCATTTACCCAAGGCTGCCGATGCAGAGCCAGAGGAAAAGTCTTTACCGGTCCAATTGATAAGAAAGATCGGAAAGAGATATTCTCCCTCTGTCCGCATTGCTCGCTTTGCCCCCCATAACGCTTCACCAACAAGAGGCACAATGCGGTCTGAAGTCCGAGTCTTCAGTCGCCTTACATCATTTGGCTTGAGACGAATATAAGGAATTTCTGCTTCTAAGAATACTTCATCCTTTCGAAGTCCGATCACTTCTGACAAACGGCACATTGAATCGGACAACATCGAAATTGCCCAACGCCTTTCATCATCAACCTCAATGCATTTCTTTTGTATTGCTCGAATCTCGCTGTTCAAATACGGATGCCGGGGCTTGCTAGGCCCATCCATCATATTAGGAATTGTAACGCGCTCGAAGTGATTAGTCAGATTAAGTTCAAATTCCAGAATCGCCGTCCCAATGACAGGCCTAATCTGTGCAAGATACTTCCTAATTGTCTCACCCGACACCCCTGTTTTAAGAAGTTCAGATACAAAGCTGTTAGCGTGTTCTCGATGAAGTTGATCAAGTGGAATGTCGGCTGTGATGCCCATCAAGCATTGCCATGCACGATTGAATTGACCTTCAGCAATCTTGCCTTTTGGCCCCTTTCCCAAATCAAAGTGCTTCTGTTTAGCATCTGAAAGGGTGCGGGGGATTGGTGCTCCGAACAGAATACCGACTGTAAGCTTGTTTTGAGGTGACGCCTTCGGTGGTAGTTCCGAGGGCTCGTAGCGCCCAAGCAGGTTGTCAACAAACTCCGAGATTGCAGGCACTTCTGGATGATGAATGCCGTCACCCGGTTTAAGTCCGTGTGCCTCAAGGATTGCTAAGGACACCGAGGCGCTTGCCCCCTCCGGTCGACTCTGCATTGCCTTCCACAGGACGTCTAACCTGCGTGTCTCGGCATCTGCCGCCTTGCAAGCCACCACCATATCACTGGTCTTTAGACTGAAGTAGATCTGGGAAGAGATCTTCGCAGTTAGGGCATTCCGGTAAAGCGATTGAGCAAAGTTGGGTATGCGTCGGCGATAGTAGTATGTGTTCTTCTTCAGTTCGATGTGCTGACACATGACCTTGAAGGCCCCCGATCGGATGATGACGACCACGCTTGTGCTACCTCTTGTGTAACCTGAGGCAGCCCAATTTCCGGCCTAAGTATCTGATCTTTATAACTAAATCAGGGGGTGGTGGCGGACAGTGAGGGATTCGAACCCTCGAGACGGTTCCCCGCCTACACACTTTCCAGGCGTGCGCCTTCGACCACTCGGCCAACTGTCCGTGGCGGTGTCTTAATCGCGACTGGAACAAAGATGCAAGAGCGGATTTCCGGAAATCGGTCGGGTTTGTGCATTCGCCATCATTGTGGCCGGCAATGACGGTGCGGCCTGTCTTTGTACCACATGCAGATCGCGGCACAGCCTGTCGGTGCCGCGCTGCTCTGCCCGGAAGGCCACGACGTCACCAACCTGAACGTCGAGCATGGGATTGCCCCAGGCGGTGGCCCCGGTCGCAATGCCGAGTTCCTTTGAATCCTCGCACCAGATGATCGCGCGGAACTCCCGGCGGCAATACCAGATCACCACCCCTTGCATCCTCATCAAACGGTCTCCATGGCCAAGCGCGCGCCACCTTGATGTCGACTCTCGCTAATCCGGGCGCAAGGAAAAATGGTCAAGGTTCCGTGTTCTGCGTCCGCATTGATGCTGATCGGCATCAGCCAGATGGGCCGGTGATGGTGTTATGTCCCAGATGCTTAGCCATGCATCACCGATTGATCGGGACGCTGCAACCCAAGCCAGAAGGGCTGGCGCAACCCGCCCCAGAAAGCCCAATGCCCTAAGGCGCGGATCTTGCCTGACGCTTTTGCAACACCCTGCCCTAGCCGTGCCGTGCCAACCGCAACAGGCTGCCCCCCGCTCTCATATCCCCAGCGTCAGGGTCACGCGGCGGTTCTGACGCCCCTTCTTTTCGATCTTGCTGATCTCGACGCGGCCAACTTCACCGGTACGGGCCACATGCGTGCCACCGCAGGGCTGCAGGTCCACCGGCACAGCCCCCTGCCCGATCCGCACCAGCCGCACCCGGCCCTGCCCCATCGGCGGCATCACCGACATGGTCTTGACCAGCCCCGGATTGGCCAGCAAGGCCTCATCCGTGATCCACTCATCGGTGACCGGCAGATCGCGGTCGACCAGAGCAGACAGCGCCTCCGTCAGCATGGCGCTATCCGCCGGCGGATCGGGCATGTCGAAATCCAGCCGGCCGCGCTCTGCCCCGATCTGCCCCCCGGTCACCGGCAGGGGGATCACCACCGACAGCAGGTGCAGCGCGGTGTGCATTCGCATGTGCCGGTGCCTGCGGGTCCAGTCCAGCCGCTGGGTCAGCACCGTGCCGACCGGCGGCAGGGCCAGCGGCTCGGAGGGCACCAGCGCGACCTGCCCGCCTTCCACCTTGACGGCCGTTGCAATGGTCAGCCGCCCGCCCTGCCAAGCCACCCAGCCGGAATCGCCGGGCTGCCCGCCCCCCGTGGGGTAGAACACCGACCGGTCGATCAGGATGCCGCCCTCGGGCGTATGGCCGGTCACGCACGAGATGATCTGCTGGCAATAGGCATCGTCGCGGAACACCAATTCTGTCATGCTCTTCCGCCTCCGCTGTCAGCATCGCCAAGACCCTCGCCCGGTGACTGGTCGCGGGGCAGCGGTCCTGCTGGTTTGGCCTCAGGCGCGGCCTCTTTGGGCGCAGGCGCAGCGGCCTCTGCCGCTGGGACTTGCAAGGCGGCCCCCGACAGACCCGGCAACATGCGCAGCAGCTCGGCCACCTCGGCGGCGTTGCGGATGGTGACATCCGATTGCGCAAAGGGAATCTCGATACCTTCTTCGGCAAAGCGCTGTGCGATCTGGTGGTTGATCTCGCTGCGGACGGACAGGGAAAAGTTCACGTCGCGCAGGATCAGCCGGATCTCGAAATCCATCGAATCCGCCCCGAAGGCCATGAACACGACCAGTGGCGGCGGGTTCAGAATGGCCAGAGGCTGCGCTTCGGCAATCTCTTGCAACACCCGTGTCACCTTGCGGGTATCCGACCCATAGGCCACCCCCACCGGCACGATCAACCGCCCCGACAGGCTGAACCGGGTCCAGTTCGTGACCTGCCCCGCCACCAGATCGGTATTGGGCACAATCACATCGGTCCGGTCAAAGGTCTCGATCCGGGTCGAGCGGACCGAGATCGACTTGACCTTGCCCTGCACTCCGCCAACCTCGATCCAGTCGCCCTCGCTGACCGGGCGTTCGATCAGCAGGATGATGCCCGACACGAAGTTCGACACGATGTTCTGCAAGCCAAAGCCGATGCCGACCGACAGGGCCCCGGCCACGATGGCCAGCCCCGAAAGATCGATCCCGGCGGAATTGATCGCAATCAGCCCGGCCAGAAAGATGCCCACATAGCCCACGCCGGAAATCAGCGCGTTGCGCGCGCCCTGATCCAGACTGGTGCGCGGCAGGATCGACCCGCGCAAAGCCCCCTGAAACAACCGGGTGACCATGATGCCGATGCCGAACAGCACCGCAAACAACAGGAAATCCGTGGGAGAAATCCGGGTTTCGCCCAGCGTGAACCCCTCGCGCAGCCGCGTCCACATCTCGGTCAGATCCGCCAGCCGCGCCCCCCAGATCAGCGCGAACACCGGCATGGCCGCCAGAACCAGCCCGAAGCCCACCAGCACCGGCACCAGCGCGTTGCGCGCGCCGTCTTCGTTGCGGGTGATCACGGCATAGATATCGCTTGCCAGGATCTGCAGAATGTACAGCAGCCCCAGCAACCCCAGCGAGGTGGCCGCTGGAAACACCAAAGCCTCGGCCGCGGGTATATAGCCAATTGCCGCCAGCAGCGGCGAGACACCCCCTATCAACACCGCGCCGCGCCCCAGAAGCGACACGATGCGGTTGCGGAACCCGACCTCGTCATCGCCGGTATGGTCCGGGCCAACGGACCGGCGGATCAGTTGCCCGATCCGCACCAGCAAAACCGCCGCGACGATAATGGTCGGAAAAGCGAGAATGCCGCGCACCGCTTCGGACAGGGGCTGATGATCGATCAACGCCAGACGCAGGGCATTGACCGCCAGCAACACGCCGTAAAGCGCCGTCATCAACCGCCCCTCGGTCCGGCCCTCATCGCTCAGACGGATCGGCAGGAAATCATGGTCACGCGGAAACAGCTGCGACCCCAGCCAGACGGCGGTAAACAGCACGATCCCGGCGGCAGGCAGCGCTTCCAGCAACAGGGTGCCCCTGATCCCGAACATCCCCGACAGACGCAGCGCATGCGACAGCGCAATCACGCCCGCGCTCGGTGCCACGATCTGCCCCAATGACAACACCAGCGTTGCAACCCGCACGCCCCGCGCCGACCAGCGCTTGTTGATCCGCGCCACCAGCCGTTCAACCAGTGGCCTGCCCCGCCAGATCATCACAAGACTGAACACCAGCAGCGGAACGATGGCAGGCAGATTGTTGACCAGCGTTTCACTTGCCGCGGGTGCTGCCCATCGCTGCCGTGCCTCGGCCCAGATGCCTGTTACTTCTCTGGTCAGCACACGGGCCGCCTCGGGCCAGTTGGCCGGATTCAGCGGGCTGGGGAACAGTTGCAGCAGTTCATCGGCCTGCCGCTCACGCAGCGTCCGGTCGATTTCTGCAATCAACCCGTCAGCCCGAAGGTAGGCCTCTTCCGCCGCAAGACCCGGTGCCTGCAGCCGGACCAGTTGCCCGTTCAGTTCGGCCCGCCGCGCGGCAATCTCTTCCGCTTCGGTTTCGCCCTCTGCCGGCAGGGCCCCAAGGGCTGTGATCTGCTGCCGCAGGATGGCAATCCGCGCCGAATTGGTGCCCTGCGCGGCCAGAAGGGATGACCGCCACTCCACAAGTTGCACGCGCAGCGCGTCCAGAACGGCGGCAGAGGAAGCACTGTCCTCCAACGCGGTTTCGGCCTGTTCGGCAACCGCCTCCCAGGCCGCATAGTCCAGCTCCGGCTCTGCCGGAACCGCCGCTGCCTGCGGCTGGACCTCGCCGGATTGCCCCCGGGGCGGAACCCCGGTTTGCCCGGTGGACTGGGCCAGACCGACGACAGGCAAAACAGCCAGAACAAGCGCCAGAAAAAGCGCCCGTGCCAGACCAGAACACCGTGGCAGGGTCATGCGTCCTCAAACACGCTGGGCAAGGCCTTGGGGGCCTGATCCAGCCAGACCGGAACCGGCAGGCCTTTTTCCTTCAGGAAGGCAGGGTTATACAGCTTGGACTGATAGCGGTTGCCATAATCGCACAGGATGGTCACGATGGTGTGGCCCGGCCCCATTTCGCGCGCCATGCGGATCGCGCCCGCGATGTTGATGCCCGATGACCCGCCCAGACAGATCCCTTCCTCCACCAGCATGTCGAACACCAGCGGCAACGCCTCGGCGTCCGGAATGCGATAGCTGAAATCGGGGGTGAAGCCTTCAAGGTTGGCGGTGATCCGCCCTTGCCCGATGCCTTCGGTGATCGACGATCCGGGGCTTTCCAGCTTGCCCGTGGTGTAGAACGCATGCAGCGCCGCCCCTTCGGGGTCGGCCAGCCCGATCTTCACACCCTTCGGCTGCAAGGCCATACCCACACCCGCCAGCGTGCCCCCCGACCCCACCGCGCAGATGAAGCCATCGACGCGGCCACCGGTCTGCTCCCAGACCTCCGGCCCCGTCGTTTCAATATGCGCCAGACGGTTGGCCACATTGTCGAACTGGTTGGCCCAGATCGCGCCATTGGGTTCGGTCCGTGCCAGCGCCTCGGCCAGACGGCCCGAATAGCGCACATAATTGTTGGGGTTGCGGTACGGGGCCGCCGGCACCTGCACCAGTTCTGCCCCCGCCAGCCGCAGCATGTCTTTCTTTTCCTGAGATTGCGTTTCAGGAATGACGATCACCGTCTTGAACCCCATCGAGGCCCCCACCAGCGCCAGCCCGATCCCGGTGTTGCCCGCTGTGCCTTCGACAATGGTGCCGCCCGGCTTCAGATCGCCGCGCGCCACCGCATCACGGATGATATACAGCGCGGCGCGGTCCTTGACCGACTGACCGGGGTTCAGAAACTCGCATTTGCCCAGGATGGTGCAGCCCGTCATCTCGGACGCACGTTTCAGCTTGAGCAGCGGGGTGTTGCCGATGGTGTCAGCAAGATCGGAATGAATGCGCATGAGCGGCCCTCTTGTCCATTGCCTTATGTGTAGGCAATGCGCGCACCAACCTCAAGCAGCGCCGCACGTCTGCGCACGCGAAAGAGAACAGCGCGCGACCCGTAAGGGACGCGCGCTGTGCAGGCCGGGGAACCTCCGGCGGGAGTATTTCAGAAAGGTGCACTGCAAAGAGCGTGCG
The DNA here is from genome assembly GCF_004745575.1 of Pseudotabrizicola sediminis. Taxonomy (GTDB): domain Bacteria; phylum Pseudomonadota; class Alphaproteobacteria; order Rhodobacterales; family Rhodobacteraceae; genus Pseudotabrizicola; species Pseudotabrizicola sediminis. Next base: position 32,268 of record NZ_RPEM01000010.1, on the reverse strand, counting down.
GCTTGTGACCGTCAGGCCGTCATCAGTCCGTCGGCCTTCAGACCCGCATAGCATTCATCAAGACTGGTGGTTGCGCGGTCGATCAGAATGTCGATCTCATCCGTGGTGATCACCAGCGGCGGCGAGATGATCATCCGGTCGCCGACATGGCGCATGATCAGGTTGTTGGCAAAACACCGCTCGCGGCAGCGGAAGCCCACGGTGCCCTGCTCGCCGGGGAACTTGGCACGGGATGCCTTGTCCGGCGTCAGCGCGATGGACCCCATCAGCCCGACCAGCTTGGCCTCGCCCACCAGCGGGTGGTCGGCCAGCGCATCCCAGCGCGCCTTCAGGTAGGGGTGCGCCACGTTGCGCACATGGTCGACGATGTTTTCATCCTGCAAGATGCGCAGGTTTTCCAACGCCACCGCCGCCGCCACCGGGTGGCCGCTATAGGTATAGCCGTGGAAGAACTCGCCGCCCTCGGCAATGGTTGCCGCCACCTCGTCACAGACAATCGACCCGCCAATCGGCTGATAGCCCGAGGACAGACCCTTGGCGATGGTCATGATATGCGGCTTGATGCCGAAGGTCTGGCTGCCGAACCAGTTGCCGGTGCGGCCAAAGCCGGTGATGACCTCGTCCACAATCAGCAGGATGCCGTATTTGTCACAGATCCGCTGGATTTCCGGCCAATAGGTGGCGGGCGGGATGATCACGCCGCCGGCACCCTGCACCGCCTCGCCGATGAAGGCCGCAACCTTGTCGGCCCCCAGTTCCAGGATCTTGGCCTCAAGCTGCTGCGCGCGCTCCAGACCAAAGGCCGCCTCGTCCATATCGCCGCCTTCGCCCCACCAATAGGGCTGGTCGATGTGCACGATGCCGTCGATCATGCCGCCATGCGAATGGATCGGGGCCATGCCGCCAAGGCTGCCGCCGCCCATGGTCGAGCCATGATAGCCGTTCTTGCGCCCGATGATGATGCGCCGCTCCGGCTGGCCCTTCACATCCCAATAGCGCCGCACAAGGCGGATATTGGTGTCATTCGCCTCGGACCCCGATCCTGCAAAGAACACATGGTTCAGATCGCCCGGCGCCAGTTCTGCAATCTTGGCGGCCAAGGCGATTGCGGGCACATGGGTGGTCTGGAAAAACGTGTTGTAATAGGCCAGCTCTTCCATCTGGCGCGCTGCCACCTCGGCCAGTTCCTTGCGGCCATACCCGATGTTCACACACCACAGACCGGCCATGCCATCGATGATCCGGTTGCCTTCGCTGTCGGTCAGCCAGACGCCCTTGCCGCGCGTAATGATCCGCGCGCCCTTGGCCGCCAGACCATTCGCATCGGTGAACGGATGCATGTGATGCGCGGCGTCCAGAGCCTGAAGCTCGGCGGTCGGCAGGTGATTTGTGATCATGTTCATGGCCATGCCCCTTCGGAATCAGCAGGGCAACGGGCCCCGGCTTGCCCCAAGGATAGGGACAAACGCGGCGCGGTTCAAGAAATTTGATCAAATTATGGGGGCCGGACGCGCGGGCGGGGGCGTCGTCGTCAGATCCCGCCTTGCGACAGCGCCAGCCGGACCTGATCGACGCCCTGGGCGATGTCACGCTCTATCGCGTCGCGCAGGCCGGTTGCGTCGCCCGCCCGCATCGCAGCCAGAGCTTCTGAATGGCGGTCCGGCAGGGCGTCACTGCCAAAGCGGGCGCAGACGACGCGCAAAGACGGGCCAAAGCGCAGCCACATCGACCGGGCCATGTCGACCAGCACCGGCGCATCCGACGCCTCGTACAGGCAGAAATGGAAGGCGTGGTTGGATTGCAGATAGCCGGGAATGTCGCCCATGCGGATCGCGCGGTCGACGGTGTTGTCGATGGCCTGCAACTGGCCGATCAGGGCGGGGGTCAGGTGGGATGCGGCCATCTCGGCCAGCTTGGGTTCGATGGTCAGCCGGGCGAAGGCGACCTGATCGAGCACGCCACCGGTCATGCCGGGCACGGCCACCCGGCGGTTGCCCTGCGGTTCCAGCGCGCCCTCGGCCGTCAGGCGGCGGATGGCCTCACGCACCGGGGTCATGCCGGCCCCAAGATCGGCGATCAGACCCTGAATGGTCACCGCCGCACCGGGTTCCAGATGGCCGAACAGGATCATGTCACGCAGCAGCGCGTAGGTGACCTCGTGCGTCGGTATCTTGCGGCTGTCCGCGTCCATCAGGCCCCCCCGGCATTTTGTCCTGTTATGACGGGTTCGGCGCAGCAATCAAGTTGTGATCAAATGCGGCCCCGATAATCGGGCGCGGCGCTCCCAGTGTCGCAACCCGTCGCAGAACCGGGGGCATTCGGTGAATGCCCCCGACCCGCAAGATCACACCAGCAGCGCGCGGGCGTCGTCAATACCCAGCGCCTCTGGCCGGGTGCAGGTGGTGGTCAGGGTGACAAACCCGCCGCTCTCGCCCGATTGCAGGCAGGCGGTCATCACCTCGACTCCGTGCAGGGTCCGGTCCAGCGAACAGCGCGCGTCGCGGCCCGCCATCAGGGCCTGCACCATATCGGCCAGCCCGGCGGTGCGGTAATTGGCCAGCGCGCCCTGTTTCGGATGGTCCTGATTGGGCACGCCAAATGGATGCTCCCACGGCACCACCTGTTCCAGCGTGCCATCCTTGTGCCCGATCTCGACCGTGCCGCCAAAGAAATTCGGGTCGGGGATATAGAGCGTGCCTTCCGTGCCATAGAGTTCAAAATGGTTGCGTTTGTGGTGCCAGACATCCCAGCTGGTGGACAGATTGACCGTCGCCCCGTTGTGAAACTGCAAGAGCGCGTGGATGTTGGTGGGCGTCCTGACCGGCACAGACTCCCCCATGCGCGGCCCGTTGGCGATGGTGCGCGCACCTTGCGCCGAACTGGTCAGCGCACCCACCCGCTGCACCGGGCCCAGCAGGTTGATCAGGTTGGCGATGTAATAGGGGCCAAGGTCCAGCATCGGCCCCGCCCCCGGCAAAAAGAAGAAATCGGGGTTGGGGTGCCAATGTTCCATCCCATGGTTCAACACCGCCGCGCAACCGGCTGTAATTTCACCCACTTTGCCCTCATCCAGCAGCGCGCGGGCCTGTTGGTGCGCGCCGCCCAGAAAGGTGTCGGGCGCGCAACCCACAGCCAGACCCTTTTCGGCAGCCAGAGCGCGCAAAATCTCACCTTCGGCCAGCGTCAGCACCAGCGGTTTTTCGGAATAGGCGTGCTTGCCCGCCTCCAGTATCCGTTTGGTCACGCTGAAATGCGCGTCGGGCACGGTCAGGTTGATGACCACATCGACATCGGGGTTTGCCAGCAACGCATCCACCGACTGCGCCGCCACGTTGAATTCGCCCGCGCGCGCGCGCGCGCGGCATCCATAGTCACATCGGCCACCGCCCGCACCTCCAGCCCCTTGAACAGGGGGGCCAGCCGCAGGTAGCTGGTTGAGATATTGCCGCATCCGATGATGCCCAGACCCATATTCGTCATGGTTCAAAACCCCTTGGCAGCGGTGATGGCGCGGGTGGCAAAGCGCGTGGCGTCGGATGGATTGTCATGTTCCATCACGAAATGCCGCACGCCGATCGCGCGCAGGGCGGCCATGATGGCGGGCCAATCCACAGTGCCATGGCCGACATCGGCCCAGCCATCCTCATCCGCGTTGTCGCCCTGCGGGGCGATGTCCTTGACATGGGCGGCGGTGATCCGGTCCTTGTAGCGGTCGATCCATACCAGCGGGTCCGCCCCGCCCCGGATGACCCATGCCACGTCGATCTCCCATTCCAGATGCGGGCCGCCATCGAACATTTCTTCCTGCGGCACCGCGCCATCGGCGGTGGGGCGGAATTCGAAATCATGGTTGTGCCAGCCAAAACCATAGCCTTCGGCCCGGTAGACCTGCGCCGCCTTTTCCAGCCGCGCACCGAAATCATGCCAACCCTTGCCGGTGGTCGGGCGGTCATCCGGCCCGATATGGGGGCAATAGAGTTTCTGCATCTTCAGCGACTTGGCAATGGCCAACACCTTTGGCGCCTCGTTCTCCAGCATGGTCAGGCTGAAATGCCCGGTCGGCATGGTCAGGCCGGTCGCGGCCAACCCGGCCTTGGTCGCCTCGACCGCCGCGTCATCGGCGTAAAGCGCACCATAGCCTTCGACGGCGGTATATCCCGCCTCGGCCAGCATCTGAAACGTGGCCGACATCGGCGGGAAGTTGCGGGAAGAGTAGAGCTGGTAGGAGAACATATCGTGTCCTTTCGGGGGGTATTTCTGGCGTGTACGGCGACGGCAGAGCCTGCGGTCACGGGGGGCGCGGCGGGATCATGGCGTTCAGACCCGGGCCTCGGTGGCGGCGTCAAACAGGCTGGCCTTGGCCATATCGACCCGCAGATGCACCGGCGTGCCCGGGGCCATGCGCCGCTCAACCGGCACGCGCACCGACATCTGCGTGCCTGCGGCCTGCAGCCAGACCAGCGAATCCGCGCCCATCGGTTCATCGAGTTCGACCACTGCCGGGATGGTCACCCCCGGTTCGGCCTGATCCTGCACCACCAGATGTTCAGGGCGCAGGCCAAGGATAACCTTGTCGCGGGTGCCGATCATCCCGCCCTCATACCCTGCCAGCGACAGGTGCAGATCGCCCAGACGGAACGCCTGCCCGCCATCCACCGTGGCCCCGTGCAGAAAGTTCATCGACGGGCTGCCGATGAACCCCGCCACGAACAGGTTGGCGGGGCGGTTGTAGATTTCCTGCGGCGCGGCCAGTTGCTGGATGATGCCGCCGCGCATCACGGCGATGCGGTCGGCCAGCGTCAGCGCCTCGATCTGATCATGGGTGACATAGACCATGGTGTTGCCCAGCTTCGCGTGCAGGCGCTTGATCTCCACCCGCAGTTCGGATCGCAACTTGGCATCAAGGTTCGACAGCGGTTCATCAAACAGGAACACATCGACATCGCGCACCAAAGCGCGGCCAATGGCCACCCTCTGGCGCTGCCCGCCCGACAGGGCGGCGGGCTTGCGGTGAAGAAGCGGGCCGATCTGCAGGATCTCGGCGGCACGGGCCACCTTCGCCTCGATCTGGTCGCGCGGCACACGCGCGTTCTTCAGCCCGAAGCTCAGGTTGCCGCGCACGGTCATCTGCGGATAAAGCGCGTATGACTGGAACACCATGCCGATGCCGCGCGCGCTTGGTTCTGCCCATGTCACATTCTTGCCCTTGATGAAGATCTGGCCATCGGTGATCTCCAACAGCCCTGCAAGGCAGTTCAGCAGCGTGGATTTGCCACAGCCCGATGGCCCCAGCAGCACCACGAATTCGCCTTCCGCGACGTTCAGGTTCATGTTTTTCAACACCGACACCGCGCCGAAGTTCAGCGTCAGGTCTTTGACTTCGATAGAATTGGTCATGTGCAGGTCAGCCTTTCACGGCACCGGCGGCGATGCCGCGAACGAAAAGTTTGCCGGAGACAAAGTAGATGAACAGCGGCACCAGCCCGGTCAGCAGGGTGGCGGCCATGTTGACATTGTATTCCTTGACCCCCTGCACCGAGTTGACGATGTTGTTCAACTGCACGGTCATCGGGTACAGATCGGGCCGGGTATAGACCACGCCGAACAAAAAATCGTTCCAGATACCAGTAACTTGCAGGATGATGGCCACGACAAAGATCGGCAGGCTCATCGGCATCAGGATCTTGGCATAGATCGCCCAGAACCCGGCCCCGTCAACACGGGCGGCCTTGAACAATTCCTCGGGGATGGTGGAGAAGTAGTTGCGAAACAGCAGGGTCAGGATCGGCATGCCAAAGATCGTGTGCACCAGCACCAGACCCCAAAGCGAACCATAAAGCCCCATCTCACGCAGCAGGATCACGATGGGATACAGCATCACCTGATAGGGGATGAAGGCACCGAAGATCAGGATGGTAAAGAAGATGTCCGATCCCTTGAACTTCCAGAAGGTCAGCGCGTAGCCGTTCACGCTCGCCACCACGATCGACAGGATCACCGACGGGATCAAAATCTGGACCGAGTTCCAGAACCCGCGCGACAACCCATCGCAGTTCAGCCCGGTGCAGGCCTGTGACCATGCCTTCACCCAAGGCTCAAAGGTGATCTCCACCGGCGGGGCAAAGATGTTGCCCATGCGAATCTCGGGCATGCCCTTCAGGCTGGTCATCACCATCACCCACAGGGGCAACAGGTAATACAGGCTGAACACGATCAGCGTGCCATAGATCATGATGTTGCGGCCCGACAGCGCGCGCTTGGGCTTGGTGCCGCGCGCCTCTGTGATGCTGCGGGCGGGCGTGTTCAGGGTGGCGTCAGCCATGTTTGCGGCCTCCGAATTCAAGGTAAGCCCATGGGATCAGCACGATCAGCACAGAAAGCAGCATCATGGTCGAGGCGGCAAAGCCCTGACCCAGATTTTGCGCCTGAAACATGTAGTCATAGACATACATCGCAGGCACCTGACTGGCATTTCCCGGCCCGCCAGAGGTCTGGGCGACGACCAGATCATACAGCTTGATGATCCCGGCGGCGACGATGACCAGCGTGGTGATGAACACCGGGCGCATCATCGGCAGCACAATCAGCAGATAGGTCTTCCACGCCGGAATGCCGTCCACGCGTGAGGCTTTCCAGATATCCTCGTCAATGCCGCGCAGACCCGCCAGCATCAGGCACATCACAAACCCGGTGCCCTGCCACAGCCCGGCAATCAGCAACCCGTACAGCACCAGTTGCGGATCGTGCAGCGGATTGAAGGTAAAGCTTTCCCAGCCCAGCCCGCGCACAATGGACTGGATGCCAAAATCGGGGTTCAGAATCCATTGCCAGACCAGTCCCGTCACGATGAACGACAGCGCGAACGGGTACAGCATGATGGTGCGGAAGGTATCTTCATAGCGGATCTTCTGATCCATCAGAATGGCCAGCAGCAGGCCGATGCCCACGGAAAACACAAGGCTGAGCGACCCGTAGATCATCAGGTTCTGGATCGACACGATCCAGCGCGTCGACTCCCACAACCGGTCGTACTGGTCAAAGCCGACCCAGTTGAACCGGGGCAGCAGCCGGGAATTGGTGAAGCTGTGGACCACGGTCCAGATTGTGCCCCCCAGAAAGACAACAAGCGTCGCCAGAATCATGGGAACGGCGGCAGCCTTGGCGGCCAGATTTCGGAACAAGGGATTGGGGCGGCGCAAAGCCATGGGCGTTCTCCGGACAGCGGATCGTGACAAGCAAGAACCGGCCCGCCGAAGGGGGCGGGCCGGTTCCCGATGTCAGTCCTTGGTTTCGACGATCCGCACAAAGCTCGCCTGAGCGGCTTCGGGGGTGATCGATCCATCCTGGAAGAACTGCACGAACAGATCGTTGAGCTGGTTGTTCGTGTCTTCGGTGTTGAGCATGTTCACATCAGGCATGGTGTCACCTGCCGCAAGGATTTCGAGCCCCTTTTTCATGCAGTCATTGGCCGCTTCCAGATTGACGTCGCCACGCACCGGCAGCGAGCCTTTCTTGAGGTTGAAGGCCACCTGCGTTTCGGGCTTCAGAAGGGTCGCCGCAAGCACATCCTGTGCCGCCGTGATCGCCGGATCGTCGATCACCGGGAAGTAGAAGGCGTCACCCCCGGTCGAGATGACCGACCGCACGCCAAGGCCGGGAAGGCAGGTGTAATCCTCTCCGGCCACCAGATTGGCCACCGCGAATTCGCCCTGCGCCCAGTCGCCCATGATCTGCCCGCCGGCCTGACCGGTGATCACCATGTTGGTGGCCAGGTTCCAGTCCTGTATGTTCGATCCCCTGGACATGTCGCGGGCACTGGCGGCAGCGACAAAGACGCGCGCCATATCCTCTCCGGCGGCCAGTTCGGCATCCCCTTCGCCATAGATCTTCGCCAGCACGTCCGGTCCGGCGATCGTGGCCATCAGCACATTGAAAAGACCGGCGCTTTGCCAGGCCTGGCCGCCAAGGGCGAGTGGCAGGATACCGGCTTCACGCAGCTTTGGCGCCGAGGCGACATAATCTTCCCAGTTCGCCGGCACAGGCACGCCCGCCTTTTCAAAGGCCGCGTTCGACAGCCACAGCCACTGCCAGGAATGGATGTTCACTGGCGCACAGTAAATCTTGCCATCCAGGGTGCAGGCATCCAGCAGCGACGGTGGGTTGATCAGGTCTTTCCACCCTTCGGCCTCTGCCACTGCGGTGATGTCACGCAACAGACCCGCCTCGATCAGTTCTTCGGCCTGACGACCGTGATTGAACTGGAAGGCCCCCATCGGGTCCCCCCCGAGGATGCGGCTGACAATGATCGGGCGTGCGGTGCTGCCGCCCCCGGCAATGGCCGCGTCGACCCATTTGTTGCCGCTGGCATCAAAGGCCGTGGCCATCTCGGCAACAGCAGCGGCCTCCCCGCCGCTGGTCCACCAATGCGTGACATCAAGTTCGGTCGCGAAAGCCGCCGCAGGCAGCGTCACCGACGCAACCAGCGCCGTCGCCAGTTTAAAGGGTTTCATGCAGTCCTCCCGGTTTCTAAATCGTTATAGTAATTTCTATAACGTTATAGTTTTCCCGATCAAGCATTCTTTTCGCTTGTGAACCGGTTCTTACATGGCGTTGAATAGGGGGAATTCCGGCCTTGCCCGGCCCCGCCTGACCTGAAAAGACTGTCCCATGCCGCAGCGCCGCACCCCCTGTTTTTCCGCATACCGCAAGGCGCTTAGGCCCTGCGGTGCCGGGGAGCATCGTGCAGGCGCAGCATGGGGGGACTGCACCGACTCATTCCGGCCTGGCCAGCTTGTCTGCCGCATCAGCGGAGCAAACCCATGACCGGCGGCCTCGTCCCCCCCCTGCCCCCTGCCCTGCCTGATTCGGAGCATGAACGCCCGACGCTCAAAACCATCGCCGCCGAAACCGGGCTGGCGGTGGCCACGGTCAGCCGTGCGCTGAAGGACGCCCCCGACATCGGCGAGGCGACCAAGCGCCGCGTGCGCGAGGCGGCGAAGCGGCTGGGCTACCGCCCCAACCGCGCCGGTGTGCGCCTGCGCACCGGAAAGACCAACGTAATCGCGCTGGTGCTGTCCACCGAATCCGATGGCATGACCCACACCTCGCAGCTGATCTATTCCATCGCCAACGCGCTGCGCGGCACGGCCTATCACCTGATCGTCACGCCCTATTTCGCCGATCAAGACCCGATGGACCCGATCCGCTATCTGGTGGAAACCGAAAGTGCCGATGCCATCATCCTGAACCAGACCAAGCCCGACGATCCGCGCGTGCGCTATATGGCCGAGCGTCACTTTCCCTTTGCCACCCATGGCCGCACCACGATGGAGATCGAGCACAGCTATTACGATTTCGACAACGAAACCTTTGCCGCCATCGCGGTTGCCGCACTGGCAAAGGCCGGGCGCAAGCACCTGCTGCTGGTGCCCCCCCCGCGCACCCAGAACTATGCCCGCCACATGACCACCGGCTTTGTGCAGGCGGCAGGCCAGCACGGGCTGTCGTTCGAGGTGCTGACGACGGCCAATTCCGATTCCGGCAGCGCCGTGATCGAAGACGCGGTGCGCGCGCATCTGGCCAGCGCCACCCCGCGCCCCGACGGGTTGCTGTGCGGCTCGACCACCGCCGCCATGTCGGCGGTGAACGCGGCCGAAGCGCTGGGGCTGGTGCTGGGCCGCGACTTCGATCTGGTGGCGAAAGAGGCGCTGCGCTTTCTGCACCGCTTCCGCCGCGAGATCATGGTCGTGCATGAAGATGTGCGCGAAGCGGGCGGGTTTCTGGCGCGCGCCGTGGTCGCCGCCGTCGAACACCGGGACACCCCGGCCAAACAAGGAGTGGAGCGGCCCGGTCGGGTGGAACGCTGCACCGATGACAAGGGAGGACGACAATGAAGGCGATCAAGGGACCGGCGCTGTTTCTGGCGCAATTCGCGGGCGACGAAGCCCCGTTCAACTCATGGGACAGCATCACCAAATGGGCGGCGGGTTGCGGCTATATCGGCGTGCAGATCCCCAGCTGGGACGGGCGGCTGTTCGATCTGGACAAGGCCGCCGCGTCACAGGGCTATTGCGACGAGATCAAGGGCGTGGCCGCGGCCAATGGCATCGCCATCACCGAACTGTCGACCCATCTGCAGGGCCAGCTGGTCGCGGTGCATCCGGCCTATGACTCTGCCTTTGACGGCTTTGCGGCCGAGGCGGTGCGCGGCAAGCCTGCGGCCCGGCAGGAATGGGCGGTGGATCAGGTCCGCAAGGCGCTGACCGCCTCGAAACACCTTGGCCTGACCGCGCATGCCACCTTTTCCGGCGCGCTGGCATGGCCCTACATCTACCCGTGGCCGCAGCGCCCGGCGGGTCTGGTCGAGGAAGCCTTTGATGAACTGGCGCGCCGTTGGCGGCCGATTCTGGACCATGCCGAAGACTGTGGCGTCGACATCTGCTATGAAATCCACCCCGGCGAAGACCTGCATGACGGCATCAGCTATGAGATGTTTCTGGACCGGGTGAACAACCACCCCCGCGCCAACATGCTGTACGACCCCAGCCATTATGTGCTGCAACACCTAGATTATCTGGACCATATCGACATCTACCACGACCGCATCCGCATGTTCCACGTCAAGGACGCCGAGCTGAACCCGACGGGGCGGCAGGGCGTGTACGGCGGCTTCCAGTCCTGGGTAAACCGGGCCGGGCGGTTCCGCTCGCTTGGCGACGGGCAGGTCGATTTCGGCGGCATCTTCTCGAAACTCACGCAATACGGCTTTGACGGCTGGGCGGTGGTGGAATGGGAATGCTGCCTGAAACACCCCGAAGACGGTGCGCGCGAAGGGGCCGATTTCGTGCGTGCGCATATGATCCGGGTGACCGAAAAGGCGTTTGACGATTTCGCAGGGGCCGGGACGGACCGGGCCGCGAACCGGCGGATGCTGGGGCTGGACTGACCGTTGCGCCGCGGGGGTTTCACACCCCCGCACCCCCGTGGGATATTTATGAACAGATGAAATCAGGAGGGCTTTTACATGGCCATCACAGCGGCACATGTGGCGCGGGCACCGCGCATCCGGTTGGGAATGGTCGGCGGCGGGCGCGATGCCTTTATCGGCGCGGTGCACCGGATTGCGGCGCGGATCGATGATCAGTACGAACTGGTGGCGGGGTGCTTTTCATCAGATGCCGAAAAGTCGCTCGCCTCTGCCGCCGATCTCGGCGTGGCGCGGGCCTATGCCGACTTTACCGAAATGGCCTCAAAGGAGGCGCGGCGCCGCGACGGGATCGAGGCGGTGGCCATCGTGACGCCGAACCACATGCACGCGCCGGTGGCGCTGCAGTTCCTCAAACGCGGCATCCATGTGATCTGCGACAAGCCGCTGACCCATACTCTGGCAGAGGCGAAGAAACTGGCAAAGGCGGCAGAGGCCTCGGGCGTGGTCTTTGCGCTGACGCATAATTACACCGGCTACCCGATGATCCGACAGGCCGCCGCCATGGTCAAGGCGGGCGCGTTGGGGCAGATCCGGCTGGTGCAGGTGGAATATGCGCAGGACTGGCTGGCCGAACCGGTGGAAGAGACCGGCCAGAAACAGGCCGGCTGGCGCACCGACCCTGCGCGCTCAGGTGCCGGGGGCAGCACCGGCGATATCGGCACCCATGCGTTCAATCTGGCGAATTTCGTCTCTGGCCTGAGCGTGGAAGAACTGGCCGCCGATCTGCAGGCCTTCGTGCCGGGCCGCCGGGTGGATGACAACGCCCATGTGCTGCTGCGCTATGCAGGCGGCGCGCGAGGGATGCTGTGGTGCAGCCAGGTCGCGGCGGGGCAGGAAAACGGGCTGCGGCTGCGGATCTATGGCACCAAGGCAGGCATCGAATGGGAACAGGAAAACCCCAATTACCTGTGGGTCGGCCCGCTGGGCCAGCCGAAATACCGGCTGACGCGGGGCGGGCCGGGGTCCGGCCCCGAAGCCGGCCGCGTGACCCGCATCCCCTCTGGCCACCCCGAAGGCTATCTGGAAGGCTTCGCCAACATCTACGCCGAAGCCGCCCGCGCCATCATCGCGCGGCGCGATGGCAGCACGCTTGACCCCGCCGTCACCTTCCCCGGCCTGAAAGAGGGGCTGGAGGGCGTGGCCTTTGTCGATGCCTGCGTGCGGTCCTCGGCCCGCAACGCGGCCTGGGTCAAGCTGAACCTCTGAGGCATTGCACCTTTGCTGAAATACGCCCGCCGGAGGCGCCCGACAGCGCCCCCGGCAATCCCGTATCAGGCCCGCAACCGCCCGCGTTCGCGCTGCAACCACAGCAGCGTCAGCAGCAAGGGCGCGTTCTGCACCTCTCCGCTCGCAACCAGCGCCATGGCCTGATCAAAGCTGATCAGATGGCCGCGGATGTCTTCAGCCTCATCCTCCACGCCAAAGACGCCTGCGGCCCCGTCGGGCAGTTGGGTGATCGCGACATAGGAATAAAGAAACTCGGTCTTGGCCCCCGGTGACGGGTAATAGCTGGCCACCGGCAGCAAGGGGCCAAGGGTCAGGCCCGCCTCTTCCACCGCTTCGCGCCGGGCGGCGTCTTCCGGGGTCTCCCCCGGGTCGATGCGGCCCGCGATGGCCTCCAACTGCCAGGGGTTCGGGTCGCCCCGCCCCAAAGGGCCCGCGCGCACCTGTTCCACCAGCAGCACCCGATCGCGGGCCGGATCATAGGGCAGTACGGTGACAGCATCGCCCGAGATAAAGACCGCGCGGTTGATCGGCGGGCTGGTCGTGCCGTCAAAGCGGCGGAAGGTCAGGTCATATTCCTCGACCGCGAAGAAATGGGCATAGGGCTGGCGCGCGGCCTGCAGCGCAACGTCCCCCGGCGCAGAGCGGACCGCGTTCGGGGTCTGTTCGGACCGCGCCCGCAACCGGCTGGCCGCGCGCACCCTGATGGGCCCAAGCCGGGCACGCAGGCGGGCGGGCGGGGTCTGGCCGAACCGTGCCATCACCTCCACGGCGGTTTCCACCGCCAGCGCCGCGTGATCGGCCAACCAAAGCGCGGCGTCCCACGGGCCAATGTCTGCCGGACCGGCAGTCAGCGCATAGGTGATCGCCGGTGCCGTGCCCATGGCCGAGGTCAGGCGCACCTGCCGCGCCCCAAGCCCGGTGGCCTTGGCATAAAACGCCAGCCGCGCCGCCTGTGGCGCTGGCGCCTCCAGCACCGCGCCTTCCACCTTGGCGCCCCGGTGCGGCGCAAGCGCAAAATGGCCGGGCGCGTCCACCAGCCTGCCGTCGCGACCGCCAACAAAGGCCGGCGACAGCGCAAAATCGCCCCCAAGGATCACATCCAGCAGCGGGCGGTGGCACAGCGGGCCGCAAAGAAAAATCAGGGTCATCCGTGAAAACTTTCTTGGCGCGTCAGTTCCACCGCTTGCCCGCCCAATGTGCCACCGCCCCGCCAATCAGCCCGCCCAGCAGCAGAACCCCAAGGACATCTGGCTGCGCCAGCGGCGGGGCCAGCACCATCGCCTGTTCAAACACCCCCAGAATGGCATCCAGCGGGGTTTTGTACCGCCCCTTCATCGCGCGGCCCAGCACATCGACGATGGCAAAGATCACCATCACCACCACCACAATGGTCAGCGAGGTGCGGATGCCGGTGCCCATGGCATCAACCCGGCTGCGGCTGCGGTGCGCGGCCCTGCCCATGATCACCCAGCCACAGGCCGCGCCAACCAGCGCGCTCACCTCGCGCAGCAGCCCCGCGCTGCGGCCTTCGGGCAGATCCAGCGCATAGAAATGGGCGGCAACGGCAGCGACAAGGGCAAAGGCGATAGCGGCAAACAGTTTGGCGGCGGTTGGCATCCTGCTCCCTTTCCGCCGCGTACCGTCAGGCCGGGCGTGTCACGGTAATCTGTGTCACATCGCAGTTTCCGCCGCGGAAGGCTCCGGCGCAAGAGGCAAGGTAGAAGTTCCACATCCGGCGGAACCGCTCGTCAAAGCCCTGCCGCGCGATGTCGTCCCAGCGGGCGTTGAACACCTCGTGCCAGCGCCGCAGGGTCTGGCTGTAGCTTTCGCCGAACTCGATTGACCCTTTCAGGCTGAGCCCCGCCTTTTCCACCTCTTCCTTCAGGCGGAAGGGGGCGGGCAACATACCGCCCGGGAAGATGTATTTCTGAATGAAATCAACGCCGCGCTTGTAGACCGGCCAGCGGTGATCGGGCACGGTGATGATCTGCAGCGTGGCATGGCGCCCGGGTTTCAGCCGGTCGCGCAAGGTGTTGAAATAGGTCGGCCAATAGCGCTCGCCCACCGCCTCAAACATCTCGATGCTGGCGATGCCGTCGTAATGGCCGCGCTCATCGCGGTAATCCAGCAGCTTGATTTCCACCCGGTCCGACAGGCCCGCACGGGCCATGCGGTCCACCGCGTAATCGTATTGCGCCTGCGAAATGGTCAGCGCCGTCACCCGCAACCCGCGTTTGGCCGCAGCATATTCGGCAAAGCCGCCCCAGCCGCAGCCGATTTCCAGCACATGCTCGCCCGGTTGCGCGCCCATCTGGTCGACCATCGACGCGTATTTCTGCTCCTGCGCCTTTTCCAGACTCTCCTGCCCCGATTGGAACAGCCCGCTGGAATAGGTCATGCTGTCATCCAGCCACAGCCGGTAAAAATCATTGCCCAGATCGTAATGCGCGTGGATGTTCTTTTTCGCCTGTTTGCGCGAGTTCGAGTGCAACCAGAAGCGCATCTTTTCAAAGGCGCGGAGCAGCCCCATGCCGGGATAGCCGTCCTGCACCGGATTGTTGGTCTGCATCTGCACCAGATCCAGAAACGCCTGCAGATCGGGGCTGGACCACCAGCCATCCAGATAGGCATCGCAAAACCCCAGATCGCCTTCGCGGATCATGCGGGCAAACAGATCATTGTTGTGAATGACAATTTCTGCCACCGGCCCCGGCTTGGCGCCCTCCAGCCGGAAGCGGCGCCCGTCGGGCAGCACGAAATCCAGCCGGCCTTCGCCCAGGCGGTTGGCCACCGCAAAGGCCTGCGTGAAATAGCGCGGCAGGCCGGTCTGGCCTTTGGTCGTCGTCAGAAATTCCATCTTCCCTCCCCGGGGAATTGTCTTCTTTTGTGTACAGTTTCAGATACGGGCCAGGCGCTCAAGAGTTTCGCGCCCCATATGCCGCAAGGGCGCGTTTGCGCCCTTCGCCCAGATCGACCAGCGGTTCAGGATAGGGGCGTTTGGGGTCAAGCCGCCACGCCTGCGGCACCGCGTCAAAGTAAGACAGCGCCATCGGGCTTGGATCGCGCGCGATTTCGGCAATGAACCGGTGGCGGTAATCGGCCTTGGGGTCGAATTTTTCCACCTGCGTCGCCGGGTTGAAGATGCGAAAGAACGGCGCCGAATCCGGGCCCGAGCCGGACGCCCATTGCCACCCCATCGCGTTCGAGGCCGGGTCCCAGTCGATCAGGCAGTCGGCGAACCAGTCAAGCCCCACTTTCCAATGCGTCATCAGATGCTTGGTCAGGTAGCTTGCCACAATCATCCGGGCGCGGTTGTGCATGCGGCCGGTCACATACATCTCACGCATCGCGGCATCGACAAACGGCTCGCCGGTCAGGCCGCGCCGCCAATATTCGGCATCCTTGTTGTCCTCGCGCCACGGGAAGGCATCCCATTCGGGCTTCCAGTTGGCATGGGTGATGTGCGGGGTGTGGTGCATCAGGTGATAGGCGAATTCGCGCCAGACCAGTTCTTTCAGAAACGTCTCCGCCCCCCGCGCCCCGCCCTGCATCGCCCGCCACCCGGCCGCCCAGATCCGGGCCGGGCTGATCTCGCCATAGGTCAGGTTTTCCGACAGGCCCGAGGTGCCGTCGGTCGCCGGCAGATCGCGGTCGGTGGCGTAAGTGTCAAGCCGGTTGGCGACAAAGAAATCCAGCCGCTCCTGCGCCATCGCCTCGCCCACCTGCAGGTGATAGCCCACCACACCGGCCCCGCGCCGCATCGCAGCCCCCATCTGCCAAGCGTCCAGATCGTCACTGTCAGGCCAGTCTGCGGGCGCAGGCAAGGCCTGTGGTGCAGGCAAGGGCGCAGGCACAGGCCGGTTCCGCACGGCTTTCCAGAACGGGGTGTAGACCTTGTAAAAGCCACCCGTGCCGGTCTCCACCTCCCAGGGCTCGAACAGCAGATGCCCGGCAAAGCTGCGCGCGTCGATGCCCTGCCCCTTCAGGGTTGCCTTGACGCCGGTATCGCGTGCCACGGACGCCGGGTCATACAACCGGTGCCACCAGACCCCCTGCGCCCCGGTCTCGGCGATCAGCCCCTGCAACACCTCCAGCGCCGGGCCGCGCCGGAAGGTCAGGCGCGATCCGATATCGCCCAGCGCCTTGGCAAATTCGGCAAACCCCAGCCCCAGCCGCCATTTCGGCGCCGCGCCCAAGGCCTCGGTCTCCGGGTCCAGAATGACCAGCGGGATCAGCGGACGACCGCTCCGCACCGCTTCGGTCAGCAGGGGGGAATCCATCAGACGCAAGTCCCGGCGCAGCCAGAGGATCAGGGGGGCATCAGTCATAACTCGGGCGCGCTTTCTGGTTCCGTCTTACGACTACGGCGAAGATCCGCTTTCGGATCATCCGCCTGTCTGAATATTAACAAAATGCGGCGGATTAGCAAAAGGTAGCGGGCAAACCGGTTCCGGCAATGGATAATTGTGCCGGAACCGGGCGCGCGTCCTGCGCGCGGCTACAGCGCCCGGTCCAGCGCCGCGATCAGCCGGGCCACCTCGTCTGCGCTGGTGTAATGCGCCGCACTCATCCGCAACACCCCCTTCGCCCCGTCCACCCCCAAAGCGGCCAAGGGGCGGACGGCATAGAAATCGCCACCCCCGCAGGCGATCCCATCGCGGCCCAGCGCCTCGGCCACCGGCAGCGCAGGCCGGTCCAGCGCCACCGCCACGGTGGGCGCACGCGCGCCGGCGTGGCGCGGCCCGATCAGCCGCAGATCATTGCGCCCGGCCAGATAGTCCAGCAAGGGCGCAATCACCGCCACCTCGGCCGCGCGCATCATATCGTGCACCCCCCGGCCCCGCGCCGCCGCATCACCGGAAATGCCATGCGCGGCGGCAAAGGCATCGACATAATCCGCCATCCCGGCACAGGCCGCGATCTGCGCATGGTCGGGCCCCGCCGGGGTGTGGCGCTTGTACAGCACCGCCTGGTTGAAGAAATGCGCCTGCCCAGGCAACTCCATCCCGAACTCCTGCCGCAAGACCATGATGCCCTGATGCGGGCCAAAGGTCTTGTAGGCGGAAAAGAGATACGCGTCGCAGCCCAGGGCCGCCACATCAGGAAAGCCATGCGGCGCATAGCTGACCCCGTCCACCACCGTGCGCGCCCCCGCCGCCCGCGCCATGGCGGCAATCATTGCCACATCGTTGATCTCGGCCACCACGTTGGAACAATGCGGAAACGCCACCAGCCGCACCCGGCCATCGTCCAGCAGCCGCGCCAGATCCGCCGGATCAAGGCTGCCGGTCTGCGGGTCGATCTGCCATTCGCGCACCTCGATCCCGTCGTCGGCCAACCGCCGCCAGACGCCGGAATTGGCCTCATGGTCCTGATTGGTCACCACAATCGCCGCGGTCTTGCCCTTCAGCCAGCCCCGCACCGCCTGCGCCAGCACATAGGTATTGGCGCTGGTCGACGGCCCGAACGACACCTCCGGCCCCGCCACGTTCATCATCGCGGCCAGACGCCTGCGCGCCTCGTCCATCTCCTCCCCCGCCAGCTCCGATGCCGGATAGGGCGCATAGGGCTGCACCTTGCGATGGGTGTAGAACCGCGTCAGCCGGTCGATGACCTGACGGCACGGATAGCTGCCCCCGGCGTTTTCAAAAAACGCATGGGTCGACAGCACCGGGCTGTCAAAGGCCGGAAACTGCGACCGAACAAACTCAAGATCAAGCGCCATGCTGCCCCTCCGCTAAGCTTGCGCCATGGTTGACGGGGTCAGGACGGAAAGACAAGCCGCCCCCGCCCGTCCCGCCTCTGATTTCATCTGTTCCCAAATATCCCGGGGGGAGGCGCGAAGCGACGGGGGGCTGGCCCCCCTGCGACGGCGCCGCCTGTGCTCTGCCGGGCGCCCTAGCCCTGCACATCCACCACAACCCGCCCCTGCACCTCGCCGCGCAGGATCGCCGCCCCCAGTTCGGGCACCTGCGCCAGCGTGGCAGGCCGGATCATCGCGTCGAGCTTTTCCATCGGCAGGTCGGCGCCGATCCGGTCCCAGGCCTGCACCCGGCGGGCATAGGGCACGGTCACCGAATTGATCCCCAACAGGTTGATCCCACGCAGCAGGAAGGGGATGATATTGGCCGGCACCACCAACCCACCCGCATTGCCCACCGCCGCCACCGATCCGCCCGCCTTCAGCTGCCCCAGCACGCGCGCAAGCATCTGCCCGCCCACCGCATCGACACACCCCGCCCAGACCTCCGATTCCATCGGGCGCTTGATCGCCTCGGCCAGATCGGCGCGGGGCACAAGGCGGCTGGCCCCCAGATCGCGCAAATAGGGCTCCGTCTCGGGCCGCCCCGTCACGGCCGCCACCGAATATCCCAGCCGCGCCAGCACAGCCACCGCGACCGACCCAACCCCCCCGGCGGCCCCGGTCACCAGCACCTCGCCAGCCTCAGGCACCAGCCCGTGTTCCTCCAGCGCCATCACGGCCAGCATGGCCGTGAAACCGGCCGTGCCCACCGCCATCGCCTGCCGGGTGCTCAACCCCTCGGGCAGGGGCACCAGCCAGTCGGCCTTGACCCGGGCGCGTGTGGCAAAGCCGCCCCAATGCGCCTCGCCCACGCGCCAGCCGGTCAGCACCACCCTGTCACCGGGGGCATAGCGCGCATCATCCGACGCCTCGACCACCCCGGCAAAGTCGATTCCCGGTACATGCGGATAGGTCCGCACCAGACCGCCGCCCGTGGCAGACAGGCACAGCCCGTCCTTGTAGTTCAGCGTCGAATATTCCACCCGCACCGTCACATCGCCCGCAGGCAGCGCATCATCAGGCAGCTCGGCAAGCCGTGCCACTGCCTGCCCGTCTTCGCCCTTTTCCATCAGAACTGCCCGCATGACTCTCTCCCTGCTTTTCTGTCGTGCCCAAGACTGCGCCACTGCGCCGCCGGTCTGCCCTCAAGCAGGCAACAGACGCGGGCGAAGGTCAAGCCCACCCGGGTGGTGGGGCGGCCTGTCCCTTGCCGCATGACCCTGCCGCTCTCACATTGTGTTGACGCACGGGGCTTCGCGTGGGCCCGATCTGCGCTTGTGCCCGATCTGCGCTTGTGAGTGGCGAAAACGTTTATTAACTCTCACCCCAAGGTCCGTGGCGCGGGGATGCGCGGGCCATATCCAAAACAGAGGAACTGCAATGAACCACAAGAAACTTCTGCTCGCCTGTGCCGCTTCCGTCCTCGCCCTGTCCTCCGCCGCCCGTGCCGCCGACCCGGAGCTGCTGGTGTTTGACTGGGCCGGCTGGGAAATTGACGGTGTGCTGACCGATTACGTCGCCAAACATGGGCAAAAACCGACCTACAGCTTTTTCGGCGATGATGATGAGGCGTTTCAGAAAGTGTCGTCCGGCTTCCGTGCCGATATGGCACACCCTTGCGTCGCGTCCTTGCCGCGCTACCGCGATGCCGGTCTGATCGAACCATGGGATGTCTCGCGAATTCCGGAATTCGCCAATCTGGCACCTCAGTTGCTCGAGTCCGAGCTGATTCAGGATGCCGAAGGCGTCTGGTTCATCCCGACCGATTACGCCTACACCGCCACCGCCTACAACACCGAGCAAGTGCCTGCCACCGATGTGGCCACGCTGAACGTGTTCACCGATCCGAAATATGCTGGCCGCATCTCGCTGCCCGACAGCTCGGATGATGTCTGGTCGCTGGCCTTTCTGGCGACCGGCGTGACAGACTGGGACAATGTGACCGACGAGCAGTTCACCGCCGCCGCCGACTGGCTGCGCGAGGCGCACAAGAACGTGCGCGCCTATTGGTCCGACCCGTCCGAGATGTCGCAGCTGATGGCGACGGGCGAAGTGCTGGTGGCATGGTCGTGGAATGACGGCGTCGCCCTGCTGTCGGCCGAAGGCTTCCCCATCGGGTTCGAACGCAGCCCCGCCGAGGGCGTGGCGACATGGTTCTGCGGTTTTGTGAACATGGCCAATCAGCCCGGTTCGGAAGACAAGGCCTATGACTTCATCAACTCGCTGCTGGCGCATGGCTCGGCGCAGGCCCTGCTGGACGAACTGGGCTACGCCCATTCCAACACCGAAGCGATGAAGACCATCCCCGAAGACGCGCTGAAGGCGGCCTTCGTCGATCCGGTCACCACCACCCTGCTGGCACAAACCCCGGTGTCGGCCGATTTCCGTGAGAAGATGATCAACGAGTTCGAGCTGATCAAGTCCGGCTTCTGATCCGGCCCTCTGGCCCTTCGCGCCCGGCCGGACCCTCCGGCCGGGCGTCGCTTTGCCGGGCGCACAAGCGGCCCTACGCTTGCCATACGTAAGCCATACGTCGATCAGACGCGCGCCATACCCGAAAACCCTGCCGATACCGTCTTGTGACCGCCCCCCGCCCCGCCTATATTAGCCCTGTGCGGGGCAACCCGGACTATGGTGATAAACGCACCTGTAATAGACGGCTCGGACCCGGGGGCGGTACCCGGCGACTCCACCATTCCACCTGTTCGTTTCAGGGGTTCGGGGTCGAAATAGGATCGACGAACGTTCAAAGAGGCCAGCTTTTACTCGGTGAGGTACCACCGTTATCGGTCCAAAAGTACAGTTGCAAACGACAACCGTGCTCCGATGGCGATGGCTGCGTAAGCAGTCGGAACTATCGAAACTTAAGCCCTTGCGCTTAGCCGCGTAAGGCGGGGTTCGCAGGTACCTGGCAACAGAAACCTGCACCTTTTCATTGCCTTGCCCGCTGTCGCCGCATCGTGACTTGCGCAAATCTGCGGCACACGCCACGCTTTGCGGATGCGTGCATTGGCCCTCTGCTTCTCTTTGCTGCCTGCCCCTGCCCCAGCCTGCGACGTGGCGCTGGTGCTGGCCATCGACGTCTCCGGGTCCATTGACGCGGGCGAATACCGCATCCAGTCCACCGGCACCGCCGACGCGTTGCAAGACCCCGCCGTGGCCGAGGCGCTGCTGGCCGGACAGGTCGCGCTCAGCGTTCTGCACTGGTCCGGCCTTGGCCAGCAGGCAGTGGTGCTGCCATGGACACGGATGCTGTCGGCACAGCACATCGCCGACGCCGCCACCCACATCCGCACCACCCCCCGCGCCTTCGCCGGATCCGATACGGCGGTGGGTCAGGCGATTGACGAAAGCCTGTCGCTGTTTACGCAAGTACCAGATTGCAAACGAAAAATCATCGACATCTCGGGCGACGGCCCGGAAAACAGCGGCAACACCGCCCGCGCCGCCCGCAGCCGCGCCGGTGCCGCCGGGGTCGCGATCAATGCCATAGCGATCGAGGATGTGGGCCAATCCACCGCCATCACCCGGTTCTACCAGACCTGGGTGATCACCCAAGGCGGCTTTGTGCTGACCTCGCGCGGCCTGGCTGCCTATCCGCAGGCCATCCGGCAAAAGCTGCTGCGCGAATTGGAAAAGCCTGCATCCTAAAGCCTTGCACCTTTCGCAAAGTCCCCCGCGCGGAGCGCTTCTGTAGCCTGCCACAGGCCGCACCGGCCAAAGACCCATGCCCCAAGACCCGCCGAGGGCGGTGGCGCCTGAGGCGGGCCTTACCCCCCTATCCGCCTGCGCAAAACAAAGGTATAGACCGCGCTATGTCGCACAACCCGCCCAACCTTCGCCCCGATCTGGCCCCGCGCGCCACGTTCTCCGAGGCCCCCCGCCCCGGCCAGCCCACCATCGGCATGGTCAGCCTTGGTTGCCCCAAGGCGCTGGTCGATTCCGAACGCATCCTGACCCGGCTGCGCGCCGAAGGCTACGCGATCAGCCCCGATTACAAGGGCGCGGATGCGGTGATCGTCAACACCTGCGGGTTTCTCGACAGTGCCAAGGCCGAAAGCCTTGATGCCATTGGCGAAGCGCTGGCCGAAAACGGCCGGGTGATCGTTACCGGCTGTCTGGGCGCGGAACCCGAATACATCACCGGCGCGCATCCGAAGGTGCTGGCTGTAACCGGCCCTCATCAGTATGAGGCGGTGCTGGACGCGGTGCACGGCGCGGTGCCGCCGATCCCCGATCCGTTCATCGACCTGCTGCCCGCCCGCAGTGTCAGCCTGACACCACGCCATTACAGTTATCTCAAGATTTCAGAGGGCTGTAACCACAAGTGCAAGTTCTGCATCATCCCCGACATGCGCGGCCGTCTGGTCAGCCGCCCGGCCCATGCGGTTTTGCGTGAGGCGGAAAAGCTGGTCGAAGCCGGGGTGCGCGAACTGCTGGTGATCAGCCAGGACACGTCTGCCTATGGCGTCGACCGCAAGCATGATCTGTCGCCCTGGAAGGGTGGCGAGGTGCGGGCGCATATCACTGACCTTGCGCGCGAGATGGGCAAGCTGGGGGCTTGGGTGCGGCTGCATTACGTATACCCCTACCCGCATGTGCGCGACCTGATCCCGCTGATGGCCGAAGGGTTGATCCTGCCTTATCTCGACATCCCGTTCCAGCACGCCCACCCGGAGGTGCTGCGCCGCATGGCGCGGCCCGCGGCGGCGGCAAAAACGTTGGACGAGATCGCAGCCTGGCGCGCCGCCTGCCCCGATATCACCCTGCGGTCCACCTTCATCGTCGGCTATCCTGGCGAGACGGAAGCCGAATTCCAGACCCTGCTGGACTGGCTGGACGAAGCGCAGTTGGACCGTGTGGGTTGTTTTCAATACGAAAACGTCGCCGGTGCCCGTAGCAATGACCTGCCGGACCACGTGCCTGCCGAAGAAAAGCAGAATCGCTGGGACCGCTTCATGGAAAAGGCGCAAGCCATTTCCGAAGCAAAACTGGCCGCCAAGGTGGGTCGCACCCTGCAGGTGATCGTCGATGAGGTGGACGCCGACGGTGCCACGTGTCGCACCATGGCCGATGCGCCGGAAATCGACGGCAACCTGTTCATCGACGAAGGCTTTGAAGGTCTGGCCCCCGGTGACATTGTCGCCGTCACGGTTGACGAGGCGGGGGAGTATGATCTTTGGGGGCGGTTGGTGAGGTGACCCGCCGCCAGCAGCGGGCAAAGCGTCCGGCTGTGCCTGTCTTGACGCCACCGCCTGTCCCTTTTTTGATCACTCCCGGCACCAAAATCACAATCCACCGCATTTTCAGCATATTTTCGCCAATTCTTCACGATTTCGACGTCTGACCAGGTAAAGTGACCCACACTATGAGTGACCATGTTGATATCGGGCGTAAGCGGCCTTGCCCCCGCCAAATCTGCACCCAGGCAGCGGCCCGCATTCCGGGATCTGCGGCCATGACCCACCGAGGCAATACTCTTCATGCTTGATGTCAATCCCACCTCATTGCCGGGGGTCATGCTGCTGACGCCCCGACGCTTTGGCGATGCCCGTGGCTGGTTCACCGAAAGCTGGAATGCCGAGCGGATGGCGGCAGCCGGGCTGGACCTTGGTTTTGTGCAGGACAACCATTCGTTTTCCGCCGAACCGGGCACCCTGCGCGGACTGCATTACCAAAAACCGCCCCGGGCGCAGGACAAGCTGGTGCGCTGCACGCGCGGCGCGATCTTTGATGTGGCGGTCGATGTGCGGCAGGGATCAGCAACCTATGGCCAGTGGACCGGGGCGGAACTGACCGCCGATAACGGCCACCAGCTTCTGGTGCCACGGGGCTTTCTGCACGGCTTTGTCACGCTGGTGGCCGATACCGAGGTGCAGTACAAATGCACCGACGGCTATGCGCCCGATTGCGACGGTGCGGTGCTGTGGGACAGCTGTGGTATCGACTGGCCCCTGCCGGTCGCGCAGCCAGTGTTGTCCGACAAGGACCGCGCGGCGCAGCCTTTTACCGAGTTCGACTCTCCTTTTGTTACAGGAACATACGCATGAAAATTCTGATCACCGGCGGCGCGGGGTTCATCGGGTCGGCCGTGGTGCGGCAGGCGGTGGCGCGCGGGCATCACGTGGTCAATCTGGATGCGCTGACCTATGCGGCCAATCTGGACAATGTGGCATCGGTTGGCAATTCGCCGCTGTATCAGTTTGAGCAGGCCGATATCCGCGACCGGGCGGCGCTGACCCGAATTTTCAGCACCCATGCGCCCGATGCCGTGATGCATCTGGCCGCCGAAAGCCATGTCGACCGGTCAATCGACGGTCCGGGCGATTTCATCGACACCAATATCACCGGCACCTTCAACATGCTGGAAGCCGCCCGCGCCCATTGGCAGGCCATGGGTCGTCCCGACACATTCCGCTTTCACCACATCTCAACCGATGAGGTCTTCGGCAGCCTTGGCCCCACCGGTCAGTTCGACGAGTCCACTCCCTACGACCCGCGCAGCCCCTATTCCGCGTCCAAGGCGGCCAGCGACCATCTGGTGCGCGCCTGGCACGAAACCTATGGCCTGCCGGTGGTGTTGACCAATTGTTCCAACAATTACGGGCCCTTCCACTTTCCCGAAAAGCTGATCCCGGTCGTCATCCTGAACGCGCTGCATGGCCGCCCGATCCCGGTGTACGGCAAGGGCGAAAATGTGCGCGACTGGCTTTATGTCGAAGACCATGCGACCGCCCTGCTGATCGCATTGGAAAAGGGCGTGCCGGGGCGCAGCTATGCCATCGGCGGCGAAAACGAGCGCCGCAACATCGAACTGGTGCGCACGATCTGCGAATTGCTCGATGAGATGCGCCCCGCTGGCGCGCCACATGACCGGCTGATCAGCTTTGTGACCGACCGCCCCGGCCATGACGCCCGCTATGCCATCGACCCCAGCCGGATGCGCGAAGAGCTTGGATGGTCACCATCAGTCACGGTCGAGGAAGGCTTGCGCCGCACCGTGCGGTGGTATCTGGACAACGAAAGCTGGTGGCGGCCGCTGCTGGACCGACAGGGCGTGGGGCAGCGACTGGGGACCGCGCCATGAAGCTGCTGGTCTTCGGGCAAACCGGACAGGTGGCGCAAGCGTTGGCACGGCTGGTGCCGGAGGCCACGTTTCTGGGCCGCGACCGCGCCGATCTGACCGATCCTGCCACCTGCGCCCGCGCGATTGCGCAAGCCCGCCCCGATGCGGTGATCAATGCTGCTGCCTATACGGCGGTGGACAAGGCCGAGAGCGAAGAATCGGTGGCCCGGGCGGTCAATGCGCTGGCCCCCGAGGCGATGGGCCGGGCCTGTGCAGATCTGCAGGTGCCGCTGGTCCAGATCTCGACCGATTATGTCTTTGACGGTGCGGGCACGGCCGCGTTCCTGCCCGACGACCCGGTCGCCCCACTGGGGGCCTATGGCCGGACCAAAGCCGAAGGCGAGGCGCTGTTGCGCGCGACCGGGGCGGTGCATGGCATCCTGCGCACCAGTTGGGTGTTTTCGGCAGATGGGGCCAATTTCGTGAAAACCATGCTGCGCCTGCCTGATACCCGCGACCGGCTGACGGTGGTGGGCGATCAGGTGGGCGGCCCGACCCCGGCAGCGGCGATTGCGCAGGCCTGCGTGACGATTGCGCATGGGCTGCGCACTGATCCTGCGCTGTCGGGCAGCTACCACTTTTCCGGTGCGCAGGACACGACCTGGGCCGATTTTGCCCGCGCCATCTTTGCCCTGTCGGGGCGCAAGGTCGATGTGGTGGACATCCCCACCGCCGACTATCCCACCCCGGCACAGCGACCGCTGAATTCACGGCTGGACTGTACCACCACCCTGACCGCTTTCGGACTTGCCCGGCCAGACTGGCAGGCAGGTCTGCGTGATGTTCTTACAGATTTGAAGGTTTTGGCATGACACAACGCAAAGGGATCATTCTGGCAGGCGGATCGGGCACAAGGCTGTGGCCCATCACCATGGGCGTGTCAAAGCAGCTGTTGCCGGTCTATGACAAGCCGATGATCTATTATCCGCTGTCGACGCTTATGCTGGCCGGCATCCGCGAGATTGCGATTATCACCACCCCCGAAGATCAGGAGCAATTTAAACGCCTGATGGGCGATGGGTCGCAATGGGGCCTGCGGTTTGAATGGATCGTCCAGCCCACGCCCGACGGGCTGGCGCAGGCCTATCTGCTGGCCGAGGCGTTTCTGGACGGCGCGCCTTCGGCCATGGTGCTGGGTGACAACATCTTCTTTGGTCATGGTCTGCCGGAGCTGTTGAAAGCTGCAGACAGCTGCGACACCGGCGGCACGGTCTTCGGCTATCGCGTCACAGACCCCGAACGCTATGGCGTGGTGGCCTTTGACAGCAACGGAACGGTGAAGGAGATCATTGAAAAGCCTGCCGTGCCGCCGTCGAATTACGCGGTGACGGGGCTGTATTTCCTGGATGGCCGCGCGCCGGAACTTGCCCGGCAGATCAAACCTTCGCCAAGGGGAGAGCTGGAGATTGTGGATCTGTTGGCCGTCTACCTGACCGAAGGCAGTCTGCAGGTGCAGCAGATGGGGCGCGGGTATGCGTGGCTGGACACCGGAACGCATGAAAGCCTGCTGGATGCCGGCAATTTCGTGCGCACTCTGACCGGTCGACAGGGGCTGCAGGTTGGCTGCCCCGATGAAATTGCCTATGTCCTGGGGTGGATCACGGCGGATGATCTGATGCGGCGGGCGGGAGTCTTCCGCAAGAACGACTACGGCAAGTATTTGCTGACGGTTGCGCAGCAAGGCTAGGCCTTGGGCGGGTCGCGTGCTCCTTAAAGTTTGGCGGGCCTTAGAAACGATTTGTTAACCATTATGCTGCACGCAGTCCCTTGTGGGGGATGTGCCAGCGTGGGTTGTCGTATCACGAAACACCGGTGGACAGGGGGGGATCTTGCTGTTCCGTCCGTCAGGACAACAGGAAGATGGTTCTTGAGAAGTGACAGGAATGGGCAAGCAAAAGAAACTGGCCGGACCCGTTATTCGGCTGGCAGTCGCCTTTCTGCTCCTGTCCGTTCTGGCAGGCTGTTCCACCCCCCGGGGTGCCGCGCTGCAAAGTAAGGTGTTGCGCGGCCAGTCCAGCGAAAACGCTGAATTTCAGGTGGTTGAGGTCACGCGTGCTTCGGTCGATCAGGTGGCGCAGTGGCCCCGGACCGGTTGGGCCGGATCGTATCACTGGCTGCCCAACGCGTCTGGCGTGAACAGCCCGCTGATCGCGCCTGGCGACCGGATTTCGCTGGTGATCTGGGACCCGCAAAGCAATTCGCTGATCGCCACCGCGGGTGAGCGGTCGGTGGCGCTGCCCAACCTGATGGTCTCGCCCGAAGGAACCCTGTTCGTGCCCTATGTGGGCGACATCATGGTGCGCGGCAAAACCCCGTCGCAAGTGCGGCAAGAGATTGAGACCGCCCTGGCCCCCACCGTGCCCTCGGCGCAGGTGCAACTGACGGTGGATGTGGGTCGGTTGAACTCGGTCGATATTGTCACCGGCGTCGGCCGTGCCGGGCCCTATCCGCTGATGGACCGCAACACCACGATCCTGTCACTGATCGCCCAGGCCGGGGGCATCGCCTCGACCCTGCGCAATCCGCTGGTGCGGTTGATCCGTGACGGGCGGACCTATGAGATCCGGGCGGAAAGCCTGTTTTCGGACGGGTCAAAGAATGTGCTGCTGAAGGGCGGCGACAAGGTGTTTGTCGAAGAAGACCGCCGCTATTTCACCGCCATGGGGGCAACCGGGCGGGAAGAGCTCATCTATTTCGACCGCGAGGCTGTCAGCGCGATGGAAGCTTTGTCGCGCGTCGGCGGTTTGGCAGATGCGCGGGCAGACCCGAAGGGCATTCTGGTTCTGCGCAACTATGCGGCCAAAGACCTGCGCGCGGACGGGTCTGGGCCGGGCAAGACGCAGGTGGTGTTCACGATTGATCTAACCAGCGCGGCGGGCCTGTTCGCGGCACGCGCGTTCGAGATCAACCCCAAGGACACAATTCTGGTAACGGAATCGCCGATGGTGGCCGCGACGTCAATCATGGGGCTGTTTGGCAGTGCGTTCGGGTTGCGCAATGTTGCGACCTCGGACTGACCGGCGGCCCGCACGTGGGCAAGGATTGCCGCACCAAGGTTGCCCCGCGTTCAACCATCGGTTTGGCGGTGTGAGCAGCAGGTGATGGTAGGGGGTGCGATGTCGGAAAGCCAAAGCTGTGCCAAGGGGCCCCCGCTGCCAGAACCTGCTTTGCTGATGATTTGCCTTGATGGTGCCGCGCTTGCGACGGGCCCGGTGGCAGGGCACCCTAGCCCGCAGACCGTGGTGTTTTCGCCGGACGGGCCAGAGGCCGGATCTGACAGCATGACGCAGGTGCCGCCCGGTTTGCACCATATCGCCGCGATTCCCGGCCCTGTGACAGTGGAGTGTGAGGTGTTGCGGTACAACATGCCTGGGTTGGCAAGCCTTGCAGACCCGACGGCAGACCTGCTTGACCTGCTGCCGGGGCTGAAGGAGACGGGGCGAAGGCCGGTGCAGCGGCTGGGGCCAAAGGATCTGGTCGCGTTGCTGCCCACCGGTGTCGATATCACCGTGCATGTCAATTGTCCGGGTGCCGAGGCAGAGGTTATGGACGCGCTTTGGCAGTGCCTTGGACCGGACCGGATCACCCGGATCACCCTGCACTGCGGCGAGGCGGCATTTTTCAAAGGTTCCAAGGGGCGGGCCGAGATCGAGCAGATGCTGCGGGCGCGATCCTATGAACAGACCGGACATGACAGAACCGATCCGGATTGGCCCGTGATCTGCTTTCAGCCCGATCTGAAGGCCAGACAGATCACTGCGCTGGTGGCGCGGGTGAATGAGCTGTCAGCGTCCCTCGCCACCACTCTGGCCGCGCAGGCCGGGGCAGAGGCGCGCGCGGCGGAGCTGCTGGTCCAGAGCCGGTCCCTCCAAGAGGCGAAGGATGCAGCTGACCAGTCGCTCGCCGCCACTCGGGCCGAACACGACGCGATACGCCAGTCCCTTGCCGCCCAGCAGACCGCCGCAGCCGACGCGATCCTCAAACGCGACGCGTCTCTGGCGGAACTGGCCCTTGCCGCGCGGATGCAGGCGATGCAAGCGCTTGACCTGCGCGATCTGCGCACGCAGCTGGACCACAGCACGCGCGAGCGTCAGCGGCAGGAAGACCTGTTACGCAAGCTGACCCCCAGACTGGCACAGGCGGCGGCGCATCTGCACGCGTTGCACATTGGCGAGAACGATGCGCCAGCGGAGCCAATCGGCAAGGACGTGGCGCAGGCAAAGCCCGCCAAGCTGCCCGGTCCCCCAAAGGACAAAAAGCGCCGCAAGACCAAGCCGGGGCCGGAGCGATGACCGCGCCCCCAAGCGCCCGCCGCCTTGCCGCCGATCTGGACGACGCGCTTGGCCTGCTGGCCGGGTATCGCGGCCCCGGGGATCACGGTGACGCGGCAGAGCCTCTGCCCAGCCTGCTGGCGCAATGCGTGGCAATGTGTGACGGATTTGCAGACCCGGAATCCGTCCGCAGCATCCACCATTTTGCCTGCACCGGGGGCACCTTGCTGTCACGCTGCGTGGCGGCGCTGCCCAACACGGTGCTGATGAGCGAAATTGACCCACTCAGCCGGATCAAGCTGGGTCCGAAGTATTCAAAGACCGAATTTGCGCCCAATGATGTGCTGCTGCCCTTGCTGCGCGCTGACCACCGCGTGGACCAGGCCGTGATTGTTGCGGCGTTTCAGGCGGCTATCGCGGCGACCGTTGCGGGTCTGGCCCGGCGGGGTCAGCGGGTGGTGCTGCGCGACCATCCGCATTCGCAGTTCTGCACGGATGTGGATCCGGCCTCGCGCCCCGCCGTGCAGGAGATGCTGGCCCAGTGTGGCATGCTCAGGGCCTTGGTTACCGTGCGCCACCCGCTGGACAGTTTTGTCTCGCTCGACACGCTGGGGTGGCGGCATTTTTTGCCCTTCACTCTGGAAAACTACAGCCTGCGCTATCTGACCTTTCTGGCCCGGCATGCCAGCCTGCCGGTGCTGCGCTACGAAGATTTTGTCGCTGATCCGCAGGCGGGGTTGGCGCGGATCTGTGATCATCTGGATCTGCCCTTTGAACCCCTATCGATTGATCTGAACGGCGCCATTCAAATCAGCGGCGACAGCGGGCGGTCAGGCAACGGCATCGCCCCCCGCCCCCGGCGTACGGTTCCCCCCCAGATCGAGGCGCAGCGCGGCGACTCGCGCTATACCCAGCTGTGCGCGCAGCTTGGCTACGATCCTTAGCCGACAAAGGCTTTCATTTCTGGCTCAGCTGTCTTCCCGGCTGACCGGCAGGTCGTGGCCATGGGCCTTGAGCAGCGCGTGACGCCGGGCGGCGTTCAGGTCATGCGCGACCATTTCAGCACACATCTCTTGCGCGGTGATCTCGGGCGTCCAGCCCAGCTTCTCCCGCGCCTTTGTCGGATCACCCAGCAGGGTTTCAACCTCGGCGGGGCGGAAGTAGCGCGGGTCGATGCGGAGCACCACATGGCCGGGGCGGACCGCCGGGGCCTTGTCGCCCTGAACATCCACCACAGTTGCGGTTTCATCCACACCTTCACCCTGAAAGCTGAGCCGCAGGCCAAGTTCGGCGGCGGACCAGGTGATGAAATCGCGCACGGAATATTGCTTGCCGGTGGCAATCACATAGTCTTCGGCGCTGTCTTGCTGCAGCATCATCCACTGCATGCGGACGTAGTCTTTGGCGTGGCCCCAGTCGCGCAGCGAGTCGATGTTGCCCATGAACAGGCAGTGCTCCAATCCCTGCGCGATGTTGGCCAGCCCCCGGGTGATCTTGCGGGTCACGAATGTTTCTCCCCGGCGGGGGCTTTCGTGGTTGAACAGAATGCCGTTGCAGGCAAACATGCCATAAGCCTCACGGTAATTCACCGTGATCCAGTAGGCATAGAGCTTGGCCACCGCATAGGGGCTGCGGGGGTGGAACGGCGTCGTTTCGCGCTGCGGGGTTTCCTGCACCAACCCGTAAAGCTCCGAGGTCGAGGCCTGATAGAACCGGGTTTTCTGGTCCAGGCCCAGAAAACGGATCGCCTCCAGCAGACGCAGGGTGCCGGTCGCATCGACATCGGCGGTGTATTCCGGGGCCTCGAAGCTGACGGCAACATGGCTTTGCGCGCCCAGATTATACACCTCATCCGGCTGCACCTCGGCCAGAATACGGGTCAGATTCGACGTGTCTGACAGATCGCCATAATGCAGGCGCAGCCGGGCGTTATCGAGATGAGGGTCCTGATAGATATGATCGATCCGCTGGGTGTTGAACTGCGACGCGCGCCGCTTGATGCCATGGACCTCATAGCCTTTGTCCAGCAGAAATTCGGCCAGATACGAGCCGTCCTGGCCCGTGATACCGGTGATAAGCGCGCGTTTGGTCATGATCTTTCCCGTCTTGGGTTGCAGGTCAGGCCGCAGGGGCCAGCAAGGAATAGCCGCACAAGGCCACCAGCTTGCCACCGGGAAGGTGTTTGCGCAGCGACGCCAGATAGCTGCCGTGCACCGACATCGGCACAAGGATCAGTTTGTTGTAGCCAATGAAGACGGGCCAGAGCGTGGGCCGCCGCTGCAGATAGGTCACCGCACCTTCGAACACGCCAACCCAATGCGCGTTCAGGATATCGTCCAGAAAGACCGCCCCCCTGTCGTGCAGGATGGCTTCGGCGAACTGCAGGTCGCTGAGGGTGTGTTCCACCGTATGGCCGCCGTCGACCGAAATCACCTTGGGCGGGGTGGCGCGGAACCGGGTGGGGTCGCCATGGCGCAGGCGGGTGGAATCCCCGGCAATCGTGTGAACATTCGCGCCACCGTGACGGTCAAACAGGCGCAGGCTTTCCGCGAACTTGCCGCTGCTGCCATGACCGCTGCGGTCGATGTTCAGCGCCTGATCCTCAAACAGATCGATCGCAAAGGACGGTCCCTCCGCCGGCTCCACCATGGCATTCAAAGGCAGAAAGAAACGTCCGTGATGCACCCCAATTTCCAGCACACCACCCTGCACCGCCATTTCGGTCTGCGTTTGATGCAGCAGTTTCAGGATCGGGAGAAGACGGGCGTCAACCCAGCCTTCGACCTTTTTGAAACCGTCATTTGCGTAGGAGTCTAGGGTCAGGACCCATTGATCTTGCGATTGCGGCGTGATT
>NZ_RPEM01000001.1 GCF_004745575.1 Pseudotabrizicola sediminis | reverse complement strand
GTAGCTTCCGTCACTGTCCGATCTTCGGGGGGTAGCTCAGATGCAGGAGCGTGGCCAGCTTATCCGCCGAAAGCTGCCTGAGGAAGTGCGTGCTCTCCAAGAACCTCTGGCGCGGGCGCTTGGGCAATTCGGGCATGACTTCTTTGTTGAAGGTTCAGACGGCATTGGGCGCAAGACAGAGTTAGCTTGGACACGCTTTTGCTCAAAGGAGATGTCTCCCCGACCTACAGACGGCTTCTATGCTGTTGTACACTTTTCGACCGATGGCTCGGGCGTCAACATTGCTGTCGGATGCAGTTCGTCCAAATTCCACAACGGCTATTCAATCGTCTTGCCGCTAGAGGAGTTGGACCTTCGGCAGCACCGCACCCCCAGCCGTGGTCTTCCGCTTCTCCCGCGATCGCGGCTGGGAACAGGCGACGCGCCCATGCTGGCTGATGCCCGCCTTACGGCAGATCTCCGCAACTGGCGTTCCGTCTTCGCCCTGCTTGATGATGAACGCCTTCTGCGCGTCCGTGAAATTGCTCGCTTTCATCCGATTCCTCTCCTCTCCCAGCCAGGAAAGCGTAGCGGAAAACTCCAGCTTCAAACGGTCCAGTTTCCGGGGATCAGATCAAAACGCAACTGCCGTCGCCGTGCTAATCATTACTAATACTTTCAGAGTTTGTCTGTCAATTTCCACCACACCGAAATCTTGGGCCACTGCAACGCATGGGATTGCCACACTCCAAGGGAATGCCAACACTGCTCTTGCTGCAAATTTAAACATCTATCACCTCATAAAACTAAAGCACCAGTGGAGAGATCGAACTCATCCCACGTCTACCCAAGATTGCTCTCCTTCCATTTACAAAGTATAAGAAACAGATCGTCGAATGCTTTCCGAAAGCTTCGCCGCCTTTCTGTTGATGTCAACATGGTCAATGTAGTCTCGCCTTGCATTTGCAATGGAAGTTTCCGTCGCGCCAGGAGGATTTGAAATTGACATTCGCCCAAATATGCATTGCAGAAATAGGTTAAACGCTTCAGCCTTAGTTATGTCTTTTGCGATGGAAAGCCCGGTTTCCGACTTCCACCATGTGTCCAGTCCGTGCTGCAGTTCTGATCGAAGACGCGCCCTAATCTGTTGCGGCACTTGATAGTTGTTACCGTCCGTAACTTTTACTCGCGGAGATGCAACCGTCAGATTGGCTATATTTTCAAGCGTTGCTCTCCATTCAAGAAAATTTGGGTTTGAGCTTTTCTCAAGACTGGTCGTACTTCCAAGAAGAAGCCAAAGCATTGGCGCTTCATCGTGCTCGGCACCTCCTTGAATGTCTAGTGCGCTGAGGTGGTTCAGAAGCCTCTGAGCTGACTTTACAATCTTCTGTAATTCAGCGATTTCGCCATTTGACAGAAATTGATCCCAAAAAACTCTGAACTGGACATATCGGCCAACTATTTCCCGTAATTTTTTGATCGCAGCTGGTGATAGACTTCGAGCTTCTATTCCTTTTTCTCTCCATCCGCGGTCTATGATTTCGGAAACAGCATTCATCCAATTTGGACTGCCCGATTTAAAAAAAAGGCTCGCGAAGCCATTCGTCGGGACGAACGCGCTCCCAAGGCATACAATCTTCGTTGCGATTTTGCGTCATGTTTATTCCTGATGCGAAGAAGGCTGATAGCATGACGACGAGTCTGACTGACAAATGCCAAACCGCCTGTGTGGCGTTCCGGAAGGAGCGAGATCGGCCCAAAAAACCTGGTCATCCCGCGATCACGGCAATCAGGCCAACATCTCCGCGCTGCCGAAGCCGTTGTTCAGACTTTCTTTTACTAGTGAAACAGCGCAAGAGGCAGGAAGCTGACAGTACCGTAGGTTCGAGAAAAAGTTCCCTCGCTTGCAGAAAGCAAGCTCACAATCGCGAAAAACCTCGGCTCTGTTGTGCCATCCCCTTCCGTAAGTGTTACGATATTCTGACCACTGGGTTTATCCATGAAGGGAGGAACTGTGTCCACGGTTCCGGCAATACTAGAAAACCTTCTGTTTATTTCGGTAATAGAAAAATCGGCACTGAATAGGCACTTGACAATAAATGTTTCGGAGCTGGCAAACTTGGTGATGTTCCAACTGCTTCGATCAGAAAAGATAACTTCGGGGATCTCCTTTGAAGTTGATCTTTGAAAAAATGGAAGATTCATGATCTGATCTATAGAGGAATATTCTATTTTGTCGTCAAATAGACATCTCTGGGAAAAAGTCTCGGTAAATCTATCGAGCCTAGAATCATCCGCGTTTGCAGTCCCGATTTGCACCATGTATCCAATCAAGATAATGAATAACGCGGTTGTGTAATTGAGAATGCCAACGATGTCTGAATTTTTTTTCAGTTGCATTTGCTTATCCTTATATCTCGCTGGGAGAGAGATCATTTCTTTTTGTATTGTGTTAAAGCTCATGACAGGTCTTCATCCCTTTGACTTTGCTGAGGAGAATGCTCACCGCTTTGAAGCTGAGAAGGCACATCCGTTGGCGTCCCTTCCTGAAATCGAGAGTTTCTGATCTGCGATACGGCCTTCAAACTGCGTTCGACCAACTGGAAAGCCCCAGTTTATCTGACCGAGCAGGGTCCGGCCGCGCAACTGCCCGGAAAATGCGCCGCGCAGGCCTTGGGAGTTTTCCGCGCGGCCACGATAAGTTGATCCGCCTGCATGGGAAACCAAAAGCGTACCATTGATTGTTACCTGCCCCAACCGGCTTCTGGAGCCGCATCGAGTTGTAAAGTTCCAAGGGCCCGCCATTTGTCCGGGGGTCAGTGCAATCGGGGGAGGTGGTTCATATGCAGATGCGTTGGAAGGTTCCGTGAGCCAAGCGTCAAGTGCCTGCTGGGTGATAAGCCTGAGTTGCTCAAGTTGTGCTGCCGAGAGATAGCCAGTTGGTATCTTGCCTTGCGCCTCTTGCCATTCTTCAATTGCGGCCCGCGTGCCCGGCCCGATCGCGCCGTCGACACCGTTCGGATTATGACCAAGAACGAGTAAGCGAGCCTGTAGATCTCTGATCGCTCTGCGGTCCAGAGACAGCGCGGCCTCAGTGGCAGCGTTTCCATCAGGTAGGCGTTGTTCCTTATCGCCGGTCGCAGAGTTGGCTCGCGCATCTGCGACTAATGCATCTACAGAGATGGAGCCGGTCGCTGTAATCGAAAAGTTTATTGGACCATTAGCAAATTGCATTGGCAACGGGGCGCAGGTATCAAGTCCGCCGACCATGGCGAGGTATCTTGCACGTGTATCTTCATTCGGCGCGCCGCCATCCCTCAGCGACGGCAGGCCGGTCACTCGGCCTTGAGCGTCTATCATCGCCACGAGATCAAGCGCCGGTCCCGGGCTGTCAGTAAGAGCATTGGTAAGGCAAGCTACGAGGGGATCGACTCCAGCTGCATCAGCTTGGCGCAATCGGGCGCTGAGATTGGCGACGTCGATCCCCGCGACCTCGTCCTCAAGAAGCACTGCGACGGCGAGATCGGAGGACGGGTACTCGGCCACGATACGGTCCAAAATCGACCGCATGATTTTCAGCTGGTCTGCCGGGGTGTCCGGGCCCTCATCGAGTGCCGCTGCCTCTCGGGCCAATGCTTCGGCTCCCGCCGCTCCCTGCGCATCGACAGGCGGCGTCAGTAATATGGCTAGTGTAAGGAACGCGGCGAGAGCCAGATTTTGCACGCACATTCTTCGATATAGCTTAATCCACATGGGTCTGGCTCACTATGTCATAGCCGTTTCTGGTGGTGCGAAGGCACGTTGTGAAAGTCAAACCGTCTGCCGCCGATATGGCCGAAAGCGCGTCCCCGAACGGCGTTTTCTCAGTTAAC
This sequence comes from Pseudotabrizicola sediminis, assembly GCF_004745575.1. Lineage (GTDB taxonomy): Bacteria > Pseudomonadota > Alphaproteobacteria > Rhodobacterales > Rhodobacteraceae > Pseudotabrizicola > Pseudotabrizicola sediminis. The sequence continues at coordinate 564,615 of NZ_RPEM01000001.1, read as the reverse complement.
CAAATGCGATAGGTCACTGACCATTCGCAGCTCGACCCGACCACCTCGCGCACCGAAAGGATGCGTATATCCTCAATCTTCCCGACAATGGCCGATGCGAGACCAGGTTCAGGATCTTCGATGAAATAATAGCGATTGAGTGTAGACCAAGACTTCAGAATGAACGAACCGTAGCCAGCTTCGGTGCCTGCTACCTTTGTGATCTCATCCTGCGGAAGCGCGCCAAACACAGCGATCGCGAGAACTTTTGACGGCTCAGATTTAAAGGGGAAGGCATTCTGATAGCCCAAAGTCACCTCTGCCGGGCCGCCAACGAGATCCTTAATGATCTGGCGAACTGCGTCCTCCCCAGTTTCCGAAGTCTCAAAGCTTCGAGGCGCGCGAGCCGGGGGAGGGGCATCCGGTTCTTCCGCCGCCGCAACATCGGCAGTCTGCAGGGGCTCCGCCACAAATCCGCCTTCCACAATAACTCCATTCAATCCTTTTATGAAGCGGATGCGTTCGACCGATCCGCCCAGGTAGTCGACGATCGAAAGGCTCATCGCAGCCATGACGCACGTACCGATCCGGCGATAGTCGTAGGGCGCGGGCCGGGTCCCCACCTGCTCGCGGAACTCCATGCGACACGTATAGCCAACCCGAAGCGCGCCTTTCGCCGAGGCTGCGATAAGGCGCTGCGCCGCGTCTGGACCGATCTTAAGTCGCAGTCCGGCCTGCTGTGCTCCAGCGGGATCAAATCGCTCCATCTGGCCAGTTCCATGCAATGCCTCCAGTGCCGAAACGGCCGACAGGTTCGACAGATTGCAGATCTGGGGCAGGCTACCAAACGCTGTGATATAGGGAAGGTCGACTTTCATGACACCCAGACGCGGTCCCCATGTCATCTCATCGAACGACGTTGCAGAAAAGAGCAGATCGTTCTTTACGCAGACGCGAAGGCTGCCCGATGTCGGATCGTACTCGCCTGCGAAGGCGGGAAGATCGGGCGTTTCGACACTGGGTGTGTTCTTTGTATAGTGGGCGGCAAGAGTAACAATTTCTGCCTCGGCGGCACTGTCCGCCATCCGCGCGTTCTCATCGTGGACGCCTGCCGAACGCAAAAGTGCAGCAATTTGCACCGCGCTGGCCTCGGCCAGACGCAGACTGTCGGCAACCGTCGCGTTCGGGGCAGGCGCTCCCGCGTTGGAAGATCCTATGAGAGGTCCAGTTACGGGGTCGGCATCCGCTGCGGCGATGGGAAATGAAGCGTCGGACGGGGCAAGAGGCACTGCCTCGACATAGGTCTCACCGCTGACGAGGGTGGCTTCAGCAGGTAAGCCGGATTCCCGGATGATCTCCGAGAGTCGGACGGCATCGTTGTTCGCCACCGCCCGGGCAACGACGGCGTACCACCCATTCGCGGCGCGGAACACCCGGACGCCCGGAGCCTGCGACCGCAGGCTGGTCGCGAGAGCAACAGCCTCGGCGCGGTCGGCGCGTGAATGGGTTTGCAGCCAGCTGAAGCCTGCCGGAGCGAAATATGACGTTGCCCCTTCGGATGTGCCGCCGCAAGTTTCGGGGAAAAGCGGACCCCAGGTCGCGCAATCTTCGAGCCAAAACGCTTCGCTGGCGCTGACAACGTGACGCTCGATCCGCCAATTCCCGCCGGATTCGCTCCGCAGGAGCGCGCTTATCTTAGTTGGATTCGGGTCCATGGGTTGGACCTCGCCTCGGGCGAAGCCAGGTGTCGAGCGCAAGTCGATTTCCGCTCCGCCGGGTCGGCGGGCGTAGACATCCGCATAGGCAAGAGCGCTCTTCACCCGCAAGTCGATCACTGTGAATTCGACAGGCGGGCCGAAGATCGCCTCAGCAATAGGCCGCATGGCCTGAATGACCGCTGTTCTTTCCTGATCTTCAGCCGGCAGCGGTATCAGAGGGCTATTCAACTCGATTGATGCAGATTCTGCCCCGTCAAACCACGCTGACCAGCTTCGCCGCAGAAGACTGCCGTCCGCACATTTGACGAAGCGATTGCTGGGCATATCGCTTCCGTCGCCGGAAACCTCGCGGAAGCTTTCATTCGTCTCCACGTCTAGCGTCCACGAAGCATCGAACTCCTCTGGCCCCTCAGAGCAACTGCCTCGGAAGAGAGTGACACCGCCGCGAATGTCAGCTCGGCGAGCAACGCAGGCTCCATGATAGCCGCGTGTAAACATGCCGGGACGCACGATTCGCTGGACGTCGTACACGATCGCCTCATCGATCGCCTCTCGTGCGCAAAAGGCCGGATCGCTGACATACATTCCTGGCAAAAGCGGATCATTGGATCCTAGCCCCCTCGGTATGGCCGCTCCTGCGCAGGGAGCTGAAAGCCCATCCGCCAGAGCGAGCGCCTGTGTCGTCGCCGCATCGGGCTGACCTGTCGGGGCAACGCAATGCTCAGCCTGAAATGCCATGAGCGCATCGCGCGTCTGCGGGCCCGGATAGCCATCCATTTCCCCTGCGTCGTATCCAAGCGAATTGAGCCTGTACTGCAAGCCGGCAAGGTCTGTGATGAAGTCGACTGCACCCCAATCGCGACCTCGACCGTTCAAGCCTTCGGATGCCTGCGGTTCAGAAATCCCTACATAGCGTCGAGAAATGAACGCGCCGCCTGAATCAAAATCCACAAATGCCACAGCGACCGCAGTTACTTCGCAGGCCCTGCATGGCCCTACGAAGGGCACGATTTCCACGAAGCGCTGCCCTCCGCCTGGGAGAAGCCGGTGCGCAACCTTGGTGTCAATCGGTATGACCTTTGGCTGTCGGTTTAAGACTGCCAGACTGGTGCCGTCTCTAAACGCAGTTTGCAAATTGCTGGGACCGGCCTCTGCACGCATTACGCCAACCAGACCATTCACATAGGCAGGCTGACGAAACCATGCCGATGCGCCAGGGTTGATGCCGCCGGTTCGGACGAGATCTATCACACCCAGTTCTACGAATGTCGCTGCCAGTACGTCAGAGGAGCTGTCTCCATAAGCCTCGAAGAATGCCATTTGAGGGCCGGATAGCCCATACGGCGCAAGGGTTTCTGCGGTGCTTCCACGCCAGTCTCCAGCTTGCAGTTTCCATACCTGATGATCTGGCGGCACCACAATTTCAGGCCCCCAAGAAACACTTGCCTCGACCTTTGCCGCATCGTCGGTCCCCTGCGCCGACGATGCGGCGTCAAGCAGGGCGAAATCGATCCCTGGCACGCGACGCTCAATGATCGCACGTGCCTGCCTAGTGGTCGGGTGGTCGCGCACGATTTGTGCGAAGGTCGCGGCAACTGAAGTGTAGATGCTGCCGCGTTCTTCCTCGGATCGGGAGGCTGCTCCGAGATAAGCGCTAAACGCCTGAACAAATTGGGAGTTGACGTTATCGTCTTTGTCGGGCGCTTCCGCGTCATCGGCGAGCACCTGCGGCGCTTCGACACTAGCAATCCCATCATAATCAGCGATACCGGGGCAGGCGCTCATCAACCTAGTTTGGTTCGCCCCTGTGACAGGTAAGGCCCGCACTCCCGGTTTAAGCTTGTCAAAAAGCGCTGCGGCCGCGTCTCCCGTCGCCCACCCGATCACTCCGAAACGATCTGCCACACTGCTACGTTCCTCTTTGCCCACACCCCAAACGATCCAGGGCAGGACGTCGAGAATAGTGTGGACAACCAAGTCCTCGTCCGATGCGTAGTTGAATGTGCCGCTGTTGATCCCGTCGTTGACGAACGCCCAGTCTGTCGCGGTCCGAGAGAAGACGTATTCGCAGCCATTCTCGTGAACATATTTCCGGATGTCGGCTGCGTCATATCCGGTCGCGTGAAAGGAGGACTTCTCCGGAGGGAGAAGTCTCCAACCGCTCTGCCCAGCCACATCCACCATCTTCGGATTCGCGGAATGCTGGACGCGCTGATGGATATTGCGCGCGTCACTGAACAGTCGCAACTCATCCATCGTCAAACCAACTTGATCTGCGAAGGAAGAAAGTGCCGCCGCGGCTATTGCGTTTCGCAAGGCTTCCGCATTCTCGCCCCGCCCCACGCCGGATAAAAGCTCCAAGAAGCTTGCACGCAGCCAGTCCGGCACATTGGCGGGTTGAAGGCCTGCGGAGAGGGCAATCGCAAGTCCGAGGTTTTCTGTGGTCGGCCTCCATGGCTTGCGAGCGGCAGCGGCAATCCGACGTATATCATCTCCGGTAAACCGCTCACGATAGGCAGCATAAGCCTGAGCCTCGCCCAGCGACGAGTAAAGAATAGGGGGCGGTGCGTTCCTTGCCGCATCCGCGCCGTTTGTTTCAAGCTCGCCGAGCGCGGTGGTCGTCCGAAGGATTTCCACTGCCAAATACGGCGAGTCTTTTCCCCAATTCATCGCGGCCACACCCCAGTCAAGGGGATTTGTAATTGCAGAGAACGGATTGATGTTACCGCCTCTTCTTACCCCGCCGACGGCCTGCCGATATGCCTGAAGTGCGCCGCTCGTATCGCCGCGATGATGGGCGACGAGGGCATCGAGAGCATGGGAGAAGATCGCCTCGACAGCCACTTCATCGTCGCCTCCCACAGCGCCTCGCATAGAGTCCGAAAGGCTTTCCCGCGCCAGATCGATCACCCGACGGCCGCGAACTCCGCCAACTAAAACACCGATTTCCGCAGCAGAAGCGATATTGAGGGCGGTTGCCACCAGGGCGCGTCTCTCGGCCTGTGCCAACAGGCGTGTGCCTTGATAGATCTCGACTGCCTCATGCGTGCGGTCGAGAACCTTACCCAGCAAGACACTTGGGTCCCTCCCTGCACTCTGGAGGTCATACATCTCCACGATGGCGGCCTTCACTGCGGCAGACAACGGCGACCGAAGGCGAACGTGAACATCGCTCATCGGTGGGCTGGCAAATAGCATCTTTGTCGCCAACTCAGCCGCTATCTCGACGATAGCGTTCTCGACCATACTCTCAGCCGCGTTCACACCAATCGACGTCAATGAGCCGCTGACATCCGTCGCACTGTGAATAAGCCGTTCAAGATCCCACCCAGGCCACGTAGCCAGAATGTTCTGCACATTCTGGGACCCGAAGGTTTTGATGATCCGCTCCGCGATCTCGACTTGAAGCGCCTTTTCAGCCGCCGAGGTGTCAACGCTACTTATGATTTGTGCATAAAGATCTCTCGAAAAGTCTTGAAGAACAGCACCTTTGAGGTCTTGGGCTTGAGCCTCGCCCAGCGAAGCTCCGACCATCATTGCCGCCCAGAGAACGGCGAACTTTACTCGAGTTTTCATCCGCTAACCTCTCTCGCCGTCGGCTGGTAGAGTGGTGTGCCATGAGTCTCTGGCGTCGACGGGATGGCCGCTTGCCGCCTTGGCACACGCGACGCACAACTTGTCATGATGTTGTACGTTTCGACCAAAACGGCGAATTCAATCAATCTGCCCCACATCCCTATGCACCGAACCGACGAACTTTTCCCGCGAGAAAATTATAGGTTGGAAGGTGCATATCGTCGACCGCAAGATCCAAAACGCCAAGGAGAGTAGCCGTGTAACCGCATCTTGCCAAATTGCCGCCCTTCCGATGCACGCTTCCGTTGCTTTCGCACCAAACTGCTCCAAGCGGCGCGATCTGTAACATCTCGCTAACAACTCGCCGAGGGTCAAATAATGTTATGAGCGTTATGGACATGCCGAAGGATCCAAAGTTTTCGGCCGTTGTGTCAAGCCTTTTTGGCCTAGGTCGGACCTTTCGGGTCAGCTTCAGGACAAAGATCTGTATGCCACGGTGCACATTATTCTATACATTGGAGCCAACCACATACGCGCCGAAATCTCTGCCCTTTTGCCTTGGTACCGTAAGGAGCGAAAGCTTTGCGTCTTCGATTTGCCACACCGCTGAAGCCTCACAGCCTACCAAGGCTGGTCAATTCGGAAATCCAAAGGTCTCTCAAAAAGATACTTGATTCACTTTACTAAACAGGCAATCCTCGTGCGCGAGGCAGAGACATTGGAACTAGACAAGATTTGTACACTCTTAAACACATAAGTCCGACCTTTTCCGGCAAGCTTTTTGCGGTGGCAAGTTGCTCGACAGCGGTCTTTGTGGTCATACTGCTACGAATCCTGGCGGGAAGCCTGGCCGTAGTTTCTCAGAACCCAGTAGAAAGCCTCATTCTGGGCGGTGCATTTTCGGCTGCACTTGCCGTGGTTGCGCCAACTTTCTTCTTCACAGGTTATGTCTTGGGTACTTGTGTTGCATTCTGTCATAATTTTCTTGCGACATCTGTGAATTTGGTCAAGGTTGAAGAAGGAAGTTTTAAATTCAAATAGGAGAGATTAATGCTTAGATTTCTGATTAACTCGTACTCTGCTTTGGTTGAAATTGGATTGTGGCTGATGTTCATCAGCTACGCTGTTGCGGGTTACTTCATTGGAGGATTTGGCGGACTTCTTTTCGGTTTGATCATTGCATTCTTATTTGGCGTATTCTTTGTTGCGCCATTCGCTGCGCTTGATGATATCCGAAAGTCCACGCTTCGTCTTGAGAAAATGGCAAAAGACAGTATACTCCGATCTGTTTCAACTGTCAGTGAAGGTGGAGGTTTGATTTCGCCCAATGCAGTTAACACAAAAGCATCATCGTCGATGGCCGCGGATCATAAGAGAGCTAACGGAGTCGTTGAGCCAGGCGACCGGATAAAGATATTTAACGGTCGAGAGATCATCAAGGAAGCCGATGGCGTCTCGGTGGACGGTGTTAAGTACTCTGGTGTTTTGGCAGCAGAGCGTGCCATTAATGACGAGGCCAGTAAAGGATAGATGAGGTCGGCGTTGTTGCAGAACTTAGCGGTGAGGCGTGGCTCTCCCATGCCCACGTGAGTTCATGCGACACGGACGATTTCCGCGATGCCGAGTGCGTTGAAGCGGTTGATGAGGGCGACGCGGTTTTGGATATTGACCCCAATGCCAACGGATCCATCTCTTCTTTTGGATAGGTTGCGAGGTCATATTGATCCATCCGTTTGGCCCTCACAGTGTATTGCCCAAGCTTCCATGAGGCAGCGCCGTCTTTCAAGGGCATCACTTCGACGGTATGCACGCTCAGTTGAGTCGCCAACGGTGTGCGCCAAGGCAGCTTCGGCGATCTCACGGGGAAAATCTGTTCGGTCGCCGGCCCAATCTCGAAAAGCCGAGCGAAAACCGTGGACGGTGTAGGCGTCGAGTTTCATGCGCCGCATCAGCATTGCGTAGGCCATTACCGACATAGGTTTGTCGACTTTTTGTCCGGGGAAGACATAAACCGAGATCTGCATCGCCTGCATCCTTTTAAGAATAGCGATCGTAGATGGCGATAAGGGGACCCGGTGCTCACGAGCGGCTTTCATTCGTCTGGCGGGAACTGTCCACACTCTTCCTTCAAGATCAATCTCGGACCAAGTTGCCTCACGGACTTCCCCGCTGCGCGAAGCCGTGAGGATCAAGAATTCTAAGGCTCTGGCCGAGACTCCCGGTAATACCTGCAACTTCTTAACGACCTCACCCACCTTGTCGTAGGGGAGTGCCGAATGGTGCCCCCGGGAAAGACGCTGCCGCTCGGGGAGAACATTTTTAAGGTGGCCCCGCCAAAGAGCTGGGTTTTCGCCAACTCGCCATTCCTTTGCCTTGGCGTAGTCAAGCACCCGCTCAATGCGCCCACGAAGGCGTGAAGCCGTCTCGGGCAGTCTAGTCCAAATTGGCGTTAGAACAGAGAGCACTGCCGTCGTGTCTACCTGGGATACGCGTTTGTCATTTAGCGCGGCGGCATAGGTGGCGAGGGTTGATCGCCACTGGGCCCTATGCTTTGCATTGCGCCACTGTCCCTCCATGGAATTAAGAAAGTGCTCCACGCACTCGCTGAAGAGCGGCTCAGCCTCCCTTTTCTTCTCGACCAAGGGGTTGCGTCCCTCCGCGATTGTCTCGCGGTGCTCAGCTGCCATCTTCCTTGCGCGGGCGAGGCCGACGGCGGGGTAGGGGCCCAGCCCCATCTCAAATCGTTTGCCACTGCTTCTCCAAACGAACGCCCAAGATTTTGCTCCAGTCGGCTTCACACTGAGATAGAGGCCGCCACCGTCGCTGTGCAGGCCGGGCTTTTTCTCAGCCCTGCATTTTGGATCTGACAGCTTATTTTGAAGACGTGACATGCAATCGTCCCTAACATTGACCCTAACTTTGTTTAGGGATGCTTAAGGATAGTGGTAGACTCTCAGAGACTAATGCGTCAAGAATACACTGAAAACATTGTATAACTTTAACACAGAGAGACGCCTTGGGATGCAAGTGTTGCGGACACCGCTTCCGCCACCAACTGCCCTCGGGCCGCTTACCTTGGGGTCAGGTGTGGATTTATCCCGGTATCCGGGGGGGACGCCCGGGATTTGAGCGCCGAGACAGCAGGGCACGGGTCAACCGTCAGGCGCAGGTGCCGCGCGGGTCAACGGATGGCAAAGATCGGGACATGAACGCAACTCACGCACACAGATTGTCCGTCGCACCGATGATGGACTGGACCGATCGCCATTGCCGGGTGTTTCACCGGATGATGTCGCGCCGCGCCATGCTGTATACCGAAATGGTGACGGCCCCGGCGATCCTGCACGGGCCGCGCCCGAAACTGCTCGACTACAGCGCGGTGGAGCATCCGGTGGCCTTGCAGCTGGGCGGGTCGGTGCCCGGGGAACTGGCGCAGGCGGTGCGGATTGCGCAAGGCTGGGGGTATGACGAGATCAACCTGAATGTCGGCTGCCCGTCAGACCGGGTGCAGTCGGGGTGCTTTGGCGCGGTGCTGATGGAACGCCCGGCGCTGGTGGCCCAGTGCATGGCGGCAATGATCGCGGAATCGGCGGTGCCGGTGACGGTGAAATGCCGGATCGGGGTGGATGACCAGAACCCCGACCACGTGCTGCCCGATTTCATCGACACCGTGTCCCGCGCCGGGGTGCGGCATTTTATCATCCATGCCCGCAAGGCGTGGCTGCAGGGCCTGTCGCCCAAGGAAAACCGCGAGATTCCGCCGCTGGATTACCCGCTGGTGCTGCGGATGAAGCGTGATTTCCCGGATCTGACCATTTGTATCAATGGCGGGGTTTCAACCCTGTCACAGGCGAAAGACCTGCTGGATCAGGGGCTGGACGGGGTGATGATCGGGCGGGCGGCCTATCACGACCCCGCCGCCACGCTGATCGGTGCCGATGCGCTGTGGGGAGACGATTTTGCCCCCGACGCGCACCGCGTGGTGCAGGACATGAAGCCCTATATCGCCGCGCATCTGGCGGCGGGCGGGCGGTTGCACCAGATCACCCGGCACATGCTGGGCCTGTTCACCGGGCGGCCCGGCGCACGTGGTTGGCGCCGCGTGCTGTCAACCGGGGCCACGCGCGACGGCGCGGGGCTGGACCTGCTGGATGCAGCCCTGTCGCAGGTTCAGGCAACGGCGGCCTGACCCCGCACCACCCGGCCCGCGCCAAAGCGCTGGCCAAAGCCTGCGGCCAGCTGCGATGCGGCAAAGAAGCCGATCGCATTGACCGCAAAGGCCAACGAAAACCCGGTCGGCGACAGGCCGAAGGCTTGTGTATAGACAAACGGGCCCGAGGCGATGAAGACGAAAAAACTGGCCATGGCAAAGCCGCCAGGAAAGGTCAGCGCCATGAACGCCCGGTCGCCAAGCAGGCGCTTTGCGCCGCGCATTCCATCGGCCATGTCAAAGCGTTGCCGTTGTGCGGCGGGCAAGGTCTCGCTCAGCACAAAGCAGATCATCCGCAAGGACAGCAGGGCGGCAATCGCCAGCATGCCAAAAAGCCCCACCACAAGCGCGGGTCGCAGCGAAGTGGGAGGCATGGGGAGCGACTCGCAGGGTCAGAGGTGCGGCTCTGAAACACCTTTCTGGCAAGATTGGGCAGCCATGCACTGGCCCCGGCACGCGCGGCGCAGTATCAGCACCCTGCGGCCCGGTGACCGCGCGACAGTTCAAGGAGCCTTCCATGCCCGACGCCAGCCTTCTGATTCCGATGATCGCCCTTCTGGCCGTGATCGGGGCTTTTGCCGGGGTGATTGCCGGTCTTCTGGGGGTCGGGGGGGGCATCGTGCTGGTGCCGGCGTTCTTTTATGCCTTTGGGTATCTGGGCTATGGCGGGCCGCAGCTGATGCAGGTCTGTCTGGCCACCTCGCTTGCCACCATCGTGGTGACCTCGCTGCGGTCGGTTCTGGCGCATCACAAGAAAGGTGCCGTGGACTGGCAGATCCTGCGCACCTGGGCCCCGGCCATCGGCGTGGGCGCGGTGATCGGGGTGTTTACCGCCACGGCGCTGAAATCGGTAACCCTGCAGGCGATCTTCGGGGTGCTGGGTATCATCGTGGGCCTGTATATGGCCTTTTCCCGGTCCGACTGGCGGCTGGGGTCCGAAATGCCGAAGGGCGCAAAGCGCGCAGGACTTGGCGGCATGGTCGGATTTCTGTCGGTTCTGATGGGCATTGGCGGAGGCAGTTTCGGCGTGCCGCTGATGAGCCTTTACAACACCCCGATCCACCGCGCCGTGGCAACCGCCTCGGGCTTTGGCATGACCATTGCGGTGCCGTCGGTGCTGGTGTTCCTGTTTCTGCCGGTGGGCGGTGCGCCGCCTTATACGCTGGGCGCGGTTAACCTGCCCGCTTTTGCGCTGATCTTCGCGATGACGATGATCACCACACCTTGGGGCGTGAAACTGGCGCATGCGATGGACCCCAAGCCGCTCAAGCGGGTGTTTGCCGTGTTCATCACGCTGGTCGCGCTGAACATGCTGCGCAAGGTTCTGGGCTATTGACCGGACCCACGCGCCTGACGGACCGGGGGTGGTGCAGAACCGGCCCGCACCCTGCCATCACGGCCTGGGCGCAGGCGGCTTTGCCGGTGGCGCAACACGCGATCGGCGCCAGTGCCGAGCCCTGGCGCTGTGGCGGCACGTGGTTTGTGGGCGTTGATGCCTTGCCCAACGGGCCGGATGGCGCGGTGGCGGGCGTGGGCTTCCCATGGTCTGCCCTGCCGCTGGCCCCCGTAGCGCTGCACCGGGGCCAGCTGTCGGTGATCCGGCCCGGTTATCCGCAGCCATCGCCGGACGAGTCTGCCGCCGCCTTTGCCTTTCGCCAGACCCGCGACGCCGCCCATCTCGATGGGCTGCTGCCCGTCGGCCCCGACCGCCGCCGGATGATCCGTGAACCGCATGGCTGGATTCTGGGTCTGCCGCTGACGGACATCCTTGCGTCACCGCTGGTGGTCTGGGAGGGAAGCCACAAGATCATGGCGGCGGCACTGGAAGCAGCCCTGCGCCCGCATGCGCCCGAAACCTGGGCCGATATCGACGTGACGCAGGCCTATCAGGCCGCCCGGGCGCAGGTGTTTGACAGCTGCCCGCGCGTTGAGCTGCCCGCGCGCCCCGGCGAGGCGACCCTGCTGCACCGAATGACCGTTCACGGCGTAGCGCAATGGCAGGGCAGCGAACACGGCTACCGGATCATCGCCTATTTCCGTCCGCTGCTGGCCACAGTGGCAGAGTGGATTGCGGCCCCGTAGCGCAGGGGGGTGTCAAGCCGCGCGTTCCGCGCCGGTGCCCGTCCCGATGGGGTCAGCCCTGAAGCCGCGCGGCGCGGCCGCCCCGGCGTGTGGCGATGCGCGGCGCGCGGGCGGGCAGCTCTGCCATGATCGCGTCGCGCGCGTCCGGTGACAGGCGCGACCACATCGTGATCTCGTCAATGCTGCGCAGACAGCCGACGCACAGACGGGCCTCGGGGTGGACAACGCAAAGCTTCACGCAAGGCGAGGCGATTTCATCCCGTTTCCAGATCTCGTCCGTCACTGTTCCTCCAGCCTTGCCATATACGTCATCCGGTCCAGCGCCCCTTGCAGGATATAGCTGGCGGCGACCTTGTCGATCACCTCTTTGCGACCCTTGCGGGACGTATCCGCCTCCAGCAGCGCGCGTTCGGCGGCAACGGTGGACAGGCGTTCATCCCAGAAGGTTATCGGCAGGGCAGTCAGCTTTTCCAGATTGCGGGCGAAGGCGCGGGTGGATTGCACGCGGGGGCCTTCCGATCCGTCCATGTTCAGCGGCAGGCCAAGGATGATGCCTGCCGCCCCGCGCGCGGTCAGCAGCGCCAGCAGGCGGGTGGCATCAAGGGTGAATTTCTCGCGCCGGATCACCTCGACCGGGGTGGCGACCGAGCGGCGCAGGTCGGACAGGGCGACGCCGATGGTCTTGTCGCCCAGATCAAGCCCCGCAATGCCGCCGGTGCGGGGCAGGGTGGCGACGAATTCGGCGATGTCGGCCAGAATCATTTTGACACGCTCATTCGCCCACCCCGGCCTCGACCGCAGCCTGACGCAGGCCAGACAGTTCGACCGTGCGCCCGGCAAAGCGGGTTTGCGCCTCGGCATAGACCTCGCGCGCCTGATCGGTGCGCCCGATCTGCGCCAGCGAGGTGATCAGCCGGGCCCAATCCTCTGCCGGGCCGCCATCCTGCGCAAGGCGCGCGCCCAGCTGATCGACCATGCCTTCGATCATTGCCTGACGCTCTTGGGCGGTCAGCTCGGCGGCGGCGGCGATGTCTTCTCCTGTGGGCCCGGGGGCGGTTGTCGCGGGTGGCAAGGTGTAGCGGACACCGGCGCGGGCGGCGATCTCTTCGATCTGGCTGCGGATCGGCGCGACCCATGGTGCGCCGGGCGGGCTTTCGGCCAGCAACCGCTGCCACAGGATGAAGGTGCGGTCAAAGCGGCCGATCTGTGCGAACATGGTGCCGGTGTAATAGCGCGCGGTGCCATTGCGCGGGTCTGCCTCCAGCGCCCGGACCAGCGCCTGTTCCGCTTGCGGTGAAACATAGCCACCCGCAGCCATGATCATCAGTTCGGCATGGGCCGCATGATCCTCGGCGGTGGCGGCAGCGCCCTTGAGCGTGATGAGCGCCGCCTGTGCGTCCTTGGCCGCTGTCAGATTGCCCATCGCGGCCTCATTGCGGGCCAGCAGTTCCAGCCCGCGCTGATCATCGGGGCGGTCCTGCACCGCCTGGCGCAATTTGGTCATCAGCTCCAGAAAGGACGGGTCGACACCAGGGCGTGGGGCGGGGGGGATCTGCGCTTCGGCCTCGGCCTGCGCGGGGCGGTTGGCGCGAATTTCTTCGGCCATCGCCAGACGGGCCTGCAGCGGCAGATCCGGATAGCCCGGCGCGCCCAGGCGCCAATAGCCAAAGACGCCCGCCGCAAGGACCAGAACGATCAACACCGCCACAGCGGACCCTGCGTGCGCTTGCGGGGCCGGGATGGTCTTGTCCGCGCTGCGGTCGGCATCAAGCAGGCGGCGCTGGATTTCGGTGCGCAGGCGCGCGCCTTCATCGGCAGGAATGACGCCACGCGCGATGTCGCGTTCGATCTCGGTCAACTGGTCGCGGTAGACGGCCAGATCAAACTCATGCGCGCCGCGCTCGTCGGTCCGGGCGCTGGTCATGGCGCGCAGAAGCGTTGCCAGAATGCCAATCACCAGAAGGGCCGCCGCCGCCCAGAATCCCCACGCCTCCATCACACCGCCCTCTTTTTGCCTGCCCCCTCATGTAAGGGGTGATTGCCCCGGACAAAAGGCGCGAATTGGCCGCAGCGTGATCTGCGACATCCGCCTGCGACAGCAATCGGGCGCGATGTCGCAATTTTCCCTGTTGTGCCGCTTGGGGTGGTGGCGCCAAAGCGGTATGGGTTCACACAGAGCATGGGTAACCCCGCCGCCGCTTACCGAAGGAATGGTCAGATGAAACGCTATTCGGTCTTTGCCATCGCGCGTGAGGCGCTGACCCACCATCAGGGGTGGGAACGCGCATGGAAATCGCCGGTGCCGAAGGCGTCTTACGATGCGGTGATTATCGGCGCGGGCGGGCACGGGCTGGCCACGGCCTATTACCTTGGCAAGAACCACGGCATCCGCAATGTGGCGATCATCGAAAAGGGCTGGCTGGGCGGCGGCAACACCGGGCGAAACACCACGATCATCCGCTCGAACTATCTGCAGGACCCGTCGGCGGCGATCTATGAAAAGGCGCGCTCCTTGTATGAGACGTTGTCGCAAGAGCTGAACTACAACATCATGTTCAGCCCGCGTGGCCTGCTGATGCTGGCGCAGACCCATCACGAGGTGCGGGGCTATCTGCGCACGGTGCATGCCAACAACCTGCAAGGCGTGGTGACCGAATGGATCGGGCCGGAGCGGGTGAAGCAGCTTGTGCCGATCATCAACATCGACGGGCCGCGATACCCCATCCTCGGCGCGCTGTACCAAGCGCGCGGGGGCACAGCGCGGCATGATGCGGTGGCCTGGGGCTATGCGCGCGCCTGTTCCGAAATGGGAATGGACATCATCCAGCAATGCGAGGTTACCGGGGTCCGGTCTGAAAACGGGCAGGTGACGGGGGTCGAGACGACCAAGGGATATATCGGCACCAAAAAGCTGGGCATCGTGGTGGCGGGCCATTCAGGGCAGGTCGCCGATATGGCGGGTTTCCGCCTGCCGGTGGAATCGCTGGCCCTGCAGGCGCTGGTGTCGGAACCGATCAAGCCCTGTATGGATGTGGTGGTGATGGCCAACACCGTGCATGGCTACATGAGCCAGTCCGACAAGGGCGAGATGGTGATCGGCGGCGGCACCGACGGGTTCAACAATTATACCCAGCGCGGGTCTTTCCACCACATCGAAGAGACGTTGCGCGCTCTGGTTGAGACTTTTCCCATGATCTCAAGGCTCAAGATGCTGCGGCAATGGGGTGGCATCGTGGACATGACCGGGGACCGTTCGCCCATCATCAGCAAGACCCCGCTGGGCAACTGCTTTATCAACTGTGGTTGGGGCACCGGCGGGTTCAAGGCGATTCCCGGTTCCGGCTGGGCGATGGCCGACCTGATGGCGCGCGGCGAGCCGGGACCGCTGGCGACGGAGTTCGACATGTGGCGCTTCCGCGAAGGGCGGTTCATCGACGAGTCGGTGGCGGCCGGGGTGGCGCATTGATGTTTTTCGGGAACCAGACCGCGGGCATCCGAGTTTCCTTTGCAATCACGTATTGCAAGGAGGACCAGTCATGGCCGAACCGCGAATTCCACCAACGACACCACTCGGCGCTCCGCCCCACACCACACCGGGGGCCTATCCGACCAACACCAACACCACCTCGACCCAGGTCCGCGAGACCAAGCCGACCAACTGGTTCGCCTATCTGCTGGGCGCGGCGGTCGTTGTGGTCGGCATTGCCGCCCTCGTGCTGTCTGGCGGCGATGATGCCACCACCACCACACCTGCCGCCGTCAACAACGGCGCGGTGGAGGCTCCAGCCACTGTCCCGGCACCAGATGCGCCCGCAGCAATCACGCCTGATGCAACGGCTCCGGCAACCGCTCCGGCTGCAACACCCGACGCAACCGCTCCGGCAACAACGCCTGATGCAACTGCCCCGGCACCTGACGCCGGCACCGCTGTGCCGCCGGCATCCGGCAACTGATTTCCGACGTCTTACGACTTCCCTGCAAGGCGGGCGCTTCATAGCGCCCGCCTTTTCCATGTTTACAGGTGCGCCATGCTGATCCTTCACTGCCCCTATTGCGGCGTGCGCGCCGAAGAAACCGAACTTTCCCCCGGTGGCGAGGCGCATCTGAAGCGGTTCGGGCCGGGGTCAGATGATGATGCATTCGAGGCCTATATGTTCGCCCGCAAGAACCCCAAAGGCGTGCATTTCGAACGCTGGCGGCATGCCTACGGCTGCGGCAAGTGGTTCCTGGCCGCGCGCTGCACCGCCACGCTGGAAGTGTTCGGCACCTACCCGGCACAATCGACAGAGCCGCCCGCCGAGATCATCGAAAAAATCAAGGCCAAGCGCCCCGAGTGGAAGGGCTTTTCATGAGCACCCGTCTGAAATCCGGCGGCCGGTTGATCGACCGTTCTGCCCCGGTCGAATTCACCTTCAACGGCAAACGGCTGCGCGGCTGTGCGGGCGATACGCTGGCCTCGGCGCTTCTGGCCAATGACCAGATGCTGGTCGGGCGGTCGTTCAAATACCACCGCCCGCGCGGCATCGTGGCCAGCGGCGCGGAAGAGCCCAATGCGCTGGTCAATCTGGGCGCTGGCGCGCGGCTGGAGCCGAACCAGCGCACCACCACCACCGAGCTGTTTGACGGGTTGGAGGCGCGCAGCCAGAACCACTGGCCAAGTCTGGAATTTGACGTCGGCGTGGTGAACAATTATGCCGCGCGTCTGCTGCCGGGGGGGTTCTACTACAAGACGTTCATCCACCCCCGCGCCGCGTGGAAACATGTGTTCGAACCCATCATCCGGCACTCTGCAGGCCTTGGGTCGGCCCCGAAGGACCGTGACGCCGACCGCTATGAACAGGCCTATGCCTTCTGCGATCTGCTGATCGTGGGCGGCGGCGTCGCCGGGTTGCAGGCGGCGCTGGTTGCCGGCCGGGCGGGCGCGCGGGTCTGGCTGGTGGAACAGACCGCCCATTGGGGCGGTCGCGCGCCAGTCGATGGCGATGTGATCGACGGGCAACCGGCGGCCGATTGGGTTGAGGCGGCGGTGCTGGACCTGTCGGCGATGGACAATGTGACCCTGCGCCTGCGCTGCATGGCGGCGGGGTCTTATGACCATGGCTATGTTTTGCTGGATGAAAAAATCGCTGACCACACCCCCGGTGACGGGCGGCCAAAGCACCGGCTGTGGCGGATGCGGGCGGGCAAGATCATTGCCGCCACCGGTGCCATCGAGCGGCCTTTGTCCTTTGCTGGCAATGACATTCCGGGTGTCATGCTGGCCGGGGCGGTGCGCGATTACGTGGTTAACTGGGCAGTGTCGCCCGGCGACCGCACCGTGGTGGTCACCAACAATGACGACGCCTACCGCACCGCGATTGCACTGCATCAGGCGGGGCTGGAAGTGGCAGCGGTGATCGACGCGCGCAGCATCGCCAACGGGCCGCTGCCGGAACGGGCGCGGGCGCTCGGCATCCGCGTGGAAACCGGACGCGCGATAGCGCGCGTCAAGGGTGGCAAGCGGGTGGAAGCGGTCGAGATCTGCCATCAGGCGGGCGAAGGTGCTGCCAGCACGACGCTGCCCTGCGATGCGGTGGCGATGTCGGGCGGCTGGTCGCCGGTGGTGCATCTTTGGAGCCATTGCGGCGGCAAGCTGATCTGGGACGACGGTGAGGCGATGTTCCGCCCCGACCCGTCCCGCCCGCCGCTGACCGATGACGGTTCGGCGATGGTGCTGCCTGCGGGTGCCGCCAATGGCGCCCTGCGTGCAGCGGTTGCCGATGCGGATGCTCAGGTGAAGATCGCGCTGCAAGCGCTTGATATTGCGTCTGAAGGCGATGATCCTCCGGCCCATGTGGTGCCGGACGAATCCGCACTGGAACCGGTCTGGATCATGCCGCAGGGCGCGGGCATTGCCCTGCGGTCCAAAATGTGGCTGGATTTCCAGAATGATGTGAAAGTGGCTGACGTGCAGCTTGCCGCGCGTGAAGGGTACGAGAGTGTAGAGCACACCAAGCGCTACACCACGCTGGGCATGGCGACAGATCAGGGAAAGCTAAGCAACATCAATGGCCTGGCGGTGCTTGCTGACAGTTTGAATGCAAAGATCCCGCAGGTCGGCACCACCACCTTCCGCCCGCCCTACACCCCGGTGCCCTTGGGCGCTTTGGCAGGCGAAGCGCGGGGCGACATCTTCCAGCCGCTGCGCAAGACGCCGATGCACGATTGGCATCAGCAGAACGGGGCTTACTTTGAACCCGTCGGCCATTGGCGCAGGCCTTACTGCTTCCAGCGCCCGGGCGAAACGCCGGAACAGGCGGTGCATCGCGAGGTGAAGAACACGCGCGAAGCCCTTGGTTTGCTTGATGCTTCCACGCTCGGCAAGATCATTGTCAAAGGCCCGGATGCGGGGCGTTTCCTTGACATGCTGTATACAGGCGTGATGAGCAGCCTTCCCATCGGCAAATGCCGCTACGGGCTGATGTGCAACGAACAGGGCTTCCTGTCGGATGATGGCGTGGTGGCGCGGATCGACGATGATACCTGGCTTTGCCACACCACATCCGGCGGGGCCGACCGCATCCATGCCTGGATGGAAGATTGGCTGCAATGCGAGTGGTGGGACTGGCAGGTGTTCACCGCCAACGTGACCGAGCAATATGCGCAGGTTGCCGTGGTGGGGCCGAATGCCCGCAAGCTCTTGGAATCGCTTGGCGGCATGGATGTGTCGAAAGAGGCGTTGCCCTTCATGGGCTGGGCCGATGGCACGCTTGGCGGCTTTGCCTGCCGGGTGTACCGCATCAGTTTCTCGGGCGAGCTGTCCTATGAAATCGCTGTGCCTGCCAGCCATGGGGCGGCGTTCTGGTCTATGCTGCATGCGGCGGGGGCCGCGTTTGGCGCGATGCCCTATGGCACCGAGGCGCTGCATGTGATGCGGGCCGAAAAAGGGTTCATCATGATCGGCGATGAAACCGACGGCACCATCATCCCGCAGGATCTGGGCTTGGATTGGGCGATCAGCAAGAAAAAACCCGACTTTCTGGGCAAACGCGGGCAGGAACGCAGCTTTCTGGCGAACCCCGACCGCTGGAAGCTGGTGGGGTTCGAGACGCTGGACGGATCGGTGATCGAAGACGGGGCCTATATTCCCGAACCTGGCATGAACGCCAACAACCAGCGCAAGGTCCAGGGCCGCGTCACCTCGACCTACCACTCCCCCACTTTGGGGCGTGGCATCGCCATGGGGCTGCTGCGCCAAGGCCCGGCGCGGATGGGGGAAGTGGTGGAATTTACCAAGATGGACGGCGGTGTGACACCGGCCCGGGTGGTGAACCCGGTGTTCTATGACAAGGACGGGGAGAAGCCGAATGTCTGATCCGGTCAGCGCGCTTTCGGGCGCAAGCTATGATGGGTTTGTGGCGGTGCGCGAGATCGGCCCCTTGGGGATGATCACCTTGCGCGCCAAGGCCGGCACGCCGGGGCTGGAGGCGGCAGTGCAAGCCGCCACCGGCTGCGCAATGCCCCAGGTGCGCCGGATTGTGCGGCAGGGGGAGTGTGCGGTGGGCTGGATGAGCCCGGATGAGACTTTGTTGGTCCTCCCCTACGGCGGTGTGGCGGCGGCTTTGACAGCGATTGCCGCTGCGCTGCAGGGCCAGCACCATCTGGCGGTTGATGTGTCCGACGCGCGTGCGGTGTTTCGGGTGGAGGGCGCGAAGGCCGACCAGGTCCTGCGCAAACTGTCACCGGTGGATTTCGACCGGCTGGAGCCGGGAGAACTGCGCCGCAGCCGCACAGCACAGGTCGCGGCGGCGTTCTGGGCCGAGGATGGCGGCTTCACGCTGGTGTGTTTCCGGTCGGTCGCCAGCTATGTGATGGGGCTTTTGAGCGTATCGGCCCGGCCGGGGGCCGAATTGTGACCGGTGCAGTGTGGGTTTTCCACCCCCACACCCCCGGAGGATATTTGCAAACAGCAAATGACTAAAGGCCGACCATGCGGCGGATATCCTGTGGCGTGGTCCCTTCGGCGCGGTACTTGGACAGGGCGCGGGCATCGTCTCGTTTGGCAAGCCGCTTGCCGTCATCATCGCGGATCAGGCGGTGGTGATGGTAGGTGGGCGTCGGCAGGCCGAGCAAGTGCTGCAGGATGACCTGAACCGGGGTGAAGTCGAACAGATCCTCCCCCCGGATCACATGGGTCACGCCATGATCGGCATCATCCAGCGCCGAGGCGAGGAAATAGGCGACGATATCCTCACCCTTGCGCGACAGGACCACATCGCCGATGCGGTTGATTGCGTCGTCGGGGTTTATGATGTGCGGGCCGGCATGGGCGGCGCCGGTTTCGGTGAAGCCAAGGTCAGGCGGGAGTTGGGCGAGGGCGGCGGCAAGGTCAAGCCGCAGCGCATCGCCGGGCTGGCGTGAGGCCATGCTGCGGCCCCGGCAGGTGCCGGGGTAGTGCGGATGCACCGTGCCCTCTTGCGGGGCGGACAGGGCGGCGCGGATGTCTGACCGGGTGCACGAGCAGGGGTAAAGCAGGCCTCGCGCCGCCAGCGGTGCCAGCCGCGCGGTGTAGCGTGCGAGGTGGTCGGACTGGCGCTGCACCGGGCCATCCCATGTGAGGCCAAGCCATTGCAGATCCTCCATAATCTGCGCCTCATAAGCGTATTTGCTGCGCTCGGTGTCGGTGTCTTCCATCCGCAGCAGGAAGAGGCCACCGGCGGCGCGGGCCATGTCATGTGCAAGGATCGCAGAGTAGGCGTGCCCCAGATGCAAGGGGCCGGTGGGTGAGGGCGCAAAGCGAGAGACGAACGCCCCCGCAGGGCGCGTTACCCCAGCCATGCCGTGAACGCCGTTTTGGCGCGGTCGGTATAGGCCTTGTAGCGGTCCTTGCGGCCCCGGCGCCCGCCGCGGGCGTCGATCGGGGGGAAGAGGCCGAAGTTGACGTTCATCGGCTGGAACGTCTTCGCCTCGGCCCCGCCGGTGATATGGGTGATCAGCGCGCCGGTCGCAGTTTCCGGCGGGGGCGGTGGCAGGGTTGCCCCCATGATCTCTGCCGCGGCCATCCGGCCCGCCAGAAGCCCCATGGCGGCGCTTTCGACATAGCCTTCCACCCCGGTGATCTGCCCGGCAAAGCGGATATGCGGGTGCGATTTCAGGCGCATCTGATCGTCCAGCAAGGTGGGCGAGTTGATGAAGGTGTTGCGGTGGATGCCACCCAGTCGGGCAAAGCTGGCACCTGTCAGGCCAGGAATGCGTTTGAAAACATCCGTTTGCGCGCCGTATTTCATCTTTGTCTGGAAGCCCACCATATTGAACAGCGTGCCCAGCTTGTTGTCGCGGCGCAGTTGCACCACGGCATAGGCTTTCACATCGGGTGCATGCGGGTTGGTCAGGCCCACCGGCTTCATCGGGCCAAAGCGCAGGGTTTCACGGCCGCGTTCGGCCATCACCTCGATCGGCAGGCAACCGTCGAAATAGCCTGCGGTCTCGCCTTCCTTAAACTCAGACTTTTCCGCCGCCAGCAGGGCGTCGATGAAATCCTCATACTGCGCGCGGGTCAGTGGGCAGTTTATGTAGGCGGTTTGTTCTTCAACCGTTTCGCCCTTGTCGTAACGGGACTGCATCCAGGCCACCGACATATCGACAGAGTCGGCATAGACGATGGGGGCGATGGCATCGAAAAACGCCAAAGCCTCGGCCCCGGTTGCCGCACGGATGCTTTCCGCCAATGCGCCAGAGGTCAGCGGGCCGGTGGCGATGATCCAGTGGCCATCGGTCGGCAGGGTGGTGATTTCCTCGTAAGACACTGAAATCAGGGGATGCGCCTGAATGCGCGCGGTGACGCTTTCGGCAAAGGGGTCACGGTCCACCGCCAGCGCACCGCCTGCGGGCAGGCGGTGGGCGGCGGCCTGTTCCATGATCAGCCCGCCTGCGGCGCGCATTTCCCAATGCAAGAGGCCAACGGCATTGCTTTCATGGTCATCGGACCGGAAAGAATTTGAGCAGACCATTTCAGCCAGATGCCCGGTGCGATGGGCAAAGGTGCCCACCTTTGGCCGCATCTCATGGATCACGACGTGCACGCCCTGCTGCGCCGCCTGCCATGCCGCTTCTGACCCGGCCATGCCGCCGCCGATGATGTGGAGTGTGTTGTTCATGGGCGGGAGATATCCCGCCAGCCCCCTGCTTTCAAGCGGGCGCGTCACACCAGCGCAATGCGTTCCCGCTGGGTGGCGTCGGGGTAGGGGCGGTAAAGGCCGACATCGACATGCGCGATCATCTGATGCATCAGGTCATAGCGGCGGGTCGCCTCATCATCGCAGGCTGCAAGGGCGGCAAAGGCATCATCCAGCGCGGCCATGCCCGGCACCTCCACCTCCAGCAGGAAATCGGGATGCGCGCCCGAGGCGAGGCCGAACTTGCGCCGCATCAACCGCCAGCTGCTGATCAGCCCGCGCGCTTGCAAATAGCCCATCCAGCCATCGACCGCCTTGGCAAAGGACAATGCGCGGCTGTCTTGCCGCAGTTCGATCATACAGTGATACAGGTTCATCCGCGACTCCATCCGTTTGGAAAGGATAGCGCCCCGACCGTTTCGGAACTCTTAAACGGGGTCAGAAAGGTTGCGACGCTGCGATGCGACAAATGCGGCGGGGTCTGACACATCAAACCCCAGTTCTGCCGCCTTGTCGAAAAAACCGCGCGCAGGCAGGCCGTTGCCAAGCCGCGCTTCACACACGGACGCGCGCAGGGGGCTGCCCATGCGCGCGTCGCTTTCCATCAGCGCCTCAAGTGCCGCCGTCAGCTGGCCCATCCGCCAGCCCAGATCGCGGGCAAGCTGGCCATAGGTGATGGTCTGACCGGCAGCGGCGAGAGTTGCCAGCCGCTGGTCCAGATCATTCATCGGCCTGTTCGGCGACGCGGGCGACCGAGACCACCACTTCGTCTTTGCCGACATTGAAGACCCGCACGCCCCCGGCAGAGCGGGAACGGAAGCTGATCTGATCGACCGGCACCCGGATCGACTGGCCGGTAGAGGTGGCCAGCATGATCTGATCGGACGGATCGACCGGGAAGGAGGCGACCAGCCGCCCGCCGCGCATTGCCTTGTCCATCGCCATGACGCCCATGCCGCCACGCCCGCGCACCGGATAGCCATGGCTGGACGACAGCTTGCCCGCCCCGCCTGCGGTGATGGTCAGGATCAGGTCTTCGGATGCTGACATTTCGGCATAGCGTTCCTGGCTCAGCTGATCCGGCGCAACGGTTTCTTCCTCGTCATCGGCTTCAGCGTCATCCTCGACCGCGCCCGCCATGAGGCGACGTTGCTTGAGGTAAGCCTCACGTTCACCCGGCGTCGCCTCGAAGTGGCGGATGATGGCCATCGACACGACCTTGTCGCCCGTCGCCAGACGGATGCCGCGCACGCCGGTCGATCCGCGCGATTTGAACACGCGGATGTCGGTGGTGGAAAATCGGATGGCGCGGCCAAGGGCGGTGACCAGCATCACATCGTCATTCTCATCGGCGATTGCGGCGTTCACCAGGAACACGCCTTCGGGCAGGTTCATGGCAATCTTGCCGTTGCGTTTGACGTTGGTGAAATCGGACAGGTCGTTCTGCCGCACATCGCCATCGGATGTGGCAAAGACGATCTGGAGGGTTTCCCATTCATCTTCGGGCACATCGACCGGCATCAGGGCGGCGATGGACACGCCGGGCTGGATCGGCAGGATGTTCACGATGGCCTTGCCCTTGGCGGTACGCCCAGCCAGCGGCAGGCGCCAGGTCTTCAGCTTGTAGACCATGCCATCGGTTGTGAAGAACAACAGCCAAGTGTGCGTATTGGCGACGAAAAGCGTCGTCACCACATCGTCTTCCTTGGTCGCCATCGAGCTCAGGCCCTTGCCGCCGCGGTTCTGCTGGCGGAACTCTGCGAGCGGCGTGCGCTTGATGTAACCGCCAGAGGTGATGGTCACGACCATATCCTCGCGCTCGATCAGGTCTTCGTCTTCCATGTCGCCGGCCCAGTCGACGATTTCGGTACGACGCGGCACGGCGAAAAGCTGTTTCACCTCGCGCAGCTCGTCCGAGATGATCGCCATGATCCGCTCTCGCGAGCCCAGAATCTCAAGGTATTCCTTGATCTTGCCGGCCAGTTCTTCCAGCTCGTCCGTCACTTCCTTGACGCCAAGCGCGGTCAGGCGTTGCAGGCGAAGTTCCAGAATGGCGCGGGCCTGCACTTCCGACAGGTTATAGGTGCCGTCGTCGTTCATCGTGTGGGAAGGATCGTCGATCAGCAGGATATACGGCGCGATATCGGCGGCGGGCCAGCGGCGGGTCATCAGCTTTTCGCGGGCTTCCGCTGCATCGGCAGAGGCGCGGATGGTGCGGACCACCTCATCGACGTTCGACACCGCAACGGCCAGACCACAGAGGATATGGCTGCGCTCACGCGCCTTGCGCAGCTCGAACGCGGTGCGGCGCGCCACAACTTCTTCTCGGAAGGTGATGAAATGGGTGAGGAAATCGCGCAACGTCAACTGTTCGGGACGCCCGCCGTTCAGCGCCAGCATGTTGCAACCGAAACTGGTCTGCATCGGCGTGAAACGGAACAGCTGGTTCAGCACCACGTCGGGTGTCGCATCACGCTTCAACTCGATCACCACGCGGATGCCGATGCGGTCGGATTCGTCGGCCACCGCCGAGATGCCTTCGATCCGCTTTTCGCGGACCAGTTCGGCGATCTTTTCGATCATCGCGGCCTTGTTGACCTGATACGGCACCTCATCAATGATGATGGCGTAGCGGTCCTTGCGGACCTCTTCGATATGGGTTTTCGAGCGGATGATGACCGATCCACGCCCCTCAAGATACGCTTTGCGCGCGCCGGATCGGCCAAGGATGGTGGCCCCGGTGGGGAAATCGGGGGCAGGGATGATCTCCATCAGCGCCTCGGACGACAGGTCGGGGTTTTCGATCAGCGCCAGCGTGCCGTCGATCACTTCGCCTAGGTTGTGCGGCGGGATGTTGGTGGCCATGCCGACGGCGATGCCGCCCGCACCATTGACCAGCATGTTGGGGAAGCGCGCGGGCAGGACCGTGGGTTCACGGTCTTTGCCATCATAATTGTCCTGGAAATCAACGGTTTCCTTGTCGATATCCGCCAGAAGAAACGCCGAAGGCTTGTCCATCCGCACTTCGGTATAGCGCATTGCAGCAGCGGAATCGCCGTCCATGGAACCAAAGTTGCCCTGACCGTCCAGCAATTTCAAAGACATCGAAAACGGCTGTGCCATCCGCACCAGAGCGTCGTAGATCGCAGAGTCGCCATGGGGATGGTATTTCCCCATGGTGTCGCCCACGGGCCGGGCCGATTTGCGATAGGGTTTGTCGTGGCTGTTGCCCGATTCACTCATGGCAAACAGAATGCGGCGGTGCACGGGTTTGAGCCCGTCGCGCAGGTCGGGAATCGCGCGGCTGACGATCACGCTCATCGCGTAATCCAGATAGGCGGTCTTCATCTCGGCGGCGATGTCGATCTGCGGGCCGGTGTGAACCGGCTTTTCGTCTGTTTTATCAGTGTCTTCTGGCGTATCGCTCATGGGGCCGGGCCTTCCTTACGGGGGGCTATATCTAGTTGGCGCAACCTTACACCATGCAAGGGATGGGGTGCAATGCCGCCTCGGCGCACGATTTGGCAGCCGGGGGTGGGCAGTGATAACAAATTGAAATCATTGATTTTTAATCTGATGCTGGCATGATTCCGTAACGGCCATGACACTGGAGAGTCATATGGAGAGAACCGAGACGGAATTGATGCTGAAAGGCTATGGGCTGACCACGGCGGAAATGGTCTACCGCATGCCCGATTACCGCAATGTGCTGAATACATTCGTCTGGCAAGACTATGATCTGGCCCCCGACTATCCGCGCCTGTTCAAGTTCATCGAATACTGGCAGGCGCAGATCGAAGGCCCGCTGCATTCGGTGCGGTTCAGTCACAAACGGCTGATCGGCCCGAATGAATGGCGCAATGTGGTCGGAGAGTTCCGGCTGCATTAAGCGCGCTCTGGCCCCCTTGCGGCGCATTCGCTAAGGTCCCCCCGTAACTTAAGGGAGGAGACCACATGGCACAGCGCAGCATTCTGATCACCGGGGCAGGGTCCGGCATTGGGCGGGCAACCGCACGGGCATTTATTGCGGCAGGCTGGCAGGTTGCGCTGGTGGGTCGGCGCGAGGATGCGTTGCGCGAAACGGCGGGCACGCATGAGGCGCTGGTGCTGCCCACCGATGTGACGGATGAGGCGCAGGTCGATGCCGCCTTTGCCCAAGTTCAGGCGCAGTTCGGGCGGCTTGATGTGCTGTTCAACAATGCAGGCATGTCGCTGCCCGGCAAGCCGATTGATGAAATTGCGGTCGCCGACTGGCTGGCGCTGTCAGGCGTGAACATCACCGGCATGTTCCTGTGTGCCCGGGCAGCGTTTGGGATGATGCGGCGGCAAGACCCGCAGGGTGGGCGGATCATCAACAACGGGTCTATCAGCGCCGACCGCCCGCGCCCGGGTTCTGCACCTTATACCATGTCAAAGCACGCGGTCAGCGGGCTGACCAAGACGCTGGCGGTGGACGGGCGGCGGTTCGACATTGCCTGCGGCCAGATCGACATCGGCAATGCCGCGAGCGAGATGACGGCGGGGTTTTCCAGCGGCATGCCGCAGGCCAGCGGCGAAATGCGGCCGGAACCGCTGATGCCGGTGGTGCATGTGGCCGAGGCGGTGTTGCACATGGCCAATCTGCCGCTTGATGTGAATGTGCCCTTCATGACCATCATGGCGCGCGACATGCCCTATCTGGGGCGCGGCTGAACGGGTTTAGGCTTCGGCGGGCTTGCAGAACAGGTCATACATCAGCGCGATGGTGCGGCTGACCTTCGGGTCATGGATGGCGTAGTAAATCGCCTTGCCCTCGCGCCGGCAGCTGACAAGCCCGTCAAGCCGCAGGCGTGACAGCTGCTGGCTGACGGCGGCCTGCCGGCTGCCCAGCAGATGTTCCAGCTCTGTCACCGTCTTTTCGCCGGATGACAGGTGGCACAGGATCATCAGCCGCCCTTCGTGGCTGAGCGCCTTGAGAAAGGCGGCCGCCAGTGCGGCCTGCGCCTCCATCTGATCGGGGGGCAGCATCGCCGGGCTGTGATCTGTCATGCTGTCCAAGCCCTTGCCTCTGGTCGGCCCGCTGGCCCGTTGCATGGCTAATGTAAGGTGTCATGGCGTGCCGAGACAAGGGGGGCGGGCCGACAGCTCACCGCCCCCGGATGCGTGGGTCCAGCGCATCGCGCAAGCCGTCGCCAATGTAATTGACCGACAGCACGGTGAGCGAGATGGCAACACCCGGCCAGATCACCCGTTCGGGATATTGCTGGATGTAATCCACCCCATCAAACAGCAGCCGCCCCCAGGTCGGGAAATCGGGCGGAAACCCAAGGCCGAGGAAGGACAAGGCGCTTTCGGTGATGATGGCCGAAGCGATACCCAGCGTGGCCGACACCATGATCGGGCTGACCACATTCGGCAGGATATGGCGCAGGATCATCCGCCGCGACGGCGTGCCGATTGAGCGCGCCGCCAGCACGAATTCGCGTTCTTTCAACGCCAGAACGTCGCCGCGCACGATTCGCGCGGCCTGCATCCAACTGGTCACACCAATGGCAAAGACGATCAGCAGAAAGGTGCCGCCCTCTGGCCCCAGCGCGCGCGACAAGGGATCGCGGAACAGCATGACCATGACCAGCAGGAGGGGCAGCAAGGGCAGGGCAAGGAACAGATCGGTCAGCCGCATCAACGGCCCGTCGAGCCGGCGGAAATAGCCCGCCAGCACCCCCACCAGCGTGCCCAGCAGGATCGAGATGATCATCGCCACCATCCCCACCGCGATGGAGACCTGACCGCCCTTCATCATCCGCGCCAGCATGTCGCGGCCAAGCTGGTCGGTGCCCAGCGGAAACTGCCAGCTTGGCGGCTTGTTCCGGGTGCGGATCATCTCGGCGGCGTTGGGGTTGATGTAGGTCGGGTCCACCCGCCAGATGAACGGCCCCACGGTGACAAACAGGATCAGCAGCACAAACACCGTCAGCGCCGCGACAGCGCCCTTGTGGGTCTTGAACTGCGCCCAGACATCCGACCATTGGCTGCGGGGTTTTTCGATGACAGATGTATCAGTCATAACGGATCCTTGGGTCGAGCATGCCGTAAAGCACATCGGCAATCAGGTTGAACAGCACGATCAGCACGGCAAAGATGAAGGTCAGGGTCTGCACCATCGGCAGGTCAGACCCCTGGATGGCGTTGATCAGCAGCGCGCCCAGTCCGTTCACCTTGAACACCTGCTCGGTGATGATCGCGCCGCCGAAAATGGTGGGAATGCCAAGCGCGATGACGGTGACCACCGGGATCAGCGAATTGCGCAGCACGTGTTTGAGCACCACCACCCGTTCCGACATGCCCTTGGCCCGCGCTGTGCGCACATAGTCCTGGGCCAGATTGTCGAGCATGGAGGACCGCATGTAGCGGCTGATCTGCGAGGCGTTGAACAGCGCCAGCACTGCGACGGGCATCGCCATCTGCCGCACCTGCTGCACGAAGCTGTCCCAGTCGGTCACCCGCAATGATGTGTTGTAGATCGACGGGAACCAGCCAAGGTTGACCGAGAACACAAGGATCAGCACCACGCCGGTAAAGAAGGTCGGCACCGAAAAGCCGATCATGGCGATAAAGGTACCGATCTGGTCGAACCAGCTGTATTGCCGGTAGGCCGAATAGATCCCGATCGGCACCGCGATCAGCACCCCGATCACATAGGCCGACCCGACCACGGTCAGCGTCTGGGGCATGCGTTCCACGATGATGTCCATCACCGGGCTGCGCGATTGCCAGCTGACAATGCGCTGCATCCCTTCGGAATAGGTGGTGCCGAACATGCCGTCGATCATGACCAGCGGTTCGACCCAGAAGAACTGTTTGAGCCAGAGCAGATAGCGCACAAAAATCGGCTCGTTGGCCCCCATCGCCTCGATGATGCGCAGGCGCACTTCGGGCGGTACGGTCAGGGGGATCTGGCTCATGGGCGAGCCGGGGGCGAAATCCACCAGCAGGAAAATCACCAGAGAGATGAACAAAAGCGTCGGGATCGCCAGCAGCAACCGGCGGATCGTGAAGGTGAGCATGGGCGACGCCTCGGTTGATCAGTCGGGACGGGCGCGGATTTTTTGCGAAAATCCGGGCCAGCACGAGGGTTGAGGGAGAGGATCGAAAGGGAAGGGGCGCGCCTTTGGAATTTTCGCAGAAAATTCGTGCAGGCGCGCCCCGGATGTCAGATCACTTGATGCGGAACCAGTCGCTGGCGTTCCACAACTCGGAATCCCAGGTGTTCAGCACCACACCGCCCAGGGTGTTCGAATGGGCGGACAACCGGCCGCGGTCCACCAGCGGCACGACGACATAGCTGTCTTTCGTCAGCATCTCGTTCAGGCGGATGGCGATTTCGCCGCGCTTTTCGGGTTCGCGGGTGCTGGCCAGTTCGGCAACCAGTGCATCATAGGCCGGGTCGCAGAAACGGTTGATGTTTTCACCCTGCCAGCCGTTCGCCGGGCTGGGGGCCTTGTCGCACAGGTATTGCGCAAGGTAGGGCTCGGGGTCTGTGCCGTCGAAGTTGTTGGCATACATTTCCACGTCAGCATAGAACTTCTGGAACGTATCGGGCGAACCGGGATCACCCCCGAAATAGACGCCGCCGTCGATCGACTTCAACTCGACCTCGACGCCCAGCTCGTTCCACCAGCCCTTGATCAGCGCCTGAAAGTCCTGACGGACCGCGTTGACCGAGGTCTGATACAACAGCTTCATCGGCACGCCGTCCTTTGCGCGCATGCCGTTGGCGCCCGCGACCCAGCCGGCTTCTTCCAGAAGGGCCTTGGCACCTTCCATGTCCTGCGCGATGCAGTCGGTGTTGGGCGAGGCGTATTGCGCCGGTGCGGGCACCAGGTTGCAGGTCGGGCGTCCGGCATTGCCGTAGCCGACCTCAACCAGCAGGCTGCGGTCGATGGCCATGGACAGCGCCTTGCGCACGCGAATGTCCGACAGCATCGGGTGTGGATGCATCGCGGTGGACCGCTCGCCTTCGGGCAGGTCTGCCGAAGGGTTGGTCATGTTCATCTCGATCCGCTCGACCAGCGTGCCGAAGGCGGAAACGAACTTGCCCTGACCGCCGGCTTCCATCTGGGCCTGCAGTTCGGGGTTGATCTGGGTGTTCCAGGCGTAGTCGAATTCGCCGGTTTCCATCACGGCACGCGCCGCCCCTGCCGCATCGCCGCCGCCCTTGACGACCATGGTCGCAAAGGCCGGTTTGGCCGCGTCGCGGTAATTCGGGTTGGCGGCCAGTTCGACCACGTCATTCACCTTGAAATCGGTGACCATGAACGGGCCGGTGCCGATGGGGCGGAAGTTCTGTTCGGTGCAGGTAGGGGCGGCGGTGCCAAGGCAGTTGGCGAATTGCGCCGCCTGCAGGATGGGCGAGGTCGAGCCGACAAAGGCGGTGAACGGGTTCGGCTTCGGTGCGGTCCAGGTGATCTTGACGGTCAGATCGTCCAGCGCTTCGACCTTTTCGATGCCCTCATAGCGCGCGGCTTGCGAGCAGCCGCCTTCGGGATGGGTGCAGTATTCATAGGAAAACACCGCATCGGCGGCGGTGACCGGCGTGCCATCGGACCACAGCAGGCCGGGGGTGATCTTCCAGGTGATGGTGGTCAGGTCTTCCGAAATGCCGCCGTTTTCGACGGATGGGATTTCGGTCACCAGACGCGGGATGACAGTGCCATCCTGGTCAAAGCCGGCCAGCGGCTCCAGCACAAGGGAGCCGACCTCGACATCCTTGGTGCCCGACGACAGATAGGCGTTCATGATCGACACGGCCTGCGAATACAGGACGTTGACGTTGCCATCGGCCCCGCGTTCCGCAAAAGCGGCAGGCGCAAAGGCCAGCGTGGCGGCGGCGCCCAGAAGGGCGGTTTTCAGTTTCATTGTGACACTCCTTGTTGATTGTGCTCTTTGGCCTCGGGTGTGCCGGTTGATCCGGCAGCGGTGGTATCGGAATAAAGATGGCAGGCGACAAAGCGGCCCGGTTCCACCTCGATCAGCTCGGGTTTGACCTGACGGCACAGCTCAAACACCTTCAGGCAGCGGGTGCAGAAATTGCACCCCTTTGGCGGGTTGGCCGGTGAGGGCACATCGCCTTGCAGGATGATGCGCTGACGCGTGCGCGCCAGTGCCGGGTTGGGTTCGGGCACGGCTGAGAGCAGCGCCTCGGCATAGGGGTGCAGCGGCCGGGCATAGAGCGCGTCGCGCGGGGACAGTTCGGCAATACGGCCCAGATACATCACGGCCACCCGGTCAGCGATGTGGCGCACCATCGACAGATCGTGGCTGATGAACAGATAGGTCAGGCCGAACTGTTCCTGCAGATCCTCCAGCAGGTTCACCACCTGCGCCTGAATCGACACATCCAGCGCCGCAATCGGTTCGTCGCAGACAATGAAGCGCGGGTTCAGCGCAAGGGCGCGGGCAATGCCGATCCGCTGCCGCTGCCCGCCGGAAAACTCATGCGGGAAGCGGTTGGCAAAGCGGCGGTTCAGGCCGACAGCATCCATCAGCTCATAAATCCGGGCCAGTTTGCGGTCGCTGTCCCAGTCGGTATGCTCGTTCAAGGGCTCGCCGATGATATCGGCCAGCGTCATGCGCGGGTTCAGGCTGGCCTGCGGGTCCTGGAACACCATCTGCATCTGGGGGCGGGTCTTGCGCAACGCCTCTGGCGACAGCGTGGCGATATCGGTGCCGTTGATCACCACATTGCCATCGGTGATCTCGTACAGCCGCAGCAGGGCGCGGCCGACGGTGGATTTGCCGCAGCCGGACTCGCCCACAAGGCCAAGGGTTTCGCCCGGCATGATGTCAAAGCTGACCCCATCCACCGCCTTCACATCGCCGGTGTGGCGGCGCAGCAGGCCCGAATAGATCGGGAAATACATCTTCAGCCCGCGCACCTGTACCAGTGGCGTGATCGGTTTGGCGATATCAAGCATGCGCCGCCTCCGCCGCCCAGTGGCAGGCCACATCATGGCCCTTGCCAACCTCGCGCCCGTCAATCGCGCGGCGTTCGGGGTTTTCCACAAAGCAGCGGGCGAAGGCATGCGCGCAACGGTCGCGGAACGGGCAGGCGGTAGGCGCGCCGATCAGGATCGGCGGCTGGCCTTCGATCACCTGCAACCGTGCCTCGCGTTCCCCTGTCAGTGACGGAATGGTTTTCAGCAAAGCGCGGGTATAGGGGTGCTGCGGATTGGCAAAGAGATCCTTCACCGGGGCCTGTTCCACGATCTGGCCGCCATACATCACCATCACCCGGTCGGCGATGCCCGCGATCACCCCCAGATCATGGGTGATCCAGACAATCGCCATGCCCAATTTCTGACGCAGGTCTTTCACCAGTTCCAGAATCTGCGCCTGAATGGTCACATCCAGCGCCGTGGTCGGTTCATCCGCGATCAGCACATCGGGGTCGCAGGCGAGTGCGATGGCAATCATCACCCGCTGGCGCATGCCGCCGGAAAACTGGTGCGGATAGGATTTCAGCCGCGCCGCCGCATCGGGAATGCCGACCAGCGCCAGCAATTCCGCCGCCCTGACTTCCGCCTGCTTCTTGGTCATCCCCATGTGGCGGATCAGCGGTTCCATGATCTGGTTGCCCACCGTGAACACCGGGTTCAGGCTGGTCATCGGGTCTTGAAACACAAAGCCGACCTTGGCCCCGCGCACATCGCGCAACTCATCCGCGCTGATTTTCAGCAGGTCGCGGTCGCCCAGCATCACCGTTCCGGCCCGCACATCTGCGGGCGGCGAGGGCAGCAGGCCGATCAGCGACATCATCGTTACAGACTTGCCCGAGCCACTTTCTCCGACAACGCCTAAAAGTTCACCAGGATTGAGGTGGAAGCTGACTGAATTTACCGCATGAACTTCGCCCCCACGGGTGCGAAACACGGTCTTCAACCCCCGGACATCAAGGACGGGCGCGGCCCCATCGGCCATATGGCATCTCCCAAGTCGTTCTTTTTATTTGTCTTTCCGGTGTCATGGCCAAGGCCTGCCCGGTGATTTGACCAAGTGTTAGAGATTTTTGGGCGTCCCGCAAGCGGCTTGTTTGATCTGCCCTTACGTCCGCCGGTGCGGGCTTGACCTTGCCTGTTTATGCGGCGCACCTTCGCCGCAAACGCATCAAGGACAGACCGATGACAAAGCCGCTTTCCCCCCGACAGATCCTTGACCATCTTGTTGCCTTTCCGACCGTCAGCCGCGACACCAACCTGCCGCTTGTCGATTGGGTCGAGGGCTATCTGGCCAGTCAGGGCATTACCGCGCATCGGCACTGGAACGAGGACCGGACCAAGGCCGGCCTGTTTGCCCATGTCGGACCGATGGAGGCGGGCGGGCTGATTCTGTCGGGCCATACCGATGTGGTGCCGGTCGACGGGCAGGCGTGGTCATCGGACCCTTGGGTGGTGACCGAGCGCGACGGGCGGCTTTACGGGCGCGGCACCTGTGACATGAAGGGGTTTGATGCGTTGGCGATCTGGGCGCTGGTGGAAGGGCACCGGCGGGGCTTGCGCCGCCCGCTGCAGATTGCGCTGTCATATGACGAGGAGATCGGCTGCATGGGGGCGCCGCCGCTGATTGCGGGGCTGCAAAGCGTGTTTCCCAAGGCCGGGCTTGCCATCATCGGCGAACCCAGCCGGATGAAGGCGGTCAATGGTCACAAGGGCGGGGCCGGCTACCGGGTTCATGTGCGCGGGGTTGAGGTGCATTCGTCGCTGTTGCCGCAGGGCGTCAGCGCGATCATGGAGGCGGCGCGGCTGATCATGTGGGCCAACGCACGCAACGCCGAGAATGCGGCAAAGCCTGCGTCGGCGGTGGCGGCGCTGTTCGACCCGCCCTTTACCACCCTGCACATCGGCATGATTTCGGGCGGCACGGCGCATAACATCACCGCCGCCGATTGCCGCTATGTGATGGAATTCCGCGTGGTGCCCGGAGAGGCCCCGGAAGACTGGTGCAAGGCGTTCGAGGCCGAGGTCGCAGCCCTGCGTGCCGCCATGCAGGCGGTGCGCCCAGAGGCGGATGTGCTGCTGGAGCGGTTTTTCGACGTGCCGCCGCTGGTGCCCGAAGATCAGGGCGCAGCCGAGGCGCTGGTGCGCCGCCTGACCGGCGACAATGCTACCCATGTGGTCAGCTATGGCACCGAAGCCGGGCATTTTCAGGCCGCAGGCATTTCCAGTCTGGTCTGCGGCCCCGGCGATATTGCGCAGGCGCATCAGGCCGACGAATATCTGGAATTGTCCGAGTTTCAGGCAGGGCAGGCGTTCATGGAAAAACTGCTGGCGGATCTGTCTTGACCTTTCCGATCACAATGCAAACCCCCATCCGCTATCCCGGCCCGGTGCCGCAGGCCGCCGATGTCGTGGTGCTGGGCGGCGGCATCATCGGGGTGATGACCGCCTATTATCTGGCGCAGGCCGGGCAAAAGGTGGTGCTGTGCGAAAAGGGCCGGATTGCGGGCGAGCAAAGCAGCCGCAACTGGGGCTGGATCCGCCAGCAGGGCCGCGACAAGGACGAGTTGCCAATTGTCGTGGACTCGCTGCGCCTGTGGCAGGGCTTTGCGCAGACCTTCGGCGATGCACTGGGGTTTCGCCGGACCGGGGTGGTCTATCTGGCCAATACCGATGCGGCGCTTGAGAAATATGCTGATTTCCTGCCCCATGCCCAGGCCAATGCTGTCGATACTCGCATGATGACCCGGGCCGAGATTGCGTCCCTGCTTGGCACTGCGGCAGGATGGAAAGGCGGGATGATCACGCCTTCTGATGCGCGGGCCGAACCCTTTGTGGCGGTGCCGCTGCTGGCGGGCCTCGCGGCTCAGGCGGGGGTGTGCATCGTCGAGAACTGCGCGGTGCGAAGCCTCGATGTGCAGGCCGGTGCTGTGACCGGGGTGGTGACCGAGCATGGCCTTGTGCGCGCGGGCCGCGTGGTGGTGGCGGGCGGCGCGTGGTCGCGGCTGTTTCTGGCGGCGCATGGGGTGGCTATTCCGCAGCTGTCGGTGCTGGCAAGCGTGGCGCAGTCCGAGCCGATGCCCGAGATCTTCCCCGGGGCGGCGGCGGATGACCATTTCGCCTTTCGCCGCCGGATGGATGGCAGCTACACGCTTGCGCCGGGGGCCGAGCATGATTTCTTCATCGGCCCCGACGCCTTTCGCAGCATTGCCCGCTATCTGCCGGTTCTGAAACAGGATTTCCGTTCCACCCACTTCCGCGCCATTGCCCCCAAAGGCTTCCCCGATGCCTGGGGCACCAAGCGCCAATGGGGGGATGGCCCCAGCCCCTTCGAGGCTGTGCGCATCCTGAACCCGGCCCCGAACCGCACCAGCCTGTCGCGCGTGCAGGACAGGTTTGCCGCCGCGTTTCCGGCCTTGGGCCGCCCGAAGATCAGAACGGCATGGGCCGGAATGATCGACACCATGCCCGATGTGGTGCCAATCGTGGATCATGCGCCGATCGCGGGCCTGTCCATCGCCACCGGCATGTGCGGCCACGGCTTTGGCATCGGGCCCGGCATCGGGCGGGTGATGGCCGATCTGGTGATGGGGCGGCCAACGGGGCATGATCTGCGCCGCTTCCGGCTGTCGCGCTTTACCGATGGCACTGCCCCCGAGGTGGGCCCGGCCCTCGCCTGATGCCTGTTTTTTGATCAAAAGGTCAGGATGCCGCGCCGCCCCCCTTGAAGGTGGCGGCATTCCGGCCCACCATTCCGCCACCCTGATCCAGAGGAGGCTTTGATGCCCGTCAAGAACCGTTTTGCCGAAATGCTGCCCGAAATCACCGAATGGCGCCGTGATTTCCACACCCATCCGGAACTGCTGTTCGAAGTGCACCGCACCGCTTCACGCGTCGCCGACCTTTTGCGCGGTTTCGGCTGTGACGAGGTGGTGACCGGCATCGGCCGCACGGGCGTGGTGGGCGTCATCCATGGCAAGACCGATACGGCGGGCCGGGTCATCGGCCTGCGCGCCGATATGGATGCGCTGCCGATCCATGAACAGACCGGGGTGGACTATGCCTCGACCACGCCCGGCGTGATGCATGCCTGCGGCCATGACGGTCATACGGCGATGCTGCTGGGGGCCGCCAAATATCTGGCCGAGACACGGAATTTCGACGGCCGCGCCGTGGTGATCTTCCAGCCGGCAGAGGAAGGCGGCGGCGGCGGGCGCGAGATGGTCGATGATGGCATGATGGACCGGTTCGGCGTGCAGGAAGTGTATGGCATGCACAACATGCCCGGCATCCCCTTGGGCACCTTTGCCATCCGCCCCGGTGCCATCATGGCGGCGGCCGACCAGTTCGAGCTGACCGTGACCGGCAAGGGCGGCCATGCCGCCAAACCGCATGACTGCATCGACACCACGGTGGTCGCCGCCCATATCATCGTGGCGCTGCAGACCATCGCCAGCCGTGGCGTGGACCCGATGAAACAGGTGGTGGTCAGCGTCTGTACGGTGCAGACCGATTCCACCGCGCACAACGTGATCCCGCAGGTGGTGAAGCTCAAAGGCACCGTCCGCACGATGGACCCGTCCGTGCAGGACTATGTCGAGCGCCGGATTTCCGAGATCGTGACCGGCACCGCCACCGCACTGGGGGCCTCCGCCACCGTCAACTACCAGCGTGGCTATCCAGTCACGGTCAATGCGACCGAAAACACCCAGCACGCCGTCGATGTGGCAAAAGCCGTGTCAGGCAAGGTCGATGACAACACCGCCCCCCTGATGGGGGCCGAGGATTTCAGCTTCATGCTGAATGCGCGCCCTGGCGCCTATATCTTCCTCGGCAATGGCGACACGGCCATGGTCCACCACCCCGCCTATAACTTCGACGACAACGCCATCCCCTTCGGGTCAAGCTGGTACGCCGGCATGGTTGAATCCCGGATGCCAGCGGCCTGACAACCGCCCCCCCGGAATTTCATCTGTTCAGAAATATCCTCGGGGGGGCGCGGCACGCGCGGGGGGCAGACAGCCCCCCTCAACGGTCCCAGTCATAGCTGAGGTTGATCGCCTTGCCGCGGAACACCGTGTAGGACAGCACCGTATATCCGATGATCATCGGCAACACGAACAGCGCACCCACAAGGATGATCTTCAGGCTTTCGGGGCTGGATGCCGCTTCATAGATCGTCAGCTGCTCGGGCACGATGAACGGATAAAAGCTGTAGCCCATCCCGAAGAACCCCAGCACCATCAGCGTCGTGGCCCCGGCAAAGGGAAACCATGCGAAATGGTCGCCCTTGGTGGGCAGGTGCCGAAGTGCCACCCACAACAGCACGATCAGCGCCAGCGACATCAGCGGCAGCGGCGCCAGCAGCACCACCTCGGGGAAACTGAACCAGCGATCATAGATCCGCGAGCTGACGAAAGGTGTGGCCAAAGACACCGCGCCTAACCCCAGCGCCATGCCCCAGATCCCCCCCCGCGCCCAGGAGACCGCCTTGATCTGCAAGGCTCCGTCGGTTTTCAGGATGATCCAGGCCGCGCCGATGAAGCTGTAGGCCACCGTCAGCGCGCCCGCCGTCAGCAGCGCGAAGCCCACGTTGAACAGCGTCCATTCCAGCCCCATCACATACATGCCCAGCATGAACCCTTGCGAGGTCGACGACATCAGGCTGCCCGCGAAAAACGCCCGGTCCCATGACACCTTGTGCGGCAGTGGGGCCTTGGCGCGGAATTCAAACGCCACGCCGCGCAGGATCAACCCGATCAGCATCACCGCCACCGGCAGGTAAAGGGCGGTCAGGATCGTGCCATGCGCGGTGGGAAAGGCCACCAGCAAGATGCCGATGGCCAGCACCAGCCAGGTTTCATTGGCATCCCAGAACGGACCGATGGACGCGATCATCCGGTCACGCTCTTCCGGGGTGGACAGCGGAAACAGCAGGCCCACCCCCAGATCGAACCCGTCGAGGATGACATACAGCAGGATCGACAGTCCCATCAGACCCGCGAAAATCACCGGCAGCGTTGTGGCATCAAGTGTCATGTCAATCACTCCGCCGGCACAGCGATGGGGGCATCGCGCGGCTCTTCCCGCGTCGGGCGTTTGCCGGCAGCGGCGCGCTTGGCCAGATGGAAGATCACGCCGATATAGGCGATCATCAGGGCAAGATAGGTGGCAAGATAGGCCATCAGCGTTGCCATCACCATCGGTGCCGCCACATCGCCAACGGCAGCTTCGGTGGTCAGCACCCCGGTCACCAGCCAGGGCTGACGGCCGATTTCGGTCACATACCAGCCTGCAAGCGTGGCGAGCCAGCCCGAAAACGCCATGCCGGTGGTGGCAAAAAGGAAGGGTCGCGGCAAACTGCCCGCACCGCGCCGCCACATCAGGAAGGCACCGCCCCAGGACAGCGCCAGCATCGCCATGCCGGTGCCGACCATCACCCGGAAGCCCCAGAACACCGGGGCCACTGGCGGGTGCATCACCGTGCCATCCTCGGCCACGAAATCATTGAGCCCCGGCACCACGCCATCGGGCGAATGTTTCAGGATCAGGCTTGCGCCATTCGGGATCGCGATTTCGGCATGGTTGGTGCGTGCGTCTTCATCGGGGATGGCAAACAGCACCAGCGGCACATTCGGCCCGGTGTCCCAGTTGCCCTCCATCGCGGCAACCTTTGCCGGCTGATGCCCCAGCGTGTTCAGCCCGTGCAGGTCGCCCATGATAATCTGCGCCGGGATCAGCACAGCCCCAAGCGTCAGGCCAAAGCGCAACTGGGTCAGGGTCGAATCCGCGCGGTCCCCGATCAGCCGGCGGAAGGCCGCGATCCCGGCGATCAGGAAGGCGACAGTCAGGCCAGAGGCCAGCAGCATGTGGCCAAGGCGGTACGGCATGGACGGGTTGAAGATGATGGCAAACCAATCGGTTGCATGGACCACACCGTCGCGCAGCTCATACCCCTGCGGCGTGTGCATCCAAGAGTTCAGCACCAGAATCCAGAACGCGCTCATCGTGGTGCCGAAGGCCACGAGAAAGGTCGCCGTTATGTGCAGCCATGGTGGCACACGGCGTGCGCCGAACAGCATGATGCCAAGAAACACCGCCTCAAGGAAAAACGCCGTCATCACCTCATAGGCGAGCAGGGGTCCGGCCACGTTGCCCACGGCTTCCATGAACCCGGGCCAGTTGGTGCCGAACTGGAACGACATGGTGATGCCCGACACCACGCCAAGCGCAAAGGACAGGGCGAAGACCTTCACCCAGAACATGTAGGCGTCCATCCACTTTGTGTCTTTCGTCACCGCAAAGCGGTACCGGAAAAACAAAAGGACCCAACCAAGCGCGATGGTGATGGTGGGGAACAGGATGTGAAAACTGATGTTCGCCGCGAACTGGATGCGGGAAAGAAGAAACGTGTCCATGATGCACCTTTGTTGTTGGTGCAGATCTAGGGAACCCGCAGCATCAGGAAAGCCCGGTGCGACCAGCGGTCACGGACAGCGTATCAGCCGCCGGTGTGGCTCATGTGGCGGGTCATCTGGCCCGACACGCCGCTGCGGGAATAGTCGAAATCATGGCCTTTCGGCTTGTGGCTGATGGCCGCGCGGATGGCGGACTCCAGCGGCGCATCTGCCGCACTGGCCCGCAAGGTGCTGCGCAAATCGGCCATGTCTTCCTGGCCCAGACACATGTACAGCTCACCCGTGCAGGTCAGGCGCACCCGGTTGCAGCTTTCGCAGAAATTATGGGTCAAGGGCGTGATAAACCCGATTTTCTGCCCGGTTTCCTCCAGCCGCACATAGCGCGCAGGGCCCCCCGACCGTTCTGCCAGATCGGTCACGGTGAAGCGCTCGGCGTAGCGGGCGCGCAGATCCCGCAGGCTCCAATACTGGTCCAGCCGGTTTTCATTGCCCAGATCGCCCATCGGCATGACCTCGATCCAGGTCAGGTCATGGCCGTTGTGCGCGCACCAGTCGGTGATGCTGAACTGTTCGTCCTCGTTGAAGCCCTTCAATGCCACGGCATTGATCTTGACCCGCAGCCCCGCCGCCTTTGCCGCCGCGATGCCATCCAGCACCTGCGGCAGACGGCCCCAGCGGGTGATCTCGGCGAATTTGGCAGGGTCCAGCGTGTCCAGCGACACGTTGATCCGCCGCACGCCGCAATCTGCCAGTTCGCCTGCGTATTTCGCAAGCTGGCTGCCGTTGGTGGTCAGCGTCAGTTCCTTCAGGGCACCAGAGTCGAGATGGCGCTTCATGGCGTGAAAAAACGTGATGATGCCCTTGCGCACCAAAGGCTCCCCCCCGGTGATGCGCAGCTTTTCCACGCCCATGCGGATGAAAGTGGTGCACATCCGGTCCAGCTCTTCCAGCGTCAGCAGGTCGGCCTTGGGCAGGAAGGTCATGTTTTCGGCCATGCAATAGACACAGCGGAAATCGCAGCGATCCGTCACCGAAACGCGCAAATACGATATCGCGCGGGCAAACGGGTCGATCAGGGGGGCTGTCTGGGTCATGGAGCCAAGGTAAGACTCCGCCGATGGTGTGGCAAGCGGTGATCGGGCCATTGCGGGCGGGGCGGGGGCAGACTATCGTCCGGGGATGCGCAAGATATTCATCATGACCCTCGCCCTGACCGCCGTTTCCGGATGTGCGGTGCTGGATCGATTCCGGCCCGGTGCTGCCACAGCGCCCGCCGCCCCGGTTGCCGCACCCGGCGCAACGGCCCCGGCCCCCGTGCTTGGCGCAGGGGCCACCGCCGCCACGCTGGACACCACGACAGCCGCGCAGAAACAGGCCGCCCTTGCCGCCCCCGCCGCCAGTGGCGAGCGTGAGCTGGGAAAGGTGGCGGTCAGCCTTGGCAGTCCGGCGGAGCCGGGCATCTGGTTGCGCTCGGCGCTGGTGACGGCCCCGGGCAAGGGGCGTGTGCTCACCGCCTCGGGTCAGTCGGTTGCGGTCGATTTGTTGCCGGGGCAGGGGTCGGCGCAGCTGTCGCTTGCTGCCTTTGTTGCGCTTGGCCTGCCGCTGACGGCCCTGCCGCAGGTGACCGTTTTTGCGAATTGAGTTGAATTAAAGCTGGTCCCGCACCGGCGGAGCCTTCATCCTGACCGCAGGTTTGAAGCGGGGATATTCTGATGCGGATTTTGGGTCTGGTTTTGGTGCTGGGTGCGGGTTTTGCCGGCGTGGCGCAGGCGCAGGCGGTGAATTGCAATAATGCCATGACGCAGATGGAGATCAATGCCTGTGCCGGCATGGCGTTCGAGGCGGCGGACAGGGATCTGAACGCCGCCTATGCGCAGGCCCGCGACCAGATGGCCCGGATCGACAGCGGTTTGCCGCCCAATCTGCAGGGGGCAGAGGTCGCGCTGCGCGACGGGCAGCGCGCCTGGATCAGCTTTCGCGACAATGCTTGCGCGGCAGAGGGGTTTCAAATGCGTGGCGGTTCGGGCGAGGCGATGATGGTGCTGGGCTGCATGGCACGGCTGACGCAAGCGCGGGCGCAGGATTTGTGGACCCTGGCCGCAGGCATGGAAGGCTGACGGGGGCTTATGGCGCCCCCTCTTTGAGCGATTCCGCAACCTCGGCGGCCAGAATATCGGCCAGCCGCTTGCGAAAGCGCGGTGCATTCAGGCGCGCGGTCACGTTCTGGCAGATCATCTTTTCCAGCTCGGTCCGACCGGCGGCCTGCGCCTGCGTCAGCAAAACCCGCAGATAGGGGCCAAAGTTGCGCCGCCCGCGCCACAGCCGGGCAAAGCGGTTGCGGGTCAATGTGCCGGCGATGGCCGATTGCGCCAGCGGCACGACGATCTGCATATGAGCCAGTGCCGCATCCAGCCGCCCGCCAAGCCGGGGACAGCGCAGATGGGTGACATGGTTGCCGTGAAACAGGGCAGCATGCATCGCATCCTCTGTCACCTCGGGGTCGTACAGAATGAAGACATGCTTGGCACCATCAATCATGTCGGGCGCATAGCCATAGCGGCTGGTGAAATCGAGCTTGCGCGACCGCACGGCGCGTTTGTCCCAACCGGCGGTTTCGGGCCGCAAGGTGGCGCGCGGGCTCATCGCGATGACCGACGCACCGGGGGCGGCGACAGAAAACGCAGCCGCTGCATAGCCCTGCGCGCCCGAGCCCATGAACAGCACAGAGTCGAAATCCTCGAAAAACGCATCATCGACCAGACGGTCGAAAAATCCATAGACCCGCGGATCGCGATAGAAGGTATCGCCATCGGCAATCAGACACAGATGCGACCAGCCGTTCTGCTTGGCGATGTCATGGCCCAAGGGCATCTGGCCTGGCCGGGCCATGATATCCCCGGCCTGTTCAAACGTCACCAGCAGGGTCGGCGCTTCGTCGATGAAAAACGCCCAGTGCCGTGCGCCAAGCGTGATGAAATATCCTGCCTCTTCGCCGGTCCGGTCCATCATGGACAGCCAGGCCTCACGGTTGTCAGGTGGCGATGCATCAATGGGTGTCACGGTCTGGGGGGGGGTCTGTGGGTGCACGCCGGTTGAAGCCTGTGGTGCTACGACCGCTAGAATCAGCGGGGGGAGCCGTTCCGACATGATACTCTCCGTTCACGGTGCAAGAGACGAATGCACCGAACTTTACTGGTTACACGAAATCTACATACTGACTTTGACCGATTTGAGGCAAGTCAGGAAGCTGCGTCAAGACTTTTATGCGCCGGCATCGGGCGGCGGATCGGATAGCATTTTACTGAGAAGGGTCGCGGGCCTTGTCGTGAATGCCTTGAATTTGTGCAGTGTTAATCTGTTGTTAATGGTCGGCGTCCCCGACGTGATCCACGGTGAAAAAGAACCCCGGCGGCAGATCGCGCAAGTGCAGATCGGGCGGAATCACTTCGGGGCCCGCGGCGAACACCGCCGAGCCGAAATGGTGCTGCATCCGGCATAGGTTCTGCATCCGGGTGCCGGTCAGATCTGCATAAAAGGTGCGGTAGGTGTCGGTCTGCAGCAGTTGCGCGATCTTGGCGCGGTGGCAGGCGACCGCATGGTCATGCGCCGCCCGGATATGCGGGTCGGCCAGCAACCGGTCATATTCTGCGCGCATGGCCGGAATCATCCGCTGGATCGACGTATCGCGGTCGGCATTGTGGTTCATCCGGAACCAGTAGTTCAGCCCCTGATCGCGGTCGACATGGTTGACCCGGCCCCGGTCACGCTTGACCAGAAAGCTTTCCGCCGAGCGCACGGCATAGTGGTTCAGTTGCACCCACCCATAGCCATAGGTCTCCAGCGTCGACCGCCAGCCGTTGCGGAACAGCTCTTTGGGCATCGGCTGGCCCGATCCGTTCAGCCATGTCACCTGATCCCACAGGTCGGGTTTCAGCCCCTTTGGCCGGTGCACGCCCAGCTTTTTATAGATGTCGATGTTGCGGAACAGCGTCTTGAAGCCCCAGGCCTGATGCGGTTTGCGGATCACTTCAGGCGCGCATTGGGTGAACTGATCCAGCATGAAACGGTCGTCATAGGGGGCCACATCGGCATTGCCGAACAGCCGCCAGGTCAGGCTGATCATGTTGGCCTGACCCATCGCGGCGTAAAGCGCGCGCAGGGTGCCATCGCCGATCTTGATGTTGATGAATTCATCCACATCCATGCAAATGCCCCAGCCACAATTTTGCATGACGGGTTCGGACTCCGCCGCCTGCAACGCCGCGTGCTGCGGTTTCAGATCGCCCCCCGGCACCCAAGGGTTGGCGCGGTGCTGGCACAGGCCCTTTTCCTGCAACAGATCCAGCATCGTGTCGGTGCCATCGGTGCAGTCGTTGGTATAGATCAGGAAATCATCGACCCCGATCGCGCGGTGATAGGCGATCCATTCCAGAATGAACGGGCCCTCATTCTTCATCGTGGTGACAATCGCCGTGCGCCCGGCTTCTGCGGCGGCCTGCGGGGCGGGGCGCGGGGCAGAGGCGGGGGCGCGCACCGGTTTGTGGTTGAATATCTGCGACAGGGCCAGCAGGGCGGGGTCTTCGATCAGCGAGGTTTTCGGCGCA
Source organism: Pseudotabrizicola sediminis (assembly GCF_004745575.1). Taxonomy (GTDB): domain Bacteria; phylum Pseudomonadota; class Alphaproteobacteria; order Rhodobacterales; family Rhodobacteraceae; genus Pseudotabrizicola; species Pseudotabrizicola sediminis. The sequence goes on along the minus strand of NZ_RPEM01000001.1, from coordinate 520,900 downwards.
AGCTCGCCCGCCTGCCGCCCCGGCACGCGGATGGCCATAGCGCGCAGGAAAGGCACCACCTCGGCCGGGTCGGGCTTGGCATAGGCCACCCGCACCATGCGCCAGGTGTTTTGCAGGCCCGCCTTTGCCGGGGCCACGCCCCAGCGGGCAATGCCGCGCCGCGCATCGAACTGCCGGCAGATGTGGTCGCCAAAGCGCGCCTCGGCCTGTGGGCGCACCCGCCACGGGTAAATCCGCCGCCCCGCCAGCAGAATCACCCCATGCCGGGCGGTCAGGCAACGGTCAAAGGCGTTCGGGGTATCGGGCAGCAGCAGATCGGTGACATCCAGCGTCAGCACTGCGCGGGCCTGTGACAGGAACCGCCATTTGAGCGATTCGAACAGGATCAGTTCGGCCAGATCCGACCGCCAGGGGTCGGGGGCAGGTGGCTCCATCCGGTCCTTGCCGGGGGCGTCCGGGGCGTACCATGGGTGGTTCATCGGGCCGTGATCCGGCTTGCCAAGGGGCAAGGGGCTGTCCAGCACAACCACGGTCAGCACCGTATCTGCCAGCGCCTTGCGCAGGGCGCGGGCAAAGCCGGGGCCATCTTGCGCGCGGCAGACGATCAGTGCTGCGTGCAAACCATGGTGCAGCGCGTGATAGCGCAGCCCTTCGGCCACCTGCGCCGCAGATTCGTCGATGCGTAAGCCAAAGATCGTGTTCAACCCGGCGAACAGCTCGGGTTCGGCAGGCACGGGGACCATGTCTAGCCGGGCGCCGGTGGCCAGTGCAAGCGCGCCCGGCCCGGCGGTGATGACCAGTGCCGCCCCGGAAATCTCGCGCAGGTCCAGCGGGGTGGCGCAGTCCGGTGCCCCGTCGGGCAGAAACGCCGATGGATGGGTGCCGGTGCCGAATGTGCTGATTACCGTGCCATCGGGCAATTGCACGCAATCGAGCAGCCGCGTCAGCCCGTCCTGCCCCAGATCCCGCGCCGCAAGGCTGCGGTGAAGCACGGTCGCACTGGATGTCTTCGGGCTGCCCGCCATGCCCCGCCCCCTTTTTGCCTGCGGTCTGCTGCCGCTTTGGCAGATGGCATAGCATGTTGGCAGGATCACGGCAAAGCAAAGCCCCTATGCCGTGTGCCAATCGCTTGGCAAAGCGCTGTAATTTCGTCAGACTGGTGCGTGGCGGCCAACAGTGATGGGCCGGTTGTGGGGTTGGCGTCGGGCATGGGCAGGGTCAGGGAGGTCGGCACCTTGTGGATCGGCGGCAGCCTGTCCTGGATGGAACAGCTGTGCCTGAAATCCTTTGTCGACCGGGGGCAGCCCATCACGCTGTTTTCCTACGAGCCGATCCCCAATGTCCCCGCAGGGGTGATCTTGCGTGATGGGCGCGAGGTGTTGGAGACTGACACCTTTCTGAAATATGAAAAGAAAGACAGCTTTGCGCTGTTTGCCGATCTGTTCCGGCTGCACATGATCGCGCGCAATCCGGGGATGATCTGGGTTGATACCGACGTCTACTGCCTGCGCCCGATGACCTATGACGAAGATCATGTGATGGGATTTGAACTGCCGGGCGGCGCGCGGGTGAACAATGCCGTGCTGGGCCTGCCTGCGGACGGGCCGTTGTTGCAGGCGATGCTGAACTATACCTCGGACGTTCATGCCATTCCGCCCTTTGTGAAGGGCAGGCTGCAGGACGATTATCGCGCGGCGGCGGCGGCGGGGCGACCTGTGCATGTCAGCCAGCAGCCCTGGGGGGTCTGGGGGCCGATGATGATCACCCATTTCACCCATGCGCTAGGTCTGGCGGGCAAGGTGCAGCCGCTGGATGCGTTCTACCCGGTCACCTTTCCCAACCGGCTGAAATTCCTGCGACCTGCAGCGGTGGCCGAAGCGATGATCACCCCGCGCACCACGGCGCTGCACCTCTGGGCCTCGAACAAGCGCGAACTCGGCCTGCGCCACCACGGTCTGCCTCCCGTTGGAAGTTACCTGCACAAGCTGTTGGTCTTGCATCAGATATCGGCAGAGGCCGCGCCGATCAAAGGGCGCGGCAAACATGTGTTCGATGCCGGTCTGATCCACCGTCTGGACTGCGGCGACGTGTCCGCCTTTGCCGATGTCGGGGGCAATGCGCAATCTGTGGCGTTGGCGGCATGGAGCCGGTGGGATTGTGAGATTGATCTGATCGATCTGGACCACAAGGGCAACTGGCCCGCCACCGCCTCGCCCTGGGTTGCTCCCTATATCGCCTTTCTGACCGCCCATGGCGTGCCCGAGACAAGGATCAGGCGGATCGCACGCCCCGCCGATTTGCGTCCGGTGGAGGTGATCGCCAATCTGTCCGGGTTCGGAGATGTCAACAAGATCAAGCATCTGCAGCCCGTTCTTGAAGCGTCACTTCATGCGGGTACACAGATGCTGACGGATATCCGCAAAGGCTCGGGCAGCTATCCGTTGCTGAACGACTATGGCAGGTGCGAGTCGCTGACGGTGCGCGAGGCGGACGGTGTGACCATCACCCGCGCGCTGTTCCGCGCCGGGCCGCAGGTTGCGGCCAAAGTGCCGCAAGATGGCGGCTGGGCGGCGATTGCCAAAACGCTGGCCGGCGAAGACGGGTTCTTCCGCGAAAGCCCGGACCATTCGTTTCTGTTCATCCAACGCTCTGACACGCTGGTGGTAACCTTCGACAACCTCGACATTGCCATGGGCAAGCGCGAAGACCGCCGCCCCTGGGGGTTTTCCTTCATCGAAAAGCAGGGCTGGTCGATGCTGGGGGTGATGGCGAACGGCTGGACCTGGTATCGCGACCCCTGGGTCTGGCAGCAGTTCGATGCGCTGCGCGACGCCGGTTTTTTCAGGCCGTTCAAGCGGGTGGTGTTCTACGGCGCCTCGATGGGGGGCTATGCCGCCTGCGCCTTTTCCGCCGCCTGTCCGGGGGCGGATGTGGTGGCGATCTCGCCGCAATCCACGCTGGACAAGGCCCTGGTGCCTTGGGAAACCCGCTACCACACCGCTTGGGGCCGCGATTATTCCGGCCCCTACGGTGATGCGGCGCAGGCTGCGCAGGCGGCGGGCCGGGTGTTCCTGCTTTATGACCCCTACGAGCCGCTGGATGCCGCCCATGCCGACCGGTTCAGCGGCGCGAATGTGGTCAAGCTGCGCGCGCCCTTGCTGGGGCACCGGCTTGGGTCCAGCCTGCACCAGATGGGCATCCTTGCGCCGATCACGCTGGCCGCGCTGAACGGCACACTGTCCGAACTTGAATTCTACCGCACCCTGCGCGCCCGCCGCAGCTTTGCCCGCTATCAGCGCGAACTGTTCAAGCGCGCACTGGACCGGGGCCGCCCCGATCTGGCGCGCAAGCTGGGGCGATGGGTGCTGACGCGGGGCGATCACCGCTACATCCGGCAGGGGATGCTGGGTCTGTGACGGCAGCGGGCGGACGTTTAGCGCGGATTATCTGACACAGGCGCCATCCTAAGCGCTGACTACTGCCTTGGTCGTAGCCGGGCGCTTGCCTGCTTGACCCCGCCGGGCGTTCTGACCAGCATGGCGCACCCTAGGGGAGGATGCCGTGTGACAGCCGTTCCGGCCACGATTGACGCGACAGAAGAGATGCTTGCAGGGCAGGGCTATGTTGCCAGCCGGGCGCTGGCCACGGTGGTGTTCTTGTCGCTGAAGCTGGGGCGGCCCTTGTTTCTGGAAGGCGAGGCGGGCGTCGGCAAGACCGAAATTGCCAAGACGCTGGCCACGGCGCTGGGGCGGCGGCTGATCCGACTGCAATGCTATGAAGGCCTCGATCAGGCTTCGGCGGTAGCAGAGTGGAACTTTGCCGCGCAGATGGTGGCGATCCGCGCGGCGGAAGCCACGGGCGGCAGCGCCGCGAAGGCAGACCTTTTCACCGAAGAGTACCTGATCGAACGCCCGCTGCTGGCGGCGATGCGCCCGCAACCGGGCGGCGCGCCGGTGCTGCTGATCGACGAGATCGACCGCACCGATGCGCCGTTCGAGGCGTTCCTGCTGGAGGCCCTGTCCGAAGCGCAGGTCTCCATCCCCGAGCTTGGCACCATAAGCGCGCCTGAACCCCCCATCGTGATCCTGACCTCGAACCGCACGCGCGAGGTGCATGATGCGCTCAAACGCCGCTGCCTTTATCATTGGGTGGATTACCCCGACTTCACCCGCGAGATGGAGATCCTGCACGCCCGCGCGCCAGAGGCACAAGAGACGCTGAGCCGCGAGATTGTGGGCTTTGTGCAGCGGCTGCGGCGCGAGGATCTGTTCAAAAAGCCCGGCGTGGCCGAAACCATCGACTGGGCCAAATGCCTGCTGGCGCTGGATGTGATCGCCCTGTCGCCGGAAGTGATTGCCGACACCTTGGGGGCGATCCTGAAATATCAGGACGATATCCAGAAAATTCAGGGGTCCGAGGCCAAGCGCCTGCTCGATCAGGTCCGTAAAGAGCTGGCTCCGGCATGACCAGTTCCTACACCTCACTTGTTCATCATCTGTTCATAAATATCCCACGGGGGGTCCGGGGGGTGTGAAACCCCCCGGTCGCAACGATGGCAACCTATGCTCCGCTGACCATTCCAGATGACGGCAAGCTGGCGCAGAACATCGCCCATTTTGCGCGGGCGCTCCGCAAGGCCGGGCTGCCGATCGGGCCGGGGCGGGTGCTGGATGCGGTGCGCGCGGTCGAGGTTGCGGGTTTTTCCGGGCGGGCCGATTTCTACTGGACCCTGCACGCCTGTTTTGTCAGCCGGCCCGAAGAACGGGTGGTGTTCGAGCAGGTGTTCCGGCTGTTCTGGCGCGATCCGAAGTATCTCGATCACATGATGAGCCTGTTGCTGCCCGCGATCCAGGGTCTGCAGGAAGACCGCGCAGCGCAGGCTGCGGAAAAGCGGGCGGCGCAGGCGCTGCTGGACGGGGTGGAGCGGGATCTGCCCGCGCCTGCTGACCCGGGTGAAGACCGGATCGACATCGACGCTTCGGCCACCATGAGTCAGGAAGAACGGCTGAAGTCGCTGGATTTCGAGCAGATGTCGGTGGAGGAAATGGCACAGGCCAAGGCAATGCTGGCGCGGCTGTCGCTGCCGGTCAAGCCGCTGATCACCCGGCGCAGCCGGACGTCGGCGACAGGGGCGCAGGTCGATCTGCGCCGCACGTTGCGCGCCAGTCTGCGGCAGGGTGGCGAGATCACGCAGCTGGCGATGCGGGCCCCGCGCCTGCGCTGGCCGAACCTTGTGGTGCTGTGCGATATCTCTGGCTCGATGAGCCAGTACAGCCGGATGGCTTTGCATTTCATCCATGCGGTGGCGAACCGGCAGGGGCAGGGCTGGGCGCAGGTGCATGGTTTTACCTTTGGCACGCGGCTGACCAACATCACCCGGCATCTGAAGACCCGCGATGTCGATGCAGCCCTGCGGGCGGCGGGGGCCGAGGCGCAGGACTGGTCGGGCGGCACCCGCATCGGGGCCTGTCTGGCCGAGTTCAACCGCGACTGGTCGCGCCGGGTGCTGGGGCAGGGTGCTGTGGTGTTGCTGATCACCGACGGGCTGGACCGCGATGACAGCGGCGCGCTTGCCAAGGCGATGGAACGGCTGCACCTGTCGTGCCGTCGGCTGATCTGGCTGAACCCGCTCTTGCGCTGGGATGGTTTTGCCCCGAAGGCACAGGGCATCAGGGCGATGCTGCCGCATTGTGATGCGTTCCGGGCCGGGCATTCGGTGGCCTCGCTGGAGGCTTTGGGTGCGGTGTTGTCCGGGCACGAAGACGGGTCGGACCGGGACGGTGGCGAAAAGGCGCGTCTTATGCGGTTGCTGTCGGGAACCTGATGCCCAGGATGCGCGTTAGGGGCACAGAGTTGACGCGTGTTATGCCGATACCGGGGGGTGATATCGCATAGCAACGCGCATCGCCCCAAGGTCCGGCCATGCTCAACGGCGGTTCGAATCGCAGATGCGACCGGACCGATCCCATGCGAAAGGAAGACCATGAAACGTTTGCTCTCCACCACTGCGGTTTTGTCGCTCGCCCTGACCCCCATTCAGCCCTGGCCGCTGATGGCGCAGGATCTGTCGGCCAATCTGACTGTTTCCGAGGATGGGTCGGTTCTTGCCGAAGACGGGGCCCTGCTGTGTTCGGTGGCCGCGGGCCAGACCTGTGACATCGCGCTGATCACCGAACAGGTTGTTGCCGGTAATGCAGACGAGCTGATTGCCGAGGTTGCGGCGGCCGAAGAAGCGGCCCTGGCCGAAGCTCTGGCACTGGAAGAAGCAGCAGCGGCAGAAGCAGAAGCCGAAGCGGCGGCAGCCGCAGAGGCAGACGCGGCGGCAGCCGCAGAGGCGGAAGCAGCGGCGGCAGAGGCCGCAGCGGTAGAGCAAGCAGCGCAAGCGGCGGCGGCGGAAGACGCTGCAGCAGCCGAGGCCACGGCTGCGGCGGAAGCAGCGGCAGCTGAAGAAGCAGCAGCGGCGGCAGCAGCAGAGGCTGGCGCTGCTGAAGAGGCAGCTGCAGCAGAAGCGGCGGCAGCAGAAGCACTGGCGGCAGAGGCGGCCGCAGCAGAAGCAGAAGACGCCGCGGCCCTGGCCGAAGCAGAGGCCGCTGCAGAGCTGGAAGCCGCTGTTGCAGCAGAGGCCGCAGCGGAGGCCGAGGTACCGGTTGACCCTGCCGTTCCGGCAGAGGCAGGGGCAGAAGCCACCGCCGAAGTGGATGCCGAGGCGGATGCAGCTGCAACGGCCGAAGCCGAAGCGCTGGCCGAAGAGGATGCTCTGGCCGCTGCGCAAGCCGAAGAGGCCGCGATTGCGGCAGAAGCGGCGGCGGCAGTGGCTGCCGAACAAGCCGCTCAGGCAATTGCAGAAGCCGAACCGGTGGAAGCGCCAGTCGTGACCGAGGAAGAAAACCAAAGCCTGCTCAATCTGCTGTCCGCGCCTGACGCGACGGATGCAGGCGGGGACGGCAGCGATGTGCTGACCGGACTTGCCGCCGCCGCCGCTGCAGCGGGTCTGGTCGCAGGCACCGCCGCCGATGGCACCGCCGCAACCACAGAGGCACCGGCAGCCCAGCCGGAACCGGAAAGTGTGACGACGACCACCGTGACCGAAGCCGATGCCCGGTCTTCGGCACAGGAATTCGCCGCAGCCCCCACCGCCGTTGGCAACAACCAGCGTTCGGGCCTGTCGAACCTGGAAAAGGTCGGCTTGCTGGCGCTGGGCGCGCTTGTGGTGGGCAAGGTGCTGAGCGACGGGCGCGAAGTGGTGGAAAACACCGGCGACCGGGTTGTCGTGCGCGACCCGCAGGGCAACTTCTCGGTCTACAAGGACGATGACACGCTGCTGCGGCGTCCCGGTTCAACCGTGCGGACCGAGACGTTCAATGACGGTTCGACCCGCACCACAGTTGACCGTCAAGACGGGGCACAGGTTGTGACCATCCGTGATGCCTCGGGCCGGGTGCTGCGCCGCGCCACCTATGACAGCCGTGGCAACGAGATTGTGCTGATCGACGATCTGGTGCGCGAAGAGCGCATCGACATCTCGACCCTGCCACGTCCGCGCCCTGACCGGGTGACGATCTCGACCAATGACAGCAATGCCGCGCTGAAAGCCGCCCTTGCCCGCGACGAGGCCCGCGCTTTGGGCCGGACCTTCAGCCTGCGTCAGATCCGCGAGATCCCGCAGGTGCGCGAACTGGCGGCAACCATCGACGTGGACAACATCACCTTTGCCTCCGGCTCGGCCGTCATCCGGCCAAGCGAGGCGCGCAAACTGGCGTCTTTGGGCCGGATCATGGATGATATCCTGCGCGACAATCCGGGTGAGGTGTTCCTGATCGAAGGGCATACCGATGCGGTCGGGTCGGCGTCTTACAACCTGACGCTGTCGGACCGTCGGGCCGAGTCGGTGGCCCTGGCCCTGACCGAGTATTACGATATCCCGCCGGAAAACATGGTGGTGCAAGGCTATGGCGAGAATGAGTTGCGCATCGACACGCAGGCGGATGAAGTGCGTAACCGCCGCGCCGCCGTGCGGGTGGTGACGCCGCTGATGCGGTCTGCCTCGCTGCGCTGACCCGAGGGTTGGATTGAACGTGTACGCCGCAGGGAAACCCCCTGCGGCGTTCGCATGTGAGGGTATGGCACCTTTTGCCAGTGGCATGGCTGCGGGGGCTGGCCCATAATGAGGCACAGATCAGGCCCCGCACCCGAGGATGACATGACCCCAGCCGATCACGACCGTATCCCCGAAATTGCGCTGGACTGGTACCTGGTCGGGCAGGGGGCGGCGCTGGCCACGGTGGTGGAAACATGGGGTTCTGCGCCGCGTCAGGCGGGCAGTCAGCTGGCGGTGTCGGGCACCGGGCAGATCATGGGGTCGGTGTCCGGCGGCTGTGTCGAGGGCGCGGTGGTGGCCGAGGCGCTGGAAGCGATGGCCGATGGCGTGCCGCGCCTGCTGACCTTCGGGGTCAGCGACGACAGCGCATTCGCCGTGGGTCTGGCCTGTGGCGGCACCATCCGGGTGCTGGTGGAGCCTGTTGGGGAAGGTGGTGCCCGCCTGCCGCCCGCGATGCTGGAGACGCTGGTGGCGGCGCGGGCGGGGCGGCAGGCATGCGCCTATACTGTCGCGCTGGAGGCCTGGACGCGCGGATTGGTGCGACCGGGGCAGGACCAGGCTGTGGATGCGCGGCTGCGGTCGGACAAATCCGGGATGGAGGAGGACGGGCGCTTCATTGCGGTGCAGAACCCCGGCCTGCGGCTGATCGTGGTGGGGGCGGTGCATATTGCGCAACCCTTGCTGACCATGGCGCGCGCCTGTGGCTATGCGCCAACGCTGATCGACCCGCGCGCGGCCTTTGGCAGCGCGGAGCGGTTTCCGGGTGAGGTGATTTCCGAAGACTGGCCGGATGAGGCGATGACGGCACTGGCCCCCGATGCGCGCACGGCGGTGGTGACGCTGACCCATGATGCCAAGCTGGACGACCCGGCAATCATGGCGGCGCTGCAAAGCCCGTGCTTCTATCTTGGCTGCCTCGGATCGACCCGCACCCATGCCAAACGGCTGGATCGGTTGCGGGCGGCGGGGGTATCAGACGCGGATATCGCCCGCATTCACGCGCCGGTGGGCCTGAACATCGGGGCGAAGACCCCGGCGGAAATTGCGGTCTCGATCCTGGCACAGATCACCCAGGTCTTGCGGAGCGTGCCGTGATCTTTGCCGAAGTGCCGCTGGACCTGGCCGAGGGCGCTGTGCTGGCGCATTCGGTGCTGGAGGGCGCAGGGCGGTTGCGCAAGGGTGTGGTTCTGGGCGCGGGCGAGCTTGCGCTATTGCGGGCGGCAGGGGTCACACAGGTGACGGTGGCGCGGCTGGAACCCGGCGATGTGGCGGAGGACCACGCCGCGACGCGGCTGGCGCGGGCGCTGGTGCCTGATCCGGGTGCCGCCGGGCTGGCGGTCACCACCGCCTTTACCGGGCGGGTCAATCTGAATGCCATCGGACCCGGTGTGGTGGGGCTTGATGCGGCGGCGATCCACGCGCTGAACCGGGTGGACCCGTCGATCACACTGGCCACGCTTGCGCCCTATACCCGGGTGGAGGCGGGCACTTTGGTGGGCACGGTCAAGATCATCAGCTACAGCGTGCCCGAGGTGTCCCTTGTCCGGTCCTGTGATCTGGCGCGCGCGGCCATAAAGGTGCATCCGGTGGCGCTGCCCGATGCCGGGCTGATCCTGACCGAGGTTCCGGGCCTGCCGGCAAAGCTGGCGGCCAAGGGGCGCGCGGCGGTGGAGGCGCGGCTGCGGGCCCTGGGGATGCGGCTGGCGGCGTGTGAGGTGGTGGCACATGACGAGGCGGCGCTTGCCGGAGCCATGGCCCGCCTGCCCGGCGCGATGGTGCTGATCCTGACTGGGTCGGCCACATCAGACCTGCATGACACCGCCCCGCAAGCGCTGCGCCGGGCGGGCGGGCGTGTCGCGCGGTTTGGCATGCCGGTGGACCCGGGCAATCTGCTGTTTCACGGCCAGCTTGGGGACCGCCCGGTGATCGGCCTGCCGGGCTGCGCGCGCAGCCCGGCGCTGAACGGGGCCGACTGGGTGCTGGAACGGCTGGCCTGCGGGTTGACGCTTGGGGATGATGACATCGCCGCCATGGGGGTGGGGGGATTGCTGAAGGAAATCCCGATCCGCCCGCAGCCACGCGAAGCGCGCCGCCCGGCATGAAAACGGGGGCCGCACTGGCCCCCGCAATCCGTCACGAATGGTCTGCGAAAATGCTGAACCCTTATTTCGGGCCGATCATCATCACCATCTGGCGGCCTTCCAGCCGGGGCATCGATTCTACCTTGCCATTGTCGCCGACATCAGCGGCCACGCGGTTCAGAAGTTCCATCCCAAGGTTCTGGTGGGCCATTTCGCGGCCCCGGAAACGCAGGGTGATCTTGACCTTGTCACCCTCTTCCAGAAACTTCAGGACCGAGCGCATCTTCACGTCGTAATCATGGGTATCCGTGCCGGGACGGAACTTGATTTCCTTGATCTCGATGATGTGCTGCTTCTTGCGGGCTTCGGCCTCCCGCTTTTGCGTCTCATACTTGAACTTGCCGAAATCCATGATCTTGCAGACCGGCGGTTCGGCATTCGGGCTGATCTCGACCAGATCAAGCCCAGCCTCTTCGGCCATCGCCATGGCGCGGGCGGGCGTCACGACGCCGACATTTTCGCCATCCGCGCCGATCAGGCGGATTTCCGGGCTGCGGATGCGATCATTGATACGCGGGCCGGTGTCACGTTGCGGCGGGGCGTTGTGGGGTCTGCGGGCTATGGTTTTCGTCCTTTGGTGGTTTGCACAGGCGCAGGCAAGATAAACGCCCTGCGCTTTGGGTTCAATGTGATTCACCGCGATTTTGGTCCGAAGACGTGCAGAAAAGCGGCCAATCGCTGCCAAATCCATGCCGCAGTGCGGCGCACGTCTTTTCAACCGGGTGCTCACCTGCCATATGGGCGACGCAACCGGGCGGGACACCCGGATATGGGAGTATCAAGATGAACAAAACTGTAATCATTGGCGCGGTCGTCATTCTGCTGGCCGCTGGCGGATATTACCAGTTCAGCTATGTGCCGGCACAACAGGCCGCTGAGCAGGCCGCCGCCACCGCTGCTGCCGAAGCGCAGGCAGCGGAAGAAGCCGCTGCGGCCGCCGCTGCCGAGGCCGAAGCCGCCGCTGCTGCTGCCGCCGAAGAGGCCGCCGCTGCAGAGGCCGAAAGCGCCGTGACCGAAGCGGTGGAAGCGGCCGCCGCCGCTGCCGAAGCCGCCGCTGCCGAAGCCGCCCAAGCGGCCCAGGGTGCAGCCGCTGCCGCTGTCGAAGCGGTTCAAGGTGCTGCCGAGGCGACCACCGACGCGGCCACCGATGCCGCAAACGCGGCCAATGTGGCCGCCGAATCCGCAGCCGACGCCGCAGAAGAGGCCGCGTCCAGCGCAGCCACGGCAGGGGCCGCAGCGCTTGACCCGGAGAATTTCAACGCCGATGCGGTCAAGGGCCTGATCGCCAGCTCGTCGCTGGATGCCGCGACCAAAACCACGCTGACCTCTGCCGTGGATGCCGCATCTTCCAACCCGGCCCTGCTGGAAGGCGTGATCACTCAGGTCAAATCGGCCCTCGGCCTCTGATCCGGGACCAGAACGGGAAAAGGCCGCGCAGGGTGCGCGGCCTTTTTCTGTTTCGGGACGATCGGTTCAGATGCCGTCGCCGACAAAGGCCTTTTCCACCACATATTCCAGCGGTTCCGAATTGGCCCCTTCGCGCAGGCCGAACCCTTCGAGAATGGCCTTCACATCCACGTTGAACGCCAGTGACCCGCAGACCATGGCGCGGTCGGTGGCAGGGTCCATCGGCGGCAGGCCGAGGTCGGCAAAGACCTTGCCCGAGGACAGATTGTCGGTGACGCGGCCCATGCGAGGGTAGGGTTCGCGCGTGGTGGTGGGATAGTACAGCAACTTGTCGCCCACCAGCTCGCCGATCAACGGGTCATCTTTCAGGCTTTCCACCAGCTGGCGGCCGTAGTCCAGTTCCGCCACCTCGCGGCAGGTGTGCATCATGATGATCTGGTCGTATTTTTCGTAAGTGTCCGGCTCGCGCATCAGCGACGCAAAAGGCGCGATGCCGGTGCCGGTGGCCAGAAACCACAGCCGCTTGCCGGGCAGCAGCGCATCATGCACCAGCGTGCCCACGGGTTTCGGGCGCAGGATGATCTCGTCGCCGACCTTGATATGTTGCAGCCGGCTGGTCAGCGGGCCATCGGGCACCTTGATCGAATAGAACTCCAGCTCTTCGTCCCAGGCGGGCGACGCGATGGAATAGGCGCGCAAAAGCGGTTTGCCGGTGTCGCCCATCAGGCCGATCATCACGAACTCACCCGAACGGAAGCGCAAGGTGCGCGGGCGTTCGACCCGGAAGGAAAACAGCCGGTCGGTCCAATGGGTCACGGAGGTGACTTTTGCCGCGTCGGGCAGGTGCGGTTTTGCGGCGGGGGCCGGGGCAGGGCTTGCGTCGGTCATCAGGGTCACTTCGGTCATGAGATTTGTGTCCGGCGGGTACACCGGCATCTTCCTTCTAGCTATGATCCGGATCGGAGGAAAGCGTCGGGGTGTCTCAGGGCTGTCAGGCGCGCAGACGTGCCTGATAATGATGCGCCTGCCAGTCGGCGCGGAACTGCCACTGGTCGGCGGGCTGACGTGCGGCCAGATCATCGGGGATTTCGACCGAGTCAAAGCCGACGCGCCGCGCCATGGCGTATTGGTCGGAAATCACCGGGCCGGTGGCGCGCAATTCGCCGGTATAGCCCAGCATCCGCAACCGGCGTGCGACGGTAAAGGCCCGGCCATCGCTGAAGACAGGAAACGAGATGCGGATCAGCGTCAGCCCTGCAAGGTGCGGTTCAACCGTCGCCGGGTCATCGGTGTGGGTCAGGTCCAGCGTGCCCTGATGCCTGTCGATATCGGCCAGAGTAACGGCATTGACGGGCGGGGCGGGCGCAAAGCCCGTATCGGTGACGATCACGCTCATGCGGCACTGTCCTTTGTGATGCGAACGGGTTTGCCATCAATGAAATGGATGCCGCATTCGGTTTTTTGTGTTCCCCGCCAACGGCCTGCGCGCGGGTCTTCACCCGGTTTCACCGGGCTGGTGCAGGGCGCGCAGCCGATGCTGGGGTAGCCTTTGGCCACCAGCGGATGACGTGGCAGGCGGTTGTTGACGATATAGTCCTCAAGATCTTCGCGGCCCCAATGGGCCAGCGGGTTGACCTTGATGCGGGTATCGCCTTCGGATTCGAAGAAATCCACCGTACCGCGCGTGTTGCTTTGATAGCGTTTGCGTCCGGTGATCCAGCCGTCAAAGCCCGACAGAGCGCGTTCCAGCGGTTCCACCTTGCGCACCGCGCAGCAGGCATCGGTGTTGAACTGGTGCAGGCTGCCATCCGGGTCTTCGAACGCCACGCGCGGCTGCGCGGCGCGGATGGTGCGTACGTCGCACAGGTGCAGCATGTCGGCCAACTGACGCTGGTAATCGAGCGTTTCCGTGAACAGCATCTTTGTGTCGATGAACAGCACCGGGGTTTCGGGGGCGATCACCGACACCAGATGCAGCAGCACCACTGATTCCGCGCCAAAGGATGAGACCAAGGCCACCCGGCCCAGATCGTCATCCTTCAGGCTGTGTTCCAGCACGGCGGTGGCAGAGTGGTGCTTATAGCGCGTGTTCAGCGCTGCCACCCGCTCTGCCACCGGGCCGGTGTGCAGATCACGCGGCATCCTGAGCGCCTTCGGTCCCGTACAGCGCGGCTTTGAACGGGTCTAGCCCCAAACGGCGGACCGTTTGCAGGAAGGTTTCCTGCGGGGCCTCGCGCACAGTCAGGTAGGCGCGCATGATGCGTTCCACCGCCGGCACAATCTCGTCATAGGCAAAGCCCGGGCCGGTCTTGTCGCCGATGGCGGCGGTTTCCGTGCCGTCGCCGCCGAGGGTAATCTGGTAGTTTTCCACCCCCGCCCGGTCCAGCCCCAGAATGCCGATATGGCCGACATGGTGGTGCCCGCAGGCGTTGATGCAGCCCGAGATCTTGATCTTCATCGGCCCGATGTCATGCTCCAGATCCAGCGCCTCGAAGCGGTCTGCGATCTGGGTGGCAATCGGGATCGATCGCGCAGTGGCAAGGGCGCAGTAATCCATGCCGGGGCAGGCGATGATGTCGGAAATCAGCCCGACATTGGCGGTGGCCAGCCCCACCTGCGCAAGGGCCGCATGCACCGCCGGAAGGTCGGATTTGTGGACATGCGGCAGGATCACGTTCTGCTCGTGGCTGATGCGCAGATCGTTGTGGCCATAGCGCTCGGCCAGATCGGCCATCATGCGCATCTGATCCGAGGACGCGTCGCCGGGCGTCTGGCCATGCGCCTTCACGCTGATGGTGACGATGGCATACTGGTCATTGCGGTGCTGCGACAGATTTGTGTCGGCCCAGGATCGGAAGGTGGGGTCGGCCTTGTAGAACGCGTCATAGGCACCCAGCGGCGCGTTGCGGAACGCAGGCGGCGCGAAGGCGGCACGGATGTCTTCCAGCAATTCCTGATCATGGCCACCGAACAGCGGGCGCAATTCAGCGAACCGCTCTTCGATCATCCGGGAAATCTCTTCTTTCCCGGTCTCATGCACGGTGATCTTGATGCGGGCCTTGTACTTGTTGTCGCGCCGTCCCAGCGTGTTGTAAACGCTCAGAACCGCCTCGACATATGGCAACAAATCGGCCACGGGCAGGAAATTCCTGACCGTGTGCGCAATCATCGGTGTGCGGCCAAGGCCACCGCCGACCATCACCTCGAACCCCGACTCGCCCGCGGCGTTCTTGACCATACGCAGGCCGATGTCATGCGCGCGGGTCACGGCGCGGTCATTTGGGGCACCGGTGATGGCGATCTTGAACTTGCGCGGCAGGAACTGGAATTCGGGGTGATCGGTGGACCATTGCCGCAGCAGTTCGGCGTAAGGACGCGGGTCTTCAATCTCATCCGCCGCCGCCCCGGCAAAATGGTCGGCGGTGACATTGCGCACGCAGTTGCCGGAGGTCTGGATGGCGTGCATCTCGACATCTGCCAGTGCGGAAAGGATCGCGGGCACATCGGGCAGTATGGGCCAGTTGAACTGGATGTTCTGCCGGGTGGTGAAGTGGCCATAGCCCTTGTCATAGGTGTCGGCGATCATCGCCAGCTGCCGCATCTGATGCGGGCTGATGGTGCCATAGGGAATGGCTACCCGCAGCATATAGGCGTGCAGTTGCAGATAAAGCCCGTTCATCAGGCGCAGCGGGCGGAATTCCTCTTCGGTGAGCGAGCCATCAAGGCGGCGTTCGACCTGCTGGGTGAACTGGGCAACACGGGCGCGGACGAAGGACTCGTCGAAGTCGGAATAGGAATACATCTTTATGCCCTTAGATCTGCTTGCTTGCCGTGGTCATAGTTCGACGGGCCACGGGTGCGGAATGCCTCGCGGAAATGCACCGGCTCTGGCCCGCTGGGGCCTGCCTTGGCATCGGCCAGATAGGGGCCCACGATCAGCAGTTTCTGGCTCGATGCATGCAGCAGGCGCAGTTGCGCATGGGCCTCATCCTCGATCAGCTCTGCCTGATGGTGCAGCGGCGACCATTGGTCATCGGCGGTCAGGTACACCACATCGCCTTCGCGCAGGCGGTTGGCGGTGACGACTTTCGGGGTGAACTGGCGGCTCATGCGGTGGCTTCTTTCAATTGGGCAAGGGAGGACGCAGCCGCGCGCGGGGCGAGGCCGAACAGGATAACGGCCGGCCCGTCGCAGGTGGCGATGGCCTCGGGCAGATGGGCGAGGGTGGTGCCGATGATGCGCTGATCGGCGCGGCTGACGTTTTCGACGATGGTGATATCGGTGCCGGGGGCCGCACCATGCATCATCAGCCGGCCCTGAATGAAACGGGCCGATTTCTTGCCCATGTAGATCGCCGCAACCTCCCCCGTCCGCGCCATGCCGCGCCAGTCCTGTTCGGCAAATCCGGCCATGTCATGCCCGGTCAGGATGCGCAGGCTGGCGTTGCGACCGCGTCTGGTCAGGCTCTGGCCGATGTTGGCGGCAGCCACGGTGGCGGAGGTCAGGCCGGGCAGGATGCGGAACGGCAGGCCCGCTGCGGTCAGCGCGTCCATCTCCTCATCCAACCGCCCGAAAATCCCGCAATCGCCGCCCTTGAGCCGCACCACCCGCGCGCCGGTCCTTGCATGGGCAACCAGTGTCGCGTTGATCGTGGCCTGCGCGGTGCTGGGGCCAAAACCTTCCTTGCCGACATCGACGCGGGTCGCCGTGGCCGGGATCAGCGCCAGCACCTCGGCCCCCACCAGCCGGTCATGGATCACCACTTCGGCCTCTTGCAGCGCGCGGTAAGCCCCCAGCGTCAGATGCTCGGCCGCACCCGGGCCTGCGCCGACAAAGGCGACGGCGGGCAGCAAGGGCTGGTGCAGCGTGGGCATGGCGGATTCCTTTGGCTGTGCCGCGTCAATATAGGATATTTTCCCTGCCCCCCGCCATGCCCCCTTGCAGATAAGGAAACCTGTTCCGATACTGCGCCGAAGCGGGGCAGGGGTTCTGCAAAACGAAGGAAATGGTGAATGGCGGCCCAACTGGACGAACTGGACCGGAAAATCCTTGGCGAATTGCAGCTGGATTCCAGCCAGTCGCTGGATGAAATCGCGCGCAAGGTGGGGTCGTCGAAAACGCCGGTGTGGAACCGCATCCGCCGGATGCGCGAACAGGGCGTGATCACCCGTCAGACCGCGATTCTGGACGCCGAGGCGCTGGGGCTGGAGGCCTGCTTCTTCGTGCTGATCCGCACGTCAGAGCATGAGGCCGAATGGCAGCGCAAGTTCCTCAAAACCCTGCGCGACCGCCCCGAAGTGCTGGAGGCGCACCGGCTGGCGGGCGATATCGACTATATCCTGAAAGTGCGGGTCAGGAATGCCCGCGCCTATGATCA
This sequence comes from Pseudotabrizicola sediminis, assembly GCF_004745575.1. Taxonomy (GTDB): domain Bacteria; phylum Pseudomonadota; class Alphaproteobacteria; order Rhodobacterales; family Rhodobacteraceae; genus Pseudotabrizicola; species Pseudotabrizicola sediminis. Next base: position 503,877 of record NZ_RPEM01000001.1, on the reverse strand, counting down.
GTTCTATCAGGCGCTGATTTCCGAGGTGAAGATCTACAACGTGACAGCCCTGCTGAGCATGGAAGAGATCAAGTCCACCACCGTGCTGCCATTATAGGGTCGCCCAGACCTCACGCCACCAGCAGCACCTTCAGGATCGCGTGGCCATAGGGGCTGGCGCAGGCGTCATCGCGCCAGCAACAGCCGCTCCAGCCCGTGGAAGTGGTAAACATCAGCGTAGCGGGGGGCTTCGGCCAGACGCAGGCCGGGCAGGCGGCGAAACAGTATGGGCAGGGCGATCTGCAGTTCCAGCCGGGCCAGCGGCGCGCCGACGCAGAAATGCAGGCCCGCGCCGAAGGTCAGGTTAGGCTTTGCGGTGCGCCCCGGCAAAAAGTGGTCGGGGCGGTCCCACAGGGCCGGGTCGCGGTTGGTGGCCCCCAGCAGCAGCGCCACCTGATCGCCGCGCGCGAAGGTATGGCCCATCACCTCAACGCTTTCATAGGCGGTGCGGGTGAACATGTGCAGCGCCGGGTCGAAGCGCAGGATCTCTTCTACCGTGTCCTGCACCGTGTCGGGCGACAGGATCTGCGCCACAGATCCGGTTTCCAGCAGGGTTTTCACGCCATTGCCGATGGTGTGCACCGTCGCCTCGTGCCCTGCGTTCAGCAAAAGGATGCAGGTGGTGATCAGCTCATCCGTCGACAGGCGTTCGCCGTCGCTTTCGGCCGCGATCAGCTGGGTGATCAGGTCATCGGCGGGGGCTTTGCGGCGCTGTTCGACATAGCCGCGCAGAAAGTCGGAGAAGTCGCGCGCGGCATCACTGGCCGCAACCTCCATGTCATGCGTGCGCCGCGCCTGATACATGCCGACCATCGCGTTGGACCAGCGCAGAAGCTGCCCCGCCATATCCTCGGGTACGCCCAGAAGGCGGGCGATGATGATCACCGGCAGGGCCTGCGCAAAGCCGGTGATCAGGTCGAATTCGCCCTCCGGCAGCGCGTCGATCAGGCTGTGGCTCAGGCTTTCGACATCCGGCTGCAACCCGGCGATCCGGCGCGAGGTGAAGGCGCGCAGCACAAGGCTGCGCAGGCGGGTGTGGCGTGGCGGCTCCAGCTCCAGCATCGAATGCGCCTCGACCGCGTAGAACGGGGCGGTGTGCGGGGCAATCGGGCGCGCGAGGTCGGGCGGCACCTCGCGGCCAAAGCGGCGGTCGCGGAAGATGGCATTGGCCGCCGCCGCGACAGGCGTGCAGATCAGCCCGTAGTCCTGCCAGTGAAAGAACGGGCCGGCGGCGCGGGCACGTTCGTAGAACGGATAGGGATTCTGGACAAAATCCGGCTCGGTCGGGGATTGGGACAGGGTCTGCATGGGCATGGGCTTACCCGCGCAGGCGGGACGGGTGCAAGAGGCCTTGTGCCACCATCACCCCCACCGCCACCAGCGCCGCGCCAAACACCTGATGCCAGAGCCACGGGCCGCCAAAGGCGAACAGGATCAGCATCACATAGAAGGGCGTGGCGTTGATGTGCAGCGAAGCGATGCCGATCCCCAGCCGCCCGACCGAGGTGATCCACAGCACCTGCGACAGGGCAAGTGCGGCAAAGGCATAGACAAACATCGCCCCGGCCTCGGGCAGGCCAAGCGCGTCCCATTCGGGTGCGGGTAGGCCAAACAGCGTGGCCAGCCCCGCCATCACCACAGCCGCCAGCGCGCCGCCGCAGAGCGTGATCGTCGTGCGCCCCAAGGGCGACAGGCGGGGATAGGCGGTCACCGTCCAGCGCGAGCTGAAGGTGAAGATCACGATGGACCCAAGGCACAGAAGCGCCCCCAGCACCGTACCACCACCCGATCCGCCCCCGTCCAGCGCGATCAGCCCGCCCAACAGCGAAAGCCCGATGCCAAGGATCAGCGCGCGCGTGATCCGGCGGCCATCAAGAACTACCTCGATCCCCATGCCGATGATCGGCATGGCGGCAGAAACGATGGCCACCGTCACCGCATCAGACCTTGCCTGCCCCAGGATCAGCCCAAAGGCCCCAAGGCTGTTGACCGCCCCGATCATCAGCCCGATGCCCCATGCGGCGCCCAGAATGGCGCGCGATCCGTCGAGCAGCCACCAGACCGGCAGCAGGGCAAGCGCGGCAATGGTCATCCGCGCGGCGGTCAGGGTCAGGGCCGGTACATGCGGGATCAGCAGGTCTGCCGCCGGAAGCCCCGCCGCCCAGACCAGCATAGATCCGGCGCAGGCCAGATGCGCCAGCGCAAGCGAGGGTCGGGGCAGGGTGGCGGGTACGACGGTCATCTGGCCTTGATGCCTGTCGCCACCGCCGCAGGCTTGCCTGCCCGCGACGCAACCCGTGCCGCAATCAGGCACCGGGATCAGCGCAGCCGCTCAGGCCGCAGACAGCGCCGCGACAATCGCGCCGAAATCAGCGGCCTTCAGACTGGCCCCGCCGACCAGCGCGCCGTCCACATGCGGCACCGCGAAAATCTCGGCGGCATTCGACGGCTTGACCGACCCGCCGTACAGCAGGCGCACGCCATCGGCTTGCGCGCCGATCCGCGCGGTCAGGCGGGCGCGGATGAACGCGTGCACCTCGGCAATTTCGGCAATTGTGGGCGTGCGTCCGGTGCCAATGGCCCAGACCGGTTCATAGGCCACCACCAAGTTTGCGGCGGTGGAGGCTTCGGGCACCGACCCCACCAGCTGACGACCGATCACATCCAGCGTGTCGCCCGCATCGCGCTGAGCTTCGGTTTCACCAATGCAGACCACCGCGACCAGACCGGCCACCTGCGCCGCCTGCGCCTTGGCCATCACCTGCGCATCTGACTCGTGGTGGTCGGTGCGGCGTTCGGAATGGCCGACGATCACACAGGCCGCCCCGGCATCGGCCAGCATGCCAGCCGAGACATCCCCTGTATGCGCGCCATTTGTGCCGGCGTGGCAATCCTGCCCGCCCACCAGCAGCGCCGTGCCGCGTGCCAGATCGGCCATCCGCGCAAGCAGCGTGGCTGGCGGGCACAGCAGCATGTCACAGGCCGGGGCAGGATGGGCGTTCAGCAGCGCCACCACCTCGGACAGGCTGGCCTGCGTTCCGTTCATCTTCCAGTTTCCAGCCGCCAGTTTGCGCATCTCGCCTTCTCCACAGTTCAGATTGACACAGTTCAGATTGACAGGGCGCGATCATAGAAGCCGGTCCTGATGACACAAGCGCCAATCGCGCGGCATCGCGCTCTTGAACCACATCAGATTTTGCGGGCCGAAAATAATGTAAAAATGTTTTACATCGCATCTTGACCGAAGGGCAGGGCGTGCGCATCTTGTGTCATGTGAAAGGCATTCACATTACGACCTGACGGGCATGACGCCCCGAAAGGGGTGCCAACCGGGCACGCAGCCGCCGAGATGGAGAGACGCTATGACCTATTCCCCCGATACCACCGCCAAAGCGCCTGCGCTCGGCGGCCTGACAGACAGACTGCGCCGTGCCGAAGACTGGATGGATGAACGGGGCCGTGGGGCGTGGATCGCCGCCATGGTGCTGGGCTTTGTCTTTGTCTGGCCGGTCGGGCTGGCCCTGGTGATATACATGACCTACGCCAACAAATGGAGCAAAAGCATGTTCAAAGGTAAATTCTGCGCCAGCCGCCGCGATGGTGGCACCAGCCGTCACGCCGCCTGGCGGTCTTCGGGCAACAGCGCTTTTGACGCCTACAAGGCCGATACGCTGCGCCGCCTGGAAGACGAACAGGGTGCCTTCGAGTCCTTCCTGCAGCGTCTGCGCGACGCCAAGGACAAGCAGGAATTCGACAGTTTCATGGAAGACCGCGCCAAAGGGGCCGCGCGCCCGCCGGTTGCTGCCGAAGCTGGCCCGCGTGGCGAGTATTGATGTCTGAGATGTGGCGGCCCGGTTGCGGGCCGCCGCCCCTATCCGCCCTTTTCCGCACGAACCCTCTTGTTCAGGACCGATTGCCATGCGCACTGTTTCCCCTATGACGATGTCCGATATGCAACCCGACCCCGAGCGCCATGCCGCGTTTTACGAAGGTGTCCTGCCCAAGCGCTTTCTGGCTTGGGTGCTGGACCTTGTGCTGATCGGTCTGGCGACGGCGCTGATCGTGCCGTTCACGGCCTTTACTGCCCTGTTTTTCCTGCCAGCGCTGTTTTTGGTGGTCGGCTTTGTCTATCGTTGGCTGACCCTGTCGGGCCGTTCGGCCACCTGGGGCATGCGGTTGATGAACATCGAATTTCTTGACCGCAATGGCCAGCGTTTTGATGGTGCGAACGCATTGCTGCACACGCTGGGCTATACGTTGTCGATGGCTTTCGTTGCGCCGCAGGTGGTGTCGGTCGTGCTGATGCTGACCTCGTCACGCGGGCAGGGCCTCAGCGATCTGGTGATGGGCTCGGTGGCGATCAACAGTCCGGCCACACGCTGACCCATCCGAGATGATCAAGTGATGGCGTGCGACAAATGCCGTCTTGGCGTCCGGCGCGTGGCTTGCTAACGTGATACATCTTTTCACAATCAGTCAGCCATGCGCCACACCCTTCCCATTGCGCCCCAGTTCTATGTGACGGCTCCGCAGCCCTGTCCGTACCTTGAGGGGCGGATGGAGCGGAAGCTGTTTACGGCGCTGCAGGGCGAACATGCGCAGCGGCTGAATGATACGCTGTCAAAGCAGGGGTTCCGCCGCAGCCAGAATGTGCTGTACCGCCCGTCTTGTTCCGAATGCTCGGCCTGTCTGTCGGCCCGCATCCGGGTGGCTGATTTTCAGCCCAGCCGGACCCAGCGCCGCGTCATGCGCCGTGCAGCGCATCTGCGCCGCAATGCCACCAGCCCCTGGGCCACCGAAGATCAGTTCGCGCTGTTCCGCCGCTATCTGGATGCGCGCCACGCCGATGGTGGCATGGCCGACATGGATATCTTTGAATTCGCCGCGATGATCGAGGAAACCCCGATCAAAAGCCGGGTGATCGAGTACACCCGCCCGCATGCAGCGGGGGGCCGCGGGGCTGCGCTGGCTGCGGTCTGCCTGACCGATGTGTTCGATGACGGGCTGTCGATGGTCTACAGCTTTTACGACCCCGATCTGGTTGATCTGTCGCTTGGCACCCATATCATCCTGGACCATATCGCCATCGCGCGCGAGGCGGGGCTACCTTACGTCTACCTTGGCTATTGGGTGCCGGGCAGCCGCAAGATGGGCTACAAGGCCGGGTTTTCCGCGCTGGAGATTTACAAGGGCGGCGCGTGGCAGGATTTGGGTGATCCCGCCGCGCACCGGGCCGAGTTGCACCCGCTATCGATGGACCCGATTGCCGAACAGGTCGCCCGCATCAACCTGCCCGAAGCCCGCCCGCACCGGGACTGATCTGCCGCACTGGACGGGGCGGGCTGGATTTCCTATATAATCCCTCAACAACCCTTGATGAGGTCGGAATGAACAGCGAAACAAAAGTCGAGGGCACCCCGCTCATCAAACCATCGAGCACCGATCATCCGTTGTATGACTCGGTGGTCGATGCCTGCCGCACGGTGTTTGACCCGGAAATCCCGGTGAACATCTTTGATCTGGGGCTGATCTACACGGTTGAGATTGATACGGAAAACGCGGTCAGTATCATCATGACCCTGACCGCCCCCGGCTGCCCGGTGGCGGGTGAGATGCCGGGCTGGGTCGCCGATGCGGTAGAGCCGCTGGCTGGCGTCAAGCAGGTTGATGTGCAGATGACCTTTGATCCGCCCTGGGGGATGGAGATGATGAGCGATGAGGCCCGGCTGGAACTGGGCTTCATGTAGGCGTTACAACAGTTGTAGCGATCTGAATGCAAGCCATCCGGCTTGCATTTTTCATTTGCAAGCCGTTTGGCTTGCTCTAGGGGTGCTGGATGTTTGGCTTGTTTGTTGAAAATCCAACGCACTTGGCTTGCATCAAAGAGTGCAGGCCGTTTGACTTGCATATTGGCAATGCAAGTCATATGACTTGCGCATGGCCCAGTTTCACGCAGTCCTTACCGGCGATCTGATCCTGTCAACCCGCGGCACTGCGGCGCAGGTCGATGACACCATGATGGTGATCGAAGAGGCGGTGGACCGGTTCGGCGATGACACCCGCTTTCACCGCTATCGTGGTGACGGCTGGCAGGCCTATATCGGCGCGGCGGGGCGGGGTCTGGAGGCCATGCTGTTCCTTGCCGCGCAACTGCGCGCCATGGATCTTCTGTCCAGCCGAATGGCACTTGGGTTGGGCGATGCCACCGGCTTTGACACGGGCACTCTTGGAACGGCGGGGGGAACGGCCTTTGTCCAGTCCGGCCGGGCGCTGGATGCGATGACCGATGGCCAGTGGCTGGCCCTGGCCGGGAAAGGGGTGGACCCGCTGCACCATGCGCTGATGGCCTATCTTGACGCGCAGGTGCAGGGCTGGTCGCCGGAACAGGCCGAGGCGGTCGCCCTGTCGCTCGACCCCGACGGGCCGTACAGCCAGCAGGTGCAGGCCGAGCGGTTGGGGATTTCGCGGCAGGCCTTCGCGGCGCGCTTGTCGGCGGCCGGGTTCGATCTGACGCGGCAGGCCACCCGCGCCTTTGCCGCGCAGTTTGCGCAAGGGGCTGCTGATGGCTGAAACCCTTGCCCTGCTGCTGCTGGCGCATGTGCTGGCGGATTTCGTGCTGCAACCGGGACGCATGGCACTGGCCAAGGCCGGGGGGCACATCGGCTGGATGATGGCGCATATCGGGGTGGTGGGCGCGGTTGCCACTGTGCTGCTGGGCGTGCAGACGCCGCAGGCGGCGGCCTGGGTGGCGGGACTGAGCCTGGCGCATCTTGGAATTGATGCGGCCAAGGTGGCGATTGGCGCGCGCCTGTCGGGGATTGCCGCCTTTGTCGCCGATCAGGCGGCGCATCTGGTGACGCTGGGCCTGGTCGCCGGCCTTGCGCCGCAGCTTTGGGCGCAGGGGCTGTGGGCCGCGCACGCCCCGCTCTGGCTGCCCGCCGCAGCAACGGTGATCGCAGGTGCGGTGCTGGCCACCCGTGCGGGTGGCTTTGCGCTTGGTCTGCTGATGCGGCCCTGGGGCGAGGTGGGCCTGGACGGTCTGCCCGGCGGTGGCCGGATCATCGGGATGCTGGAGCGCGGGATCATCTTTGTGCTGATCCTGGCGGGCGAGCCCGGCGGCATCGGCTTTCTGATCGCCGCCAAATCCGTGCTGCGCTTTGGCGCGGTCAAGGAGGAGTCGCGGCTGTCGGAATATGTCATCATCGGCACGCTGGCGTCCTTCGGCTGGGCGATGCTGACGGCGATCGGCACGGTGATGGTGTTATCATCGCTGCCACCGCTTGGAATTCCCGACCTTTCGCCTTAGATTGGGGACAGAGACAGGAGCACCCCATGTTTGGCATCCCCGGCAAAGCCGCCGTTACCCTGACCCCCCTTGCCGCCAGCCAGATTGCGCGGCTGATGGCAAAAGACGGCCGTCAGGGCCTGCGCATCGGCGTCAAGAAAGGCGGTTGTGCGGGGATGGAATACACCATGGATTACGTGTCCGAGGTGAACCCGTTGGACGCTGTGGTGGAACAGGACGGTGCCCGGGTGATGATTGCACCCATGGCGCAGATGTTTCTGATCGGCACCGAGATCGACTATGAGGTTGACCTGCTGCACGCCGGGTTCAAGTTCCGCAACCCCAACGTGGCCGAGGCCTGCGGCTGCGGCGAGTCGATCAAGTTCAAGGACGCGCCCGCCGCCTGAGTTGGCTTTAAGACAATTGAGCGGCTGCGCCGCATTGTTTTTCAGTCGCCTCTGGCCTGCGGCCAACCGGCTCCGCACAGCGCTTCGCGCGGGCGTATCTGGGAAAGGTGCGGATCCGTGGGCAGAGCCCCTTCCACCGTTTCCGCCTGTGATATGCGTCAGGAATTGACCCTGCCTGCATCCTTGGTCAAAGCTGCGGCCATGATGACCGATTTTTCAGCACGGCTGACCCGATCTCCGCATCCTTTTGACCGCGCCACCGGAGACGAGGCACGGGTTGCCTTTGCCGATCTGGGACCGGAGGTGGCGGAACTGTTGGCGGGGGCGGCCGGGTGCAGCCCCTACCTTCGTGGGCTGATGTCGCGCGAGGCCGACTGGCTGCGCACGGCTTTGGCGGCGGGGCCGGAGGCCGCACTGGACGCCGAATTTGCCCGGATCGAGGCGTTGTCGCTGGACGATCTGGGCGCAGGCTTGCGGCAGGCCAAGCGGCGGACCGCGCTCATGACGGCGCTGTGTGATCTGGGCGGGGTCTGGGCGCTGGAGGAGGTTACCGGCGCGTTGACCGGGCTGGCCGACCGCGCGGTGCATCTGGCGATGATCAGGCTGGTCGCCGAAGAGATCCGGCGTGGCAAGATACCCGGGGCAGTGTCTGAGGATGCGGCGACGGCGGCGGGGATGGTCTGCCTTGCCATGGGCAAGATGGGCGCGGGAGAGCTGAATTATTCGTCCGACATCGACCTGATCTGCCTGTTTGACGAGACCCGCTATCCGGGTGTGGAACAGGAGGCGCGGGCGGCCTTCATTCGCGTCACCCGCAAGATGACGGCGATCCTGTCGGATCTGACCGGGGATGGCTATGTCTTCCGCACCGATCTGCGCTTGCGGCCCGATGCTTCTGTGACGCCGGTGTGCCTGTCGATGGCGGCGGCGGAAAGCTATTATGAAAGCGTCGGCCGCACATGGGAGCGCGCGGCCTATATCAAAGCCCGGCCCTGTGGTGGCGATCTGGCGGCGGGGGCGCGGTTTCTGAAGACGCTGACCCCCTTTGTCTGGCGCAAGCATCTGGATTTCGCCGCGATTCAGGACGCGCATGACATGCGCCTGCGCATCCGCGAGCATCGCGGGCTGAACGGGCGGGTTGTGGTCGAGGGCCACAACATGAAGCTGGGGCAGGGTGGCATCCGCGAGATCGAGTTCTTTACCCAGACAAGGCAGCTGATTGCGGGCGGGCGCGACCCTGACCTGCGGGACTGCACCACGGTAGGGGGGCTGGCGGTGCTGGCTGAGAAAGGCTGGGTGCCGGAGAACGTGGCGCAGGAGCTGACCACGCTGTACCGCGCGCACCGCGAGCTGGAGCATCGGTTGCAGATGGTGGGGGATGCACAGACCCATGATCTGCCGGTCACCGCCGAAGGGGTGGCGCGGATCGCCGCTTTCTGCGGGCAGGAGGAGGCGGCGTTCCGTGAGGGGTTGCTGGAGCGGATTGCGCGGGTCGATACGTTGACCGATGCCTTCTTTGCCCCCGGCGAGGCAGAAACCGGGCCGGAGCTGTCCGAGGCGGCGGGCAAGATTGTGGCGGGCTGGATGCATTACCCGGCGCTGCGATCCGAGCGGGCGCAGGCGATTTTCAAGCGCTTGCGTCCGCAGCTGTTGAAGCAGCTGCACCGCGCCGCCAACCCGGATGAGGCGCTGCGCGCGCTGGATGGGTTCATGGGCGGGTTGCCTGCCGGGGTGCAGATCTTTTCGCTGTTCGAGGCCAATCCGACGCTGATCGAACTGATCATCGACATCGCGGGCACCTCGCCGTCGCTGGCGCGGCATCTGTCGCGCAATGCGGGTGTGCTGGATGCGGTGATCGGCGGCAGTTTCTGGACCGCTTGGCCGGGAACGGCGGGTTTGCGGGCGGACTTGGCAAAGGTGCTGGACGAGGTGCCGGATTACGAGAAGAAGCTGGATACCGCCCGGCGCTGGACGCGGGAATGGCATTTCCGCGTCGGCGTGCATCATTTGCGCGGCTTGATTGACGCGTTCGAGGCCGGAAAATCCTATGCCGATCTGGCCGATGCGGTGGTCGGCGCATTGTGGCCCGTTGTGGCGGCAGAATTTGCCCGCAAGCACGGGGCCATGCCGGGGCGCGGGGCGGTGCTGATCGGAATGGGCTCGATGGGCGCGCAGCGGTTGAATGCGGGGTCGGATCTGGACCTGATCATGATTTATGATGCGGCGGGGATAGAGGAGTCCACCGGTCCGAAACCGCTTGCCACGCGGCCCTATTATGCGCGCCTTACGCAGGCGATGGTGACGGCGCTGACGGCGCAGATGTCGGAGGGGCGGCTGTATGAGGTGGACATGCGGCTGCGGCCATCCGGGCGGCAGGGGCCGGTGGCGACGGGATGGCAGAGCTTCACCGGCTATCAGGAGGATGAGGCCTGGACCTGGGAGCATCTGGCGCTGACGCGCGCACGGGCGCTGGCGGGGGATGCGGGGCTTGCGGCGGAATGGGAGGCGTTCCGGCGCGACCTGCTGGCCCGTAAGGGCAAGGGAGAGACGGTGCGCGCCGATGTTGCCGCCATGCGGCAGCGGTTGCAGGCGGCCAAGCCTGCCAAGGGCAGCTGGGAGGCCAAGAACGGTGCCGGTCGGCTGATGGATGTGGAGCTGTGCGCGCAGATGCTGGCGCTGATCGGCGGCAGCCCCGCGCGCGGGGTCGAGCGCCAGATTGCGGCGGGATCGGCGGCGGGTGTGTCGCAGGCGGATCAGACGGCGCTGCTGGACGCCTACAGACTGCTGTGGCGGCTGCAATGCGGCACCCGGCTGCTGACCGAAGGGCCACTGGAGATGGAGGGGCTTGGCATCGGCGGGCGGGCGTTTTTGTTGCGCGAAACGGGCGAGGCCAGCGCCGAGGCGCTGACCGCGCGGCTGGAGGCGGTGACGGGCCGTGCGGACCGGGTGATCACCGGGCTGATGGGGGACCTTGATGGGGAGAGCGGTGATGCGGCAGGATGAGGCAGACCCCAAAGGGCTGGTACGCGAAAGCTACCGGATCGAGGGGATAACGGGGCCGGAGTGCCGGTCGATCTTCATCGACTGGGCGCTGAGCCTGCAGCCGGGGGTGGATGTGGACGAGGCGCTGCGGGCGGTGCTGGCCGAATATGCGCTGGCCGCACCAGACCACCCGATGAGCGCGGTGCTGACGCAGGCGCTGGTGCGCCCGGACCCGCCGCGCCGCAGGGGTGGACGGGCGGCACGGTTGGGCGCATAGGAGGCGCCGGGGGCCACAGGGCCGATGGGTCTCCCTGGTCTTGATGAGGGCGTGTCTGGCACCTCGCGGTGCAGGGCCCGGGTCACGCCGGCGCGGGGCAAATTTGACAGTCGGATATGCGATGAAAACCAGACGCCGCATTCTGCATCCTCTACGTCTGGCGCGGGCCATTGTGACGCATCGGCGCTCGGCCGGGAATGATCTTGTGCTGGCGACGGTTCTGGCGGGAATCGCCGGGGCCGCGAATGCGGGCGGATTTTTCGCGTTGGGGCAATACACATCGCATATGACCGGATATCTGTCGCAACTGGCCGACAATCTGGTGACCCTGAACCTGCGGATTGTCTTTGTCAGCGCTCTGGCCATCACGGCTTTTGTCGCCGGTGCGGGCCTGAGCACGGTGCTGATCCATCTGGCCCGCGCGGCCGCGATCCGGCTGCAGTTTGCCTGGCCCCTGGCGGTGCAGGGGATGTTTCTGTTCTGCTTTGCCTTTGGCGGCACCCTGACCAGCGAGGCAGGCCGGCTGTTCGCACTGGCCTGCCTGTGTTTCATCATGGGGATGCAGAATGCGACGATCACCAAGATCTCGGGCGCGCGCATCCGCACGACGCATGCAACCGGCATGATCACCGATATCGGGATAGAAGCCGGGCGCGCCTGTCTTTGGCTGGTGCGGCCCGGACTTGGCGTGCGGGTGGACGGTGTCAAGCTGCGGATCCTGCTGCGGCTGGTGGGTGCCTTTCTGGGCGGAGGGGTGATCGGTGCGCTGGGATATGGCCAGATCGGGTTCTTCTTCTCGATGCCGCTTGCACTGATCCTTCTGGCGATCAGCGTGCCTGCCCTGTTGCAGCACAAACGCTGATCTGATGGCCCGAGGCCAATATCTGGGCCGATGATCGGGGGGCCGGAACCGCTGATCCTCAGCCGCGTTACGTGGTTAAACCAAGGAGCATCCCCCCAAGTGACCCAACCCCAGATTTTGTTGTTTGCGCTGTTTGCGGCGCTCGTCGTGCTGATGATCTGGGGGCGGTGGCGGCATGATATCGTGGCCTTTGCCGGGCTGATCGTGGGCGTTCTGATCGGCGTGGTGCCGGTGGACGAGGCGTTTTCGGGCTTTGCGCATCCGGCGGTGGTGACGGTGGCATTGGTGCTGGTGGTGTCAGCTGGGTTGATCCGGACGGGGGCGATCAATGCACTGGCCCGGGTGCTGTCGGACCCGGATCTTCCGGTGTCGATGCATGTCTTGCGGTTGGGGGCGGTGGGGGCGCTGTTGTCGGCGGTGATGAACAACGTGACAGCGCTTGCGCTGCTGATGCCCGTTGATGTGGCGACCGCGCGCAAAGCCGGGCGGGGGGCGGGGCTGACGCTGATGGCGCTGGCCTTTGCCACCATCCTGGGCGGGATGATCACGCTGATCGGCACGCCGCCGAACCTGATCATTTCGAGCTTTCGCGCCGAGACGACAGGCACAGGCTTTGGCTTCTTCGATTTCGCCTATGCGGGCGGGATCGTGGCGGTGGCGGGGCTATTGTTCGTGGCCTTCGTCGGCTGGCGGCTGGTGCCGCAGCGTCATGACGGCACTGCGGCCGAGGATGCCGCAGCGCGGATGCGCGATTATGTGGCCGAACTGGTGGTACCAGAGGCGGCAAAGACGATCGGCCAGACCAAGGCCGAACTGCGCGCCGCGTGCGAAAAGCTGGGGGCCAGCCTGATTGCCGTCAAGCGCCGCGGGCGGCGGGTCTACGGCGCGCCCGCCAGCATTGTGCTGGAACTCGGCGATATTCTGCTGGTCGAGGCGAACCCGACCCTGCTGGAAGAGGTTCGGGTCGAGATGCAGCTGGCTTACCCGGATGGCCTGTCGGCAGATGCCCCCCGGATCGCGTTGGCCGGTGAGGTGATGGTGGAATTCGTCGTGACCAATGCGTCGCGCATTGTGGGGCGCACGGCGCGGCAGGCGCGGCTGGCGGTGGATCACGACTCGGTTCTGCTGGGTATTCTGCGGCGCGACCGCACCCTGCATGACAAGCTGCGCGACACCAAGATTCTGGCGGGCGATATCCTGCTGGTGCTGATCCCCGAGACGGAGGCAGAGGCGATTGCCGACGCGCTGCGCCTGCTGCCGCTGAGCCGGCGCGAGACGGTGACGATGGAAAAGCGCGCGGTGTGGGCGGTGCTGATGTTTGTCGCCGCGATTGCGGCGGTCAGCCTGGGGCTGGTGACCATGCCGGTGGCGCTGGGGGCGGTGGTGATCGGCTACGTGCTGGTCAAGGTGCTGGGGGTCGAGGATCTGTATGATCACATCGACTGGCCGGTGATCATCCTGCTCGCCTCGCTGATCCCGCTTGGGATGGCGATGGACAGCACCGGCGCGTCGGGGCTGATTGCGGGGGCGCTGGCGGCGGCGACATCGGGGCTGCCAGCCTGGGTGGGACTTTTGGTGCTGATGGTGTCGACGATGTTCATCTCGGACGTGCTGAACAACAACGCCACCGCCATTCTGGCGGCCCCGGTGGGCATCAGGCTTGCGGAAGCGACGGGGACCAATGCCGATTCCTATCTGATGGGGGTGGCGATTGCGGCGTCCTGTGCGTTTCTGACCCCGATCGGGCATCAGAACAACACCATCGTCATGGGGCCGGGAAGCTACCGGTTTTCGGATTACTGGCGGATGGGACTGCCGCTGGAGGCGATCGTGATCGTGGTGGGGATGCCGGCGATCCTGTGGTTCTGGCCGTTGTAAACCGGCGGTACCCCGGCGCAAAATCTGCCCAGGCGCGCAGAATTCATGAAACCGAACCGGCGATTGCGGCGTTGGTGTGTAACTTCACACAGTTGACCGACATTGGTGCTGACACGGCACCTGTCCCTGTTTCCGGAGACCCGCACAATGGCCCGCATGGTGACTGACGCGACGCATGACGATGGTTCTGCCGATCTGGTGGCAATCGTTCTCGCCGGGGGGCGCGGCTCGCGGCTCCATGAGTTAACCGAGCGGACCTGTAAACCGGCGCTGCCCTTTGCGCGGCGGCGGCGGATTGTCGATTTCACCTTTGAAAACATCGCGCGGTCGGGGCTGCACTGCGTGATCCTGGCCAGCGAGTATCGGGCCGGGCCGCTGGAAGACTATGTGCAGGCCGCCTGGTCCGGGCGGTTGGGCGAAGGGGCGCTGCGGTTGCGGCGGGGGTCTGACCTGCCCGACTCGCCGTTGGGGTATACGGGTACGGCGGATGCGGTGTGGAAGAACCGGGCCGAACTCGATGCGCTGGGCGCGCGTGAGGTGCTGATCCTGTCGGCGGATCATGTGTATGAAATGGACTATCGCCCGCTGATCGCGGCGCATCGCGCCTCGGGCGCGCGGATCACCGTGGCGGCGCAGCCGGTGCCGTGCGATGCGGCGCGCGGCTTTGGCGTGATCACGGCAAATGCGGGTGGGCAGATCCGGGATTTCGTGGAAAAGCCTGCGGATCCGCCGACCCTGCCGGGTGACCCCGATCACGCACTGGCCAGCATGGGCATTTATATCTGCGACTGGCACTGGCTGCGCGATGTGCTGACGCGCGACGCGCAACGGGAAGACAGCGGCCATGATTTCGGCCATGACATCCTGCCGCAGGCGGTGGCGGCGGGTGATGCCTTTGCTTGGATCTGGGACACCGAGCGCGGGCGGCCCGCGTTCTGGCGCGATGTGGGCACGCTGGACAGCTTGCGCGAGACTGCGCTGCTGTTTGAGTCGGGTCAGGTGCCCTGCGCCCTGCCATCGCCCGATCTGGCCGATCTCGATCCGGTGCTGTCGCGCTTTGGCATGTCGACTACGGTGGGGGGGCTTCGGCTGTTTGCGCCACTGCACAGCCCGGCCGGCAAATCCGGTTGGGGCGTGATCGAGCAATCGGTGCTGATGGAGGGCGCGCGGCTGTCGCCGGGCTGCCGCTTGACACGGGCGCTGATCGCGCCGGGTGTGACGCTGCCCGAAGGGCTGGTGGTGGGCGAAGACCCGGTGGAAGATGCGCGCTGGTTCCGGGTGACACCGGGGGGCACCACGCTGGTGACAACCCAGATGCTGTCGCGCCGGGCCGCACGCATGCCCCGCACGGCCCGCCCCGGGCGGTTGAAATTTTTCCAACAGATGGTGTCGTGATGCTGAAAGCCGTAATGCAGGATGTGGCCTTTGACCGGGACGCAGGCCATCCTGATGCCCTTGGGGCGGAACACAACGGTGAGGGTGTCAATTTCGCGCTGTTTTCCGACCATGCCGAGCGGGTGGAGCTGTGCCTGTATGGTCCCGATGGCCAGACCGAAACCGCCCGCATGGACATGCCCGACATGGAGGGCGGGGTCTGGTTTGGCTTTGTGCCCGGGCTGGCACCGGGGCAGGCCTATGGCTACCGTGCGCACGGGGCCTATGCCCCGGAAGCGGGGCACCGCTTCAACGCCAACAAGCTGCTGCTGGACCCCTATGCGCGGCAGCTGACCGGGCCGCTGCAGTGGGATGATGCGCTGTTCGGCTATCCGGTGGGCGGCGAGGATACCGGGTTTGACGAGCGCGATTCCGCCCCGTTCATGCCGCGCGCGCTGGTGGTGGACCCGGCCTATGACTGGTCGGCGGACCGGGCCTTGCAGACCCCATGGGACAGGACGGTGATCTATGAAGCGCATGTCAAAGGGCTGACCATGCGCCATGACGGGGTGGTGCAGGCCGATCAGGGCACGTTTGCCGGGCTGGCCTCCGCCCCGGTGATCGACCATCTGAAGGCCTTGGGGATCACGGCGATTGAATTGTTGCCGGTGCAGTCCTTTGTGCAGGACCGGCATCTGCTGGAAAACGGCTTGTCGAATTACTGGGGTTACAACTCGCTGTCGTTCTTTGCGCCCAATGCGCCGTACCTCAAGACCGGCAAGCTGTCGGAAATCAAGGATGCGATCCGGCGGTTCCACGATGCCGGAATCGAGGTGCTGCTGGATGTGGTCTACAACCATACCGCCGAGGGCAATGAAATGGGGCCCACCCTGTCGTTCCGGGGGATCGACAATGCGTCCTATTACCTGCTGTCACCGGAAAACCCGCGACACAGTTTCGATACCACCGGCTGCGGCAACACGCTGAACGTGTCGCATCCGATGGTGCTGCGCATGGTGTTGGACAGCTTGCGCTATTGGGTCCAGGTCATGCATGTGGATGGCTTTCGCTTTGATCTTGCGTCGACCTTGGGGCGCGAAAGCGCGGGGTTCGAGCGCGAAGGCGCGTTCTTTGCCGCGATCCGTCAGGACCCGGTGCTGAGTCGCGTGAAGCTGATCGCCGAGCCTTGGGATATCGGCGAGGGCGGGTATCAGGTGGGCGGCTTTCCGTGGCCGTTCCGGGAATGGAACGACAAGGCGCGCGATGATCTGCGCAGCTATTGGCGGCGCGATGCGGGCAAGCGCGGCGATCTGGCGCAGCGCCTGCTGGGGTCGCCGGTGCAGTTCCACCATTCGCGGCGGCCTGCCACATCTTCGATCAACTTCATCGCGGCGCATGACGGGTTCACCCTGTGGGACACGCTATCGTATGACGGCAAGCACAATGACGCCAATGGCGAGGGCAATGCCGATGGCCATGACAACAACCTGTCGCACAACATGGGGGCCGAAGGGCCGACCGATGACCCCGGCATCACCCATGGCCGCTTGCGCCGCGCAAAGGCAATGCTGGCGACCCTTCTGATGTCGCAAGGCGTGCCGATGATATTGGCGGGCGACGAGATGGGTCATTCCCAGCAGGGCAACAACAACGCCTATTGTCAGGACAACGAGATTGCCTGGCTCAATTGGGCCGAGGCGAAGCCCGGGCTGGTGCAGGCGGTTGGGCAGATGATCGCCCTGCGCGCCGATCTGGGTCTGGCCCGGCGACGCTTTGCCGTGGGAGCGGGGGATGGCGACGGCATGGCCGATGAAGCGGTCTGGCTGCAGGCCGAAGGTCGCGAAATGACCGATGGTGACTGGGAGCACGAAGGTCCGCTGGGCCTGCTTTTGCGCCGGGCGGAGCGGGCCGATGTGCTGGTGCTGCTGAATGCAGGCGATGACAGCGGTTTTGCCTTACCCGAAGGTGACTGGACCCTGCGGCTGGACTCTGCGGCCGAGGCGGTGGTGCCGGATGGTGCGGGCGATGGTCCGGTATCGGGGCAAGTGATTGTCCCGGGGCAGTCTGTGCTGGTGTTTGTGCAAAGCTGAAAGTTGGGCCGGAACCGTAGCCGGGTGAACGGCGTTATACCCGTGAGGCTGCGCAAGGCGGCCAGACAGACCCCTCGCAACCGCGTGAAAGGAGTTTCCATGCTGACCCCGACAACCGCCGCGATGATGCTTGATACCGAAGCGGGCGATTCGCCCGAAGCCGCCCCGGATGCCGCCGATGCGCTGCTGGTGCTGCAACGCCGGACGGCAGATGCGCTGGCAGGCTATGTGACCATGGTTGACAAGGCCGAGCCGGAGTTCCGCCCGGTGGCCGAACGCTTTCGCGCCATTCACGACCGCCATAATGCGGCGTTGACCGCCGTACTGATCCGGCACGGGGTCGAACCCGATGCCGATGGCAGCTTCATGGGCACGGTGAACAAGGCTGTGGTGTCGTTGCGTGCCCTGTTCGATGACATTGACGAGGATGTGATGGACAGCATCCGCGACGGCGAAAACCATGTGCTGGAAGCCTTTGACGAGGCCATCGGCGCATCGGGCATGCCCCCGGCGGATGTAACCCAACTGCGCGACATGCGCGATGAGCTGACGCTGCTGTTGCAAGACACGCGGCATCTGGACTGACGGCCGCGCGGCCTTGCCTGCGTCGCCTCAGGTTCACGGCATTCGGTGCGGGGCTGTTCCACGCACCGATAGTTAACAAGTTGTCTGATTTCCCGTTTGGTATTTCATGAGTGGTCCTGCGCCGGGGGAAGTCTTTCCCCCGGCGCAGTTTTTTTGCATGTCTCGTCTGGGATGTGCTGCGCATGCCCTACACGGAGACTGCGGAACCTGCGGGCTTTGATGCGCGTTTGTGACAGCACCGAAGCGTTCGCTGGTCAGGAGACAGACAGCATGAGATCAGTTGCGATTGTGGGAACCGGTCCAACCGGGCTTTATACCTTTGCCGGGCTGGTGGCGGGGCCGGCCTGCCGGATCACCTTGTATGAAAAAGGCGATACCATTGGGGTGGGCACGCCCTATTCGCTTGAGTCGGCGACCAAGGCGATGCTGGCCAATATCGCCAGCATCGAAATTCCGCCGCTGGTTACCGGCTATCTGGACTGGATGCAGGCGCAACCCGATGCGGCGTTGGAGCGGTTCGGCCTGGCGCGTGCCGATCTGGATGAACGGCTGTTCACACCCCGGCTGATGCTGGGCAGCTACTTCCATGCGCAGTTTCAACAGCTGATCGGTCTGGCGCAGGCGGCGGGCCATGCGGTGGAGGTGCGGACCGAGGTCGAGGTGACGGATATTCTTGCGGACACGGGCGGGTTGCGGCTGGTGGTGGATGGGGTTTCGCCCGACGAGGGTGTGTTTGACCATGTGATCGTCGCCTCCGGCCACAGCTTTGGCGAGGATGATCCGGGCAGCGGGCGCTATTTCCTCAACCCGTGGTCCGGGTTGATCCAGACCGATATCCCGGCGGTGCGCGTTGGCATCCTTGGCACCTCGCTGAGCGGGATCGACGCGGCGATGGCGGTGGCAACGCAGCATGGGCGGTTCCGTCGCACAGGGCAGGGGGAAGACCTGACCTATGAACGCCATGACGCGCCGGGGGACGGCAATGGTCTGCGGATCACCCTGATGTCGCGCAGCGGGGTGCTGCCCGAGGCGGATTTCTACTGCCCCATACCCTACGCGCCGTTGCGGGTGATGACCGACAGCGCGCTGGCGCGGGCTTTGGCCGGGCCACAGCCGCTGGATGCGGTGTTTGATCTGTTCCGCGCCGAAATTGCGGGGGCGGACCCGGACTATGCCATGCAGATCGGGCTGGAGACACTGACAGCGGATGATTTTGCGCAGGCCTATTTCGCCGACCGGATGGCGCGCGACCCCTTTGGCTGGGCGCGCGAGAACCTGCGCGAGGTCGAGGCGAACAAGGCCAACAAGGTCACGGTGGGTTGGCGCTATGCGATCTTGCGCATGCATGAGCAGGTTGAAGAGGTGGTGGCCAGCCTGCCCGACCCAGACCGCGCCCGGTTTGATGCGGGGCTGAAGCGCGTGTTCATCGACAATTACGCCGCCGTGCCGCCGGAATCGATCCGCCGCCTGCTGGCTCTGCGTGATGCGGGCGTGCTGGGGGTGGAGGGGCTGGGGGATGACTATGATTTGCAAATCGGCGATCTTCAGGCCGGCGATCAGCAGACTGTGATCACTCTGGCTCAGTCAAAAGAGGATGCTGCGCAGACGCGGCAGTTGCACTTTGACGTCTTCATCGACGCGCGCGGCCAGCGCCCCATGGCGGCACAGGACATGCCCTTTGCCGGGCTGCGCCGGGCGCTGCTGGAGGCGGGGCAGGAGGTGCCGGACCTGGACGCTGGCTTTGCGCTGACCGGGGTTCCGGGGTTCGAGGGGCGGCTGGTGCTGGCGGCCTTGCCCTACCTGATGCACGACCGGCCGTTCGTGCAGGGCATCACCGCCTCGGCCGAAATCGGGGCGGCGATTGCCGAAGCTCTGGCCGAGGACCTGCGGGCCGAGGTGCCGCGCGCGGCGCGCCGCAAACGGCGGACCGACCGATGGAGCTGGGCTGCATAAGGCCGTAAATTCAATACGAAAAATTGACGCCCGCGCCGCCCGCGCGCGGGCGTGACCTTAGTTGCGCAAGGCGCAGGCCTCAACAGCGAGGGTGGTGACGGTGGCCCAGTCACCCTTTGCCATCGCCTCTTTCGGGGCGACCCACGATCCCCCGACGCAAAGGATGTTCTTCAGCGACAGGTAATCGGCCGCGTTTTTCAGGCTGATGCCCCCCGTGGGGCAGAAGCTGACCTGCGGAATCGGCGCTCCGATGGATTTCAGGAAGGCAGCACCCCCGGATTGTTCGGCGGGGAAGAATTTCTGGACGGTGTAGCCCTTTTCCAGAAGCCGCATGACTTCTGACGCGGTGACGGCACCGGGCAACAGCGGCAGATCAAATTCGGCGCAGGCATCAAGCAGCGCGTCGGTGGCCCCCGGAGAGACGCCAAAGGTGGCCCCGGCCTCTTTGGCGGCCTTCACGTCGGCGCGGGTCAGAAGCGTGCCCGCCCCCACCACACCACCGGGCACTTCCGACATGGCGCGGATCGCATCAAGCGCGCAAGGGGTGCGCAGCGTGACTTCGAGCGCGGGCAGGCCACCGGCGACGAGGGCCTGTGCGAGCGGCTTTGCATGCGCCAGATCGTCGATCACCAGAACGGGAACGACGGGGGCAAGGCGGCACACGTCAAGCGCGCGGGCGGATTGTTCGGCGGGGGTCATGGGGTCAGTCCTTTGGCGGCAGGGAGGCGGAAATGGCGGAGCCTCCGGCGGGGATATTTAAGAACAGATGATGGAACAAGGGGGGCGTGCGTTAGATCACCACGCCGGCGCCCGTGTCGGCGGTGCCGACGGTCTGGCGGAAGACGTTGAACAACTCGCGTCCGATGCCATGGCTGTTGGCCGAGAGATCGACGGTGATGGCGGGGCGGCTGTCGAAATCATCCGCCAGCACGGTGAGGGTGCCTGCCACGGCGTCAAGGCGGACAATGTCGCCGTCGCGCAGGCGGGCGAGGGGGCCGCCCTTGGCCGCTTCGGGCGAGACGTGGATGGCGGCGGGAACTTTGCCGCTGGCCCCGGACATGCGGCCATCGGTGACCAGCGCCACGTTGAGCCCGCGATCCTGCAGCACCATCAGGGTGGGGGTAAGCGAGTGCAGCTCGGGCATGCCATTGGCGCTGGGGCCCTGAAAGCGGACCACGACGATGGTGTCAGAGGTGAACTCGCCGGCCTTGAACGCGTTTTTGACCGCGTCCTGGGTGTGGAAGATGCGGACCGGGGCCTGCACGATGTGCCGTTCGGGTGCGACGGCGGAAACCTTGATCACGCCGCGCCCGAGGTTGCCCGAAAGTTGCTTCAGCCCGCCGGTGGCGGCAAAGGGGTTAGATGCGGGGCGCACGATTTTTTCGTTGAGCGAGTCGCGCGGGCCGTCCTGCCAGCCGAGTTTGCCGTCTTTCAGGGTGGGTTCCTGACGGTACGCCTCCAGCCCTTCGCCCGCGACGGTCTTGGCATCGGCGTGCAGCAGGCCCGCATCGAGCAGCTGGTTGATCAGGAATTGCAGGCCCCCGGCGGCGTGGAAGTGGTTTACGTCGGCCAGGCCGTTGGGGTAGACCTTGGCCATCAAGGGCACCACATCGGACAGGTCGGCAAAATCCTGAAGGTCAAGGATCACCCCCGACGCCCGCGCCATGGCGGGCAAATGCAGCACAAGGTTGGTGGAGCCGCCGGTGGCCATCAGGCCGACAAGGCCGTTGACGTAAGCCCGCTCGTCCAGGATCTCGCCCGCCGGGCGGAAATCGTTGCCAAGCGCGGTGATCTGCGCCGCGCGTTGGACGGCTGCGGTGGTCAGCGCGTCGCGCAAGGGCGTGCCGGGGTTGATGAAGCTGGAGCCGGGCAGGTGCATCCCCATGAATTCCATCAGCATCTGGTTGGTGTTGGCCGTGCCGTAAAAGGTGCAGGTTCCCGCGCCGTGATAGCTGGCCATCTCGGCCGCCATCAGCTCGTCGCGCGTGGCCTTGCCTTCGGCATAGGCGTTGCGGACGGCGGATTTCTGGTCGTTCGGGATGCCAGAGGTCATTGGCCCGGCGGGCACGAACACGGCCGGGATATGCCCGAAGGCGGCGGCGGCGATGATCAGGCCGGGGACGATCTTGTCGCAGACGCCGAGATAGAGGGCGGAGTCGAAGGTGTTGTGCGACAGCGCCACTCCTGCGGCCAGCGCGATCACGTCGCGTGAGAACAGCGACAGCTCCATCCCCGGTTGGCCTTGGGTCACGCCATCGCACATGGCGGGCACCCCGCCTGCGACCTGCGCGGTGGCCCCGGCGGCGCGGGCGGCGGTGCGGATCAGGTCGGGGTAACGCTCGAACGGCTGGTGGGCCGAGAGCATGTCGTTGTAGGCGGTGACGATGCCGATATTGGGCGCGCGGGTGGTGGCAAGCGTTTCCTTGTCCTGCTCCATCGCGGCATAGGCATGGGCCTGATTGCCACAGGTCAGGTGGCTGCGCGCGGGGCCAGCGGCGACGGCAGCGGCCATCTGGCGCAGATAGCCTGCCCTTGGCCCATGGCTGCGCTCGCGGATACGGTCGGTGACGCGGGCGATAGTTGGGTGCATGGTCATGGCGGGCCTTTGGGTTGGGGCTGGCGATGTGGTGAGCATAGCAGAATTTGTTAGCGCTAACAAGGGTGAGGGAAAGAAGCGAGGTCCGGATCGGTTGGAACGGGCGGATTGTGACGGGCACAGGGCTGTCGTTGCCATGGAAAGGCGCGCAGCCTATGGTTCGGGCAGGATCACAGACGGGGCACGGCCAGCCATGTATATTCCCCCCCATTTCGCCGAGGTCAGCGGTGAGTCGATTGCTGGTCTGCTGGAGGATGCCCCCCTTGCCTGCGTGGTTGCCCATACGGGTTTCGGGCTTGTTGCCAATCATCTGCCGCTTCTGAAAACCCCCAAGGGTGATCTTGTCGGACATGTCGCCCTTGCCAATGACATGCACCGCCTGATCGCGGAGGGGCAGGAGGTGCTGTCGGTGTTCCGCCGCGACGATGCCTATGTCTCTCCCAACTTTTATCCGACGAAACAGGAGCATCACCGGCATGTGCCGACATGGAATTACGAGGTTGTTCATGTCTATGGCACCATCATGTTCCAGCATGACGATCATGCAAAGCGCGCCGCAGTGGGGTTGCTGACGCGGCATCACGAACGCCGGTTGAACGGCGCGCAGGCGTGGCGGATGGCGGATGCGCCCGCCGATTACATGACCGCGATGCTTGATGGGATTGTTGCGTTCCGGATCGCCGTCAGCCGGATTCTGGCAAAATCGAAGCTGAGCCAGAACAGAGAGGCCATGGATTATCTTGGGACCGTCGAGGGGCTGAGGGCGTCAGGGCATGCGGAGATGGCTGACCGGATGGAAGCCCGGGCTGACAGGGACCGGTAGGGGCCTTTCGCTTTGTGTCCGGGTTGGGCGACCGCTTACCCATCCGCCACCACAATACCCCGCTTTTGCACGCATTCGCGCGCAATCGTGCCATTTTTGGCCGGTATATCTGGTCTTTCAGGGGAAGACCTCCCCCGGAGGGTTTGGTGATGAAGACGCTTCTTTTGCCGATGCTGGCTGTCGTGACGGGTCTGTCGGCCTGCGCAGGCGGCGGGCCGGATGTGATGCGCTCGGACAGGTCGCAGATGACGCTGGCGACGCAGGGGCCTGACACGGGTTTGCGCGATGTCCGGCCGGTGCTGATGGCGCAATATGATGTGACGGAAACCCGCATCGCGGTGCCGGGCAGCCTGAACGTTTCGGAAGCCAATATGTTCTACCCGGTGGCCGACATCGTCTGGCGCGGCGAGCCGATGGGCAACCGTCATGCCCAGGTGGCGGCGATCTTCCGCGAGGCGATGGACCGGGGCACCGGCACGATGACCTCGGGCCGCAGGGTGGTGGTGGATGTCGAGGTGACGCGGTTCCATTCGGTGACGGAGAAAACCCGCTACACGGTCGGCGGCACCCATTCGATGCGCTTCACGCTGACGGTGCGCGATGCGCAAACCGGCGCGGTGATCGACGGGCCACGTGTGGTGGCGGCGGATGCACGCGCCGCTGGCGGCAAGCAGGCGGTGGCCGAGGAACTGGCGGGGCGCACCCAGCGGGTGGTGGTGGTGGAGCGGTTGGCGGATGCGATCCGCTCAGAGCTGTCGGCCCGGGTGACGGACCCGATGCTGCTCAGCCGCGCGCAGACGCAGCTCAGTGTGGTTACCTTGCGCTGAGGGGCATTTCCCAAGCCGGGCGTTTGCGGTAAGGGGAGGGGATGATGACCCCTCCCTTCGCGCATGACGCCCCCGACTCCGATATCCACACCGCCCGCAGCCAGCCCGTGGTGCGGCTGAAACCCAAGGCCGAGGCCCGGGCGATCCGGCATGGCTTCCCTTGGGTCTATGCCGATGAACTGGTGACCGACCGGCGCACCCAGGGGCTTGCCCCCGGCCAGCTTGCGGTGCTGGAGGATGGCGAACGGCGGCCCTTGGGGCTGGTCACGGTCAACCCGAAATCCAAGATCATCTGCCGGATGCTGGACCGCGACCCCGAGGCGGTGATCGATCAGGCGTGGTTCGAGGCGCGGATTGCCCGCGCGCTGGATATGCGGGCCCGGCTGTTCGACGCGCCGTTCTACCGGCTGGTGCATGCCGAGGCCGATGGCCTGCCCGGCGTGGTGATCGACCGGTTCGGCGATGTGGCGGTGGTGCAGCCGAATGCGGCCTGGGCCGAGGCGCATCTGGATGTGCTTGTCGCGGCCTTGGTGGCGGTGACGGGTGTGGCATCGGTCGTAAAGAACGGATCGGGCCGGTCGCGCAGCCTTGAGGGGCTGGTTGAAGAGGTGGCCGTGGTGCGCGGCGCGGTTGACGGGCCGGTGACGGTGCCGATGAACGGCGCGCTGTATATGGCGGATCTGGTCGGCGGGCAGAAAACCGGGCTGTTCTATGACCAGCGCCCCAACCACGCCTTTACCGCGCGGCTGGCAAAGGGCGCGCGGGTGCTGGACCTGTTTTCCCATGTCGGCGGCTTTGGGTTGGCCTGTCTGGCGGCGGGGGCAGAAAGTGCGCTGGCGGTTGATGGGTCGGCCCCGGCGCTGGCTCTGGCCGCGCAAGGCGCTGCGGCGATGAGGGTAGAGGCGCGCTTTGCCACACGTCAGGGCGATGCCTTTGACGTGCTGGAGGCTTTGGGCACCGAGGGCGCGCAGTTTGATCTGGTGATCTGCGACCCGCCATCGTTTGCGCCAGCAAAACCTGCGCTGGAGGCGGGGTTGCGCGCCTATGAACGGGTGGCGCGGCTGGCGGCCCCGCTGGTGGCCCCGGGCGGCTATCTGGTGCTGTGTTCCTGTTCACATGCCGCTGATCTGGCGTCGTTCCGCAACGCTTCGGGGCGCGGCATCGGGCGTGGCGGGCGCCGCGCGCAGCTGATCCACACCGGGTTTGCCGGGCCGGACCACCCGATGCTGCCGCAACTGGCGGAATCGGGCTATCTGAAGGCGCTGACCTTCCGGCTGGATGGCTGATGTCTGGCCGGAGGCAGGCTCCCCTCGCTTGCGGCAGGTCATGGCATGGCGGGGTGAACCCCGCCCTACACCTTCGGGCAAATGCGATCCTGCGCGATGAGCGTCCGGCATGAGGGCGGTTCTGGATGCCTGCGTGATCTATCCCACGGTGCTGCGCGAGATCCTGTTGGGCTGTGCGGCGGCCGGGCTGTATGATCCCTTGGTGTCGGAACGCATCCTGCGCGAATGGGTGCGAGCGACAGCCAAGCTGGGTCCGGCCCAACAGATGATTGCCGAAGGCGAGGCGGCGCTGCTGCGGGCGAAATTCCCAGAGGCGATGCTGCGGGAACGGCCCGATATCGAGGCGCGGCTGATGCTGCCCGACCCTGATGATGTGCATGTGCTGGCAGTGGCGATCGGCGGATCGGCCGATTGCATCGTCACCTTCAATGCCATGGATTTCCCGCGCCATCTGCTGGCGGAAGAGGGGGTGGACCGCCGCGATCCGGATGGGTTCCTGTGGGAGCTGTGGTCGCGCAACCCGGACACCGTGTCGCAGGTGGTGGCGGATGTGCATGCCACCGCCTGCCGGTTGGCGGGTCAGGCATTCAGCCGCAAATCGCTGTTGAAGCGGTCGCGGCTGAACCGGCTGGCCAAAGCGCTGTACGCGGTAACCCGCTGAAACCGGTCTGCCGCGCCTGTGATATCTGAACGGATATCCGCCGCGCCGCGCGCCTTAGTAGGTGGACGGCGTGGATGTTTCCGGCTCGATCGGGTCAACCGCCGGGATATCGGCCGGGGTCTGCGGGTCGACATTCTGGGCCGGTACTCCGGGGGACGACTGCTCTTCACGCCGCACGACCGTAGGGTCAGGCGTGTCCGCTGCAGACCCGGGGGGGACCTGTTCGCCGGTGCGGCCGTCGATCTGGGTCTGGTCGCCCTGCACCGGATCGCTCTCGGCAGCCTCATACCCCAGCCACCACACGAAGCCGATGCCCACGGCGATCACCACCACGATCATGCCAAGCAGCGGGCCACGGTGACGGCGTTTTTGTTTGTCGATGTTTGTCTGGGGGGCGGACATGATGCCTCCTGTATATGTGTCATTACATAGGGGGAACGTGCGGGACGCAGGGCTGGTTCCGTAAAACCGCCAAAGCTAGCGGGCTTGCCCGCTGCAGCTAGCGGGCTTGCCAACGGATTTCGGCGGCTTCGATGGCCTTGATGCGGTCGTCGGTCTTGGGGTGGCTGAGCAGCCAGGCGGGCACGCCTGCGCCTGCGTTGTTGGTCAGCGCCTGCAGTTTGCGGAACAGCGATTTCTGCGGCGCGGTTCCGATGCCCGCCTTGACCAGCAGCGCCGAGGCATAGGCATCGGCCTCGAACTCGTCACGGCGCGACATGCGGGCCATCAGCGCGGTGGAGATCAGGTTGGCGATCCAGACGCCAAGGAACGGGATGAAGCGGTTCAACAGGGCCGACAGCATGATGAACACCGCATTCTGCCCGGTGAAATCAATCATCCGGCGGCGGGTGTGGCCAAGGGCCACATGGCCCAGTTCATGCGCGATCACCGAGGCCAGTTCTTCGGCGCTGACCTCGCCGCGCGCCTTGCGGTTGAGGAACCCACGGGTCAGGAAAATGCGGCCATCAGGGGCGGCAAGGCCGTTGACGGCGTCAATCTCGAAGACATTGACCTTGATCGTCGGGATCTCAAGCGCCCGTGCCATCCGGTCGGCCAAACGGGTGATGGCGGGGTCGGTCAGCGGCTGGCTCTGTTCGTCGAGCATCTTTGCCGTGCGCCATACGGAAAACCGCCACATCAGCAGCGCGTAACCGATGGCAAGGAGGATGGGCAGGAACTTTATCATGGTACGGAATATGGGGCGGAAGGGGGCAAAGGGAAAGGGTCAATCCCCGCGTTTTGCAAGCGTCCAGAGCCACCAGCCCAGACCCGCCGCAATGGCGCCGGCGGCCAGAAAGCCAAGGATGGATCCGGCAAATTCGGTGGCCGCTTCCAGATTGTCGCCAAAGGTGTAGCCCGCACCGACATAGACGCCAACCCAGACCACCTCACCCGCGACAGCGGCGGTGGTAAAGGGCAGCCACCCCATGCGGCTTGCCCCGGTGATCAGGCTGGCGTAGGGGGCCAGCGGGCTGACCAGCCAGCGGCTGAGGAACACCGCGATGGTGCCACGCGAAGCAACAAGGGCGCGGGCGCGGGCAAGAAGCGGCGCACGGGCCCCGGTGGCGATGCGGTCAACAAAAGGCGCCCCGCCCTTGCGCGCCACCCAATAGGCGGTCTGGTCGCCAAGCCCTGCGCCCAGCAGCGCGGCGAGTGCCACCTGCCAGACATCCAGATCATCGGCGGCGGCAAAGCCCCCGGCGGCCAGCATCAGCATCGACGCAGGGACAGGCACGCCGACACAGGACAGAAAGGTGACAAGCGCCACCAGCCATGGCCCATAGGTCGGCACGGCAGAGAGCATCCAGTCGGTCACGGTGCGTGGGCCCCGTCGCGCGCGGCGGTCAGACGGTCGATACCGGCCTCGACCTCGGCGATCAGGGCGTCCAGCGGCATGCCCCGGTCTACGGCCAGTTGCTCCAGCGTCATCGGCTGGCCCCGCGTCGGACCGGGCAGCCCTGCCGCCTCATACAGATCGCGCGGCGGCAGCTGCCAGCTTCGGGCAATGTAGCGCAGGGTCATCCAGCCCTCGACCTCTTGTTCCTGCCGGGCGGGGTCGGACCAGTACACCACCTGCGCCACAAACCGCCCGGCAAAGACCAGCGTGAGGATCAGGGCCAGCACGAACAGGGTGGCCAGAACCGGATGGCGGCGCAGCAGGGTCATCGGATCTGCCTGATGCCGCGGGTCAGGCCCTCAATCGTCATCGGCACCATGCGGCCCTGAAAAATGCCGGAGATCAGTCGGGTGGATTGGGTGTACTGCCAATGCGCCTCGGGCACTGGGTTGATCCACAGGTGATGCGGCCATTGGGCGCAGGCGCGTTCCAGCCAGACCTGACCGGATTCCGGGTTCCAGTGTTCATTGGCCCCGCCGGGGTGCAGGATTTCGTAGGGCGACATGGCGGCGTCGCCGACAAAAATGCAGCGGTAATCGGAGCCATAGCTGCGCAACACCTCGGCTGTGGGCGTCTGTGCATCCCAGCGGCGGGCATTGTCTTGCCACACACCTTCGTACAGGCAATTGTGGAAGTAGAACGGCACAAGGTGCTTGAATTCGCTGCGGGCGGCAGAGAACAGCTCTTCCATCACCCGCACGTAGGGGTCCATGCTGCCGCCGATGTCGAAGAAGATCAGCACCTTGACCGCATTGCGCCGCTCTGGCCGGGTCTGCACATCGAGAAACCCGCTGCGCGCGGTCGACTGGATCGTTCGGTCCAGGTCAAATTCCTGCGCCGCGCCATCGCGGGCCCAGCGGCGCAAGCTGCGCAGGGCGATCTTGATGGTGCGGGTGCCAAGCTCGGCCTGGTCATCCAGATTGCGGAATTCGCGCTTGTCCCAGACCTTGACCGCGCGCTGGTGGCGCGACCGGTCCTGCCCGATGCGGACCCCTTCGGGGTTGTAGCCATAGGCACCGAAGGGGCTGGTGCCGGCGGTGCCGATCCACTTGTTGCCGCCCTGATGGCGGCCCTTTTGCTCTGCCAGCCGCGCCTTCAGCGTCTCCATCAGCGCGTCAAAGCCGCCAAGCGCTTGAATTTCCGCGCGTTCCTCAGCCGTCAGGTGACGCTCGGCAAGTCGCGCCAACCAGTCGGCGGGCAGGTCGATGGCGTCCAGAACCTGTTCGGGCGTGATCGCCTCCAGCCCCTGAAAGCTTGTCGCAAAGGCGCGGTCGAACCGGTCTATGTGGCGTTCATCCTTCACCATTGCGGTGCGGGCCAGGTAATAGAAGGCGTCGGCATCATAGGTGGCAAGCCCGGCGGCCATGCCTTCCAGAAAGGCCAGATATTCGCGCAAGGATACCGGCACGCCGGTTTTTCGAAGGCAGTCGAAGAACGGCAGGAACATCGCTCAGCCTTTCCGCGCGCCGGGCATCAGGCCAGCACGCGCTCGATGAAGATGGTCACGAACAGGCCCAGCAGCATCAGCGCGATGGCATAGCCTGCGGCGTATTGTGCCATATCCAGCCGGTTGCCGCCGCGTTTGCGGGCAGTATAGGCCCCGAAGATGGCCCCAAGGACCAAACCAGCCAGAACGATCATCCGCTTCCCCTTGCCTGCTGTGCGGGGGGCGGTTCCGCCTTAGCCCCGTCCGCCGCGCCGGGCCAGTGCCGCGATATCCGACATCCGGGCCCGCACCTGCGCCTCTGAGCCGAACGCATAGCGCGCCCAAGCCAGACTGTCGAGACGCGCCGACCGCGCCTCGGCCGCGCGGCCCAGCGTGGTCAGCGCTTCGGCCCGCATTGCCAGCAGCGACGACAACAGGGATGCATTCTGGTGGCTGCGGGCGACGGGGATGGCGCGGGCGGTCAGGAACAGCACGGCGTCATTCTGCCCCGATGACAGCGCAAAGGCCGCCAGCTGCATGTCGACATGGGCGGCATGGATCTGGCCGCCGGGTTGCGCCCGCCAGATCTGCGCGGCCTGAGAATATGCTTCGGTCGCGGCGGCACTGTCGCGGGCGGTCAGGGCGCGGCCATGGGCATAATGGCTGAAGGCCAGACGGCCATCGGTCCAGCCTTCGGCGCGGGCGATGGCCAGCATGCGGGCCGCACCGCTGGCCCGCCCGCCTGCACCGGCCCCTGTGCCAAAGGCGGTCTGGGTTGCCGAAAGGAAGGCGCGCGGGCTGATTTGTTTGGGACCACCCGCGACGTTTTGTCCGGCGGGGTTCAGACGGGCAAGGATCGCGGGCAGGCGGGCGGCGACCTGCGCCTCTGTCATGCCCGACCGCAGGTCCGGGGCGTAGTGAACCCGCAGCATCAGCATGTCAAACCCGGTCAGGACCGAGTGAAAATTGTCATCGTTGAACACAGAGTCGGGCAGGCGGAACAGGTCATTGAGCGGACCCAACGCCTGCGCCAGTTCTTCGTGCAGGCAATCGCGCACCTCTTGCGGGCTGGAATCCGACGGCAGCATGACCGCAATCCGGGTGCGCTGCGGCAGCTGGCCCCAGTCCACCGCGGCGCTGCCGCGTTTCTTGCGGTAATCCGCCAGCCCCGTCACATTGGGCACCACGAAACAGGCGGCAGAGGGTACGGCGCGGGACAGGGCGGCCTTGGGCTGAAAATCAAGGGTGATGGCGGCGGGGGCGTTGGTCTGGCGGATATCCAGCCCCGCCTCGGCCCGCAGCCGGGCCAGCAGACCGGTCAGGTCATTGCGCGCGGTGGCGGGCACGTCGCCTGACAGCGCCACCGTGATCGGCTCCTCGAACCGGGTCAGCACCGGCAGGGTGCGGCCACTTTCCATGCGGAAATTCAGGTCCAGAAAATCCTGTGCCATTTCGGCATTGCTTCGCAACGCCCCGGTGGCTTGCGCCGGGGCAAAGCTGCGCAAGGGCAGGTTGCCCGGCAGGGCCAGCGGCGGGTCGAACGCCGCCTTGCTGACATCGGTTTCGCGCGCAGGTGCGCAGGCAAAAAGGGCGGAGGCGACAGCGAGGGCTGCGAACAGCGGGGACAGGCGCATGAGGCAGCTCTTTGCATTGGGGGCACGGCAAGAACCCCGGTTTCAACCCGGTCCGGCCATCCGGGCAGAACCGGACAGCCGAAACCCGCAACATGTCCGGGGCCCCCCCCGAGCCCCGCCCTTTCCCGTCTGGCGCTTGCGCGCATGGCCGGGACCGGGAACCTGAGGGCGCTGACAGCACCCGATGATCAGGGGCCTATGTCGGCAAAGCGACGGGGCGGTGTCAATCCTGTGATCCCTGCCGCCCGCCCGCCGTACCAGCCATGGCGCTGAACGGGGGCCTTGGCGCCCTATCTGCCCGGCAGGTTGCACGGGATGTGTCAGTATGTTTCATCTGCCGGATATCCGTGATCCTGGCGGAGGCAAAGGTGATCTGTCGCCTGAAGAAGGTGCGCTAAGCCCCCGCAAATCAACCCGATTCGGAAATACACGCCGCGTGCCGCGCTCAGCGATTGCCACGCGCCATGAAGGCCAGCTTTTCGAACAACTGCACATCCTGTTCGGTCTTCAACAGCGCACCGTGCAGACGTGGCAGCGCGGATTTCGCATCACGCCGCAGGTCTTCCGCGCTCAGGTCTTCGGCCAGCAGCAGTTTGAGCCAGTCCAGCACTTCGGAGGTCGAGGGCTTTTTCTTCAGCCCCGGCGTGTCGCGGATCTCAAAGAACTGGATCAGGGCGGTGGTCAGCAGCGCCTCTTTGATATCCGGGAAGTGCAGGGACACAATCGCGCGCAGGGTTTCGACATCGGGGAATCGGATGTAGTGGAAAAAGCAGCGGCGCAAAAAGGCGTCGGGCAGTTCCTTTTCATTGTTCGAGGTGATGATGACCACGGGCCGGTGCAAGGCGCGCACGGTCTGGCCGGTCTCGTAGACATGAAACTCCATCCGGTCGAGTTCCTGCAACAGATCGTTCGGAAATTCGATATCGGCCTTGTCCACCTCGTCGATCAGCAGCACCACCCGCGCGGGCGCGATGAAGGCTTGCCACAACTTTCCCTTGCGGATGTAATTGGCCACATCATGCACGCGGGCGTCGCCCAGCTGGCTGTCGCGCAGCCGGCTGACGGCATCGTATTCATAAAGGCCTTGCTGGGCCTTTGTCGTTGATTTTACATGCCATTCGATCAATTCCATCCCCAGCGACTCTGCCACCTGCCGGGCCAGTTCGGTCTTGCCGGTGCCGGGTTCACCCTTTACCAGCAGCGGGCGTTGCAGGGTGACGGCGGCGTTGACCGCCACGGTCAGGTCTTTGGTGGCGACATAGCGGTCAGTCGAGGAAAAGGTCATTGCACGTCCGGGGATTGCTGCGGGGAGATGTGGCGCACGCTATCCGTGACCACAAAATCTCGCAACAGCTAGTGACAACGGCCGCGAAAAGAGCTAGGTGCTGCGCCAACAGGAGTGCGCCATGACAGAAGCCCACCTGTCGCCGCGTTCCGACCAACTGGAGAGTGCTGCGATGAAGCCAGAAGCCTTCCTCCCGGATGATTATCGTCCCGCCGAGAGCGAACCTTTCATGAATGACCGGCAGCTGGAGTATTTCCGCCGCAAGCTGGTGACCTGGAAGCAGGAGCTGATGGATCAAAGCGCGGAAACCTTGGGCAATCTGACCGAAAGCGGGCGCAACGTGCCCGATCTGGCCGACCGCGCATCGGAAGAAACCGACCGCGCGCTGGAACTGCGCACCCGCGACCGCCAGCGCAAGCTGATTTCCAAGATCGAAGCCGCGCTGCGCCGGATCGACAATGGCGAATTCGGCTATTGCGAGATGACCGGCGAACCGATCAGCCTGAAGCGGCTGGATGCGCGGCCAATTGCGACAATGACGCTGGAGGCGCAGGAAAAGCATGAGCGTCGGGAAAAGGTTCACCGCGAGGATTAGGCCCGTCGCAAAGTTTGCCGGCCCGTCTGGGGCCGACGAAGGAATGACGCCGGGCCGATGGTCCGGCGTTCTGCATTGGAAGACGGAGGATGGGCGGATGAGCCTGATCGGGCAAAGCGTGACGGTTCTGGGGGCCGGAGTGGCCGGGCTTGCGGTGGCCCGCGCGCTGGCCTTGCGCGGGGCGCAGGTGGTGGTGCTGGAACAGGCCGACGCCATCCGCGAGGTGGGGGCGGGCTTGCAGATCAGCCCGAATGGCGCGGCGGTGCTGCGTGCGTTGGGTTTGGGCGATGCGCTGCAGGCGGCCTCGACCCGCGCGCTGGCGGTGGAACTGCGCGACGGGCCGTCGGGTGATCTGGTGACACGGCTGGATGTTTCCGGCGCGGGGGGGGGCTATCATTTTGTGCACCGCGCCGATCTGATCGCGCTCTTGCTGGCGGGCGCGCGTGAGGCCGGGGTAGAGCTGCGGTTGCTGCAAAAGATCGCGTCCGTTGACCTTGGCGGCGCGCGGCCCCGGTGGCAGAACGCGCAAGGCGCGGCGGGGGAGACCGATCTGCTGATCGGCGCAGACGGTTTGCATTCGACCCTGCGGGCGGCACTGACCGGCAAGGTGGCCCCGTTCTTTACCCATCAGGTGGCGTGGCGGGCGCTGATCCCAGAGACTCCGGGCGTGGAAAACCGGGCCGAGGTGCATATGGCGCCTGGGCGGCATCTGGTCAGCTATCCGCTGCGCGGCGGCACCCTGCGCAACATCGTGGCGGTGGAAGAGCGGCGGGCCTGGGTGGAAGAAGGCTGGACTATCCGCGATGACAGCATGGACATGAAGCTGGCGTTCGAGGGGTTTTCCCCGCGCGTGCGCGGCTGGCTGGATCAGGTGGAGGATGTCTGGCTGTGGGGGCTGTTCCGGCATCCGGTGGCGAAGCAATGGTTTGCAGTGCAGAATCAGGGGGCGGCTGTCATTTTGGGCGATGCGGCGCACCCGACGCTGCCGTTTCTGGCGCAGGGGGCCTGCATGGCGCTGGAAGATGCCTGGGTGCTGGCCGACTGTCTGGCCACGCATGACAGTATGGCGGCGGGGCTTGCGGCCTATCAGGCCGCGCGCCTGCCGCGGTGCGCCCGGATTGTGGCGGCAGCCAATACCAATGCGCGGCTGTATCACCTGTCGGGCCCTGCGCGCGGCATCGCGCATCTGGGGCTGCGGCTGGGGTCGGTGGTGGCCCCCGGTGCCGCGATCAAGCGGTTTGACTGGCTCTACAAGCAGGATGTGACGGCCTGACACAGGGAGGGGGCCGGTAGCCGCCCCGTTGGTCTGGTTCAGCCCAAGGTGGCGGTGATGGCGTCCCGCGTCACGCTGATGATGGTGTCGGCCTCTGCCGGGGTCAGGCACAGCGGCGGGGCAAAGCCGAGGATGTCGCCTTGCGGCATGGCGCGGGCGATGACGCCACGCTCCAGCATCGCGGTGGCGATCCGGGGGCCGATTTTCTGCGCCGGGTCGTAGAAGCGGCGGCTGTCGCGGTCTGCGACCAGTTCGACCGCGGCCAGCATGCCTTCGCCCCGGACATCACCGACATTGGGGTGTGTGCCAAGCGCGTCTTGCAAACCTTGCCGCAGATACGCCCCGGTTGTCCTTGCATTTTCGACCAGACCCAGATCGTCGATCAGCTTCAGGTTCGCCACCCCGGCGGCGGCGCAGACCGGGTGGGCGGAATACGTCCAGCCATGGCCCATCGGGCCCATCCGGTCGGCCCCGTCGACGATGACCTGCCAGATCTTGTCCGACACGATGGAGCCAGACAGCGGCGCGTAGGCCGAGGTCAGGCCCTTGGCGATGGTGATCAGATCGGGCGTCATGCCGTAATGGTCTGACCCGAACATCGTGCCCAGACGGCCAAAGCCGGTAACAACCTCATCCGCGACCAGCAGGATATCGTATTTCACCAGCACCGCCTGAATGGCGGGCCAGTAGCCTGCCGGTGGCGGCACGATGCCCCCGGTGCCCAGCACCGGTTCGGCCCAGAAGGCCGCGATCGTGTCGGGGCCTTCGGTCAGGATCATGTCTTCCAGCCGCTGCGCACAGCGGGCGGTGAACTGCGCCTCGGTAAGGTCAAGGTCATCGCGGCGGAAGTAATAGGGGGCATCTGTGTGCAGGATGGGCGCACGCGGCAGGTCGAAATGGTCGTGGAAGACCTGCAAGCCGGTCAGGCTGCCGGTCATCACGCCCGACCCGTGATAGCCGCGCCAGCGACTGATGATCTTTTTCTTCTCGGGCCGGCCAAGGATGTTGTTGTAATACCAGACAAGTTTGATGTTGGTCTCATTCGCATCAGACCCCGACAGGCCGAAGTAAACCCGGCTCATATTGGCAGGCGCGCGTTCGATGATCATGCGGGACAGCGTGATGCTGGCCTCGGTGCTGTGCCCGGCATAGGCGTGGTAATAGGCCAGCGCGTGCGCCTGTGCGGCCATGGCATCGGCAATCTCGGTGCGGCCGTAGCCTACGTTGACGCAGTAGAGCCCGCCAAAAGCATCAAGGCTGCGTTTTCCTGTCGAATCAATGATATGCACCCCGTCGCCGCCCACAATCTGACGGCGCGGGGTATCGCCGCGCGCGTGCTGGCCTGCGGGGGTAGAGGGGTGGAAGAAATGGTCGCGATCCCAGGCGGTCAGGTCATTGGCGCGGTCGGTCATGCTGTGTCCTTTGTGTTGCGCGCAGCATGGCAGGTGGGGGGCGAAGGAGGGGACCAAACATTCGGGTTTGGCGAAGTGTCTGGTCTGTTTGGGCGGTAATATTCAGAGAAAGTCTCTATCCCAGCAGGGCAAGCGGGAAATCGGGGTCGTCCTTCACCGTGCGGGTCACGACATAGGTGAAATAGCGTTCGATCCCGATGTCAGTGGCAAGCCAGTCATCGACAAGGGTTTGATACGCCTCGATATCCGGGGTCAGGATTTTCAAAAAGTAATCCACCTTGCCCCCGACCGACCAGATCGCCACCACCTGCGGCGCAGTTTTCACCGCGCGCTCAAACCGGTCAAAATCGGCCTGACGGTGGTTGGACAGGGTGATTTCCATGATTACGGCGGCAAAGGGCATGACTTTGCGCGGGGCAAGGCGGGCGTGGTAGCCCGCGATCAGGCCGGATTGCTCCAGCTTGCGCAGGCGCAGCCAGACCGGGGTAGGCGACAGGCCCGCCGTCTCGGCCAGCCGCAGCTTGGTGATGCGGCCGTCACGCTGCACGGCATCAAGGATCTTCAGGTCGATGGCATCCAGCCGCATGGTCAGGCCCCTTTTGGCCGCCAACGAACACCATCGCGGCACGGGGCGCAAGCGCGGGGGCTTGACGGACCGGGAAACGGGCGCAAGCCTTGCGCATACGCATGTGTGAGGGGCCGATGATCACGCCGAAGCTGAAATTTGAACGCGAAGAGTTTGCCGCCCGTCTGGCGCGGGTGCGGCGCGATATGTCGGCACGGGGGCTGGATTGTCTGATCGTGTCAGACCCCAGCAACATGAACTGGCTGACCGGCTATGACGGCTGGTCGTTCTATGTGCATCAGGGCGTGGTGGTGCCGCTGGAAGGGGCGGTGTTCTGGTGGGGCCGGGGCATGGACCGCGAGGGGGCGCGACGCACGGCCTGGCTGGAGCCCGACGACATGCTGGCCTATGCCGACCACTATGTACAATCGACCGAACGCCACCCGATGGACGATCTTTCGGCGCAACTGACCGCGCGCGGTCTGGCGCGGGGCCGGATTGGGGTCGAGATGGACAATTACTATTTTACGGCAGCCGCTTACCGGAGTTTGCTGACAGGTTTGGGGAAAGCAGATCTGGTGGATGCGACCGGCTTGGTAAACTGGCAGCGCGCGGTTAAATCAGCGCGTGAAATCAGTTACATGCGGGATGCAGCTAAGATCGTGTCTGAAATGCATCGGCGGATTGTTGATGTGGCCGAACCCGGCATGCGCAAATGCGATCTGGTGGCGGAAATCTATGACGCGTCTTTGCGCGGTGTGCCGGGGATCGGCGGCGATTATCCGGCGATTGTGCCGATGTTGCCATCGGGTGCCGATGCCGCCGCCCCGCATCTGACTTGGGATGACAGCCCGCTGAAATCCGGCGAAGGCACGTTTTTTGAAATCGCGGGCTGTGTGAACCGCTATCATGTGCCGCTGTCGCGCACGTTGTTTCTGGGCAAGCCGACGGATGCCTTTCTGCGCGCCGAAGAGGCGGTTCTTGAAGGCATGGCGGCTGGCCTTGCGGCAGCAAAGCCGGGCAACACCTGTGAGGATATTGCGGCTGGGTTCTTTGACACCCTCGCCCGCTTTGGCTTTCAGAAGGACAGCCGCACCGGATACGGCATTGGCGTAAGTTACCCGCCAGACTGGGGCGAGCGTACCATGTCTTTGCGCCGGGGCGACCACACGGTGTTGCAGGAAGGCATGACCTTTCATTTCATGACCGGGCTGTGGCTGGAAGATATGGGGCTGGAGATCACCGAAAGCATTCTGATCACCGAGACGGGCGTTGAATGTCTGGCAGACGTGCCGCGCCAGCTGTTTGTGAAGGGGTAGGCGATGCGCGACTCTCCCATCACGGCATCGGTGGATTTTGACGCAGATGGTGTGCAGCACGGCTTCCTGCGCCTGCCCTACAGCCGGGACGATGCGGCCTGGGGGTCGGTTATGATTCCGGTCTGTGTGGTCAAGAACGGGGCAGGGCCGACGGCGCTGCTGACCGGGGGCAATCATGGCGATGAGTATGAGGGACCGGTGGCGCTGTTCGATCTGGCGCGGGGGCTGAGCCTCGATCAGGTGACGGGCCGGGTGATCATTGTGCCTGCAATGAACCAGCCTGCGTTTGCGGCGGGCACGCGGACATCGCCGATTGACCGGGGCAACCTGAACCGCAGCTTTCCGGGCCGTCCTGACGGGTCGGTGACTGAAAAGATCGCCGACTACTTCCAGCGTGTGCTTCTGCCGATGGCCGATGTGGTGATGGATTTTCATTCGGGCGGCAAGACACTGGATTTCCTGCCGTTCTGCGCCGCCCATGTGCTGCCTGACAAGGCGCAGGAGGCCGAGGCGTTCCGCCTCGTGCGGGCCTTTGGTGCCCCGTATTCGGTGCGGATGCTGGAGATTGATGCGGTGGGCATGTATGACACCGCCGCCGAGGAGATGGGAAAGGTGTTTGTCACCACCGAACTGGGCGGTGGCGGGACGGCTTCTGCCCGCACGGTGGGGATTGCGGTAGTTGGCCTGCGCAACCTGCTGATCGCAGCGGGGATAGTGCGGGGCGCGGTGGCCGACCGTCCGACGCAATGGCTGGATATGCCGGACGGGGATTGCTTTGCCTTTGCCGAAGACGGCGGGCTGATCCGGTTTACCGCCGATCTGGGCGACCGGGTAGCGGCGGGGCAGGTGATTGCGCTGATCTATCCAACAGGCCGCACCGGAACCGCGCCGGTGGAAGTGCGTCTGCGCCGGGGCGGGCTGTTCACTGCGCGGCACTTTCCGGGGCTGGTGAAGCCGGGGGACTGTGTGGCGGTGGTGGCGGATGAGGTGCCGGGCTAACGGAAGAGGCGCGCCACGATGGGGGCGAGCATGATCACCAGGATGATGCGCAGCAGGTGGTGGCTGACCACATAGGCCAGATCGGCCCCTGCGATGATGGCGATGACCACCATTTCGGCCTGCCCACCGGGCAGGAAGGCAAGGAACGCATCCAGCGCGGGGGCGAAGCCCGCGAGGTAGATCACCTCAAAGAACGCCAGCGAAATCGCAGCGAGCATCAGGGCGTAGACCACGCCTGCGCCCACGTCGATCCGCAACTCCTTCCAAGTGATGCCGGAGTATTTCACCCCGACCGCGATGCCGATGAAGAACTGCGCGGCCCAGATGATTTCGGCCGGCGGGCGGGTGGTGATGATGCCGCCCAGCGACAGCGCGCCGGTCAGGATCATCGGACCGAGGATCGAGGCACCGAACAGGCCGACACGCTCGGCAATCTTCCAGCCGGCAAAGCAGGCAAAGATCATCAGGGCGATCTGCACCGGGTCGGTTTCCAGCGCCGGTTTGCCGGGCGGCTGTGTCAGGTCGATGCCCCAGTACAGCGTCATGATCAGGGGTGCTGCGGTAACGATGACCAGTACGCGGGTGGCATGGATCAGCGAGAGCGCGCGCACGTCGCCGCCTGCTTCTTCGCCGAACACCAGCATGTCCTGCAAGCCGCCGGGCATGGCGGCATACCAGGCGGTGGGGTGGTTGAAGCCGAAGACATAGCGAAACAGCGGGTAGCCAACCGCGCCGATCACCGCGATGAACAGCGGCACGAACAGCAAGGACAGAGCGAAATCGGGCAGGTGGCCGATGGTTTCAGGCGTAATGGAAGACCCGACGGCCACCCCCAGAAAGGTACGCATGAAGGTGCCAAGCGTGCCCGCATCCTGCATCTTTGCGCCCAGAAGCGCCGCCACGAGGCAGGCGGCCATCGGGCCGAGCAGCAGGGCGAGCGGCAGCTGCAGCAACAGGAACAAAGCGGCCCCTGTGATGGCGATGGCAAAGGTCAGCAGGCGCGGTCTGGTCAGAAAGGTCACAACAACATCTCATCCAGCAGATGCGCCCATTGCGCGCCATGCATGTCGCGGTCTGCCGCCGAGCCTTGGACCACCGGGCGGGGGATCGAGAATTTGATGACGTACAGATCGGCGATGTCGAAGCGTTTCACCAGTTGTTCCGGCGTGCCGTAGAGGCGGGCCACAACTGCGGTGTGCAGCCGTGGGAGGATCGCCGCGTAAGCCTGCGCCGTGCCGCAGAAAATGTCGATGGTGACCCAGAAGGGACCAGCGTTTTTCGAGCGGACCTTGAGGACTTGCTGACCAAGAGTTTTCATGCGCCGACCTCCGTCACGGTCAGTCGGAAGGCGGACATCGGGTCGGCCAGTTCCATCACATGGTTCAGCGCGAATTCATACAGCGCGCCGCGGTCGGTGGTGGCGGGGGAATAGGGGAAGGCGAAGGTGGGCAGTTCTTCATTCTCGGTCAGCGGGTAATGCAGCACGAAGGGGTTGATCAGCTTGCCGATTTCGGCGGCAATGGCTTGCGTGGGGGCGGTGACGATGCCAAGCACGCCAACCTCGACCGGTGAACCTTCGCGGTTTTCCAGGCCGCCCAAAGCGCCATCGACGCCGATCAGGCGGAAGTCGAGGGCGTAGCTGTCTGGCGCAAGGTCCATGCGGCGGCTGATGGTGTCGGCCAGGAAGGTGGTGAGTTTGGCCACCCATTCCCGCGCGTGGCTGGCGTAATGCTGCCCGCGCAGGATGGCGAGGATGGTGGTCTGGTACCCCGCGATCCGCGCGCCCTCAAGCTTGACCGTGTAGCGGCCGGGCACCCACTCTGATCCTTCGACCCGCACGCGGCGGGCGTCCAGCGCGGTGTAGCGGGCGCGCGTCACGTCAAGGTGGCCGCCGGGTTCATAGAGGATGAAGGGGTCGGTGTTTTCGTAAAGCATGTGGGCGGAAACGGAATGCGGCGTGCACAGGGCAGTTTCATGCATCGCCTCGACCGTGAAGCCGGTTTCGTCAAAATCGACCACGATCACGCCCGAGGTGGGGTTGGTGGAGCACAGCGCGCCACATTCGGCGATCTTGGCGCCGTGCCATGCGCCACCCGGATGGTCGCCGCGCAGCAGTGGCAAGGCTGCGATGGTGGCGGTGTCGGTGGTGCGGCCGGCGATGACGATATCGGCCCCGGTTTGCAGGGCGGCCTGCATCTGTTCGGCCCCGGCGAGGGCGACGATGTTGGTCATGCTCGCAAGGGTTTCGGCAGAGATTTCGGGGGCGGGGGAGAGGGGGGTGATCTGGCCCTGTGCCAGAGCGGTGGTTACGGTATCCGGCGATTGGCTTGAATAAAGCCGGGCGATGCGCAGGGTCTGGCCCAGCTCGCGCGCCAGCTCCACGGTGATGTCGAACATCCAGTCCACCGTCGCATCCGCGCCACAGGTGCCTGCGGTGCCGATGACCAGCGGCACGCCAGCGGTTGCCCGCGCCAGCATCAGATCGCGCCATTCGGATTTGGTGGCGGCGCGGGCGTATTTCGACTGGCCCGCGCCAAGGCTGAAGGGCCCACTGTCTGTGGACCCCCCGTCGATTGCGATGATGTCGGGGCGCATGGCCACCCCGCGCGCCAGTGCGGTCCGGTCGAAGCCAAGGCCGAGGACGCCCGAAGGCACAAGAACGCGGGTGGGCATGGGTCTGATCCTTAATCCGGGATGCCGATGTCTGTGGACGGCTGCGGCGGCTTCTTCAAGACCCCACGCAGGAACATCGGCGCCACAAAGCCGACAACAGCGGCGATCCACAGCCCGATGGCGATGGGGGACGAGAACAGATAGGTCCAGTCGCCATCCGACAGCACCATGGCGCGGCGCATGTTGTCTTCCATCGCGTTGCCCAAGAGGATGCCGAGGATCACGGGCACGGTCGGGATATCCAGCTTGCGGAACAGCCAGCCCATGACCCCGAAGGCCACCATCAGCATCATGTCGAAGGACGATCCGGTCAGCGAGTAGATGCCGACAAAGGCGATCATCGTCACACCCGGCAGAAGCACCCAGCTTGGCACCTGCAGGATTTTCACAAACACCTTCACCATCGGAACGTTCAGGATCAGCAGCATGAAGTTGGCGATCAGCAATGATGCGATCAGCGACCACACCACCTCGGGCCGTTCGGTGAACAGCAGCGGGCCGGGGGTGATGTTGAGCGTGAGCAGCAGCGCCAGCAGAACGGCGGTGGTGCCGGACCCCGGCACACCCAGAGTCAGCATGGGGATCAGCGCGCCACCGGCGGCGGCGTTGTTGCCCGCCTCGGGCGCGGCCACGCCGTTGGGGTTGCCCTTGCCGAAGGTGGATTTGTCCTTGGCCGACGATTTTTCGGTCATATAGGCGAGGAACGACCCCAGTGACGCGCCAGCCCCCGGCAGGATGCCGGCGACAAAGCCGATGCCCGACCCGCGCAGCATGGCATAGCGGGTGGACCAGAGCTTGGCCCAGTTCACGGTGATCTTGCCCAGCTTGACGCCGATGGCGCTGTCCTTGCCATGGGTTTCGATGAAGTGGAACACTTCGGCCACGGCAAACAGCCCGACGATGGCGACAAGGAAATCAACCCCGTCCATCAGGTGCATCTCGCCGAAGGTGAAGCGTGGCATGCCGGTGGTCTTGTCCAGCCCGATCATCGAGATGCCCAGACCGATGGCGGCGGCAAGCGCTGCCTTGGCCTGATTGTTTGACCCGATGCCGCCAAGGGTGCAGAACGCGAGCATGTACAGCGCGAAGTATTCGGCAGGGCCGAACTTGAACGCGACCTGCGCCAGCATCGGCGACAGGAACATCAGGCCGATGGTGGCAAGAAAGGCACCGACAAACGACGCCACACCCGAGATCACCAGAGCATCCGACGCAAAGCCCTGTTTGGCCATCGGATAGCCGTCCAGCGTGGTCATCATCGCAGGCTCGTCACCCGGAATGTTCAGCAGGATCGAACTGATCCGCCCGCCATACATCGCGCCGTAGTAGACCGAGGTGAGCAGCACCAGCGCCGGGATCGCCGAGAGGCCCATCGAGAACGAGATCGGGATCAGCAGTGCCACGCCGTTTGATGGACCAAGGCCGGGCAGGGCACCGATGATGGTGCCGACAAAGCAGCCGATCAGCGCCAGCATCAGCGTATAGGGGGTCAGGGCGATGCCGAAGCCCATCGCCAGATTTGCGAAAATATCCATGGGGTGTGGTCCTCTGGGTCAGCCCATCAGGGCGCGGGGAAGGCCTT
The DNA here is from genome assembly GCF_004745575.1 of Pseudotabrizicola sediminis. GTDB lineage: Bacteria > Pseudomonadota > Alphaproteobacteria > Rhodobacterales > Rhodobacteraceae > Pseudotabrizicola > Pseudotabrizicola sediminis. The sequence goes on along the minus strand of NZ_RPEM01000001.1, from coordinate 461,292 downwards.
GCAGACCCAGCCCGAGGATGAATTTGAACAGCACGAACAGCCCGATGCCAAGGCCAAGGCCGGACAATGCCGCCGGAACCGGTCGGGGGTTGATCTGCCAGGACAGGATGCCTGCGGCGATCACGGTGGGGATGATGAAGCCCAAAGGCTGAATCAGCATGGCATAGCCCAGCAGAACGGCGAGGGCCAAGATCATCTGCAACAGCATGCCGCCGACGGGCCAGTGCACCTCGGGGTCGGGGCGCAGGATCATGACCAGACAGGAGATCATCACAACGCCTGCGACCATATAGGGAAACACACGCGGCCCCACCGGGTCGGACAGGAACGAGGTCTGGATGGTCATGGCGCTGAGGATATACCCCAGCGCCACGATCATCATGACCACACCAAAGATGCGGTCGGCGCGCATCATTGGATCAGCCCGATTTCTTTGGAAATTTCGGTGATTTCAGCAATGTTTTCGTTGATGAACGTCTCGAACTCGGCACCGATCAGGGTATAGGGGGCCAGACCGTTTTCGGTCATCACCTTCTGCCATTGCTCGGAATCGGCCACCTTTTGCAGGGTGTCGGTCCATTTGGCGTAATCCTCATCGGAAATGCCCTTTGGCACATAGATGCCGCGCCAGTTCATCGCGACCATGTCGATGCCCTGCTCTTTCGCGGTCGGGATGTCTTCGAATCCGGCCACGCGCTCATCTGACAGGACCGCCAGAGCGCGCACGTCGCCCGAACGGATGAAGCCCTGGATTTCCGAGATGTCGCCGGTCATGGCTTGCGTGAAGCCGCCCACGGTCTGGGTGATGGCATCCGCGCCGCCGTCAAGACCGATGTATTTCACCGCACGCGCATCGCCGAACCCGGCGCGGTCGAGCAGCATCAGCACCTTGAGGTGGTCAAAGCCGCCCACTGCCGAGCCACCGGCAAAAGCGACCTTGGACGGATCGGCCTTCACCGCCTCGACCAGATCGTTGATGGTTTGCAGCGGGCTGTCCTTGGCCACAACGATCACACCCGGATCACCGCCGATGGTGCCGACCCAGCGGACCTGATCAGCGGTCATGCCGCCAAAGGCGTTCTGAGCCAGACGGGTGGTGGTGGCCGAAGAGGCGGCAACGAAGGTATTGGGATCGGCGTTGCGCTGGCCGACGACATGGGTATAGGCGATGCCGCCACCGGCGCCGGCCATGTTGGTGACTTGCACCATGTTCGGCGACAGGCCGGTTTCCTGCATGATGTTCGCGATCTGGCGGCAGGTGAAGTCCCAGCCGCCGCCGGGGTTGGCGGGCGCGATGCATTCGGTGGCCATCGCCGATGTGGTGATGCCAATGACGGCGGTTGCGCTGAGAGCCAGCGTCTTGATGGTTAGTCGCATGTAAGTCCTCCCGAGACTCAAGATGTCAGGCAGCCCGTGTTTTCCTCGTGACGCACGGGTCTTGCAGGACATACACAAAGCTGGAAAGCTGACACGAACCTGTCATGCGCAAATTTTCTGTGCAGGGTGAGAACAGGCAAACGGGGGTGCTGTGCGGTTCCTGCTGGTCGAAGACAATGCAGATCTGGCCGCATCGGTCGCGGCGCGGCTGGGGCTGGAAGGGCATGGCGTGGACCATGCCGGCACATTGGCCGAGGCGGAGGAATTTCTGCTGTCGGCGTCTTACGATCTGATATTGCTGGATATCATGCTGCCGGATGGGGACGGGCGGGATTTTCTGGCGCGGCACCGCCGGGCGGAAAGACAGACCCCGGTGATCGTGATGACGGCGCGGTCTGCGGTCAGTGACCGGGTGGATGCGCTGGACACCGGGGCGGATGATTACATCACCAAGCCGTTCGATTTTGCCGAGCTGGAAGCGCGGTGCCGGGCGGTGTTGCGGCGCAAGGGCGGGTCGGTGCAGACCTTTCGCCGATTTGGCGACCTGAGTTTCGACCCGCTGGCGGCCACTGTGGTCATTGCCGGCGAATCGCGGGATCTGCGATCGCGCGAGGTGCGGTTGCTGGAATTGTTCCTGAATGCGCCGGGGCGTATCCTGTCGAAAGAGCATCTGTGCGACCGGCTGTTTTCATTCTCGGAACCGGTGACCGACAATGCGATCGAGGTCTATGTGGGCCGCTTGCGCAAGAAACTGGCGGGCAGTGAGGCCCGGATCGAAACCGTGCGGGGCCTTGGCTACCGCCTGACCGACGGTTGAGGCGTGCCGGGTCGCGACAGCGGGCGGGAAAAGGTGCTGCGGGCCCCGTCGCTGCGCCGCAGGCTGGTGGTGCAACTGCTGGTGCTGGCGGCGGTGCTGGCGCTGGTGTTGTCGCTGGCGGTGCAGGTCGGGGCCGGTCGCGCGTCGCAAGCAACATTGGATGCGGTGCTGGGCGCGGCGGCACAGGGCATGGCGGAAGAAATGCGCGCCGAAGAAGGGGGCGTTGTGATCGACATGCAGCCCGCGACCCTGTCGATGCTGGCCGCGATGGGAGAGGAGCGCATCTTCTACCGGGTCGACATCGGCGGGTTGACGGTGACGGGATATGGCGATCTGCCTTTGCCGGGCCGGTTGCCCACGGCCCTGACCCCGGTGTTCTATACCGTGCCGTTCCGCGAGGCGCAGATCCGGGTGGCGGCGGTGGCAAGGTCGCTGCGGGTGGATGGCCGGGCCGCACCGGCGCTGGTGCTGCTGGGCCAGACGCGCGAGGGGCAGGAGGCGATTGCCGCACGGCTGGGGCTGCAGGCAGCAGCTCTGGGGCTGGCAGTGTTTCTGGCGGCAATTCCGCTGGCGCTCTTGGTCGCGCGCAGCCTGACCCGCCCGATCGATCTGCTGGCCGAGGCGGTGGGGCGGCGCGGCCCCCGCGATCTGCGCCCGGTGCGCCACCCGGCCCCGCGTGAATTGCAGCCCTTTGTCACCGCGCTGAACAGTTTCATCGGGCGGCTGCGCGGCACGCTGAGCCAGACCGAGACCTTTATTGCCGAGGCCGCACACCACATCCGCACCCCCCTGGCGGTGATGCGCAACGAGGCCGAACTGGCGCTGCGCCAGTCGAGCGAGGAAGACACGCGCGCGCGGCTGCGCGGGCTGATCCGGTCGGCCGATGATGCGGCGCGCTCGGCCGGGCAGTTGCTGGACCATGCCACCGTGCTCTACCGTGCCGATCAGGCGGATTGGGCCAAGCTGGATCTGGCGGCGATGACGCGGGCGGTGGCTGCGCGCCTGGCCCCGGCGGCGGGGATGAAGGATATGGATCTGGTGCTGACCATTCCCGCGGTGCTGACCTGCGAGGGCGATGCGGTGCTGATCGAGGCGGCTTTGCGCAACATCCTGGACAATGCGATCAAGTATTCACCACCGGATTCGGTGGTCGAGGTGTCGGCGCTGGCCGAGGGGCCGATGGCGGTGGTCACCGTGGCGGACCGGGGCAGGGGGCTGGGCGGCACAGAGCCGGACCGCCTGCTGCGCCGGTTCCGTCGCGGTGACAATGTGGGTGATGTGATGGGGTCGGGTCTGGGCCTGACCATTGTCGAAGAAGCAGCCGGCGCGATGGGGGGCACCTTCCGCCTGCGCGCCCGGCAGGGGGGCGGCGCATGCGCGGAATTCTGTTTGCCACTGGCCTGATCTGCGGCCTGATCTTCAGCGCCGCCGAAACCCTGGCCTTTGAGGTCGAGGCGACACAGGTGTTTGGCCCCGCCGATCCGCAGCGGGTGCTGTCGGTGTTGTCGACCACCGATATCGCGGTGCTGGCGCCGGTGATCACCGGCTATCTGGCGCGCAATCCCGGACTGGGGCTGACCTATGTGATGGCAACCAGCCAACAGGTCCACCGCGCCATCGCCGAAGACGCGGCGGCGTTTGATCTGGTAATCTCATCGGCGATGGATCTGCAGGTCAAGCTGGCCAATGACGGCTTTGCCTTGCCGCTGCCCGAAGATCTGATTGCGGGCCACCCGTCCTGGGCCCGCTGGCGCAATCTGCTGGTGTCGGTGGCGCAGGAGCCTGTGGTGCTGATCCTGTCGGATCAGGCCCTGCTGCCGGGGGAGCCGGTGCCGCGCACCCGGCGCGAGCTGATTGCGCTGTTGCGTGACAATCCGGACCGCTTCCGCGGGCGCGTGGGCACCTATGACCCGGCGGTTTCGGGCGTGGGCTATCTGTTCGCGGCGCAGGATGCGCGGTTGTCCGATACTTTCTGGCGGCTGGCCGAGGTGATGGGGCGGCTGGACGCGCAGCTGTTCTGCTGTTCGGTCGATATGATCGAGGCTGTGAGCGAAGGCCGCCTGCTGGTGGGCTATAACGTGCTTGGGATCTATGCCGGAAGCGCGGATGTGGACCGTGTCACCGTTGTGGAGCTGGAGGATTTCACGCTGACGCTGCTGCGCACCGCTTTGGTCCCGCAAACCGCTGCCGCGCCGGGAGCCGCGACCGATTTTCTGCGCTACATGCTGTCGGCCGATGGTCAGGCGCTTATTGCCAGCGGTGACGGGCTGGTGACTGTCGAAGGGGCGGCCTTTGACCGCAACCCGCACCTGCGCCCGATCCGGCTGGACCCGGGGTTGCTGGCCAATCTGGACCCGATGTCGCGCAGCCGCTTTCTGGCCGAATGGCGCGCCGCGATGGAACAGCCCTGACCAGAACGGCCGCCCGACAGAGCGCCACAGAATATTTCGACACAGCCCCTTGCCCCCGCCGCGCCGCCTCTTTAAACGGGTCAGTGGAGTGGTGGCCGAGTGGTCGAAGGCACACCCCTGCTAAGGGTGCAGNCCGCCGCGCCGCCTCTTTAAACGGGTCAGTGGAGTGGTGGCCGAGTGGTCGAAGGCACACCCCTGCTAAGGGTGCAGACGGCAACGTCTCGAGGGTTCGAATCCCTTCCACTCCGCCAATGACCATTGATTTTATTGACTAATTTAGCGTTTTTCGGGGTATACCCCACATCACACCCCACCACCTGAAAACGCTTGGCGATGTGGCACATGGCGTCGATTGGCCGAACCTTTTTTGGTCCCGTTTATGATGGATGGGCAATCCACCCCGGTCCTTCGTGGTGTCGCAGGGAAGGATCGAATACCCCCCCCCCCCCCCCCCCCCCCCCCCCCCCCCCCCCCCCCCCCCCCCCCCCCCCCCCCCCCCCCCCCCCCCCCCCCCCCCCCCCCCCCCCCCCCCCCCCCCCCCCCCCCGGCCCAGAAGCTCCATTTTGTGGACAAGCAAATTTTGCAGCAACCTCCGGTCCTGTGTCGGCTGCGGCCAAGGATTGAGCATCCCCCCTAATCGTATGCGGCAACAGCCTTCGTCCAGCCCGTTAACGCTTGCGTCAACTTGCAGAAGGTGTCGTTTTCCTTTGTGCGGCCTCCGTGCCGCCACATCCCGTTGCTCTTTCCGTCGGGTGCGCCTCCCCGTGCGCCATGCATCCGACATACTGTCCACCCTCTCACGGCTGGGCCTTTGCATCCCTCACCACTTCGCTTTGAAGTCGCGCTACATCGGGGGGCTTCTTGTAGGTGGAAAGCATGATGGGAGTTTTTCACTTGGTGTCTTCCCCTGTTTGTTGACTCACAGGCTATGGTGGCGAAACTGGCCATCAACCTACGTCACCTAGCAATTGTGGAGATTTCAATGAGAATGCGCCAAGCACTTACGATGATATCCGCGCTTACTTTTCTCGTGGTAGGGTTTGCAAAGGCGGAAACGGTTGATGTGAAGTATCAAGGTAGGGTATCGCTGCATACGTTCGATTGCGCGCCCACCAAACCGTCGAGCTTAGTTAAGCGTTTGTGCTTTGACGAAGCGCGTTCCTATCTGTTGGTTGATTTGACAGGCACATTCTATCACTACTGCGCAGTTGATCCGGAGACAGTTTCCGAATGGCGATCTGCTTCTTCGCTAGGACGGTTTTATAACGATAACATCAAAGGCGGACAGTTTGATTGTCGGGTGCAGGGCGTCCCAGACTAACAACATAGGGGTATTCTGGGGCCAGTTTGCCAAGGAGCAAACGGAGTGCATGTCACACAAACCACTCGGGCGCATGGGGTTGTCGTTGGTTTTCATTGACCACCCCCTCCCCCATGCGTCACCGCTCCAACAATCGCCTGACCGCCCGCGTTGACCGTGACGTGTTCCACAGTGACCCTTTGTTGCCCTCCGGTGCGGTATCGCTTTAAGGCCTCCAGTTGCATCGCCTAGGTGCGGGCCATCTAGTTCAATGCCCGTTTGGCAGCGTCTTGGTGCGGGATGGTTTCGACGTGACTGAGTCGTTGCGCCATGTTCATTCTCGCCGCGTGGACCATATCAGAATTTCTTGCAAGGTTCGTCCCCGCGCAGATTGGTCAGTCTCTGCCCGAAGCCAACATTTTGATCGAAAGATGGTGCGCGCCTTGGAGTACTGTCCCCAACCGCCGAAAAGCATCGTCCCGATGGACCCGAGGCCCCTTATGCAATAAGGTTCAATTAAGACCATTCGGTGGTAGCAGTCCACTAGTCTGGCAAAGCAGAGAAATCACTATGACAACGATCAGCTTTTTTGCTCGTCAGGATTCCATCACGGCCAACAACGCCGTGCTAAACCCGATCGGCACAAACCAGGCGCCGACGACCACAATCACCTTCACCGACAATGGCGGCACCGGTGACCTCTTGCTAGATAGCAATGGTGGGATGGTCGACCCGGATACACAGATCATTATCAACGGGGTGACCTACAACTTCTCGCTAAAACTTGTTGGCAAGTTTCCTGTGGGCAGCCCGCAAGTTCCAGACGTCCTCGAAGGCAAGCAGGTCGCACTAATCACAGTAGCCATGGGAAACCAGACCCGGGAATACTTCTTTGTAACAGATGGGACAGCTACGCTGGCTCAAATGAATGGTATCGGAAATGGAGCTATTCCGCTCGACGCGCTCAATACAAATCCGCCGCCGTTCTACCCCTGCTTTTGTGCCGGTACGATGATTGAAACCCCATCTGGTCGTCGATCAGTCGAAACCCTCTCGGCGGGTGACTATGTTCTAAACGACCTCGGGGAGGCATGCCAAATCATGTGGGTCAGCAAGAGCACCATTTCCCTTTGCAATTTGCGCGACAACCCGAACCTTGCGCCGATCCGTATCCCGGCTGACGCTTTCGGAGCGGCGCTTCCCACAACCGACCTTTACGTTTCACCACAGCATCGCGTCGTGCTCGAAGGCACACGAGCCGAATTGTTCTTCGGAGAACCCCGGGTTTTTGCAGCAGCCAAGCACCTTGTCGGCACTTACGCAGAAACCGAAGAACCAACATCAGATATTGAGTACTTCCATATACTAACCGAAGACCACGAAATTGTTCTTTCAAACGGATTGCCAACGGAAACCTTTCAACCTGCCCGGCGCACCATCGACGTAATGCTTCCCGCTGCACGCAAAGATTTGGAAGGTGTCCTGTCAGTACTAGGACGCAACGATATGTTTGCCCGCCCGGATGCGCTTCCCAGTCTCAGACGCGGAGAGGTACGACTGCTTGCCGAGGAAATGTATCGACACGCCCCTGATTTTGCGCTCACCGGGCTACGAAAAGAGGCCCCCTCCGTCCGCGTACCGCTGTAAGCCAGCCTCCCCGGAGTTTCGCCCATCGTAGCCCGAAGCTTCGGCGCTACACGACGGCGGCACCTCATTCGGTTAGGGGGAATAGTAACCGGGCAAAATGGTTCCGTCTGCCACTTTCAGACCGGGGAAAGCCTCGGCAAAGGCAGAGGCATCATGCGGACAGCGAAAGTAAAGGGCTATGCGGTCGCGTCCGCCATGTCCGCCGCCCCCGTGCAGCGCATAGCTTGCTTTGCCTATCTTGCGGTCGAGCCAACTATGCATGGGAGCCATGAGGCGACCGAACCCGTATGAGGGAACATAAAGCCAAAGGCGCACCGGGAAAGCGCGTTCATCAGCCTTTGCTTGTGGTTCTGTGCGCCGACTTATACAGCGTGAACAAACATAGAACATTCTGGGGTGCAACCGAATTACAGTCGCACTTCCTGCAGACAGAGCGTGCATAGGCGCTCTCTCGCCTTATGCTCCCATCATTTTAATAGGATTTGGCCTGCCATCGGCAGAAGCTCCAATGGAACGTTCACAAGCCTCTGGTCTATTGGATCCCACACTAGGCGCTGTTGAACGGAGAATTGGCGAAGCTGTAGCCATCTGCCCACCGGAAAGCCGTTGCTCCCCGCCCAAGCCCTGCCGAAGGCGTCCTCGCAGGCTTCCTTGGTAAACTTGATTTCCCGGAACCCCCGAAGATGCACCGTCATTGCTACCGTGGTTCGAGTTACGAAGAACCGGTCGCGGATAAATGACTGAAACTGCAAAACAAGTCCGTCTAAGGTGATGCCAACCCCTACGCGCAAATACGGGGGAAACGGGCCGTCATACCCGAAATTGAACCGCTCCCAGCCATTGGCTAGGAGCGTTTCGAACAGGGTAGTGCCATTGTCTGCCTTGCTGTCGTTGTATTCCATCTTTCACCCCGAAGTCCGCTTCTAGAAACCTAGGCGAAGGCACAGCCCTGCAGCAGCAGGCGGCTCGAAACCAGCCCCATGTCATCAAGGCTTCTGGTGCTAGCAGAAACCAAAAGCCAAGCTTCCACAAACTGCTTTTGAAGTCCTTCGTCCCGAGCGTCCGAAGGGGTTAGGAGCACAATTACATTGGCGCGTCCGTAATCCGCTGCCGCAGCAAAATCGATGGCAGGACGGCCCAAGACCGTATTTGGCCGGAGTGCGATGCCGCAACCATCACCGCGACAACCTGCCACTCCGTACCCTGACGATGCAACAGCGGTGCGCCCGAGTTTCCCGAAATGACTGAGCAGTCAAACCCTATCAGTCCCGGCAACGTGGTGTGCGGGATGCAAGCTAGCGGGGGCGCTGGTTGAGAGGGGTTGTCACGGCGGAAGGCGTGTAGAGTGAAAGCCCTGTTTTCTGTATGGTCTGCCGAAGAAGCGAGCGACAGTGGGGACGCTTCATCGGGGGAAAACGGTTGATCAAGGACTACCAGAGCAACGTCCTCCGTCAGTCCTGCCAGACCGGCCATCTGAGCTGGGCTGGTCAGGATTACGTGCCGTCCCCGCCGATATCCGGCGGGAATGCCTGAAGCCCAACCGGCCTCGAAACGCAAAGACGCAGGATTGTCAGCGGCTCCCCTTACACAATGCGCCGCTGTTAGTACTAGATTTGGGGCAACCAGCGCGCCGCTGCAGATCGCACTCCCCAGCTGGGGGGCATCGCTGTAGGTGATGCGTCCGACAGCCGAGGGTATATCTTGCGCTACCGCCGCAAAACTTGTTGCTAGCAATACAAGCCCGGCAAGAGGGTTTCTGAGCATCTTCCAGCATCTTTCCAAAGTGTCTCGCAATAGCGAATGAATAAGCGGTCGTAGGACAGAATTTTCTGGCGACTACTGCCGCAGATTGCCCTCTACAGATCACCGCAGACCTTGCGAGCCATCTGGGCTAGTTCCGCGACGAGGTGGCGGATCAATGCCGTCTCTGTCCTTCGTCCACCGTGCCGCCACATCCCGTTGCGCTTGCCTTCTGGTGCGCCTCCCCGAGCGCCATGCATCCGGCAAACTGACCAGCCTTTCACAGCGGGGCCATTGCAGCGGCATCCGGTCGCTTTGGTCCGTGCCGTACAACGGGGGGCATCTGCAAGGCGCTGGGCGGGGCGCATGGGGTTGTCGGCGTTTTTCATTGACTGCCCCTCCCCCCTGTTGGTTTGTCGCTGCATTGCTTTACACCTTTGCGAACGCCGCGCGATACTGGCTTGGCTTGATTGGAGTTGGACACATGCGCATTCTTTCTGCTGTTTTGCTTGCTGCCTTGCCTGCAACGGCCTCGGCCCAACTTTCTGACGGAGCCATCATACGCTGCGGTGCATCCTCGGGACACTCTTTTTTCTTCAAAGGTACCATGAACCCGAGCGGTCCAAACTGGGACGCGGATGGGATATCCAGTGGAAAAATAGTCCTCATTCGTCTGGGCGATGAATGGGACATACAGTTCGATGATTTTGCCGGGTCATCTGGATATCGTCAGGATGGAGCAAAAGTTTTTCCATTGATGGAAACCGATAGTTTGCTGACTGTAGGAGCTTTTAACGCGCAGTACGTGGATATCTACACCTTTGATTTGGCAAACAAGGTGGTTGGCTGGACCAGCAACAAACACGGTCCCATCACGCCGAAAAGTGCTGCGTACAGCGCGACCTGTGACTAACGGACCTTTTCGGATTCAGCGCACTTCCCCCTTGTCTGTGCTGACAGCCCCTACAATCGCCTGCCCGCCCGCCTTATTGTCGAAAACGTCAATATGCGTGGAACGAAAGCAGCCGCCGACAGTTCTATCTCTGCAAGCGCTTCCCTGCGCTGGCGACTGTCCCTTAACTGTCCCTAGGGGCGCGCCCGGTCCCCACCAGCGCGCCCCATCTTTTTCGGTCATTGGCCTGTTAAAAATTTTGCCCAAAGGCCCGCTATTTGCGTCAGCAAGCGAATTTCCTGGATCTGTTTTGTGCGCCCACCATGTCGCCACATGCCATTGCGCTTACTTTCAGGTGCGCCGCTGCCCGTGCCATGAAACCGGCATACCTGAAGGCCTTTGACTGCCGGAGCCTTGCATCTTTCCCCACTGCGCTTGGACTTCGCACAGCATCGGGGGGCATCTATCAGCCTTTGCGCAAGGTTCATGGGGTTGTCGTCACTTTTTATTCTGCCCCCCACCCCCATGCGCGACAGTCCCTACAATTGCCTGACCGCCCGCGTTGACTGTGACGTGTTCCACAGTGACCCTCTGTTGCCCCCCGGTGCGGTATCTCTTTAAGGCCTCCATCTGGGTTGCGAAGGTTCGGGCCAGCTTGTTCAAGGCGCGTTCGGCGCTGTCCTGTTGCTGGATGGTGTCAACGTGATTGAGCCGCCGCGCCATCATCATCGTCGCGGCATGGATGGCCCCCATCTGGGTTGCCAGCATGGCCTCCAAAGCGTCGCGGGGTTCAACTGACCTCACAACAGCCATGACAAAGTTGGAAGCTGTGCTGTCGATCTTTTGCCCCTGTGACCCAAGGCAAGCGATATGCCCCAAAAGCCCGCTGTGAAAGTCGCTGTCAGTCACCCCGATATCTGCCAGCTGCAAGAGCGTGGCGATTTCGACAGCGTCGGCTTCAAAGCCAATGTGCAGCGCCTTGTCCTTCATGGTCAATTTCATGGACGGGGCGGCGCAGTTTTCTTGCATGGCCTTTGCGGTCTTTTGCAGCCGTTCGCGCTGGGCAACGGGCAGGCGGTCGATGCTTTCGGAAAGCGCGGTGTCTTGGGTGGTGGTCAACTTTGGCATCGGGTGGCCTCTTTGATTGTTGGTGTGATTTCAGGCGTCATATCTAATCTTAGACCTCCCCCCTGCTTTTCCCGCCTGACAGGGCAGGGGCCAGCGTTGCCACGTTTGCGGCGTCGGCCATGCCGGGGCGAAGGCGGGCCAAGGCAAATGTCTGGTGCATCGCTCCGGCCTTGTGATTGCCGACCTGCACCACCAGCCCAGCGCCTTGCAGCGCGCGCCGTGCCGCCCGCAACCGGGGCACTGACAGCCGGGTGCGCCCCGATGCCCGCATGGCCTTGAAGTCCAGAACAAACCGCTTGCCGGGTGTGTGGCCGTGCATGTCGTTCAACAGCACATAAAGCGCGATGGCATCGGCATCATTCGGCAAACCGCGCAGGGCATCCAATGCCAGCCGATGCAGAGGAAAGGCGCTGTCGCGGCCTGAGAATAGGCGGTTTTCGAGTCGCGCCTTCCATGCCCATGCCGCAATCGCGCGCAGTTCGCTGTCGGGCATGGTCGCGGCATCCTCGCAAAGGCTTTCCCTGACCGCCGCAAGGTTGCCTGCCAGTTCTTCGGCGCTGTCCACATATTCGATCATCCGTATCGCCTCTCTGACCAGCGTGGCATGGCGATGGCCGACCGGGATGGCTCCGGCCTCCCCGCCTTGCAGATCCCCGCGCGCAGTCGCTTGCGATGCGCGCAACAGGGGCAAACCATCCGTGCCCAGCAAACCCTTGGCAGGGATATACAGGCCCCCGTCTGGGCGCTGCGACAGCGGGCCGACCACATAGGACCGCGCCCCGGTCTTGATATCCACGGGCAAGCCTTCGCCGCGAAGGTTCGGGACCTTGCCTGCCGCCCGATAATACAGATGCCGCCCGCGCGGGGTTTTCACATGGACAGGCGACGGGCCAAAGCGGGCTTCCATCGCCGTGACAAGTTCGGCGCTGTCGGTGTCGCAGTCGATCACCGCCAAGCCATCCAGCCGCACCCCATAGACCTGTGAGCCAGTCCGGTGCATGGGTGCCAGGATACGACCAAGGCCCAGCGCGGGGCCTGACCAAGCGCGCAAGAGCGGGGCCTTGCCATCCTCCCCGCCACCCAGAGGCAACAGGGGAAAACCCGCCCGCACAAGGCGGGCAAGTTGGTTGCGGATAGCGTCCGGCAAGACGGGATTGCGCAGGGCGGTCATGTCATCACCCCCCAGACCAGCGCGGCCACAGCCTGTGCTTGCGCCTCTGTCAGGCCATGCAGGCGGCGCAGGTAAAGGATTTGCAGCCGGTTCATGCTGTGCCCTCCGGTGCCAGCCGCGCCGCGCTGGGCGGATAGGTCAGGCGCTCCAAGAGCGTGCCGGGGCGCAGGCTGTAATAGGCGACGTTCTCCGCGCCCCGATATTCCACATCAATCGGCCACTCATATTTGGACCGCAACAGATGGATGATTGCGCCCAGTCGCCAGCCCCTTACCTCTCGGATTTCGGTTTTGTGCGATATCGTGCGGCCATCGATCAGCGCCTTGCAGCACCAATACACTTGGCTTTCACTGGAAAACCATTGGTCTTGTTTGGTCATGTTCTGCCCCTCGGCAATTGCTACCGCAGGCAGGGGGTGGTAATGTTCGGGCACGCCAAATGCCCCACAATGAACACAAGCCGCCGCCCCGCCGGGTGGCGGTTTCATTATGCGGCATTCATGGCTTTGGATGCTTCCCAAGCCTCAATCTCTGACAGCTTCCAGCGGCAACAGCCGGGGGTCAGCTTGATTGAACGGGGAAAGGTCGGGTCAGTCTTTTGCCAACGGCGCGGGGTCAGATAGTGGACGTTGAACCGTTCGCCAAGTTGGCGGTCGGAAAGGTAGGTCTCGGCCATAGTTCGCCCTTTCAAGCGAAGGGGCGCAACAGAATCGTTGCGTTGCCCCAGTGGGCCGTGTTGAAAAAGGGTGTCTCGGAAGGACAACCGCCCTGCGTTCGCTCTAGCCAGCGGCGCGGGGCAACCAAGCGCCAACACGTTTGCGCTTAATTCCTGTTGATTGTGAACGTTAAGCCGAACCGAACGCAACCCAGCGTAACCGGCGGGATAACTCTATGGATAACGATTGTTGGGCGCTAAATGCATGAAGAAAACGAGCTCCCGGCATCACATTTAGTGATGGCCTAGGCTACTTGGTGCTCTGAGGCGATTCGGGGGCCAGATTTGTGCTCATGTTGTGCCCGGGGTTATGCCCATTAAAAATGTCGGAAGCATGTTAGCCCAATTTCACAACTTTCCCGCGCAGGGCGGTGCCAGCCACAAAATCCGCCCATTCGCCCATCATCCGCCGCCGCTTCTCAATCATATCGCCGCGCCGATAGGCGGCTTCTACCGCATTGCTGATGCGGTGCGCCAAGGCGACCTCTGCCATTTCGCCGGGAAAGGTGGTGCGTTCGGCCACCCAATCGCGGAACGTGCTGCGCAGACCGTGCGGCACGGCGGGGCGCTTTGACGTGCGGTCGATGAAGCCTGCGTTGCCGCTGGCAATTTCGGCTTCATGCATCCGCTTCATGGTGGCCGACAGCGTCATGTCTGACAGTTGCCCGCCCCGTGCCGCCGGAAACACCAGCGGGTTGCCATCCAGCCGGGGCAGGGCCTCTAGCAGCGCCACAGCGCGGGCCGACAGGGGAACGCGATGTTCCTTGCCCATTTTCATCCGCGCGCCGGGGATGGTCCAGATCCCCGCTTTCAGGTCGATTTCATCCCATGCCGCGCCCCGAATCTCTTGCGACCGTGAAGCGGTCAGAGCCAGAAACTCCACCGCCCGCGCGCCAAAGCCTTCACGGGTCTGCAAGGCTGCAAACCATGCAGGCACATCGTCCAAGGCCAAGGCGGGGTGGTTGCCTTCGGTGGCGACCTTGTTCGGCGCGGGCAACAGTTCTTTCAGGTTGCCAGCCCAGCGCGCCGGGTTGTCGCCCGTGCGATGCCCCGCGACGGTGGCCCAAGACAAGACCGCCTCAATCCGACCGCGCAGGCGGGATGCGGTTTCGGTCTTGTTTATCCAATGGGGTTGCAGGACGCGCAGCACGTCTTGCGGTGTGATATCCTGCACCAGCATCTTGCCCAATTCGGGGATGGCATAGGTTTGCAGGGTGTTTTCCCACTGTTGCCGATGCTTGGGGTTCTTGAAGGCATCCAGCTTGGCCGACAGCGCTTTGTCCACCGCCGCCGCAAAGGTCAGGCCCCGGCGCTGTGCCGCCACCAGCGCGGCCTTGGTGGCCTTGCGTTCCTCTACCGGGTCAATGCCACCCTCTATCTTGGCGCGGGCCTCTCGGGCCTTGTCGCGGGCCATTGACAGGGTGATGCCGGGGAAGCCACCCAAGCCGATATCGCGGCGCATGGTGCCGACCATCGCCCGCAAGACCCAAGACCGCCCGTTGTTCGGCGTGAGTTGCAGGTAAAGGCCAGGAACCCCCCCGACCGAAAACAGCACGTTGCGCTTGCCGCCGGGATGGGTAAGGCGCTTCACATCAAGTGCGGTCAGTTCTTCGGCAACTCTTGGCATCGATCTATCCTACATCCTACCCCACATAGGAAATGTAACTGGATGCATCCCATCGCACAAGGCTGCATATGTGGTTTGTGGGGTAGGGCTAGAAAAGCTTGGGCCACTCGCCATTTACACATATGATTAGAAACGGAAATATCGGATACATGGCGGGNAAGGCACACCCCTGCTAAGGGTGCAGACGGCAACGTCTCGAGGGTTCGAATCCCTTCCACTCCGCCACTAAATTCCCGTATCCATTTGAAAATATTGCCTTTTATAGGCGGGAATTTCATTTCATTCCCCACAGTATCCCCCACTCGGCGCTGGCAAGGCTTGGAATGTCCCGGAACAAACCGGACTCCGGCCCCCTTCGAAAAATCTGTGTTAGCACGTTCCTAGGGCTACCCGCGCCGGTCCCTTGTCGGTTCGGCCCAGAGAATACATGCCCCCCCCGGTGCCGATCCCGCTGCCATGGGGGGCGCGAAGTTTTTTTCTGCCCGCTTATGATAGGCAGGCAACCAGCGCCGGTCCTGCTAATAGGACAGCTAGAGCTTTGCTGCCCCCCCCTAGTGCAGTCCTTGGCAGTTTATCAAACGCCCGAAAATTAATCCCTGCATGGCTTGCCCGCCGGTGTCGGTCGACAGGTCGCAGTGAAGATTTTGGCCCCCCTGACCAGTGCCCGCAAAAGGAAGGCCTTCAATAATCGTTCCCAAGGAATGTTGAGTCAGTGCCTTCTATGCCTGCAAAGAAGCCTACTTTAGGCGACTTGAGACCGGCCAAAGCACGCGCGGTCATTCGTCACTTGCCGCCGAAATGAAAAAGGCGCGGACTTAGCCGCGCCTTAAGGGTCTTGATTATGATAAGGCCTTAGGCCTTCTTGCGGCGGCGCAAGAGGGCAAAGCCACCCATTGCCGACAGAAGCAATATCCCGCCCGCTGGCAGCGGCACCGCAGCAGGAACGTCAACAGGCGATCCTGCATACCAGATTGAAGCATGGCTCAAATCGTTTACTGCACCTTTGCCGGGCCCAGTTGTGCCCCAAAGGCCCGCAAGGCCTTCAGATGTATCGAGCTTGAACAACGCGTACTTATTGCCCTGCTTCAGAGCCACCATCATGTTTTCAAAGACGCTGCCAGCTAACGACCGAGTTTGATTGGCGAGCGAGATGGTCGCTTTGCCTTTTCCATCGCCTTTGCCAACTGTCGCGCCGCCCAGCGTCCATCTGGATACCGAAAAGATCGTTCCGAAAACGTTGTTCTTGTCATTGCCGGTAAAGCAGCCAGCATCGGTCACATTGTCAGGCACCCCTTTAGTCAAGGTGTAGGTGACTTTGTTGACCGAACAAGTGGCCGCACTTGCGGCACCGCTTGTGACGGCGAGAGCTGCGACAACAGCCAGTGATTTCATTAGTGTCATAGTTCGCACTTCCTTAAACTAAACTAGGTAAAAAGGGGGCTTCCGGACCGTTTAACTTTACCGACAGTTAGAAGTTCCTTGCCCTGATTTTCCTCCCTGAACCAGTACTTTATGAACACAAGCCGAATTTAGCAGCCCCCGCGTTCGGTCTGGTGTGCAGCGGGAAACAGTTCCCAAGTAGTGCGCGGGTCCTTGTCCTTTTGAGAAACAGCCACTCCGTCTGGTTCCTGCCTAAGCGCTTCGATGCAAGTCTGTTTGAGACTTTGAGGCGTTTGTGATTCGGGCCACACCTCCGCCGCCGTGCGCTTTCGGACTATCCGACCTTGCACAACTACCTTCGTGAGGCGTTGCAAAACTTTGATACTCGCCACCATACGAATGACCGTTGTGCAAGTAAGGATTCCAGATTGGCCACCGCATCAAGCACTGATCGGGTGCAGCGTCTCGGTCAAACGGCCCGACTCCCTTGGCAGCGCCCAAATCTCTCATCTACTCGGTTCACATCAAACGGAAGCCATTTCGAAAATTGGTCTAAGCAGACCAGCCGCGCGAGTTCGTTTACTTTCTTAGCACGCCAGATATGTCGCCGAAGACGGAGCGCTGGGGCCGCGTGCCGAAAGCCCCCAACATTCTCCTTAGAGCGCTGCATCCAGCAACCGCAGAGCGCCATCCGGCAAGGGTCGCTGCAACTGTGCGGCAATCTCAAAAGGTGCTGACAGCCACGTCTCCCATTCATCACGATCTGTCAGAATGACGGGCATGGCCTTGGGGTGCACCTCGCCCACCTCTGCATTGGGCGGGCAGGTGAGAAATGCATAAAGGTCATCGATTGTTGGCCCGTCTTTTACCTTGCGCAGCGATTGCCAGCCGCGCACCTCTATACCGGCAAAGAACATGGGCTTTTCGGCCTCCGCAGGGCCGAACCATTGTTTACCGCCCTTTTTCGGCTCGGCAAATGACGTCACCGGCACAAGGCAGCGGTGCGCAGGGCCAAGCCAGCGCCGCCAGTGCGGGGACGCCAGATTGCGGACATTTGTCACGCCGGGGTCACGCTCGGTCTTCAGAACAGAAGGGGGTGAAGGCATACCCCATCGAGCGCGCACCAGTTCCAGCCCATTGCCTGCGTGGCGCACAATCGGGGCAAGCCGGTCGGGATAGATCGAGCCAGGTTCAAGGTTTCCGGCCGCATCGGACCATTCCAGACCAGTGAAAAGGCGTCGCATCGCTTCTTGGGCGGTTGTCTGGCTGTATAGATTGCACATGTCTGCCTCATCATCAGTCACCACATTTCCTTGCGGCGCATTGGGGGAATAGTATCCGGGCAAAACCGTTCCATCCGCCACTTGCAGATCGGGGAAGGCCTCGGCAAAGGCAGACGCATCATGCGGACAACGGAAGTACAGTGCGATGCGGTCGCGCCCGCCATCTCCACCGCCACCATGCAGCGCATAGCTTGCCTTACCGATGTGGCGGTCAAGCCATTTATACATCCGCATTATCGTGCGACCAAACCCGTTCGGGGGAACCTGGAACCAGATGCGCACCGGGAAAGCACGTTCATCAGCCTTGGATTGCAGTTCGGTTCGCCTTGTCATGCAGCATGAACAAACATAGAACACTTTGGGGTGCAAGTCACATGTTGGCACGTTTTCTGTATGCACGTTGCAATGAGCAATCTGCTTTGATGCCGTGACGCTTTTTCACCCAAATTGAGCAGCCGGAAAAAAATCGAATTCTGTGGAACAAAAGCTGCCGCCGATAGTTAATTTCGGCGAGCGTAGCCATGCGCTCGCTACTGTCCCGAGACTATCCTGAAGGGGCGCGCCGATCTCCCCAGTAAAGCGCGCCCCAACTTTTTGGACATTCTTTGACGCTAGTCTGTTTCGCGCAGAAATTTTGCCCAAAGGCCCGCTGTTCGCGTCAACAAGCGAATTTCCTCGGTCTGTTTTGTGCGCGCACCATGTCGCCACATGCCATTGCGCCTGCCTTCAGGTGCGCCGCCGCCCGCGCCATGAAACCGGCATACTGCCCAGCCCCTGACAGCCGGGGCCTTGCAACCCGTTCCCGTTCTCTTGGATTTGGCGCTGCATCGGGGGGCATCCATCAGCCTTTGTGCGGGGTTCATGGGGTTGTCGTCACTTTTCATTCTGCCCCCCACCCCCATGCGCGACAGCCCCGACAATCGCCTGCCCGCCTGCGTTCACCGTCACATGCTCCACCGTCACCTTTTGCTGCCCGCCAGTGCGGTATCGCTTCAAGGCTTCCAACTGCATGGCATAGGTGCGTGCCAGCTTGTTCAGCGCCCGTTCTGCCGCGTCTTGCTGGGGGATGGTTTCCACATGATTGAGCCGCCGCGCCATCATCATGGTTGCGCTGTGAATTGCCCCCATCTGCACCGCCAAGAGACTTTCCAGTTCGTCACGCGGCTGCACCGCCCGGACAACCGACAGCAGGAAGTTGCTGGCCCCTTGGTCGATCTTGCGGCCATGCGCCCCGATGGTCGCAACCTGACCTGATAACCCTGCAAAGAAATGCGGGTCGCAGGTTGCCATATCGGCCATCAAGAGAATGGCGGCTAAGTCCGGTTCTTCGTGAACGTATCGGATGACCACCGCACCATCTTTGAATTCAACGCCCATTTCCGGCCCATCCGCGCGCGCGCGCGACTTCGCGGCCACCTTGGCAACCTTGGCCCTTTGCGGTTCTGGTAGGCCCTTGCAAAGATCGGTCAGGCTTTCCGTTGGCAGGTCGCCCGCTGCCTTGAATGGATCGGGCTTTGTCGCCTTGATTGTTCGGGATGGTTTCTTGCCGTCCATCGGTGACGATCCTTTCAGTGATTAGGGTTCGTGGTAATGCGCCCATCGCGCGCCACGTTTATGCGGCCCGCCTCCTGCATCTGGTCCAGAAGCTGATAGGTGCGGGTCACCCCCAGCCGAGTTGCCGTGGCGATTGCGCCGGGACGTTGCAGCCCAGCGCCGATGGCAAGCAAGATCGCCCCTTCCTCATTCAATTTTGGGGCAGGGGGTGCCGCTACTTCCGCTACTTCCGCTACTTCCGCTACTTCCGCTACTTCCGCTACTTCCGCTACTTCCGCTACTTTTGCCGGGGGTGTCGCAACGGGCGAAGGGTGACCCCCGCCCGCCGTGACAGCTTGCAGCGCCGCCGCAACGTCAAACCACATCGCGCGGCCTCACGATCCGATAGGCCACCTTCCGCGATACGCCGCCGATAACCTCGCCCTCTGGCAAGGCGGCCAGCCAGCCGCTATCGGCCAAGGTTGCCATCAGCTTTCGTGCGGTCTTTGCCTCGCGCAAAGCGTTCGGCCCGTATTGCATCGCATCCTTTGGGGTGATTGTCGCCGGGTCGCGGTCCAAGCGGTGCGCCTGTTCTGGCCAGCGGTCCAAGATCCACAGCCGCAAACCCTCTGCCTGCGCCGTTTCCGCCGACACAAGCGCGGTATCGGCCAGCCGCACCGCCTCCGACAGATAGAATTGCGCCAGAGCGATGCCCCAAGCCATTGCCTGCGCCGTGATAGCGGGGGCCATCAGATCGCCCCACAGCGCCAGCACAGCCGCGATGCGCACCGCTTGTTCTGCGGCCTTCGATGCAAAGCCCGTCACATGCGCAAGGCTTGCTCCGGTGCGCTGTTCCTGTTCAATGGTATCGGCAAAGGCCACCAGCAAGGCCCGTGCGTCGGGTGACAGGCCAAGTGCGCGCGGATGCAGTTCGCGGGTTTCCGGGTCCATCGGCATCGGCGTTTCAAGGATGGTGCGCAAGCGGTCGCTGAAACGGCTCAGGGCCACATCATCGCGCCGGGTCAGCGATGACAGGCGGGTGCCGATGGTGCTTGGCGGTTCGGTGATAAGGAAGCGTGGCAGGAAGCCTGTGCCGCTTGCGGTGCCATCGGCCAGAAGGCCCCGCGCCACCTCGGGCTGTATCATCAGATGCACCGCCAGCCGCCGCCCGAACAGCGTATAGGCCCCATCCCCCGCGCGGGTGCGCCGGATCGGGTTGCCCTGCCACAGATCGTTTAGGGCGGTCAGCGTCTTTAGGCGGTTTTCGCTGTTCATCGCGTGGCCCCCGATGAATTGCCCGCCTTCATCAGCAAAGATGCCTAGCGACGGTTGCCCTTCCGCGAACAGCTTTGTCAGCCCTTCAAAGGTCGGTTCCGTAACCGTGCGGTCAGCAGACGGGGGCGCAATCGGTTCCGGCCCCAAGCGGTCAAGGTCCACCTGTGCCGCCACCCGCTTTTCGCCCTTGCCGTTCTTGGCCTCGGCAAGGATGCGGTCCCGTTCGCCCTTCCACAGCGATTGCGCATTGCGCCACTGTGTCAGGTCATCGCGCTGGGCCTTGGCCTGTTCGCGTTCATAGGCGCGCAAAGCGGCCATCAGGGGCGCATCACAAGATGACTTCCTCTCGCCAGATCGGGCGATGGTCAGGGCGTAAAGCGACGGGGGCGCAAAGCCCCCGCCAAGGGTTTCAACATTGGCAAAGCCCTGCACAGCAAGCGATGCCACAGCCAGCGCCGATTGCGCGGGAACGGCAAAGGGGGCGAGGGTCATGCCCTGCACCGCCTCCACCGCCTCACGCAAGGGGCCTAGCGCCTCGCAGGGGTAATTCGCGCCGGGGGTGATCGGGCGCAACAGGGGTTGCGGTCCTTCGCCTGTGTATTCCGTTCCTGCATTGTGGAAAGTCATGCCACACCGCCCTTCAGGGCCAGCACATCATTCCAGTCCCGGCCATCCGGGGCAGGCAACAGCCTGACACGCCAGCCCAGCGCATCGGCCCTTGCTGCAAGCGCCATCGCGGCCTCGCGGCCCGGTTGGTCGCCATCCGCCGCGATGGTCAGCCGCCCCGGTATCGGGGGCAAGACAAGCCCCCGCATCCCAGAGGTGGAAAGCGCCGCCCAGATCGTCGCAGGCTTGCCCAGAAGGCCAGAGGCAAGGCTCAGGGCGGTCTCGATGCCTTCCGCCACCACAAGCGGCCCCTCGGCCTGTGCAACCTGCACCGCGCCACCAGCGCAAGCGCCAAGCATCGCCTTGTTTGGGGCAATGGGGGCCTTGCCGTTGTTCGGTGACAGATAGGTGCGATGCACCGCAAACCGTGCGCCGCCATCCACCCGCGCCACCATCATCGGAAAGCGGTGCGCCGATGGATGCCAGCCCCTTGCCTGATAGCGCAGGGTGTCGGGCAGGGGGCAGGTAATGCCCCGCCCCCGCAAATAAGCCTCGGCCAAGGTGCCGGTGATCGCCACGGTTTCCGCATCGCCCCACAGCGCCTTTGCCCGCCCTTCGCGCTGGGCCTCATCCTTGGCCCGTTGCAGGTCAGACGCGCGCATCGCTTCCGCATCAGGGCGAAAGATGCCGGGGGGCAGGTCCAAGGCCCGTGCCATGTCTTGAAAGCTGCACCCGCGCTTGTGGCAAAAGGCCAAGAGCCGCCCGCCTTCATTGCGCAAGGACAGCGCATCCTGGCCCTTGCGCCGTTCGGGCTGGCAGATCGGGCAGGGAGCATTGCCCCGGTTGCCCCGCCAGACGCCACCCAAGCCCCGTGCGATGGTTTCCGCATCAGTCATGCGCCACCCCCTCGCCATAGGCCAGAGCCGCGACAAGCGCCGCCTGAGAAGGGGTAAGCCCGAAGGCAAGGCGCAAGCGCGCAATCTGCAATGCGCCCGCCCCCTTATTGGACGCCATAGCCAGCGTATACTGCGGGAATTCTAGGTGCGCGTGTCTATTGTCGCGGGCTTTCAAACCCCGCGAATGTCTCGGCTGGTGAGTAGGCATGATGAAGCCCTTTGCGTTCAATGGAGTTGAAACGCACAGGCGAGTTCGATATGGTCCGAATGTGTTTCATGACAGATCAAACCTCGCCTTGTGCGGGGTTTTTTCTTGTCAGCGTTCGGTGCTTGGGCGGCTTTTCAGCCACTCACTGATCGCACTTTCCGGCCACGCCACGGCTCTGGCAGAGAGTCGGATCGGATGGGGAAATTCATTTCTCGCCATCATTGCGTAGATCGAGCTACGGGAAAGCCCCGTAATTTGTTCAACCGATACTCGGCGTAAGTGCTTGTCCGTCATGCGTCCCTTTTCCTTCCGCAAAGAATTTGCGGAATCGTTTGAAGTCTGCGAGAACGGGTCAGGAAATAGGGAGTAGCATTCCGTTCCGACCCGGCGGCTTCGGACTTCCAAGGGTCCGGGCCGCCAAATTCCAGCATCTCGATTCTCTGGAATTCCCATAGCATAGGGGGTGTTCACGAACCGTCGCAAGGGTGCGCAGGAAATCGTCACCGTTTGTTGGTAATTCTATAGCCTTTACAGGGGCTTAATGGTTCTCAACGCCTTGCGCGGCATTGGCTCGTTCGATGCAATTGTGCCGGATGGCAGGCTTAAGTGGGCCGCCCACGCGTCCATCATCTTCCGCCGTTTGTCGAAAAGGTCCGAACGTGCATAAGCCGCCTCGGCCTTGTCCTTGATTGTGTGGGCAAGCGCCGCCTCTGCCACTTCGCGCGGGAAGTTGGTGCGTTCTTGCGCCCACATGCGGAAGGACGTGCGGAAACCATGCACATCAGCGTCAAAGCCAAGTTCCTTGACCAGCTTGGAAAGGGTCATGTCCGAGAGGGGCTTTCCCTTGATCGTGCCGGGGAACACCAGACCGGTGCCGTTGTCCAAGGCCTGTGCCGCTTTCAGGATTTCAACGGCCCGTGGTGACAGGGGAACGCGGTGATCGCGCTTTGCCTTCATCCGGCTTGCGGGGATGGTCCAGACTGCCGGGGTAGCGGGAGTAGCGGAAGTAGCAGGGGTGCCAAGGTCGATTTCAGGCCACAACGCGCCGCGCGCCTCGCCCGAACGGGTTGCGGTCAGCACAAGGAATTCAAAGGCCAGCTTGCTTGCCACCCCTGCACCCGATGCCTGCACCGCCGCGATGCAATCGGCCACCGCCGCATAGGGCAGGGCCTTGCGGTGTTCCTGTTTGCTCTTGTCGCGCTTGGGTAGGGCCTCAGTGATCGACAGCGCCGGGTTGTCCTGCCGCCAGCCTTGCGCCACCGCCCATTTCATCACAGTCCCGATGCGTTGCCGCACCCGTGCCGCCGTTTCCGGCTTTTCGGTCCAGATCGGGGAAAGCACGGCCAGCACATCAGCGGTTGTCACCTCGCCCACCTTGGTCTTGCCGATGCGGGGGAATGTGTAGGTTTCCAGCGTGGTCAGGAATTGCGCGCCGTGTTTGGCATTGCGCCACGTCGGCAGGTGCAGGGCGTGAACCTTGCGCGCCGCTTCCTCAAAGGTCAGCACAGCCTCGGCCTCGCGCTTGGCCTGCTTTGGATCGCCGCCCGCCTGTGCTAGTTTGCGGTTTTCCAGCGCCTTGGCCCGCGCCTCGGCCAGACTGACCAGCGCCGGGTTGCCTAGCCCAAGTTCGCTGCGCTTGCCCCGAATGATGATGCGCTGCACCCATTGCCGCGCGCCGTTCGGTTGCACCCGCAAGAACAGTCCGTGACCATCGAAATACTTGCCCGGTTCGCGAGCACCTTCCACAAACTTGGCGGTCAGCGCCTTTTCCGGTTTCCGCAGTCCTTTGGTCGCCACAATACATCCCCCAAGCTATCCCCCACTTAGGGCAGGATAGCATGGGAATTTCTCGGAACATAATGGAATAACGGGGGCGCTATGTTGCTTTAAAATATGGGGTTATCGGAACAGGCTGGAATTTCTCGGAACATGAACGGGCAGACT
Organism: Pseudotabrizicola sediminis; assembly: GCF_004745575.1. GTDB lineage: Bacteria > Pseudomonadota > Alphaproteobacteria > Rhodobacterales > Rhodobacteraceae > Pseudotabrizicola > Pseudotabrizicola sediminis. The sequence continues at coordinate 437,343 of NZ_RPEM01000001.1, read as the reverse complement.
TCCACTCCGCCAACAACCCCTTGATATCTATGCTCTTTCGGTTCTAGCCGGGAATACCCCGCTGTTACCGTCGTTTAGGTCGGCGTTCCTCTTACGGAGACGCCACCACCTGTCCCTGATCGCCTCTTTTGCGGCCTGCGTCTCTGCGGCTTGCGGAGCCCGTTCGGTTTGCCCGCGGCGCAGAAACAGGGAATTATCAGGGAAGTTCGATTTTTTGGGCCATCTTTCACGGTTTCCCATCCTGAATAGTGGCGTAATTTCCGTGGGTTGCGAGCAAATTCCCTGCTCCACGGGAACAGGGAACATAATCCGGCGTATCAGCGAATTAAATTCGACCGATCAGGGAAACAATTGGGATTAACAGCGAAGGGGCCAGTTTACGCGATATATCTGCGTGATCTGGCCAGTTGCCACTTCAAACGCTGTCACCAGTGCGGCTCAGGCGGTCAGGCGGTCAGGCGATGCCGAAGAGCCGCGCTTGCTCACGCCAATCCATCGGAATGCCGTCACGGAGAAGCTGTGCCACCGAGAGGTCGACAGGCTGTCGTCCGTCTAGGATTGCCGCTTGCACACGTGGTGCAAGGAAGGCCAGCGGAATGCGGGTCCGGATATAGGGCTCTGATCGTCCTGTCTCACGCGCGATCTCTGTGAGTGCCGTGCCCGCGCGCAAGGCACGCGCCCAGAGATGCGCCTCGGCCAGGCAGCGCTGCAGAACACTGTCCGGGGCCGGGATGGTCTCGCCCGCAATGATCCGGGTTTCCACACCCCGGCGCCGCAAGGCGAAGGGGCAGGTAAACCGGATCAGCCGATCCGACAGGGCTGCGACCGGCAGGGCCAGTGCCGCAGCGATCACGGCCGGATCAAGCTGCAGTTGCAGCCGGCCCGGCGTCAAGGTGCCGGATGAAGTAATGCTGCCGATGAGCGCCGGATCCGCCTCGATCTGGTCGGCGAGGGCCGAAGCGCGATGGACGAGATCCGCCGCACCGCCAGCCTCGGGTTGCGCCAGCAAGGCATGGCCTGCTGCGGCCTTGCGCAAATGTCCAACCGTGATCTGTCGCAGGCAGGCCTCCAGCGCTTCGGCCGGGAGCCGCCAGCCGGAGGGGTCAGTGCCGCCCGCAATCAGGCGGTGGGAAACGTAATAAGCAAAGCGTCGACCGTGTCGCCTGGTGTGGGTTGGGGTCAGGTGATCACCGGTCTCATCTCGGAGTTTGGCCGTAAGGACCCGGGGGTCAATAGGGGTAGCGGTGCGTCCGCGGGGCCGCGCCCCGGCGGCGAGGAGTTTGGCTTGCACCGTTTCCCAGAGGCTTTCGTCTATGATTGCTGGGTGCTGGCCCGGATAGGTCTGGTCCTTGTGCCGGATGCGGCCGATGTAGATCGGGTTGGTTAAAAGGTAGTGCAACTGCCCTCGGGTGAAGGGCGATCCGCCCCGGACACGGCCCGAGGGCGTGACGACAGATTTGGGGCGCAGACCCAGTCGCGCGGCCTCGACTTCGACCAGTCGAAGGTTGCCGAGATCACCGTAAAGGCCAAAAAGTGTGCGGACCACCTCGGCCTCGGCCGGATTGACCGTCAACTCGCGGCGCTGCGGATCGGGATGGCTGTCGTAGCCCAGCGGCAAGGTGCCACCCATCCAGAGCCCCTTCTTCTTTGAGGCGGCGATCTTGTCGCGGATGCGCTCGGACGTGACCTCACGCTCGAACTGGGCAAAGGAGAGAAGGACATTCAGGGTCAGCCGCCCCATCGAGCTTGCGGTGTTGAAGGCCTGCGTCACCGAAACGAAGGAGCATCCGTTTGCGTCCAGCCTCTCGACCAGCCGTCCAAAATCGACAAGCGAGCGGGTCAGCCGGTCGATCTTGTAGACCACGACCATGCCGATGCGCCCGGCATCGATCTCGGCGAGAAGGCGTTGCAAGGCGGGACGATCGAGCGAGCCGCCTGACAGCCCACCATCATCAAACCGGTCCGGAACAAGCTTCCAGCCCTCATGGCGCTGGCTTGCGATGTAGGCGGCACAGGCCTCGTGCTGGGCGTCGAGCGAATTGAAGGCTTGCTCCAGACCTTCATCGCTCGACTTGCGGGTATAAATCGCACAACGGATCATCGGCTTCTGGGTCATCACGCACGATCCCGGCGCTGTCTGCCCGTCTTCCGCGATTTGTCCTTGTTTGACTTGCCATCGCCCGCGTTGCCTGCACGCTTAAGCCCGAAGAAGCGTGGCCCCGACCAGCGCGTACCGGTAATTGCGCGGGCGATCGCGGAGAGCGAGTGATGACGCGTGCCGTTCCACAGGAAGCCCTCAGGCAAGGCATCAACGACATGGGTCGTGCCATTCCATTCGCGCAGGAGCCGGGCCCCGGGCTGGAGGGAGGGCGATGGCTTGCGCTCCTCGCCAGCAGCGATGCGGTCGAGCCGGGCGCGCAATGCGGCGGGTAGGTCGCCCTCAACCCTTGCTTGCAGTTCGAAGGCAAGAAAACGGCGCTGCATTGGCTGGCTCATGCAGGCGGGGACCTCGCCACCGAGGAGGTCTGACCAGAGTTTCGCCAGACCCACGCGGTCCATGGTGTGGAGATCGGCGAGCGACGTCATGTGTCGGCCCTGATGACAGGCGCGCGATTGGCCACGGGACAGGCGGCTGCCTCAGCCACCACCAGAGTTGCTGCCGGGTCTGGATCAACGCCATTTGAATATGGTCTGTCGGACGGCTGCGCTGCGATCGTCGCTTCAGCATCAATGGCATAGATCGTGTCATCACCCTCGCGGTGACAGGCTATTTTTAAACCGGTTTTGCGCAACCCGCTGAGGGCTGCGCGCAGGGTGTGGGCCTGCCAGCCGGTTGCCTCTATCAACGCGGCGAGCGACACGCCGCCGGGCTCTGCCAGGCGGGCACGAAGTAGGGCAGCCTTGGTCTGACGCGGCTGCCGAGGAAGAAGCGCGGAGATTGGTTCGGATTGCGTCATGTGGCGGAACGCCGGACCTTCTGCCGCAGGCTTGGCCGACGTGCGGTGACTTTTGGTGGGCAAGGTTGACGGCGAATTGGCCACATCTGCGTGTGCGACAGCGTCGAGGATCATCGGGGTTTTGGCTTTGGTCATCTTGGGCTCCGGTTCATGCGGGCGGGCGAAGTGCCACACCCAGTACCCATCCGAGCCCGGACGGTGCCGGGCATGGATCATAGCAACGCTCCGGTTGGCGGCGAAGTCCACTGATTTGTCGAAGCGATTGGTGCGAATGAAACGGTATCTACAGCATGGACCAGACGTGTCAGTCTTCCTCGTCGTCCTGCGCGCCACGATCTGGCAAGGTGGCCCAAAGGAGCGTCAGGGTATGGCCGTCCTTGCCGACACGGACCTGTTCAAAGAGTTCCGGAATATCCGCTGATGTCCATGCAGCGGCTGGCACCTCGCGCATCGTCGTGGTGCCTGACTTGGCCATTCCCAACGCACGCGAGGTCTGGCTGAGTGAGGACACCCTGTCTCCGGTACTTCGCGTGATCCACGGGAACGACTTGCCACGGACGGCATAGCGGATCTTTCCGCCCTTCGTCCATACTGCGGCAATGGGCTCCGCATGGCGATCCACCAGACAGCGCGCCGCAGCCTCGAGACTGATGTTCAGGCTGCTTCGCATTGTGACTGCCGAAGAGATCTCCGGCTGCTCCTTTAAAAAGGGCAACAGTTGATTGTCAGGCACAAGAAGCCCGATTGCAAAAGCATTGGCTTCGCCTTCCTGACGCTCATGCTGTCGGGCCGTGCGCGTCTCGCGCATGTCAGTGAGGCTGCACGTGAAAGCCCCGCTGAGGCCCAGGACATGGCGCTCCAGCAAGAAATGTCCCAACTCATGGGCGATGCCGAACCGCGCGGCTTGCGGTCCGCGGCCGGTATTGACAAGTATCTTGCCCGCGCTCCTGACCCGGTCGGTGAGCAGAACGCCCTCGCAGCCATCCAATTCTTCTTGGCGGATCTCGGTGATCCCCAGCTTGAGCGCAATCTCGTCGACTGGCACAGCGCAGCACAGCGGCCCGATCTGCCGGTGGACTGCCTTTGCCAAGCGTTGCGGGTCATGGATGTCGGCGAGATCGAGGCGGTCGAGGTCCAGAAAAACTAAGCCTCCGATGCGGTACGGTCACGACGCATTGATCGTACCATCTCTTCGATCAAACTGCGGTCCCGATCTGACAGGTCTTTCAAATCGCGGTGAATGCGCTCGATTTGCTGCTCTGCAGGGTGCGGCACATCTGTGGCTCCGGTCAGGGCCTCTGGCGTCACCCCGAAATGCGCTGCCAATTTCTGGACGAGTTCAAAGGATGGATTGGCGGTGCGGCCTTTCTCCAACTCCCAGATATGCGCCTTGGAGACACCGACGGCGTCGGCAAGCTTCTGGAGGGATGTGTTGGACCCTTGACGCAGTTCAAACAGGCGTTCGCTCAGACTCATGGCCAACACTCCTCTCTCTGCAAATCGTATGATTTATCTACCGACAGTATGCCGGCAGGATTGACGGCGCAAGAGGGTAGATGTATCTTACGACCCAAGGCGCTTTGCCAGACACCCATGCCACATCAGAAGGAAGCCCTTATGACCAAGAGCATCGAACACCTCGACCCAGCAATCCTTCGGCCTTGGGCGCGCAATGCACGGACCCATTCGAAAAAGCAGCTCCGCCAAATTGCTGAGTCGATCCGAACCTTCGGTTTTACCAATCCTGTCCTGATCGACCAATCGAACGCCATTCTTGCTGGCCACGGCCGGGTAGAAGCGGCCAAGAGCCTGGAGATGGGGACGGTTCCTTGTCTGCGGATTGAGCACATGACCGAGGCTGAGAAACGGGCCTATGTCATTGCTGACAACAAGCTTGCACTGAACGCGGGCTGGGATGAGGAAATGCTCGCCCAAGAATTGCAGGGCCTTCTTGCCACCGAGAACATTGGCTTCGACATCGGCGTGATCGGGTTCGAGGTGGCGGAAATCGACACCCTTGTCGAAGGTCTGATCCCAGTCGAGCCGGGAAACCCGGAAGATGACCTTCTGCCGCAGGATGCGCCCCGCAGGGTGCACCCTGGAGACATCTGGCAGTTGGGTGGGCATCGGCTGGCCTGCGGTGACGCATTGGACCCCCGGGTGTTGACCGATGTGATGAACGGAGACGTTGCCCGGATGGTCTTTACGGACCCGCCCTACAACGTGAAGATCGACGGCCATGTCGGCGGCTCGGGCAAGACCAAGCACCGAGAGTTCGCGATGGCCTCCGGCGAGATGAACGAGGGCGAGTTCACGGCCTTCCTTACCTGCGCTTTGACCAACATGGCGGACCACAGCATCGACGGCTCGATCCACTTCATCTGTATGGACTGGCGCCACATGCAGGAAATGATGGCAGCAGGGAACGCGGTTTACGACGAATTGAAGAACCTGATCGTCTGGGCCAAGGACAATGGCGGCATGGGGACCTTCTACCGCTCCCGTCATGAACTGGTCTTTGCGTTCAAGAAAGGCACTGCGCCACATGTGAACAGCTTTGAGCTTGGCCAGTATGGCAGGTACCGCACGAATGTCTGGAACTACCGCGGAGTAAATACGATGCGAGCCGGGCGGATGCAGGAATTGCAGCTTCATCCAACGGTGAAGCCGGTGCAGATGATCATTGATGCAATCAAGGACGTGTCTGGCCGGGGTGAGATTGTTCTCGATGCGTTTGGGGGATCCGGCTCCACCTTGATCGCCGCAGAGAAAGCCGGTCGCTTGGCAAGGCTGGTCGAACTTGATCCGATCTATTGCGATCGTATTCTTGCTCGCTGGGAGCAACTGGCGAAGGACGCGGCGATTCAGGAGGTCTGTGGATGGCCGCGCGCCGGGGGGATGAATGGTGTTGACGCTCTGGAGGCCGCGGAATGACCGGGCGGCGTAAACTGGGACAGGGTGGAACCAGCTCTGAGCGGACCGGGTCCCTAATGTCCCGACCTGGCTATGATGTGGGCTATGCCAAGCCGCCCGAGGGGAGCAAGTTCCGCAAGGGAGTTTCTGGTAACCCGCGCGGTCGGCCGAAGGGGGCGAAGAACAAGCTCCCGGCGCTGAGCGAGGAGCGAATGAAGGCGATCATCCTTGAGGAAGCCTACCGCACCATAACGGTGCGTGACGGCGCGCGTAATGTCACCGTTCCAATCGCACGGGCCGTACTGCGATCCTTGGCCGTCAATGCCGTCAAGGGTCAGCATCGGTCGCAGCGCCTCTTCTCCGAACTTCTGGCCAGCGTCGAGACCGCGAACCGGGCGAAGCATGATGAATGGCTGGAGACCGCGATAGAATATAAGATCGAGTGGGAGCGGGAACTGGCACGCCGCAAACGCCAGGGGATAATCAACGCCCCAGAACCGCTGCCGCATCCAGATCACGTGGTGATCAATCTTCGGGAAGGCACCGCAAACATCATCGGACCTGCCACGCGGGAGGAGAAGGCCGAGTGGGACAAATGGGTCGAGCGCCGGGCAGATTTTGAGGCTGAATTGGAGGAACTTCAGCAGATGCTTGAAGACGCAACTGACGAAAACGAAATCGCCTTCATCAAGGATGATATGGCGCAAACTGCGAAGGTGCTCAAGATCATCGGCCGTGCGCTGGGGGAGGCGGGGTAGAAAATGGAACCTTTGAGCCGGTAATCGCGCCTGAAGGTTAAGGCACCGCATAAGTCAATTCTTCGCGCTGCCCATCGATGTGCTGTGTGAGAATAGCGGCTCATAACCAGAAGGTCGTGGGTTACACAGCGCACCTAAGGTCAGGTAGGTTACAGCGGTTGCGCGTCCCCGCAACCAACACTAATTCTTCAATAGTATCAACGCCTTGAAGCTCCGCGCCCGCGGAGCTTTTGCGCATTCCGGCGTTCGGACCCGGGATTGCCGCCATGAGCGCCGACGCTCCTGTCGCCAGACGCAGCAGGCTCGCCAGCGCCCCGTGAAGGTCAATCGCAAGCCCGCCGCCATCCGGCGCAGGCGTCAGCACGATCTTCTCGATCAGCCCGCGCAGCGCCTCACGCGCCTCCTCCGTTGCATCGCCTTCGCCCAAGCCGCGGATTAGTGCGGCAACCCGGTGCCGATAGGTCTCAGACATCTTCGGATGAAACCGGACCGGGGCAGGGGTCGCGTCTGCCGCTGACAGCTGGGCTTCGATCTCTTGCCGCCGGGTGTCGAGGCTGATCATCTTGTCCTTCACCTGCGCCGCCGGGACGCCCGCGATGATCGCATCCACCAGTTTGGCATGATCGCGCAAAACCTGCGCCAGTTCCTTTTGCAAGCTGCCCCTTCCTTGGGCGACCGCCGCAGCGAGGCGGTTGCGCTCGGAGGTATAGGCTTCGCAGAAGGCCGCCACGGCATCCGGATCCATCAGGTTGTGGACCAGCGCATCCAGCACCCGGGCCTCAAGATCGCTCTGTTTGATCACCGCCGTGTTGGTGCAGACCGCCCGGCCCTTGTTGCGCGCGGCAGAGCAGCCGAACGCATCCTTGGAAATCTTCGAATTTTGCGCTGCCCTTCGGCTCACTTTTGCTCTGCCGTTGACATCAGGTTGGTATCCGGGAAAAAACAGCATCCGGCCGGCAGCTCTGTCATCATCGCCGTCAGGAAGCCTTGATCCTCAGAGGCATGTGGCTGCTCGTCTTCATGCTGGGCTCCGGGTTCGACGCGGATCAGATCACTCGTCGCAGGCGCATTGCGCGTGTCAGTCGTATGGTGGGGCATGCTTTACTTCTCTCAAGCGGCGTCTCGTGCTGGCTGCAAGATGATCTTCGAAGTCGCTTGCGTCATCCCGTTGTCCACAATTTTCGATGGTGCTGGTGTACGCCGTTGACGGAGACCCGAGGTTGTTTGGGCATTGCACTTCTCATCTGAATTCTACCGCCCGGACAAGTCGGACAAACCGGACGGCAGATGCTTTGGCTGGCGCGGCTCGTCGGTGTCAGGGGCGTTGGGCGAAGTTTTGTCCGACTTGTCCGACTTGTCCAACCGGGTCCAGAAGAAACTCTGGGATGCTCGGGTAAGAAGGTCGTCTTCCTTGACGGGCGTCGCCTGCACGGGAAGAGGTTCGGTGAAGAGGTCGCAGACGGCCCCGATGGCTTTCCAAAGTTCATTGTAGTTCGAGCGGCGGCTTTGCGGAGCAGGGCCGTGAGCTTGGCAAGGCCGTCATGCCATGTGAAAACTATCAACTGTACCAGTTCAGCGTCGATGAGAGGGTCCATAGCGAGCCCGCGCCGGACGATGCCATCTGGGGTCGAGAGATTTACCAGTCGAAAGTGATGCGGCTCGATAACCTGATCAAGCGTGGATGGGTATTCCCCCCATTTCTAGCGGGGGCACGCCCGGTTGCCGAAGCGCCGTTCAGTCGCTTTTGCAAACTGTGCGCCAAAATCCATGGAGCAGTTGATAGAAGTCACGGCCTCGCGCAATCGCTACGGTTTGATCGAAACCTGCGCATGCTGTAGCTCATGGTGGAAGCCTCAAGGTCTGACTGCGCCTTGTCGAACACCAAACCCCCGCGAAACCTGACCCCGGTGTTAGCATCTCCGCACTGGCGGCGCTGGCTTGGCCCGGCGCACCGCTGTCTCGTGCCGGTGACATCGTTTGCCGAGTCGAAAAAGGGGGGCAACCAGTGGTTCGGCCCTACGGAACCGGACAAGCCCATGTTCTTCGCCGGCATCGAGGTTCGGGGCTGGCAATCGCTGCGCAAGGTAAAAGACGGTCCCACGACGGACGACCTTTTCGCGTTTCTGACGTGCATGCCCAATGCCGAGGTGGGCGCGGTGCATCCCAAGGCTATGCCCGCCATCCTGACCGAGCCTGCTGCATGGGAGATATGGCTGTCGGCACCTTTTGAGATTGCCGCCAAGCTGCAACGACCCTTGCCGGACGGCGCGCTAGGGATGCTGGAGGAACCGATCAAACGGGCGAAGGCGATGTGCGCACGGAACTGACCAGCAAAGCAGCTAACGAGATCCAAGATTTGCCCGCCTCTGGATTCCGCGGCCTGTTCAGCCTATGTGGGACCGGCTTGGAGGCTTTCAGCACCAGATGCTAAACAGAATTAACCTCTGAAAGAGGGCATGCTGGGGAGTAGGTCAATCGCCGTCTCATGGGGGTTATCTGGCAATTATCATCCCGCTGTCATCCGGGATGCGCTCATCACCCACCTTAGCGTATCAAGAGCACTGTGGGCGTCGTTTACACCGTCGCTTTTTTTGGCACGTTTCTTTCTCCATCAGCCCCAAAATTGCCACGATTTCGCTGCTCTTTTCACCAATTTATCGCAGATCAGTGATGAAACATGAGGTCTTGGTAAATGTCGCATCACATGTCTCGAATTTTCCAGTCGTCGATGATCAAAATTCTGCGACATAGATTTTGTTTGGACCAATCTGGAACCACAACTGTTTCGTTTGTACTTTGGCTACCAATATTCATGATGGTTTTTGCACTTGTTGCTGATGCATCTTTGGCATTCGGGAAGCGATCGACCATACTAAGAGTAGTCCAAGACACGAACAGAGCCATTTCGGTTGGAAAAATAACCGACATGTATGTGGCAGAAACCGAGATAAAGCAGAAGCTTGCGACAGTTGCTCCTGGCGCGAATGTTACGGCAATTGTTGAAAATGGCGTCATTATCAGCACTGTGACTGTGCCACTCATTGAATTGACAAGTTTGGGTTTCCTGTCGCGCTTAGTAGATGGCAATGTCATTGTGACTTCGCAACACCTTGCAGAAGGCTAATTACGATGAATAAAACTACATTGACCGACTTTGCCTCCGAAGAAAATGGTGCGGCTAACGAGTTTTCGATCCTCATGCTGTTGGTTATGCTCATGTTAGGAGCGTACGGCCTCGACTCGAGCAGCGTTACACATTCTCGTACCCAGCTTCAAATCACTGCTGACGCAGCGGCACATGCGGCACTTTTGACACGGGAACGGCATACCCAGGGGGAGGCTGTTGCAAAGGCAACAAGTCTCGCCCAAGCAATGATGCCAGCCGATAAGTTCGGTATCGTTGTTAGGCCCGAAAATGTAGTCTTTGGTAGGTGGAATCCGAACACTGACAGCTTTGCGCCTGATCAATCGTCTAATGCAGCTGTAAGGGTAACTGGCAGCATGAGCGAATACTATGAAAATGCTCATAAAACATATCTCTACGGCTTGGTGGGCGTAGATTCTTTTGATGTAAACGTTGTTTCAACATTCGAGACTTATCATCCCACCTGTCTTCGGGAAGGCTTTGTCGCTCAAGGTAAAGTAGATCTGCGCAGCAACAACACCTTCACAGATGGTTTCTGTGTTCATTCGAATGAGTATGTTTCACTCAACTCGAACAATTATTTTGAACCAGGAACTGTTGTGTCAATGTCTGACCTTTCAAAAATAGACCTTCCAGCCTCTGGATATGAGTCAAATGAAGGATTGCAGCAGTCACTCCGCCAAGGCTCATGGAACATAAGGATCTTATCTCAACTAACTGAAATCATCGCCGGATTGAGGTATTTGAATCCAGAGTTCACGCCAAGTTACATTTCAAATCCTACCGTTAGAAATCTAACAAATCGTAACATTTATCAGGAAGATCTTAGGAGCGGGAGTGTTCATGTCATCAGCTGTAGGGGTGGAGCTGCGGCAACTGTTAAAAATGATGTAGTCGTATCTGAAGTTGTGATCATTTCAGACTGCGACATCAAGTTTGAAGCAAATGTAAAGATTGAAGATGCGATTATTGCTACAACCTCTTCTGGTTCTAAGTCCATGTCGAGTTCGTCTGGCCTGCAGGTAGGGAAAATGGATAACTGCATGGATGGAGGTGATGCACAACTTTTAACTCTCGGATCCATGGACTTTCCATCCGGTCTTAGCCTGCACAACGCGCAGTTGATAGCCGCTAACAATATTACATTTTCTGCTAATGCGGAAGGGTTGCAAGGCGCAGCGCTGGTTGCTGGAGGAGAGATATCAGGGACATCAAACATGACTTTCGGGTATTGCGACGGTGGTATGGAGAATAACTTCCACGCGGAGTATTTCCGGCTAGTAGAGTAGCGTTGTGCACCGCGTCGGCATCTCCGCATCGCCAGCTGGCATCAACACGATGTCCATGACCAGTAACGCATCCCGGTCGGCCTGCATGGATCAGCCCACGGCATGTCTTCGTGTGCGTCCATAAGGACACACGATAGCCGACCGCGAGAAACCCACTCAAGACGGCCCTCGCGGTAGGCTTACTTACGGCTGATCTTTACATCCGGTTTCCGCTGTCGCTCCGCAACGTCGAGGGTCTGCTGCACGAGCGGGGGATCGAGATCAGCCATGAGACGGTGCGGTACTGGTGGAACCGGTTCGGCCCTATGTTCGCCGCCGAAATACGACGAAGACGGGTCGACAGAATGCGCGCTTGCCGACACTGGCGTTGGCACTTGGACGAGGTCTACGTGAAGATCAACGGTGCCACGCATTATCTCTGGCGGGCGGTTGACCACGAGGGCGAGGTGCTTGAAAGCGTCGTCACCAAGACGCGGGATCGCAAAGCAGCACTGAAATTTCTCAGAAAATCGATGAAGCGGCACGGTCGACCCGAGACGATCGTCACCGATAAACTTCGCTCATACGGTGCCGCCTTGAAGGACCTTGGTCGAGGCGATGACCGCGAGATGGGGCGCTGGCTCAACAACCGGGCGGAGAACTCGTACTTGCCATTCCGACGACGTGAGCGGGCAATGTTGCGGTTCCGGCGCATGCGAACGTTGCAAAAGTTCACCTCAGTCCATGCCTCAGTCCACAACCACTTTCCGACGGAGCGCCACCTCCAGAACCGCAACATCTACGAGCAGAACCTACCCGAACAGCGGCAGCCATCGGCTGCCGCTCCTGAATGCAAGGGCAGATGTGAGTGATGATGATCTAACGGGACCACTGCCAAGACACCCCGAGGTGCTGTCAGGGCTTCAAGGCTCGCTCGTCTGATCGGGACTTGGTTCGCGGGCTTCATCAGGGCCAGCGGTCACATGTCCCGCGCCAACAGGCCGGACACATGACCGCACCCCGCAACGATCAAAAGCAGCTCAAATCAATCCTTGCACAAACGTAGCCGTCCACACATGACAGCACCCTTGAACTGCAGCCGGCTGGTGCGCCGCACCGCGATGCAGACCGCCGTCCGCATGATCACCAACGGCGTAGCGTTCGAGGCGGCGGTACGGGAGGTTGGGTTCCTCGGTTTTGGCATGCATCCCACGCGAAATAGCCGCCCAGAAAGGGGCCAATCTCTGTTTGGCATTTGGCGCGATACGGTTTTCGGGTGGCCCTTGGGCGAAAAACCGTCCTCGCTGCTCAGCATGCGCGGCCGTCGCGGTGCCTTGCGAGTTGCATCTGCCCGAGCCCGCCGCGACGACCGTAGGGGCGTCTTCGCGCAAGGTCCGCCCCAGAACCGCGCCGAAGACGCTAAAAAACAATCCTAGCGGGATTCTTTCATCTTTTCAGACGATGCGCCGCCCAATTTCTGCCGCAATTCTGAGGGTGAGCCGCAAGCCCGTTCTTCCGGTTCGTCTCTTTCAACCCCGGCAATCCGGGACCAGTTTGATCACATGTGAGGAGAATCAAATGCGCGACTATCTTCTGATGAAATGGATCGCATTCCGCCACAACGATGAGGGCGTGACGCTCGTCGAATACGGCATCGCCATCGCGCTCGCCGTCGCCGTCGGAACCGGTGCGCTTCTGGCATTGGGGACTCAAATCAACACCTCGCTCGGTGTTGCCGGCGCTGCGATGCCGTAAGCAACCAGCGGCTTTATGCAGGCCGGATCGCATATGCGAATACCGGCCTGCATAAATCATCTTCACTCCACGCGCGATCCGGGATTGACGCGCACTTCACTCCGTTTTGACAAGTAGCCAGGAGAAACACCGTGGGAGCTCGTTCCATCCTCGTCGCCATGCTCGGCGTAGTCGTTGCCGGAGGGTCGGCCTTCGGTGCACGTGAATATCTCGACCGTAGCCGCGCCGTCGCCGCGACCGATCCTGAGGCCGCGCTCGTCTCGGTAATTGTTGCGGGACGCGACATTCCCTTCGGTCAGGCGATCCAGCCTCAGATGCTTCAAATCATGCCTTGGCCGCGCACTGCGCTGCCGCCAGGTGCGATTACCGAGCTTGACACTCTCGTCCCTGCCCCCGGGATGCCGCCGCGCCGCGCCACCCGTGAAATGGCGCAAGGCGAACTCGTTCTGGCCTCCAAGATCTCCGACTTCGGCGAGAAGGTGACCATCGTCCAGAGCCTTGGCAAGAACACTCGCGCGATGGCAATCAAGGTCGAGGCCGAGACCGCCGTCGGCGGCTTTGTTACCCCCGGCGACAGCGTCGACATCGTGCTGACCCAGGGCCGCGACGACGGCCTGCGGGCGGTGACGATTCTCCAGAACATCCATGTCCTAGGCGTCGACCAGGACGCGAACCGGCAAAGTGACCAGCCGCTCGTCGCCCAGACCGTCACGGTCGAGGTCACGCCCGAACAGGGCCAGACGTTGGCGCTGGCGCAGAAAGCCGGCACGTTGAGCCTCTCGCTCCGCTCGCTCGACAACGCTGTCGACCAACCGATGGACTCGATCCGGCTGTCGGACATCCTGCGCGAGAAGTCGCCGGTGACCAAGGTCGTCGCCACAACCACGATCCGGGTGCGTAGGGCCAACACGGTCGAGTTGGTCGAGGTCAAGTAGGCCGGGCAGCAAGGAGAACACGCCATGACTCGCCCGACCAGTAACCCGGCCCTTCGCCCGATCATCCGCCTTGCCCGCGAAGAAGATGGCGCGATCCTGCTTTTTTGGGCCTTCGCGCTGACGGCGGTGCTTGGGATGGTGGCGATTTCCTTCGATATCGGCCGCGTCGCCTCGACCCAGTCGGAACTGCACTCCTATGCCGATCACGTCGCCCTGGCGGCGGCGGGCGAGCTTGACGGCAAGACCGACTCGATCACCCGCGCACAAGGTGCTGCCGCGGCGCTGATCAGCGACAGCCAGACCTTCGGTTTGGGCGGGCAGGCGCTTTCTTCTGCTGACTTCACGCTCGATTTTTTTGCCACTCTGCCGAGCAACGATATCTTGGCCCTTGCTCCACCCCCAAATCCGAACCAGCCGAGCCCTGAGGAAGCGGTCTATGCCCGCGTCACGCTGACGCCGAAGTCCGTGCCCTATACCTTCGGAGCAGCTCTGCAGGTGCTGACTGGCGGGGCACGGGTTGATCCGGAAGTCGGTGCAACGGCAGTTGCGGGTTTCACCCAGTATGCCTGCGACATCACACCGATGATGTTCTGCATCCCCGATCCAAGTTTCGACGCCGACAATGCCGCCACCATTGGCGACCTGATCCGGTTGCGCTCGGGCGGGAACGGGGCAGCCTGGGGGCCGGGCAACTTCGGATTTCTCGAACCCTCGACCCTGGCTCTGGACGCAAACGGCAGCTGCGCCGGATCGCGCGGCACAGGCCCGATGCTGCGCTGTGTCCTCGGGGCTGTCGGCAACATCACCCAGTGCTTTGCGGTGCGCGGCGTCGATACGGAACCGGGCCAGAAGGTCGGCATCACCAATGACGCGCTGAATACCCGGTTCGACATGTGGTCGGGCGCGATGAACAGCGAGAAGAACAATCCGATCTACGCCCCGGCGCCGAACGTCATAAAGGGGATCCAGCCAAATGGCGGCAACGCGTGCAGCTGGAACAACCCGCAGCCGACGGCAGATACCGCCGCCCTACCGCACGACGACTGCTATCCCGGCTGCGCGCCCTACGGAGACGGCAACTGGGCGGCGGGGCGCACGACGTATATCGCGGCAAATTACGCCGGCGCCGATCCGCATCCCTCGGCGACGACCCGCTATCAATATTATCTGGCCGAGATTGCTGCGGCCGGCGGTGGCGGCGCGGCAATGCCAATCCTTTCGGGCCTTTCCGAGACCGGGCGGCCGATGTGTTCACCCAATCAGAGCTCCGATCCCGACCGCCGCGTGATCATCGTCGCCGGCGTCAACTGCGACCCCAATAACGGTGGCACCTCGATCTCGGGGAGCTCTACCGGGGTGCCGGTCCATCAGATGGTGAAGATGTTCATCACCGAGCCGGTCGTCGCAAACGGGTCAACCAACGGTCTCGATATCTACGCCGAGGTCATCGGCCGCGCAGACAGTCCTGGCACCGGGACGGTCGGCTCGGGCGCGATCTTCCACGATGTCGTGCAGCTTTACCGGTAAGGATCATGGGCAAGCACATTTATCACCGACTGAAAAGACTGAGCCGCCACGGCAGTCGTCTGGCGCGCGACGAGGCCGGCGTCGCACTGATCGAGTTCGCGTTGGTGCTGCCGATGATGCTGCTGGTCTTCGCCATCATCGTCGAAGGGAGCCGGCTGATGATTGGCTATCAGAGCGCTATCGCCGGGGTGCGCGACGCCACGCGCTATCTGTCACGGATCGTGCCGGTCAACATTTGCACCACTGGCGGCGGGGTTGCGGGCTATACGCCGCAGCTTCAGACCATCGTCGCGCAAAGCCTGACCGGAGGCTCGATCTTTCCCGGCGGCGTCACGGTCCAAGCGGGCGGCGTAGCCCCAGCGCTGGCCTGTGTGCCCGGCAGCTATCGGGTCAATCCGGCGCCAGTCGTCTCGGTGACCGCACTTGTCGATATCACATTCCCCTTCTCCGGCATCTTTACCCTGTTCGGATCGAGCTTCGGGACGACGCCGCTGACCACCAGCGTCACCGATCGGTCGCGAGTGTTCGGATCATGACGCGTCGCCCCTCTCTTCGCACGATCACGATTGTTCGCCGCTTCGGGCGCGACGAGGACGGCACCACGCTGGTCGAGCTGACGATCGTGATCCCGGTCTTTCTACTGCTCCTCTTCGCGTTGATTGATTTCGGCCGGATGGGCGCGGAATACGTGATGGCTGACAAGGCGATGCAGATCGCGGCGCGGATCGCAGTCGTGCGGCCGCCGGCCTGCCCGGGGACTCTGCCGTCCTTCAACGCGCGCGGCACCAGCCCATCGGTGCCGAAATTCGGCACGATTTGCTCGGCCGGAGCCAGCGGGACGGTATGTGCCGCTCCCGCCGCGATGATCTGCACCGGGGCCGCCGGCAACCCGACGGTGGACGAGATTTGGGGTGCGATCGCGCCCCTGCTGCCGGCCGGAGCTACCGAGGCCAATCTGAGTTTTCGCTACGACCCTGACGACCCCAACGACCCGAACGATCTGCAACTTGGGTTTCTAGGCGGTCCCTATGTTCCGATGGTGACGGTCGATCTGGTGAACCTGCAATTCACCTTCGTCACGCCCTTGTCGGGGCTGGCGGCACTTGCCGGGTCGGGCAACCCCTCGGTTCCCGGCCCTTCGCTGCCATTCCCCGCAATGAGCACTTCGCTGCCTGGAGAAGACCTCGACCATGGTGAGAACGGATGAGGGAACGTGGCCTGCCGACCACCGGAAGGATGACAAGATGACCGTTACAACCAAAACCATGCTCGTGATCGCGTCCGAGGCCAGCGTTTCCGAAACGATCGGACGCACTCTGGCAGCCGAACCCGGCGTGCGGGTGGATACCCAAAGCTCTACACTTGCCGGGATGAACGGGCGGGCGGTGAAGGCGATGGCGGACTACGATGTCGTCCTCTTTCAGACGAGCCCTGACGATCAGGCCGACCTCTCCGCGATCCGCGAACTCGTCGCGCACCGGCGGAGCGGCACGAAGCTGGTGGCACTCGCCGATGGCAACATCTCGCTGACCCAGGCACGGGCACTGGCGAACGCCGGAGTGGACGAGGTTTTGCCACTGCCGACCGCAACCGGCGACGTCGACCGTCAGGTCGCGCAGCTTGGCCGGCGGCCGTCAACCGTCGGAAACCGTACCGGCCGGATCATTGCGGTGGCACAGGCTCGGGGCGGTGCCGGATCGACCACGGTCGCGGTTAACCTCGCCGACCAGCTCGCCTCCGGTGCCGGCCTCAGTCGGCGCGACCCGCGACCCAAGGTGGCGATCGTCGATTTCGACCTTCAGTTCGGCACGATCGGATCATTCCTCGACCTTGGCGAGCAGGACACGCTCATGCAGCTTGCCCTCGACGGCACAATTCCGGACGCAAATTTCCTCGAACAATCGATGGCAGTGACTTCGAACGGGCTGTCGGTTCTTGCGGCACCCTCGAAATTCGCGCCGCTCGATTCGCTCAGGAGCGATCAGGTGGCCGCGATCCTCGATACGCTGCGCCAGACGCAGGACTATGTCATCGTGGATCTGCCGCGCGCCCTTGTCAGTTGGATCGAACCAATCGTCGCGCGTGCCGACGAATTCATGATCGTCACCGACATCTCGGTGTCCTCGATCCGGCATTGCCGACGGCTGATCGACTTCTTTACCCAGGACAACCCGGCCATATCGGTCGAAATCATCGTAAACCGCCAGCGCCGGCCCCTGCTGCAATCACAGCTTCAGCGCGAAGCGGCGAAGGTGCTCGGCCGTCGACTTGACCACTGGTTGCCGCACGATCCGCAGTCGGCCGCGGCCGCCTCCGACCGGGGTCAGCCCCTGTCGCGCGCGGCGCCGCGCTCATCTCTTGGCAAGGCAATGACGCAACTGGCCAAATCGACGCGCAGCGGTCTTGCGGCCAGAATTCAGCAGCCGACGGAATAAGGAGAATCGGCAGTGTTCAGGCAATTCAAAAAGCCGTCAGGATCCAATGTCGTCGAACTTGGTGCCAAGGTTGCCCATCCCGTGGCTGTCGCGCCCGAACCGACTCCACAGGAGACCGAGCTGACCGCCCGTCTCGAACTGAAAAGCCATTTGCACAATGTGCTGCTCGACCGGCTGAACCTCGCAGTGATCGACAAGGTCCAGCCCGAGGAATTGCGCCGCGAGGTGGCAACACTGGTGTCGCAGGTCCTGAGTGAGGAAGGCCGTCCGATGCGGGCCGAAGAATTCAAGCAGCTGGTGGACGAACTGCTCGACGAGGTTCTCGGTTTTGGCCCGCTGGAGCCGTTGCTGGCCGATCCCACGATAAGCGACATCCTCGTGAACTCGCACCGCAGCGTTTATGTGGAACGCTTCGGGGTCCTCGAAAAGAGCAACGTCCGCTTCCGGGACGAACGCCACCTTCTGCGCATCATTGACAAGATCGTCAGCCGCATCGGGCGGCGGGTGGACGAATCCACGCCCTGGGTCGATGCGCGGCTTGAGGATGGCAGCCGCGTCAACGCAATCATCCGGCCCTGCGCGATCGACGGGCCGTCGGTCTCGATCCGCAAATTCTCCCGCCATCCGCTGACGGTCGAGCGCATGGTGGAACTCGGCACGCTGAATCTGCAGGCCGCGGCGCTTCTGAAGGCGCTCGTACAGGCTCGGGTGAACGTGCTGATCTCAGGCGGCACCGGTTCCGGCAAGACGACGATGCTCAATGCGCTGTCCTCCCATATCGGCGGGCGCGAGCGGGTGGTGACGATAGAGGACGCGGCCGAACTGCAGCTTCAGCAGGACCATGTTGTGCGGCTGGAGACACGACCGGCAAGCCCCACAGGCTCCGGCGTCGTCACCCAGCGCGACCTTGTGCGCAACGCTCTCCGAATGCGGCCGGATCGGATCATCGTCGGCGAAGTCCGCGGGGCAGAGACCTTCGATATGCTGCAGGCGATGAATACCGGCCACGAAGGATCCATGACCACCGTCCACGCCAATACCGCGCGCGACGCGCTTGGCCGGATCGAACAGATGGTGACGATGATCGGCCTCGATTTCCCGATCTCAGCGATCCGCTCGCAGATCGCCTCAGGCCTTGACATGGTGGTGCAACTTAACCGTCTCAGTGACGGCTCGCGCCGGGTGATGAGCATTTCCGAGATCACGGGGATGGAAGGAAACACTATCACTATGCAGGACATCTACATCTTCCGCAAAACCGGGCTGTCCGAAACCGGCGCAGTCACTGGCGAGTTCATTGCCACCGGCATCCGACCGAAATGCTTCGAACGGCTGATCCAGGCTGGGGTCGAGATCAATGGCGACCTCTTCCTGAACGACGGAGCACGCAAATGACCCGGCTAACCGAATTCGACTGGTCATCGCTGGTCTACGTCGGCGTCTTCCTTGGCGTTCTCATGACCTTTGAAGGCATTCGCCAGCTTGTCTCACGCAGTGAAAGCCTCTCGGAGGCGCGCAACCGGCGGATGCGGATGATCGCGGCAGGAACATCGACGGAAGAGCTTCTGCGCCTGCTGAAGCCCGGCAGGGAGCGCTGGCAACTGCAAGGGCTGCCGTTCTTCGGCACCCTGCCGGCCGATCTGCGCAAGGCGGGGCTGATGATCCGACCGGGGCTTTTCATGATGTTGGCGGGCGGCGGCGCGGCTGTCCTGGCATTGGCCACTTCGACCGCCCTTCCGGCCTGGCTGGCCGCAGGGCCTGCCCTGCTGCTTTGTATCGTCGCCCCGGTGATCTGGGTCCGCGTCTTGCGCGACCGACGGATGGCGGCGCTTGTCGCTCAACTGCCCGAGGCGCTCGACCTCATGGCGCGGGGACTGACGGTCGGGCATCCTCTGAACGCGACGATCGCCTCGGTCGCCTCGGACATGAAGGACCCGGTCGCCACTGAATTTGGCGTGATGATCGACCAGATCAGCTACGGCGACGATCTGGTTGACGCGGTCATGGACCTAGCCGAGCGGACCGGGCTTGAGGACGCGCGCTATCTGGCGGTCGCGGTGGCAATCCAGCACGGCACTGGCGGCAACCTCGCCCGAGTGCTCGACACGCTCGCAAAGGTCATCCGCGACCGCATGGCCATGCGGCGGCGGATCAAGGCGATCTCGGCGGAAGGGCGGCTGACCTCAATCTTCCTGTCGTGTCTGCCGCTGGTGATCCTTGGCGCCACCTCGATCACTGCGCCCGGCTACTATGTCGATGTCAGCGGTGATCCGCTTTTCCGACCGTTCGCGATCGTCGTCGCCGTGTTGGTCGTTGCCAATTTCCTGATCATGCGCCGGCTCGTGAATTTCAGGATCTGACCCCGGAGGGACGACCATGTTCGAAGCGCTCGCGACCCACCTGCAAACCGCCGGCCTGACGCCGCAGATGCTGATCATTCTGGGCGCCGGCATCGGCGCGATGCTGGTCGTCTTCGGTCTCTCCGGAACGTTGGCCGGAAGGGACCCGGTGCTGCGGCGGATGGCGGCGCAGGGTCGCCGCCGACCGATGGTCGAGGATCGCGGGCTGCTGCGCTACAAGAGCGCAGATCCGAAGGGGATGATGAAGACTTTGATCCCCGCCGACCGCAAGCAACGCTCCGAGGTGGAGCGTCAGTTGGCTTTGGCCGGGTTCACCGGGCCGCATTCCGTGCGCAATTATTACCTTCTGCGGCTCGGCCTCGGGATCGTGCTGCCGACTGTTCTGCTCGCACTGATCTGGGCGACACGAGCCGGGATCGTCGTACTGCCCCAAGCGCTCGACACGCGGATCGGCGGCTGGAGTCAGTTGCACGTCTTCCAGATCCTCAGCGCGCTTGTGGCCATCGGGTTCTTTGGCCCGTCGATCGGCCTTAGATCGCGTGTGCAGGAACGCCGGCGGGCGATCGAAGAAAGCTTTCCCAACGCGCTGGACCTCATCCAGATTTCGGTCGAGGCCGGGCTCGGCTTCGACGCGTCGATGATCCGCGTCGGCAATGAGCTGGAAAAGACAGCGCCCGGGATTGCCGAGGAGATGCTTGCGGCGCAGCGCGAAATCCAAGCCGGCAAGTCACGCGACCGCGCGCTGCTCGACATGGCTGCCCGGACGGGCGTGGATGAGGTCACGGCCTTCGCCAATGTGGTGCTGCAATCGATGCAGTTCGGCACCAGCATCTCGGAAACCCTGACCACCCACGCCAGCGAGATGCGCCGCAACCGCGAATTTTGCGCCCAAGAAATGGCTAACAAGCTGCCGGTCAAGATGTCCGTCGTCATGGCGTCGCTGATGCTGCCCGCGCTTCTGCTTCTGACCCTTGGCCCTGTCGTCATCCGATACCTGCGCTTTTTCGCGGGATGAACTTCTTGAACTGGTCCGGGGGGGCGCTGGTGATGATTCCCGAACAAATAGCGCCAATCTGGACTGATCTTTTCGAATTCGTATCCGGTCAAGGACGATATTTCCGCCCGTGGTTGTATTATTGGCCGCCAAGCGCGAAAATTGGGGCAATTTATTGACTAAACAGCGGCAATTGCTGACACTTTCTTAGAGGGGAGGCATGGCGGCCTTTCAAAAAAATAAATTTGCGTCGGGACACGTTCCGATAACTTCGTATTTTATTGGGATGGCTGGTCCTTGAGCTATAAGGGGGAATAGCAAATGCAACGGGCGTATTTCGAAGAGCTGTGTGGATCGCCGGTGGCTCCTAGCTTTCTGGAATCGAAGGTTATAGAGGCGATCGCCGACTGGTGCGATGCCCTTCATGGTGACCTTTCCCTCAAAGACGCATTTGGTGCACTTGCGAACGGTCTCGGCGCCAGCGCCGGGATGCTGGTTCGAACCCATCTGAGCGATCTTCGTCCGATCCGGATCGCGGTCTGGGACCAACTGGACACACGCAGTTGCCTGCCGCTGAGGGTATCTTACGCGGACGGATATTTTGGCCGTCATCTGGCTCGGCCGCGGCCGGCTTCGGTCTGGCTCGCCTCGGCGCACGACAGCGAGGGGGACGCCGATCCAGCTCTAGAAACCTGGCAGGCGCGGCGCGGGATGGTGGATTTCGCGGTGCTGGTGCTCGGCTCAGGGCCGACGACGCGCGACCATATCGAACTGCATTTCGGCGGCCGCGTTTCGGAAGCGATGCAGTCTTCGCTGAGTGTCATCCTGCCGACAATGTCGCGCACGTGGGCGAGCCGTCAGGTCGGGCTGGTGACGCGGACGGTGGTCAATCACCGTGCCGCCCAAGACACCGGTCAGGTGCAGCCGGGGCAAAGGGCGCTTCTTGGTGCCACCAATCCGGCACGGCTGAGCCGTGCCGAATTCCGGGTCTGCCTGCTTCTCAGCAGGGGGCTGTCGGCTATGGGCGTCGCTAACGAACTCGCGGTGTCTGAATCGACGGTCCGGTCACATCTTCGCAGCATCTATGCCAAGACCGAAACCTCTGGACTGGCGGAACTGGTCGTCAACCTGCTTCGGACAAAGCTCGAAGCGTCGGCCATGTCCGAGCTGCGTTGTGCCTGAGCCATGGTGCCCTTGCTCCCGCTTGTGCTGATCGCGCCGCTTCTGGTGGCGATGGCCTATTCGGACCTGAACCATATGCGGATTCCGAACGTGCTCTGCCTCATCGCGCTAGCGGTCTTCGGGCTGGCGGCGCTGATCGCGCCCCCGGACGATCTGGTGGCGCGGATCGTCGTAGCAGGATCTGTCTTCGCGCTCGGCTTCGCGGCGTTCTGCCTGCGCATCTTAGGCGGCGGGGACGTAAAGATGCTCTCGGCGCTGCTGCTATTCGTGCCGGTGCCGACGATGCCGCTTTTTGCGCTTGTCTTCTCGGCATCAATGCTGGCTGGCATTGCCATCGTCCTCGGCCTCAGGCGTTTACCGGCGGCGCACCGGCTCGGCTGGAAGTCGATCTCGGGCAGCACGGGATTTCCAATGGGGCTGTCGATCGCGATGGCCGGACTTCTGCATCCGGCCGCCGCAATGCTGATTGATGCCGAAAGGATCCTGCAATAGTGAGCTACCCCCCGAAAATCGGACAGTGACGGAAGCTACGATCTGAGGTCTGCTGATCCCCAATTCGAGGAGATCAGAACATGTCGAAACGCAGGAACCACGATGCGGCGTTCAAGGCCCGTGTTGCGCTGGAGGGCTGAAGGGCGAACGCACAGTGTCGGAGCTGGCAGCCGCTTATGAGGTTCATCCGACCATGATCCATCAGTGGAAGAAGGCTGTTCTGGAAGGTGCTGCGGGGATTTTTGAGCGTGGAGGTCAGGCTGTGGCCACCGCCGAGATCGCTGAGGAAACGGTCCGTGATCTGCATGCCAAGATCGGAGAGCTGGCTGTGGCCAACGATTTTTTGTCACGAAAGCTCAAGCCCTGGATCGGGAAGTGAGGCGGGGCATGATCGAAAGAACCCATCCCAAGCTGTCGGTCGGGGCGCAGTGCCAATTGCTCTCGATCTCACGGTCGTCGTTCTATTACACGCCGCAGGGTGAGACGGCGATGAACCTTGACCTGATGCTGAAGGTCGACAAGCAGTTCCTGGACACTCCGTTTTACGGCGTCCGGCAAATGACGTGGCATCTGCAGAACGAAGGCCATGCCGTGAACGAAAAGCGCATTCGGCGGCTGATGCGCCTTATGCGATTGATGCCGATCTACCAAAAACCCAATACCAGCAAGCCCGCGAAGGGTCACAAGGGCGTTGTCAGAGGAAAGTTGCTTGCAGCGGGGCAGGGTGGTTCGCTAGCCTGCCGCCATGACCAAACGCTCCCCATTCCGCTACTTCAAGACGAGTCCAGAGATCATCCGCCTGGCGGTGATGCTTTACATCCGGTTTCCGCTGTCGCTCCGCAACGTCGAGGATCTGCTGCACGAGCGGGGGATCGAGATCAGCCATGAGACGGTGCGGTACCGGTGGAACCGGTTCGGCCCTATGTTCGCCGCCGAAATCCGACGAAGACGGGTCGACAGAATGCGCGCTTGCCGACACTGGCGTTGGCACTTGGACGAGGTCTACGTGAAGATCAACGGTGCCACGCATTATCTCTGGCGGGCGGTTGACCACGAGGGCGAGGTGCTTGGAAGCGTCGTCACCAAGACGCGGGATCGCAAAGCAGCACTGAAATTTCTCAGAAAATCGATGAAGCGGCACGGTCGACCCGAGACGATCGTCACCGATAAACTTCGCTCATACGGTGCCGCCTTGAAGGACCTTGGTCGAGGCGATGACCGCGAGATGGGGCGCTGGCTCAATAACCGGGCGGAGAACTCGTACTTGCCATTCCGACGACGTGAGCGGGCAATGTTGCGGTTCCGGCGCATGCGAACGTTGCAAAAGTTCACCTCAGTCCATGCCTCAGTCCACAACCACTTTCCAACGGAGCGCCACCTCCAGAACCGCAACATCTACAAGCAGACCCGTGCCGCCGCTCTCGCAGAGTGGCGCGGACTTCTGGCTGCCTGAAATCCGGCCAGGGTAGGGGTAACGGAGACTGGTTCGCATTTGTCTGACAGCACCGCCACTTCCCCTCGCGAATGCGTTCTCCAGATTCGGTTTCGGCCGGATTTTTCCGTTGTTTTCGGGGGTCATGCGGGAAGGGCTGAGCACTTGTCCCTGCGCCAGGTGGGCGGGAAGTCTTCTCTTGGGGCAGCAATTCTCCGAAGCTGATGACTGTGCGATTTTGGTGAAGTTCTGTGACATAATGAAAAATAACCATCTTTTCGGCCAAGGCGTTAAGGTTTTGCATCTGTCGCTTTTGGATTTTCTGCGACTGGGAGCGAAATTCTTTGCTGAAGCGTGAAACTGGGGAGATCGCTTCCGTTATCTGTGCCTCTCAGACCGATGCCGTTGACTACTGGAAACACCAATGGATGATGGCCGCTACGCAGCTGGGGTTGTCCTCGGCGCCGTCGGCACTGCCATCGGCGGGGCCTTTGGCGGCGCGATCCTCGGTTTTTCCGGAGCTGCCATCGGTGGCTTCATCGGCTCGACCGTGGGTTCGGTCGTCGACAGTTGGATCGTGTCCTCGCTGGCCCCGGCGCAGCGGATCGAATGCGCGCGGCTCGACACCCTGCGCATCACCTAGGCCACCGAAGGGGCGGTGATCCGGCGGCTTTATGGCCGGATGCGGATCGGCGGCGACATCATCTGGGCCACCGACTTCCGCGAGGAGACGAAGACCACCGCCCAAGGCGGCGGCAAGGGTGGCGGGGGCGGCAAGGTAAAGACCACCGAATACCTCTACTATGCCAGCTTCGCCGTGGCGCTCTGCGAAGGCCCGATCACCGGCTTTGGCCGTGTCTGGGCCGATGGCAAGGCGATGGATATGACTGGCGTGACCTGGCGCTGGAATTCCGGCAGCGAGGCACAGACAGGATCCGCGCTTCTGCGATTGGGTTTGAGCCAAGCTAGGAACGAACGATGAAGAAGGCGTGACTGCGTTCAGAGGCGCGCCCATGGCAGGTCGCCCGGAACTCTTGCCTCCCAGCGGGGTTGTCCCATGCCGGTGCCACGTTTGAAAGTTGACTGCTGTGGCAAGGATAAATGATGGAACGCACACCGGACCAAGCTGGTAGGTTTGCACAAATTCGGGAAGACCATGATCAAGAAATCTCTGTATGCAATTGCCGGTGTTCTGGCTTTCTCAACGCAGCTTGCGGCTCAAGACGGGCAGGGCGATGCCGCAGAAGGTGAGAAATTGTTCGCCCGTCTGTGCGTAGCCTGTCATGTCATTGCAGATCATGAAGGCAACGTCGTAGCGGGAAGCCGCGCAGGCATGGGGCCCAATCTATTCGGCGTCAGCGGCTCTACGCCCGGCACGCAGGAGGATTATCAGGGCTATAGTGATGCTCTTGCCGCCTATGGCGACACCGGTGCGATCTGGGCCGAAGACAACACCATTGCGTTCCTTCAAAACCCCAACGGTCACCTGCGCGATGAACTGGGCGATCCCCGCGCGCGCAGCAAGATGTCCTATCGTCTTCGCAACGAAGCAGATGCCCGCGACATTTTTGCCTATCTGTCGATACAGTCTGCTCCAAATGAAGAGTCTGGTTCGACCGAACCCGTCGTTGAGTAGCCTGCGACTGCTGGGATCGCACCGGCGCGGGGAAGGAAAGCTGCCATGGCAGGGTTCAGCATAACCCACGGTTCACGCCGGGCTCGTCCGTCTTAAAGCTTGGCCGGCCAAGGCCTTACTGATTTGGCCATACGCCAACGAGATTTCAGCAAGAGACCCATGTGTAGAATGCGTTGTTGGGATGGCCAAAACCCGTTGGCCAGTGGAATAGGCCCTTGCCAGCTGCGAGTTTGCCGTCATCTGGGAACCTTCCGGGCTTTCGATGCGTTCAATCTGGGCAGGAGTCATACAATAAGACATCCGGCAAGATTGATATGAGGGAGGAACATCATGAATTTCCGAAAGAACGGTCGTACCGAGATATCATTGATCGCCGTTGCCGCATCCGCCGTCGCGTTTGGTGCCCCGGCTTTCTCGCAGACCGGCACCAACACCAGTAGCCTTCAGCACAGCGTTGTGCTGGAAGGTCTTGATGAACCGTGGGACATGGCCTTCTTCGATGAAGGCACGATGTTTTTCACTGAAAAATGCGACGGCCTTTCCGTGCTCATGCCGTCGGGCGAGGTCAACGCGCTTCTTGGCATGGAAGGCACCGATGGCTATGCCACCACTGCCGACGATCTGTTCTGCGAAGGACAGGCGGGTATGATGGGGGTTGCAGTCGATCCCGATTTCGAAGCGAACCGCCGGATCTACGTCTACGCGACATCGAATATGTCCGATCCGCATACCAACCGGCTGATCCGGCTGGAAGTAAACGAGGATTTCACGGCTGTCTCCAACCGGACTGACATTGTGGATGACGTGCCCTACAAGATGAACGCTTCGGACCAGCCGTTTGGGGGACCGGGTGCTCACAATGGCGGTCGCGTGCGGTTCGGTCCCGAAGGCCATCTGTTCCTGACCACCGGTGACAATCACAATCCTGAGGTTCCGCAAAGCCCGACATTGATGGGCAGCAAGGTTCTGCGCATTGACACCGATGGCAATGCCGTCGAAGGCAACGCGCCACCCGAGGGCTTTGATTTGCGAACCTTCACCTATGGGCACAGAAACGTTCAGGGCATCGCTTTCCACCCGGAAACGGGTGATGCGATCACTGTCGAGCATGGCCCCTGGCACTCAGACGAAACGACGGTGCTGAAAAACGGCGGCAACGCCGGTTGGGATCCTCGACCGGGCATGGCGGGTCGTGAAGACAATTGCCCCGATGGCTATTGCGGCTATGAACCCAACCAGATGGATGGGATGAACCGGTATGAACGGGCGCAATACATGCCCATGACCGACCTGGTGACCTATCCTGATGCAATGCCCTCGATCTGGACCAACAACGGCTGGTCGCAGGGCAGTTCCTCCGCTGCTTTCCTTGAAGGTGAGGCTTGGGGCACCTGGGACGGCGCCATGGTCATCGGACTAATGGGCATCGGATTTGGCGGCACGCCAATCGGTCAGCGCATCGACGTGATTGAGATGTCCAATGGCCAAGATGGCATTGCGGTCGTCGATGTCACAGAAATGACACTTCCAATGGAAGCGGGACGATTCCGCTCGCTTGTCATGGGGCCAGATGGCAGCCTTTACGCTGCCGTGGATGAGGGCATGATTCACAAGCTCACTCCGGGCGAATGAGCCCATCCCTTTGCGCCGCCGTGAGGCGGCGCAATACACCTTGGTCGGCCGGAGGGTGACAGTTCATCTACGGGTGCATCGGCCTTCAATGTCTCGATCACCGGGGGGCGGTGGGTCGTCCGGCACGCAATTCCCAAAGTGCAATTCGGGAAAGTCGGATGCTCAGCGCATCGATGGTGATTTCAGAAGTTTGCACAGGGTAGCTTGAAACAGCCGAAAGTTTTTTCAAGGATCGGGGAGTGGCCCACCTGTCGCGAAGATTCGCCACAGGTTATAGACTGTGTGCAAAGAATAACTTTGCTCCGTTCTATCAGGATCAGTGCAAATAAATGTCTCTCTCCCGCTGGAATAAATCTTTGCTAGCGCTTGCCCTGCTTGCGACTTCCAGCAAATCTGTCCTGGCGCAAGAGATATGGGCAGACACCTTTCTTTTGGATGTGTATATCGGATCTCATCGCTCCAGCCTCGCCAGAGATCTGAGCAATGGCGGTTACGAACTTTCAGGAGGCGACCTTATTGATTTTCAAGACTGGTACACTCCAAATTTTCCAGATTCTACAGTTCTTCTGTTGAGGCAGGTTTCACCGGATTTCGGCATTATTTGGGGTTTCAGCACAGGCGAGAGGGGAGAAAAGTACAAAATTGCTCCCGCCTTGCAACTCGGGTTTGTCTACCGATTTACTCCATTTGAAAACGCTGTGGCGTCAATTAGTGCAACATATCCGTTTTTTGGAAAAATGACTGAGAAAGCATGTATCGCAAATTATGGTTCTTTAGGAGGAATTCAGAATGTGAACTGCAGGTTGGCTGCAAGCCTAATTCCGCCCGAGACCTCTTTGGACTATCTTGTCAAGGTTCGAGGAGAGGCTGATGCAAAAGTGGGAATTAATTTTAGGTTCTCTTTTTGATGATGTAACCTGTTGAGTGGCAAGGGATGAATGGGATCTGCGCGATTTCGATTTAAGCTAGGAAGCGTTCGGCGACCCTGGGTAGCGCGTGATACCCGCTCGCCAGCTCGACCTCAATGCGGTTCGCAACGACAGCAGGCATAGCGCCGGTGTCGTCATCTTCACGACGACCTCCACTGGTACAAAGCGAGGATTTATCGCGCGCGACAACATCGTCACGAAGTCAGGAGTATAGCGGGAATTGCGAAGCCAATTGAAAATCAGGGTAGAGTTGGCAGCATTGCGTCGCGCCACCTGGGCAACTTAAACGCGCGACGCATCCGTCTGGAAACGAGTCGACTGCTTCTCCTCATGTGTCCAAAGTTCATTTGTCCGCCACGCAACGCCATCACCGTAGTGTCTATTATCAATAGTGTACTAATTGCCTCTCAGCGCGCGGCAAGGCGGTCAGGTCGGATGATTACAGAAAGCCGGTGGTAATGGCGAACTTGAGGATTTCTTCGTGAATGCCTTCATTTGACTGCAAAAAAATGCGAATGGTACCTTTTCGCCGGTTATAGAAATGGGGCGTCAATGACTTTCCGCCGCTTATCTGCATGTCATCTGGGACTAGCCGTGTGAATGGAAACCCTGTTCGTCATCCGACTAATCAATTGAGTCAGGTGCCAAAGCGCGCGACAAGCTTGCTTCTCCCTTTCCGTGGATACCTTTGTTGTAACCTGCTATTGTGTCAGTTCTCGCAGTCTCCAACAGTCGACTCTTTATGATATCAGGTGAGGCTGATGTGAATTTACTTCCGAGAACAGCCGCATAGCCTGAAATAATGGGCGCAGCAAATGAGGTCCCGTAGAGGTCAGTTATGTTTCCAGTCACCCCGACAACGATGAATTGATCTTGGGCAACGACATTGTCTCCGGCATAGTTTGAATAATTGGCGAGTTTTGCCGGATTGTCTATCGTTCCATGGGCGTTCAGTGCGCCAACAAAGATCGCAGCCTGTGCGCCAATTAAGTCTAGATTAAGATATTCAAAATTTCCACTCTGGTTGATTTCATCGATGGCAACTCCATCATTACCTGCAGCTTTTACAACAAGTGCCAAATTGTTGCTCGCGTAGTCAATAATTGATTGCTCTCTCTTGGACCAATTAAGATCCTCATAGGGGTTCCCGTTCACGTCAGGCTCACCTATCATGCCATAGCTGAGATTGATTATATTAAGCTTTCCCGCCTCCAGAGATACCGCTTGATTATTTGAAAGATCATGAAGATTCTGAGAAGAGAGCGGCGCGAGCATCGCAATCTGGTCAGAAACCCATTCGCCGTGAAGTTGAAGTTTCTCTCCATCTCCTAAGTTTCCCGAGAATGGTTTGTTTGAAATGCTTTCCCTAAATGCATCAACGATTGTTATTCTTGTTCCCTGTCCAAAATAGTCAGAAGCCCACGCCTCTTGAATTTCAGAACTCATCCAGGAATAGTATGCGCCGATAGTTTTCGCGATACTGTTTGCATCATCACCGCCACCACACCCGCTCAGAACAGCCAAACACACCAGAGTGCGGTAAGTTTTATATTTCTTCATCACAGCTCTTTCATCGGATTGTTCCGCGTCTGGCATGGGAATTTTTCTGTCACCTTGTCACGATCATGCTCAACCCGAAGCACTGCGGATGGCAACGCTTTACAAAGTCTCCTGGGCAGGATCGCTGTTTGAGGCAACCGCCCATCAAAGGCAGTTCATACGACCGCCGCAAACATTTGGCGGCGGCCGGACTGACTTGTAGGTCGTTTTTACTCTGAAAGAGATGCAGTATCTTCGATCAGGATATCCGGTTCTTGAACCAGTGCCGGTTCTTCAACAATATCGCTGGCGCGTATTGCTTCCGAGATCTGTTCCGGGCTCGGAAGCGATATCTTTAGGGCTTCAAGAAGCCGGGCTTTCGCGTCTTCGTCGAGTGTGCCCTTGTAAGAGGCGAGAAGGGCGCTCTCGGCATCAATGACTCCGGCATTCGTCGGCTCCCCGGCATCGACAATAGCTTGGGCTGCCGCGAATTCTTCTTCTGTCGGCCGTTCAGCTCCTTCAATAATCGCGGACGCGGCTGCAAGCTCTTCCTCACTCGGCGCGCTCGTTACCACATTATAGGCCGCCGCAAGTTGCAACGTTTCCTGAGCTGCGGCGAGGGCACCTGCGTCCGTGTCGTCAGTTGCTGTCGCGACGAAAGCTTCGGCGGCCAGAATCTCATCCTCTGTCGGACGATCAGATCCTGCGATCAAAGCGCTTGCCGCAGCAAGTTCCTCTTCACTGGGTGCGCCATCTATGACAGCAAATGCGGCAGCCAGTTCCAACGCTCTGCTCGCCGACAAAAAAGCCTCATTTTGAGTGCTGAAATTGTAATCGGCCAGTGCCAACGCTGCGGCCATCCCAACTGGACCGGTGAAATTGCCATTGCGGATTTGGGCAAGCTTTGCGTTTGCGCTCGCGTTGATAGCTCCGTTCAGCTTGCCAAGGTTGCTTGGATGCAGCACATCCAAAACCTTGTCTTTCGGCCTTGGCATCGGCTTTGGCGATACTTTCACGGCCGTCTTTGCAAATTGTTTCGCGACGCCGGCGTTTTTGGACGTTTTGACTGTAGCTTTCTTCGAGGCGCGTGTCGGTGCACCGTCAGACCCGCGTGACGATTGTGCGGCCTTGGCTTTCGATGCGCCATTGCTGGACTTTGCAGTGCTGGTTTTGTCCTGGCCGTCCCTGTTGCTTTTGTCAGCGCCACCGCCGCCGTTACCGCCACCGCCGCCTTTACCGCCACCGCCGCCGTTACCGCCACCGTTACCGCCGCCGCCACCCCCGTTGCCTCCTTTGGCATAAGCAGAATCAGGAGCGAGAACGACAGCGACTGGCACTGCAGCAAATGCAGAAAGAGCGATCGTTGCGATGCTGGCTTTCAAGAATGGGTGCATGACGTTCTCATGGCTCCTATGATTTGCCTCCATCACGGAGGATTGACGTCGGTAATTACATCCTTAATTAGACAAAAATGGGGCACAGTGCAGCACAACTGACCCGGAGGTGCGCTGCCCGTGTCTCCCACTGATGAGGCGGTCGAACGATTAGAAGTAAGATGCCAGAAGTCGGCCCCTGTCTGGGTCCGCCTGCGCTGAGAGTCTCAGGACTTCTGTGTATGGCTCTGTCGGACTATACCTGTTTGAGTAGGCCAACCGTGCCACTGCACTCACCGAGTGGGACGGGCCTGCCCTCATGGGACTTGTACCCGCCAACAGGTGTTTCGGGGCTTCGTGCAAGGCTAAAACCGGATCGCGGCGTGACTGTGCGGATTGGTCGAAGGCCAGTGCGCGCGCGATCTCTCAGAGAAATCCACCTTTTTCCAAGGGTATAGACGCTGACCTTGCGCCTTGATGGCCAAGTGAAGGAGATGGAGAGGTCACGCATACGTGAAAATTGTGTGGGAACAATGCATCGTTTTTTGCGTTTGTGGTAGCCGGCAAACTGGGCGCGCTTGGACCTTTCCGCGTTTTATCAATAGAGACGCCGCAAGCGCCAGCGGGTCGATACAGCTCCGGGACAGCAAAAGGCAGCCTGTCTGCTGACGAAATACTCGATGGCATTAAGGTGTTGTTGGGCGATTGTGCTGAATATCGATCGGATGTTCACGCCAGAATGATTTATTACCGGAAACGGACCTGACTGGCGCAGCCCGCCGCTCAGGGCAAGAGGAATACCATGCTGCATATCACAAGCAATACTCTGGCATCGCTTGGGTTGCTGAACGGAACATCCCATGACGGATTTGACCGTCAGACCCGTCTGGCACGACTTATTCTGTGTGCCGAGGCATCGGTTATGTCGGTTATCGACGATGAGGCCGACCGCCAGTTCTTTCGCAGCACAAACGGTGTCGCCGAACCCCTGCAGACCGAACGCGCAACTCCGCTCAGTCATTCGTTTTGCAAGCTGGTACGCGACGCGGATGCACCGTTGGTCATTGCTGACGCCCGCACCGATGACCGTGTCATGGAGCACCCTGCGGTGAGGCAACTTGGGATCATCTCATATCTGGGTGTACCGATTCACGAGCCGTCCGGTGCGCCGATCGGGTCGCTGTGCGTGTTCAACAGCGCGCCGCGCAACTGGACACGGGAAGAAAAGTCCCTGATCGAAGAGCTGGCCGCAATGGTGGACGAACAGATCCTGCTGATCAAAGCCGTTCAGGACAGGGACGTGGCCATGGCGGCGGCCACACGGGAATCGGATGCCCGGGCAAAATTCGTGGCTTCGGTCGGGCATGAGGTGCGCACGCCGCTGAACGGCGTCATGGGGCTGGCCCAGGTGTTGGCACAGGATCTGGTCGATCCGGTGCATCAGACCCGGGTTCAGGCGATCATCGAGTCCGGTGACGTAATGCTGCAGCTCCTGAATGACCTGCTCGACCTGTCCAAGATCGAAGCCGGCAAGCTGGAGTTCAACCCCGTGCCGTTCCGGCCGATTGATTTGGCCAACAGGCTTGACACGTTGTACTTCGACGTGGCGGAGCAAAAGGGTCTGACGTTTGAGGTGATGACCAATCCGGGGGCGAGGGCGTTGTGGCGGGGCGACGAGATGCGGATCAACCAGATCCTGCAAAACCTTGTCAGCAATGCGATCAAATTCACCGAAGCGGGAACTGTCTCGGTCAGGTTCAGCTGTGTTCCGGGCCGTCCGTTCCGGGTGACGGTCAGCGATACCGGAATTGGCATGACCCCAGAGGCAGCGGAGTCATTGTTCACGGCCTTCGGTCAGGCGGATGCGACCATTTCGCATCGCTTTGGCGGCACCGGTCTTGGACTGTCGATCGTCAAGCATTTGGTCACGGGCATGGGCGGTGCCATCACCGTCAGCAGCATGGAGGGCAGGGGCACGGAGTTCAAGGTCGAGCTGCCCTTGCAAACGGTGGATGAGCCGGTGGCTCCGCAAGATCCCCCGACGCTGGATGCGGTGGCTGGTATGGTGGTGCTGGCCGTGGATGACAATGCGGCCAACCTGGCTGTCATCAAGGCGATGCTGGAGCTGCTCGGGCTGGGTGTGGAGACAGCGCGCGATGGGCTGGAAGCGTTGACGAAGGTGCGGGAAGGGGCGCTCACTGCGGTGTTCATGGATATTTCCATGCCACGGATGGATGGCGTCACGGCGGCACTGGCCATCCGTACCGCCGAACAGGGCAGGGGCATACCGCCCCTTCCGCTGATCGCGGTGACCGCAAACACGCAGCCCGGACAGATAAACTCTTACCGCAACAGCGGCTTTGACGATGTGATCTGCAAGCCGATCCAGATGGGCGAAATCACCCGCGCAGTGCGCAAACATATGTTGCCCGTCGCGGCGCAGGCGATTGAAACCCGGCCCTGATATGCTTGGCAGGTTCCATGCCGGGCCGGTGTGCCATCCGGGTTAACCCTACGCGGCTTGATTTTACTGACGTCTCTGTGCCGTCTCGAGCTCGACAAACCGCCGCGCAAGCAGTTCGAGGTTCTGGTTGAACCAGTCTGCCATCGCTTCCTCTTCGCGCAGGGATGCCTCCAGTGCAGGGACAAGCTCTGACCGACCCGCCATTTCGGCAAGCACGATCAGCGTGCGATAGGTCGCGATTTCCAGATGTTCCGTCATCATGTCGGCGACCACGGCCTTCAGCACTGCGTCGGAACTGAAGCCCTGCGCCGAAGATTGTCCAAGCCCCATCACACTCAGCACCGCATCCTTGATCATGGAGGGCGATGTGCCGCAGGAGGCTAATGCGGCCTCAAGCCGCTCTGCCTGTTCGCGGGTCTCGGCGATGTGGCGGGTAAGTCTGGCGTGCAGGTCAGCGTAGTCGTCCAACAGCTTCAGCTGCGGTTCCAGCACCGCGATCACCTGCTTTTCCAAGGCATGTGCATTGCGCAGATTAGCGATCAGCGTTTCCTGAGCGACGACCTGAACAGGGGTGCGCGGCGGTAACTGGTCTGTGGAAGGCGTGTCGGGGGGCATTGGTCAGTTTCCTGATGGGGTTTCGGGAATGGACGTCCGGGCCTGCGCTTTCGGTCTCGACCATCTGCGTGCGACCGTAGATCTGCGCTTCAGGGAAGGCTGCGCGCCGGATGCATCGGTCAGAAGCCCTGCCAGAGCCCCGGTGTGGTTGCCACTTCCAGCATGTTGGCGTCCGGGTCGCGGAAATACAGGCTGTGTCCGCCGCGCTGCCAGTCTGACGTGCCTTCAATTTCCACTGCGTGTTGGGCCAGATGGTCGCGCCACGCCTGCAGCGTTTCTGGTGTGATGGCAAAGGCCATGTGGATCTGGCCGGTGGCATCATGGGGTGGGATCAGTCCGCCACCCGTCTGAACCGGCTGTGTCGTGGCACCGCGCAGGAACAGCAGCAGAACGCTGACCCCATTCACCTTATACGCGCGCATCCGGTCATCCGCGTGCAGGCACGACAGGCCCATGACGCCCTCGTAAAACGCGGCGGCCCTGCCAAGATCACTGACATAAAGCGAGCTTTC
Source organism: Pseudotabrizicola sediminis (assembly GCF_004745575.1). Classification (GTDB taxonomy): domain Bacteria; phylum Pseudomonadota; class Alphaproteobacteria; order Rhodobacterales; family Rhodobacteraceae; genus Pseudotabrizicola; species Pseudotabrizicola sediminis. The sequence goes on along the minus strand of NZ_RPEM01000001.1, from coordinate 402,490 downwards.
AAGAATCCTCAGCAATTTGGGTGCGGGCATTTATTCTTCTCCGGTGGCGTAAAGGTGCAGCACCAGATCCTCACAGATCCCGCCGATGGCGTCGAAGTCGTTGCCATGACGGAAGTCGTCGAGGCTCAGGTGCGGGAACGCAAAGTATTTGCCCGCCACACGGCCTTGGGTGGCCGCAAAAATCACGCGGCGTATTCCGGCAAAGCGCATCGCCGCCAGACACATTTCACAGGGTTGCAGGGTAGAGATCATCACACACTGCTTGAGATCGGTTGTGCCAAGCGCCTCTGCCGCGCGCGTGATGGCGACCATTTCGGCATGTCGGGTGGGGTCGCAGTGCAGGTGAACCTCGTTCTCTGCCTTGGCGACGGTCTGGCCGTTGCAAAGCACGGATGCCGCGATGCCGGACTTGCCGCTTTCCTGCCGGGCGGCGAGCGCGCGATGGATTGCGTCTACAATGGCAGAGTGCTCTGCCGGGCTGACCGGCGGCGAAGGGGAAGGCGGCATCAGGAAACCTCCAGACGGGGTTCGGTGGCAGCGGGACCATCGGTGTGCGGCGCTGTGCTGTGGGTCAGAGCACGGGACGCTTTTTCAGTCAGGCTGTTGTGGAGCGCGGCGGCTGCGATGGCCCCCTGGCCCATGGCCGCCGCGATCTGGTCCAGACCGTCGGTGACATCCCCGATGGCATAGGCGCCGTCGAGGCTGGTCCGCTGCCGGGAATCGACGGCAATGTGGCCTGCGTCCAGACGCAGCCCCAGCCCATCCGCCAGATCTGACCGTGCCGTGGTGCCAAGGGCGACGTAAAGCGTATCAAAATGGTGGGACGCGCCGGTCCCCAAGGTGACGATCACCTCGGTTTCTGACAGGGAAATGCGCTGCATGGGTGCCGACAGGGCAGCGATGCCGGTTTGCGGGACGCCCACTGATCCGTCTGGCGGGATCAAGGTCACAAAAGGGGAATAATGGCTGATAAAGCGCGCCTCTTTGGTGCCGTGGTCACCGTGTCCAAGCACCGCAATACGCTTGTCACGCACCTCATAGGCATCGCACACCGGACAATAGCGGATCAGCCCAAGCGCCAGACCCTGCGCATGTTGCCCGGAGGACAGGGGCGGCCGATGGTTGAAAACGCCTGTGGCGAAGATGACCGTGCGGGCCATAAGGGTTCGGCTGTCGGTCGTGATGTGAAACACGCCGTCTTGCTTTGCAACGCTGCGGACAGTGCCGGGTTCAATGACTGCCCCATATTGGCACGCGTGCCCCCGCATCCGGCCAAGAAGATCAAGACCTGAAATGCCGTCGGGAAACGGGGCAAGGTTGTGGGTTTTCGGGATCAGTTGCGCCCGCCCGTCCTGCGCGTCAATCACGGTGACACTGCGCAGGAACCGGGCAAGATAAAGCGCGGCGGTCAGGCCTGCGGGCCCGCCGCCGACAATGACGCAATCCCGCATCTTCACCTGCGATGTCACGTCAGCGTTTGGTCGCAGGTTTCGGGGCCGCCTGATCGGCTTGTCCGTCCCCCACCCCCTGCTTTTGCGGGTTCATCACATCAAATTCGTCCGGGCTATGCGCCGACCCTTCGTGATCATCCTGTGCATTCTGACGATCCGGTGGCGGCGGGCGCTTTTGTTTGGCGGCTTTCGGTTCATTCGGCATTGCCGGTGTCCTTTTGCGGATCGCGCAGATCCTGCCCCGGTTGCTTCTGCGAGCGTTTTGCCAGGTCGTTCGGATCGTCGCGATGCTTTCCCGCAGGGTCGATCTGCTGCTTGCGCTGGTCGATGACCCCACCCTTGTTTCGCAGGGCCTCATTCGATGGCATCTTCTGTGTCATGGCACTCTCCGTTTCCTGCTGCATCAACGAACGTCGCAAGGTTGCGTTCCCCGGATGGCGGGGGTGATCTGGAACTTTGGTCGATGTCAGACGGGCGTTGCGGAGGTTTCCTGTTGACGATGAGGTGGGCGGAATGCTTTTTTCTTAGGTAGTTTCCGAACCTGTTCGCACAGGCTTCTGAATCGTATAAATTGGTTACCAGCTGTTAAGACGACTGGTGCATTGGAAGACTGGAGAGCCGGGTTGGCGCGTATTCAGAGGTAAGTGTCCCATTTTCCTGTGATGGTGCGTCGCATCAACATCCCCCGTTTCTTCGGTCATTTTTGCGGGGGCAGTCGTGCCGTCGCATGGTGTCTTGGTTTGAAAGGCATCTGTTGTTCTGCTGTTTGCGTGAAAATGAACAGTTTTTTATGAGTTATGGGAGAGTAAGATGCCCAAAATGGCCCCGCCAGATCCATTCATTCAGCAGCTTGCCCAAGCGCTGGAAGGCAATTCAATGATCGGCAAGATAAGCCTTTCGACACATGCCAAAAGCAATGCGGCACGGCTGCAATCTGTGTTCCAGTCAGACCTCGACATCGCCCTGCAGTCGCTTGCGCCGATGGATCGCCAGCGGTCGGCACTGTCACCCGAATCAGAGCAGCCGGACAGCTGACGCGCCCATGGTCCCGCTTCGCGAACACAAGGCCCGGCCTGTGTGACCTGGGTTGGTTTCAGAGGGTCTCTGCGACAGGTGTGACGCTGATCTGATGCAGCACAGACAGCAGTCGCGCCGGATCGACCGGCTTTTGGACAATCGGGACGGTCCGGAAGCCGGCGGGCAGGTGTTCCGGGCCATAGCCTGACACAAAGCAGAAGGGAATCCCACGCCGGCTAAGGATTTCGGCGACAGCATCCACCTTTTCGCCGCCAAGGTTGCCGTCGAGCAAGGCAAGATCCACCATCTGATCCGCTGCTTCGCGCAGCGCGTCGCGCAGGGTGCGCGCCACCGCGACCACCTCGGCCCCGACATCTTCCAGCTCGAAGGTCAGATCAAGCGCGACAAGGGGTTCGTCTTCGATCATCAGAATCCGCCGCCCCACCAGCGACTCCTCGGTTACGGTGACGGAAGTCAGAGCCTTCTGGACAGGCGCGTCCCCGCTGACGGGCGTCACCCCTTGGGTCAGGCGGATGGTCCAGATGACACCTTCGGGCTGCCAGTCAACGTCAACGCTGCCGTCCTGACCGCCCGCACTTGCGCCGATTAGGGTATGGCCAAAGCCTGTGCGGACAGGGGGGGTGACGTGCGGCCCGCCGCGTTCCTGCCATTGCAGAACCAGCCCTTCGCCTTCGCAGCGCCAAGACAGATGCACTTCGCCGCCCGACCGCGACAGCGCGCCGTATTTTTGCGCGTTTGTGCCAAGCTCATGCAGGGTGAGCGCAAGGCGCAGCATGTTTTCCGGTGAGATCTGCACCTTCGGCCCGGACTGGCGCAACCTGTCGCCATCCAGCGTTCCGGCCTTGATCTGATCAGCTATCAGATCGTCCAGCGGCGCGCTGGACCATGTGGCGTCGGACAGGATGGAATGCGCGCGGGACAAGGCCTGAAGCCTGCCGGAAAAGCTGCGGTCAAAATCCTCCAGCCCGGTCGACTGGCGCAGGGTCTGGCGGGCGATGGCCTGCACATTGGCCAACGTGTTCTTGATGCGGTGGTTCAGCTCGCCGATCAGCAGCGATCGCATGGCTTCGGCCTGACGCCGTTCAGAGATGTCCAGAACCTGCAGCGTCAGCGACCGGTGTTGTCCTTCGGGTTCGCACAGCGACGATGCATAAAGCTCGCAGGCAATTTCGTGGCCACCGGCGTGAAAGGCTATGGCTTCGGTGGTATAGCGGGGGGCGGAGTCCTGACCTTCATCATCCGCAATCCAGCCGCGCAAAAGGTGGATGGTTTCCTCTGAAAGCCATCGGGTTCCGGCAACCGGTCTCCCCAGCATGTCGCGTGTCTTGTGGCCAAAGATCCGCTCGGCGCCCTGCGACCAGACCCGCAGGTTCAGATCACAATCCAGCTCGACAGTGGCAAGCGGTGAATTGTCGGCATGGGCTTTCAGCCGCGCCATGGCCTGATCGCGGTGCAGGGCCATTGCGCGCATCTCGTCGCGTTGCCGCGCCAGATCGCGTGCCTGGCATCCAAGCTGGAAGAACACTTCGGACTTTGATTTCAGGATGACGGGATCAATCGGCTTGAAGATGAAATCGACCGCCCCCGCCTCATATCCGCGAAAGCGGCGGGTTTCGTCCATGTCTGCGGCGGTCACGAAGATGATCGGCAGCCGCCGGGTCCGTTCAGCCCCCCGCATCAGCTCGGCCAGTTCATAGCCGTCGGTTTCGGGCATATGCACATCGAGAAAGGCCAGGGCATAGTCGTTCACCAGCATCAGTTCCAATGCCTGAGCGGCGGATTGTGCCGTGTGGATTTCCAGACCATCGCGGCGCAGCAGCGCCTCGAGTGCCACCAGATTTTCCCTGATGTCATCGACAAGCAGGAAGCGGACGTCGTTACCTGGCATGATCACCCTCTTGCCGCGCGGTGCGGCGCCAAATGCGTTGAGATTCGTCAAACGCAGAGAACAAATGGGAATAAGCTGAGAAGCGCAGCGTTTCATGCGACCCGAGGCCAAGAAATCCGCCGCGCGCCAATGAGCCTGCGAACAGTCCAAGCGCCCGGTCCTGCAAGGTGGCGTCGAAATAGATCAGGACATTGCGGCACGACACAAGGTGCACTTCGGAGAACACCTGATCGGTCGCAAGGTTGTGTTCGGTGAACACGGTCTTGCGGCGCAGGCTGCGGTCAAAGGCGGCACGGCCATAGGCGGCGGTGTAGTAATCGGACAGCGAGGCCCGGCCGCCGGATTGCTGATAATTCTGCGAAAAATGGGCCATGCGGGCCATGTCATAAACGCCACCTTCCGCCTTGGCCAAGGCGCGGCGGTTGATTTCGGTGGCATAGAACAGGGTGCGGTCGAAAAGCCCTTCTTCGCGAAACAGGATCGCCAGCGAATATAATTCTTCGCCATCCGCGCAGCCGGCGACCCAGACCTTGAGCGACGGGAAGGTGCTCAGATGCGGGATGACCTCTCGGCGCAGCGCCAGATAATAGGCCGGGTCGCGAAACACCTCGCTGACCTGCACGGTCATGGCGTCGATGACTGCGGGCAGCACATCGGGTTCGCGCAACAGACGTCGTTGCAGGTCTGACAGCGTGGCGCAGTCCAGACGTTCGCGCGCAAGATCGGCGCGCCGGTGCAGCGACACGCGGGAATAAGAGCGGAAGTCATAGTGATAGAGCCGGTAAAGCGCTTCCAGAAACAGATCCAGCTCCACCTCTTCCGGGGCGGGTACGGGCACGGGAACAGGGGTCATCGCGGCATCCATACCCGGGTCAGCGACAACAGCTTGTCCACATCCAGCGGCTTGGACAAATAGTCATTGGCCCCGGCGGCAAGGCACTGGTTCGGGTCATCCGCCATGGCCTTGGCGGTCAGCATAATGATCGGCAGGTGTTTCCAGCGGTCGATCTTGCGGATTTCGCGCGTGGCGGTCATGCCGTCCATTTCGGGCATCATCACATCCATCAGCACCAGATCGATCTTGGGCTGCGCGCCATCGGCGATCCGGCCCAGCACATCCAGCGCCTCGCGCCCGTTGCGCGCGATCTGCACGGTGGCGCCATGCGGCTCGAAAATGCCGGTCAGGGCATAGACGTTGCGGATGTCATCCTCAACCACCAGAATACGGCGCCCCTCAAGCATGGAATCGCGGTTCAGCGACGCGGCCAGCATTTCGCGCTGCCGTTCCGGCAGGTCCGACACCACCTGATGAAGGAACAGCGTCACCTCGTCGATCAGCCGTTCGGGCGATTTCGCGCCCTTGATGATGATGGATTTGGAATGCCGTCGCAGACGCTGTTCCTCGGCCTCGGACAGCGAGCGGGCGGTGTAGACGATGACCGGCGGAAAGCTGGGGTCGTCATCGGAATCGAGCATTTCCAGCAGGTCAAACCCCGTCGCATCCGGCAGGGTCATGTCCAGCACGATGCAATCCACCGGCTGGCTGCGGAACACTGCCAAAGCCTCGGCGGCGGTCGGGGCACCGACAGTTTCGACCTCGTTGTTGCCCAGCAGGGCCTTCAGCCCTTCCAGCTGTGCCGGATCGTCTTCGACGATCAGCACGCGGCGCACGCGCTGTTCCAGCCGTTGTTCCAGGCGCTGAATGGCCAGTGCCAGCTCGTCGCGCTGCACCGGTTTCATCATATAACTGATGGCCCCCTGGGACATGGCTTCCAGCGTATAATCCTCGGCGGACACCATATGCACCGGGATGTGGCGAGTCGCCAGATCGCGCTTGAGCTGATCAAGCACGGACAGGCCGGAATGATCGGGCAGGCCCACGTCCAGCACAATGGCATGGGGCAGGTAGAAACGTGCCGCCGCAACGGCCTCATCCGCGCGGCCCACACACAGGCATTTAAAGCCAAGCTCGGCTGCAAGGTCGGTCATCACCTGCGCAAAGGCCGGATCGTCTTCGACCACCAGCATGATCCGGTCGCCGGGGGAAAGTGCGTCACGGTCGTCGGTGACGCCGGGCAGGGGCGTCAGCATCGGGGCCTTTGTGACACCTTTCGCCGTGGCGGGCGCAAACGACGGGGCCGGCATGCTGTGCGCTTCGGTGGTGCTGACGCGACGGGTTTGTTCCCCGCGGGCCGGCAGATCCCGCGGAATGGTCAGCGTGAAGGTGCTGCCCTGACCGGGGGTGCTGGCCAGAGAGATGCTGCCGCCCAGCAGATCCGCCAGCTCACGCGAGATGGACAGGCCAAGGCCGGTGCCGCCATAGCGGCGCGAAATCGTGCCATCCGCCTGACGGAAGGCGTCGAACACCGCCTCCTGCTCGGTCTCGGCGATCCCGATGCCAGTGTCCTGAACGGAAAAGGCGATACCGTCAGCTGCGGGCGTAATGTGCAGGGACACCCGGCCACGATCGGTGAATTTCAACGCGTTTGACAGGAAATTGCGCAAGACCTGTTCCAGACGGTTGATGTCGGTGAAGAATGTCCCGATACCCGGTGCGACCTCTGCCGTCAGGTGCAGGCCCTTGGACCGTGCCTGCACCTCGAACCCGCGCAAGAGTTTGCGCACCACCGATTGCGGGTCCACTTCGGCGCGGATCACATCCAGCTTGCCGGCCTCGATCTTGGACAGGTCCAGAATGTCGTTGATCAGCGTCAGCAGATCCTGACCCGAGCTTTCGATGGTCTGGGCCCAGCGCACCTGTTCGCCGGTCAGCGTCCGGCCCCGGTTTTCCGCCAGAAGCCGTGACATGATCAGCAATGCATTCAGCGGGGTGCGCAACTCATGCGACATATTGGCGACGAATTCCGATTTGTACCGGCTTTCGCGTTCCAGCACCTTGGCCTGTTCCTCCAGCGACTTGCGCGACTGAACCAAGGCACTGCGCTGCTCTTCCAGCAGTTGGGTCTGGTTTTCAAGCTGGGCGTTCTGGCCTTCCAGTTCGGCCTGCTGATGTTCCAGAAGCTGCTGGCTTTCCTGTAGCGCGCGGGTCTGTTCTTCCAGCTCTTCATTGGTGGAGGCCAGTTCTTCGCTGTAGCTGCGCAGCTCCTCGGTCTGACGACGGCTTTCTTCCAGCAGCTGCTGCAACTGGGTCCGGTACTGGGCCGAACGGATGGCCACGCCAACCTTGTCACCGACCCGCTCCAGCAAATGGTGCCGGGCGTCGGGCAGGGGATGGTCCAACCCGATCTCGATTACCCCGTTGCAGGAGATGCCATCATGGGTCGGGATGATGATCGTGTGGGCGGCCTTGCCCCGCACCAGCCCCGAACCCCAGCCGAGGGCGGTTTCCGGCGGTGCCGTCAGGCTGATGATGCTGTTAGTCTGCGTCGCGCGCGACAGATGACCTTCGTCTTCGGCAATGGTTTGGGGCAGGGCCAGCCCGTCGCCGCCCCAATGGCCGATCCGTTCGAACCCGCGCCCCTGCCGGACATAGATGACGCCCGCCCGCGCGCCGAGCTTTTCGGCCAGATTGCCAAGCACCTGTGCGCCCAACTTTTCCAGTGTCAGATCACCCTGCACCGCCCTTGCCAACTTCACCTGACCCTGCTGCACCCAATCTGCCGCGTCCAGACGATTGCGGCTGTTGATCAGATAGCGCCCAGCCACGCCAAGGATGAACCCCACGGCGGCGGCCATGGTGCGGTTCGACGCCGCCACGGTTGAATCGATATTGGCGGGATCGCTGCCCAACTGGTCCAGTCCGAACCCCACCAGCAACCCTGTCGCGACGGCCACCGAAATTGCCACCGGCATCCAAGGCCGCGAAGAGGCGAAACTGAGGACGAGGGGAAGGAAGTACCCCAGCCAGACCGCTGTTCCCAATGGGAACATGAGATCAAGTACAAAGACCGCGACCAGTGAGACGGCGACCATTATGGAAACGAATGCACGCGGATCCGAAAGTGTGAAACGTGTGTCCAGATCGGTCCGCATGTCGGGCTGCCCATTTTTCTTTTTTGTAAATCGAACACTCGGCGCTCAAATGCGCTCGTGCCGGGCGCATAACGCAAGATCGCAGGTTTGGTTCCAGCCTTCAGGCGATATTTTACGGTATACCCCGCGACGCGCCGCAGCCGTCACGGCGCGGGGGGCAGAGCATACAGTCAGTGTCCTGCGGTTTTCACGGCAAGGTCAGGGCGCAGCGCGCCGCTTGCACGCCGTGACATCCTGTTGATGGATGAACCCTTTGGCGGCTTGGATCAGGTCACGCGCGAGACGATGAACCTTGAACAGCTGCGGATCTGGGAAAAAACCCGCAAGACGGTGATTTTCGTGACCCACAACATCGGCGAGGCCGTGTTCCTGTCGGACCGGGTCTTTGTGATGACGCCACGCCCCGGGCGGCTGGAGGGGATTGTCGAGGTCGATCTGCCGCGCCCGCGCACAACCTCGGTGATGCGCGACCCGCGCTATTCCGAACTGGTTTTCGACATTCGGCGCATGTTGGACGTCGATCACTGACTTTGGAAGGACACTATACCCATGGCACATGTCGACCCCATCGCCCTTGACGGGCCTGCGCCGCAGGCGCTGCCGCGTGATCCTGCCGGTCCGTCCGCCGCGCGCAAGGCGGGCCGACCGCGCAGATATTCCAGATCTTCATGGCGCAGGAAAAGGGCCTCTGTGCCGAAGAAGGGCTGGACGTGACCCTGAACTACTCCAAAGGGTCGTCCGATGCCGCGCGCCAGCTTGCCGCCGGCAATGCGGACTGGGACATCTACATGACCTGTCTGCAACTGGGCGAAGGCGCGCAGAAAGCGCTGCAGGGAACGGTCGATCTGGCAGATCTGCTCAGCGACGAGATCGTGATCAAGGCCTGGGACGGGCTGGACATTGACATGGCCAAGGCATCCTGACCGATCAACTTGCCCTCCGGTCCGGCATCAGGGCCGGGCCGGAGGGTCAATCAGACACCATAAAACATGAGGCAGACCGTGGCGGACAAGACCTTTGACGCAAAGATAGACCTGATTGTGGTCGGCGCGCATCTGACCGGGATGCCGTTGAACCGGGAACTGGTCGACCTGGGCGGGCAGTTGGTGGCAACAACCCGGACGGCGGCCGCCTACCGGCTGTACCAGTTGGCCGAAGGCACACCGCGCAAACCGGGCCTGCTGCGCGTGGCCTAAGGCGGGGTCGCCATCGAGGTCGAGGTGTGGTCGCTGGGCGTTGCGGCCTTTGTGGCCTTTGTGGCCGCCATCCCGCAGCCGCTTGGCATCGGCGCGGTGCTGTTGGAAGATGCCAGCAGCGCCAAGGGGTTTCTGGTCGAGGCGGTTGCCGTACCCACCACCCGCGACATCACCGGATTTGGCGGCTGGCGCAGCTTTGTGACCAGTGAAACGGCAGCCTGAGGCCCCCGCCAATCCGGTCAGTCGTCAACATCCAGGCCTTGCATGATCTTGCCGACCGAATTGCGCACCACGCGCAGATGATCGCGCATGTGCTGGGCTGCCGCCTCGCCGTCACCGTTCAGGATCGCCTGCACGATGATTTCGTGTTCGCTGATCGACCCCAGCAAGCGGTCAGTGTGGTTGAACTGCGCTTTCCGGAACGGTGCAAGGCGGTTGCGCCCGCCGCGCGTGACTTCAGCCAGAAAGACATTGCCGCTCATGGCTTAGACCGCTTCGTGGAAATGGCCGTTGCCTGATTGGCGGCGGCATAACGGGCACACAGCGCCTCCATCTCGGCCATCACGGTGAACATTTCGGTCAGCTTTTCCGGGGTGAAATGCGGCACCACGGCCCCGCGATGCGGACGGGCCTCGGCAAAACCGATGGCTTCCAGCTAGCGGATCGCTTCGCGCACCGGGGTGCGGGACACGGAAAAGCGCTCGGCCAGCGAGGCCTCGTCCGGCATGACGCCGGGGTCGATATCACCCCGCGCGATTTCATCCGCCAGTGTCGAGCCGATGCGTTCCGTGGCGGTCGGTTTCTTGGTGGCGGGTTTCACGGTCACACGGGCTTGACAGGTTGCATATAATTCAACTTCAGGTGTCGCAGCGCGCAGGCCTGCCCCTGTCTACGGCTTTGCAACGCACCGCTGTGATGGCGTCGGTGGCCTGCGGAACCGTCGCCCGTGCCAACCCCGCGCAACCGTGACCGCGACACGGGCGCACATCCCATGGTGTGTGGCGGAGTTTCAGCCTATCATCATGACAGAATGTGGGAGATGCGCATGATCGTTGAATTTGGTCACTTTGCCTTGGTTCTGGCACTGGCGGTTGCGGTGGTTCAGATGACCGTACCGATGTGGGGGGCGTACCGGCGCAATGTCGCGCTGATGGCGGTGGCGGAACCGGCGGCGATGATCCAGTTCGTGCTGATCGCGGCCAGCTTCGCGGCGCTGACCTATGCCTTTGTCACATCAGACTTTTCGTTGGTTCTGGTGGTGCAGAACTCCCATACGCTCAAGCCGATGCTCTACAAGATCTCGGGCGTCTGGGGCAACCATGAGGGGTCTTTGCTGCTTTGGGCGCTGATTTTGGCGCTGTTCGGGGCTTGTGCGGCGTGGTTTGGCGGCAATCTGCCACCGACATTGAAGGCACGGGTGATTGCGGTTCAGGGGTCCATCGGTGTGGCGTTCCTGATGTTCATGCTGTTCACCTCGAACCCGTTTCTGCGGCTTGCGGTGCCGCCCCTGGACGGAATGGACTTGAACCCGCTGCTGCAAGACCCCGGTTTGGCTTTTCATCCGCCGTTCCTCTATCTGGGCTATGTGGGCCTGAGCATGGCGTTTTCCTTTGCGGTGGCGGCCCTGATCGAGGGTCGGGTCGATGCGGCCTGGGGCCGCTGGGTGCGGCCATGGACCCTTGCGGCATGGATATTCCTGACCATTGGCATCGCCTTGGGGTCGTGGTGGGCCTATTATGAACTGGGCTGGGGCGGGTTCTGGTTCTGGGACCCGGTGGAAAATGCGTCGTTCATGCCGTGGCTGTTGTCGATTGCCTTGCTGCACAGCGCCATCGTGGTGGAAAAACGCGAAAGCCTGAAGGCGTGGACCATTTTGCTTGCGATCATGGCGTTCGGCTTTTCGCTGATCGGCACGTTCATCGTGCGCTCGGGCGTGATCACCTCGGTCCATTCCTTTGCCAATGATCCCGAGCGCGGCGTATATATTCTGATGATCCTTGCGGTGTTCATGGGTGGGGCGCTGACGCTGTTCGCCTTCCGCGCAGGGTCGATGGAGGCCAAGGGGTTGTTTGCCATGGTCAGCCGCGAATCCGCGCTGGTGGCCAACAACCTGCTGCTGTCCGTCGCGGCCTTTGTGGTGTTCATCGGCACGATATGGCCCTTGCTGGCCGAGCTGTTCTTTGGCCGCACGCTCAGCGTGGGTGAGCCGTTCTTCAACGCGGCGTTTTCGCCGTTTGCCGTGGCGCTGGCGGTGATCCTGCCGATTGGCGCAATGATGCCGTGGAAACGCGGCGAGATTCTGCGCGGGATGCGGCCGCTGATCCCGGCGATGCTGCTGGCCTTTGCGGTCGGTTCGCTGGTCTGGGCGATGCAGACCGGGCGTACGGCGCTTGGCCCGGTGGGCGTGGCGCTGGGGATCTGGGTCGTGCTGGGCGCGATCGTGGACCTGTGGAGCCGCACGGGGCGCGGGGCCATTGCGGGCCGCGTGGCGCGGCTGGGCCGGTTGCCGCGTGCAGACTGGGGCAAGGCCACGGCCCATGCCGGCATGGGGATCACTGTCTTTGCCGTCTGCGCCATGCTGGCGTGGAAGACCGAGGACATCCGCATCGTGCGGGAAGGTGGCAGCTATGCGCTGGGGCCTTACGAGGTGACGCTGACGTCGGTAGATGAGGTGCAAGGTCCGAATTACCAAAGCACAATGGCTACCATGGTGGTGCGCCGCGATGGGGTCGAGGTGACGGTGCTGACCCCGGAAAAGCGGTTCTACCCGGTGCAGGGGATGCCCACGACCGAAGCGGCCATCGACTATGGCTTTCTGCGCGACATCTATCTGGTGATCGGTGATCCGCAGGATGGCGGCGGTTATGCAGTGCGCTCTTATATCGAGCCCTTTGCCAACTGGCTGTGGGGCGGCTGTCTGATCATGGCCTTCGGTGGCCTGCTCAGCCTGACCGACCGGCGCTACCGCGTGGCGGCGGGGGCCAGCCGGCGTTCTGCTGCGGTTCCGGCGGAATGATTGTGGTGAAACGTTTCCTGCTGACCCTGATGCTCGCCGCCGCCCCGCTGGCCCCGGTTCATGCGGTACAGCCCGATGAGGTGCTGGCCGATCCGGGGCTGGAGGCGCGGGCGCGCGCCATCAGCCGCGATCTGCGCTGCCCGGTCTGTCAGGGCGAGTCGATTGACGATTCAAACGCGCCGATCAGCCGCGACCTGCGGCTTGTGGTGCGTGAGCGGATCATGGCGGGTGATACGGATGCCCAGGTGATCGACTTCGTGGTCAGCCGCTACGGCGAGTTCGTGCTGTTCAACCCAAAGGCCGAGGGCGCGAACCTGATCCTCTGGCTGGCCGGGCCGAGCGTGTTTCTGCTGGGCGCAGCCGGGGCCTTTGTCTATATCCGCAGGCGCGGGCAGCCGATTGCGCCGGACGTTGCGCTGAGCGCTGATGAGCAGGCCCGGCTGCGCGACCTGATCGGCAAGTGACGCGGCGTTTGGCCTTTTCTTGTGCGGCAGGGCGGTTAGTCTGACGCCGGATCTCAGGGGGGCCAGAATGACGTACCAGACACTTTCCGTGACCGAAAACGGTGGCATCGCCACACTGGCGCTGAACCGGCCCGATGTGATGAATGCGCTGTCGACACAGATGCGGGCCGAATTGCTGGACGCCGTACGCCATGCCGGCAAAACCGCGCGGGTGATCGTGCTGACCGGGATGGGCCGGGCCTTCTGCTCGGGTCAGGATCTGGGCGACCGCGCAAAAATCGCCGAGATTGATCTGGAACGCACGCTGCGCGACGAATACGAACCCTTGTTGCGGGCCATCATCGATTGCCCGGTGCCGACGATTGCAGCGGTCAACGGCGCGGCGGCAGGGGCGGGGGCCAATCTGGCGCTGGCCTGCGACGTGGTGATCGCGGCGGAAAGCGCCAATTTCATTCAGGCATTTACCCGGATCGGCCTGATGCCAGATGCCGGGGGCACTTACTGGCTGCCACGCCAGATGGGATTTGCCCGCGCGATGGGGGCCATGCTGTTTGCCGACAAAATCAGCGCGCGGCAGGCCGCAGACTGGGGCATGATCTGGGAAGCGGTGCCGGACGCGGATTTTGCCGCCCATATCTCCGCGCGGGCCGGGGCGCTGGCCAATGGCCCGACGGTGGCATACCGCGGTGTGAAACAGGCACTGCGGCAAAGTTCCAGCAATGATCTGGACACGCAGCTGGCGCTGGAGGCGCGGTTGCAGGGCGAATGCGGGCAGACCCGTGACTTCATGGAAGGCGTCGTGGCTTTTCTGGACAAGCGCCCTGCGGTGTTCGAGGGGCGCTGAAAACACTTTTCAACCTTGCCTTGCGGTGCTTACGCTGATGTCAGGGGACACAGGCGGGGTGGGGAGCATGTGGATCAAGGTGTTGCAGGCCATTCTGCACAGGGGCATCCGGTCCGGGCGCCTGCGCGTGACGTTTCCGGATGGCAGCGCCGTGACGTATGGGGCCGGACCCCGCCCTGCCGGCGGCACAGGCCCGTGCGGCGGCGCTGGGGCTGTCGGGCAAGGTGGAGTTCCGGCTGCAGGATTACCGGGATGTCCCTGATCGCTTTGACCGGGTGGTGTCGGTGGGGATGATGGAACATGTCGGTGTGCCGCAGTATCAGGCCTATTTCGACAAGATCCACGCGGTACTGGCCAAGGATGGCATCGGGCTGATCCATTTTATCGGGCGCCACACGCCGCCGCGCGTGCTGTCGCCGTGGTTTCAGAAATACATCTTTCCCGGCGGCTATGCGCCCGCCTATTCCGAAGTGATCCCACGGGTGGAACGCGCAGATCTGGTCGTCACCGATCTGGAGGTCTGGCGCGGCCGTTATAACCGCACGCTGCGCCACTGGCAGGACCGGTTCCGCGCGAATGAACCGCAGGTGCAGGCGATGTTCGATGATCGGTTCGTGCGGGTGTGGTGGTGGTATCTGGTCGCGGCCGAGGTCAGCTTTACCCATATGGGCATGGTGCTGTTCCAGATGCAGATCGCACGGCAGCCGGGCGCGGTGCCGCGGGTCCGGGATTACCTTTATCCCGGCCCCCGCGCCGATCCATCGTCAGACCCCGCGTGACAGCGCCGCCACCCCGGTCCGCGCGATTTCGCGCAGGCCCAGGGGGCGCATCAACTCGGCAAAGCTGTCGATTTTTTCCGGCGTACCGGTCATCTCGAACACAAAGGATTCCAGCGTCGAATCCACCACATGCGCGCGGAAGATCTCGGCCAGACGCAGCGCCTCGATCCGGTGCTCGCCCTTGCCCGCTACCTTGAACAGCGCCAGTTCGCGCTGCACCGATGGGCCTTCTTCGGTCAGGTCATGCACATCATGCACCGGCACCATGCGGGCCAGCAGCGCCTTAATCTGCGCAATCACCTGTGGCGTGCCCCGGGTGACAATGGTGATCCGGCTCAGATGCCCGGTATGGTCTACCTCGGCCACGGTCAGGCTGTCGATGTTGTAGCCGCGCCCGGAAAACAACCCGATGACTCGCGCCAGAACCCCGGCTTCGTTGTCGACGATCACGGCCAACGTGTGGCTCTCGATCACCTCGGCATGAGGATCGCGCAGGTCATAGGCGGAGTGGCTGCTTGAGCCTTGTTTGATATTGAGCGGCGACATGAGCCTGCCCTTTCATCTGTTCACAAATATCCTGGGGGTCCGGGGGCAAAGCCCCCGGGGTTATCAGCAAGAAATCACACCAGCACGGCGCCCTTGGCGTTGATCACACCTTGGGTGTCATCATCCCCCAGCAGCATTTCGTTATGCGGCTTGCCCGATGGGATCATCGGGAAGCAGTTTTCGTGCTTTTCGACCATGCAGTCAAAGATCACCGGGCCATCATAGCGGATCATCTCCATGATGGCGTCGTCCAGATCCTTGGGGTCGCTGACCTTGATGCCCTTGCAGCCAAAGGCTTCGGCCAGTTTGACGAAATCGGGCAGCGACTCGGACCAAGACTGCGAATAGCGCTCGCCGTGCAGCAATTCCTGCCACTGGCGCACCATGCCAAGGCGTTCGTTGTTCAGGATGAACTGTTTCACGGGCGCGCGGAACTGCATGGCGGTGCCCATTTCCTGCATGTTCATCAGCCATGACGCCTCACCGGCGACATTGATCACCAGTGCCTCGGGATGCGCGATCTGCACGCCGATGCTGGCAGGCAGGCCATAGCCCATGGTGCCCAAGCCCCCGCTGGTCATCCAGCGGTTCGGCCCTTCGAACCCCAGGAACTGCGCCGCCCACATCTGGTGCTGGCCGACCTCGGTGGTGATATAGCGGTCCATCCCCTTGGTCAGCGCTTCCAGACGTTCCAGCGCGTATTGCGGTTTGATGATTGTGGACGATGGCTTGTAGGTCAGGCATTTCACTGCCCGCCATTCGTTGATCTGCTTCCACCAGGTCGCCAGACCCGCCTTGTTGACCTTACGGCCCCGCGATTTCCAGATCCGCAGCAGGTCTTCCAGCACATGGCCGACATCGCCCAGGATCGGCACATCGACATGCACCACCTTGTTGATTGATGATGCGTCGATGTCGATGTGGGCCTTGCGAGAATTCGGGCTGAAATCCTTGATGCGGCCGGTTATGCGGTCGTCAAACCGCGCGCCGATGTTGATCATCAGGTCGCAGCCGTGCATCGCCAGGTTTGCCTCATACAACCCGTGCATCCCCAGCATGCCCAGCCAGTTCTTGCCCGATGCCGGATAGGCGCCCAGACCCATCAGGGTCGAGGTAACGGGAAAGCCGGTGGCTTCCGCCAGTTCGCGCAACAGTTGGCTGGCGGCAGGGCCGGAGTTGATGACGCCGCCGCCGGTGTAGAACACCGGACGCTCAGCGGTTTCGATCATTTCGACCAGACGGGTGATCTGCTCGATATCGCCTTTTACCTTGGGTTGGTAATGGCTTGGCTTGATCTTCTCACGTGGTACATAATGGGCATCGGCGAACTGCACATCCTTGGGGATGTCGATCAGCACCGGGCCGGGGCGGCCCGAGCGGGCGACGTGAAAGGCCAGGTGGATGGTTTCCGACAGTTTGGCGGTGTCTTTCACCAGCCAGTTCATCTTGGTGCAGGGCCGGGTGATGCCTACCGTATCCGCCTCCTGAAAGGCATCGGTGCCGATGGCGAAGGTGGGCACCTGACCGGTCAGCACCACGATGGGAATACTGTCCATCAGCGCATCGACCAGGCCGGTCACCGCATTGGTGGCCCCGGGACCCGAAGTCACCAGCGCCACGCCGACCTTACCGGTCGAGCGCGCATAGCCTTCGGCCATGTGGATGGCACCCTGTTCGTGGCGCACCAGAATGTGGCGGATATCGTTTTGCTGAAAGATCTCGTCATAGATCGGCAGAACCGCGCCACCGGGGTAGCCAAAGACCACTTCGACGCCCTGATCCTTGAGCGCTTGCACCACCATCCGTGCGCCTGTCATTGACTGTGTCATCGTCTGTTTCTCCGCCTGTGCCAGTCTGGCCTGATCGCAACAAAAAGCCCCCGGGGTTTCCGGGGGCGCATGGGAACCTGTTATGGTCAACCGTTACCGGCCCATGCGCCAAAAACCCCCAAGTACGAGAATGTGCAGCATGGCCGCCCCCTCAAAGCTCTACGCAAGGCAAACTATGGTGGCGCACCGGGGGCGTCAACCGCAAAAAGACAAACAATATGTCGCAGGGACCGGCTAAATTTGGTTTTTTCTTACGTTTTGCCCCGCTTGGGGGAAACTAATGCAAATATTCAGTGGAATCCGCCGCGACTTTGGGCTGAGTCGCGGGCCGTCGCACGGCTTAGGTCATCATCAGCCCAACATATCCGGCATAGATTGCCAGCAAGGCCACGCCTGCGATGCGGGGGATGCCCTTGAGCACAACAGCAAACAGCACCAGCAAGATCGCGGTGCCCGCAACCCATGGCATATCGGCACTGGCAAAGCGCGGATCGGCGGGGATCGGGGTGATCAGGGCGGTGATGCCGAGGATCGAGAAGATGTTGAAGATGTTGGACCCGATCACGTTGCCGACCGCGATTTCGGTCTGCTTGCGCAGGGCCGCGATCACGCTGGTGGCCAGTTCCGGCAGGCTGGTGCCGATGGCGACGACGGTCAGGGCGATCACCGCCTCGGACACGCCGAAGGATTGCGCGATCAGCGTGGCGCTGTCGACCAGCAGCCGCGCGCCGATGACCAGCACCACCAGACCGCCCAGAGTCTGCGCGATGGACATCGGCATGCCTGCCGGGGGGGCGGCGTCAAGATCGGGCTCTTCCTTGCCCAGCACGAAGGCCATCACCATGAAAATCGCCAGACCCACCAGCAGGATCACCCCGTCCACGCGCGAGATCACACCATCCAGCAGCATGACCCACAGGGCGGCGGTGGCCACCAGCATGATGCCAAGGTCGCGCCAGACCTTGCCCAAAGGGATCATCAGCGCCGCAATGACAGCCGAGGTGCCAAGGATCAGCAGGATATTGGCGATGTTCGATCCCAGCACATTGCCGATGGCAATGGCGGGCTGACCGGCAAGGGCGGCCTGAACGGACACCAGAAGCTCGGGTGCCGAGGTGCCGAAACCCACGATGGTCAGGCCGATCACCATCGGGGAAAGGTTGAAGTGGCGGGCAATGTTGGATGCCCCACGCACCAGATATTCGCCGCCCAGAAACAGGGCGACAAGCCCGATGCAGAACAAAATGTAGGTCAAAATGGCGTCCTCGCTGGTGCCTTGCGGCCTTTGTCGTGGCCATCACTTTGGGGTGCGGTGGCAAATTGCAAGGGGCGCGAGGGAAGTTCCTGCCGGCTTTCTGCAGTCAGCACCGCCTTTTGCGGGGCAGTGTTGCTGTCGCGTCAGAACCGGGCCATCAGGGTCCGGGCGTGATCTGGCTCTGCCTGCCACCAGTCTGGCCGACAGTAGCGCGACTGATATGTGGTGCACGCGTAGCAACCCTGTATCGCAGTGTCGATGGCTGGCCCGCTGGCTAGACTTGGCTGAGCCGACGATCTGAGGCAGCAAGGCATTGCAGACCGGATGGAGCCCACTGCCAAAGCGCTTTGGAACGTGCTAAGGCGCGGATGACAAGGCATGCAAGGGAGGGAATCGCCATGGCGATCCGGGTGACGGTCTGGGGTGAAAACGTACACGAGCGGGAAAACAAGGTCGTGGCGGGGATATACCCGAACGGCATGCATGCGGCGATTGCCGATGCGCTGAACACCGATGCGGAGGTGACGGCCACGACGGTCACGCTGCAAGACCCCGAGCATGGGCTGACGGCGGCCAAGCTGGCCGAGACGGATGTGCTGATCTGGTGGGGCCATGCGGCGCATGGCGATGTGGCCGATGCTGTGGTCGACCGAGTCTGCGATGCGGTCTGGTCCGGCATGGGCGCGATTTTCCTGCACTCGGCGCATTTCGCCAAGCCGTTCAAGCGGTTGATGGGCGCGCCCTGCAACCTGAGCTGGCGCGAGGCGGGCGAGCGCGAGCGGATCTGGCTGACCAGCCGCAACCATCCGATTGCGGCGGGGCTGCCCGATCATTTCGAGCTTGAGAATGAGGAAATGTACGGCGAGCCTTTTGGCGTGCCCGAACCGATGGAAACGGTGTTCGTGTCGTGGTTTCAGGGCGGCGAGGTGTTCCGTTCTGGCCTGACCTACAAGCGCGGGGCGGGGTCGGTGTTTTACTTCCGCCCGGGGCATGAAACCTATCCGACCTATCACAACGCGCATGTGCAGCGGGTGATCTTGAACGCGGTGAAATGGGCGCACAACCCGGCGGCGCGGCTGGCCGATGCGTCGGCGGCTCCGAATGTGCCGGTGGAGCGCGCGCTGGAGCCGATTACCGAGCGCGGGCCGCGTCTGCATCATGACGGTGAGGAGGGGTTCCGGTGACGGTCCGCCTGCTGATCCTCGGCACCGGCGGCATGGCGAACAACCATGCCGAAGGCTTTGCCGCCATTGACGGGGTTGACCTGGTCGCGGGGGTGGATACACGGCCCGCGCAGCTGGCCGCGTTTTGCGAAAAACACAATATTGCCAATGGCTTTGCGTCGGTTGCTGATGCACTTTCCTGGGGCGGGTTCGATGCGGTGACCAATGTGACACCAGATGGCGCGCATTTTGCCACCACGATCCCGGTGCTGGCGGCGGGCAAGCATGTGCTGTGCGAAAAGCCGCTGGCGACCAATGCGGCGGATGCCGAGGCCATGGCCCTTGCGGCGGCGAGGGCGGGCGTGGTCAATATGGTAAACCTGACCTATCGCAACGGCGCGGCGCTGCAGCGGGCGGCGCAGATGGTGGCCGAAGGGGCGATTGGCAAGATACGCCATTTCGAGGCGTCCTACCTGCAAAGCTGGCTGACGCAGCCCGCCTGGGGCGAATGGTCGACCGAACCGCAATGGCTGTGGCGGCTGTCTTCGGCGCATGGGTCCAAAGGGGTGCTGGGGGATGTGGGGATACATATCCTCGATTTTGCGACCTTCATCGCGGGCGAGGCGGCGGTGGATGTCTCGGCCCGGCTGGCGACCTTTGACAAGGTACCGGATGGCCGGATCGGTGAATATACGCTGGATGCCAATGACTCTGCCACGATGCAGATCCGGCTGGAGGGCGGGGCCTTGGGTGTGGTGCATGCGACGCGCTTTGCCAGTGGTCATTTGAACGACCTTCGGTTGCGGATTTTCGGCGATCTGGGGGGGCTGGAGGTGCGGTCGGATAACCATGTCAGCAGGTTGTACGCCTGCACCGGAACAGACCGTCTGACCGCAAGCTGGACCGAGGTGGAGTGCCCTCCCACACCGTCGATTTATGAGCGGTTCATCGCGGCGATCCGGGAAGGGGCGCCGGCGATCCCGGATTTTGCACGCGGTGCTGTGTTGCAGCGCCTGCTGGACCGGGCCGAAGAAAGTGCGCGGCGGGATGGGCTGGTGCTGCCGGTCTGATCATGTCCAGTCGAAACATATTCCGGGGGGTGGGGGCTGGCCCCCCATTCCGCCGGTAAACCTTACGCGACTGCCCCGGCGGTTGCGCTGATGATGGCCCGCGTGTATCAGGCGCGATAGCCTGCTGGAGCTTGGGAGAGATCGTATGCGTCGTGTCGTGGTGACGGGTCTGGGAATGGTTACGCCTTTGGCCTGCGGGGTCGAGGAAACCTGGAGCCGGCTGATCGCCGGGCAATCCGGGGCCGGGCCGATCACGCGGTTTGATGCCAGCAACGTGGTGACGCAATATGCCTGCGAAATTCCGCTGGGCGATGGCACAGACGGCACGTTCAACCCGGACGACTGGATGGAGCCGAAAGACCGCCGCAAGGTCGATGATTTCATCCTGTACGGTATGGCGGCAGCAACGCAGGCGGTGCGCGATTCCGGTTGGGTGCCACAGACCGATGAAGACCGCGAACGCACCGGTGTGATGATCGGGTCGGGCATCGGCGGGTTGTCGACGATTGCGGAAACCGCCGTGCTGATCAAGGAAAAGGGGCCCAAGCGGGTCTCGCCCTTCTTCATCCCCGGCGCGTTGATCAATCTGGTGTCGGGGCAGGTGAGCATCCGCTTTGGTTTCAAGGGGCCGAACCATGCAGTGGTGACGGCCTGTTCCACCGGGGCGCATGCGATTGGCGATGCGGCGCGGCTGATCATGCTGGACGATGCCGATGTGATGGTGGCAGGCGGGGCCGAAAGCCCGATTTCGGAAATCGGGATCGCCGGGTTCAACGCCTGCAAGGCGCTGTCGACCAAGCGCGGTGATGATCCGACAAAGGCAAGCCGCCCGTATGATGCCGACCGCGACGGTTTTGTCATGGGCGAAGGTGCCGGCTGTGTGGTGCTGGAGGAATACGAGCACGCAAAGTCGCGTGGCGCAAAGATCTATGCCGAGGTTCTGGGCTATGGGTTGTCGGGCGATGCCTATCACATCACCGCCCCGGCCGAGGATGGCGATGGCGGTTATCGCAGCATGGCGGCGGCGCTGAAACGCGCGGGGCTGGTGCCTGCGGATGTGGATTACATCAACGCGCATGGCACCAGCACGATGGCCGACACCATCGAGCTGGGCGCGGTCGAGCGGTTGATGGGCGATGCGGCGGCGGGGGCGACGATGTCTTCGACCAAATCCTCGATCGGCCATTTGCTGGGCGCGGCAGGGGCGGTGGAAGCGATTTTCTGTATCCTCGCCATTCGTGATCAGGTGGCTCCGCCGACGATCAATCTGGACAACCCGGCGGTCACGCCAAAGCTGGATCTGGCACCCAATGTGGCACGGCATCGCAAGATTGATGTGGCGCTGTCTAATTCGTTTGGCTTTGGCGGCACCAATGCCAGCCTTGTCATCGGCAAGGTGCGCTGAGAGATGTGGCGGTCCATAGCCTCGAACGCGCTGACGCTGTTCATTGTGCTGCTGGTGGTGGCGGCGGGGATTCTGGCCTGGGGGCGGGAGGAATATACCGGGCCGGGGCCGTTGACCGATGCGATCTGTTTCCGGGTGGAACGCGGGGCATCCTTGAGCCAGGTGAGCCGGGCGCTGGAGGCGCAGGGCGCGGTGTCGGATGCGCGGATCTTCCGGATCGGCGCGGATTACTCCGAAAAGGCGCAGCTGTTGAAATTCGGCAGTTACCTGCTGCCGCCGGGCGCGTCGATGGTGGATGTGCTGGCATCGCTGACCGAGGGCGGACAATCGACCTGTGGCCGTGAGGTGAACTTCCGCATCGGGGTAAATGCCGCTGATGTGGTGTTGCGCGAGCTGGATGCGACGACCAACCGCTATGTCGAGGTGGTGAAGTTCGATCCGGCGGTGGAGGCTTTGCCGCAGGCCTATGTCGACGTGGTGGAAGAGCCCGATCTGCGGTTCCGCGTGACCTTGGCCGAAGGTGTGACCAGCTGGCAGGTGACTGAGGCGCTGAAGCGGGCTGATTTCCTGACTGGTGAGGTGGCAGAGGTGCCGCCCGAGGGGTCTCTGGCCCCTGACAGCTATGAGGTGGACAAAGGGTCTGATCGCGCGGCGTTGCTGGCACGGATGACCACGGCGCAGGAGCGCATTCTGGCCGAGCTTTGGGCGGCCCGGGCGGATGGTCTGCCCTATGACACGCCCGAGAAGGCGCTGATCATGGCATCGATCGTGGAAAAGGAAACTGGGGTCGCGGAAGAAAGGCGCCAGGTAGCAAGTGTGTTCGTCAACCGGCTGGAACTTGGGATGCGGTTGCAGACCGACCCGACGGTGATTTACGGGATCACGCTGGGCCAGGGCGTGTTGGGGCGTGGCATCCGGCAGAGTGAACTTCGGCGTGCAACGCCTTATAATACCTATGTTATCGACGGCATGCCGCCCACGCCGATCGCCAACCCGGGGCGGCTGAGCATTGAGGCGGCGCTGAACCCGGACAGCACGGATTACATCTTCTTTGTCGCCGATGGCACCGGGGGCCATGCCTTTGCGGTGACGCTGCAGGAGCACAACGCCAATGTGGCGCGCTGGCGCGAGATTGAGCGGACGCAAGGTGCCGAAGGCCAGACCGGCGTGCAGGGGGAATAGGTTGCCGCGGGGTCAGGGTTAACAACCCGTAAACGCGGAGCACGGTAACCCATTGGTATCGCTTCGTTTTCGGCTTGACTTGCCGCGCGGTCCGATGTATCACTTGTGACATGCTAGAAGACGTGTCGAGAGCGGCGGGGTAATACCCCTGACCGCTCTTTTTCACATCTGCTCGACCGGAGGGACAGCGAGGCGGGTGGCAGCACAGCATGACAATCAACTTCATTGCAACGGAAGCGGACAAGACCGAAGCGCCAGAGGCCCTGTTGTGGGTGGCCGAACAGCAATTGGGGCGCGCGGTCGTCAGGCTGCATCAGGTGATTGAAGCGGTAGAGGCAGGCAAGTTCGATCAGTTGGCCGAGGCAAAACGTGTCGCGGACAACCTGACCAGCTTTGTCCGGCTGTTTATGGATGAGAGGAACAAAGTTGACAAACTCCGCAAAACGCTTGCCGGGGCTGTCGGAACCGGCGAGCTCGACTTTCAGGCCGCGCGAGATGAGATCGGGCGGCGTCTGGCTTGCCTCCGCGACGCCGGAGGTGATTGACGATTTTCTGAACGGTCTGTCGGATGCGGCGCTGCTGGCGCTGCCCTGGATGTTTGAGTTCTGGGCGCTGCCGCATCAGTTGCCGCCCGAGGGAGCCTGGAAATCCTGGGTGATCATGGGGGGGCGGGGTGCGGGCAAGACGCGGGCCGGGGCCGAATGGGTGCGTGCGCAGGTCGAAGGTGCGCGTCCGTCGGACCCCGGCCGGGCCGGGCGGGTGGCGCTGGTAGCGGAAACGCTGGATCAGGCGCGCGAGGTGATGGTGTTTGGCGAAAGCGGCATTCTGGCCTGCTCGCCCCCCGACCGGAGGCCGGAATGGAACGGGTCGCGTCGGATGCTGACCTGGCCGAACGGGGCGGTGGCGCAGGTGTTTTCAGCGCATGATCCGGACAGTCTGCGGGGGCCACAGTTTGATGCGGCCTGGGTGGATGAACTGGCGAAGTGGCGGCGTGCGCAGGAGACGTGGGACCAGTTGCAGTTTGCGCTGCGGCTGGGGGCCAACCCGCAGCAGGTGGTGACGACGACGCCGCAGAGCATTCCGGTGCTGAAGGCCATTTTGAAGAACCCGTCCACGGTGATGACCCACGCGCCCACCGATGCAAACCGGGCCTATCTGGCCAAATCGTTCCTGGAGGAGGTGCAGACCCGATACGGTGGGCAGCGGCTGGGGCGGCAGGAGCTGGAGGGTGAGCTGATCGAGGATATCGAGGGTGCCCTGTGGACCACCGAGATGCTGGAGGCGGCGCGTGGGCCGTCGCCCGACCGGCTGAGCCGGATTGTGGTGGCGGTGGACCCGCCGGTAACCAGCAAAGCCACATCGGATGAATGCGGGATCGTGGTGGTGGGGGTGAACACCGAGGGCAATCCGCGCGACTGGCGCGCGGTGGTGCTGGAAGACGCCAGCATCAGCGGCACCCCCACCGACTGGGCGCGGGCGGCGGTATCTGCCTATGAGCGGCACGGGGCCGACCGGATGGTGGCCGAGGTCAATCAGGGCGGTGATCTGATTGAATCGGTGATCCGCCAACAGGGTGCGCTGGTGGCCTATCGCGGGCTGTCGGCATCCAAGGGCAAGAGCTTTCGGGCGGAGCCGGTGGCGGCTTTGTATGAACAGGGCCGGGTGGTCCATTCAGGCTATCTGCGCAAGCTGGAGGACCAGATGTGTCTGATGACCCGCGCCGGGTTCAAAGGTGCAGGCAGCCCGGACCGGGTGGATGCGTTGGTCTGGGCCTTGCAGGAGGCGATGATCGAACCGGCCAAGGCCTATAGCGGCAATCCGCAGATGCGGGTGCTGGAACGGCGCTAGCGCGCGTCGGGGGCAATCCCGAAAAACGGAGATCTGAAAACATGGTGTTCAACTTTCTGCGGCGGGGCGAGGCTTCGTCCGCCCCCCTTGCCGCGCCGGAAACCAAGGCGAGTGCGTCCGGGCGGGTGGCGGCCTGGGGATCGTCGGGCCGGGTGAAGTGGAGCCCGCGCGATGCGGCCTCGTTGACGCGGACCGGGTTTCTGGCAAATCCGGTGGGGTTTCGCGCGGTGAAGCTGGTGGCCGAGGCGGCAGCGGCGCTGCCTCTGGTGTGTCAGGATGCCGAGCGGCGGTATGACAGCCATCCGGTGCTGGGGGTGATCAACCGCCCCAATGGCGCGCAGGGGCGGGCCGAGTTTCTGGAGGCGGTCTACGGGCATTTTCTGCTGAGCGGCAGTGCCTATCTGGAGGCGGTGCCGGGGGCGGGTGCCTTGCCCGGCGAGTTGCACGTGCTGCGGTCCGACCGGATGTCGCTGGTGCCGGGGCCGGATGGGTGGCCGGTGGCCTATGACTATACGGTTGGCGGCCGGACGCACCGGTTTGACATGCGCGGCGATATCAAGCCGATCTGCCATCTCAAGGCGTTTCATCCGCAGGATGACCATTATGGGTTGTCTCCGATGCAGGCGGCGGCGGTGGCGGTCGATGTGCACAATGCGGCCAGCTTCTGGTCGAAAGCCTTGCTCGACAATGCCGCACGGCCTTCGGGGGCAATTGTCTACAAGGGGGTGGACGGGCAGGGGTCTTTGTCAAACGACCAGTATGACCGGCTGGTGGGCGAGATCGAGGCGAACCATCAGGGGGCCCGCAATGCGGGGCGGCCAATGCTGCTGGAAGGAGGCCTGGACTGGAAGCCGATGGGGTTTTCACCGTCTGACATGGAGTTTCAGAAGACCAAGGAGGCGGCGGCGCGGGAAATCTCGATTGCCTTCGGCATTCCGCCGATGCTGCTGGGGATTCCGGGCGATGCAACTTATGCCAATTACCAGGAGGCGAACCGGGCGTTCTACCGGCTGACCGTGCTGCCGCTGGCGGCGAAGGTGATGGCGGATGTCAGCCATTGGCTGGCCGGGTTCACCGGTGAGGCAGTGGAGGTAAAGGTCGATCTGGACCAGATCCCGGCGCTGGCCGCAGAGCGTGACCAGCAATGGGCGCGGGTTGGGGCGGCCGACTTCCTGACGCAGGCCGAAAAGCGCCGGTTGCTGGGCCTGCCTGCGGTGACGGACGAGGCATGACGATCCGCAAAACCGAAGGGTCACGGTTCCTGTTCGACAGCTTTGACGCGGCGGCGGCGCGGATCGAGGCGAATGAGCGCGTGGCCGAAGAGCGTTGGGCCGCGCTGGATTACCGGTTGGGCCAGATTGATGCTGTGCTGGAGCGGTTGGAAAAGCGCATCTGGCTGGGCGTGTACGGGGTTGCGGCCTTTTTGCTGACGCAGGGGGCCGAAGCCATTCTTCAGGCGGCGATGAGGTGACGGGATGAACGATTATGGGGCACCGGAGCGCAAGTATCTGCGACCGGAGCAAGGGTTGACGGTGACGGATGGCCGGGTGGTCGAAGGCTATGCCAGCCTGTTCGGGGTGAAGGATCAGGGCGGCGATATGGTTCTGGCCGGAGCCTACGGTGCCAGCCTGAAGCGACTGGCCGGTGCGGGGGCCAAGGTTAAGATGCTGTGGCAGCATGACCCGGCGCAGCCTATCGGGGTCTGGGAGGAGGTGCGGGAGGATGCGCGCGGCCTGTGGGTCAAGGGGCGCATCCTGACCGAAGTGGACAGGGGCCGCGAGGCGGCGGCCCTGCTGGCGGCGGGGGCGATTGACGGGTTGTCGATCGGCTACCGAACGGTAAAGGCCGAACGCAATGGCAAGGGCCAGCGGCTTTTGTCGGAGCTGGAGCTTTGGGAGGTGTCTTTGGTGACCTTTCCGATGCTTTCCGAAGCGCGGGTGGAGGCAAAGTCGGACGACGGCTTGCACTGGCGGCAAATGGTGCAGGTCTTTGACGACGCGCGCCGGCAACTGGCCGAGCGGTAACGCCCCGGCTTTCGTTCAAACATCAGGAGTAACGATGACCGAGACAAAAGCTCGGGCCGGGGAAGGTTTGCCCACGGCCCTGCATCCGGGAGCGGAGGTCAGATCCGCAATGGCCGGATTTGTGAATGAACTCAAAGTGTTTCAAGCCGAAGTGAAACAATCTCTGCAACATCAGGAAGAGCGACTGACCATGTTGAACCAAAAAACCATGAGCTATGGCCGCCCGGCCCTTTCGGCGGCGGCGGATCTTGATGCACCCCATCAGAAGGCGTTTGATGCCTATCTGCGGTCGGGCGACGATGATGGGCTGCGCGGGCTGGTGCTGGAAGGCAAGGCCATGAGCACCGCCGTGGCAGCCGAGGGTGGCTATCTGGTGGACCCACAGACCGCCGATACGATCCGGTCCTTGCTGGTGTCGACCTCATCGCTGCGGTCTGTCGCCAATGTGGTGCAGGTGGAGGCAATTTCCTTCGACGTGCTGATCGACCGGACCGAAGTGGGATCGGGTTGGGCCACCGAAGCGGCGGCGCAGGCCGAGACCTCAACCCCAGCCATCGAGCGGATTTCCATCAAGCTGCACGAGCTTTCGGCGATGCCGAAGGCCAGCCAGCGGCTGCTGGATGACAGTGCCTTTGATGTCGAAGGCTGGCTGGCCGGCAAGATCGCCACGCGCTTTATCCGGGCCGAGGCGGCGGCGTTCATCAATGGCGATGGTATCGACAAGCCGCGGGGCATTCTGCTGCCGGCGAAGGTGGCGAATGCGTCCTGGACCTGGGGCAGCCTGGGCTATGTGCCGACCGGGGCTGCGGCCGATTTCGCGTCGAGCAATGCGGCCGATTGCATCGTCAATCTGGTCTATGCGTTGGGGGCGGATTACCGGGCCAATGGGGCCTTTGTGATGAATTCGAAAACGGCCGGTGCGGTGCGCAAGATGAAGGATGCCGATGGCCGCTTCATGTGGTCGGACGGCTTGCAGGCGGGTGAACCGCCACGCCTGATGGGCTATGCGGTGCTGATCTGTGAAGATATGCCGGATGTGGCGGCCAATGCCTATCCGATCGTATTTGGCGACTTTGCCTCGGGCTACACCGTTGCCGAGCGCCCTGATCTGCGCATTCTGCGCGATCCGTTCAGCGCCAAGCCGCATGTGCTGTTCTACGCCAACAAGCGCGTGGGCGGCGATATCACCGATTATGCGGCGATCAAGCTGCTGAAGGTCGCGGTGTCGTAACAAAAACGGTCAACGGCCGGCCTGTTGTTTCAGGCTGGCCAGCTTTCGGGCGCGTGCGAAAAAACCCATGCCGTCTAGCTGCTCCCCCCCCTCTGACCGAGCGGTGTGGGGCGCGCGCCCGATCTTTACGCGGTGACGGGGCAATCGGAGAAAGAACATGATGCTGACCGAGCTGACCACGGTGCTGCCCGATGCGCTGCCCGTGCAGGGAATGAAAGACCACCTGCGGCTGGGCACAGGCTTTGCGGATGATGGATTGCAGGATGGGTTGGTCGCGGCCCACCTGCGGGCTGCAATTGCAACCATCGAAGGCCGCACCGGCAAGGCCCTGTTGACGCGTCGGTTTCTGCTGCGGCTGAACCGCTGGCGCGACGACAGGGGCGCACAGGCCCTGCCGATGGCACCGGTCGCAGCGATGGTTTCTGTGACGCTGGTGGATGCCGTGGGGGGCATCAGCGTTTTGCCAGGGGAGAGCTATATGCTGGAGCCGGACAGCGCCCGTCCCCGTTTGAAAGGGATCGGCGGGGCTTTGCCGCGCATTCCGGAGGATGGCGCAGTCGAGATCGTGTTCGACGCGGGCTTCGGGGCGGATTGGGCCGCTGTTCCGGCAGATCTGGCGCAGGCGGTATTTCTGCTGACGGCGGAGTTTTATGAGGCGCGCCATTCTGGCGGGCGCGGCGGGCCTGCCTTGCCGCTGGCCGTTCAGGCGCTGATCGAGCGCTGGCGGACGGTGCGGGTTCTGGGCGGGGGCAGCGCATGACGCCGTTGCAGTTGAACCGGCTTCTGACCTTGGAGCAATCGGTCTTCACGCCTGACGGTGCCGGAGGGTTTGCAACCACCTGGCAGGCTGTCGGCACACTCTGGGCACATGTGGCCCCGGGGGCGGGGCGTGAGGCTGCGGGCGAAGAGATTACGGTGTCGAGGGTGCCCTACCGGATCACGGTGCGGGGGGCGCCTGTCGGATCGCCGCAACGGCCGGTGCCCGGCCAGCGGATGACGCAGACAGGCCGCAGCTTTCAAGTGCTGGCGGTGACCGAGCGGGATCCGTCGGGGCACTATCTGACCTGCTTTGCGCAAGAGGAGGGACCGGTATGAGCTATGGCGCAGCGGCGGCCTTGCAGACGGCCATCTATGCTTTGTTGACCTCGGCCCCGGCGCTGAGCGGGGTTCTGGTGGTGGACGCAGTTCCGCCATCAGCGGCGGCATCGACCTTTGTTCTGATCGTGCCGGAAGAGGTGCTGGATCAGTCGGACAAAAGCGGGGACGGTGCCGAGCACAGGATTGTGGTCAGCGTGATCAGCGAGGCAGCGGGATTTCTGACCGCCAAAGCCTTGGCGTCCGGCGTGTCCGAATGCCTGACCGGGGCCACGCCGACCCTGAGCACGGGGCGGGTTGTGAGCATCCAGTTCCTGAGGGCAGTCGCAAGGCGGTTGGAGGACGGCGACGTGCGCCGGATTGATCTGACATTCCGTGTGAGGGTCGAGATCTGACGATCTGAATTTCAATTATTTCTGGAGACGGACATGGCGGTACAAAGCGGCAAGGATCTGTTGCTGAAAGTGGATCTGACGGGGGATGGCACCTTCGAGACGGTGGCGGGACTGCGGGCGACGCGGATCAGCTTCAATGCGGAAACGGTGGATGTGACCAGCTTGGAAAGCACAGGTGGCTGGCGCGAGTTGCTGGGGGGGGCCGGAGTGAAATCGGCGGCGATTTCGGGGTCGGGCGTGTTTCGGGATGCCAACACCGATGAACGGGCGCGCCAGATCTTTTTCGACGGTGAAGTGCCGGATTTTCAGGTGATCATTCCCGATTTTGGCGTGGTGGAAGGGGCTTTCATGATCACGGCCATTGAATACGCGGGCAGCCATAATGGCGAGGCGACGTATGAGATGTCGTTGGCGTCGGCGGGCGCGCTCAGCTTCGTGGCGCTGTGATGGCGAACCCCTGGGCGGGCGAGGTGGCAGTGGTGTTGGACGGGCAGCGCCATGTGGCCAAGCTGACCCTTGGGTCTCTGGCCGAGTTGGAAGAGCAGTTGGCGGCGGGGTCGCTGATTGATCTGGTGCAGCGGTTTGAGGCCGGGCAGTTTTCATCGCGCGACGTTCTCGCATTGCTTGTGGCGGGGCTGCGGGGAGGCGGCTGGCAAGGCACTGCGGCGGATCTGCGGAGCGTCGAGATCGGGGGCGGCCCGATGGAAGCCGCACGGGTGGCGGCGGAACTGCTGGCGCGCGCCTTTGCCCTGCCGGGTGAGGGATGAGCGGCATCGACTGGCCCGGTCTGATGCGGGTGGGATTGCATCAGCTGGGGCTGGAACCGGTCGTGTTCTGGAGGCTGTCTCCGGTGGAGCTGAGGATCATGCTGGGGGCGGACGCGGCGGGCCCGCCCCTGACCCGGGCGCGGCTGGCGGAGTTGGCGGCGGCGTTTCCCGACAGAGTGAAAGAGGTGGAAGATGGCACGGATCGACGAGATGCAGGAGCAGATCGAGGCGCTTGATGCGGCCTTGGGGGCGTCATCTGCGATGGTGAGCGCCTTTGAGGGCGAGCTTGCAAGGATGCAGGAGACGATGGTGTTCACCGGCCGCGAGGTGAACACGCTCTCGAGGGGTATTGGCGGCGGTTTGCGGCGGGCGTTTGACGGGCTGATCTTTGACGGGCTGAAGCTGTCGGATGCGCTGCGGATGGTGGCGCAATCGATGATCAACGGGGTCTATACCACCGCGATGCGCCCGGTTCAGAACGCGCTTGGTGGGCTGGTTGCGCAGGGTGTGAATTCGGCGATGAGCAGCATTATGCCGTTCAAGGACGGTGGAGCCTTTTCGCAGGGCAGGGTCATGCCCTTTGCCAAAGGCGGTGTGGTGAGCAGCCCGACCAGCTTTCCGATGCGCGGCGGGCGCGGGTTGATGGGCGAGGCGGGGCCAGAGGCGATCATGCCGCTGGCACGCGGTGCAGACGGGCGGCTTGGGGTGCAGGCGGCAGGCGGTGGCCGCCCGGTGACTGTTGTGATGAACATTCAGACCCCGGATGTGCAGGGCTTTCAACGCAGCCAGAGCCAGATTGCGGCGCAGGCGTCGCGTGCGCTGGCCCGCGGGCAACGGAACCGGTGAGGGCAGGGCATGTCATTTCATGAGATCAGATTTCCGGCCAACCTGAGCTTTGGTTCGGTTGGCGGGCCAGAACGGCGGACGGATGTTGTGACGCTGGTCAATGGCTTTGAAGAGCGCAACACGCCCTGGGCCCATTCGCGCCGACGCTATGAGGCGGGGTCCAGTCTGCGGACGCTGGACGATATTGATGCGCTGATCGCGTTTTTTGAAGCGCGGCGGGGCAAGATGCACGGGTTTCGCTGGAAAGACTGGGCGGATTACAAATCCTGTGTGCCCTCGTTACAGCCGACGGCGATCGATCAGGTCATCGGCATTGGCGATGGCGTCCAGACAGTGTTTGCCCTGACAAAAACCTACCGCTCGGGCGAGCAGACTTATACCCGCCGCATCACCAAGCCGGTGGCGGGAACCGTTCTGGTGGCGGTGGCCCGTGACCCCAAGGTGGAGGGGTTGGAATTCACCGTCGATACCTTGCGTGGTGAAGTCAGCTTTGCCGTGCCGCCGGATCTTGGCGTGACAGTCTATGCCGGATTTGAATTCGATGTGCCGGTGCGGTTTGACACCGACATGATCATGACCTCAATCGCGTCCTTTCAGGCCGGTGAGATTCCCGATGTGCCCGTGCTGGAGGTTCGGATCTGATGCAAGCAGCTCTTGAACAGCATCTGAAGACCGGCTCGACAACGGTGTGCCGGACCTGGCTTTTGCGCCGGAATGACGGCGAGACCTATGGCTTTACCGATCATGATTGCGACCTGACCTTTGATGGCGTGGTGTTTGCCGCGAAGACTGGCATGACAGCAGGTGCTCTTGAAAAAAGCAACGGCATGGCGGTCGACAATACCGAGGTGATCGGTGCCTTGTCTGACGCGTCGATCAGCGAGGAGGACATCCTTGCTGGCCGGTATGACGGGGCAGAAGTGACCACGTTTCTGGTGAACTGGGCGGATGTTACCGAGCGAACAGTTTTGTTCCGCGGCACGTTTGGCGAAATGAGCCGTAGCGGTGGCGCATTCCGGGTTGAGCTGCGCGGTCTGACCGAGAAGCTCAATGTGCCGCGTGGCCGGGTGTATCATTCGGAATGCAGCGCTGTTCTGGGTGATCGGCACTGCCGGATTGATCTGAGCGCTGCGGCCTACAGCCATGAAAGCGTGGTGGAGGCCGTAATTGACGGCCGTGTCCTGCATGTTCCGGCTGCTGATTTTGCCGAAGGCTGGTTTGTCGACGGGCAGGCGGTGATCCAGTCCGGTGCCGGCAGGGGACAGTCGGGGCGGATCAAGTCAGACACTATGGTTGGAGGTCGCCGGGTTATCGAACTGTGGCGGACGCTCGCTGTGCGTCCGGTGCCGCAGGATCAGATCAGGCTGATCGCGGGGTGCGACCGGAGGGCCACGACCTGTCGGGAGAAGTTTGGCAACTTTCTCAATTTCAGGGGATTTCCGCATATTCCGGGCGAAGACTGGCTGCGGTCAAGTCCTGATAGAGCTGTGATGAGGTGAGGGCATGGCAGCTATCGTAAGCTCTGCGTCTGCAGACCCTGTCTTTGGCGACAGGATCGTACAAGAGGCCCGCAGCTGGATTGGAACACCCTATTGCCATCAGGCCACGACCCGGGGCGCAGGCACAGATTGTCTTGGGCTGATACGGGGCGTGTGGCGTGCCCTGATCGGGCCGGAGCCCCTGAGCCCGCCAGCCTATTCGACGGATTGGTCGGAGCCTTCGGGCGAGGAGATCTTGATGCAAGCGGCAGGGCAATGTCTTTGCCGCAAGCCTGATCTCGCGCTGTCCGTCGGGAATGTCATTCTGTTCCGGATGCGCAATGGCGCGGTTGCCAAACATCTTGGCATCGTCTCGGTTGTCGCGCCCACCCCGAGGTTCATCCATGCCTACACCGGCTACGGCGTTGTAGAAAGCTCTCTGTCCGGGCCATGGCTGCGTCGCGTCGTGGCGGTTTACTGTTTTCCTGAAAAGGTTGAATGAATGGCTACGATCCTTTTTGCTGCAGCTGGCGCTGCCTTGGGTGCGGGCGCAGGGGGCACTGTCCTCGGGCTTTCTGGGGCGGTGATTGGCAGGGCGGTCGGGGCGACGATCGGGCGCGCCGTGGACCAGCGGATCATGGGACTGGGCTCTGACGCTGTCGAGGTTGGTAAACTTGACCGCTTTCATATCATGGGAGCCAGCGAGGGCACGGCGATTGCCAAAAGTTGGGGCCGGATGCGACTTGCGGGGCAAGTCATCTGGGCTTCGCCGTTTCGGGAAACCAGCATCAAAAGCGGCGGCAAAGGCATGCCATCGCCCAGAGCCGTTCGATATTCCTATTCCGTCAGTCTGGCCGTTGCACTGTGTGAGGGCAACATTCTTGGCATCGGCAGACTCTGGGCCGATGGGGATGAAATCTCTCCAAAATCCTTGAATTTGCGCGTGTATACCGGAACCGAGGATCAGCTTCCCGATCCGCTGATCGAGGCGCGGATGGGGAGCATGCATGCGCCAGCCTATCGTGGCATTGCTTATGTGGTCATTGAGGACCTTGAGCTTTCGGCCTTCGGCAATCGGGTGCCGCAACTGAGTTTCGAGGTTATACGCCATGCGCAGGGTGCTGAAGCAGAGCAGGTTGCGGATCTGAAGGATGCGATCAAGGGGGTCGCCCTGTTTCCGGGGACTGGTGAATACGCGCTTGGGACAAAGAAGGTATGGGAGGAACACAGCTTTGGCGTGACGCGTACGCTGAACGTCAACACGCCGAGTGGCGAAACAGATATTTCCACCTCGTTGAACCAGTTGCAGCAAGAACTGCCCAACTGCAAGGCGGTGTCGCTTGTCGTATCCTGGTTTGGCAATGATCTGCGGTGCGGGTTTTGTGAAGTGCAGCCCAAGGTAGAACAAAAACACGTTGAGGCAGTCAGAAACCCTTGGCGATCAGGCGGGGTGGGACGAAACGAAGCTGCGGAAATACCGCGCCGCGAGGGGAGGTCAATTTACGGCGGAACCCCCGCAGACTCGACGGTCATCGAGGCAATTGTCACCCTGCGCGACAGGGGCCAATCCGTCATGTTTTATCCGTTCATCCTTATGGATCAAATGGAAGGCAACACTCTGGACGACCCTTACTCAAACAACGGGTATCAAGCCGCGTTGCCGTGGCGTGGGCGCATTACCTTGTCAGTCGCTCCGGGGCGTCATGCTAGCCCGGATCAAACTGCAGTGGCAGCAAGCGAAGTTGCGTCATTCTTTGGTAAAGCGCGGGCAGAGCATTTCTCGGTTTCAGGACAGAATCAGATCTCTTACAACGGTGAGCCAAAGTGGGGGTATCGAAGATTCATTCTTCATTACGCCCATTTGTGCAAGATTGCGGGGGGGGTTGAGGCGTTCTGCATCGGGTCTGAAATGCGCGGCCTTACGCAGATCAGAGGGGGCGGTCATAGTTTCCCCGCAGTGCAGGCCTTGATCCAGCTGGCAGAAGATGTGCGCAGCATTCTGGGGCCCGATGTCAAAATAAGTTACGCTGCCGATTGGAGTGAATATTTCGGCTATCATGTTGATGACAACGTCTACTTTCATCTTGATCCGCTTTGGTCTGATAGTCACATAGATTTTATTGGTGTCGACAACTACATGCCGATTTCAGATTGGAGGGATACTGCAAAACACGCCGATTCAGACTGGCTCTCGATCTATAATTTGGATTATCTAAAGTCCAATATCATGGGAGGAGAGGGATTTGACTGGTACTATTCTGGTCAAGAGGGATTTGACGCCCAGAACAGATTGGAAATCCGCGATACTCAGCATGGAGAAGATTGGATTTTCCGCAATAAGGATATGAAATCCTGGTGGTCGAACGTTCACCACAACCGCATTGACGGCGTGCGCGAGGCAGAGTCGACAAGTTGGATCCCGGGCTCTAAGCCGTTTCGCTTCACCGAGTATGGATGCGCTGCGATTGACAAGGGAACCAACGAACCCAACAAGTTTCTGGACAATAAATCATCGGAGTCTGCCATTCCACGTGCGTCGACTGGAACCAGGGATGACTTCATCCAAATGCAGTATTTTCGGGCGCAACACGAGTTCTGGTCGGATTCTGATAACAATCCTGCCTCGGAGTTGTTTTCAGGCTTGATGGTTGATATAGATCATTTGTATGCTTGGGCATGGGATGCACGGCCATTCCCTGCCTTTCCGCGAGCTATTGATCTTTGGTCTGATGGCGATAGCTATTATCGCGGTCATTGGTTGAACGGTCGTGCCAGCTCCGCTCCGCTTGATAGGGTCGTCAGAGAAATTTGCGCTGATTCTGGTATTGGACGGATTGAGACGAAATACTTGTTTGGATTGGTGCATGGTTACGGTGTGTCCGATACCCAATCTGGACGGGCCAGTTTGCAACCTCTCTCCGTCACTTATGGCTTTGACTGCACAGATATGGATGGGGTCCTGAATTTTCAGACTCGTGGGCTGCGTTCTGAATTGGCAATAGACAAGAGCTTGATTGCAGTGGCGCAGGATGGATCATCCAGTCTTGAATTGACCCGTTTGTCAGACAATGATGCCGTAGAAAAGATTCGTTTTGCCTATATTTCTGCAGATGGAACATTCAAAGCCTCTGTCGCAGAGGTTTCCCTTGCGGAGACGTCTTCCCCAAACGTGGTCGAGACCGAGTATCCGTTGGCTTTGCCTGCAGAAACGGCCAAGGCGACTGCTCAAAAATGGTTGATCGCGGCTTTGGCTTCACGCGATCAGATGAGGCTGGATTTGCCGCCTTCCATGATTTCCCTGACGAATGGCGGGACGTTTTCAATCGACGGGTTAACCTACAGGATCGACAGCACTGAAATTGATCAGAAGGTGGCAATAGTTGCAAGTCGCATCGAGCCTTGGAACTGCCGTGTTCAAGAACAAGATGTCGATATGCAGGGATGGACTTCGTTTCGCGAATCTGGTCCCGTTTCGCGGGTCTGGCTTGACCTGCCGCTAGTCAACGACAGCCAGACAGCCTATGCGCCGTTTCTGGCGGTGAGAGCTGTCCCTTGGTCTGGGCCTGCAATTCTGTGGTCAGCAAATGAAGATTCGGACTATACGGTGAATACAAGAATTTATGGCGCTTCACACATTGGAAGAACGCTGTCTGATTTTCCTTCCTGCTCGTCAGGAATCATCGACCGAGGGCGCGGTCTTATTGTTGAGATGCAATCCAGGATGTTGGAGTCAACGTCGCCTTCAGGAATGCTGTCGGGAAAAAATCTTGTCGCTATTGGTGGTGACGATCCTACGCAGTGGGAGATTTTTCAATACCAGACTGCTGAGCTGATTTCTCCGGGTGTGTTCTCTTTGTCAACGCGTCTCAGGGGATTGGCGGGTACAGATGCGCTGATGCCCCTTTCCCGACCTGCTGGAAGCTATGTCGTATTGATTGACGAGTCGCTGATCCAGATTTCACTTTCGACCGACCATCTGAATGTCGAGCGTCACTATCGCTTGGCTTTCGCAAACGAAGATATCGGATCGGACACTGTGGTGCACGATATTGAAACATTCAAGGGATCTGGCCTACGCCCCCTGTCTGTTTCACACTTGCGGTTTACGATGGATGGTTTGCAGAATCACCGTTTTACTTGGGTGCGACGGACGAGAATTGGTGGTGATTCATGGGAGGGGTACGACGCGCCGATTGGCGAAGATCGCGAACTTTATGCGATACGTATCATTTCTTCTGATGGTCGTATTTTGCATAATGACGTTACGACTGAAACGCATTTTTTGATTTCTGCTGCTCAAAGAGCACTGATTGGGCTTCTTTCGACCTATTCACTCGAGGTCAGTCAGATTTCATCGTTGTATGGGCCAGGGCCAGCCAAGCGGATAGATGGACATTTTGGCGACTAGGTCAAATTCTTCCAGTTGGCGTAGATTTTTGACCTTTGAAGTCTATTTAATTTCGATCGCCGAAAACACCTTGATATCACCCATGTGACTTGAAATTCACACGGGTGACATCGTCTCAAAACCTTATTTTTCAAACCAAGGACTTTTGGGTGCTCGGTTTACAGATGTTGACCTTGTAAACTCAGCTGCAACCACTTGTGCCACCACAGGTGTTGCACTTCATGCAGGTGCCGTTGCGGACCAGTGTGTAATTTCCGCATTCGCCGCAGGGATCGCCTTCATAGCCTTGGATTTTTGCCTTGGTCCGCGCATCAATGTTGCTTGACGTGCCGATCGCAAAGGACGACGTGCTTTCGGCCATGCCCTCTACACGCGCCTGTGGCATCAGCGTGTTTAACACCGACACCGGATCTGTGCCGTTGGCAAGTGCAGTCACCCCCATCCCGCCTTGAAGCACAATCAACTCTTGCGGCAGGCGTTTGCGGAGATAGCCTGTCGATGAGATCTGACGCAGCACCTCCAACCCACGCGAAGCGGCAGCGTCGTTCATCGGGGCCAAGTTTGGCTTGCCCTCGTCATCCCCGCGCCCCAGATCGTCGAAAGACGCACCGGTGGGTTTGACATGGGCCAGATCCGTGCGGTCGAGGTAGGAAATTGCCAACTCGCGGAAGATATAGTCTAGGATCGAGGTCGCATTCTTGATGCTGTCATTGCCCTGCACCATGCCCGCCGGTTCAAAGCGGGTGAAGGTGAAGGCCTCCACGAACTCTTCCAGCGGCACGCCGTATTGCAGACCGACACTGACCGCGATGGCGAAGTTGTTCATCATCGCGCGGAAGCCGGCACCTTCCTTGTGCATGTCGATGAAGATCTCACCCAACGATCCGTCATGATACTCGCCGGTGCGCAGGTAGACCTTGTGCCCGCCTACGATGGCCTTCTGGGTATAGCCCTTGCGCCGTTCCGGCAGCTTTTCGCGGTGGCTGCGGACGATTTCCTTGATGATCACCTTTTCGACGATCTTCTCGGCGATCACCATGGCCTTTTCCTGCAACGATCCGGAGCTTAGGATCTCTTCTGCTTCGTCGTCATCCTCTATCAATGCCGACGCCAGCGGTTGCGACAGTTTCGAGCCGTCACGGTACAGCGCATTGGCTTTGATGCCCAGCGAATGCGACAACTCGTAGGCTTCCAGCGTTTCTTCAATGCTGGCCGAATTCGGCATGTTGATGGTCTTGGAAATCGCGCCAGAGATGAACGACTGCGCGGCGGCCATCATGTAGATGTGGCTGTCGACCGACAGATACCTTTTGCCGCGTTTGCCACAGGCATTGGCGCAATCGAACACCGGATGGTGCTGTTCTTTCAGGAAGGGTGCACCTTCCAGGGTCATCGTGCCGCAGACATGGTCGTTGCAGGCGTCGATCTGCGCGCGGGTGAAGCCAAGGTGGCGCAGCAGGTCGAAGGTCGGATCGGCCAGCTTTTCAGCGGGAATGCCCAAGGCACCTTTGCAGAAATCCTCGCCCAGCGTCCACTGGTTGAACACAAAGCGGATGTCGAAGGCCGAAGGCAGGGCCGCTTCGATCTTTTCAATCTCACGCGGGCCAAAGCCATGGCCGACCAATGCGGTGTGATTGATGCTCGGTGCCTGCGCGATAGAGCCGTGGCCCACGGCATAGGCGACGATCTCGGCAATTTGATGGCTGGGGTAGCCCAATGCCTCCAGCCCTGCCGGGACCGACTGGTTGATGATCTTGAAATAGCCGCCGCCCGCCAGTTTCTTGAACTTGACCAGCGCAAAGTCCGGCTCGATCCCGGTGGTGTCGCAATCCATCACCAGACCGATGGTGCCGGTGGGGGCGATCACGGTGGTCTGCGCGTTGCGGAAACCGTGCTCTTTCCCCAATGCCAGCGCCTCGTCCCAAGCCAATTTTGCAAGCGAAACAAGGCGCTGGTCGGGGCAGTTGATGTGATCCAGTGCCACTGGGCTGACGTTCAGCGCTTCGTATCCACCCGTCGCATGGGCTGCGGCGCGGTGGTTGCGGATCACGCGCAGCATATGGCTACGGTTCCGGGCATAGCCCGAGAAGGCACCCAGCT
The DNA here is from genome assembly GCF_004745575.1 of Pseudotabrizicola sediminis. Lineage (GTDB taxonomy): Bacteria > Pseudomonadota > Alphaproteobacteria > Rhodobacterales > Rhodobacteraceae > Pseudotabrizicola > Pseudotabrizicola sediminis. The sequence continues at coordinate 363,179 of NZ_RPEM01000001.1, read as the reverse complement.
CTTTCGCCATCTCGGCGCTGGTTGCATAGGATACGCCGGTCATCAGTGCGGTCAGAGCGCCGCACATCGCACGACCCTGATGCGAGTCGTAGCCAAGGCCCATGTTCATCAGCAGTCCGCCGATATTGGCATAGCCAAGTCCCAGCGTGCGGAAATCAAAGGACCGCTGCGCAATTTCCTGGCTGGGGAACTGCGCCATCATCACCGAGATTTCCAGCGTGACCGTCCATAGCCTTGTGGCGTGGATATAGGCTTCGGCATCGAACTTGCCGTGAGCAAAGAAAGTCAGCAGGTTCATCGACGCCAGATTGCAGGCGGTGTCATCCAGGAACATGTATTCCGAGCACGGGTTCGATCCGCGGATCGCGCCGTCTTCGGGGCAGGTGTGCCAGGCGTTGACGGTGTCGTGGAACTGGATGCCGGGGTCGGCACAGGCCCAGGCGGCATGGCCCACCTGATCCCACAGATCGCGCGCCTTGATGGTCTTGGCAGGTTTGCCGTCGGTGCGGCGGATCAGCGCCCAATCGGCATCGTCCTTTACTGCTTGCAGGAAGGCATCCGTCACCCGGACCGAGTTGTTGGAATTCTGGCCCGACACCGTGACATAGGCTTCGGAATCCCAATCCACGTCATAGGTCGGGAATTCGATGCTGGTGTAACCCTGCTTCGCATATTGCAGGATGCGATTGGTGTAAGTGTCCGGGATCATCGACTTCTTGGCCGATTTGATCGCCGCTTTCAGCGCCACGTTCTTGCCCGGATCAACCGAATCCTCGGCCGAACCATCCCACTGCCGAATGGCGGTGAAAATCTCGTTCAGCCGCACCTCGTGAAGTTTCGATCCGGCGACCAGCGAGGCCACTTTCTGTTCTTCGATAACCTTCCAGTTGATGAACGCCTCGATATCGGGGTGATCCATGTCGCAGATCACCATCTTGGCAGCCCGTCGCGTGGTGCCGCCCGATTTGATTGCGCCCGCCGCCCGGTCGCCAATTTTCAGGAACCCCATCAAACCCGAAGACTTGCCGCCGCCCGACAGCTTTTCGCCTTCGCCGCGCAAGGATGAAAAGTTGGTGCCGGTGCCCGAGCCGTATTTGAACAACCGCGCCTCACGCACCCACAGGTCCATGATGCCGCCGTCCCCCACCAGATCATCCTTGACCGACTGGATGAAGCAGGCATGCGGCTGCGGGTGTTCATAGGCGCTGGTCGAGCGGGTCAGCTTGCCGGTTTTGTGATCAACATAGAAGTGGCCCTGCGACGGCCCGTCGATGCCGTAAGCCCAGTGCAGCCCGGTGTTGAACCATTGCGGGCTGTTGGGTGCCGCCATCTGGCGGGCCAGCATGAAGCGCATCTCGTCATAATAGGCCTGCGCATCGGCTTCGGTAGTGAAATACCCACCCTTCCAACCCCAATACGCCCAGGCCCCGGCCAGACGGTCAAACACCTGCTTGGCGCTGGTTTCGCCAACGATACGCTGATTTTCGGGCAGGGCGGCGAGGGATTCTTCATCTGCAACGGACCGCCACAGAAACTCTGGCACGCCCTTTTCTTTGACCGGCTTCAGACGCGCAGGCACGCCGGCCTTGCGGAAGTATTTCTGCGCCAACACGTCCGACGCGACCTGGCTCCAGCCCTCGGGCACTTCGACCGCATCATTGCGAAACACGACCTTGCCATCGGGATTGCGAATCTCGGACACCGTTCTGGTGAACGCCATGGCTCCATAGGCACCGGTTGTTTCGCTCGTGAACTTCCGCTCGATTTTCATCTGCCCCGCCTTTGTTTTATTGGCCCCGGTTAACATCCGGTTGCGGCCTGTTGGTTTCAATCACCGCCCTGTCGGTTGCGATAGCCAAACAGATCACGCCAGCCTGACCACAATCATGGGCAAGACGTCACCGCCGTTTGGCGCTGCTTCGTGAGTAAATTCTCTGCTTGGCCTTGAGCGACACCATATTTAGTGTTCCGCCAGGTTCGGCTGTCAAACTGTCGTATAGCTGTTGACGCTTCAACCCCTTTTTTAGCAATTCATCACAAAAAAAAGCTTGACCGAACCCGGCTTGGGTTTCGCCTGACATCGGGGAAATCCGGCCGCCTCGCAGACAGTTTTCCTGCAGCCGCCCACACGCAGGGCGCGACCGGACAGATTCCCTTTCAATGCCGCAAGGTTGTGTGGCGGCGTTAATATCCCGTGCGAATTGGGGAATGATGCCGCGCGGGCGACTGCTCCTTCTGCGCGCTGATTCCCGCTACCTTGCCCCCGTTCGGCGCGAACTGATCCTCTGTGTTCTCTGTGCCATGATCCTGTGACAGAAGACGGGCAAACGGGTCTTGGCCGGCAAGGTCTGAAGCCTCTGCCGGGACATGGGAAATCCCAAGGCATCCACGCCCGGTGGGCTTTGGGGTGGCGCGCCCTGCGCCACTGGGCTAAAGCAAGGAAACACACGTTCCGCAAAAGCATGCCCATGACCGACATCATCGCCCGTTGTGAGGCCAAAGGCCTCCGAATGACCGAACAGCGACGCATCGTCGCCCGCGTCGTGGGTGAGGCCGAAGATCATCCCGATGTCGAAGAACTCTACGCCCGCGCGGCGCGGGTCGATCCGCGCATCTCGCTGGCCACGGTCTATCGCACGGTGAAGCTGTTCGAAGAGGCCGGGCTGCTGGAAAAGCTGGAATTCGGCGATGGCCGTGCCCGCTATGAAGATGCCGAGCGTGATCACCATGACCATCTGATCGACGTGAACTCGGGTCAGGTGATCGAATTCGTCGATCCCGAGATCGAGGCGTTGCAGGAACGCATTGCCGCCCGGCTGGGCTACCGGCTGATCGGGCATAGGCTGGAACTTCTCGGCGTGCCGGTGAACAAGCCGCCAAAGGTATGAGCAGCGCCGACAACCCGCGGGCCGCGGGCTTGATGGTGGCCAGCATGGCGGCGTTTGCGTTCGAAGACCTGTTCCTTGTGCGCGCCGCCACAACGATGCCGCCCGGACAGGTGATTGCCATGATGGGGGCAGGGGGTGCCGCGGTGTTCTGGCTTATCGCCGCCCGCCTGCGCCAGCCGATCCTGACCCGCCGCGCGCTGACCGGGGCCGCCGCTCTGCGCACGCTGTCCGAGGCGGGGGCGGCCATGCTCTACATCACCGCCCTTGCGCTGATCCCGCTGTCGGTCAATTCCGCCTTGCTGCAAGCCTCGCCATTGGTTGTGACCATGGGGGCCGCACTGGTTTTGGGGGAAAAGGTCGGCTGGCGGCGCTGGACGGCCATTTCGGTCGGCTTTGCCGGGGTGCTGATCATCCTGCAGCCGGGCACGGAAGGCTTTCGCATGGCTGGCTTGCTGACGGTCGCCTGCGTGTTCCTGATGGCGGCGCGCGATCTGTCGACGCGGGTGATGGATATCAGCATCGGCACGTTCCAGCTGACCACCTGGGCCTATCTGTCGCTGGTGCCTGCCGGGCTGATCCTGATGGCGTTGCAGGGGCAACCCCTGCGGGCCATTGATCCGTCGCAATGGCTTGACCTGACAGGCGCGCTGATCACCGGGCTGTTCGGCTATTACGCGGTGACAGCGGCCATGCGTCTGGGCGAGGTCTCGGTGGTGGCCCCGTTCCGCTATGCCCGGCTGGTGTTTGCGATGATCCTGGCAATGATCTTCCTTGGAGAGCGCCCGGATGTCTGGATGCTGACCGGGTCTGCACTGGTCATCGGATCAGGGCTTTATACCTTCATGCGTGAGGCCCGGGTAAAGCGCGCCCTTTCCATAAAGCGCGACGCAAGGTAAAGACGGAGCCGAGAGCATCATCCGCCATACGGAGCCCCCATGAGCACGATCATCGACATCCACGCCCGCGAAATCCTCGACAGCCGCGGCAATCCCACTGTTGAAGTGGACGTGACGCTGGAAAGTGGCGCCATGGGGCGCGCCGCTGTGCCCTCGGGGGCATCGACCGGCGCGCATGAGGCGAATGAAAAGCGCGACGGCGACAAATCCCGCTATATGGGCAAGGGCGTGCTGGACGCCGTGGCTGCTGTGAACGGCGAACTGGCCGAAGAGCTGGTGGGCTATGACGCGACCGAACAGGTCGGCATCGACCGCACGATGATCGAGATGGACGGCACGCCGAACAAATCGCGGCTTGGGGCGAATGCCATTCTGGGCATATCGCTGGCTGTCGCCAAAGCCGCCGCCGAATTTACCGCACAACCGTTGTTCCGCTATATCGGCGGCACCTCGGCCCGCGTGCTGCCTGTGCCGATGATGAACATCATCAACGGCGGCGAACATGCTGATAATCCTATCGATATTCAGGAATTCATGATCATGCCGGTTGGCGCGGACAACATCCGCGACGCCATCCGCATGGGGTCAGAGGTGTTTCATACCCTGAAGAAAGAGCTGAGCCAGGCCGGTCACAACACCAATGTGGGGGACGAGGGCGGGTTCGCACCCAACCTGAACTCTGCCCGGGATGCGCTTGATTTCATTCTGAAATCAATCGAAAAGGCCGGGTTCAAGCCGGGGGTGGATATGTTCCTCGCCCTCGATTGTGCCGCGACCGAATATTTCAAGGGCGGCAAGTATGAGATGAAGGGTGAAGGTCGCTCGCTAACCATCTCTGAAAACGTCGATTTCCTTGCCTCGCTTGCCGCTGACTACCCGATCATCAGCATCGAAGACGGCTGTTCGGAAGATGACTGGGAAGGCTGGAAACTGCTGACCGACACCATCGGCGACAAGATCCAGTTGGTGGGTGACGACCTGTTCGTGACCAACCCCAAGCGTCTGGCCGAAGGCATCCGCAAAGGCGTTGCCAACTCCATGCTGGTCAAGGTCAACCAGATCGGCACCCTGACCGAAACGCTGCAGGCCGTCGATATGGCGCATCGCGCGCGCTATACCAATGTCATGAGCCACCGCTCGGGTGAAACCGAAGACAGCACCATCGCCGACCTGTCGGTTGCCACCAACTGCGGCCAGATCAAGACCGGGTCGCTGTCGCGGTCAGACCGGTTGGCCAAGTACAACCAGCTGATCCGCATCGAGGAAATGCTGGGCGAAACGGCAGAATATGCCGGACGGTCTATCCTGAAGGGCTGAGACTGCTTCCCGGTGGGGGCGTTTGCGGCCAATCGCGGACGCCTCCAGCCGGAGTGTCTCATCAAAGATGCAAGCCGCAGGGGACAGGATGACAGAGGCTGACCGGATCATTGCCCATCTGGGCCTTGCGCCGCACCCCGAAGGCGGTTGGTATCGCCAGACATGGGTGGGGCCGGTTGTGGAGGGTCGGGCCAGCGGCACGGCGATCCTGTTCCTGCTCAAGGCGGGTGAGCGCAGCCACTGGCACCATGTCGATGCCGATGAAATCTGGCTCTGGCATGCCGGGGCACCGGTGGTGCTGTCGGTCGGGCGCGAGGTGGCAGTGGATCATCTGCTGGGGCCGGAGGTGCTGGCCGGGCAGATGCCGCAGATCGTAGTGCCTGCGGGTGACTGGCAGGCGGCGCGCTCGACGGGCGATTATTCCCTGGTTTCCTGCACTGTCAGCCCGGGGTTTGATTTTTCCGGCTTTGTACTGGCAGGCCCCGGGTTCGATCTGCCGCGCTGATTGTTCCGGTCACAAATTGGCATTGGTGGGCGGCCTGCCAAACCGCTATGCGGGCGGCATGACTGATGCACCCCTTGCCCCGAATGAAGACAGCCGCGCCGGATTTTTCTATGCGCTGACCGCCTATGTGATGTGGGGGTTTTTGCCGCTGTACATGAAGATGGTGGCCCACATCCCGCCGATTGAGGTGATCGCGCACCGGGTGCTCTGGTCCTTGCCGATTGCTGTGGTGGTGATCCTGTGGCTGGGGCGCACGCAGGATCTGCGACAGGCCTTCCGCACACCGCGCACCCTGATGATGGGGGCGGCGACGGCTGCGCTGATCTCGGTCAACTGGGGGATCTATGTCTGGGCCATTGGCGCGGGTTTCGCGCTGGAGGCGGCGCTTGGCTATTACATCAACCCGTTGTTTTCGGTGCTGCTGGGGCGGGTGTTGCTCAAGGAACGCCTGACCCCGGCGCAATGGGCCGCAATCGGCCTTGCTGCGATAGCGGTGCTTTTGCTGACCTTTGACGCCGGTCGGGTGCCGGTCGTGGCGCTTGGGCTGACGGTGACCTGGGGCTTTTATGCCTATCTGAAAAAGTCGCTGCCCATCGGCCCCAATCAGGGATTCACGCTGGAGGTGATGCTGCTGGCCCCGCTTGCGCTTGGCTATCTGCTTTGGGTGCAGGTACCGGGGTCAGGTCATTTCGGGCAGGGGGTGGGGCGCGATGATCTGCTGCTGATCGGCACCGGCGTGGTGACCGCCGTGCCGCTGATGATCTATGCCAACGGGGCCAAAAAGCTGCGTCTGTCGACCATTGCCATGATGCAATATATCGCGCCCACGATGATTTTCCTGATCGCGGTGTTTGTGTTTGGCGAGCCGTTCGGCACCGTCCGGCTGATCGCCTTTCCGATGATCTGGGCGGCACTGGTGATTTATACCGTGTCGATGCTGCGGGCGAGGGGGCGGGCGCGCGCGGCAGCCCAAGCCACTCCGCCCCAAATCACTCCGCCCCAAGTCACTCCGCCAGCGTGATCCAGACCGGTACGTGATCTGACGGCTTGTCACCGGCCCGCACGTCGCGGTCGATGCCTGCGCCCGTCAGCCGGTCCGCCGCCTGCGGCGACAAGAGCAGGTGGTCGATGCGGATGCCGTTGTTGCGCTCCCAGGAGTTGGCCTGATAATCCCAGAAGCTGTAATGGCCTGCGCCCTGTTCGCGGGCGCGGAAGGCATCGGTCAGGCCCAGGTTCAGCATCCGGCGATAGGCTTCCCGCGTCTGCGGCAGATACAGCGCGTCATCTACCCAAGCCTCGGGCCGGGCGGCATCCATCGCCTGCGGGATGACATTGTAATCACCTGCGCAGACAAACGCCTCTTCCAGCGCAAGCAGGGCGCGCACCCGTGCCTCCATCCGTGCCATCCACGCCAGTTTGTAATCGTATTTCGGCCCCGGGGCCGGGTTGCCATTGGGCAGGTACAGCCCGCAGACCCGCACCGGGCGCGGGGCCATCACCGTGGCCTCGATCCAGCGGGCCTGTTCGTCACTGTCACCGCCGGGCAGGCCGCGCGTCACATCTTCCAGCGGCAGGCGCGACAGGATGGCGACGCCATTGAAGCCTTTCTGGCCATGGGTTTCCACCCGGTAGCCCATGTCTTCGAACAGCGTGCGCGGGAAGCCTTCATCGACCGATTTGATTTCCTGCAGGCACACCACATCGGGCTTTGCCGCCAGAAGCCAGCGGGGCAACGCCTCGACCCTGGCCTTGATACCGTTGATGTTGAAGGTCGCGATCCGCATGAGGCCAGCCTTTCGGTGTTGCGGCTCCAGCTATCGGCCAACCATCCGCGCAAGGCAAGCCATGTGCTACATTGAAAAGGACGTGCCGCAGCCGCAGCTGCTGCTGGCATTGGGGTTCTCGATCACGAAGCGCGCGCCGATCAGCTCTTCGGTGAAGTCGATCACCGCGTTTTGCAGAAAGGGCAGGGACACCGCATCGACCAGAACCCGCTGCCCGTTCTTTTCCAGCACCAGATCGTCCGCCGCCGGATCATCCAGCTTGATCTCATACTGGAACCCGGAACAGCCGCCGCCTTCGACGGCCACGCGCAGCGATTTGTGTTCCCCTGTCATCTGGGCGATTTCGGCCAGCCGGGCGAAGGCACGGTCGGTGACGCGCGGGTGCAAAGCATCGGGGGGAAGGGTCAGGTCCATGGTTTTTCACATATCCTTGGGGTTCAGGGTGCAATATAAGGGCGATAGAAGATTTCAACAAGAACGGGCAGTTCCATGCTTGCGCCTTTTGCCTGCCAACCCGATGCCTCCCGCGGTCGTCTGTATGAAGAACGCATGTCGTCCTTCCGGTCACCCTATCAGCGGGACCGCGACCGGATCATCCATTCCAGTGCCTTCCGGCGGCTGAAACACAAGACCCAGGTGTTTGTCGAACATGAGGGCGATTATTACCGCACCCGCCTGACCCATTCGATCGAAGTGGCGCAGGTCGCCCGCACCATCGCCGGCGTGCTGGGGCTGAACACCGATCTGGCCGAGTGCATCGCCTTGGCGCATGACCTTGGCCACACGCCCTTTGGCCATACCGGCGAGGATGCGTTGTCGGCGCTGATGGCCCCCTATGGCGGCTTTGACCACAACGCGCAGGCGCTGCGGATCGTGACGCGGCTGGAACGGCATTACGCCGATTTCGACGGGCTGAACCTGACATGGGAATCGCTGGAAGGCATCGCCAAACACAACGGCCCGGTGATCGGCGAAAATGCCGATGAAAAGCACGCGGGCCCCTTGCCCTATGCCTTGGCCGAGGTGAATGCCCAGTGGGATCTGCATCTGCACACCCATGCGAGCGCCGAGGCGCAGGTCGCGGCGATTGCCGATGATGTCGCCTATTCCCACCACGACCTGCATGACGGCTTGCGATCCGGCCTGTTCGATGAGGCCGATCTGATGGAGCTGCCCGTCACCGGCCCCGCCTTCGCCGAGGTGGATGCGATCTACCCGGGGCTGGACCCGATGCGGCGCCGGCACGAAGCATTGCGCCGGGTCTTTGGCCGCATGGTCGAGGATGTGATCGCTGTGGCCCAAGGCCGGCTGGAGGCAGCGCAGCCGCAATCGGTGGATGATATCCGCCTGATGGGCACCACGATCATCCGCTTTTCCAAGCCGCTGTACCAAGAGCTGAAGGCGATCCGCAGTTTTCTGTTTCACCGCATGTATCGCGCGCCCTCAGTCATGGAGGTGCGGGCCAAGGTCACTCAGGTGGTGCAGGATCTGTTTGCCGCCTTCATGGCTGACCCCGGCCTGCTGCCCGCAGAATGGGAGCATGCGGTGCAGGCCTGCGCCGATCAGACGGAACTCGCGCGCACGGTGGCCGATTATGTGGCAGGAATGACCGACCGTTTTGCCATTCTTGAACATGGCCGGTTGTGTGGCGGGGCTTTGGTCGAAACCCACACCGGCCCGTCTTTTCCGTCCTAGATCTCAGGTGCGCCGGGCCGACAGCAGCCAGATCCCGGCCAGACCCAGCGACAGGATCATGTTCCACCCGGCCATTGAGATGCCGGCCAGCGACCATGCCACCTGATCGCAGCGGGCCGGGGTGCCGACATTTGCGGCCGGGTTCAGCAGATCATCTACGCTGATGCCGGTGATCGCGCTGCCGCCGCAGGTGGCCAACCCCTCCCACCAGCCGTATTCCACGCCCATGTGAAAGCCGCCGATGCCCGCCGTGGTCAGTGCGGCCAGGGCCCCCAGCACCCGAAGGCCGCGGTGCGGCACCAGCAGCGCCAAGGCCATGATCACAACTGCCGCCGCATGCGGCCAGCGTTGCCACAGGCACAGCGCGCAAGGGGCCAGACCGCCGATGTGCTGGAACGCAAAGGCCCCGGCCAGAACGGCGGCAGAGCCAAGCCCGGCAATGGCGACAAGAATCCGCGAGGACAGGGCAAACATCAGAGCACCTTCAGCACAACAAAGCCGCCCACCAGCAGCAGCATGAACAGCGTGAACATGAGCCCCAGACGCCGTTCGATGAAATCACGAATGGGTGCGCCGAATTTCCACAGCAGGGCCGCCACCACAAAGAAACGCAACCCCCGGGCCGCGATAGACGCCACAGTGAACACCACCAGATCCAGCCCGGTCGTGCCCGACAGGATGGTCACAACCTTGTAGGGGAAGGGTGTCACGCCTGCGATCAGTACCGACCATGCGCCCCATTCGTTGTAGCGCTCGCTGAACACCTCGAAATTGTCGGTTTTGCCATAGAATTCCAGCACCGGCAGCCCGACGCTTTCATAAAGCACCGCGCCGATCCAATAGCCGAACATGCCCCCCAGCACCGAAGAAACGGTCGCCACAGCGGCAATCAGGAACGCCCGGCGCGGGGCGGCCAGAATCATCGGGATCATCAGAATGTCGGGCGGGATCGGGAAGACCGAACTTTCGATGAAGGCCACAAAGGCCAGAGCCCAGATCGCGCGCGGGTGTTCTGCCAGCCGGATCGTCCAGTCATACAAGGCGCGGATCATCTGGTCTTCCTGCTATTGTCGCGACGCTTGCACCATGACGGTGCGGTAAGGTCAAGGACGCTTTCCGACCTGCCCGCATCTCGCTACTGTCGGCATTGAAAACGAGTCAAGGGGTGGCTGGCGATGAAATGGCGTGGACGGCGAGGCAGCCGCAATATTGAAGACCGCCGCAGCAGCTCTGGCGCAAAAGCAGGCGGTATCGGCGGGGTCGGGGTCATCGCCGTTCTGGTGATCGGCTATTTCCTGGGCATCGACGTTACCCCCTTGCTGCAGCAAACCGACCCGCAACCCTCGGCCCCGACCGAGCTGACGCAAGCGGATATCGCGGCGGGGGAATTCGTATCGGTGACCCTTGCCGATACCGAAGAGGTCTGGGCGCAGCTGTTTCAAGAGCAACTGGGCAGAGACTATCGCCCGGCCACGCTGGTCCTGTTCAAAGGTGCCACCCAAAGCCCCTGCGGCGGGGCCTCGGGGGCCACAGGCCCGTTCTACTGCCCGGGGGACAAGAAAGCCTATCTGGATACGGAATTTTTCACCGTGATGGAAGAAAGGCTGGGGGCGGGGGGCGAGTTTGCCGCCGCCTATGTCGTCGCGCATGAAATTGCGCATCACGTGCAAAATGAACTGGGCATTCTGGGCCAGGCCAACCAGTTGCGCCAGCAGGTCAGCCAGGCTGACAGCAATGCCATATCAGTTCGCATCGAATTGCAGGCCGATTGCCTGTCGGGGGTCTGGGCGCGGACCGCCGCGCAGAATTTCGGCTCGATCAGCCGGGGCGATATTGAGGAGGCGGTGAATGCCGCGCGGCAGATCGGCGATGACACATTGCAACGCGCAGCCGGTCAGCGCCCGATGCCGCACACCTTCACCCATGGCACCGCCGAGCAACGCTCGCGCTGGTTTGTGGCGGGGCTGCAGTCCGGCCAGATCGCCGCCTGCGACACCTTTGCCACCGATGATCTCTAGCCGCGCAGAGCCTGTTGACGCCGCCCGACGGGGCGGCTAAAGGGTCTCCCGAGTGGCCCGAGTGGTGGAACTGGTAGACGCAGCGGATTCAAAATCCGCCGCCGCAAGGCTTGTCGGTTCGAGTCCGACCTCGGGCACCATCCTCTTTGCATTTTGTGATTCAAATTAACCATCTGTGCCAGATGGCGGGTGAGTTTCCATGGCATATCAGCGGGTCATAGGTGATTCGCTTCAAATGTTCTGAAAACTGTTAATTGTTTCGCTTTCCGAAACGCTTACCGCTTTGTGAAAGCAGCAAAATGGCAAAAATGCGATGCTGCAACGGTGGGATTTTCTGCGCCTTGCATTGTTTCCGTCCTTTGGGAAAAGCGGCGGGATGGCGGGTTCGGCGCGTCCGGCGGGCCGCAAAATTCCTTGTAATCCTTGGTCCGGGCGCGAGGCGCCGTTTCAATACTGGAAACAGGTGACTTTCGGCCTGTGCCGCCCACCCTGCCGATTTTGCATCTGCGGGGTGGGCCGTTGGGTTCTTTCCATGAGAACCACTGCGACAACGCAGGCGCATTTTTGCCTTTTTTACTTCCCGTTAGCCATGCGGGCCTGTATTTGTTCATTGTCTTGCTGGGTAAGACAACTGACCGCGGGGGCGGTCGTCTGGTGACAGCGTGCTGCCAAGCATTCTGGGCAATGGGTCGGATGTCGGGCTGTGGGCAACCATGGATCGTACTGCCGGATTTATGACGTCATTTTGGGCATTTGCCTTTCAGGGACGCGATTGTTTAACCGGACGTCAGGTCGCGTGGTGTGATGCGCGGGGCAGATGCCCATCGCAGACCGCCGAGGTGTCGTCCCTGTGAAAGGGGCGGTGCAAAGTGATCTGTGCGGTGGGCTCGGCCTTTCGCTGTAAGGAATTGTACCATGACGATTATCGCACTTTACAACCTGAACGATCCGACGACGACCGCCACCGACAGCGCAGCGGGCAACGGGGTCCAGAACGGCGAATACATCAACGGGGCGGCATCGGTCGGCGGCCGGGCCGTGCTGGATGGCGTGGACGATCTTGTCAAGATTTTCGTCGATCCGGCGTTCCAGTTGACGCGCGGGACGCTTGAGATCCAGTTCAGTCTTGCAGGCGGCACCACCCTGACCGAAGCGCGCACCATTTTGTCGCGCGACAGCGAAGGCGAAACCGCTGGTGGGTTCCGGGTCGAGTCGTTGCCCGATGGGGCTGTGCGTATCAGTCATGAAAGCGCCACCGGCACCACCATTTTTGAAACCGCCGCAGGGTTTCAGAACGCGGGCGACACGATCGGCCTGAGCTATTCCTGGGATGCGACCGGACCGGGCGGCCGGGTGCAGATCAGCAACCTGACCACCGGCGACACGTTTGCCGATACGGTTCCCGCAACCCTGACCATGGACATGGGGTCCATAAACCAGAACTGGATCATCGGGGCCGGACAGTCCACCTCGCCTGCGGGGACCGTTCAGAACATCGACCAGCACTATGCCGGTTCGGTCGAGGTCTTCTCGATTTCGGACACGGTCGACAACCTTCCGGCAGGGGGCGATGACCGCGACGGCATTGTGCGCGGAACACCCGGTGACGACCTGATCGACGCCGCCTATATTGATCCTTTTGACGGGGATGTGGTCGATGGCAATGATGCGATCATCCCCGGGGACGGGCCGAATGATGACCGTATCGTCGCGGGCGAAGGCGATGACACGATCTTTGCCGGTCTGGGCGATGACCTTGTCTATGCGGGGCCGGGCGATGATCTGGTCTATGGCGAGGACGGCAACGACACGATTTTCGGCGGTGGTGGCCGCGATGAGGTTTACGGCGGCGACGGCGACGACCTGATCGATACGCGGACCGATTTCCCGCAGCCCGATATCGATTATCCCGGCCTGTACCCCGCCGACACCGACCCCTTCAACAACCGCGACACCATCTATGGCGGCGCTGGCAACGACACCATTTTCTCGGGCGATGACGCCGACTTGATTTATGGCGGCACCGGCAACGATTATATCGACGCCGGTGTCGACAATGACACCATCTATGGCGGTGACGGCAATGACACCATCATCGGGTCAGAGGGCAATGACAGGATCGACGGCGGGCTGGGCGATGACCTGATCTTTGGTGGACTGGATCTGTCTTTTCCCGATGCGATCAACATCCCGAATGACGCAGGCGATCTGCGTCCGCAAAACAACGCCGATTATATCACTGGTGGTGCGGGCAACGACACCATCTATGGCATGGATGACAACGACACCATCTTTGGCGGTGAAGGCAATGACCTGCTCTATGGTGGGGTGGACGACGATCTGATCTACGGCGACGCTGGTGATGACGCGCTCTACGGCGAGCATGGCGATGACACGCTGTATGGTGGCGCCGGCAATGACAGCCTGTTTGGCGGCAGCGGCAATGATCTGCTTGACGGTGGCACCGGCAACGATCTGCTGGATGGTGGCGATGGCGATGATATCCTGCTGGGAGAGGCAGGGGATGATACGCTGCTGGGCGGGGCCGGACGTGACACGCTTGAAGGCGGTTCGGGCAACGACCTGCTGGACGGCGGCAGCGGGAACGATTTGCTGTTCGGTGGCGAGGGCGATGACACCCTGATCGGGGGCGATGGCGCAGACACGCTGTTCGGCGGAAGCGGCAATGATGTGATCCATCTTGGCGACCCGGTGACAGGTGCGCCGGACGGCTTTGGCGACCGGGCCTTTGGCGGCGCGGACCGCGACACCTTTACCGGGGTGGGCGTGGGCGATTCCGTGTTCGGCGGGTCAGAAGGCGACGACTGGGATACGCTTGATCTGCGCGGCACAGGCCCGCGCAACGTGGTGCGCACCAATGTTGACAGTGATGGCAACGGGTGGGACGGGTACGTTGAATATTTCGATGACGAAGGCAATGTCATCGGCCGGTCCGAGTTCACAAACATTGAAAGCATCGTGTGTTTTACCCCCGGCACCCTGATTGCCACCCCCAAAGGCGAAGTTGCGGTCGAAAACCTGCGCGTTGGCGACAAGGTCATCACCCGTGACAATGGCATTCAGGAGATCCGCTGGATGGGGGCCAAGACCATGGGCTGGCATGATTTTGCCGGCAACCCGCATCTGCGCCCGGTGATGGTCAGGGCCGGCAGCCTTGGCAACGGCCTGCCAGAGCGGGACATGATGCTGTCGCCCAACCACCGCGTGCTGGTGGCCAACGACCGGACCGCCCTGTATTTTGATGAACATGAAGTGCTGGTTGCGGCCAAGCACCTGATCGGCGGCAAGGGGATTCATCAGGTTGACTCGGTGGGCACCACCTATTTCCACTTCATGTTCGACCAGCATGAAGTTGTACTGTCGAACGGTGCCTGGACCGAAAGCTTCCAGCCTGGGGATTACACCCTGAAAGGGCTTGGCAATTCCCAGCGCAGCGAGTTGATGGAACTGTTCCCCGAACTGAAAGCGCCTGCCGGGGTCGAGGCCTATCAGGCCGCCCGCAAGACGCTGAAAAAACACGAAGCCCGCCTTCTGGTGCGCTGACACGGGGTTTGCAGCAACGGTCCTGATCACAGGGTCCGACGGCAAAGGGGCTCCAATCGGGGCCCCATTGCCCGTTTGCGAAAATGGTGCCGCTGATTGTGTCGGTGGCAGCAACAAACCATGCCACAGCCACCTTTTGGCCACGTTTTGCCAAAGTCGCGCCCCCTTCCACCAGTATCCACAAATTAAGTAAAATTAAGTGGATACGCCGCAATGGCCAACATCACCGGGACGGGTGGCAACAACACCCTAAACGGCACCAATGATGCTGACACGATCAGCGCGCTTGGCGGCAATGACGTGGTCAATGCCGGGGGCGGCAATGACACGGTGTTCGGCGGGACCGGCAATGACACGCTCAATGGTCAGGACGGCGACGACAGCCTGCTGGGCGAGGCGGGGGCAGACCGTCTGTTCGGTGGCGCGGGCAACGACTCGCTGTTCGGCGGCACCGGCGCGGACAGCCTCGATGGCGGCATGGGCGATGACCTGCTCGATGGCGGCGCGGGCGACGACACCCTGATCGGGGGCGGCGGGACCGACACTGTCACCTATGCGTCGGAAACCGCAGCGGTGAGCGTCAACCTCAACACCGGAGTCGCGACCGGCACTTCTGCTGGCACCGACAGCCTCAGCTCTATCGAGAACGTGGTCGGCACCGGGTTCAACGATATCATCACCGGCAGCAATGATGCCAACCTGATCTACGGTGGTGCAGGGGATGACCTGATCGACGCCGGGGCCGGCAATGACACGGTGTTCGGCGGCGCGGGCAATGACACGATCATCGGCGGCAGTGACGACGGCGCGCATTATGCCACCAACGCGCCGTCCCTGACTTACAATCTGATTTCACTTGGCACCTTCGCGGATATCGACCCCAATGAAGCCAACAGCGGGTCCGAAAATGCCGCCAACCTGCTGACCACCTTTGGCAGCGCCGCGACGCCCCTGTCCGGGGCGATCGTGCGGGCCACAGCCGTCGATCTGAACGGCGACGGCATTCTGGCCGACAATGACAACAACACAACCACCTCCGAACATTTCCTGATCGACGGTGTGCAGGCCTATCTGGATTCAACCCAGGTCTACAACGCGACCGTCACCTTTGCCGATGGCAGCAGCGGTCAGATCACCGCCGTTGTGATCCAGCTGACCGATGGCCGGGTGTTTCTGGCCCCGGAGTTTGAAATCAATGCGGACTCGCAGTTGCTGACCAGCGGGCCGATCACCTCGATCCAGCTTACATCGGTCAACTCGGCCGATACCGGGCTCTATGCGACCCGGCTGGACAGCGGCTACATCGGCAGTGGCGATGCCGACCTGCTCTATGGCGGTGATGGCGATGACTCGCTCATCGGTGGCACCGGCAACGACACCCTGCACGGCGATGCCGGCAATGACACGCTGGACGGCGGCACTGGCGATGACCAGCTGTTCGGCGGGGATGGCAACGATGTTCTGTTCGGCGGCGATGGCGATGACGTCCTTCATGGCGGCGCGGGCAATGACACGATTTTCTTCGGTGCAGGCAATGACACGGTCTTTGGCGGCGCGGGGGATGATGTCATTGACGACGTGGCCGGCGCGCAATTGCCGGGCGACAACCTGCTTTATGGCGGTGATGGCAATGACACGATCTGGGCGGGTTCGGGCAACGATACGATCTACGGCGACGCCGGCAATGATGTGCTGTGGGGAGAGGGCGATGACGACCTGATCTATGGCGGTGCAGGCGATGACAGCCTGTATGGCGGCGCGGGCAATGACACGCTTTACGGCGGGGACGGGGCCAATTTTCTCGAAGGTGGCGATGGCCGCGATCTGTTCTTTGGCGGCCCCGGTGACACCATCTTTGGCGGCGATGGCGGCGACAACTACGACACGCTGGATCTGTCGGCCTGGGGCAAGAATGCGACGAACATCATTTTTGACGCGGCCGACCGTCAGAACGGCCGGGTCGAGTTTCTTGATCCCGACGGCACGGTGTCGGGCACCCTGTTCTTTTCGGGCATCGAGAATGTGGTGCCCTGCTTCACCCCCGGCACCCTGATCACCACCCCGACGGGCTTGCGCCGCGTGGAAGATCTGCAGCCCGGCGACCGCATACTGACCCGTGACAGCGGTTTTCAGGACATTTGCTGGGTCGGGCAGCGCGATCTGGGGCCGGCGGATCTGCTGGTGAACCCGGCGCTGTGTCCGGTGCGGATCGCGGCTGGGGCGCTTGGCGATGGCTTGCCCCGGAGTGACATGCTGGTTTCCCCGCAGCACCGCATGCTGATTGAGGGCGCGCGGGCGGAACTGCTGTTTGGCGAGCGTGAGGTGCTGGTGGCGGCGATCAACCTGACCGGGTTGCCCGGCATTGCCCGGGTGCCCGCACGGCGGGTCAGCTATATTCATGTGATGTGCAGCCAGCACGAGATCATTCAGGCCGAAGGCGCCTGGACGGAAAGCTTCCAACCGGGGATCGCCACGCTGCGGTCGATGGACCGGGGCCAGCGTGACGAGATGCTGGCGCTGTTCCCGGAACTGGCCGAGGGGGCGCAGGCCTACCCGGCGGCGCGGGCCACGTTGCGCGCGCATGAGGCGCGGGTGCTACTCGCGGCCTGACCGCCACGCCGCCCAATCTTCGGGCGTGTCGAGGTCGGTGGTTGCGTGCTGGCCGGGCAGGGCGATCAGCTGCAGGTCGCCTGCATGGCGGCGCAGCAGGCTGCGCGCGCCGTCATCCCCCGTCAGCTGCATAAGCTCGGCCCGGAGAGAGCCTGGAAAGATCACCGGATGGCCGGGCTGGCCACTGGCATCGGTGGCGCGCAGGATCTGGCCGGGCGTGCGGGCGTGAGCATGGGCCAACATCGTCAGGTCATCGGTCGTGATCTCGGGCAGGTCTGCCAACAGCACCATCACCGCCCCCTGCGGTTGCAGGCTGGCCAGACCGGCGCGCAGGCTGTGGGCCATGCCAAACCCCGCGTCCGGTACGGTTATCCGGCGGACGGTAAGGCCGTCCAGCGCGGCAGCGCGCGCGGGGCGGTCGGGGGGCAGGGTGACGGTGACGGGCAGGCCGGTGGCGACGGCCTGACCGGCGATGTGGCGCAAAAGCGGCTGGCCTGCCACCTGTTCCAACAGCTTGTCCGCTCCGCGCATCCGGCTGGAGGCCCCGGCGGCAAGGATCAGGATCTGCAGGTCAGGCATCGGCATGGGTGTGTGGTATTCCACTGTGTTGCAGGACGGGAATTCTAATGAAATCAATAGCTAGTTGATGCACGTTCAAGGCAGTCTCAAGACTTGGCCCCGATCATCGCCATTTTTCACACGAAATCGGGCGGATGGCGACGGAAAAGATGCGCCCCCTGCCATCCAGAAATCATGGATTGGTCATGGGTGTTGACCCTGTTTTCGTGCTGGGGCAGGCTGAAGGCACCTGCAAGCGGAGGGTGCGATGTCGGACCGGTTTGTCACTGCGTTAGAGGAACAGGCGCGTGCTATGCCCTTGGCACTCCGGGCGGGCTGATCGAGGCGGCGGGCAGTGCGGTGACGCTGCGGCCGGAATGGCAAGGGGTGGTGCCGCCGATGGTGGCTCCGGTGGTGGCGGCGCGGCGCGGGGTAGACCTGAACCCGCTGGACCCCAAGCGCGACGGCGCGCGGCTGCTGGCCTTTGTCTGGGCCGATCAGACGCTCCGTCTGGCGCGGCTGCAGGCGGCCTTGGGGTTGGCCGGGGGGGGGGGGGTGGTGGATGAAGGCGACGCGGCGGACTGGCTGGAAGCGCGGTTGCAGGCGCGGCATCCGGGGCAGGCGCATCTGGTGTATCACACGATTGCGCATCAGTATTTCCCGCCCACGGTGCAGGCGCGCATTGAGGCCGCGATGGCCGCTGCAGGCGCGCGGGCCAGCGCTGACGCACCACTGTGCTGGTTGGGGATGGAGGCAGATGCGGCAGGCCCGGGGGCGGCGGTGACGCTGCGGATCTGGCCCGGGGATATTGCGGTAACGCTGGGGCGCGCCGGGTTTCATGGGGAATGGGTCGAGTGGCGGGGTATGGGTGATTGAGGCGGACCATGTCTCCGTGCGGGGCGGCGGGGTGAACCCCGCCCTACGGCTTGGGGCGATCCGCGCTTGCATGCATCACCCGGGGGCGGGCGCGTCGAGGGGGCGCGCGCCCCTCGTGGCTGTGATCCTCACCCCTCGAGGATATTTTCGGACTGGAAATGCCGAAGGTCAGGCGCGCATCCGCCCGCCATCGTCCCACAGCGGTGCGAGGGTCACGCGGGCGGGGCGGCGGTAGCCCAGGATTTCAATCTCGACCTGAAGGCCATCGGTGATCGTGCCTTCGGGCAGGAAGCCCATGGCGACCGACTGGCCGGTGGTGTGGCTGTAGCCGCCCGAGGTGCAGTAGCCCTGTACGGTTCCGTTCAGCCAGATCGGCTCCCACGCGACCACATCGGCATCGGTGGCGTCGACGATGAATTGGGTGAGGCGGCGTTTCGGGCCGGTGGCCTTTTCTGCGGTGGCGGCGGCGTGGCCGATCCAGTCGGTGGGCTTGGTCCATTGGATGAAGCGATCAAGCCCGGTTTCCGCCGGGGTGTAGTCGGGGCTGAACTCGCGGCCCCAGCTGCCAAACCATTTGTCCAGCCGCAAGCTCATCATCGCGCGCATGCCGAAGGGGCGCAAGGACAGGTCCGCCCCATGTTCATTCAGGATATCCCACAGGTGGCGGACCGACATCTGGTCGGTATAGATCTCATACCCCAGATCGGCCGTATAGCTGACGCGCTGCACCAGGCAATTGGCCATGCCGATGGTCAGGCGTCTGGCGTCCATGAACTTGAACGCCTCTGCCGAGACATCGGCGCGGGTGACGCGGGACAGAAGTGTGCGGGCATTCGGCCCCGCGATCTGGAAACCAGAGACCGTGTCGGAGATGTTGTCCACCCTGACGCCAGGTGCGGCGTGCTGATCAAACCAGCGCTGATGCCAGCCTTGCGCGCCATAGCTGGCGGTCAGCTGGAATTCGGTTTCCGACAGGCAGGTGACGGTGAAATCGCCGATGATCTTGCCGCTATGCGCCAGCATCGGGGTAAGCGACAGGCGGCCCGGTTTGGGGATGCGGCCCGCCATGATGCGGTTCAGCCAGTCGCGGGCAGCGGCACCCGTGACGCGGTATTTGCCGAAATTCTGCAACTCGTTGATGCCGACGCCGTTGCGGACGGCCATCACCTCCTGCGCGGTTGCCTCCCACGCGTTGGAGCGTTTGAAGCTGGGCTCCTCAAAGCGGGGCTGCCCCGGCAGGGCGTGGTAATTCACCACCTCCAGCCCGTATTGCTGGCCCCAGACCGCGTTCATGCCGTCGAAAACTTCGTACATCGGCGTGGTGCGGAAGGGGCGGGCGGCGGGGCGTTCCTCGTTCGGGTACGACACGTTGAACCGCATCTGATAGTTTTCAATCACCTTGGGCACGGTGTAGCCGGGGCTGGTCCAGTTGCCGAAGCGGGCGACGTCAAAGCCGCGCGGGTCGCGTTCAACCTCGCCCTCGATCATCCATTGGGCCAGCGCAAGACCCATGCCGCCGCCTTGAGAGAATCCGGCCATGACGGCGCAGGCGGACCAGTAGTTGCGCAGGCCGGGGACCGGGCCGATCAGCGGGTTGCCGTCGGGCGCAAAGGTGAAGGGGCCGTGGATGACGCGTTTCACGCCGGAGCGTTCGAGGACGGGGAAACGGCGGTAGGCGAAATTGACCGAGTCTTCGATCTTGTCGAACTGCTCGTTCAGAAGCTCGTGGCCAAAGTCCCATGGGGTGCCGTCAACCGCCCAGGGCTCGCAGGGTTTTTCATAAAACCCGATGCAAAGGCCGCGCCCTTCCTGACGCAGATAGGATTCGCCGCCCGGGTCCATGACATGTGGGAATTCGCGGCCCGATTTCAGGATGTCGACGATTTCGGGAATGTCGTCGGTGACGAGGTATTGGTGCGCCATCGGCAGCAGCGGCAGGTAAACCCCGGCCATCGCACCAATTTCGCGCGCCCAAAGGCCGCCGGCGTTGACCAGATGTTCGCAGGTGATGGTGCCCTTTTCCGTCACCACTTCCCAGCCGTCCTTGGTGGGGTTGGTCTCCAGCACGCGGTTGTGCAGGATGATTTCCGCCCCGCCCATCCGGGCGGCTTTCGCATAGGCGTGGGTGGTGCCCGAGGGGTCTAGGTGGCCATCGAGCGGGTCGTACAGCGCGCCGAGGATGCCTTCGAGGTTGACCATGCCATCGGTCAGCTTGTGAATTTCCTCCGGCCCCAGGATTTCCGTATCCAGCCCCATGTAGCGGTGCTTGGCGCGTTCAGCCTTCAGCTGCTCGAACCGGGCCTCGTTGTCGGCAAGGGTAATGCCGCCCACGTGGTGCAACCCGCAATTCATCCCGGTGATCGCCTCCAGCTCCTTGTACAGCCGGATGGTGTAGCCCTGCAGCGCCGCCATGTTGGTGTCGCCGTTGAGCGTATGGAACCCGCCCGCCGCGTGCCAAGTGCTGCCCGATGTCAGTTCGGACCGCTCGATCAGCGTCACATCGGACCAACCCAGCTTGGTCAGGTGATAGAGGACCGAACAGCCGACGACACCGCCGCCGATCACGACCACGCGGGTATGGGTTTTCATCTGGAAACTCCGTTGCCTTTGGTCGCCAGAGTGGCGGGGCGCGGGTCGGGCGGCATGTCAGCGTGCGACAGGAAATGTCGCGGATGGGCGGTGCTGCGGGTGTGCGGGCTTGGCTCTTGCGGCGCTGCCACCCTTGTCTGTGGTAACGGGGCCACGACGGAACATGGCCTGCGCGGAGCGTGTCAGAAGGGCTTTGGAACCGCGTCAAAGGCGGTGCGCAGCGATTGGCCGCGTCAGAGACGTGCCGCACCAGGCGCAATCCCCTTTCAGCCGGGGTGGTCCTCGCAGGGCCGTGGCGAAGCGGCGGTGGGCTGCACCGTAGCTTGCAGGTGTGACCAGAGCGGGCCGATGGCACGACGGGTCCAGGGGCCGCTGCGGCCGCGGCCATCGCTGACGGTGTCCCCCTCGGCGAGGGTGGCCAGCTGCTCGGGCTTCACGGCGACCCCGTTGAACGTGACCGCCGCGATCTGCGACCGGCGCCGTTGCACACCGGGCAGCCATGCCTTGAACCAGGCCCAGCCCGGCACGCGCGACAGGAATTCGCGGCGGAACATCACGCCGCAGGACGTGGGCACCCCCTTTACGCGCCCGCGCCCGAACCACGCGATGATGACATCGTCGATCACCATCCTGGTCGCCTCCGTGTCACCTGCGCCAAAGCGGCTGGCGTAGGTCTCGGCAAGATTGGGTGCAGCATCGGCATGAAAGGCAAGGATCGAGGAATTGCCGACCGGAAATTTACCATCCCCCTTCACGCGGTCCCGCACCCGGCGCAGGGCCCCAAAGCCAAGCCCCCCCGGCGGCAGCATGAACAGATCGTCAGGCCCTTGCACCAGCGCGGCGATCCGCCCCAGATCTCCGATCACCACAGTATCCAGATCAAGGAACACGCAAGGCAGACCCGGCGGAACGACCTGCGGCGAAAACACTGCCAGTTTTGACCGGTAGCCCCTGCCAAAAAACTCGGCCCGGTCATAATCGGCCGGAAAGGCCACTTGCCGCACGCGCGCGTCTATCCCGTCGCGGGTGCGGTCGGTCACCAGAACCACACTGTGCAGCCCCGGCGACAGGCGATACGCGGCCTGCACGATGCCATTCACATCGGACGGCCCGTATCTGGTTCCCCAGATGGCGAGCAAAAGGACGAAAGGAGGCGTCATCTTTCCGGCAACAACCCCTTTGGCGCGAACCGCAGCACCAGAAGCAGGATCACCCCCATCGTCAGCAGGCGCATATGGGCGGCAGAGTTGATCAGGTGGCCTTTCAGCCAGCCATCGGCCATGCCGGAGGTGATCACCACCATCAGCCAGTTGCCGATGGGTTCCACCATCACCCACAGCCACCAGATCAGGAAACCACCCAGCACAGACCCCCAGTTGTTGCCCGATCCGCCCACGATCACCATCACCCAGACCAGAAAGGTAAAGCGCAGCGGCGAATAAGAGCCGGGGGTCAGCTGACCATCAAGCGTGGTCATCATTGCGCCCGCAATGCCGATGACAGCGCTGCCAAGGATGAAGACCTGCAGATGGCGGCGGGTCACGTCCTTGCCCATCGCCTCGGCCGACACCTCATTGTCGCGGATGGCGCGCATCATCCGGCCCCAGGGGCTGTGCAGCGCCGCCTGTGACAGCGCGATGAGCGCCAGCAGCACAACGGCAAACAACCCGGTATACATCAGCCGCACCACGATCGATGACGCGGTGACCGGGTCAAAGCCCCAGCTCAGCGCCCAGTCAACGAACCCTTGGGTGCGTTGCAGATCCACCTCATAGGGCACCGGGCGGGGCAGCGAGATGACGTTCTTCACGCCGCGCGCCATCCAGTCTTCGTTTTTCAACACGGCAAGGATGATTTCGGCAATGCCCAGCGTGGCGATGGCCAGATAGTCCGAGCGCAGGCCAAGCGCGGCCTTGCCGATGGCCCAGGCTGCGGCGGCGGCCAGCAGGCCGCCCACCGGCCAGGCCAGCAGCACCGGCAGGCCCAGACCCCCAAGGTTGCCGTGGGTGGCGGGATTGTTGGCCTCGACCGCCTGCACGGCGGGGTCAAAGACGGCGCGGAACAGGAAAAACCCGATGATCAGGATGGCCGCGACGATCACGGTACGCCGCCGCCCGGGGGCCATTTTGCTGGCCGCCATGACGGCGGCGGCAATGGTGGCCGCCCCCATTGCCAGACCCAGCACAATACCCGTGCCACCCGCCGACCAACCGCCCGGCGCAGGCGCGGACGACACCAGGACCACCGACAGCCCGCCAAGCGCCACAAACCCCATGGTGCCAACCGAAAACAGCCCGGCATAGCCCCACTGGATATTCACCCCCAGCGCCATGATCGACGAAATCAGCGCCATGTTCACGATCAACAGCGCCAGCGTCCAGCTTTGAAACATGCCAGTCGCGATGAACAGGGCGGCGACGAAAGCGGCCAGCAACAAGCCACGGGCGGGGCCGGCGGCGGCGGCTTGCGAGGTCATCTGGGCACCGCTCATATTGATTTTCCTTTGAACAGACCGGTGGGCATCACCAGAAGCACGATGATCAGGATCAAGAAGCTGACCGCGAATTTGTAATCGGTCGACATCAGTTGGATCAACCCGCTGGGGGCCATGGAGTCAGGCAACAGATAGGTGACCACTTTTTTCCAGGCATAGGTGACCATCACCTCGGAAAAGGCGATGACAAAGCCACCTGCGATGGCCCCGATCGGGCTGCCAAGGCCGCCGACGATGGCCGCGGCAAAGATCGGCAGCAACAGTTGGAAATAGGTGAAGGGGCTGAACCCCTTGTCGAGGCCGTAAAGCGTGCCCGCAGTGGTGGCGAGGGCGGCCGCCACGATCCATGTCACCGCGACCACCCGGTCGGGGTTGATGCCCGACAGCAGGGCCAGATCCTCATTGTCGGAAAACGCCCGCATGGATTTGCCGGTGCGGGTTTTTTGCAAGAACCAGAACAGCAGCCCCACCGCGATGATCGCCACCACAAGGGTGACGCCTTGTGTGGTGCGGATCGCCAGCCCCTCGGCCAGCCCGGTGCTTTCGCGGAAATCTCCGGCGGTCATAATGAACCGCTCGCCATCGGTGAAGCTGATGTCACTGGTGCCGATGATGAAGCGGGTGACACCGTTGAGGATGAACATCACACCAAGCGAGGCCATCACCAGAATGACCGGGGCTGCCTTGACGCGGCGGTAATAGCGGTAGACCACGCGGTCGGTGGCCAGCAGCAGGATGGCGGTCAGCACGATGCCGAAGGGCAGGGCCAGCAGGGCGGTGGGCAAGGGGCCGAAGCTGATGCCCATTCCCTGCATCCCCCAGGTCAGCAGGATGACGAACACGGTGCCGATGGCCATGGTATCGCCATGGGCAAAGTTGGAAAACCGCAGGATCGAATAGATCAGCGTCGCCCCCAGCGCCCCCAGCGCCAGCTGCGCGCCGTAAGCCACGCCGGGGATAAAGACGAAGTTGAGGAATGCCACAAGGGCATTGAGGATATCCATGGCTCAGCCCCCGAGAAAAGATTTGCGCACATCCGGGTCGGCCAGCAGGGCCTGTCCGGTGTCGGTAAAGCGGTTGGCACCTTGCACCAGAACATAGCCCTTGTCGGCAATCTCCAGCGCTTGCCGTGCGTTCTGCTCCACCATCAGAATGGAAATGCCGGTGCGGGCCACTTCGATGATGCGGTCAAAGAGTTCGTCCATCACGATGGGCGACACGCCGGCAGTGGGTTCGTCCAGCATCAGCACCGAAGGCTGCGTCATCAGTGCGCGGCCCACGGCGACCTGCTGACGCTGCCCGCCGGACAATTCGCCTGCCGCCTGATAGCGCTTGTCGCGCAGGATCGGGAACAGGGTATAGACCTGCTCCATCGTCGTCTTGATGTCATCGCGGCGCAGGAATGCCCCCATTTCCAGGTTCTCCTCCACCGTCATTGAGGTGAAGATGTTGGCTGTCTGCGGCACAAAGGCCATGCCCTTGGCGACACGGGCCTGCGGGGTCAGGGCGGTGATATCCTCGCCCTTCAGCCGCACCGCGCCGCTGCGCAACGACAGCATGCCGAACACCGCTTTCATGGCGGTGGATTTGCCTGCGCCATTGGGACCCACAATCACGGCAATCTCGCCGGGGTTCACCGCAATGGTGCAGCTGTGCAGGATATCGGCCCCGCCATAACCGCCGGTCATGGCGTCGCCGATCAGGAAGGGTTCAGCCATGGGCGGCCTCTTTCATCTTGTTCTTCAATCCGGTGCCCAGATAGGCCTCGATCACGCGCTCGTCGTTCTTGACCTCTTCCACCGTGCCCTGGGCCAGAACCTTGCCTTCGGCCATGCAGATCACCGGGTTGCACAACCGGCCGATGAAATCCATGTCATGCTCGATGACGCAGAAGGTATAGCCGCGTTCGGCGTTCAGCCGCAGGATCGCGTCGCCGATAGTGTTCAGCAGGGTGCGGTTCACGCCCGCGCCCACCTCATCCAGAAACACGATTTTCGCGTCGACCATCATCGTCCGGCCCAGTTCCAGCAGCTTTTTCTGCCCGCCGGAAATCTGGCTGGCCTTCTGATCGGCCAGATGGTCGACGGTCAGGAATTTCAGCACGTCATGCGCTTTTGCCCGCAAACGCTCTTCCTCGGCGCGCACGGCCCCACGGCGGAACCAGGCGTTCCACAGGGTTTCACCCATCTGCGCGCCCGGCACCATCATCAGGTTTTCGACGCAGGACATCGAGCCGAATTCATGCGCGATCTGAAAGGTGCGCAGCAGCCCTTTGTGGAACAATTCATGCGGCGGCAGGCCGGTGATGTCTTCGCCCGCCATCTGCACGCTGCCGCTGGTCGGCTTCAGCCGTCCGGCGATCACGTTGAACAGCGTTGTCTTGCCCGCGCCATTCGGGCCGATCAGCCCGGTGACAGAGCCGGAGGCAATCGACAAGGACGCACCGTCAACTGCCCGGAACCCGCCGAAATGGCGGTGCAGGTTTTCAACCTTGATCATCTGTTATCCCCTGAACCTTCCGTCGCAGGTCCGGATTTTCCGGGCGCGGAGGCTTTGTCTTATGGCAACGGCCCGGATTGCTCCGGGCCGTGCTTTGATGGTTTTGGCTGCGATCAGCGGAACCGGACAGTTTCGATCTTGCCGTCCTTGATCTCGATCTCGCGGTAGTTGCCGGCACTTTCGCCCGGCCCGATCAGTTCCACGGCGGTGGCACCGATATAGTCGATGTCGGTGCCGGCGGCGATCAGCTCCAGCGCCTTGCCCAGTTCACCCGGCAGGATCGGCTCGCCCGGGGCGTTGGCCAGTTCCATCACCTTGGGGGCCCAGTCCTTGGAATCGGTCGATCCGGCGGCGGCCATCGCCAGCATGATCAGCGCCGCGGCATCATAGGATTCGGGCGCAAAGGCCGAGGTCCCGTCAAAGCCAGCCGCGGTTGCGATTCCCTGAAAGATTTCCGCGCCTTCGCTGTCGGTGCCGGGGAACTGGCCGAACGATCCGGTCAGCCCTTCGCCGATGTCATCCACCAGCTTTTGCCCGACCATGCCATCTGGCAGCACGAAGGTCGAAAACGCACCCGAATCAAGCGAGGCCTGAATGATCGACTTGCCGCCCTTGTCGGTGTAGCCCGCCACGACCAGCACTTCACCACCAGCCGAGGCCAGCGAGGCGACTTCGGCCGAATAGTCGGCTTTGTCATCTTCATGCGGGGCGTTGATCGTTACGGTGCCACCGGCAGCAGTAAAGGCGGCGGCAAAGCTGTCGGCCAGCCCCTTGCCGTAGTCGTTGTTGGTATAGGTCAGCGCGACGGTCTTGATGCCCTTGTCCATCAGGATCTCGGTCATCACCACGCCCTGGCGCGCGTCGGATGGCGCAGTGCGGAAGAACAGGCCGTCATCTTCGGCGGTGGACAGCGCGGGCGAGGTCGCCGAAGGCGAGATCATCGCCACGCCATTGGTGCGGGCAACGTTCTGCAGGATCGCGCCGGTCACACCGGAACAGTCAGCACCCATGATGGCCTTGATGCCTTCGGCGGTGATCAGACGGTCAGCGGCGGCGGTGGCGGCGGCGGCGTCAATGCAGGTGCTGTCGGCGCGGACCGGAACCACAGTGCCAAGGCTGAACTTGCCCGATGTGTTCACTTCGGTGATTGCCAGTTCGGCCCCGGTGGCCATGTTCGGCGTGATCGATTCCAGCGGGCCGGTGAAGCCCAGAATGATGCCCATCTTGACATCTTCGGCCTGTGCAGCCCCGGCGATCAGCGCGGAGGCGGCGGTGGCAAGAAGCAGTTTCTTCATTATAAGTCTCCCATGTCGGACTGTTATCCTGCGGGGCAGGTTAGTTGGCCGTTTGGTAAAAGAAAAGTGCCTTGTGATCTGCAAATTTGTCGGGTGACGTAGGGTGAAGCGGGCACCGGGGCGGCGGCCCGGGCCTCACGCCGGTTCACGCTTGCGCGACAGGGTTGGAACTGCGCTGTTGCGCCCCACGTTTTGACATGATGGCCATCAACAGGAGAAGTCATGTCCCGCATCTGCCCCCTTTCCCGCATGCTCACCCTTGCCGCGCCGGTGTCCGCACTGGCCCTGCTGGCCGGGCAGGGCTTTGCCCAGACCACGGTGGACACCTCTGCCGGTGTGATGCAGATCACGCCCGTGGCGCGCGGGTTTGAAGAACCCTGGGCGGTCGGCTTTCTGCCGGATGGCGGCTTGATCGTGACCGAGCTTGCCGGGCGGCTGTTGCGGGTTGAAGCGGGCGAGGCCACCGAAATCACCGGCGCGCCAGAGGTGTTTGCGCAAGGGCAGGGCGGGTTGTTGGATGTGATGATCCCGCGTGATTTTGCGCAGACGCGGGAAATCTGGCTGTCTTACGCCGCCCCGGTCGCGGGGGGTGCTGCCACGGCGGTCGGCAAAGGCCGACTGTCTGACGATGGTACGGCACTGGAAGGGTTCGAGCAGCTCTATGTCGGTGACGGGACCTCGGGTGGGCGGCACTTCGGCAGCCGGATCGTTGAGGCGCAGGATGGTACCGTGTTCATCACCGCAGGCGACCGGGGGACCGGGCCGGGGGGCATGGAGGCGCAAGACCCGGCGCGGGTCGAAGGCTCGGTGATCCACCTGAACCGCGACGGAACCCCTGCGACCAGCATCGACGGCTGGCGGCCCGGGATCTATTCCATCGGCCACCGCAACGCGCAGGGTGCCACGCTGGGCCCCGATGGCGCGCTGTGGCTGGTCGAGCATGGCGCGCGGGGCGGGGATGAGGTCAACCGGGTGATGATGGGCCGCAACTATGGCTGGCCGGTGATCAGCTATGGCGTGAATTACAACGGGGCCAGCATCGGTGAAGGGCAGGCGCAGGACGGTATGGAACAGCCCGCGCATTACTGGGACCCCTCCATCGCGCCCTCTGGCATGATGGTCTATTCCGGCGCACTGGTGCCGGAATGGGAAGGCGACATCTTCACCGGGTCGCTGAACACCAGCTTCCTGTCACGGCTGGACCCGGACACCGCCGCCGCGACCGGCTTTGCCGAAGAACGCATCGAGGCCGAGGAAACCGGCCGGGTGCGCGATGTGCGCGAGGCCCCCGACGGGTCGATCTGGTTCGTGTCGGTGCTGGAGGGGGCCATCTTCCGCCTCGCCCCGGCAGAGGAAAGCTGACCAAAGGGTGCCGGTACAGCTGTCAGATCGACAGCCGTGTCGGCGGGGTTGGCCCTTGCGACCCACGCTCGCGGTAGGGCGTGGTGTTGTAATGGCTGCGGTAGCATTTGGAAAAATGCGAAGGTGACGCAAAACCGCAGGCAAGGGCCACGTTGATGACGCTCATATCCGTCTGCATCAGCAGGTTGCGCGCCTTGCCCAGGCGCAGTTCCATGTAATAGCGCTTGGGGCTGCGGTTGAGATAGCGGCGGAACAGCCGTTCCAGCTGGCGGGTGGACATGTCGACCTGATCGGCCAGATCGGCGGGCGACAGCGGGTCTTCGATGTTGCCCTCCATCATCTGGATCACCTGGCTCAGCTTCGGGTGCCGCACGCCGATCCGGGTGGGGATCGACAGGCGCTGGGTGTCCTGATCGGTGCGGATCGCGGAATAGATCAAAAGGTCCGCCACCGTATTGGCCAGATCCTGCCCGTGATCGGCGGCAATGATCTTCAGCACCAGATCAATCGACGAAATGCCGCCCGCCGTGGTCAGCCGGTTGCCATCCATCACGAACACCGATTTCGTCAGCTTGACCTGCTCGAACTCCTCCAGAAAGCCATCCTGATTTTCCCAGTGGATGGTCGCCTTTTTGCCATCCAGCAGCCCCGCCTTGGCCAGCGCGTAGGCCCCGGTGCACATGCCCCCGATGGTGTTGCCGCGCCGCGCCTCGCGCCGCAGCCAGTTCAGCACCGGTTTCGTCGTGGCGCGCTGGATGTCGATGCCGCCGCAGACCAGAATGGTGTCTTCGCGGTCCACATCTTCCAGCCCGATGTCCAGACGGAAGGTGGCCCCGTTGGAACACGTTGCCTCTACCCCGCCTTCGCCTGCCAGAATCCAGTCATAAAGTGGCTTGCCGGCGACGTAATTGGCCAGCCGCAGCGGCTCGATCGCGCAGGAAAACGACATCATCGTGAAGCGGTCCAGCAGCACAAAGACAAAGCGTTTGGTGGTGGGGGTCGCATCGGTTTTCTGGGCACGGGTGGGTGGCGTGGACATCTTGCGACCTGTTCATGTCGGATATGGACGCATGAGACAGGATTTCATGCGTTTCGCAAGGGGGCAGATGGGGCGTTTGGGCCTTTGCATCCGACCCGTCAGACCGTATACAACGCGCGATACCGCTAACGACCCACAGGTGGGCCCGAATATGGGTAAGGAGAAGGCCATGACCAAAGGCTGGCAGAAATCGGACTGGCGCGCGAAACCGCGGGTGCAGATGCCTGATTACATGGACAGCGCCGCGCTGAATGCCGTTGAGGCGCAGCTGGCCAAGTATCCGCCGCTGGTCTTTGCGGGCGAGGCGCGGCGGCTCAAAAAGCAGCTGGCTCTGGCGTCGGAAGGCAAGGCGTTTTTGCTGCAGGGCGGCGATTGTGCGGAAAGTTTCGCCGAATTCAGTGCCGACAACATCCGCGACACCTTCCGCGTGATGCTGCAGATGGCCATCGTGCTGACCTATGGCGCAAAAGTGCCGGTGATCAAGGTGGGCCGGATGGCGGGGCAGTTTGCCAAGCCACGCAGCGCGCCGACCGAAGTGATCGGCGGGGTGGAATACCCCAGCTATCGCGGCGACATCATCAACGGGTTCGAGGCGACGCCAGAGGCGCGCCAGCCCGACCCGCAGCGGATGCTTCAGGCCTATACGCAGGCGGCGGCCAGCCTGAACCTTCTGCGCGCGTTTTCCACCGGCGGCTTTGCCGATATCCACCGGGTGCACAGCTGGACGCTGGGCTTTGCCGAACATGACAAGGCAGACCGCTACCGCGAGCTGTCGAACCGCATTTCCGACGCGCTGGATTTCATGACGGCGGCGGGGGTGAATGCCGAAACCGCCCATATGCTGACCACGGTTGATTTCTACACCAGCCACGAAGCCTTGCTGCTGGAATATGAAGAGGCGCTGTGCCGGGTCGATAGTATTTCGGGCCAGAACGTCGCGGGATCGGGCCATATGATCTGGATCGGCGACCGCACCCGGCAGCCCGATGGCGCGCATGTGGAATTCTGCCGCGGCGTGCTCAACCCGATCGGCCTGAAATGCGGGCCGACCACGACCGCCGAAGACCTGAAAGTGCTGATGGCAAAGCTGAACCCGCAGAACGAGGCGGGCCGGTTGACCCTGATCGCGCGCTTTGGTGCGGGCAAGGTGGCAGAACACCTGCCGCGTCTGGTCAAGGCAGTGAAGGACGAAGGCGCAAACGTGGTCTGGTCCTGCGACCCGATGCATGGCAACACCATCAAGTCGCCCTCGGGCTACAAGACCCGTCCGTTCAACGCGGTGCTGTCGGAAGTGCGCGAATTTTTTGCGGTGCACAAATCCGAAGGCACCATCCCGGGCGGCGTGCATTTCGAGATGACCGGCAAGGATGTGACCGAATGCACCGGCGGCCTGCGCGCGGTAACGGATGAAGATCTGTCTGACCGCTATCACACCGCCTGCGACCCGCGCCTGAACGCCAGCCAGTCGCTGGAACTGGCGTTTCTGGTGGCCGAAGAGCTGCTGGCCTTCCGCGAGGTCGGCCACCGGGTCGCGCTGTAAGGGCGCGTATTATCTGCGAAAATCCGGGGGTGGCACACTGTGCCGCCCCCTTTTCATTGCGGCCGCTGGCTCAGACCTTCACCAGCCGCAGATGGGGCACGCCGGGCGTTGCCCGTGGCGGCGGCGGCGTGGGCGTGCTGTGATCCTGAACCGGCGCGCCACTGTTCAGCGGCTCTTGCGTGCCTTGCGTGATCTCGAACCGGCGCGGAGCACGGCCGATGGTGCCCAAAAGATCCACACAGCCGATGGCAAGCGTTGCGTCACCCTTTTGATCCAGCATCGGCAGGATCTGCATCCGCGCAGACAAGGACGACCGCATCAGGGTGGTTTCGGCCCGCAGGTCCAGCGTCAGAATCGACGGTGTGCGGAACACGCGTTCCAGATCCAGTGGCAACCGGTCACGCGACTGGCCCAGAAACAGGCACGTCAGCGGCATGCCGCGCACATCCATGCCCATCAGGTCGTTATAGGCGGTGCCGGCGATGCGGAACCGGGCAATGCCCGGCGCGATGCGCTCGATCAGAAAGCTGTGTTCCAGCGCTTCGGCAAGACCGCGTGGGTCGACCCGGTCGCGGCGCGGCGGGTCATCCCCAGTGCGCAGCGCTTCCCAATAGGCGCGCAATTGCGCGATCTTGCCGGGGCCACGGTGATCTGACCCGTTGGATGTGCGGTCGCTCCAGCCAGACGTCATGTTCTGTTTCCTTGTCAATGCGCGGGTCACCCTGGGTGCCCGGTTGCCCCGACCTTTCTGGCCATGATATGCGGGTCGGGCCGTGTGCCGCTGTGCGGGATGACGGTCTGGATGCCGACTCGCTATCGTTACTCAAGTGTTAATCTACACCAAAAGCCGGTGGGGATGGGCGGGATTCTAAACAAATGGTAAATATCGCCCCCGGGGCGAAGGGAGTGCTGATGACCGTTTCCATGACCGGATTTGCCGCCCGAAAAGGGCAGGGCGCGGGCTTTGTCTGGGTCTGGGACATCCGGTCGGTCAATGGCAAGGGGCTCGATCTGCGGCTGCGGCTGCCCGACTGGGTGGACGGGCTGGAACTTGCGGTGCGCACGCAGGTGCAAAAGGCGCTATCGCGCGGCACCGTCAGCCTGTCGGTGAAAGTCGCGGCGGAAGGGGCCGAGGCGGGGGCCGGGTTGCAGGTGAACACGCCGGTGCTGGCGGCGGTTCTGGCGGCGGTGCAGCAGGTGGAAAACGCCGCGATGCAGGCCGGGGTGACGCTGGCGCAGGCCACGGCGGCCGATGTGCTGGCGGTGCGCGGCGTGCTGGAAACCGCAAGCGCGGAAGCGGACACCGCGCCGCTGCGCGCGGCGCTGCTGGCCGATCTGCCCGCGCTGCTGGCCGAGTTCACCGAGATGCGCGCGGCAGAGGGTGCCGCGATGCACGGCGTCATCGCCGCGCAGCTGGACCAGATCGACGCGCTGACCCGCGCCGCCATCACCGAGGCCGATTTGCGCCGGGATGCGGCGGCTGGTGCCTTGCGCGCCGCCCTTGCCCGGGTGCTGGACCATGCCGAGGGGGCGGATGAGGGCCGGGTGGCGCAGGAACTGGCGCTGATCGCGGTCAAGCAGGACGTGACCGAGGAACTGGACCGGCTGACCGCCCATGTCGCGGCGGCGCGCGCCCTGCTGGCCGATGCAGGCCCGGTGGGGCGCAAATTCGATTTCCTGATGCAGGAATTCATGCGCGAGGCCAACACCTTGTGCTCCAAGGCGCAATCGCTGGCCCTGACCCGGATCGGGCTTGACCTGAAAACGGTGATCGATCAGATGCGCGAACAGGTTCAGAACGTGGAGTGACAATGCAGCGCCGTGGCCTTTTGCTGATCTTGTCATCACCGTCAGGGGCGGGGAAATCGACCCTCGCCCGGCGGCTGATGGAGTGGGACCCGACGATCCGGTTTTCGGTGTCGGCCACCACCCGGCCCCCACGCCCCGGCGAGGTTGACGGGCAGCACTACTACTTTCGCGACCGCTTGGCGTTCGAGGCGATGATCGCGGATGGCCAGATGCTGGAACATGCCGAGGTGTTCGGCAATCTGTACGGCAGCCCGCGCGGCCCCGTCGAGGACGCGATGCGCGACGGGCGCGACACGCTGTTCGACATCGACTGGCAGGGCGGCCAGCAGATCCGCAATTCGGCGCTGGGGCGCGATGTGGTGTCGGTCTTCGTGCTGCCGCCGTCGATTGCCGAACTGGACCGGCGCCTGCGGGGCCGCGCGCAGGACACAGATGAGGTGATCGCGGGCCGCATGGCGAAAAGCCGCGATGAGATCAGCCATTGGGCTGAATATGACTATGTGCTGGTGAATGACGATCTTGACCAATCTTTCAAGCACTTGCAGACCATTCTTGAAGCAGAGCGCATGAAGCGCGACCGCCAGCCGATGCTGTCCGATTTCGTGCGTGGCCTGAACAGGGAGTTTGAGCAAAGATGATCTATGCCCTTGGCGACATCGCCCCCGTAATCGACCCCACCGCCTGGGTCGCCCCGGGTGCCAACATCATCGGGCGCATCGTGCTGGAGGCCGACTGCTCGGTCTGGTTCGGCGTGACCTTGCGCGGCGACAATGAGGTGATCCATGTAGGAGCCGGCACGAATGTGCAGGAAAACTGCGTGCTGCACACCGATATGGGCCATCCGCTGATCATCGGCGCGAATTGCACCATCGGGCACAAGGCGATGCTGCATGGCTGCAGCATTGGCGACGGCACGCTGATCGGGATGGGAGCGACGGTGCTGAACGGTGCCAAAATCGGGCGCGGTTGCCTGATCGGGGCGGGCGCTCTGATCACCGAGGGTAAGGTGATCCCGGATTTCAGTCTGGTGATGGGCAGCCCCGGCCGCGTGGTGCGTGAGCTGGACGAGGACGCGCAGGCGCGGCTGCTGCGGTCGGCGGAAAGCTACCGCGCCAATGCGGCGCGGTTCCGGGCCGGGCTGCGGCCTGTTTCCTAAAGCACCAACAGCGAAACGCTGATCCCCGGCGCGGCACGGGCCAATTCCCGCTCCACCATCGCCGGATCGGGCAATGGCGGCGCGATGACCACCACAGGGCCGCGATAGCCTGCGGCGGTCAGATCGGCAAGGATATCAAGCGCATCAACCTCGCTGCCCAGCAGCATGCAGGCGATCAGCCCATTGTCGATCCGGTGCAGCCCGGCAAGCGGAATGTCCTGGGGCGATACCGACATAAGCGGTCGCATCCCGGCGCAATGCTGGGCCAGCACCTGTGGCAGGCCTATGCTGATGAACGGACGGGTGTGCCCGTGCAGGCCAGAGCCGTCCGGGACAGAGGTGGCATATCGAACGGGCAAGGAAGACTCCTGTAAAAGGCGGCGCTGGTACAATTGGGCCAAAGCCCGGAACAAAGTGACGTTACGGTAAGCATAATTTAACTTTAGAGGGGAATCCGTTCAGATCAAGCGGGTGTCTCGCATTTCTCGGCCAAAGCCGTTATGGAAGGGCAGGCAAGAAACGCACCGGGGCAAACGATGATCGAAGCAGCTGTTTTGGGCGGCATTCCTTTGCCGGCGTTGATCGTTGGCCCGGATGAACGAATTTCGGTGATGAACCCCGCTGCCGTTGCCATGTTCGGGGCGGCGATGCTGGGGCGCCACCATGCGATTGCGCTGCGCCATCCCGAGGTGCAGGCCGCCCTGATGCGGGCCCTGCGCCAGGCCGAGGGTGGCGTGGCGCGGCAGGTGGTGCCGGGGCCGTCGCAGGATGCGGTGCACCGGGTGACGGTGACGCCGCTGCCGCAAGGGGCGGGGGTGCTGTGCGTGCTGGAAGATCTGTCCGAGGTGGAACAGATCGGCCAGATGCGGCGTGAATTCGTGGCCAATGTCAGCCACGAACTGCGCTCGCCGCTGACGGCACTGTCGGGCTTTATCGAAACGCTGAAAGGGGCTGCCAAGGATGATCCGGTCGCGCGCGAACGGTTCTTGTTGATCATGGAGCGCGAGGCGGGCCGGATGAACCGGCTGATCCGCGACCTTCTGCACCTGAGCCGGGTCGAGGCCGAAGAGCGCGTCCGCCCGACTGCGCTGGTCGAGATGGTGGAAATCCTGCGCTCGACCAAGACCACCCTGCGCCCGCTGGCCGAAAAAGTCGGTGTGACGGTGCGGCTGGACATCGCCGAGGGGCTGCGGACCCAGGTGCCCGGCGACGCCGATCAGCTGATCCAGGTGTTCCAGAACCTGATGGAAAACGCGGTGAAATATGGCGGGGCCGGGGGAGAGGTGGTGATCCGGCTGACGCCCGACAGCCTGCCGAAATCCGCAGCCCTGCGGATCGAGGTGATTGATCAGGGCGAAGGCATCGACGCGCAGCACCTGCCGCGCCTGACCGAACGGTTCTATCGGGTCGACAGCCACCGGTCGCGCGAAAAGGGGGGCACGGGGCTTGGTCTGGCGATTGTCAAACACATCGTCCAACGCCATCGCGGGCGGCTTCACATCTCCAGCGAAAGGGGCAAGGGCAGCACCTTTGCCGTCATCCTGCCGGTGGAATGATCGCCGGGGTCAAAGCCGCCCGATCCGTTCGGTCAACAGCGCATAAAAGCCATCGGCATCCAGCGCGTTGATGAACAGCGCATTGGCGGGCCGGTTGGTCACGCGCCACCAGTCGGCCACGGTCATGCCCAGCGTCAGGTCCGACTGTGTTTCAATCTCGACATTGATGACGCGGCCCTGAAACAGCTCTGGCCGGATCAGCCAGGCAATGACGCAAGGATCGTGCAGGGGCGCGCCCTCGCTGCCATATTTCTGCTTGTCGAAGCGCTCAAAGAAATCGGTCCATGCCGCCACCAGACGCCCCGGTTCGGTCTTCAGATCGCGGAAGGCTGCAATGCGCTGCGGGCTGGTCAGCGCCTTATGGGTGACGTCCAGCGGCATCACAACAATGGATATACCAGATTTAAACACAATATCAGCGGCTTGCGGGTCAACGTAAATGTTGAATTCAGCAACCGGCGTGACATTGCCCAGCTCGAAGTACGCGCCCCCCATCAGCACGATCTGCTGAATGCGGGGGATGATATCGGGCGCGCGCTGCAGGGCTGTGGCGATATTGGTCAGCGGCCCCAGCGCACAAAGCGTCACGGTCTGGCTGGGTTCGCGGCGCAGCGTTTCGATGATGAAATCGACGCCATGCTGAGTTTGCAGCGCCATGGTCGGTTCCGGCAGCACCGGGCCGTCCAGCCCGGTGACGCCATGCACCGCTTCGGCAGTCACCAACGGGCGCAGCATCGGGCGGTCGCACCCGGCAAAGACGCGGGTTTCGGGCTTGCCGGACAGTTCGCAAACGATCAGCGCATTGCGCGTGGTCAGCGCCAGCGGCACGTTGCCCGCCACCGCGACAACGCCAAGCACCTCCACCTCCGGGCTGGCCAGCGCCAGCATGATGGCGACCGCATCGTCCTGCCCCGGATCGGTGTCGATGATGATTTTGCGTGGTGCGTCGGTCATTGCAGCCTCCTGTCTGCGCAAGTGTCAATCGCGACGCGCATGGTTTGTCCAGATGGTAAAACAATTCCCTTGGGATGTGTAACCGCCGGAACCGCAAGCCGACCGGTGCAAAAGACAAGGCCCCGGAGTGACCCGGGGCCTTTTTTTCTGCTCGACCAGATGATTAGCCGTCGAAGTTCACTTCTTCGATCAGCTTCAGCGCCACCGGGCGCAGTTTCGCTACTTCGGTCAGCGGTTTGGTGTCGGCGGTGAATTCACCCCAGCTTGCCACCAGTTCCGACCGCTCTACCCCTGCCTTTACAGGGAATTCGTAGTTGGTTTCGGCATAGATCTTCTGCGCCGCATCGCCGGTCAGCCATTCCATGAACTTGATGGCATTGTCCTTGTTCGGCGCGGCCTTGGTCAGCGCCACGCCCGAGACGTTCACATGGGTGCCGCCACCCTCGAATGTCGGGAACACGATGTTCACCGCCTCGGCTGCCGGGGCCTGCTCTGGGTCTGCCAGCATCTGGCCGATGTAATAGGTGTTGCCGACGGCGATGTCGCATTCGCCCGCCGCAATCGCCTTGACCTGATCGCGGTCACCGCCATCGGGTTTGCGGGCAAGGTTGGCCTTCACGCCTTCGAGCCAGGTTTTCGCGGCCTCTTCGCCGTGGTGGGCAATGACGGCGGCGGCAAGCGCCACGTTGTAATCATTGGTGCCCGAGCGGATGCAGATGCGGCCCTGCCATTTGGGATCGGCCAGATCTTCATAGGTGGTCACTTCGCCGTCCGCCACGCGGTCCTTGCTGGCATAGATGATGCGGGCGCGGGTGGTGACGCCGAACCAGTGGTTGGCCTCATCGCGCAGCTCGGCCGGGATATTGGCGGCCAGCACTTCGGACTCGACGGGCTGCGTCACCCCGGCATCGACCACCTGCGCCAGACGGGCGATGTCGACGGTCAGCACCAGATCGGCAGGCGAGCGGTCACCCTCGGCCACCAGACGTTCCGACATGCCCTTGTCAACAAAGGCGATGTTCACCGCGATGCCGGTTTCCGCCGTGAAGGCGTCGATGATCGGCTGGATCAGTTCGGGCTGGCGGTGGGAATAGATGTTGATCTCTTCGGCCAGCGCGGGCATCGCCACGCTGCCAAGGGCAATTGCTGCGAGAGAAAGACGGAAGGTCATGGGTGACTCCATTGGTCGGTTATTATGCAGCCCATAAACCTGACTATTTTACTTGGGTCAATAGTTGAGTAAAAAACTTTTGCTAATCCTGCGGCGAGCTGCGGGCCTTTTCCTCGGCCTTGGCCCGGTCCCACAGCGCATCCATTTCGGCCAGATCGGACTGGTCTGGGGTGCGGCCAGCCTCGGCCAGCCAGTCCTCGATCCGCTGGAAACGCCGGGTGAACTTGGCATTGGCGGCGCGCAAGGCAGCTTCGGGGTCGACATTCAGGTGCCGCGCAAGGTTGGCCATGACGAACAAGAGGTCGCCGAATTCCTCGGTCACCTCGGCGTGCGACAGGGTGTCGCGGGCCTCGACCAGTTCGGCGGATTCTTCGGCGATCTTGGCCACCACCTGATCGGTCGATGGCCAGTCAAACCCCACCCGCGCCGCACGTTTTTGCAGTTTCACCGCCCGCATCAGGGCAGGCAGGCCAAGCGCCACACCATCAAGCACGCGGGCTTTCCCACGCTCCCGCGCTTTCAGCGCTTCCCAGTCGGCGGTCTGCTGCTCGGGTGATTTGTCGCGCGATTCGGTGCCGAAGACATGCGGGTGACGCGCGACCATCTTGTCGGAAATGCTGCGGATCACGTCATCAAGGTCGAAATGCCCGGCCTCTGACGCCATTTGCGCGTGAAACACCGACTGGAACAGCAGATCCCCCAACTCGCCCCGCAGCTCAGGCCAATCCTGCCGGTCGATGGCATCGGCGACCTCATAGGCCTCTTCAATCGTATAGGGCGCGATACTGGCGAAATTCTGCTCCAGATCCCAGGGGCAGCCGGTGGCGGGGTCGCGCAGCCGGGCCATGATGGCGCGCAGGCGCGGCAAACCACCTTCGGGGTCGTGGATCAGGTCATCTGGGGCAGGGGGCATTGCGGGCACCAATGTTTTCCGATTTGATCAAAGGCCGAAGTCCAAAGGAGTAAGACCCATGCCTGTCTTGAACCGTATCGCGGCTTTTGCCGAAGAAATGAAGGGCTGGCGTCGGCACCTGCACGCGAACCCCGAGCTGGAGTTCGATTGCCACACCACCGCCGCCTTCATCGTGGCGCGTTTGCGCGAGATGGGGGTGGACGAGATTCACGAGGGCATCGCGAAAACCGGGGTGGTGGCGATCATCAACGGGCAGGGCGCGGGGCCGACAATTGGTTTGCGCGCCGATATGGATGCGCTGGCGATTCATGAGATTACGGGGGCCGAATACGCCTCGACAATTCCGGGGCGGATGCATGCCTGCGGGCATGATGGGCATGTGACCATGGCTTTGGGCGCGGCGAAATATCTGGCCGAGACGCGGAATTTTGCGGGGCGCGTGGCGATCCTGTTCCAGCCCGCCGAGGAAGAGGGCGGCGGCGGCGGCGTGATGGTGCAGGAAGGCGTGATGGACCGGTTCGACATCGCCCGGGTCTTTGGCATCCACAACGCGCCCAATGTTCCGTTGGGGCATTTCCAGACCACGCCGGGGCCGCTGATGGCGTCCGTCGATACGGCTTGGGTCACGGTGACGGGCAAGGGCGGGCATGGGGCGACGCCGCATGACTGCATCGACCCGGTGGTGGCGGTGGTGGCCATGGTGCAGGCGGTGCAGACCATCATCCCGCGCAACGTCTATGCGATGGATGAGGCGGTGATTTCGGTCACACAGATCCATGCGGGGACCGCGTCCAACATTATCCCCGAGGTGGCCACCTTTTGTGCCACGATCCGGGCGTTCAAGCCGGAGGTGCGCGACCTGCTGAAACGGCGGGTGCATGAGATTGTGGCGGGGCATGCGACCGCGTTCAATGTGACGGCGGAGGTCGATTATGACTGGGGCTATCCGGCCACGGTGAACCACGCAGAGGAGGCCGATTTCGCCGCCGCTGTCGCCGCCGAGGTTTCGGGTGAGGCGGCGGTGAATGCGCGGGCCAACCGCGAGATGGGGTCGGAGGATTTCAGCTATATGCTGGAAGCTCGGCCCGGGGCTTACCTCTTCATGGGGATCGGTCCGGGGGCCGGGTTGCACCATGCGGCCTATGATTTCAATGATGAGGCCGCCCCGATCGGCGCCAGCTTCTTTGCCCGGCTGGTGGAGCGGGCGCAGCCTGTGGCGTGACGGCACAGGTCGATCGCCATGCGTTGCCGCCGGTGAAGTGAGGAAAGCCAAGGACTTGACCGGACCATTCAGGTGAATTCTCAAGAATTTGAATGCGCAAAGCCCCTGGGCTTTGCGCGTCCG
Source organism: Pseudotabrizicola sediminis (assembly GCF_004745575.1). Classification (GTDB taxonomy): domain Bacteria; phylum Pseudomonadota; class Alphaproteobacteria; order Rhodobacterales; family Rhodobacteraceae; genus Pseudotabrizicola; species Pseudotabrizicola sediminis. The sequence continues at coordinate 322,746 of NZ_RPEM01000001.1, read as the reverse complement.
AAGTGCCGTCGCGACGGCCATCACGCCACGGCCAATTGGCAACAGTTTGGCGCTTTATCTTAAACATTTGTTGACCGCTCCGGGGTGGGACTGCACCGTAACCCGGAGCAAATTAATGTCAAAAGACACAGGCAACAGACCATGCAATTTTCTGCATTCCGGTATCAATACCGTATTTCCAAACAGGCCCCGGCCCCGCACCCCGGGGCAACAACGGCCTGTCGCGCGCTTGTGCTTGACGGCTGGACCCTGGAACTGGGAGCCGATCTGCCGCTGGCGCAGCTGTGCCGGGCCGATGGCACGCTGTTCGGCCTGTTGTTCGGCATTGCGGTCGATGGCGATGGCGGCCTGATCGTGGACAGCACCGGTCAGTCGCCTGATCCGCGTCTGGGGTGGGACCCGGTCGAGCACTGGATCGAAGGGATCAGCGGGCGCTTTGGCGTGCTGTTGTCTGACGGAACCGGAGTGCGGTTCTACAGTGATGCCTGCGGCATGATTGGCGCGGTTTATGATGCGGCGACCGGGCGGCTGGCGTCCTCGCTCGGGCTGTGTCTTGACCGGCCCGTTGAGGATCATGAAGATTACGACCACGCGGCGGTGGCAGAACGCGGCGCGCTTTACACGCTGTTCGACACGCGTGACAAGACAGCCCGCCGGGTGAACCCAAGCTGCTATCTGTCGCTGGACAGCTTTTCCGAGACCCGGTTCTGGCCGCGCGCCCACAGCATCTCTTTGGTGAATGATGATCTTTCCGCCACCTATGACTGGCTGATCGCGCACACCGAACAGGTGACAGGGGCGATTGCCAAGGCGCACCGGACATGGCTGGCGCTTTCGGGCGGGCAGGACAGCCGCTTGTTGCTGGCCATGGCTGGGCCTGCGGTGCAGCACATCGAAAGCAGCTTCACCCATGTCAGCAATTTCGTGAACCGGATCGACGCGTCGATTGCTGGTCTGCTTGCGGAGCAGGTCGGGGTGCCGCATCAGGTGCATGACAAGCGTTTGCACAAGCCCGCTCCCGATGGTGTCCGTGATGATACGGCGGCGTTTTTGCGCGGCCTTGGTTTTGAAATGCCGCCACAGCGCGAAATCACGAACGGGCTCATCCGCCTGCTGCCGGATGGCGCGGTGGTCTTGCGAGGGCATCAGACCGATATTCTGCGCGCGGTTTTGGCCGATAGGGTTGGGCCAAAGGCCCGCAAGCGCAGCCGATGGCAGATCAAGCGCCTGTTACCGGTGCCCCGCGCCGAGTTCGACGATGCGCTGCATCAGCGGTTTCATGACCGCTACGAGACGTGGCGCAGCGCGCTGCCCGCGTTTGCCGAGGCCAACTCGACCGATCTGATGTTTCTGGAAATCTACTATAGCTCGACCGTCGGCTGCACGTTTCCGGCGCATCCTCGGGTGTTCTATATGTCACCGTTCAACGGACGGCGTCAGATCGGCTGTGCGATGGCGATGGACGAGACCTATCGCAAGTCAAGCTATCCGGTGTTCGACATCATTGCGCGCAGCAATCCGGGGCTGGAGCGATTGCCGTTCGATTTCGAGCTGGGGCCGGACCTGTCGAAGCTGACCTGCGAGACGCATATGCAGCAGGTGGTGGAACCGCGGCTGACCACGACCGCGCAGCGGATGCCGGCAATGGCCTGACGCGGGCTTGACAGCGAAGACCGGGTCAGGCCATCTCGGCCCATCCGGATCTGGCGCGTCTCCGAGGGACAGAATGACGACCCTGTGGCCAAGGGGAGTTCTGACATGGCTTTGGAAGATGCGAAGAAAGATGTGGACGGGGCCTTTACCCGCAAGGGCCTGAAAGGGCTGGCGTTTGAAAACGCCTTTGCCGGGGCGACCAGTTTTCTGCGCCGGACCTATACCAAGGATCTGGCGGGGGTGGATCTGGCAATCACCGGGGTGCCCTTCGATCAGGCGGTGACGCATCGCACCGGCACCCGCTTTGGCCCCCGCGCCATTCGCGAGGCGAGTGCGCTGCAGCCGTTTGACCCGCCCTATGGCTGGCCCACCAGCCCGCTGGAAGAGATGGCGGTGGTCGATTACGGCGATCTGGCGTTTGATTACGCCCATACGCCCAGCTTTCCGGGCCTGCTGACCGACCATATCCGCACCATTCTGGCGGCGGACGTCGGCACGGTCACCCTGGGGGGCGATCACTTCATCACCCTGCCGATCCTGCGCGCCTATGCCGAAAAATATGGCCCGATGGCGGTGATCCATTTCGATGCCCATTCCGACCTGTGGGCCGATGACGACATGGACCGGATCGACCATGGCACGTTTTTCTACAAGGCGGTGAAGTCGGGGATCATCGACCCTAAGGCGAGCGTGCAGATCGGCATCCGCACCCATTGCGACGATTATCTGGGGGTCGATTACATCGACGCCCGCACGGTGCACGAGCAGGGCACGGCCCATGCGGTGGCGCGGGCCAAAGAGATCGTTGGCGACCGGCCGGTGTATGTGACCTTTGACATCGATTGCCTTGACCCTTCCTGTGCACCCGGCACCGGCACGCCGGTCTGGGGCGGGTTGCACAGCTGGCAGGCGGCGGCGTGTCTGCGTGATCTGGCGGGGATCAACATGGTGGGGGGCGATATTGTCGAGGTGTCGCCCGCCTATGACACCACCGGGGCCACGGCCATTGCCGGGGCGCATGTGGCGCATGAGCTGATCTGCCTGTACCATTGGGCAAAGTTCCGCAGATGAAAAAGGGCGCGCGCGCGATGGGTCTGATCTTTGCTTTTCTGATCATCGCCGTGCTGGGGCTGATGGCCTTTGTCCGGTTGGCACCTGTGCATGCGGCGCAATGGCATGTTGCGCAGACCGATACCGACTGGGCCAAGACCCCCTGGGATGCGGTGGTGCCCGAAACCGGCGCAGCGCGGCTGCGGCTGTCTGCGGCACGGGGCGCGCCGGGTGATCTGTTGGCGCGGCTGGACAGGGTGGCGCTGGCCACGCCGCGCACCCAGCGGCTTGCGGGTTCGGTGGCAGAGGGGCGGGTAACCTACATCACCCGCTCTGCCCTGTGGGGGTTTCCCGATTACACCACCGCCGAGGCGCGGGAAGACGGGCTGTATCTCCACGCCCGCCTGCGCTTTGGCCGTGCGGATATGGGCGTGAATGCCAAACGGTTGCAGGACTGGCAGGCGGCGCTGTGAGAGAGCTTGGATGGACCTGATATTCCGCAAGGCCCACGCGGGCGATCTTGCGGCCATTGTCGATTTGCTGGCGGATGACGCGCTTGGGCGGCACCGGGAAGAGGCGTCGCGGGATTTGGCCCCCTACCTGCGCGCCTTTGAACAGATGGATGCGGACCCAAACCAGTTTCTATGCGTGGCGGACCGTGACGGAGTGGTTGTCGGCACATTGCAACTGACCTTCATTCCGGGTCTGTCACGCGGCGGTGCGACGCGCGGCCAGATCGAGGCGGTGCGGGTGGCCCGCGATGCGCGCGGCGCGGGCGTGGGCCGCGCGATGTTTGACTGGGCCATAGAGACCTGCCGGGCGCAGGGCTGCACCCTGGTGCAACTGACGACCGACAAGGCGCGGCCCGATGCGCACCGGTTCTATGATGCGCTGGGGTTCAAGGCATCGCATATCGGCTACAAGTTGGTGCTTCACCCGCCGGGCTAGACGCGCGGGTCGGGCAGGGGCGTGAGCATGGCCTCTGGTTCGGGATGCGAAATGTCGGCCACAGGCTCCGGTTCCGGCTCGTCCTCGGCCAGTGGCACCGGATCATCACCGGCAAGGAAGTTGCCCAGTTTCTCCAGCCCCGGCACATGGTCGCAGATTACCGAGATCACCACCAACAGCGGCACGGCGATGATCATGCCGATCACCGACCACAGCCAGGCCCAGAGCGCGACGGTCAGGAACACCACCACCGCATTCATCTGCAACCGGCGGGCGACGAAATAGGGGGTGATCAACTGGCCTTCCAGCGTGGTCAGCGTGAGATAGGTCAGCGCCACCATCACCGGCCAGAACACATCGGAAAAGGTGACCAATGCCACCAGAAGCGCGATGCCGACCCCGGTGATCGCCCCCAGATAGGGGATGAAGTTCAAGGCAAAGGCCAGCAACCCGAACAGCAGCGGCGAAGGCATGCCAAGCGCCCACATCGCAAGTCCGATGGCCACGCCCAGACCGGCGTTGATCAGGGTGATGGCCCCCAGATAGCTGCCCAGACTTTCCTCTATCTCGCGCAAGGCGGAATAGGCATTGCGCTTTTCGCGCAATGTATCAAAACTCTGCACGATCTTGAGGTAGATCAGATCACCCGAGGCAAGCAGGAAGAACAGCAGGAACAGCGTCAGCGCAACCTGCCCCATGATGCCGGGGGTGGTGTAAAGCCCGTCCAGAATCGCGGTGGCCACGTCAAAGCCGGGCGATTCGCCTTCCTCGTTGGTCGAGCTGCTTTCGGACCCTTCTTCCATCTGGGTCATCGCGGTGTCGATGGTCTCGAACGTGCCGCGCAGGCGCTGCAGTTTTTCGGTCAGTGCTGACTGGATCTGCGGCATATCGGCGATCAGCTGCCCTGCGGGGCCGGAAACGGACCAGCCAAGCCCGATGATGCTGAACATCAGGCCGAAGACGACGCCGGTGGCGGTCAGTATCGGCGGCACGCCCAGACGCGTCAGACGGCGGCGTACCGGCACAAAGACGAAGAACAGCAAAAGCGCAAAGGTGATCGGCATCAGGAAATCGCGCGCCAGCGCGATGGCCGCGATCAGCGCCAGAATGAACAGCCCCACCAATGGCCACGAGGGGCGCGGGCTGTCCGGGGCGGGATCGGGCTGAAGGGGAAACTTGTGGATCGGCTCATAGCTGGTGCGCGGCATGGCGTGCGACGGTCTCCCCTTGGGTCGGGCACCGGTACACGGACCCGCAAAGTAACGCGACGGGTGCGGGTCGGTTCCCTCATGCAAGTGAAATTTTGCGCAGGCTGTATCAGGGCCCGGCCCTTGACCCGCCCGCGCAATCGCGCGACACCGCGCGGATGGTTCCGTTTGACAAACTTGCCCAGATCACCCAGCGGTTCGAGTTTCTCGAAGCGAAGCTGAATGCCGGGGCCTCACCCGGTGAGATTGCGGGCCTGAGCCGCGAATATTCCGAGCTGAAACCCGTGGTCGACCAGATCGCCGCCTATCGCCGCGGTCTGGACGATATGGCGGAGGCCGAGGGCTGGCTGGCCGACCCCGAGATGAAGGCCCTTGCCGAGGAAGAACTGCCCCGGCTGCGCGCCCGCATTCCGCAGATCGAACAAGCGCTGCGGGTGGCGCTGCTGCCGCGCGACGCGGCGGATGCGCGGCCTGCCATTCTGGAAATCCGCCCCGGTACGGGTGGGGATGAGGCATCGCTGTTCGCGGGCGATCTGCTGCGGATGTATCAGCGCCATGCGGAAGCCAAGGGCTGGCAGTTCGACATTCTGGAACAGCAGTTGTCCGACCTTGGCGGCATCAAATCGGTAACCGCGCATGTGCAGGGCGAGGGCGTGTTCGCCCGGCTGAAGTACGAGGCCGGCACCCACCGCGTGCAACGCGTGCCGGAAACCGAGGCGCAGGGGCGTATCCACACCTCTGCCGCAACTGTCGCCGTGCTGCCCGAAGCGGAAGAGGTGGATCTGGACATTCCCGCCAGCGACATCCGCATCGATACGATGCGCGCCTCGGGGGCAGGTGGCCAGCATGTGAACACCACCGACTCGGCCGTGCGCATCACCCATCTGCCGACCGGCATCATCGTCACCAGTTCCGAGAAGTCACAGCACCGCAACCGCGAGATCGCGATGCAGGTGCTGCGCGCCCGGCTGTTTGATCTGGAGCGCGAGCGGATCGATGCGGCACGGTCGGCTGACCGCAAGGCGCAGGTCGGCTCGGGCGACCGGTCTGAACGCATCCGCACCTATAACTTTCCGCAAGGAAGGATGACCGATCACCGGATCAACCTGACGCTCTATTCACTGGCGCAGGTGATGGCAGGCGATCTGGACACCATCATCGACGCCTTGCAGGCCGAGGATCAGGCGCAGAAACTGTCCGAGGCGGGTCTGTGACCACGCTGGCCGCCGCGCTGGTGCAGGCGGTGCGTGACCTGCGCGCGGCGGGCGTGCCCGATGCGGCGGGGGATGCGCGGGTGCTGCTTGCGCATGCGGCAGGCATTGCGCCGGACCGGCTGACCCTGCATCTGCCGGAAGAGGCATCAGAGGCCGCCCTTTCCAGCTTCGCCACGCTGACCCGGCGCCGCGCCGTGCGCGAGCCGGTGTCGCACCTGACCGGGGGGCGCTTGTTCTGGGGGCGGCGGTTCATCGTGACCCCCGATGTGCTGGACCCGCGCCCCGAGACCGAAACACTGGTGATAGAGGCGCTGCGTGCCCCCTTTGCCCGCGTGCTGGATCTGGGCACAGGATCGGGGGCGATTGTGCTGTCGCTGCTGGCCGACCGCGACGCGGCGGTGGGGCTGGGGGTTGATCTGTCCACCGCCGCGCTGGATGTGGCGGGCCGCAATGCGCAGGCGCTGGGGTTGGGCGACCGATGCCGCTTCGCGCAAGGGTCATGGTTTGCCCCGGTGGACGGGCGCTTTGACCTGATCGTGTCGAACCCGCCCTATATTGCTGAGGCGGAAATGGCGGATCTGTCGCCCGAGGTACGGCTGTATGAGCCGCATCTGGCGCTGACCCCGGGCGGCGACGGGCTGGACGCCTACCGCGTCATTGCCGCAGGGGTGGGGGCGCATCTGGCCGCCAAGGGGCGGCTGCTGCTGGAAATCGGCCCCTCTCAGGGGGCGGCGGTGGCGCAGATGCTGCAGGCCGCCGGTCTGCACCACGTTCGGGTGCTGCCCGATCTGGATGGGCGGGACCGCGTGGTATCGGGGCAGGCGGCCCCTGCCTGACGTGCGTGGCGCACCGCTGTTATCCCCCGGAAAAACACCAAAGAACCGCCGATCCCGTGAAATTGACGCAGAATCGGCTTGTCAGGCGCGCTGTGCCATGATTATTCACTATTAGGCGTTGTCAAAGCGCGGCGGGCCTTGCGGCCCCCGTTCAGGTGGCGCTTAAACCCGACCTTGCCTGTTAGACCCTCTTCAGGGATCGCGCCATCCGGGTGCTTCATATCCGGGCAAGTCGGACAGTCGGATCAAAGGACAAGATGCGCTCTTCCAAGTCCCGTTCGCGTTCAAAGCAGAACCGCCCGCGCACGCTCGGCAATATCATCAACCGGGTGTTCGAAAGTTCGGGCCCCGAAGGCAAGGTGCGTGGCACCCCGCAGCAGATCATCGAGAAATACCAGATGCTCGCCCGCGATGCCCAGCTGTCGAATGACCGTGTGGCGGCCGAGAATTTTCTGCAGCACGCCGAACATTACACCCGCATGCTGAGCGAAGCGCAGCGCGAAATGGCCGCCGAACAGGAACAGCGCCAGCAGCAGTTCGGGGCAGGCGGCCAGCAGAATGGCAACCAGAATGGTGGCCAGAACAACAACAACGGCAGCCACAGCGGCGGCCAGCAGGGCAATCCGCAGGGTGGTTATGCCAGCAACCGCGATGGCGGCAACCGCGATGGTGGCAACCGCGACGGGGGCAACCGCGATAGTGGCAATCGTGATGGTGGCAACCGCGACGGTGGCAACCGTGATGGCGGCAACCAACGGTCCTGGCGCGATGACCGCGCTGATGCCGGGCAGGGCGATCAGCCCGAGACGGGCATGATCGACGATCCACGCGGCGAAGACAGTGGCCTTGTGGAAACGCCCGAGGCGCGCCCCGCTGAGGCACCGCGCCGCGAAGATCGCCCACGCCGCCCTGACCGCCCCGAGGGCGAGCGCAACCGCACCCGCGACGACAGCCCGAACCGCAACAGCCGTGGCCCCCGTGCGCCGCGCCCGGAGCGTGGCACCGAGGATCGCACTGTCGAAGGCGCCGCCAGCCAGAGTGCCGCCCGCGCCGATGCGCCACAGCCTGAAGTCCGGCAACCCGAAGTCCGGCAACCCGAGGTCCGGCAACCCGAACCGCGCGCGGCGGAACCCCGGCACCCTGAGGCTGCGGCCGCCGATGCGCCAAAACCCGAGGCTGAAGCAAAGGTCAGCCGTCCCCGCGCGCCCCGCAAGCCGAAAGAGCCTGCCGAGGCAGGCGAAAAGCCCGCCGGGGACGCTGGCCCGCGCGAAGCCGCAGAATAATAACACTGCCTGTCACGCCGCCCTTCGGGGCGGCGTTTCACATTTGTGGGGGCCGGGTCAGCGTGCCGCCACCGCCCGCGCGAGCGCGCAAAACTGCTCCAGCCCGATCTCCTCGGCCCGCTGCGTCGGCGTGATGCCGACGCTTTCCAGCAATGCCTCGACATCACCGCCCAGGCCCTTGAGGCTGGAGCGCAGCATCTTGCGGCGCTGGTTGAAGGCCATGGCGGTCACGCGGCTCAGCACGGCGGCCTCCGCCGGGAACCGGGGCTGATCCAGACGGGTCAGATGCACCACGGCCGAATGTACCTTGGGCGCAGGGGTAAAGGCTTCGGGCGGCAGATGCATCACGATCTTCGGCTCGGCCCGCCACTGCGTCAGCAGGGCAAGACGCCCGTAGTGGTCGCTGCGCGGCTTGGCCACAATCCGCTCGGCCACCTCTTTCTGGAACATCAGGGTGAGCGAGGTCCAGAATGGCGGCCAGACAGCGGGTGACAGCCAGCGGATCAACAGCTCGGTGCCCACATTATAGGGCAGGTTCGACACGATGCGGATCGGACCGGTCAGCCGTGATGCCACATCCAGCTCCAGCGCGTCGCCCTGCACAATCTCCAGCCGGCCCGGATAGGTGGCGGCAATCTCCTCCAGCGCGGGCACGCAGCGCGGGTCTTTTTCCACCACCAGCACCCGGCGCGCGCCTTCCGCCAGCAGCCCGCGCGTCAGCCCGCCCGGCCCGGGGCCGACCTCCAGCACATCACAGGCCGTGAGATCCCCGGCCAGCCGCGCGATCTTGGCGGTCAGGTTCAAATCGAGCAGGAAGTTCTGCCCCAGCTGCTTTTTCGCCACCAGATCATGCGCCCGGATCACCTCACGCAAGGGCGGCAACCCATCAATCGTCGCCATATCCCTGCTTCCTCTTATACATTATCTGTTCTTAAGTATCCCGGGGCCTGGGGGCAGAGCCCCAGTCGCCAGTCACCCCCGACGCGCAGCCGCCATGTCCCACGCCAGCCTGCAAGCCGCAACCAGTGAATCAGGCAGCGCCAGCCCCTTGCCCGCAATGTCAAAGGCCGTGCCATGGTCGGGTGAGGTGCGGATAAACGGCAAGCCCAACGTCACATTCACCCCACCGTCGAAATCCAGCGTCTTGATCGGAATCAGCGCCTGATCGTGAAAGCAGCAAATGGCGGCATCATATTGCGCCCGGGCGCGGGGGTGGAACATGGTGTCGGCGGGCAGGGGGCCGGTCAGCTCAATCCCTTCGGCGTGCAGCCGGGCGATGACGGGGGCGATCACGCTTGCGTCTTCATGCCCCATCGCCCCGCCTTCGCCCGCGTGGGGATTGAGGCCCGCAACAGCGATGCGCGGCGTGGACAGGCCGAAATCGCGGATCAGCCCGGCATGGGTCAGTCGGATCACCTGTTCCAGCAGGGCCGGGGTCAGGGCGGCGGGCACGTCGGCCAACGGGATGTGGATGGTGGCAGGCACCACGCGCAGCAGCGGCGAGGCCAGCATCATCACCACCGGCACATCGCCCGCCAGATGGGCCAGGTATTCGGTGTGGCCGGGAAAGGCGAAACCGGCACCATCCTTCAGCACCTTCTTGTGCAGGGGCGCGGTGACAATGGCCGAGGCGGCACCGGATTGCACAAGGCCCACCGCGCGGGCGATCACCTCGATCACGCCGATGGCATTGGCGGGGTCGGGCTGGCCCGGGGTGACGCGGGCGGCAAAGCGGTGGGTCAGCACGGGCAACCGACCTTCGGGCACATTGGCGGCGGCTTGTGGCGTGTCTACCGCGATCCAGTCGGTGCCGGGCGGCAAATGGCGCGGGTCGCCCAGCCAGACAAAGGGCACCGCTGGCCCCAGGGCCGCGCGGGCGCGCGCCGCCAGTTCCGGCCCGATTCCGGCCGGTTCGCCACAGGTCATGACAAGCGGAGCCTGGGTCACGGCGTGGTGATGATGGCTTCCGAGCGCAGTTCTTCCAGATACGCTTCGGCCAGCATGGTCAGGCGGCGCGAAATCAGCTGTTCGCGGATCGCCTCGCGGTTGATGGCCCCTTCCACCACTGGCGCGCGGCTGCACAGCATCAGAAACACGCGCGCGCCGCCCCGGGTAAGGGCGGTGGAATACTCGCCCGGATCAAGCTGCGCCAGCAGCAAGGCCACATCGGCAGGCACGGCGGCCACAGGCTGCGTTTCCACCGTCAGCCGGTCGGCGGGCAGGCCGCGTGCTTCGGCATACAGATCGGCGCAGGTGTCAATGCGGGCGTGCAGCGCTGCCGCCTGCGCCTGCACATCGGGTGTGTTGGGCAGCAGGAACTGGGCATATTCCAGCTGCACCGCGGGCGCCTCGGCGGTCCGGTCTTCGGTCACGTCGCGCAACTGGAACACGGCCACCGCATTGGGCAGCGTCACCGGTTCGGACACCTGACCGGGGCCAAGCGCCAGCACCAGTTCCACGATCTGCGGCGGCAGTTCGGATGTCGGCGTCCAGTCCAGCCGCCCGCCGCGCCCGGCAGAGGGCGAGGCGGAATAGCGCCGGGCGGCGGCGGCGAAACCGTCTTCGGTGCTGATCTCGGCCCGCAATTGCCGCGCCAGCGCCTGCTGCGCCTCGGGGTCGCCTTCGACCGGCAGGATGATTTCCGACAGCAAAAGCTGCATTGCCGTGTTCACCGTGCCACTGGTGATGGCGCGGTCAATCTCGGCATCGCTAATGGTGAACGATCCGACAAATCGCCCGCGCACCAGTTCGCGCCACAGGATGCCATTGCTGGCAAAATCGCGGAAGGTTTCCCGCTCGACTCCGGCCTGCGCCAAAGCCTGAACGAATTCATCCGTGCTCAGATTGGCGCGGCCGGCGAATTCTTCCATGCCGGCGGCGGTCTGTTCCGCGGTCAGGCGCAGGTTGAAGCGCTTGGCCTCGGCCACGGCCAGACGGTCCTGCGTCAGGCCCTTCATCGCCTCGGCCTCGGGATCGCCGGGAACGCGCAGCAGTTTGAGAAAGAGTTTGCGCTGCTCCAGCTCATACCGGGTGATCACCGAGTCATTGATGCGCAGCACCGCTTCAAACGGCGATCCGGCCTGTGCGGCCGCGCTGTGCGGAACAGCCATCATGGGGGCGGTCAGTACCACCGACAGGCAAAGCGCCCGGAGGAGGGAGGAGAAGGGTCTGGTCATGCGGTCTGCCGTCACTGCTCTTGCGCCTTTCTGCGTCTTGCGCCCGATTGGTCTGCCTTGCGGGACTGATCCTTGCCGTGCCCGCGTCAGCGTCTGCAACTGCGCGACGGGCCGGCACCGGTTCCGGCCCCAAAGCCGACCAGATCGACCGAAAGGCCGAAATCCGTTGTCGGCCTTACATTAGTCGAGGATGTGAACCGACGCGAGAGAGAAAGATCGACCGAAACGCATTCGTTGCGGAACTGAACCCCCAGCCCGGCGCGGTTGGCGCGGTCGGCCTCGATGTCATAGCGGGCCTCGGCCCGGGCGGTCCAGACCTCGCTGATCCGGTAGCTGCCGTCAAAGGCCAGCTCGGCAATATCGGCAGGCCGTTCTTCCTCGGGATCGGCAGACAAAAAGACATACGAACCAGCAATCCCATAGCGTTCCCCCGCCAGCGCCAGCCGGGTTTCGGATTTGGTCAGCTTCAGATCACCATCGACCAGCAGGCGCTGGGTCAGGCCCATGCCCATCGGCAGGGTCAGTTGCGCTGCCGCCAGCCAATCAGACCGGCGGCCATCCAGACCCGAGGCTTCGGTGAACTGGCCCAGATCTTCCGTGCGGAACACCCGGCCCACGGCGGTAGACAGGGTCCAGCCCGCTGGATCGACTCGGGTATAGGACAGGCCAAGGTTCAGCCGCCCGCCACGTTCGGTGGCATCCGACCCCGGATAGCGGTTGATGGAAAACAGATTGCCCTCATCGAATTCGACCAGCACCGAATCCTCATTGGGCAGGGCTTCTGTACCCTTTGGGGCCCAGACCAACTGCACCACCGGTTCGATCACATGGCCTACGCCCCCCGCACCGGATTTGGCCCAGGGCCAGCGCAGTTCGACCGCGACGCCGCCATGCAGCCGCGACGGGCTGCCGGCAAAACTTTCGTCATCGCCGATGCGGTAGGCATCGGCAGTCACCTCGCCCAGCGTGCTGGCCATGATGCCCATCGGCAAGTCCCAGTTGCGCCGCCAGTCCAGCCGCAGGGACGCGCGGGTGACATCGCGGCCAAAGGCGGGTAACGGGCCTGCCGCACCATCGGGATCGGTGGGATCGGTCGAGCTGCGGTAATGGCCATGGGTCTGCAGGCGCATCCCGGCTTCGCCCCCCAGCGGACCACCGGAAAAGCGGCGATGCCAGGTCAGATCGGCGATGAGCGTGGGCAGGGTGGAATTCACCTCGCCCTCGCGGATCGAGCGATACCCGATCAGACGACCAGAGATGTGTTCATTGCGCTTTGTGCGGCTGATGGCCACCTCACTGGCCAGGCGGTCAGTCTCGGGCAGGCCATAATCAAGCAGATAGGCCGGATCACTGACGATGACGCCCAAAACATAAAGGTTGAAGCCCTGGGGCAGGGCGAATTGACCGGTGGCGTTCAGGTAATAGCGGGTGTCGCCGGGCAACAGGTCATCCCGCGACACCGACCCGTTTAGATCGACAGTTCCGGTGGCAAAGGCCTGCCGATAGCGCAATTCCACCGTGCGGCCGGATTTGGTGGACAGATAGGGCGTGATCGTCAGGTCGCGGTGCGGCCCGAGGGTCAGGAAATACGGCAGCTTGATGCCGGTGCCCAGACCCGAGGTGGTGCGGATGGTGGGGGCCAGCACGCCCGAGGCGCGTTCCAGCGTCGGGTCGGGCATGCGCAGGCGGGGGAAATACACCACCGGCACGCCTGCGACGCGGAACTGCGCGTGGTCGAAATAGATCTGCCGTTCCTGCTGATCATGCACCACACGCCGCGCCCGGATTTCCCACAAGGGCGCTGCGGTGCTGCAGATCTTGCACGATGAGGCGACGGTGTTGTCAAGCTGGGTATACCGGCCGCCGATGCGCTGGATCTGGTTGGCGGCAAGCTGCAATTCGCGGTTCAGCACCAGCCGCGCGCTGGTCAGCACCCCTTCGGTCAGGTCGGCGGCAAGATCGGCCTGATCGGCAACCAGAATTGTGTCGGCGCCGTCCACCAGCACGATGGGCCCGGTAATGATCAGCCGGTCGCCGGCGCGGTCATAGACGATGCGGGCGGCGGTGAGCGTGCGGCCCTGATAAAACACCTCGACCCCACCTTCGGCGATCAGTTGGCCACCGGCGTCGATGCGCACAGAATTGGCCACCAGTGCCGCCATGTCCTGCGCCAAGGTGGTGCGGGCCGGGGTCAGCGACAGCAGCGCCCCGATGGCAAGGCCGGCCAGCAGACGGCGCAGGGTGCGACCTGTTCCTGAAGGTGTGCGCATCAGCCATCCTCCAGATGCAACAGCAGGCCCAAGGCCAGGAGAATGGCGGCAACGGGGGCGGCCCAAGCGGAAAGCAGAATCGGTATTTGGCCATTGTTGCCAAGTACTTGCGCAAAGTTTCTTAGAAAGAAGATGAAAAAGCCGCCCAGGATTGCCAGCAGCACATAGACCCCGGTTTTGCCAAAGCGCGCATGGCGCATAGTAAAGCCTGCCGCGATCAGCACCATGGCGACCAGCAGCAGCGGCTGTGCCAGTTCCATCTGATACCAGACCCGGTGCGCACGCGCAGAAAAGCCCGCCCGTTCCAGCCCGGCGATATAGGCAGGCAGGCCCCAGAACGGCACGGCCGAAGGGTCGCCAAAGCTGTCGCGGATGCGCGCTGCGGTCAGGTTCGAGGCAAGGGTGGCATCGGGGGGCAGGATGGTCGCCTCGCGTTCAGGGTTCGCGCCTGACATGTCCCAACGCTTGCCCCCCGTCAATGCCCAGGCACCGGTACCAAGGCGGGCACTGTCGGCCTCTATCCGCTCATCCGGCAGGCCACCCTCGCCAAAGCGCAGGAAGGTGACGCCGTAAAGCTCGGTTCCGTCGACATTGGAGCGCACGGCGCGGATCACGGTCTGCCCCTCATCGGTGCCCTGCCGCAGCCACAGCCCGGTATCGGCCAGCGACAGGGTGCTGACCGCCCCGTCCGCCGCTGCCGCCCAAAGCCGGTCATATTCCTTTTGCGTCGCAGCCACGAGCGGGTTGAACACCGCAATCGTCACCCCGCCGATCAGCAGCGCCATCAGCACCGGGGCCGCCAGAAACCGCAGCGCCGATCGCCCCGCCGCCCGGATCACCACCAGCTCCGACGACCGCGCCAGCGACAAGAACAGGGTGATCGCGGCCAGAATGGTGATGAGCGGCAGAATGCGGTACAGGCTGGCGGGCGTGTTCATCGCCGCAAGCTGCAGCGCCCCCGCCGTGCCGATGCCCTGGCCCGAAAAGCGGCGCAGCTGTTCGACCATGTCGATCAGCATCATGATCGCCCAGAAACTGCCAAGCACCTGCAGATAGGCCCAAAGAAAGCGCAGTGCGATGTAGCGGGACAGGATCATGCGCCCGTGCCTTCCATTGCAATGCCTGCCCGCTGCGCGCGGCTGAGCCAGCGCGGGCGTTGCGACATCCAGAGCAGCAGCACCCCGATGCCGATCCCGGCGATGGGGGCGGCGTAAACGGCAGGCCAGGCGTTTTCCGACCGGATCGCGAGCCCGGTGCCTTGGGTGTTGATCATCTGCACCACGATCAGCAACACCACCGCCACCCCGATCTGCCGCCACAGGCCAAAGCGGCTGAACGCGCCAAGCAGCAGCGCGCCAAAGCCGATCAGCGCCGCCGCAACCGCAAGGAAGGGCTGGGCAATGCGGCTGTGGCCTTCCTGCAGCAGATTTGCGCGCGACGATCGCAACTCGGCGCTGAGGCCCGCATCGGCGCGCAACAGCTCCAGCGTCGAGGCTTCGTCGATGCTGCGCGCGCTTTCGCGGCCATCCCCCAGCAGGCCGCCCAGATCATAGGTCACATCGGCAAAGCGGGTGACAGACAGGCGGCGGCTGGCCTGATCCAGCTCTTGGGTCATGCCTTCGAACATCAGGAGTTTCGGGCCATCTTCGCTGCGCGCCAGAAGCGCGCGGCGCGCGGTATAGGTCAGGGTCTGGCCCTCTGTGCGGTCATCGGACAGGAAGATATCGCGCAATTCGCCGGTATCGGTGATGTCGCGGATATAGAGCGTCAGCCCATCTGCCGGATGCAGGAACTGGCCGCTGCGCAAAAAACGGGCGGTGACGTTTTCGGCAATCTCGGCGCTGCGTTCGGTCAAGGCGGTCCGGCTGATGGGCACCAGAACATGGGTCAGCACCGACATCATCAGCATGACCACAAGACCAAACACGATCACCGGACGCGCCAGCCGGAACGATGAAAACCCGGTCGCCTGCATTACCACCAGCTCAGAGTCGTTCATCAGCCGGTTGGCGACGTAAACCGCTGCCACAAAGCTGGAAATCGGCAGCACCAGCCGGATCACATTGGGCAGGGTCAGCAGGGAAAATTCCACAAAGACCAGCGCCGACTGTCCGTCGCCGATCAGCTGGTCGAACAGGCCGACGGCACGGTTGACCCAGTAGACAGACACCAGCAACAGCGAAAAGAAGCCGAACAGCGCAAGAAGTTGCGACAGCAGGTATCTGTCAAATCTCGGCACGGTCTGTGTCGCTCCCTCACCCTTGTCGGCGGTAAACTAGGCGATATGTGCGGCGTTGAAAACCGGTAACTGGGACAACTGGTCTCTGGTCATTGCCGGGGGAGCGGGCTAGCCTTTCCCCTTCGCGGCGCATGTGCGCCTGACACCAGCCCGAGGATGACAATGACCCAACCCGTGCCGATCAAGTTTTGCGAAAGTGATGCCGACAGCCTTGCCGCCCAGCCGGGGCGGATTGCCGTTCTGGCCGATGCCGGGACGACGCTGCCGCCGCTTGTGCGCAAACTTGACAAGCTGACGCGGGGGGCTGTGTCGCGGGCGGTGGGGTCTGACGCGTTTGACAAGCTCAAACCGGGCGAGTCGCTGGATCTGGCCTTTCCGGCAGGGCTTGCGGCGGATGCGGTGCAGATCCTGCGCCTGCCGCGCAAGGCGACGCAGGATCAGGCGCGCAAGGCCGGGGCGGCGGTGGGGCGCGCCCTGTCGGGGGTGGAAACGCTGGTGTGCGCGGAAAACCACCCACGGGCAGCGGATATCGCCTTTGGTCTGGCACTGCGGGCCTATGATTTCACCCCGCACAAGACCGCACCACCAAAGCCGGTGGGCCCGGTGACGCTGATGGTCAGCGCGCCCGAACAGGTGGCGGCGGCGGCGGGTGCCGGGGCTGCGGTGGCGGAAGGCGTGTTTTTCACCCGCGACCTGGTGAATGAACCGGCCAATGTGCTGACCACCGACGATTTCGCCGCCCGCCTGGCCGCCATGCAGGAGTTGGGGCTGGAGGTCGAGATTCTGGAAGAAGACGCCCTGCGCGCCCTTGGCATGGGCGCGCTGCTGGGCGTGGGCATGGGGTCCGAGACGCCGTCCAAAGTTGTGGTCATGCAGTGGAACGGCGGACCGGAAGGCGAGGCCCCCTTTGCGCTGGTGGGCAAGGGCGTGGTGTTCGACACGGGTGGCATCTCCATCAAGCCTGCGGGCGGGATGGAAGAGATGACGATGGACATGGGCGGTGCCGGTGTAGTGGCGGGTGTGATGCGCACGCTGGCGCTGCGCAAGGCGCGCGCCAATGTGGTCGGGCTGGTCGGGCTGGTGGAAAACATGCCCGATGGCCGCGCACAGCGGCCGGGCGACGTGGTGAAGTCGATGAAGGGTGACACCATCGAGGTGATCAACACCGATGCCGAGGGGCGGTTGGTGCTGGCCGATGTGCTTTGGTACGCGCAAGAGCGGTT
Source organism: Pseudotabrizicola sediminis (assembly GCF_004745575.1). GTDB lineage: Bacteria > Pseudomonadota > Alphaproteobacteria > Rhodobacterales > Rhodobacteraceae > Pseudotabrizicola > Pseudotabrizicola sediminis. The sequence goes on along the minus strand of NZ_RPEM01000001.1, from coordinate 305,646 downwards.
CAAGCCATCCGCCATGATCGACCTAGCCACGCTGACGGGGGCGGTGATCGTGGCGTTGGGGCATGAGAATACCGGGGTGTTCTCGAACGATGATGCCTTGTGTGACGCGTTCCTCTCGGCGGCTAAGGCGGAAGGCGAGGGCGCGTGGCGGTTGCCGATGGGCGAGGCTTATGATGCCAAGCTGAAATCCCGCATCGCCGACATGATGAACGTGGGCGGGCGCGATGGCGGCGCGATCACGGCGGCGCAGTTTCTGGCGCGGTTTGTCAAACCCGATATGCCGTGGTGCCATCTGGACATTGCGGGCACGGCACTGCTCAAGGCCGACAGCACTTTGGCGCCAAAGGGGGCGACAGGCTGGGGGGTGATGGCGCTCGACCGGTTGATCCGCGACCGGTTCGAAGGGAAATAGCCGCGTGGCGACGGTCATGTTCTATCACCTGACCCAGTCTTCGGCGGAACAGACCGCACGGGTGCTGATCGGGCGGGCGCGCGGGCAAGGCTGGCGGTTGATGATCCGGGGCACGCAGATGGCCGAGTTGCAGCGGCTGGACGCACGGCTGTGGGCCACGCCCGAGGACAGTTTCCTGCCGCACGGGATGGAGGGCGGGCCGCAGGATGCCCGCCAGCCGCTGCTGCTTGGCACCGGGGCGGTGACCAATGGCGCGAAAGGGCTGATGCTGATCGACGGCGCGGAGGTGGAGGCGGAGGAGGCGTCCACGCTGGAACGGGTCTGGGTGCTGTTTGACGGCAATGATCCCGGCCGGTTGTCGCAGGCGCGTGGTCAGTGGAAAGCGCTGACCGCCGCCGGTCTGCCCGCGCAATACTGGTCGGAGGAGTCGGGCAAATGGGAAAAGAAGGCCGAGAAAGCCTGACCTGCCTGCGCCTGTGGCAATGGTCTGCACCTTCCGCCGCGCGAGGCGGAAGGATCAGCGCCGCAGGATCATTTCGCCGCCGGTGATCTCCACAGAGTAGCGGCCCAGATAGGCCATGCCGAGCAGAGAGATGTCCAGATCGCCTTCGTTCACCACCGCGCCGATCCGGTCGTCGCGGTGTGGGCCGAGGGTCACATCGGTCAGGGTGACGCGCGCCGTGCGCACGATGCCGTTGGCGGTACGGGCCTGTCCGATGAAGGCGAGGGTGGCCGGGTCCAGCCCCAGCCGCCGGGCATCTGACAGGCTGAGCACCATGTCGCTGGCACCGGTGTCGACCATGAAGGGCACCGGCGTGCCGCCGATGCTCAGCGTCAGATAATAATGGCCATCGGCGGCGCGGGGCAGGCGGATCTCGCCGCCTTCAACCACCGCTTGCCGGGGCAGGATATCGGTGCGCATGTCCTGCCACAGGCCATAGCCCGCCATCAGCCCGATCACGATCAGGCCCCATGCGGCGGCGGTACGCAGGGCCTGACCCATGCGGCCGCGAAACTCTACAATGATATAGCCGCCGATCGCTGCCAGCAGCAGGCCAAGATAGGCCAGTCGTGCGATCATGTCGCCGTCCATGCGCGGGCTCCTGTTGCTTTGGGGGAAAGGTAGGGCGTCGGGGCCGGGTCTGCAATCGGCGGGCGATCAGATCAGGCCGGTTTGCCGGATCCCGTCGATCACGAATTGCACCGACAGGGCGGCCAGCAGCATGCCCAGCAGCCGGGTGATGACAATGGTGCCGGTGCGGCCCAGCATCCGTTCCAGCGGGGGCGAGGCCAAGAGGAACAGGAAGGTCACAAAGATCATCCCCCAGGTCAGGCCGAGTACGGCAAATGTAGCGGGCCAGTCGCCGCCGCCTTGCCCGATCAGCAGGATGATCGAGGCAATCGCGCCGGGCCCCGCGATCAACGGCGTGGCAAGCGGGAAGACCGACGGATCATGATCTTCATCCACGGTCTGGCCTTCGCGCCGCGTGGTGCGGCGTTCAAACAGCATGTCGAGCGCGGTCAGGAACAACAGGATGCCGCCCGCGATGCGGAAGGCCGACATGGAAATGCCGATGAAACCCAGAATCGCCTCGCCCGCCAGCCCGAACAGCGTGAGGAGCGCCGCCGCGATCAGGCAGGCGCGCTGCGCCATGGCCCGGCGCTGGTCGGCGGTCATGCCGCGTGTCAGTGCAATGAACAGCGGCACCAGACCCGGCGGGTCGATCACCACAAACAGCGTGGCAAAGGCGGTGATGAGGAAGGCGGTTTCCATGCGGGCAGGCTAGCCGCCCGCACTGCGCTTGCAAAGCGGTGTGCGGCGGTTTCGCGATAAAAATCGCAGGGCTGCGGTCAGGCCGCGCTTTCCAGCTTTTCCTGCGCCGCGAGCCAGAGCGCTTCGGCCTTGTCCAGCGCGTTCATGACTTCGGCGTATTTCTTGTTCCAGGTTTCCAGCTCGCCGATGCGGGCGGCCTCATAGAGCTCGGGGTCGGCCAGCTTTTTCGCAAGTTTGTCGCGCATGTCGTTGATCTTGGTCAGACGCTCTTCGCATTTGCGCACCTCGGCGCGCAAGGACAGCACCTCGTCGCGGCTGGCTTTCTTTGGCTTCTCTATCACCTTTGCGGCGGGCTTTTCGGGCTCATCCCCGGCCAGCAGCATCTTGCGATAGGCTTCAAGATCTTCGGTGTAAGGGGTCACCGCGCCGCCTTTGACCAGCCAGAGCCGGTCGGCCACGAGGGACAGCAGGTGCATGTCGTGGGACACAAGGATCACGGCGCCTGAATATTCGGTCAGCGCCTCGACCAGCGCTTCGCGCGATTCGATATCAAGGTGGTTGGTCGGCTCGTCAAGGATCAACAGGTGCGGCGCGTCGAGTGTGGCGAGCAGCAGCGACAGGCGGGCCTTTTGCCCGCCCGACAGACGGCCTACGACCGTTTCGGCCTGATCTGCCATCAGGCCAAAGCCTGCAAGGCGCGCACGCAGGCGGGGTTGCCCCTCAGCGGGGCGCTGGCGTTGCAGGTGTTGCAGCGGGGTTTCGTCGATATACAGCTCATCGACCTGATGCTGGGCGAAATAGCCGATGCGTAGCTTGGTCGACCGGGTGATTTTGCCCGCCATGGTTTCCAGCTTGCTGGCCAGCAGTTTCGACAGCGTCGATTTGCCTTCGCCATTGCGGCCCAGCAGAGCGATGCGGTCGTCCTGATCGATGCGCAAGGACAGGTTTTTCAGGACCGCCGGGCCGCCATAGCCCACGGCGGCGCCTTCCATGTTGATGATGGGGGGCGACAACTCCTCGGGCGCGGGGAAGGTGAAGACCACTTTCTTGGCATCCTCGGGCGCGGTGATGGTCTCCATCTTTTCCAGCATCTTCACGCGGCTTTGTGCCTGCACGGCCTTTGACGCCTTGGCCTTGAAGCGGTCGACGAAGGATTGCAGATGGGCGCGGCGGGCTTCCTGCTTTTTCGCCTCGGCTTGCAGCACGGCGCGGCGTTCGGCCACCTGACGCGCAAACTGGTCATAGGGGCCGGACCAATAGGTCAGCTTTTTCTGATCCAGATGCAGGATGCCGGTAACGGCGCGGTTCAGAAGGCCGCGGTCGTGGCTGATGATCAGCACGGTATGGGGGTATTTGGTAAGGTAGGACTCCAACCAAAGCGCGCCTTCGAGATCCAGATAGTTGGTCGGTTCGTCCAGCAGCAGATAGTCGGGTTGGGCAAACAGCACCCCCGCAAGCGCCACGCGCATGCGCCAGCCACCCGAGAAATCGGAACAGGGGCGCTTTTGCGCCTCGGCATCAAAACCCAGGCCCTTGAGGATGGAGGCCGCGCGCCCCTCAGCTGACCATGCGTCGATGTCGGACAGGCGGGCCTGAACTTCGGCGATGCGGTGCGGGTCTTTGGCGGTTTCCGCCTCGGCCAGCAGGGCATTGCGCTCGGTATCGGCCTCCAGCACCGTATCCAGCAGCGATGTCGATGACGACGGCACCTCTTGCGCGACACCGCCGATGCGGGCGCGGTTGGGCAGGGTGATGGTGCCGCCCTCCAGCGCCAGCTCACCCCTGATCAGGCGGAACAGCGTGGTCTTGCCCGCGCCGTTGCGGCCCACAAGGCCAACCTTGTGGCCGGTGGGAATGGTGGCCGATGCCCCCTCAAACAGGGGGCGGCCTTCGACGTTGTAGGTGATGTCTTCGATGCGTAACATGAAAGGGGGAGTGCCCTAGCGCGCGTGGGAGGTCAAGCGGCGGCGGAGTCTTTGCCGCAGGTTTGCGGGCATCGTGCCCGAGGGGATGGCGACGAGGCGACGCGTCAGAGCGCGATGCGGCGCTTGTGCCATGCGTAGAAGGTGATCGCGGCCATGGCGGCGGCGGCAGAGGCGGCGGTGGTGGCCACCAGCAGATTGGTGTCGGCATTGCTGACGATGATACCGATCAGCGCCCAGACCACGGTGATTCCATAGACCGGCATACAGGGCCGCAGCCATTGCACCATGCCGGCGACTGCCACGACAATGGCGATCATCACGACCGCGCTTTCGCTGTCACCCAGTATTCCATATCCCGCCAAAGCCACACCCACCGACACGGCAGCGGCGGCCGAGAGCCAGCCCGCATAGATCGCCAGTGGGGCCGACAGCATCCAGCGGTCATAGAATTCATCGGCCTGCAGGAAGGCGACCATGGCTGTCGCCAGCATGAACAGGATGCCGACAGTTGCCAGCAGCGGGAAGGCGTTGGCGATGGCCAGCCAGACCGTGCCGATCAAAAGCGACGCGAGCAGGGGGATGCGCACCTCATCCCAATCCGCACTATGGGCCCGTTTCCAGAAGCCATAAATGGCATGCGCAATCAGCCACAGATAGATCACCGACCAGATCGAGAACGCATAGCCCGCCGGTTGCACCGAAGGATCGGCGATCTGCACTGGAAAATCGCTGGGGTCATAGCCGGTGAAGGGCGGCGTGACGAAGGGGGCGATGCCAAAGGCAAGCGTGGCGAGGATCAGAAGGATGGCGCGAAGGGTCATGGCTGGCCTTGTTGTGATGTCAGGGGACAAACGCGCTGTCGGGACTTTCGTTTCACGCAAGCACGCCGTCTGCGGTGATTCTTGTACGCCCGCCAAGATAGGGATGCAGCACGCCGGGCAGATCGACCGAGCCATCGGCCTGTTGGCCGTTTTCCAGCACCGCAATCAGGCAGCGCCCCACGGCAAGGCCAGAGCCGTTGAGGGTGGCCACAAAATCCGGCTTGCCCCCCCCGGTTTCAGTTTTGGGTGCGCGGAAGCGGGCGTTCATCCGCCGGGCCTGAAACTGGCCGCAGGTGGAGACAGAGGAAATCTCGCGGTAGGTGTTCTGGCCGGGCAACCATGCCTCAAGGTCAAACGTGCGCTGCGCGCCGAACCCCATGTCGCCGGTGCACAGCACCACGGTGCGGTAGGGGATTTCCAGCTTCTCCAGAATGGCCTCGGCGCAAGCCCGCATCCGGTCTTGCTCGGCCAGATGGGTGTCGGGGGTGCAGATGGTGACCATCTCCACCTTCTCGAACTGGTGCTGGCGCAGCATGCCGGAGGTGTCCTTGCCCGCGCTTCCCGCTTCGGACCGGAAGCATTGGGTATGGGCGGTCATGCGGATGGGCAGGGCGCTTTCATCCAGAATGTCGCCTGCAACGGTGTTGGTCAGGGTGACCTCGGAGGTCGGGATCAGCCACCAGCCGTTGGTGGTCTGGTAGCTGTCTTCGGCGAATTTGGGCAGCTGGTTGGTGCCATACATCGCCTCGTCCTTCACCAGAACGGGCGTCCACATCTCCTGCAGGCCATGCTCTTCGATATGCGTGTCGAGCATGAACTGCGCCAAAGCGCGGTGGACGCGGATCACGGCGCCTTTCAGGACCACAAAGCGGCTGCCCGACAGTTTGGCGGCAGTCTCAAAATCCATGCCGGGTTTGACGCCCGCGATGTCGAAATGCTCGCGCGGCGGGAAGTCAAAGGCGCGCGGGGTGCCCCAGCGGTGGACCTCGACGTTATCCGCCTCATCCTTGCCATCGGGCACTTCGGCCAGCGGCAGGTTGGGAATGCCCATCAGAAGGTCGCGCAGGGCAACGTCCTGCTCGCCCGCCTCGGTGGTCAATCGCGCGATGTCGGCCTTGGTCTGTGCCACCAATGCGCGCAGGCGCTCAAACTCGGCGTCATCGCCGCGGGCCTTGGCAGCCCCCACTTCTTTGGAGGCACGGTTCTGTTCGGCCTGCGCGGTTTCCGCCGCCACGATCTTGGCACGGCGGTCGGCATCCAGCGCCAGAATCTCGGACGACATCGCGGACAATCCCCGGCGGGCCAGTGCGGCGTCGAACGCTTCGGGGTTTTCGCGGATGGCTTTGATGTCGTGCATGATGGCCTCTTGCTGTGTCTGCGGCGCTTATGCCCCAATTGGCCACGCGGAAAAAGGGGGTGCGAAAAGCGCCCCATGGCTCTACCAATCCGCGCCCGCCCCGCATATATGGCAGGCCAAGGGTCGCAGACGGGCCCGTCTTGCACCCGTGCGTCCCGATATGTAGGGTGCGCGGCAATGAAATCCGGGGGTTTTCCCCGCCGACAGTGATGAGGATGCCCATGTTCGCAACACCCGCCTTTGCTCAGGCCGCCGGTGGCGGCGCTGCTGCTTTCACCAGCTTTGTGCCGCTGATCCTGATTTTCGGGATCATGTATTTCCTGCTGATCCGCCCGCAGCAGAAAAAACTCAAAGAGCACAAGGCGCTGGTTGAGGCATTGCGCCGGGGTGATCAGGTGCTGACCCAAGGCGGCATCGTGGGCAAGGTGACCCATGTGAACGAGGACGGCACGATTGTGGTCGAAATCGCCGACAACGTGAAGGTCAAGATCGTCAAGGCGACGATCGTGTCGGTCATGAACAAGACCGAACCAGCCGCCGCCTGAAGGGGAAGCCAGCGATGAACGCCATACCGCTGTGGAAGCGTGTGATCATTCTTGCCATTTGCGCATGGGGTATCGTCGCGGCTGCACCCAACCTGAACTACAGTAACATCGAGCGTCACAATGACGCGCGGGCGGCGGTGGAAGCCGCCGGTGGCACTGCCACGCCGGACCAGCAGGCCGATCTGGACCTGTGGCCGAACTTCCTGCCATCAGCATTGGTGAACCTTGGTCTCGATCTGCGCGGCGGCGCGCATCTGTTGGCCGAGGTGCAGGTCGCAGACGTGTACACCGCGCGGATGGATGCGCTGTGGCCCGAAGTGCGCGACGCGTTGCGCGACCAGCGCGATGCGGTGGGCAATGTGCGTCGCCTGCCCAGCCCCGACGGCACCCTGCGGGTGGCTATTTCCGAAGCCGGGGGCATGGCGGCTGCGCTTGGGTCGGTGCGTGCGCTGGCCACCCCGGTGGTCAGCCTGACCGGCGTGGGCCAGAACGACATCGACGTAAGCGCCGAAGGGCTGGAAATTGTGATCCAGCTGTCGCAGGCCGAACGCAGCGCCACCGACGACCGCACCATTCAGCAAAGCCTTGAGATCGTGCGCCGCCGGGTCGATGAGGTGGGCACGCGCGAACCCACGATCCAACGGCAGGGGTCTGACCGCATTCTGATTCAGGTGCCGGGCATCGGGTCGGCGGCGGAACTCAAGGCGCTGATCGGCACCACGGCCAAGCTGACCTTCAACCCGGTGATCGGGCGCACCTCCGATGCGGGTGCCAGCCCCGGCGCGCGCAACCTGCTCTTGCCGTCAATGGACGAGTCGGGCACCTTCTATATTGTCGAGGAAACCCCGGTGGTGACCGGGGAAGAGCTGGTCGATGCCCAGCCCGCCTTTGACCAGAACAATCGCCCCGCCGTGAATTTCCGCTTCAACCCGCAGGGCGCGCGCAAGTTCGGCGACTATACGGCGGCCAATATCGGTGCGCCCTTTGCCATCGTTCTGGATTCCGAGGTGATCTCTGCCCCCGTGATCCAGAGCCATATCGCCGGTGGCTCGGGCATCATCACCGGATCGTTCAGTATAGAGGAAAGCACGGAACTGGCGGTGCTGCTGCGCGCCGGGGCCTTGCCGGCCGAGCTGACATTCCTTGAAGAACGCACCGTCGGCCCCGAGTTGGGGCAGGACAGCATCGATGCGGGCAAGACGGCGGCGCTGATCGCCATGGGCGCGGTCGTGTTTTTCATGATCGCCAGCTACGGCCTGTTCGGAGCCTTTGCCACTGTGGCGCTTGGCATCAACGTCGCCCTGCTGTTCGGCGCGCTGTCGACCATTGGCGGCACGCTGACGCTGCCCGGCATCGCCGGGATTGTGCTGACCATCGGCATGGCGGTGGATGCCAATGTGCTGGTGTTTGAGCGCATCCGCGAAGAATTGCGCAATGCGAAAAATCCGGGCCGCGCGGTACAGCTGGGGTATGAAAAGGCGATGTCGGCGATCATTGACGCCAATATCACCACCTTCATCACCGCAACCGTGCTGTTTGCGGTCGGTTCCGGCCCGGTGCGCGGCTTTGCCATCACGCTGGGCATCGGGATCATCACCTCGGTTTTCACCGCATTGTTCGTGACGCGGGTGCTGGTCGAAATCTGGATCGGCTGGCGCCGGCCCAAGACCATCATCGTGTAAGGGAGAAGATCATGGCTTTTCGTCTGCGGCTTGCGCCCGAACACACCACCATCAACTTCTTTGCCTATCAGCGCCTGACGCTGGCGATATCTGCCCTGATGATGGCGGCTTCGGTGGCGTTGTGGGCGGTGATGGGGCTGAACTTCGGCATCGACTTTCAGGGCGGCACCACGATCCGCACCGAAAGCAACCAACCGGTTGATGTGGCCGCCTACCGGGCCGCGATGACCGGGCTGGAACTGGGCGATGTGGCGATCACCGAGGTGTTCGACCCCAGCTTTGATGATGACCAGTTCGTGGCCCAGGTCCGCATCGCCGCACAGGACGGGTCAGAGGCTGTGACGCCGGAAACCATTCAGATCGTGGAAGCCGCGCTGAAAACCGTTGATCCGTCGATCACCTTTCCATCGGTGGAATCGGTGGGGCCGAAGGTTTCGGGAGAGCTGATCCTGAGCGCCATTCTGGCGGTGCTGGGGGCCTCTGGTGCGATTCTGGTCTACATCTGGCTGCGCTTTGAATGGCAATATGCGGTGGGCGCTGTGGCGGCGCTGGTGCATGACATCATCATCACCATCGGGGTGTTTGCGCTGTTCCAGATCAAGTTCGATCTGGCCATTGTGGCGGCACTGCTGACGATCCTGGGCTATTCAATCAACGACACGGTGGTCATCTTTGACCGGCTGCGTGAAAACCTGATCAAGTTCAAGACCATGCCTTTGCGTGATGTGATGAACCTGTCGGCGAATGAAACCCTGTCGCGCACCCTGATGACCACGGGCACAACGCTGATTGCGCTGATTGCCATGCTGATCTTTGGTGGCGATGTGATCCGCGGCTTTGTCTTTGCCATCACCTTCGGCATCGTGATTGGCACCTATTCTTCCGTCTATGTAGCCAAGAATCTGGTGCTGTTGATTGGGCTGGACCGAACCGACAAGCCCAAGAAGGGCACGCCGGACGAATACGCCAATATCGACGCGTGACGCCATGCGCCTAACCGAAATCAGCTATGGTACGGCCAAGGCCATTGACGGCTACGGCCCCGGCTTTTTCCGCGTCGATGGCCATGTGCTGCGCGGCGCCTGCCTGATCACGCCTTGGGATGCCGGGCTGTGGGGCGGGTTTGACGATACGGAAACGCCTCTGTCACTGGCGGGCCGGATCGATGTGCTGTTCGTCGGCACCGGGGCGGAAATCGCGCATCCGCCCGCCGCCTTCCGCACGCTGCTGGAGGCATCGGGCATCGGGGTCGAAGTGATGAATTCGCCCGCGGCGTGCCGCACCTATAATGTGCTGTTGTCAGAAGGCCGCCGCATCGCCGCCGCCCTGTTGCCGGTGATGACAGTCAAGGGCTGACCCTGCCCATTGCACCATTGCACCATTGCACCATTGCACCATGGTGCCATACGCCCGCGCGGCGCGATCGCCCGTAGGCCACCTGCTTAGTCGGCGGCAATGCTGATCACCGGCTCCATCCCTGCCAGCTCTTCGCGCGACAGATGGCACTTGATCTGATGCCCGCCTGCCAGCACCTGCACGGGGGGCAGCACGGTGTCGCACAGGTTGCCGGGAACCTTGGGTTTCCAGCGGCAGCGGGTCTGGAACGGGCAGCCGGGGGGCGGATTCATCGCGCTTGGAATGTCGCCTTCCAGCACGATCCGGCGTTTTTTCACGCGCGTGTCAGCGATGGGCACGGCCGACAGCAGCGCCTCGGTATAGGGGTGGTAGGGTGGGGCAAAGACCTGATCGGTGGTGCCAAGTTCGACCACATGGCCCAGATACATCACCATCACCCGGTCAGACAGGTAGCGCACGATCGACAGATCATGGCTGATGAACAGCAGCGTGGTGTGGTTCTCGCGCTGGATGTCCATCAAAAGGTCGGTCACGGCGGCCTGAACCGACACGTCTAGCGCGCTCACCGGCTCATCCGCCACCACTACCTTGGCACCACCGGCAAAGGCCCGTGCGATGCCGACGCGCTGCTTTTGCCCGCCCGACAACTGGCGCGGCATCCGTTCGGCAAAGGCGCGGGGCAGTTTGACCATATCCAGCAGATTGAGCATCATGTCGGAACGGTCGGCGTCAGACGTGCCCTTCTGAAAAATCTCCAGCGCGCGGATGATCTGGCGGCCCACGGTCATGCTGGGGTTCAGCGTGTCGAACGGGTTCTGGAACACCATCTGCAGTTTGGACACCGTATCTGTGTTGCGCGCCTGGATCGGCGTGTCCTGCACGTTTTCGTCAAACAGCATGATCGAGCCGCTGGTCGCGGTTTCCAGCCCCATCAGCACCTTGGCAAAGGTGGATTTGCCGCAACCGGATTCGCCGACGATGGCAAGGGTTTCATTTTCATGCGCCTCGAACGACAGCGATTCGTTGGCTTTCACCACCTTTTCCGCGCCGCCGCCAAAGGCCCCGGCTGACACCGCATAGTATTTCTTCAGATCCTCCATCTTCAGGACCAGCCGCCCGCGCGGCAGTTTTTCGGTGACCTTGCCGACCTTGGGCGGGGCATCCCAGTCGATGTCTTTCCAGCGCAGGCAACGGGTGGCGTGGCGGTCGTGGTCGGGCACCGGGGCCATCGGAATGTCGCCCGCGTTGCACAGACCATCGCGGAAGTAATCGCAGCGCGGGCCGAAGTTGCACCCCTTGGGGCGTTCATGCGGCAGGGGGAAGTTGCCGGGAATGGCGATCAGCGGGCTGGAATTCTTGTCGGCCCCCGGCAGCGGGATGGAACGGAACAGCGCCTGCGTATAGGGGTGGCGCATCTTGTCAAAGACTTCGATGACATTGCCAGTTTCCACCGCCTCGCCGGAATACATCACACACAGCCGGTCGCAGACATCGAGGATCAGGCCAAGGTTGTGGCTGATGAACAGCATCGAGGTGCCGTATTTGGTGCCCAGATCCTTGACCAGATCGACGATCCCCGCCTCTACCGTCACATCCAGCGCGGTGGTGGGTTCATCCAGAATGAGCAGGGCAGGCTTGGCCATCAGCGCCATGGCAATCACGATGCGCTGCTGCTGGCCGCCCGACAACTGATGCGGATAGGCGCGTAAGATGCGGTCAGGGTCGGGCAGGCGCACATCGGCGATGATCTGGCGGGCAAGTTTCAGGGCATCGGCGCGGTTCATGCCCTGATGGATCATCGGCACCTCGGCCAGTTGGTCCCCCACCCGCATGGCGGGGTTCAGGCTGGCCATCGGTTCTTGATAGATCATCGCGATTTCCGAGCCGCGGATGTGGCGCAGCTCTTCTTCGGTCATATGGGTCAGGTCGCGGCCCTTGAAGCGGATAGAGCCCGAAACGATGCGCCCGTTCTTGCCAAGGTCGCGCATGACAGCGAGGGCCACGGTGGATTTGCCACATCCCGATTCGCCCACCAGCCCCATGGATTCGCCCGGCATCACGGTGCAGGAAAAATCCATCACCGCCGGGATCTCGCGGGCCCGCGTGAAGAAGCTGATCGAGAGGTTCTCGATTTCCAGGATGGGTTTTGAGGGGTCCCAGTCGGTCATGTGGCAGTTCCTTTGGGAGGGAGTGGAGCCGGGGGCCAGCCCCCGGGCCCCCGGGGTATTTTCGGACTGAAAAGTGTTAGTCGCGCATCGATTCTTCACGCAGCCCGTCGGCGAGGAGGTTGAGGCCGAGGACAAGGCTCATCAGGGCAAGCGCAGGCACGACGGCGGGGTGGGGGTAGATGGAAAGCAGGCGGCGGCCATCGTCGATGGTGCTGCCCCAGTCGGGGGATTCGGGCGAGACGCCAAGGCCGAAGAAGCCCAGCGTGCCTAGCAGGATGGTGGTGTAGCCAATGCGCAGGCAGAAATCGACGATCAGCGGCCCGCGCGCGTTGGGCAGGATCTCCCACAGCATGATGTACCAGGCACCCTCGCCGCGCGTTTGCCCGGCGGCGACGTAGTCGCGGGATTTGAGGTCCATCACGATGCCCCGCACGATGCGGAACACCGTTGGCGCGTTGACGAAGACCACCGAGACGAAGACGTTCAGCAGGTTGGGGTCCATCGACCAGATGCCGGTGGGGTCGGCGTTGAAGGCAAGGCCGGAATAGGCCCAGAGGCCGATGGCCAGCGAGACGCCGACATAGAGGTTGCGCTTGGCGGGCGTGGTGAAGAAACGGCTGTTCAGGAGGACCGAGACGAAGATCACCGGGAACAGGAACAGCACGGCGGCCAGCGCGATCGGCACCCCGGTGGAGCGGATTTCCGGCGTGACCAGCAGGTAGAACAGCAAGATGACCGGGAAGGCCAGCACCAGATTGGCGATGAAGCTGAGGCCTGTATCAAGCCTGCCGCCGAAGTATCCGGCGGGCAGGCCAAGGGTGATGCCGACCATGAAGGCGATGACGGTGGCGGCAGGCGCAATGGTCAGCACCCGGCGCGCGCCCATCACCACGCGGGAAAACACATCGCGCGCCAGATGGTCGCCGCCCAGCAGATACCATTGGCCCGTGCCCTCGACCGGCGTGCCGGGCAGGGCGTTTTTCAGGCCTGACAACTGGGCGATGGGATCATAGGTGATGATCATGTCGGCAAAGATTGCCGTGAACACCCAGAACATCACGATGACAAAGCCGGTCATCCCGACCGTAGAGTCAAACAGCTTGCCGTAAAGCCCCAGGCGGCGGCGGAACTGCAGCGACAGGACGACGGTCGCGACCAGTGCGGCCCAGACCGGCCAGAACTGCACGGCCATCTTGGCAAAGATCATCGGCCACGAGAGGGGTTCCATACGCGTATTCCTCAGCTCAGCCGGATGCGGGGGTTCAGGAAGACATAGCCGACGTCAGAAATCAGCTGCGTGACCAGCACGACAAAGACCGCCACCACCGAACAGGCCAGCAGCAGCTGGATGTCGTTGTTGCCGGCGGCCTGCACCAATGTCCAACCGAAGCCCTTGTAGTTGAACAGCGTCTCCACAATCACCACGCCGTTCAGCAGCCAGGGGAACTGCAGCATGATCACCGTGAAAGGCGCGATCAGTGCGTTGCGCAGGGCGTGTTTCACGATCACCTGATGGAAGGCCACGCCTTTCAGCCGCGCGGTGCGGATGTATTGCTGCGTCATCACCTCGGTCATCGAGGCCCGCGTCATCCGGGCGATATAGCCGATGCCGTAGAGCGCGATGGTCATCACCGGCAGGGCAAAGTTCCAGAAGGTGATCTGGTCGATGGCGGATGTGGCGGTGCCCAGAAACAGCGTGCGCCCGCTGATCCAGCCCCATTCGGCAAGGATGGGCGAAATCCCGGTGGTGGCCGAAGCAAAGATCACCACAAGGATCACGCCCGAGACATATTCCGGCGTGGCGGTGGTGGCGATGGCAAAGGTGGACAGCACCCGGTCGGTGCGGCTGCCTTCGCGCATGCCCGACATCACGCCGATGATCAGCGAGACCGGCACCATCACCAGCATCACCCAGAGCATCAGCCAGCCGGTGGAGGCCAGCTTGTCGGTGACGGTCTTGGCCACCGGCTCGCGGAACACGGTCGAGGTGCCCCAGTCGCCCTGCAGGATGCCGCAAAAGCGGGGGGCGTCCTCGGCGGTGACCGCGCCCTGAATGCAGCGGCCGCGCGTCACCCCCTTGTCATCGGTTCGGGTCCAGCCGGGCACGACGCCGAGCCATTGGCCGTAGCGGGTGATCATCAGCCCGCCATGGCCGTTGTTGATGATCCACGAGTCCACCGCCTCATCCGACATGCGGACCGAACCTTCGGTGCGGGCCAGCTTTTCCAGATTGGGGGCAAGGTTGGTCAGGGAAAACACGACGAAACTGAGCGTCAGCGCAGTCAGGATCATCACGCCGACCCGGCGCAACAGAAACGGCAGCATGGCTTTATCCTTCCCTTGCAGGGGACAGCAAAGGGTGACGGGAGGACTGGCTTAGCGGGCTGGGGATCGCGGCAGGCAAGCCGCGATCCCCAGGGGCAGGATCAGGCGTCCAGCGACCACTTGTAATGGTGATGCTCGAACGACGGATGCATGTCGATATTCACCCCGTCGCGCGCGTGGCGGTAGAGCGAGCGCCAGAACGGCTGGATGATATAGCCTTCGTCCTGCAGGATGGTTTGCAGCGTTGCCGACACTTCGCGCCGGGCATCGGCATCGGCCAGCGATAGGGCCTGCGCCATGGCGGCGTCAAACTCGGGGTTGGCCATGCCGGTCTCGTTCCACGAGCCGGTGGAGGTATAGGCCAGCGCCATGTTCTGCACCGCCAGCGGGCGGTGGTTCCAGGTGGTCGACGAGAACGGGTATTTCTGCCAGTCGTTCCAGAAGGTCGACCCCGGCATCACCGTGCGCTTGATATTGGCACCCGCATCCCGCAGTTGGGCTGCCACGGCATCGGTCGAGGCCGCTTCCCAGCCATCATCAAGCGAGATCAGCTCGAATTCGGTGTCGGCCATGCCGGCGGCTTCCAGCGCCGGGCGCAGGCCGGCAGGGTCGATGGTCTGTGCCGGGATTTCTGCATATTCCGGGTGAACCGGGCAGGCGTGGTGGTTTTCTGCCGTGGTGCCAAGCCCGTTGTAGCCCAGTTCCAGAATAACCGCCGGATCGACGGCTTTCTGGATGGCCTGACGCACGGCCTTGTCCTTGTAAAGATCGCCATTGGCCGAGTTCATCCGCATCACGATGGTCGATGCGGTGACGGCTTCCAGCTTTTTCCAGCCAATGCTGTCCAGCACGTCGATGAATTCGCCGGTGGATTCGTAGTTGCAGTCGATCTCGTCCGAACCGGCAAGCGCCACCATGGCGGCGGGGTCGGTGCCGAAGTCGATGTAGTGGATCGCGTCCAGCGGCGCGGTGCCGCCCCACCAGTTGTGGCCTTCATTGCGGGTCAGGATGGCGCGCTGGCCCACGGCCACTTCGGTCGGCAGGTAAGGTCCGGTGCCGATCGGGTTGGCCGAGGGGTCAGACCCATCGACGTAGGACGAATGCACCACCGCCGCCGGATAGTCGGACAGGTTGGCGATAACCGCCACATCCGACATCGACATCACCAGTTGTACCGTCATGTCGTCGATCTTGACCACGGCGCCATCGCGCAGGGCCTTGGTGTTGTCATCGACCAGACCGAGGAAGCGCGAGGCCATGGCATTGCCTTCGACCGAGGCATCGGTCCAGCGGGTGAACATGCGCACCACATCATCGGCGGTAAACACATCGCCGTTGTTCCAGGTGACACCGGGGCGGACGCGCAGCGTGTATTGGGTGGCGTCTTCGTTCGCCTCCCACGATTCAAGCAGGCGGCCCTCGAAGGTGCCATCGGGGTTGTACTGCACCAGATATTCCAGCCAGCCACGATAGACGTTGGAGATATGCGGCCAGTCGGCGGTGCGCGGGTCTTTCTGGGCCTTTACCTCCATTCCGACGCGCAGGGTGCCGCCGGTTGCAGCGGCCTGCGCCCGTGCCGGGGCATCAAGCCCCAGCAGGGCATAGGCGGCGGTCGCGGTGACGCCCAGAGCGGTGGTGCGGGTCATGAATTCGCGGCGGCTGAGGGTGCCGGCGCGCACTTCGCTGGCAAGCATGGTCGCGGCCGGATGCAGCATCTCGGTCTTGATCGTCATCATATGTCTCCCTGATGGCAGAGCCATCTTGTTATTGTTTTGACGGTTGCGCCGGACTGTGCCCCGGTGGGGCAATGACCAGTCTGTTCTTGCCCGGCGCAGGCAGGGTTGCGCCGGGGCATTGGCCCCATTGCGCAATACTTTACGTCAGGCGTCAACGCCCGAACTCGCCCCTTTGTGCCGCAAAACCGACATCTTGTCGACCGCTGGCGGGAAAATAATCTGAACCGGCTTCCGGATTGGGGCCGGGTTTCAAACCTTTGAACGCTAAACTTCGCGTCGGAAGGCGGTGGGGGAACGCCCGGTCAGGTGCTGGAAAGAGCGCGTAAAATAAGCGGGCGAGGTAAAGCCAAGCGCCTCGCCGATGCGGGCGACCGGCATGCGGGTTTCGGCCAGCATCCGGCGCGCCTCAAAGATACGGCGGTCCTGCAACACCTCGATCGCGGACCGCCCGCAGGCGATGCGGCAGCAGCGGGTCAGGTGGGTGGGGGTGACGCCAAGGGCGGCGGCAAACTCGCCCACCCCGGCCCCGGTGCGGAAATCGCGTTCCAGAAGCGTGGTGTAGCGTGCCACCAGACGGCGCGCGGCATCGGGTTTGGGGGTGTCGGGCGCGGCCTTGACCGCCTGCCGTTCCAGCCAGACGCCCAGCAAGCCCAGATAATGCAGGGTGGCCCGGTCATGGGCTGGAATGTCGCTGTCAATCTCGCGTTGCAGCGAATCAAGGATGACGTTGATTTCCTGCTGGGCATGCACTTCGCGGATGCGCAGGTGCTGTGCTGTTTCGGGCAGGATGACGCCACTGTCCCGGCCAAAAAACACAGCCGTGCCAAAGACCTGCGGCCCTACCTCAAACCCGTGCATCACGCCGGGCGGAATGAACACCGCATTGTGTGCGGTATAGCCCCGGGTGACACCGGCAATGGTGATGCGGCCCTGACCTTTGGTGAACCACAACAACATCGGCTCGGAAATGGCGCGCATCGCCTCTACCCGCCAGCGCCCGCCAGAGGCGAGGCGGGGAATGGCGGTGACACGCAACTGCGACAGGGCCGTCGAAGCGTTCGGGACAACAAGGGCATGCCGGGCAGGGTGATCGTTCATGGCGTCCTGCTCATTTTTTTTGACTGGGGACAGATAAACAGGGCATGGCGGCCAACCCAAGCAGAATTATGACCTTGTCCACAGATCAAAGCCGCCACTGTGGATAACTTGCCGCCCCCGGCAGTATTCTGCCGATGATGGCGGGTGCCTCAGTCCGGCACAACCGCCCGCCAGTCGCGCATCCGGTTGCGCAGCCAGGTGCGCTGGCGTTTGGCATATTGGCGGCTGGCCAGTTTGGCTGCGTCTACCGCCGTGTGCAGCGGCATCTGCCCCTGCAGATGTGCGATCAGTTCGGGCGCGCCGATGGCCCGGGCCGAAGGGCGCTGCGGCTGCCAATGCGGCAATTCGGCCCGTACCTCATCCAAGGCGCCCTGCGCCATCATCTGATCGAATCGCCGGTCGATCCGGCTGTTGAGCCAGTCCACCTGCGGGCGCAGCACCAAAGCCTCGGCCTGATCGCGCGCGATCAGCGGGGCGGGCGTGTCGGCCTGCCACGCGGCCAGCCCCCGGCCGGTGGTGCGCCACACCTCCCAAGCGCGCTGCACGCGGGCGGGATTGGCCAGGTCGATGCGCGCGGCGGTTTCGCGGTCAAGCGCTGCCACCATCGCGGGCAGGTCGGTGGTGCGCAGCGCATCACCCTCGGCGCGCACCTGTGGCGGAATCGCCGGCACCTCTGCCAGACCTTCGGTCAAGGCCAGAAAATACAATCCGGTTCCGCCCACGATCACCACCGGGCGGTCCAGCCAGCCCTGCACCTCGCGCAGCCAATGGCCGACGGAATAGGGCTGATCCCGCGCCACATGACCATAAAGCGCATGCGGCAACGCTGCTTCGTCCGCCACCGATGGCCGCGCGGTCAACAGCCGCCAGCAGCCGTAAACCTGCAAGGCGTCGGCATTCACGATTCTACGGCCATCGCGCGCCGCCAGTTCCATCGCCAGCCCTGACTTGCCGCTGGCGGTCGGTCCGGCGATCAGCACCGGGGCTTCACGCGATATTCCTGCCAGCCTCATTTTCAGTCCTTAAATATCCCACGGGGGTCTGGAGGTGTGAAACCCCCGCCGCAACGGCAGTCACAGGTTGAACCCGGCCCCGTTTTGCGACAGTTTGCGCGGCAGTCCAATTGCAAAACGAAGATGCGGGGAACACCCATGACCATAGCGACCCTTGATGGTGGCGTGAAATACGACCGTGTGATGCTGAAAATCTCGGGTGAGGCGTTGATGGGCGATCAGGCCTATGGTCTGCACCCGCCCACGGTGGAACGTGTCGCGCGCGAGATCAAGGCGGTGCATGATCTGGGCGTCGAGATCTGCATGGTGATCGGCGGCGGCAATATCTTTCGCGGCCTGCAAGGCAGCGCGCAAGGGATGGAGCGCACGACGGCCGATTACATGGGGATGCTGGCCACGGTGATGAACGCGCTGGCCATGCAGGCGGCGCTCGAATCGCTGGGTGTTTATACGCGGGTGATCAGCGCGATCCCGATGGATCAGGTGTGCGAGCCCTATATCCGGCGCCGCGCGGTGCGGCACCTTGAGAAAAAGCGGGTGTGCATCTTTGCTGCCGGCACCGGCAACCCCTATTTCACCACCGACACCGCCGCCGCGCTGCGCGCTTCGGAAATGGCCTGTGAGGCGATCTTCATGGGCAAGAACGTCGATGGCATCTATGACAGCGACCCCAAGCTGAACCCCGATGCCAAGCGCTATGCCGATATCACCTATGATGATGTGCTGCAGCGCAACCTCAAGGTGATGGACGCTTCGGCCATTGCGCTGTGCCGTGACAACCGCATGCCGCTGGTGGTGTTTGCACTGTCCGAACCCGGCGGGTTCAAGGGGATCATGGCGGGGCAGGGCACCTATACAATCGTGCATGACTGACACGGGCGCACCTGCGGGTTCCGGCGGGGCTATACCCATGCCCCGGCTTGGCTTATAGAACGTAAAAAACGCCCGGCAGACCCACAAATGCCCGGACGCTGACGAAGGAATGAACCGATGGCTGACGATTTTGAACTGGACACCGAAGATCTGACCCGCCGCATGGATGGCGCGATCAACGCCCTGCGCACCGAATTTGCAAGCCTGCGCACCGGGCGCGCCTCAGGCTCGATGCTGGAACCGATTCAGGTGGATGCCTACGGCCAGATGACCCCGATCAACCAGCTGGGCACCGTCAACGTGCCCGAACCCCGGATGGTGACGGTCAATGTGTGGGACAAGGCGATGGTCAACAAGGTCGAAAAGGCCATTCGCGAGTCGGGGCTTGGCATCAACCCGCAAACCAATGGCACCATCATCATGCTGCCGATCCCAGAGCTGAACGAGCAGCGCCGCAAGGAACTGACCAAGGTGGCGGCAGGCTACGCCGAACACGCCCGGGTCGCGGTGCGCAACCTGCGGCGCGACGGGATGGACCAGATCAAGAAGGCCAAGGGCGACGGGTTGTCGGAAGATGACGTGAAGTTCTGGGAAGCGGAAGTGCAGGACATGACCGACAAGTATATCAAACTTGTCGATCAGACGCTGGAAGGCAAGCAGGCCGAGATCATGCAGGTCTGACACAGGGTGTGACGGGCGGGGCCAGAGGAGGGGCCGCGCCCGTTGTTGGTTTTGGTATCCGGGAAAGTATCCGGGCAGGTTTCGGGAAAAGGGACAGGGGCTTGGCTTCCACCACATCGGCAGATCACAAGCTGCCCCGGCCGGCAGAACATGTCGCGATCATCATGGATGGTAATGGTCGCTGGGCCACAAACCGCGGCTGGCCCCGTCTGGTCGGGCACCGCAAGGGGGCCGAGCGGGTCAAGGAGATTGTCCGCTGCGCCCCCGATCTGGGCATCCGCTGGCTGACGATCTATGCGTTTTCCACCGAGAACTGGAAGCGGTCGACCGAAGAGGTGGTCGGGCTGATGTCTATTTTCGCGCGCTACATCGAGCGCGAGGCCGACCGGCTGGCCGCCGAGGGCGTGCGGATGCGCTTTATCGGCGACCGCAGCCCGCTGAACCCCAGGCTGCGCGCGCTGATGGCGGGGATCGAGGCGCGGACGGCAGGGTTCACCCGGCTGAACCTGACGGTTGCGATCAATTATGGCGGGCGCGATGAGCTGACCCGCGCCATGCGCGGTCTGGCCGCCGATGTGGCGGCAGGGCGGTTGGCACCCGAGGCGGTGACCGATGCGCTGATCGGGTCGCGGCTGGATACGGCTGATCTGCCGGACCCGGACCTGGTGATCCGCACCAGTGGCGAAACCCGAACGTCGAATTACCTGCTTTGGCAGGCGGCCTATGCCGAGTATGAATTCACCCCGACGCTGTGGCCCGATTTCTCTCCGGCAGAACTGGCACAGATCATGTCGCGCTTTGGCAACCGCGAGCGGCGCTATGGCGGGGTGGCCAGCGGATGACGGAGGCTATTGCCCGCTGGGGGGATCTGAAGAAGCGGGCGATTTCCGCCGCCTTCATGCTGGCGGTCGGTGCCGGAGAGCTGTGGCTGGGCGGGACGCCGTTTTCGCTTCTGGTTATCGCGCTGACCGGGGTGATGTTTTGGGAACTTGCCAACATGACCGCGCCGGGGCGCCGGCGGACACCACTGGCCATGGGGCTGTTTGCCGCCGCCTGTCTGGCCGGGGCCGAGCTGTTCCGCGATGATCTGGCCACGACCCTGTTGATTTTGCCGGGGCTCGCGCTGGCCCTGTCGCCGCGACGTGACCGGCAGATTGCAACTGTTTACGGCATTGCGATCATGGTGGCGGGTTATGGGTTGATCGAGCTGCGCACTCCGGGGATGCCGGCGATCCTGTGGCTGGTGGCGATTGTGATCGTGTCGGATGTGATGGGTTATTTCGTCGGGCGCATCGTGGGCGGGCCGAAGTTCTGGCCCGCGATCAGCCCCAAGAAAACATGGTCTGGCACAGTGGCGGGCTGGGTCGGCGCGATCGGTGTCTCGCTGATCTTTGTGGCGACCGGACATGCGCCGTGGATGGCGGTGGCGCTGGCGCCCTTTGTCGCCTTTGCCGGACAGTTGGGCGATATTGTCGAAAGCTGGATCAAGCGGCGGTCGGGGGTGAAGGATTCCTCGACGCTGATTCCCGGGCATGGCGGGTTTCTGGACCGGTTCGATGCACTGATCGGGGCGGTTGGGCTGGTGATGCTGCTGGGGCTGTTCACCTCGCTGCCGATGCCCGGGCCTTTGGGGGGGTGAGGGTGCGCAGCATTTCGATCTTTGGCGCCACCGGGTCGGTGGGGGAAAGCACCTTTGACCTGATCACACGCGCAGGCGGGGCGGAAGCGTTCCGCACCGTGGCAGTGACCGGGGCGCGCAATGTGGCGCGGCTGGCCGAGATGGCGCGCAGCTTGCGTGCCGAGGTGGCGGTCTGCGCGGATGAGAGCTGTCTGCCCGACCTGCGCGCGGCGCTGGCCGGATCGGGCGTCGCGGCGGCGGCAGGGGACGGCGCCATTGCCGAAGCCGCCGACCGCCCCGCCGATTGGGTGATGAGCGCGATTGTGGGGGCCGCGGGCCTTGTTCCGGGTCTGCGCGCCCTGCGTCACGGGGGCACGCTGGCGCTGGCCAACAAGGAAAGTCTGGTGACCGCGGGACCGCTCTTGATGGCGACGGCGGCGGCGCATGGCGCGCGGATTCTGCCCGTCGATTCCGAGCATTCTGCGATCTTTCAGGCTTTGGTGGGTGAGGATATCGCCTGCGTTGAACGCATTATCCTGACCGCGAGCGGGGGGGCTTTGCGCGACTGGCCGCTGGAGGCACTGGCGCAGGCGACTGTCAAAGAGGCGCTGGCGCATCCGAACTGGGCGATGGGGCAACGCATCACCATCGATTCGGCGTCCATGTTCAACAAGGCGCTGGAAGTCATTGAAACGCGAGAGTTTTTTGGCGTATCGCCTGACCAGATCGAAGTGATCATCCACCCGGAATCGCTGATTCACTCGCTGGTCGGTTATCAGGACGGCGCGATGATGGCGCATCTGGGGGCACCCGACATGCGCCATGCCATCGGCTATGCGCTGAACTGGCCCGAACGCGCGCCCTTGCCCATAGCGCGGCTTGACCTTGCACAGATTGCCACGCTCAGCTTCCGCGCGCCCGACCTTGCGCGCTACCCGGCGCTGCGGCTGTGCCGCGAGGTGATGGCGGCGCGCGGCCTTGCGGGCGCGGTGTTCAATGCTGCCAAGGAAATCGCGCTGGACCGGTTTTTGGACGGCGGCATCGGGTTCATGGACATGGCGGGCGTGGTCGAAGACACGCTTGCCAGGGTTATGCCGGAGATGTGCCTTGAATCTGACGTGATGACCCTTGAGGACATTCAAGGCGCAGACCATCTTGCGCGGGTGAGGGCCGGTGAAGCCGCGCACCTGCTGGCGCAGCGGCGCGCGACGTGATTTTGTGGCCCCCTGTGGCCCATATGGAATGAAGGATAGAACTTGGATCTGATTGGTCTTGTTCCCAGCTTTGGCGGTCTTGTCTGGACCGTGATCGCCTTTATCGTGGCGCTGTCGATCATCGTGGCGATCCATGAATATGGCCATTACATCGTGGGCCGCTGGACCGGCATCCATGCCGAGGTGTTCAGCCTTGGCTTTGGCCCGATCCTGTATTCGCGGGTCGACAGCCGGGGCACGCGGTGGCAGGTCGCGGCGCTGCCTTTCGGCGGCTATGTCAAGTTCATGGGCGACAGCAATGCCGCATCCGGCAAGGATGGTGAGGCGATCTCGACCCTGTCCGAAACGGAACGGCGGCGCACGATGCATGGCGCGCCGCTGTGGGCGCGGTCGCTGACCGTGGCGGCGGGGCCGGTGTTCAATTTCATCTCGGCGCTGCTGATCCTGACCGGGCTGGTGCTGTGGTCGGGGGTGTTCAGTGATGAAACGCTGGTGGGCGAGGTCACACCGCTGCCGTTTGAGGGCCAGCAGTTGCAGCCGGGCGACCGCATTCTGGCGATCAACGGGGTGGACACCCCCGATCTGACGAGTCTGGTCCAGGTGTCGGGCGATCTGCCCAACGCGCCTTCGGTAGCTTATACGGTGGAGCGTGCGGGGCAGGAGCTGAGCTTTGACGGCCCGCATCCCTTGCCGGCACTGGCATCAGGCGTGCAGCCGCAAAGTGCAGCGTTCGATGCCGGTCTGCTGACCGGCGATGTCATTCTGGCGGTGGACGGTGTGCCGGTCACGGTGTTTTCGGAACTGCCCGCCTTGGTGGCCGGAGCCGAAGGCAGCGCGCTCAACCTGACGGTCTGGCGGGCGGGCGACACGTTTGAAACCATGCTGACCCCGCGCCAGATGGACCTGCCCAAACGCGAAGGCGGGTTCGAGACCCGCTGGCTGATCGGGCTGAACGGCGGGCTGGGGTTCGAGCCGGAAATCCGGCATCCCGGCGTGTTCGAGGCGGTGGGCATCGCCGGTGAGCAGACCTGGCGCATCGCCACCACATCGCTTTCGGGGCTTTGGCATATGGTGGCGGGCAAGATTTCCAGCTGCAACCTGCGCGGCCCGATCGGAATTGCCGAAAGCTCGGGGGCGGCGGCGAGCCAAGGGGTGGAAACCTTCATCCAGTTCATCGCGCTGTTGTCGGTTGCGGTGGGGTTGATGAACCTGTTCCCGATTCCGGTGCTGGATGGCGGACATCTGGTGTTTCACGCCTATGAGGCGGTAACGGGCAAACCACCATCGGATAGGGCCTTGCAGGTGATGATGACGGTGGGCCTGGCGCTTTTGTTGTCGCTGATGGTGTTTGCGCTGACCAATGACCTGTTCTGCCCGTAAGCCAAAGGGCCCGACGCCGTAATCGGGCCATATTGACGCGTTACCCTTCGCGCAGTGCAGGAGGGTTCGTCATGCAAATGGTTGTGCAAGGATATCGTGGGCTGTCGTTTCTGGTCTGGCTGAACGCTGACAGGATCTTCACCATGGGCACAGTCGTGGCCGGCCTGCTGGCTGGCGCATTTTTGGGCAGCACTCTGGTTCAGCCCTGAACGTGACTGCGGTGTCGCTGGTGCAGCCTGGGCGGGGCATGACCCGCGCCCTTGCCTGTCTTAACCATCTGCAGCATGTGGGCAACGGCCGTTAACTGCTGTGTCACACATGCGTCCAACGCTTTGACAAGCCCCGCACTTCCGTCTAGTGAAGACACAACAGTTTGTTGATATGGGGCGCAGTCATGCACAATACAGCGGGTGCCGCGAAACGCGTGGCGCATGGCAAGGCGGCAGTCCGCAAGCGCATTCTGACCGCGCTTTTTCTTTCCACTGCAACGGCTTCGGCGGCGATCTTCGCGCCCGCCTTCGCGCAGCAATATGCCTTTGATCAGGTCGTGATCGAAGGCAATCAGCGCGTCGACAATGCCACAATCCTGGGCTTTGCCGGAATCAGGCGGGGGCAGGCCCTGTCGCAGGGCGGGCTGAATGATGCCTATCAGGGGCTGGTCCGCTCGGGTCTGTTCCAGACCGTTGAAATAGTGCCGCAGGGCGGGCAGCTGGTCATCCGCGTTCAGGAATACCCGATTGTCAACATCATCAACTTTGAAGGCAACAAGCGCCTGAGCGATGAGGATCTGGCCGGCATCATCCAGTCGCAGGCGCGCAGGGTCTATTCGCCCAGCGTGGCCGAGGCGGATGCGGCAGCGATTGGCGAGGCCTATCGTGCCCGGGGCCGGATTGCCGCGACGGTGACGCCGAAGCTGATCCGCCGCAGCGAAGGCCGGGTCGATCTGGCGTTCGAGATCACCGAAGGCCGCGTGACGGAAATTGAGCGGTTGTCGTTCATCGGCAACCGCGCCTTCAGCGACCGCCGTCTGCGGCAGGTGCTGGAAACCAAGCAGGCCGGGCTTTTGCGGACCCTGATCCAGCGCGATACCTTCGTGGCGGAACGGCTGGAGCTGGACAAGCAGTTGCTGCGCGATTTCTATCTGGCGCGCGGCTATGTCGACATTCAGGTCACCGATGCTTCGGCCGAAGTGGCGCGGGAACGCGATGCCGTCTTTGTCAGCTTTGCGATCCGTGAAGGGCGGCAATACCGGTTCGGCGGCGTGACCACCGTGTCCGAGATCGAAGGTCTGGATGCCGCCGAATTCGGTGCATTGTCGCGGGTGCGCTCGGGCGTGCCTTACTCGCCGGTGGTCGTGGAAAACACCATTGCGCGGATGGAAAATCTGGCACTGCGCAAGGGGCTGACCTTTGTGCGTGTCGATCCGCGCATCACCCGCAATGATCGGACCGGCACGCTGGATCTTGAATTCGCGCTGGTGCGGGGCGAGCGGGTGTTCGTGGAGCGCATCGACATCGAGGGCAATACCACAACGCTGGATCAGGTGATCCGCCGTCAGTTCCGCAGCGCAGAAGGCGACCCCTTCAACCCGCGCGAAGTGCGCCAGTCGGCCGAGCGCATCCGGGCACTTGGCTTTTTCTCGGACGCGCAGGTCAATGCCCGGCCCGGATCGGCGTCTGATCAGGTGATCGTCGATGTGAACGTTGAAGAGCAGCCCACCGGGTCGCTGTCCTTTGGCGCAAGCTACGGGGTGGAATCCGGGATCGGGGTGAACATCGGCTTTTCGGAATCGAACTTCCTCGGGCGCGGGCAGGCACTGTCTGTGGCCGTTTCCACCGGGACCGACAGCACGTCGTCGTCGATCTCGATCACCGAACCGGCGTTTCTGGGGCGCGATCTGTCGCTGTCGCTGGGCGCGTTCTACAACGTGACCAGCCAGAAGAACGCGATCTATGATACCGCCAATGTTGGCACGCGCGTGGCGCTGTCCTTCCCGGTGGGTGACGTCAGCCGTCTGGAACTGCGCTATGGCCTGTCGAAGAACACAATCA
Source organism: Pseudotabrizicola sediminis (assembly GCF_004745575.1). GTDB lineage: Bacteria > Pseudomonadota > Alphaproteobacteria > Rhodobacterales > Rhodobacteraceae > Pseudotabrizicola > Pseudotabrizicola sediminis. The sequence goes on along the minus strand of NZ_RPEM01000001.1, from coordinate 279,617 downwards.
AGGGGTATGAGGGCAAGGACGTTGGCGGCACGATAGAAGTGAACCCGACGCTTGAGGCTGAATCCGCGCGCGACGGCGAGTTCACCTCGGCCGTCGGCTATACCTACAGCTATGACACGCGGATCGGTGGTCTGAGCCCGGATCGCGGCGTGGTGTTCCGCTTCAGCCAGGATTTTGCCGGGCTTGGCGGTGATGCCAAGTATATTTCTAACGAAGTGCAGGCGCTGGCCGAACGCAAGATCCTGAACGAAGATGTCACTTTGCGCGCCATTTTCGAGGCCGGGGCGATTTCACCGCTGGGCGGATACAGCACCCGCGTCACCGAGCGCTACTTCGGCAACAGCAAGATCCGGGGCTTTGAAGGCAACGGCATCGGCCCGCGCGATACGGTGACCGATGACGCTCTGGGCGGCAATTTCTATGCCGTCGCGCGGTTTGAGGCTGACTTTCCGCTGGGCCTGCCCGAGGAATACGGGATCAGCGGAGGTCTGTTCTTGGATGTCGGTTCGGTCTGGGGTCTGAAGGGCGATGTCTTTGATGCCGACAATAATCCGATTGATACCGGGTTTAACCCGCGTGCGGCGGTTGGCGTCTCGGTGCTGTGGGATGCGCCGATCGGGCCCTTGCGCTTCAATTTCTCAAAAGCGTTGAAGAAAGAGGAGTATGACAAGGATCAGCCCTTCGATCTGACGATTTCGACCCGGTTCTGATGATCCGGGCCGGTCTGCGTGCGTCCGTTCTGTTGGTTCTGGCCTGTGCCGGGCCGGGGATGGCGCAGACAGAAGCCCCGGAGCAGGCACAAGAACAGATGCCTGCCATGCAATCGGCGGTCGTGACGCTTGACCGGACGCGACTGTTCGAAGAGACGCTGATGGGGCAGGCGATTCAGGCGCGGATCGACGCGGCGTCAAATGACCTGATTGCCGAGAACCGCCGTCTGGAGGCGGCGCTGGAAGCGGAAGAACGGCTCTTGACCGAACGCCGGGCAAACCTGCCCCCGGCCAGCTTTCGCGACCTGGCCCGAGAGTTTGACACAAGGGTCGAGGATTTGCGCGTGGCGCAAGAGGCCAAGAGCCGGGCGCTGACGCGCATGCGCGATGCCGAGCAGCAGCGGTTTTTCTTTGAAGCGGCCGCGCCGGTTCTGGCCGAGCTGATGCAGGACCTGGGGGCGGTGGCGATCATCGACCGCTCTGTCGTGATCCTCAGTTTCGACCGCATCGACATTACCGAACAGGCGATTGCCCGGCTGGACGCCCGCCTTGGCGATGGGGCGGAGGTGCTGGCCGCGCCAGAGCCTCAGCCAGAGGGGCCGCCCGGCGATCCGACCGCCGCTCCCCGACCAGACGCGCCGCAGCCCTGACACCGGTGCCGGGGCAGGCCCGGCGCTATGTCTTGCCCCGCTGCTTTGCAGTTGGTAGCAACGTCAAAACAGCGATGCATTCAGCATGCAAGACCAAGACGGGGAATGTGAATGACCGAAACCACTGTGACCGCTGGCCAGACGGCCGATATCGCGCTGATCCAGCGCATTCTGCCGCATCGCTATCCGTTTCTGTTGGTCGACAAGGTGGTGGATATCCATGTCGACAAAAGCTGTGTCGGTATCAAGTGCGTCACGATGAACGAGCCGCAGTTCACCGGCCATTTTCCCGGGGTGCCGATTTTCCCCGGCGTGATGATAATCGAGGCGATGGCGCAGACCAGTGGCATTCTGGTCGGCCTGTCGATGGATCTGGTCGACAAGAATGCCAATGTGTTCTTCATGGGCGTCGATGGCGTCAAGTTCCGCCGCAAGGTGGTGCCGGGCGATGTGCTGGAGCTGCATGTCAAGGCGCTGCGCGGCGGTGGCCGGGTCTGGAAATTCGCGGGCCGCGCCATGGTGGGGGATGAGCTGGCCTGCGAGGCGGAGTTTACCGCGATGTTCGACGTGCCGAAAAAGGCCTGAGCCATGACGATTGACGCCAGCGCCCGCATTCACCCGATGGCCGTGGTCGAGCCCGGCGCCGTGATCGGCGCGGGGGCCGAGGTTGGCCCCTTTGCGGTGATCGGGGCCGAGGTGACGCTGGCTGCGGGCGTGGTGGTGAAATCGCATGCTGTCCTGACCGGCTGGACAGACGTGGGCGAGGGCACGGTGATTTTCCCCTTCGCCTGCGTGGGCGAGGTTCCGCAGGATCTGAAATTCAAGGGCGAGCACACGCGGCTGATCATCGGCGCGCGCTGCAAGATCCGCGAAGGGGCCACGCTGAACACCGGCACCGAAGGTGGCGGCGGGATCACCCGCATCGGCGATGACTGCCTGCTGATGACCGGTGCCCATGTCGGCCATGATGCCACGATGGGCAACCGGGTGATCCTGGCCAATCAGGCGGCGATTGCCGGGCATTGCCAGATCGGTGACGATGTGATCGTGGGCGGGTTGTCGGGCGTGCATCAATGGGTGCGTGTGGGGCGCGGTGCGATCATCGGGGCGGTGACCATGGTGACCAATGATGTGTTGCCGCATGGGTTGGTGCAAGGGCCGCGCGGGATACTGGACGGGCTGAACCTTGTGGGGCTGAAGCGGCGCGGGGTGGAGCGGTCCGAGATTACGGCGCTGCGGGCGGGGTATCAGATGCTGGCGCAGGGCGAAGGGTCATTCCTTGACCGCGCGCGGCGGCTGTCAGAGGAAACCGAGTCTGCCCATGTGCGCGAGATGACCGATTTCATTCTTTCGGCCAGCGACCGCAGCTTTCTGACGCCCAAATGACCTGCACTGAAATGAACAGAACGGCCATCATTGCCGGGGCCGGGCACCTGCCCGCCGCTGTGGCCGGGGCGCTGGATGCGCCTTTGGTCTGCGCGCTCGACGGGTTTGCGCCTTTGGGGCTGGTGCCGGATATGGTGTTCCGGGTCGAACGTCTGGTGCCGTTCTTTCGCGCGCTGGAGGATGCGGGGGTGACCCGCGTGACCTTTGCCGGGGCAGTTCAGCGGCCAAGGCTGGACCCGGCAGTGTTCGACGCGGGCACGGCGCAGCTGGTGCCGCGCCTGATGGCGGCGATGGCGCAGGGCGATGATGCCACCTTGCGCGCGGTGATTGCGCTGTTCGAAGAGGCGGGCTTTACGGTGGCAGGCACGGCCGTGATTGCGCCGGATCTGGTGCCGGGGGCCGGGGTGTTGTGCGGCACGGTCAGCCCGCAGGATGAGGCAGATGCCGCGCGGGCGGCGGCAATTGTCGCAGCCCTTGGCGCGGTGGATGTGGGGCAGGGCTGCGTGGTGGCCCAAGGATTGTGCCTTGCCGTCGAGGCGTTGCCGGGCACCGATGCGATGCTGGCAGGGGTGTCGGCGATGCCTGCTTCCTTGCGACCACCGGGCACGCGCGGTCTGTTCTACAAGGCCCCCAAACCCGGGCAGGATCTGCGGGTGGATCTGCCGACGCTGGGGCCGGACACGGTGATGCGTGCGGCGCAGGCCGGATTGGGTGGCATCGCGTGGCAGGCCGGCGGGGTGATCTGCCTTGACCGTGACGCCATGATCGCCGCCGCTGTGGATGCAGGCCTGTTCCTGTGGGCGCGCTGACGCTGTTCCTGATTGCGGGGGAGCCGTCGGGCGACCGGCTGGGCGCGGCACTTATGGCAGGGCTGGCCGCGCAGGCACCGGGGGTGCGCTTTGCCGGTGTCGGCGGGCCGATGATGCAGGCCGAAGGGCTGGACAGCCTGTTCCCGATGGAAGAGCTGTCGGTGATGGGTCTGGTCGAGGTGCTGCCCAAGTATTTTGCCCTGAAACGCCGGATCGCAGAGGCCGCGCAGGCGGTGCTTTCGTCGGGCGCGCAAGGACTGGTCACGATCGACAGCCCCGATTTCTGCCTGCGGGTGGCGGCGATTGTCAAAGCCGCGCGGCCGGAGTTTCCGGTGATCCACTATGTCGCGCCCTCGGTCTGGGCCTGGCGTCCGGGGCGGGCCGCGAAGATGGCGCGCGTGGTCGATCATGTGCTGGCGCTGTTGCCGTTCGAGCCGCCGTATATGACCGCCGCCGGAATGAGCTGCGATTTCGTCGGGCATCCGGTGGTGGCAGAGCCATTGGCCACGCAGGTCGAGGCCGAGACACTGCGCGGCCACGGCCCGCTGATCCTCGCCCTGCCGGGGTCGCGCAAGGGCGAGGTTGCGCGGCTGGCCCCGGTACTGGGGCAGGTCTTGGCACAGATCAAGGCGGTGCATCCCGATGCGCGGGTGGCCTTGCCCACAGTGCGCGGGGTGGCCGGGCTGGTGCAGGATCTGACCGCCGACTGGGCGATCCCGCCGCAAATCATTCAGGATGCACCCACCAAACGTGCGGCCTTTGCGGCGGCGGATGTGGCGATTGCGGCCTCGGGCACTGTCAGTCTGGAACTGGCGGCCAACGATTGCCCGATGGTCATCGCCTATGACATGAACCCGGTGACGCTGTGGCTGATGCGGCGCGCGGCGCTGATTGATTCGGTGACGCTGGTCAATCTGGTGTCGGACAGCCGGGTGGTGCCGGAGTTTATCGGCCCGGAGTGTCGTGCCGATCTGATCGCCCCGGCTGTACTGCACCTGCTTGCGGAGGGCGGAGCCGCGCAGCGGCAGGCGATGCAGCTGACGATGGAACGGCTGGGGCTGGGCGGTGTGCCCCCCGGGCAACGGGCGGCACAGTCGGTGCTGGGGTTTCTGGCGTTGCGCGGCGTGATTTGAACCTTCCCACCCACCCCGGGGTGGGAAGTGTGCGGTCTCAGCCTTCGCGCTGACCGGCGACGATCTGGCGCATGCCTTCCAGCGGCACGTAGCCGCGCACCATGGTTTCATCAATCACGAAAGTCGGGGTGCCGTTGATCTCCATCAGCCCGCCAAGGGCGTGGTTGGTGTCGATGATCGCCTGCACTTCGGGCGCTGCCATCCGGTCGGCGATGGCGACCGGGTCGTGGCCCAGATCCGTGGCCAGACGGGCGAGGGTTTCGGGATTTGCATCGCCGCGCAGGGCGATCAGCGCGTCATGCGCGGCTTTGTACGCATCATCGCCATGCAGCTGGCGCACGGCGATGGCGAATTGCGACGACAAGGTCGACTGTTCGCCAAGGATCGGGAATTCCTTGAGCACCAGACGGATATTGCCGTCCGACGCGACCAGTTCCGCCACCTCGTCATGCGCGCGGCGGCAATAGCCGCAGCGGTAATCGACGAATTCCACGATTGTGAGGTCGGCCTCCAGATTGCCGCCCGCCCAGGAGTTCGGGTCGCGGTAGATAAAGTCGGCATTGTCGCGCAGCATGGCCAGATCGCGCTGTGCCGCCTGCGACTCTTGCTGGCCCTGCAGCACATCCATCGCCTCGACCAGCACTTCGGGTTCTTCGAGCAGGAAGGCCCGCACCTCGGCCCGGAACGCCTCGCGTTCGGCTGGCGTCATCTCGGCCAGAGCGACGGTGGAGGTCATCATCAGGGCGGTGATGCCGATCAGGGTTCTGAGGATCATGGGCTTCTCTGGCTTGGAGGGAGAGGGGAAGGCGAAGGCTTGACCTTGCCCCGTGAACCGGGACACTGCGGCCAAACCATAGAGGGGCAGGCATGAAGAGTTCAAGACGAGGTGATGTCGATCCCTTCATTGTGATGGATGTGATGGAAGAAGCACGCAGTCTGGAGGCGGCGGGGCGGTCTGTCATCCATATGGAGGTGGGCCAGCCCGGCACCCCGGCACCGGCGGCCGCGCGCGCGGCCCTTTCCCGCGCGATGGCGGCAGGGCCGTTGGGGTATACCGTGGCGCTGGGGCTGCCGGAACTGCGCGCCGGGATCGCGCAGCTGTACCGCCGCTGGTACGGGGTGGATCTGGACCCTGCCCGGGTGGTGGTGACATCGGGATCGTCGGCTGCGTTCCTGCTGGCCTTCACCGCGCTGTTTGACGCAGGCGACCGGGTGGCCTTGGGCGAGCCGGGATACCCGAGCTATCGCCAGATCCTGCGGGCGTTGTCCTTGCAGCCGGTGGGGATTGCCACCCGCCTTGAGAACCGCCTGCAACCGGTGCCCGCCGATCTGGAAGGTGTGGACATGGACGGGCTGATCGTGGCCTCGCCCGGCAACCCGACCGGCACGATGCTGGATCATGCGGCACTGGCGGCGTTGATTGCCCATTGCGCGGCGCGGGGCATTTCCTTTGTGTCAGACGAGATCTACCACGGGCTGCATTACGGCGCGCGGGCGGTGTCGGCGCTGGAGATCACGGATGAGGCTTATGTGATCAACTCTTTTTCCAAGTATTTCAGCATGACCGGCTGGCGCGTCGGCTGGATGGTGGTGCCGCCGGACCATGTGCGCAAGGTAGAACGGCTGGCGCAGAACATGTTCATCTGCCCGCCGCATGCCAGCCAGATCGTGGCCTTGGCGGCGCTGGACTGCATTGATGAGCTGGAGGCCAACCGCGCCATCTATGCGCAGAACCGGCAGCTGATGCTGGAGGGCTTGCCGCAGGCCGGGTTTGCGAAAATTGCGCCACCGGACGGGGCATTCTACGTCTATGCCGATGTGTCGGAGCTGACCGGCGACTCGCTGGCCTTTGCGCGCGAGATCCTGCACGGGGCGGGGGTCGCGGTGACGCCGGGGGTGGATTTCGACCCGGTGCGCGGGCGGCAGAGTCTGCGGTTTTCGTATGCGCGCGGGACGGCGGATATTGTCGAAGGGCTGGCGCGGTTGCGCGGGTACATGGCGGCGCGAGGGGTGGCTGGCGGGAACGCGCGGGGCTGATGTGCGCCACCGGCGGGGTTATTTGGGGACTGAACATGGGTGGGGCGTTGCGATGAAGCTGTGGGTTCTGGTGCTGGGGTTGCTGTTGGGGCCCGTCGCAGCAGCCGCGCAGGAGCTGTCGGCACTGGCGCGGCTGGTGCCGGGGCAATCGGCGATTGCGGACCGGCAGGGCGGTGTGGCTGTGGATCTGGGGCTGAGCCAGCCGGTGCCCTGGCGGGTGCGGGTGCTGGATGCGCCGCCGCGTCTGGTGCTGGACATGCGCGAGGTGGACTGGACCGGGCTGGCCGGGGTGGCGCGCCGCAGTGAGGCGGTGCTGGACCTGCGCGCCGGGGTGGTGCGGCAGGGTTGGTCGCGGCTGGTGATGGAGCTGGCGGGGCCGCATCTGGTGACGCAGGCGGAAATGCTGACCGGGGAGAGCGGGGCGAAGGTGCGGCTGATGCTGGAGCCGGCGGGAGCGGCCGAGTTTGCCGCAGCGGCGGCGCTGCCAGAGCCCGAGGGCTGGGCCGTGCCGCTGGGGGCCGATTTGCCGCGCGCGACACCGCGCGGAGCAGGGCCGCTGGTGGTGGTGCTGGACCCCGGCCATGGCGGCATCGATCCGGGGGCCGAGCGCGATGAACTGACCGAGGCCGGACTGATGCTGACCTTTGCGCGCGAGCTGAAAGACCTGCTGCTGCGCGATGGCGGGTTTCAGGTCATCCTGACCCGCGAGGAAGATGTCTTCGTGCCGCTGGAGGCGCGAATTTCCATTGCACGCGCGGCGGGCGCGCATGTGTTTTTGTCGCTGCATGCCGATGCCATTGCGGAAGGCGAGGCGGTGGGGGCGACGCTGTACACCCTGTCGGATGAGGCGAGCGATGCCGCGTCGCAGGCGCTGGCGGAACGGCATGACCGCGACGACCTTTTGTCAGGCGTCGATTTGACCGAGCAGGATGATCTGGTGGCGACGGTGCTGATGGATATGGCGCGCACCGAGACCGGACCGCGCATTGAACGGCTGACGCTGGCGCTGGAAGATGCGATCAAGGCGGCGGGCTTGCGCATGCACCGGCACCCGCGGCAGACAGCAGGGTTTTCGGTGCTGAAATCGCCTGACATTCCGTCGGTGCTGGTGGAACTGGGCTTCATGTCTTCGGCGCAGGATCTGGCGCGGCTGACCGATCCGGACTGGCGGGCGACGATGGCGCTGGCGCTGCGCGACGGGTTGAAAGCCTGGGCAGCGCAGGATGCAGCGCTGTCGGCGCTGCGGCGCTAACGGCAGCGTAGTGACGATTGCGCGAGGCTGTGCCTGCGACGGGGCGTTCGTTTTGACCGGGGGGGGCGTGCCATGTATAAGGCGCGCACAGATTACGGGAGTTTTCGCTTGGTCCGCTTCATAGGGTCGTTCCTCGGTGGTATTTTCACCCTTATCACCATGGGGGTGCTGTTTGCAGCCCTGTCGGTTGGTGCGGTTTTCTATATGTATTCCCGTGACTTGCCCAGTCATGAGCGGCTGGCGCAATACGCGCCGCCCACGATCAGCCGAATCTATTCCGGCGAAGGGCAGATCATCGACGAATTTGCCAAGGAACGGCGGCTGTTCGTCCCGGTCGAAGAGATTCCCGATCTGGTGAAACAGGCCTTCATCAGTGCCGAGGACAAGAATTTCTATATCCACGGCGGCTATGACGTGACCGGCATGGCATCGGCACTGCGCGATGCGGTGGTCAGCCGGGGGCAGAATGTGCGGGGCGCGTCGACCATCACCCAGCAGGTGATGAAAAACTTCCTTCTGTCCAGCGACCGCACCGGTGAGCGCAAGATCAAGGAACTGATCCTTGCCAGCCGCCTGGAAGAGACGCTGAGCAAGGACAAGATCCTTGAGCTGTACATGAACGAGATCTTCCTTGGTCAGAACAGCTACGGCGTGGCGGCAGCGTCGCAGACCTACTTCAACAAGCCCCTGACCGATCTGGCCCCGCATGAGGCGGCGATGCTGGCCGCGATGCCGCAGGCCCCGGGCCGCTATCACCCGGTGACGGCGAAAGAGCGGGTGACCGAGCGCAGGAACTATGTGCTGCGCGAGATGTGGCACAACGGCTATATCACCGAGGCGACCTATCAGGCAGAAAGTGTGCTGCCGCTGAAATCGGTGCAGAACGGTGACTTTCCGGCCTTCCGCGATGCGCTGCCGCCACGCGATTACTTTACCGATGAAATCCGCCGCCAGCTGTCGGGCAGCTTTGGCGAGGAAGAATTCTTTGGTGGCGGCTTGTCGATCCGCGCCACGTCCGACCCTGAGCTGCAAGGGGCGGCGGCAGAGGCGCTGCGCCGGGGACTGGAGCGTTATGACCGGGGGCAGGGCGTCTGGCGCGGCACAGGTCTAAGCATCCCGGCCGATCAGCTGACATCGGAAGACAGCTGGCGCGCGGCTTTGGCCGAGGTTGCGGTGCCGCGCGACGTGGCGGGCTGGTTCCCGGCGGTGGTGCTGGAAACCGGTGACCGCGCGGCCCGGATCGGCATCGAAGGCCAGCCAGAGGACGAGGATGGCCATTTCATCCCCGCCGATGACGTGACCTGGGCGCGCAAGCGGCGCGAAGACGGGAGTCTGGGGCCAAAGGCGCAGCGCGCCGGCGATCTGGTGTCGGTGGGCGATGTGGTTCTGGTGCGCGCGGTGACCAGTGATTCCGACGGCAGCTTTGTGCGCTGGTCCTTGCGGCAGGTGCCCGAGGTGCAGGGCGGGTTCATGGCGATGGATGTGAACACCGGGCGCGTGCTGGCGATGCAGGGCGGATTTTCCTATCAGGATTCGGTGTTCAACCGGGCCACGCAGGCCACGCGGCAGCCGGGGTCGAGCTTCAAGCCCTTTGTCTATGCCGCAGCATTGGACAGCGGTTTCACCCCCGCAACCATCGTGATTGATGCGCCGATCGAGCTGGACACGCCGCAAGGCATCTGGCGGCCGCAGAACGCGTCGAACCGGTTCTATGGCCCCACCACGATCCGCACCGGGATCGAACAGTCGCGCAACCTGATGACGGTGCGGATTGCCGAAGAAATCGGGATGGACACCGTGGCGGGCTATGCGGAACGCTTTGGCGTCTATGACCGGATGCCGGCGTTCCTTGCCAATGCGCTTGGGGCGCAGGAAACCACGCTGTTCAAGATGGTGGCAGCCTATGCCATGTTCGCCAATGGTGGCGAGCGGGTGGAGCCCACATTGGTGGACCGGGTGCAGGACCGGTTTGGCCGCACCGTCTATCGCCATGACCAGCGGATCTGCGAAGATTGCCAGCTTGCCAGCCTGACCCCCGGCGATGCGCTGCGGGTCACGTCAAAGCGCGACCGGGTGATGAACGCGGTCACCGCCTATCAGCTGACATCGATGATGGAAGGCGTGGTTCAGCGCGGCACGGCGCGCGGCATCAACCTGCCAGTGCCGGTGGCGGGCAAGACCGGCACCACGAATGACAACAAGGATGTGTGGTTCGTGGGCTACACCAGCAACATCGTGGCCGGGTGCTACATTGGCTATGACCAGCCGCGCACGATGGTCGGTGCCTCGGGCGGCGGGTTCTGCGGCCCGGTGTTCGAGCAGTTCATGCGCACCGCCATCACCAAATACGGCGGCGCGGAGTTCAAGGTGCCGCCGGGCGGCTATTTCATCAAGATCGACCGGTTCAGCGGTGCGCGTCTGCCGGATGATGCTCGCGGCGAGAACGTGGTTTCGGAATATTTCCGTGAGGGCGAAGAGCCGATCTTTGGGCTGGGCGCGATGGTGGATGGCGGCTTTACCATGGGGGGCAACCTGCCGCTGTTTGCTTATGGCGAAACCGATGGCGGGGGGGGCGGCGGCAGTGCGGCCACGGTCACCACCGCGACCGGAGAGCGCAAATCAGTGCCCGCCAAGGCCGATTTCGGAACGCTGAGTTCCGGCGGATTGTATTAACCAGACGGCTGCGGTGCCGGGGCGCGGGGCCATGCCCTTGAACCGGTGCCGCGCATTCGCTATGTGCCGGGCAGCACCCCGAAGGATCAAGACCCATGCGCGCCGAGACGCAGAACAATGTGAACACCATCGAGAAGTCGTTGAAACTTCTGGCCCAGCGGATGGACCGGGAAACCGCGCCGCACCGGTTGGAAGAATTCAACGCGATGATCGAGGACCCGAACCTTTGGAACGATCCGGCCAAGGCGCAGAAGCTGATGAAAGAGCGTCAGGCGCTGATGGAGTCGATTTCCACCTATGATCTGATCAACTCCGGTCTGCGCGACAATGTCGAGCTGATCGAGATGGGCGAAGCTGAAGGCGACGCCGAGATCGTGACCGAGGCAGAGAACGCTTTACGCGACCTGACCAAGCTGGCCGCCGCCAAAGAGCTGGAGGCGCTGCTGGACGGTGAGGCCGACAGCAATGACACCTTCCTTGAGGTGAACGCAGGTGCCGGCGGCACCGAATCCTGCGACTGGGCAAGTATGCTCGCGCGGATGTATGTGCGGTGGGCCGAGAAAAAGGGCTACAAGGTCGAGATGCAGTCGGAAACCGCGGGCGAAGAGGCGGGCATCCGGTCTGTGTCGTACAAGATTTCCGGGCACAATGCCTATGGCTGGCTGAAATCGGAATCGGGCGTGCACCGTCTGGTGCGGATCAGCCCTTACGATTCGGCAGCGCGGCGGCACACCTCGTTTTCGTCGGTCTGGGTCTATCCGGTGGTGGATGAGAATATCGAGATCGACATTCCAGACCGGGATATCCGCATTGACACCTACCGCTCATCCGGTGCGGGCGGGCAGCACGTGAACACCACCGACTCCGCCGTTCGCATCACCCACCTGCCGACCAATATCGTCGTCACCAGCTCGATGAAGTCGCAGCACCAGAACCGCGAAATCTGTATGAACGCCCTGCGGTCGCGCCTGTACCAGATGGAATTGGACAAGCGCAACGCCGCGATTAACGCCGCCTATGACAACAAGGGCGAGGCGGGCTGGGGCAACCAGATCCGGTCTTATGTGCTTCAGCCCTATCAGATGGTCAAAGACCTGCGCACCAGTGTGGAAACGTCGGATACGCAAGGGGTGCTGGACGGCGATCTGGACCAGTTCATGGCGGCCACACTGGCGCTGGACGTGTCTGGCAAAAGCCGCGCCGAGGCGAATGCGGAATAATTCCGCAATCTCCTCGCTGAAATACATCTTTGTACCGGCTGTCGTTTCCGCTTAGCCTTGCTGCAAAGCGGGAGGCTGTATGGACGTGGGCGAGACAAGGGGCGGGGCCAACCCGGCCAGTGACATTGCAGAGCTGGATCTGTCGGATCTGCGTGCCGCACTGGCGGCAGGCTGGCAGGATTTCTGTCGCGCCCCGATGTATGGGATGTTGTTTTCAAGCGTCTATGTCGCAGCGGGTTGGCTGATCACCTATGCGCTGTTGGCCAAGGGGCAGGTGTGGTGGACCATCATCGCAGGGGCCGGTTTCCCCATTCTGGGACCATTCATCGCCTGCGGGTTTTACGAGGTGTCGCGCAGGCTGGAGGCCGGGCAGGCGCTGGATCTTGCCGGGGTGGCGGGGGTGGTCTTTTCACAGAAGGATCGTCAGATCCCGTCGATGGCGGCGGTGGTGGTGGTGTTCTTCCTGTTCTGGAATTTCCTTGGCCACATGATCTTTGCCGTGTTTCTGGGCAATGCGACGATGACCAATATCACCAGCAGCCTTGCAGTGTTCCAGACCGCCGAGGGGCTGATGATGCTGGTGGTCGGTACTGCGGTGGGGGCAGGCTTTGCCGGCACGCTGTTTGCGCTGACGGTGGTGAGCCTGCCTTACCTGCTGGACCGCGAGGTGGATTTCATCACCGCGATGATCACCAGCTTTTCGGTGGTCACCCAGAACCCGGGGGTGATGCTGGTCTGGGGGCTGCTGATTGCAGGCCTGCTGTTCGCCGGAATGGCGCTGGGGTTTCTGGGGCTGTTCGTGGTGTTGCCGGTGCTGGGGCATGCGACCTGGCATCTGTACCGTCGGGCGCTGGTGTTTGACGAGGACTGAGCCGGCCCAAACGAAAAAGCGCGCCCGGATGGGGCGCGCTTTTTACAATGCGGTGCAAATCAAAACTCAGACGCCGTCGCCGGGCTTTTGCGCCGGGGCATTGGCCCCCAGCGGCGGGGCCAGTTGGGCCTGCGGGATGGGGGCCGAGATGCGGCCTTGCGCCAGCGGGTCTTCCTGACGCTGGACCGAGCCTTCGAAATGGGCCCCGGATTCGATGGCGATGGTCTTGTGGATGATGTCGCCTTCCACCCGCGCGGTGGCGGTCAGGCGGACCTTGAGCCCGCGCACGCGGCCGATGACGCGGCCATTGACCACGATGTCATCGGCAACGATTTCGCCGCGGATCGTGGCGCTTTCGCCGACGGTCAGCAGGTGGGCGCGGATATCGCCTTCGACCGTACCTTCAACCTGAATGTCGCCCGTGGTGCGCAGATTGCCCACGATCGTCAGGTCCGATGACAGGACGGATGCGGAGACTTTGCCCTTGGGGGCAGACGGCGTGAAGTCCATGTTCGGTTTCGAAGCCTGAGGTTCGGGGGCCTTCGACTTGTCGTCTGCCTTTGGCCCGGGTTCATTGATTCGGCTCTTAGAAAACATGGTTCGCTGCCTTTATGAAGGTCATCGGATTCACGGCTCTGCCGCCGATGCGGATTTCGTAATGGAGGTGGGTCCCGGTGGACCTGCCCGTGTTGCCCATAGCACCGATCTGTTCGCCGCGCGATACCCTTTCGCCGACCTTAACATTGATCGCTGACATGTGAGCGTAGCGTGTTTCGATTCCGAACTCATGCCGGATCTTGACCAGACGGCCATAGCCCGAAGACCACCCGGCAAAGGTCACCACACCGTCGCCCGTGGTCAGGATCGGCATACCATGGGGCCCGGCCATATCGGTGCCTTCGTGCATCCGGCGGCCCATGCCCTTGGGGTCGTTGCGGTTGCCAAAGCCGCTGGTCCAGCGGAAATTGCCTTTGACCGGCATGGCAAACGGGGCTTTGTAGGCGGCCAGACGGTACAGGTTCATCCGGTCCAGCCCTTGCAGGATCGCATTGGCGCGCTGTTCATCCGCGTTCGCGGCAGAGCCGCTGGTCGACAGGGTCAAGGGCGACAGCGGGCCACCCTGACCGTTGTAGCCGCGCCGCACCTGGCTGAGCAGGTCATCGGGCGACATGCCGGCGGCGCGGAACATCTTGTCCAGCGGTTCCATCGAGACAGAAACCGCCTCTTCCAGCTTGGCGAAAATTTCATTGTTGCGGGCCTGCAGGGCCTTTTTCTCAGCCATGACGGATTCGACCCGCTCGGCCGATTTGGTGGCGGCGCCTTCCATCAGGTCGCGTTCCTGCGCGGTGGCAGACAGGGCGGTGGTCAGGATATCGACCGTGGCCATAGCATCACGGGCGCGTCCCGCATCGGATTTGGTGGTGCCATTTTCGGCCACCTGCGAAACGCCTGCGGCCTGCGCTTGGGCGCGCGCCTCGTCCCGTTCCTTGATGGTGCGGCGCAGGGTATTCTGGATCACGTCGATGCCGGTTTCCAGCTCGCGGCGGCTGTCTTCGGAGGCCAGCAGACGGCCCTGCATTTCGGCCACCTGGGTCAGCGCCAGATTGAAGCGCTCCTGCGCGCCAGCCGCTTCATCGGCGCGGGCGTCGCGGTCCGCGCTCAGGGCATTCAGGCGTTGTTCGTACAGCACCTGCTGGCGCAGGGCTTGATCACGGCCCGACCCGGCGCTGATCGAATCCATGAGGATGATCGCCGTGGCAAGGATGGTCCAGCCCAGCACCAGCGCGCCACCCGTCAGGGCCACGGCCTGTGTGGTGGGGCGCAAGCGGATGAAACGGGTTTCGGTGTCGGATTTCAGAAACAGACGTTGTTCGGGAAAGTACCGCTCAAGTCCAAGATTGATGCGATAGGTCAGTCGCGTGAGCACTGCTGGCGTTCCGTTCGTGAGAGACAGGAAGGGCGAATGCCCGCTCCTCCCATGCGGGGGGCAAGCACTTTCTGATTAGCCATCGGTTTACAATCCCGCAACAATTTTGACCGTAGGGTGCCGCCAACCCGCCGGTTTGGTCGCCAGATCGGCGAGTTCCCGCCTATTTTGCTGCTCTGCCTAGAGTTGTTTTGGGGCGATTTCTGTCAGGGGCCAGTAGAAATCGGGCGGCAGACCGGCATCGGCGCGCTTTTCTTCGTTGAAGGGCGGTTTCAGGGTGCCGTGGAAATAGTGGCGCACAAGGCGGTGGAAAACGTCCTTGGGGTCAGACCCTTCGCGACCACAGAGCCAGTTGAACCATTTGGAGCCATAGGCGACATGGCCGACCTCTTCGGCATAGATCACCTCCAGCGCCGCCACCGGTCCGGCCTCGCCAGCCTTGCGAAACACCTCGATCATGCCGGGGGTCACATCGAGCCCGCGCGCTTCGAGCACCATGGGCACCACGGCCAGACGGCCATGCAGGTCATGGGCGGTGTCAGAGGCCGCGCGCCACATGCCGGCATGGGCGGGCATGGCGCCGTAGTGGCTGCCCAGCGCTTCAAGACAATCGCACATCAGGTTGAAATGCTTGGACTCCTCATCCGCCGCCTTCACCCAGTCATCATAGAACCCCAGCGGCATCGGATGATCGGTGAACCGCGCGATGATGTCCCAGTGCAGATCAACCGCGTTCAGTTCGATATGCGCCACCGCATGCAGCAGGGCGATGCGCCCGGTGGGCGAGCCGGGCCTGCGGCGGGGCACGTCGCGCGGGTCAAGCAGTTCGGGTGTGGCGGGGCGGGCAGGCGCATCAGGCGGCGTGGCCTTGCCGATGGGCAAAGGCGTGCCCGCCGCCCGCGCCGCCACCCAGTCGGCGGCGTGGGCCCGCGACAGCGCCGCCTTTGCGCGCCCGTCAGCGGTGGTCAGCACCTGAACGGCCCGCTCGGCAAGGCTGGTCATCACAGCGCTTGCGCTGCGGCCAGCACCTCATCGGCATGGCCCTTGACGCTGACCTTGGGCCAGACTTCCGCGATCTGTCCCTGACCGTCGATCAGGAATGTCGCGCGGGTGATGCCCATGTAGGTCTTGCCATACATGCTTTTCTCGGCCCAGACGCCATAATCCTCGCAGGTCTGGCCTGCCTCGTCGCTGGCCAGGATGATCTGCAGCCCGTGCTTTTTGGTGAACTTGTCATGCACCTTCACGCTGTCTTTGCTGATGCCGATGACAGTGGTGCCGGCGGCGGCAAACTCTGCCGCGCGGGCGGTGAAATCCTGCGCTTCCAGCGTGCAGCCGGGGGTATCGTCCTTTGGGTAGAAGTACAGCACCACCTTGCCGGGGCGGAAGGCGGACAGGGTGACAGTCTCTCCCCCGTCGCGCGGCAGGGTGAAATCGGGGGCGGTGGTTCCTGTTTCGGGGATCTGGGCGGTCATCTCAGCGGCTCCTTGCCTTGCGGGTCACTATTCTTTGCGTTTTAGTTGCCGATCCGCGAAGATAAAGGCAAGTCCAGGCGACAACTGGATATGAGGGACCGGTATTGGGCGGAAGGGCACAGGCGCGATGACAGACCTGTCAGCGCAGGACAAGCCGGTGGCGGGGGATACGGGTGCAGGTGCCCCGCAGCCGCGCCCGGGCTTGCCACGCTCGCCCCTGCGCCGGGCGGGACGCACGGGGCTGGTGTCGGTGCTGGTGCTGGCGGTGGTGGCGGCCCTGTCGCTGCTGGCGGTGCTGGCGCTGACCGGCAAGCCGATCCGCCTGCCGGTCTGGACCGTGGCCGAGATCGAGACCCGCGCCAACGCCGCCTTGCAAGATGCGCTGCCCGGCGCGGCGGTGTCTGTCGGCGGCATTGAAATCATGCTGGACCCGGACTGGACGCCACGCCTGCGGCTGGAGGATCTGCGGCTGTTGCAGGGGCCGGGCAACACGGTGATGGCGCTGCCCGACCTGCGGATGAATTTTGACGCCCAAGCCCTTATGAGTGAAAGGGTTTTGCGCCCGGCGTCTTTGCGGATCATTGGCGGGGCAGTGGTGCTGAAGCGGCGGGCAGATGGCAGTCTGGACCTGCAGATCGGCACGGGTGCGGCCCCCCCGATCAGCAGCCTGAGCGATCTGTTCGCCCAGATCGACCGGGCGCTGGAGGCGCCGCTGTTGTCACGGCTGCGCCGGATCGAGGCGCAGGGGGCCAGCCTGACGCTGATCGACGCACGGCTGAACCGGACATGGACGGTGGGCGATGGCAGGATCACGCTGGAAAACCGCGCCGATGTGCTGGCGGCAGAAATCGGACTGTCGCTGGCGTCGGACAGCGGTGCCCCGGCGCAGGCGCTGGTCACGATGATCCGTCCCAAGGGGCAGGCGGTGCTGCGGGTTTCGGCGACGGTCGATGGTGTGGCGGCGGCGGATATTGCGGCGCAGACCCCGGTGCTGGGGGTGCTTGGGGTGCTGGACGCGCCGATTTCGGGCCAGATCTCGGCGGAGCTGACTGCCGAAGGGCTGACAGCGCTGAGCGCGCAGATGGCCTTGGGGGCAGGGGCGTTGCAACCTGACCCTGCCACGAAAGCCATCGGCTTTGACGGGGCGGCGCTGACCCTTGGCTATGACCCGGCGCGGGGCCGGGTGATGATCGGCGATCTGTCGGTCGAAGGGCCGACGCTGCGGCTGAAGGCCTCGGGCCATTCCTATCTGCTGGGCGATGCGGGCGACATTCTGACCGGGCCACTGGGACAGCGCCTGCCCGCGGGCTTTCTGGGTCAGGTGCAGATTTCCGACGCGCAGATCGACCCCGAAGGTCTGTTCGACCGACCCTTGCGCTTTTCGGCTGGCGCGATGGATGCGCGGCTAACGCTGGACCCGTTCCGGCTGGAAATCGGGCAAGTTTCCTTGATCGAGGAAACCGGGCGGCGGCTGACACTGGCGGGCGGGGTCGAGGCACTGGCGGCAGGCTGGCAGGTGGCGCTGGATCTGACGCTGGATGCCATCGCGCATGACCGGCTGCTGCAGATCTGGCCCAAAAGTGCGGTGCCCCGCACCCGCGACTGGGTGGGGCAGAACGTGGCGCAGGGCCTGCTGACCGATGTGAAGGCGGCCCTGCGCATCACGCCGGGGGCCGAGCCGCGGCTGGCGCTTGGTTACGAATTCGACGAGGCCGAAGTGCGGTTCCTGCGCACCCTGCCGCCGATCCGCAATGGGCGGGGGCGGTCGTCGATCGAAGGCACCGCCTATACGGTGGTGCTGGATGGCGGCACGGTGGATGCGCCTTCGGGGGGCCAGATTGACGCGACAGGATCGGTGTTTTCTGTGCCCGATGTCACCGCAAAACCGGCGCGGGCGGATATACGGCTGCGCACCGAAAGCTCGCTTACCGCTGCGCTGTCGCTGCTGGATCTGCCGCCCTTTGGCTTCATGACCAAGGCCGGGCGCGGCCCCGATCTGGGGCAGGGACGGGCGGTGATGGACACGCGGCTGTCGCTGCCGCTGGTGCGGCGGGTGGAGTTGGAGGATGTGGATTATGCGGTGACCGGACAGATCCTTGGCCTGTCATCCGATGTGCTGGTGCCGGGCCGGACGATCACCGCCGAGGGGCTGGCCCTGACCGCCGACCCCACCGGCCTGCGGATCGAAGGGCCGGGGCGGATTGGTCAGGTGCCGTTCGACGTGGCCTTTACCCAAGGCTTTGGCCCCGATCAGCGTGGCAAAAGCCGGATCGAGGGCACGGCGTCCCTGTCGCCGGAGACGGTGGCCGAATTCGGATTGGGCTTGCCGCAGGGCATGGTCAGCGGGGCGGGTAGCGCCGATGTGGCGATTGATCTGACGCGCGATGCGCCGGGACGCTTGCGGCTGACGTCCGATCTGGCCGGCATCGGGCTGCGCCTGCCCGATGTGGGCTGGACCAAGCGCGCAGGCGACAGCGGACTACTGGAGGTAGAGGCGGTGCTGGGCCCGGTGCCGCAGATCACCCGGCTGGTGGTGAAGGGCGGCGGGCTGGAGGCCGAAGGTGCGATCACGCTGGCCACAGGCGGCGGATTGCAGGAGGCGCGGTTTGACCCTGTCCGGCTGAACGGCTGGCTGACCGGGGCCGTCACGCTGACTGGGCGGGGTGCAGGGCGCGCGCCCGATGTGGCGGTGACCGGCGGCACGGTGGATCTGCGCCGGTTCGAGGCCCCGGCGGGTGGACGGCAGGGCGGCGGGCAGGGGCAGGCCCCCGGCGCGCTGTCGCTGAGCCTTGACCGGCTGATTGTCACCGACGGTATTGCCCTGACCGGGTTTCGCGGTGATCTGTCGCAGCGCGGCGGGCTGAACGGCAGCTTCCGCGCCAGCATCAACGGCGCGGCCCCGGTCAGTGGCGCGGTGGTGCCGTCGCGCCACGGCACGGCGGTGCGGCTGCAATCGGCCGATGCCGGGGCAGCTTTGCGGGCGGCGGGGATATTCAAGTCGGCCGGGGGCGGTGCTCTGGATCTGCGGCTGACCCCGCAGGCACAAAAGGGCGTCTATATCGGGCGGGCTGACATCGCGCAGGTGCGCGTGCGCGATGCCAATGTGCTGGCGGAATTGCTGTCGGCCATATCCGTCGTCGGCTTGCTGGAACAGCTGAACGGCGAGGGCATCGCCTTCAGCACGGTAGAGGCTGATTTCCTGATTGCACCGGGGGCAATCGAGATCACCCAAGGCTCGGCGATGGGGGCCAGTCTGGGCGTGTCGCTTGCGGGGCTTTATGGGACGCAAAGCAAACGGCTGGCCTTGCAGGGGGTTGTGTCGCCGATCTATCTGGTCAATGGCATCGGCGCGGTGCTGACGCGGCCGGGCGAAGGGGTGTTCGGGTTCAATTATGCACTGACCGGCACGGCAGACGCGCCGCAGGTAAGTGTGAACCCGCTGTCGATTCTGACGCCGGGCATGTTCCGCGAGATTTTCCGCCGCCCGGCACCGATGCTGCCGCGGTCCAACTGACACAGGGCCTTTGATGAAACTTGCTGACTTCGACTTCGACCTGCCCGAGGGGCTGATCGCCACCCGGCCCGCCCGGCCGCGCACCTCTGCGCGCCTCTTGCTGGCCGAAGGGGGCACCATCCGCGATCTGCATGTGCGCGATCTGATTGACGTGTTCCGCCCCGGCGACCGGCTGGTGCTGAACAACACCCGCGTCATTCCGGCGCGGCTGTCCGGGCAGCGGCAGCGCGGTGCGGCGGTGGCGCGGGTCGAGATCACGCTGATGGAACCTGCGTCGGACGGCTGGCGGGCAATGGCAAAGCCGCTGCGCAAACTGGCGGTGGGGGAACAGATTGTGTTCTCGCCCATGCTGTCGGCGACGGTTGCTGAGAAATCCGACACCGATCTGCGGCTGGTGTTCAACCTGACCGGGGATGATTTCGACGCGGCTCTGGCGCAGGCGGGGGCCATGCCCCTACCGCCCTATATCGCCGCGAAACGTGCGCCCGATGCGCAGGATGATGACGATTATCAGACCGTGTTTGCCCGCCACAAGGGTGCCGTGGCGGCCCCGACTGCCAGCCTGCATTTCGATGCCGCGCTGCTGGAGGCGCTGCGTGCCAAGGGGGTCGCATTCACCGAAGTGACGCTGCATGTTGGCGCGGGGACCTTTCTGCCGGTCAAGGTCGAGGATGTGACGACCCACAGGATGCACGCCGAATGGGGGCAGGTGAGCGCCGAGGCCGCCGATCAGATCAACGCGACAAAGGCGGCGGGGGGCCGGGTGATCCCGGTCGGCACCACCGCGCTGCGCCTGATCGAGACGGCGGCGCGGTCTGGCCGGGTAGAGCCTTGGAAGGGGCCGACGGATATCTTCATCTATCCTGGGTTCGTGTTTCACGCGACAGACGCGCTGATGACCAATTTCCACCTGCCGAAATCAACGCTGCTGATGCTGGTGTCGGCCCTGATGGGCAAGGACCGGATGGACCGGATTTACGCCCATGCCATCGCGGGGAAGTACCGGTTCTTCAGCTATGGCGATGCGTCCTTGCTGATGCCCTAGCGGCTGGCGGCAAGGCGCGCGCGCCTATCCCCCCACGTCTCGCACCGGGGGGAAGGGGGCACACGGCTTTGTCGCTTGTGTTTGCGCGGTGGGTGTCGCAAAGGCCGCTTTCTGCGCAGGGTGGCGACTTCGACATGACTTTTTCATGCCAGCCGCCTAGATTGACCGCACTGACCAAAGGAAGCCTGCACTATGCTGACCGTTCTGCGCAACACCTGGGCGCTTTTGCTCGGGCTTGGCCTTCTTATGCTGGGCAATGGCATGCAGGGCACGCTGCTGGGCATCCGGGGCGGGATCGAAGAGTTCACCACCTTCCAGATGTCGCTGGTGATGTCGGCCTATTTCGTGGGCTTTTTGTTCGGCAGCCGTCTGGCCCCCGAGATGATCCGCCGGGTCGGGCATGTGCGGGTGTTTGCGGCGCTGGGGTCGATGATTTCGGCGGTGCTGATCCTTTATGCCGCCGCCCCCGACTGGATGGCCTGGGCGGCGCTGCGGGTGTTGATCGGGTTTTCGTTCTCGGGCGTGTATATTGCCACCGAAAGCTGGCTGAACAACGCGTCCACCAATGAAAACCGCGGTCAGGCGCTGTCCTTGTACCTGATCGTGCAGATGATCGGGATCATCGCGGCGCAACTGCTTCTGAACGTGGGCGACCCTTCGGGCTATATCCTGTTTGTCATCCCTTCGGTGCTGGTGTCGCTGGCCTTTACCCCGATTCTGCTGTCGGCCAGCCCGGCCCCGGCGTTTGAATCGACCAAGCCGATGTCGTTCCGCCGGTTGTATGAGGCATCGCCCTTGGGCTGTGTCGGCATGTTCCTGCTGGGGGGCGTGTTTTCGGCGCAGTTCGGGATGGCGGCGGTCTGGGGCACACAGGCGGGGCTGAGCATTGCGGATCTGACCATTTTTGTCTCGGCGATCTATGTTGGCGGGCTGGTACTGCAATACCCCATTGGCTGGCTGTCGGACCGGATTGACCGCCGCATTGTGGTGTTGTGGCTGGCGGTTCTGGGGGCGGTGGTGCTGATGATCCCGGTGATTTTTGACCCGCCGTTCTGGGTGCTGGTCGGGGTGGGCGCGGTCTGTGGCGGGGTATCCAACCCGCTCTATTCACTGCTGCTGGCCTATGTGAACGACTATCTGGACAAGACCGACATGGCCGCCGCCTCGGCCGGGTTGATGTTCATCAACGGCTTGGGGGCGATCTCTGGCCCGGTCATCACCGGCTGGATGATGGGGGCGATCGGGTCGTCGGGGTTTTTCCTGTTCATGGGCATTCTGTTCGCAGTTCTGGCGCTTTATGCCGGCTGGCGGATGACCCAGCGCCGCGAAACGCCGCAAGTGACCTCGGGGTATACGCCGGTGTCACCCACCGCGTCGATTGTGGCGGTAGAGACCGCCGCCATGGTCGAGGCGGAAGATGCGCAGCAAAGCAAGGCACGGAACTGATTTGCCTTTCCGGGATTGGCCTGTCAGGCTGACATAAAACAGGGGGGCGGCATGTCTGATCCGGTAGAGGTTCTGGATTTTTGGCTGGGCGAGATTGGCCCCGAAGGCTGGTACAA
This sequence comes from Pseudotabrizicola sediminis, assembly GCF_004745575.1. GTDB lineage: Bacteria > Pseudomonadota > Alphaproteobacteria > Rhodobacterales > Rhodobacteraceae > Pseudotabrizicola > Pseudotabrizicola sediminis. The sequence goes on along the minus strand of NZ_RPEM01000001.1, from coordinate 257,353 downwards.
GGGCAGCGAAGAGATTGACGATGCCTGCGCGTTCCGCTTTGGCCCATTATGGGAGGCGTTGAACGATGACGGGCTGGAGCATTGGGTGGACGGTGTGGTTGGCACGTTGGCCTATCTGATCGTGGCCGACCAGTTTTCGCGCAACATCCATCGGGGCACGGCAGCGGCCTTTGCCAATGACCCGCGCGCCCGTGATGCCGCCCGCCGTGCGCTCGATGCCGGGTGGGACATGCAGGCACCGGTGCCTGAACGGCAGTTTTTCTACATGCCGTTCGAGCATTCCGAAGACATCGCCGATCAGGATCTGGCGGTATCGCTGATGGCGACGCGGATGGAGGACGACGCCGAGCTGCTGCTGCACGCCCGCGCGCATCGCGAGATCATCCTGCGCTTTGGCCGCTTTCCGTTCCGCAACGCCGCGTTGGAGCGCGAAAGCACGCCGGAAGAGACGGCGTTCCTGACCGAAGGTGGCTATATGGCGATCGTCACCCAGCTGCGCGACAGCCATGCGTCTGGCGCATAGGGGCGGGGCGTCAGCTTTGTTGCTCGGGTTTCAGGAATAGTTTAAGGGTAAACCACTTTTTCCAGGGAGGGACGAATGGCAGTTTCGAGCTTTGATGTGATCGTGGTGGGCGCAGGCCCCGGCGGCTATGTGGCGGCGATCCGCGCCAGCCAGCTGGGCCTGAAGGTGGCAATCATCGAGCGCGAGAACCTGGGCGGCATTTGCCTGAACTGGGGCTGTATCCCGACCAAGGCCATGCTGCGCAGCGCCGAGGTGTTTCATCTGATGGAGCGGGCCAAGGAATTCGGCCTAAAGGCGGATGGCATCGGCTATGACCTGCCCGCCGTGGTGGCGCGGAGCCGCGCGGTGGCCAAGCAGCTGTCGGGCGGCATCGGCCATCTGATGAAGAAAAACAAGGTCACCGTGTTCATGGGCGTGGCCACCTTGCCCAAACCGGGTGTCGTGTCGGTCAAGACCGACAAGGGCACGGAAGAGCTGACGGCCAAGAACATAATCCTTGCGACCGGTGCCCGCGCCCGGGAATTGCCGGGGCTGGAGGCGGATGGCGATCTGGTCTGGTCCTACCGGCACGCGCTGGTGGCCAAACGGATGCCGAAAAAACTGCTGGTGATCGGGTCCGGGGCCATCGGCATCGAATTTGCGTCGTTCTTCAATACGTTGGGGTCGGATACGACCGTGGTCGAGGTGATGGACCGCATCCTGCCGGTGGAAGACGCCGAGATTGCCGCTTTTGCCAAAAAGCAGTTCGTCAAGCAGGGCATGAAGATCATGGAAAAGGCGGCGGTCAAGAAGCTGGACCGCAAGCCGGGTGTGGGCGTGACCGCGCATATCGAGGTCGGCGGCAAGGTCGAGACGCATGACTTTGACACGGTGATTTCTGCCGTCGGCATCGTCGGCAACGTGGAAAACCTCGGGCTGGAGGCTTTGGGCGTGAAGATCGACCGCACCCATGTGGTGACGGATGAGTTCTGCCGCACCGGGGTGCCGGGCCTGTTTGCCATCGGTGATATTGCCGGTGCCCCTTGGCTCGCGCACAAGGCCAGCCATGAAGGCGTGATGGTGGCAGAACTGATTGCAGGCGGACATCCGCACCCCATCAAACCGGGCAGCATCGCGGGCTGCACCTATTGCCATCCACAGATCGCAAGCGTCGGCATGACCGAGGCGAAGGCGAAAGAAGCGGGGCATGACATCAAGGTCGGGCGCTTCCCCTTTATCGGCAATGGCAAGGCGATTGCGCTGGGTGAATCCGAGGGTATGGTCAAGACCATCTTCGACGCGAAAACCGGCGAACTGCTGGGGGCGCACATGATCGGCGCGGAAGTGACCGAACTGATCCAGGGCTATGTGATCGGCCGCACGCTGGAAACCACAGAGGAAGACCTGATGAACACGGTCTTCCCGCATCCGACGCTGTCAGAGATGATGCACGAGTCGGTGCTGGACGCTTATGGGCGTGCGCTGCACATGTGACCGGCGGGGTCAGGGGGGCTTTCCGCCCCCCTCGGCGCTACGCGCCTCACCCCCCGAGGATATTTTTGAACAGATGAAGGGCCGGTCATGCGGGCTGCGGTGACGGTGCTGGCGATCTGGGCGGCGGGGCTGGGGGCTGCGGCGCAGTTTGGCAAGATCTCGGTGCTGTTTGAGGCTTTGGCGGAACAGTATGTCGGCGCGTCGCCGGTGGCGCTGGGGCTGATTGTGTCGATTGTCGGCATCGTCGGGCTGGTGTTTGGCACCACGGCGGGGATGTTCGTGGCGCGGATCGGGCCGCGGCGGGCGATTGTTGCCGCGCTTGCGATGGGGGCTGCGATGAGTGCGCTGCAATCGCTGGGCCTGTCCTATCCGGTGATGATCGCCAGCCGGGTGATCGAGGGCGTGTCGCATCTGGCGATTGTTGTGGTGGGGCCGACGCTGATTGCGGGGTTGGCGGCGGAGCGCTATCGCGGGTTGGCGATGACGCTGTGGTCAAGTTTCTTTGGCGTGACCTATGCGGTGCTGGCCTTGGCGGCACCACCTTTGCTGGTGGCCTATGGCGCGGCGGGTGTGTATGTGGCGCATGCGCTCTGGATGGCGGGAATGGCGCTGTGTCTGGCGCTGGTGTTGCCGGGTGATCCGGCAGCGCCGCAAGGGGCGCAAAGGGGCGTGCTGGCGCAGCATGTGGCGATCTATGCCTCGCCCCGGTTGTCGGCCCCGGCGATGGGGTTCTTTTGCTATACCTTTTTGTATGTTGCGGTGCTGACCTTGGTGCCACCGGATGTGCCATTGGCGCAGCGGGCGTTTGCGGCGGCGGGGATGCCGCTGATCTCCATCGCGCTGTCGCTGACGCTGGGGGTGTGGTTGCTGGGCCGGATGTCGGCGGTGCGGGTGGTGCAAGGAGGCTATCTGGCGGCGGTGCCGGGGTTTGTTCTGCTGGCGCTGTTCTGGGGACAGGGCGCGGGCATGGTGGCGGGTGCCTTGTGGGTGGCGGCGGCACTGGGGATTGTACAAGGCGCGAGTTTCGCCGCGATCCCCGAGCTGAACGCCACGCCGGAGGACCGGGCGCAGGCGGCGGGGGCGATTGCGCAACTGGGCAATCTGGGCACCACCACCGGCACGCCGGTGCTGGCGGCGCTGCTCATTGGCGCGGGGCCCTGGGGGCTGGCACTGGTGGCGGGCTTCGCCTGCGCCATGGGCATTGGCCTGCATGCGGTGCAGGCGCGGCGGCGAGCGCGGGCCATCTGACCGGCTTTTTCGCGTGTTCTTAATCTGTTCTTAATTTCGCCTTGGAGACTCGCGCGAAAGCCCCTATCTGTGGGCCTTGATTACGGGGTGATGTCATGGCGGAACAAAAGTTCATCGAGGTGCGCGGCGCGCGCGAACACAACCTCAAGAACATTGATGTGGATATTCCCCGCGACCAGCTGGTGGTCATTACCGGGCTGTCGGGGTCGGGCAAATCCAGCCTCGCCTTTGACACGATCTATGCGGAAGGCCAGAGGCGCTATGTCGAGTCGCTGTCGGCCTATGCGCGGCAGTTCCTCGACATGATGGGCAAGCCGGATGTGGACCACATCTCGGGGCTGAGCCCTGCCATTTCCATCGAGCAGAAGACCACCAGCAAGAACCCGCGATCGACCGTTGGCACGGTGACCGAGATCTACGACTATCTGCGCCTGCTGTTTGCCCGCGTCGGCACGCCCTATTCCCCCGCCACCGGCCTGCCGATCACCGCGATGCAGGTGCAGGATATGGTGGATGCGGTGATGGCGATGCCCGAGGGCAGCCGCGCCTATCTGCTGGCCCCCATCGTGCGCGACCGGAAAGGCGAGTACAAGAAAGAGTTCCTTGATCTGCGCAAGCAGGGCTTTCAGCGGGTCAAGGTCAATGGCGCGTTTCACGAGCTGGAAGAGCCGCCCACGCTGGACAAGAAGTTCCGCCACAACATCGACGTGGTGGTCGACCGGATTGTCGTGCGCGAAGGGCTGGAGACGCGGCTGGCCGACAGTTTCCGCACCGCGCTGAACCTTGCCGATGGCATTGCCGTGGTGGAGACCGCGCCCGCCGAAGAGGGTGCCGAGGGCGAGCGCACGACCTATTCCGAGAAATTCGCCTGTCCTGTTTCTGGCTTCACCATTGCCGAGATCGAGCCGCGGCTGTTTTCGTTCAACGCGCCCTTTGGGGCCTGCCCGGTCTGTGACGGGCTGGGGGTGGAGCTGTTCTTTGACGAACGCCTTGTGGTGCCCGATCAGGGGCTGACCCTGATGCAGGGCGCGATTGCGCCATGGTCGAAGTCGAAATCGCCGTACTTCACCCAGACCATTGATGCGCTCGCCAAGCACTATGAGTTCGACAAGAAGAAGAAGTGGAAAGACCTGCCCGCCCATGTGCACCAGCTGTTCCTGCATGGATCACATGGCGAGGAGATCGACTTTTCCTATGACGAGGGCGGCCGCGTGTACAAGGTGCGCCGGGTGTTCGAAGGCGTGATCCCGAACATGGAGCGCCGTTACAAGGAAACCGATTCCGCCTGGTCGCGTGAGGATATGGAGCGGTTCCAGAACAATCGCGACTGCGGCGCCTGTGGCGGCTATCGCCTGCGCCCCGAGGCTCTGGCGGTGAAGATCGGCGGTCTGCATGTGGGCCAAGTGGTGCGCATGTCGATCCATGAGGCGCATATCTGGATTCAGACCGTGCCGGAGGCGCTGACCGGGCAGAAGAACGAAATCGCCCGCGCGATTTTGAAGGAAATCCGCGAGCGGTTGGGCTTTCTGGTCAATGTGGGGCTGAATTATCTGACGCTGTCGCGCAACGCGGGCACGTTGTCGGGGGGGGAAAGCCAACGCATCCGGCTGGCCAGCCAGATCGGATCGGGGCTGACAGGCGTGCTCTATGTGCTGGACGAACCCAGCATCGGCTTGCACCAGCGCGACAATGACCGGCTGCTGACCACACTGAAAAACCTGCGCGATCAGGGCAATACCGTCCTGGTGGTCGAACATGACGAAGATGCGATCCGCGAGGCGGATTATGTCTTCGACATAGGCCCCGGCGCCGGGGTGCATGGCGGCCGCGTGATTGCGCACGGCACGCCCGCACAGGTCGCTGCTGACCCCGCCAGCCTGACCGGGCAGTATCTGTCCGGCGCGCGGGAAATTGCGGTGCCCAAGGTGCGGCGCAAGGGCAGCGGCAAGAAGCTGACCGTGGTGGGGGCGACTGGCAACAATCTGCAAAATGTCACCGTGACCTTCCCCTTGGGCCGGTTTGTCTGCGTCACCGGCGTGTCGGGTGGGGGCAAATCCACGCTGACCATCGAGACGCTGTTCAAGACCGCCGCCGGCAAGCTGAACGGCGCGCGTGAAACACCGGCACCCTGCGAGACGATCACCGGGTTCGAACATCTGGACAAGGTGATCGACATCGACCAGCGCGCGATCGGGCGCACGCCACGGTCCAACCCCGCCACCTATACCGGGGCTTTCGGCCCGATCCGCGACTGGTTCGCCGGGCTGCCTGAATCTAAAGCACGCGGCTATCAGCCGGGGCGGTTTTCGTTCAACGTCAAGGGCGGGCGGTGCGAGGCCTGTCAGGGCGATGGCGTGCTGAAGATCGAGATGAACTTCCTGCCCGATGTTTACGTCACCTGCGAGACCTGCAAGGGTAAGCGCTATAACCGCGAGACTTTGGAAATAAAGTTCAAAGACAAGAGCATATCAGACGTTCTTGATATGACATGTGAAGAAGCGCAGGGCTTTTTCCAGGCGGTGCCTGCCATTCGTGACAAGATGGATGCGCTGTGTCAGGTGGGGCTTGGCTATATCAAGGTGGGCCAGCAGGCGACCACACTGTCGGGCGGCGAGGCGCAGCGGGTGAAGCTGTCCAAGGAGCTCAGCCGCCGTGCCACAGGCCGCACGCTCTATATTCTGGATGAGCCGACGACCGGGCTGCACTTTGAAGATGTGCGCAAACTGCTTGAAGTGCTGCACGAGCTGGTCGAGCAGGGCAATACGGTGGTGGTGATCGAACACAACCTAGACGTGATCAAGACCGCCGACTGGATCATCGACATCGGCCCCGAGGGCGGCGATGGCGGCGGGCAGGTGGTGGCGGAAGGCACGCCCGAGGATGTGGCCAAGGTCACGACCAGCCACACCGGGCGCTACCTGAAAGACATGCTCAAACCCCGGCGGGTGGCGGCAGAGTAGCGGCGTGGTGAAACCCCGGGATTGTGTTTGGTGCGGGGATGCGGGGGGCCGGAAAACCTGCGTTGGCAGGCATTTTTCGTCGATGTCTGGCGTTCAGCAATTGGCAACAATCACTTTTTTATACCGTTGAGGCGGTAGGTTGCGGGCCGGCCTGAGGCGGTGATTCGGTTTCAGGTTTTGAGGCGCTGTTTCGCAAAGGTTAACAATTCGTAACCTGAGCGTGTATTCCTGTATTGTTGCCGCTATCATATGCAACCTGTGCTCGAAAATGCACAGGTTTGGTCGATTTGCTTGGGAAAGCACCGTCAAACAAGGCAAAATTAAGGCTAGGGGCGATCACTAGCCGCGGCAAGGCATTTTTGCCCGGAATTTCTTAGCGAGGGGAAATTAAAAATGGGAATGAAATCTTACGTCATGGGTGCTGCGGCCGGTCTGGCGTTTGCCGTGGCGGCGTCAACGGCATCCGCCACAATCTGCAACATCGGTAATTTTACAACGTCGACTGCTTGCTTAGCAGGAATCCCAGGCGGAACTGGCGGTAACGTCAAAACAGGTCAGATGAACGGTTTCAATGCCGGTGCAGGCGTTTTCGGCTACAATGAATGGTCGCTTTTGACGAAGCTTGAGACTAACAGCAGCGGTGGCACTTCCCTTGATGACGATTCTCCGCTCGCTGTGTTCTCGCTTACTTCGAACCCTGGAAATTCGGGTGGGATGTGGTCTCTGATTGACTCGTTTTCGTTTGCCACGAACATGGTTTACGCTTTCGTGTTGAAGGGTTCCGGCAGCAATGTTGCATATCTTTTGAATACAGCTGCAAGTCAGGAGGGCGGTAAGTGGACCAATTTGGATTTGTTCACCGACAGTGAAAACAATGCCGGTCTGTCTAATATCTCCTTGTTCTCTGCGAAAGGTGACGCTCCTCCGCCGCCGCCAACGATCCCACTACCAGCCGCTGGTTGGTTGATGATCGCGGGTCTTGGTGGTCTTGCTGCCCTGCGGCGTCGCAAGCGCGCCTGACGGGTACGATATTTTATGAAGACAGGGCGGCCTTTCGGGGCCGCCTTTTTATTGCCTGGGTTTTTTCCTGAACCGCACAGCACGCCAATACTCTGCGCGGCCGGTGCCCTGGAGAGCCGTTTCACTTTCAGAAACGCTTTGTCGCCGTTCCATGGGGCCCTAAACGCTTTCTAAACATAGCATTTGAATCACCTTTCTGACATATCACAGGCACGGATCAGACTGGGGTAATGGGCATTGTCGGGTCGCGAACGTTTAAACTTGAACTGTATCGGAACTGACAATGATTGACACAAAATGGGTTGCCGCTGCTGCGGTGGCCGCCTGCATCTCTGCCGGTGCGGCGCAGGCTGCAACTTATACTTTTGATTTCAGCAACTTGAACAGTGGCTGGAAAAACACCCTGTCGTTCGGATCGCTTGAGAATGCTACGGTAAAGGTCACGGCGAGCGCCGGAACCTACAACAATGGCAAGAACATCGACACCGGAAAATCCGCTGTCGCCACTTGGAAAGATGCCGGCCTTGGCGTCTGCGACAATAAAAACCACTGTAAGTCCGACAATCACCGCGTGGATGGGTCGGGCAAGAGTGAACTGGTGATCTTCAATTTTGACACGCCACTTGCTGTGACATCGGTTTCCTTTTCGTATTTCGACAGCTTCACGGAAGAGGACAAACATTCGACCTGCAAATTTTGGGGTTTTGCTTGCTTTCCATGGGGCAAATCCTCTTTGGTTTCTTCAGAGAAAACCTTCGTCGACATGTTTGACCTGTTCCTCGGAACCGACCGTGCATTGACGGGCCAGGTTGGGTCGAAGGTATTGTTTACCGACCTGCCCTCGGTCCTGTCCTTCGGCATCGGGGCTTCTGGCAAGCATGATGCGTTCAAGATCACCGGCATGACGGCCGAGCATATCGAAACGCCAGCCGCAGTGCCGCTGCCAGCCGGTGGGTTGCTGCTGCTGACCGCGATGGGTGGCATTGCTGCACTGAAGCGTCGCCGCAAGGCGGCCTGAGCGTCAGACCCGAACCCGCCTGCGGTTCGGGCCGAATTGAAAAGGGGTGGTCTTGTGACCACCCCTTTTTGCATCACTCCATCTGTTTGAAGTTCAGGCTGGCGCCTTCCTTGATGCCGGAAGGCCAGCGCGAGGTGATGGTCTTGGTCCGGGTGTAGAAGCGGAAGGCATCCGGCCCGTGCTGGTTCAGGTCACCGAAGGACGACTTTTTCCAGCCGCCAAAGGTGTGGTACGCCAGAGGCACCGGGATCGGCACGTTGATCCCGATCATGCCGACATTGATCCGGTGCGCGAAATCGCGCGCCGTGTCGCCGTCGCGGGTGTAGAGCGCGATGCCATTGCCGTATTCGTGGTCCATCGCGTAACCGATGGCCTCCTCATAGGTTTTCGCCCGCACTGTCGACAGAACGGGGCCGAAAATCTCCTTGCGGTAAATGTCCATGTCGGTGGTCACATGGTCAAACAGATGCGGGCCGACGAAGAAGCCGTCCTCATAGCCTTGCAGGTTGAAATTGCGGCCATCGACCACCAGTTTCGCGCCTTGGGCAATGCCGGTTTCCACCAGTTTCAGGATGTTGGCCTTGGCGGCAGCAGTCACCACGGGGCCGTAATCCACATCATTTCCGCCCGTGTAGGGGCCGACCTTCAGCGCCTCGATCCGCGGGATCAGCTTTTCGATCAGCCGGTCGGCGGTTTCGTCGCCCACTGGCACCGCGACCGAAATCGCCATGCAGCGTTCGCCTGCCGCGCCGTAACCGGCACCGATCAGCGCGTCCGCCGCCTGATCCAGATCGGCGTCGGGCATGATGATCATGTGGTTCTTGGCACCGCCAAAGCACTGCACGCGCTTGCCGTTGGCACAGCCACGGCCATAGATGTACTCGGCAATCGGGGTCGAGCCGACGAAGCCGATGCCCGCAATCTCGGGGTTGTCGAGGATGGCATCGACCGCGTCCTTGTCGCCATTGATCACCTGCAACACACCATCGGGCAGGCCGGCCTCTTGCATCAGTTCGGCCAGCATCATCGGCACGGACGGGTCACGCTCGGACGGTTTCAGGATGAAAGCATTGCCGCAGGCAAGTGCTGGCCCCATTTTCCACATCGGGATCATGGCGGGGAAGTTGAACGGGGTGATTCCGGCTGCCACACCAATGGGTTGGCGCATGGAATACATGTCGATGCCGGGGCCTGCGCTGTCGGTGAACTCGCCCTTCAGCAGATGTGGCGCGCCGATGCAGAATTCCATCACCTCAAGCCCGCGCTGGATGTCGCCCTTGGCGTCTGGAATCGTCTTGCCATGTTCGGATGACAGAACCTCGGCCAGCTTGTCCATGTCGCGGTTCAACAGGTCCACGAATTTCATGATCACGCGCGCGCGGCGTTGCGGGTTGGTGGCGCCCCATTTGACCTGCGCGCGTGCGGCGTCAGCAGTAGCGCTGTCCAGCTCGGCCTTGGACGCCAAGGCGACACGGGCCTGCACTTCGCCGGTGGCGGGGTTGAAGACATCGGCAAAACGGCCCGAGGTGCCGGGGACATGCTTGCCGTTGATCCAGTGACCGATTTCTTTCATCGTGATCTCCCTTTGATTGCGCGCAAGATAGCCTTGCACAAAAGCAGGATAAAGCGGCAATATCCCAAAAGGGTTTTGCAGGATTGCAATATGGACTGGGATGATCTGCGGGTGTTTCTGGCGGTGGCGCGGGCGGAAAGCCTGTCTGGCGCGGGCAAGCGGCTGGCGCTGGACCCGGCCACGGTGGGGCGGCGGGTGGCGCGGCTGGAGGCGGGGGCGGGGGCGCGGTTGTTCCTGAAATCGCCGCTGGGCTATGCGCTGACCGAGGAGGGCGCGCGGCTGGTGCCGCATGCTGAGGCCGCGGAGGCAGCACTTATGGGGGCAGAGGAGGCGATCACCGGCGGCGCAGGCGCAGGGCTGTCGGGGCAGATCCGGCTGGGGGCGCCCGATGGTTGCGCCAATTACATCCTGCCGCAGGTGATCCGCGCGATCTGTGACGAAAACCCCGGGCTGGAGGTGCAGATCGTGGCGCTGCCGCGGGTGTTCAACCTGTCGCGGCGCGAGGCGGATCTGGCGATCGGGGTCAGTCGCCCGCAGGCGGGGCGGCTGACGGTGCAGAAGCTGACCGATTACCGGCTGCATCTGGCCGCACATCCGGACTATCTGGCCGCCGCGCCGCCGCTGCGTACACTGGCCGATTTGCCGGCGCATCGGGTGGTGGGCTATATCGCCGACATGATCTTTGACAAGGAGCTGGATTATCTGACCGGACTTGGGGCCATGGCTCCGGCGATGGCATCGAATTCGGTGTCGGTGCAGCTGAACCTGCTGCGCGCAGGCGCGGGCGTTGGGGTGGCGCATGACTTTGCGCTGCCCTTTGCGCCAGAGCTTGTCCGGGTGTTGCCGGAAGCCCTGAGCCTGACCCGCGCCTTCTGGCTGATCCGCCACGAGGGTGACGCGCATTCGGCCCGGCTGGCCCGGTTTGCAAGCGGGTTGGCACAGGGAATCCGGCGCGAAGTTCAACGGCTTGAAGCGCAGAGCCAGTCAGCCGTCGCACAGGATACTTGACAGATCATCGCGCGCGGCGGACGCTTTGGTACGCGTCCAGGGAGGATGAAAATGATCGTTCAGCAGATTCTGAAACTGAAAGCCAGCAGCGATGTCACCACGGTGCCGCCAGAGGCCGATGTGCGCCATGTGGCCGAAATTCTGGCCTCACGCAAGATCGGCACGGTGGTGGTGACCAATGATGGCAAGACCATTCTTGGGATCGTGTCCGAGCGGGACATCGTGAAAGAGGTGGCGCAGAACGGGGCGGCCTGCCTGACGCAGGCTGTGGATACGATCATGACCCCGGTGGTGCAGTGCTGCACAGCGTCGGAAAGCGCGGATTCGGTGCTGGAGCGGATGACGGCAGGCCGGTTCCGCCACATGCCGGTGCAACAGGGCGATCAGATGGTGGGGCTGATTTCCATTGGCGATGTGGTCAAGGCGCGGCTGATGGAGCTGTCGGCCGAAAAGGATGCGCTGGAAGGCATGATCAAGGGGTTCTGACGCCGGGTCGCGCAGGCCTTTTCGCGCTTGCAATCTTCTGCCCAATATTGTTGCGTTTCACGAGTTTAAACGGCGGAAGAAGACCCTATGCGCATCGGCCTCTATCCCGGTACCTTTGATCCGATCACCCTGGGTCATGTCGATATCATTCAGCGCGCCATGGCGCTGGTGGACCGTCTGGTGATCGGGGTGGCGATCAACCGCGACAAGGGCCCGCTGTTCAGCCTAGAGGACCGGGTCAGGATGGTTCAGGCCGAATGTGCCTCTATCACCGCCCGCACCGGGGGCGAGATCATCGTGCATCCGTTTGAAAACCTGCTGATCGACTGCGCCCGCGATGTGGGGGCTTCGGTCATCGTGCGCGGGCTGCGGGCGGTGGCCGATTTCGAGTATGAATTTCAGATGGTCGGCATGAACCGGGCGCTGGATGCCAGCATCGAGACGGTGTTCCTGATGGCCGATGCGCGGCGGCAGGCGATTGCGTCCAAACTGGTCAAGGAAATCGCGCGGTTGGGGGGTGATGTGTCAAAGTTCGTGACGCCACCGGTGGATGCCGCCCTGCGCAACCGGTTCGGCACGCGGATCTGACGCGCACCTTTGGGTGTCAGGCCGCCTGACCATAAACGGCGCGGCGGGCAATGCGGTCGGCGTCGCCGGGGTAGATATCCAGATCAAGCGCCACATCCAGCGGCAGCTTTGCGATCTGGTCACGGGTGGTGCGGAACCGCGCATAGGTGACGGCGGCGGTGCGGATCGTGTTGTAGACAGAGATCATGCTGTCTCTCCTTTTCATCAGGGCGGCGAACCGGAGTGTCCGTGGCGCCTCTGAGCAGATGGTAACGCCCGTTTGCGCTAACAACCCGCAGAACAGCCGCCGCCCCATGCACCGGGCGCATGGCTATTTCGCAGGGCTGGGTCTGCGGCGCAGCCAGCCCGATGTGAGCGGCGCAGGCGCACCCACCTGCGGCAGCAGGGTCACATCCAGCGCCACGCCGCGCTTTTCGGCGCTGGTCTGCACGGCGGTGCACAGTTGCGGCGCACGGCGCAGAAGGTCCAGAAACCGGGTTTCCTCCAGCGACAGTAGGGTGGTGTGGCTGATCGCAGTCACCCGGGCGCGGCGCGAGCGGCGCAGCAGCAGGGACAGCTGGCCAAACATCTCGCCCCGGCCCAGCAGGAAGCGGCTGCCGGCCTGTTCCGCCTCGACCGCGCCTGACGCGATGAACCAGACACGGTCGGGCTTGTCATCCTTGCGCATCAGAACGTCGCCGGGTTTGGCGTAGACCGTCTTCATGTGCTTGGCCAGTTGCGACAAGGATGCTGCATCCAGATCGGAAAACAGCGGAAAGCTGCGCACGATATCGCCGCGCTGCAGCCGCAGGTCCAGCCGGGGGCGGATGGCAAGGGCATCGCGTTCCCCCGCCGTCTGGTCACGCAACGACAGCCGCAGTTCCGGGCCGATCAGCCCGTCGGCGGTCATCTGGTCATATTCCGCCTCTTCGCGCTGCATCACCAGACGCCGGATCAGGCGGCGTTCCAGCTCTTCGGCATAGCCGGGGAACTGGGTGCGCAACCCCTCCATCTCGCGGTTGGTGTCTTCGATCCGACGCTTGATCAGGTCGTGCAGCAGGCCCGCCACTCGGCGCGAATGGATGCGCAGAATACGGGTTTCGATAAAGCCGGTCAGCTGGCGCAGCATCTGCCGGTGGGCGACCAATGCCTCGAACCGGTCTTCGGTCAGACGGGCCAGCGGCAGCTTGATGCGGAAGCGGTTGTGCAGCCATTCCGCCGCGCGCAGGGTGCGGGTGGCAATCAGCGCGCGGCGCGACTGCGCGCGATAGCCGGCGCGGCCTTCGGTCAGCGTGGCTTCGATCAGGCGGTCGGCATCGGCCAGCATCCGGTCGGCCAGCCGCGCCGACATCAGGTTTTCCTGAAACGCCTCCAGAATCAGATCGCGTTCGTGGCCGGCCAGCGCCAGCAGGCCCAGCGTCACCCGGTCTTTTTCCAGAATGTTGCGCGCCTCATCCGCGCGTTCGACCGCCGTGTTCAGCCGCTCGCCAAAGCGCACCGCCTCTTCGCGGATGATGGCGGGCGTCAGATCCATTTCGCGCGCGGTTTCCGCCACGGTTTCGCGAACCTCCTGCAAGGACACCGCGACCACCTGATCCGACAGCGCGCGGTCCAGCGGTGACAGCCGGTCCAACCCCAGTTTCGCGATCACCCAGCGCAGCGTGGTGCCCTGCACCAGCAGAGTGAACAGCACGAACCCGGTGGCAATGATGCCGACCTGCCGTTTGGTTTCGACAAAGATGCCCGGGTTTTCGGTAACCGCCAGCGCGAGTGCCAGCGTGACAGCCCCGCGCAAGCCGCCCCACAGAATGGCGATACGGTAGGGCGGGTCCACTTGCGGCGACAGCCCGGCAGAGGTCAAAAGCGGCAAGATGCCATACAGCACGATGGCGCGGGCCACAAAGGCCGCGATCACGGTGACAAGGATCAGCCCAAGGTCGGTCGGGCGCAGACTTTCCAGCACGCGTGGCACCAGAAGGGCCGCCAGCACAAAGATCAGCCCACCCGCCCAATAGGCGATCAGCGCCCAGGCATCGCGCAACTGCTCCAGCGCGGGGGGCGAAATGCGGCCGGGGGCGGAAAAGTTCACCGTCATCCCCGCCACCACTACCGCCACAACGCCCGAGGCCCCTATGACCTGATCGGTGAACAGGAAGGTGACAAAGGGCGTGACAAAGCTGATCGACACCTGCGCCAGAGGCCAGGGGTTCATCCAGCCCATCACCTGTACCGCCAGCCGCCCCACAAACCAGCCGACAAAAGCCCCGGCCACGATCAGCCAGGGCAGTTCCAGGAGGGCAAGGCCGATGTTCGGCTCGGTATCGCGGGCGGCCACGGCCATCAGAAACACCGAGGTCAGGGCAATTGCAGCGGCGTCGTTCAGCAGGCTTTCGCCTTCGACAATGCGGGCCAGCCGTTGCGGGGCAGGGGTTGCGCGGAAGATGCTGACCACTGCCGAAGGGTCGGTCGTCGACACAATCGCCCCGATCAGCAGGCAGGCAATCAGCGGCAGCGAGGTAAAGGGTTTCAGCGCCATGCCGATCACAAAGGTGGCCACCACAACTGCCACCACCGCCAGCACCAGCACCGGCACCCAGTCATCCAGCAACCGCCGCAGGTTCAGCGTCAGCGAGACCTGAAAGATCAGCACCGGCAGAAAGATGTAGATGAACAGATCGGACGAGATCGGCAGGTTCAGGATCGCCAGCGCCAGCGGGTTCAGCGCATCGGTGATGTCAGTGCGGAAAAACCACGCCGCCGCCGCCCCGATGGCACTGCCCACCGCCGCCAGAATCACGGTAACCGGCAGCCGCAGCCGGGCCGCCAGCGGCTCGGACAGGGCGATGGCCAGAAACAGGCCAGACAGGATGGCGAGGAAAACAATCAGATCCATGCCGCAGTGATAACCTCTTGGTCGCCCGAGAAAAAGGAAAGGCCGGTCACGAATGGTGACCGGCCCGAAATATGCGCGCGATGGAGCATATTCAACAAGCTGCTTATCTGGTTCAGGGCACCCGTTCTTGCTGGCTGCCTTGGCGCCTGATTTTCACACAGACGTTGACCCAAGAGACCAACGCCGGTTGGTCAGAAGGCTCCGATGCGCCTCAGGCTGCGGTGCGGCGGCGGCGCGCAATCGCGCCCAGCCCGCCCAGACCGGCCAGCATCAGCCAGCCCGCTGCCGGCAGCGGCACCGGAGAAGGCGTGTCCGGGCCGACGGGGGCTACAGAATAGCTGATGTTGGAAATGCCCACATCCCAGGCGTCGGGGCCAAGATTGATCTGGATCCCCGAGGCGGAAGTCCAAGATCCGCTGAACTGGGTGACTTCCCCGCTTGGAAGCGGCGTAAAGCCCTGGTTGACCAGCAGGCTGTTGGTGGCCGTATCGATGACCTGAACAAGTGTATCCGTCACGCGGGAGGCATAGGGCGCGATGTCAAAGCCGAAGACCGTGACCATGAAACCCGCAAGCGGCTGGAACAGGATCGACAGGCCGCCCGCACCAAAATCACCATAGGCGACATTGGCCAGCGTCTCATACCCCGCGTCCCAATAGTACAGGTTCGACGTCCCGGCGGCGCTGCGGCTGGCATCATAGACAACATCAAGCTGTCCGGCGATATCGCCGTACGTCTGCCCGATGATCGCCCCGGGCGCGCAGGCCTGGTCACCGCCCGCGCCACAGATGTTGCCGGCAAAATCAAGGATCACGGGTGCTGCCTGCGCCATCGGGGCAAGGCTGGCGGCAAGCGTAAAGGCAAGGATATGTCGCATTGTTCGTGGTCTCCACTAATAAAATCCCGGCGTGCCGGACACTCAAAAAAAATCGAACAATAAAAATCTAGCCCGGACGTCTGATTCGCTCAACCGGTATGGCGGGCGTGCGCCTGCGGCACTGCAACTGGCCGCAGGTGCTGTCAGAACGCGGTCTGTTAAATCAGCTTGCCCATCGCCACCGCCGTATCGGCCATCCGGTTTGAGAAGCCCCATTCATTGTCATACCAGGTCAGGATCGAGCAGAAGGTGCCGTCCATCACCTTGGTCTGGTCCATGTGGAACACCGACGAATGCGGATCGTGGTTGAAGTCGGAAGAGACATTCTTGAACTCGGTATAGCCCAGAATGCCTTTCAGTTTGCCATCCGCTGCGGATTTGATCGCCGCGTTGATTTCCTCGACCGAGGTTTCGCGCTTGGCGATGAACTTCAGGTCAACGACCGACACATTCGGCGTCGGCACGCGGATGGCAAAGCCGTCCATCCGGCCTTTCAACTCTGGCAGCACCAGACCCACGGCCTTGGCGGCCCCGGTGCTGGTGGGGATCATCGACAGCGCGGCGGCGCGGCCCCGGTACAGATCCTTGTGCATCGTGTCCAGCGTCGGCTGATCGCCGGTATAGCTGTGGATCGTGGTCATCATGCCTTTTTCGATGCCGATCACCTGATGCAGCACATAAGCCACCGGCGACAGGCAGTTGGTGGTGCACGATGCGTTGGAAACGATCAGGTCATCGGATGTCAGCGTGTCGTGGTTCACACCGTAGACGATGGTCTTGTCCGCGCCGTCACCGGGGGCCGAGATCAGCACGCGTTTTGCGCCGTTTTCCAGATGCGCCTGGCATTTTTCCTTGCTGGTGAAGATGCCGGTGCATTCCATCACCACATCCACATCCGACCATGGCAGGTCGGCCGGGTTGCGCAGGGCGGTGACGCGCATCTTGCCACGGCCAGCGTCGATCCAGTCGTCGCCGGTGGTCACGGTGCCGGGAAAGCGGCCATGGACCGAATCAAAGCGCAGCAGATGCGCGTTGGTTTCAACCGGGCCCAGATCGTTGATCGCGATGACCTCTATATCCGTGCGGCCCGATTCGATAATGGCACGCAGTATATTGCGCCCGATGCGCCCGAACCCGTTGATGGCAACCTTGACCGTCATGGCAATCTTCTCCTGAAAAGCGACTCGCGTGTCACGTTTAGCGCTAACATCACGAGTCAGCGGCAAAAATCAACGGCAGACTGGGGCGGTCAGCGCCAGAATGCCAACCATTCCACCATATCTGCGAATTTCATGGATAGAAACAGGATCGCGCTTCCATCGTTCCACGCAATGTCGGCGACAGTCGCCGCCACGATGATCAGGCCAAGGCTCAGGGCAATCCGGTCGGTCACGTCGTCCCCAGTCAGGGCGCGCGTGGCCCCGGTTAGTGAAGCAGCCGCCCCATCACCCCGGCCACATCGGCCATGCGGCAGGAAAAGCCCCATTCATTGTCATACCACGCCAGCACCCGCACCGAACGGCCCACCACACGGGTCTGATCCGGGGCAAAGATAGACGACTGCGGCGTGTGATTGAAGTCGATAGACACCTTGGGTTCCGGATCATAGGCCATGACCATCCCCATATAGCCTGCGCAAGCCTCGCGCACGATGGCGTTCACCTCATCCACCGTCACCGATTTCGCGGCGATGAAGGTCAGATCGACCGCACTGACATTGGGGGTGGGCACCCGCAGGCTGGTGCCGTCCAGCTTGCCCGCCAGTTCCGGCAACACCTCGCCCAGCGCCTTGGCAGCGCCGGTGGTGGTGGGGATCATCGCCATGCTGGCGGCGCGGGCGCGGTAAAGGTCGGCGTGGCGGCGGTCCAGCGTGGGCTGGTCGCCGGTATAGCTGTGGATCGTGGTCATGATGCCGGATTCGATGCCGATGGCGTCATTGAGCACCTTGGCCAGTGGCGCCAGGCAGTTGGTGGTACACGACCCGTTCGACACCACGTGATGATCGGGCGTCAGCGCCCGGTGATTGACGCCATACACCACAGTCATATCGGCACGCTTGGCTGGCGCGCTGACCAGCACCCGCTTGGCCCCGCGTGTCAGGTGCACGGCGGCGCGGTCACGGTCATTGAATTTGCCGGTGCATTCCAGCACCACATCCACACCGTCCCAGTCCAGTTCCGCAGGCTCATAGGTGCTTTGCACCCGGATTGGCCCACGGCCCAGATCCAGCGTATTGCCGCTGACCTTGATCACACCGGGAAAGCGGCCATGCACAGAGTCGTATTTCAGCAGATGGGCGTTGGTTTCAATCGGCCCGGTGGCGTTTAACGCCACCACCTGCACATCATTGCGGTTCGATTCCGCGATATGTGCCAAAGTACAGCGCCCGATGCGGCCAAAGCCATTGATGGCGACGGTGATGGTCATGGCGCTCTCCTGCCTGAATGGTGCGAGCAGGGATACAAGGCGCAGGGCTGCGTGCAAAGATCAAAAATACATTACTATCATGATGTTAGCGCAAACCATTGATGTTTGCGCTAACGATGCTGCGGTGTTGGGCAACGGGCCGCACCCCGGTACAATCGGGATGGGGCGCGCGCACTGTCAGCCCTTGCGGCGGCGCAGCAGGGCCAGCCCGCCCAGCGCTCCGAGCAGAAGCGGCAAACCGGCGGGCAGTGGCACAGGCGCGAACTGATCCGCCAGATCGCGGGCGGTATAGCGGGTGCCATCCCCCAGCAACCAGGTGTCAAAGTTGATGAACGAGCCCATTGCCTTGCCCGCCACGGTGGTCAGCGCAAACTGCACGACACCGTCGATGAGTGAAAAGCTGGCAATGTCGCTCAGCAGATAGTCGGACAGGCGCAGGGTGTTCTGCCCTGCGCCGCCATCGGCCCGCCCGTCGAACAGGAAGCCAGCACCTAGCGCCTTGATTTCCAGCACATCATTGCCAGCCCCAAAGAGGATGTTGCCGAACACCTGGCTGCCACCGGTCAGGGATACCAGACTGTCCCCCTGCATCGGAGCCAAGGCGATGGCAGTGCGGTCACGTCCGACCAGCGTGCCGCTGTTGTGGATCTCGACACTGTTGGTCGCTTTGGGGTCAGCGCCGATGGCTGATGGGCCTTTGATATAGCCTGCGTTGACGATGGTGACCTTGCCGGATGGGCGGACCGCTTCGCGGCTGTTGTCAAACACCGGGTCGATGTCGATGCCATTGCCACCGGTCCCGGTGGCGATGATCCGGCCGGTCGCATGGTTGGTGATCATGCCTTCGTCGATGTCGATGCCGTCGTCGCTGCCCTGAATGAGGCCGTAGTTGACCACGGTGCCAGAGGCGAATTGCACGCCATCCTGATCTTCGACGCCGTCACGGATTTTGATGGTGCCGTGGTTGATCAGGCTGAAATCGTCCCGCGCCTCGATCACCTCTTCGCCGCCGATCATCGTGCCGTAATTGGTCACGGTGGTGCCCTGACCGCGCAGCTGCAGCGCGCGGCCTTCCAGCGAAGAGATGGTGCCATGGTTGGTGACGACGGAGCCGGGGAAGCTTCCATCGGTCCGGATCGCCTGACGTCGGGACTCGATCATGCCACCTTCAAGGTTGTTCACCACCAGACCTCCCACGAATCCCTCCAGCGCGTGGATGGCACGGTCACCGCTGGAGATCGTGCCGGAATTCTCGACGGTCAGCCGGTTGCCGGTGGCCTGAATGGCATTGGTACCGCCATGGGTGTCGCTGTTTGCAATGGTGCCTTCGTTGACGATGCTGACATCGGTGCCGCTGATGGCAAAGGGCGGGGTGCTGCGGTTGGTGCTGGTGACGCTGCCGGTGCTGGTGACGACAATCGACAGATCATTCTGGGCCGAGCTGACCGGATTGCTGGCCGGTGCGCCGCAGGTGACCGTGGGCGCAAGCGGATCGACGCCAAAGCTGCAGGGCGCAGCAAAGCCCGCCTGCGGCAGGGCCAGCAAGACCAGTGCGGTCGTGGCCAAAGCGGTGGTTGAAAGTGCGCAAAGACGCATCTTGGGCAAACTCCTTGATTGTGGCCAGCGGCACGCACCTCGGGCCAGTCCTGTTCCGGAAGGCAGCCTTGAACGTCTTGCACGACAGAAACGTGCATCCGGATTGAACCTTTTGTGACGTTTCTCTTTTTGAAACAGCTGCTCAGGGGGATTGCCGAAATTGGCGCACTGGATCACCCTGCGAGGATCATCATCGCATTTCGGCGGTCAGTTGGGCCGGCTCCAAGCCGTGACCGGTACCGTGAACGGGCGTCTGGCAAACGGACCTGTCATCCAATCTTCAGCAAGCGGTTCAGATCGGTGTTGTCGCGCATCAGATCGGCAATGGTCACCTTGTCCAGTCCGGCATAAAACCCGTCCAGCGCGGCGCCAAGTGTGGCCTTCAACCGGCACGCCCCGACCAGAGGGCAGGTGCAGTCACCCCCTGAAAAACACTCGGCAAACGGCAGACCAGCCTCGAACCGGCGAAACACGGCCCCCACGGTGATGTGGTCCGCACTGCAGCCCAGCGTCAGCCCGCCGGTGCGGCCGCGCACGGTGCGCAGGTAACCGGTCTGCGCCAGCAGGTGGATGACCTGCGCCAGATGGTTTTCGCTGGCGTTGCAGGCAAGCGCAATCTCGCGCTTGCGCACGATACGGTCCGGGTTGGCGGCGCAGAACATCAGCGTGCGCATGGCAAGGTTGGTGCGTGTGGTCAGTCGCATATGGGGGTCTGCCAGGGCCAAAAGATGTGCCGGATACATGTTAATACTGCGCGGATGGCGCCGCGCCGGCCTTGATCCAGATCAACCCTTTGGCAAAGGCCGATGCACCATCCCCGCCAACCGGCTTCACACAGCCCCTGCCGCGCAAACAGACCTGCTGCCCACAGATTGGGCACCGGCACCGATGCAACGCTTTGGCGGCGGCTGCCGCATTTTCTGTTTGCTGCCATTTTGGCTCAAAGCGCTTTGAGAAATTCAAGTATATGATAATTATGTATTTTAATTTCGTGCGTTCCGGTGGTGATTGCGGTAACTGTGAAGGCAGTCTTCGCGATACCGCGCCGGGGGAAGATCAGTGGCAAACCGCGGGTGCTTGACCCCGACGGCCACGGGTCTAGCCTCAGGCCGATGCCTCGCCACCCCAACCTGTGGAACCCGATGAACGATCTCAGCGCCGCTCCGACCTCGTTGAAAGCCAATATCCTGCGGCATCTGGCCTATACGCTGGGCAAGGATGCCGAGCATGCCAGCACCTACGACTGGCGCATGGCGCTGTCTTTCGCGATCCGGGATCAGATTGTCGAACCCTGGTTCGCCTCTACCCGCAAAACCTGGGCGACCGGGCACAAGCGGGTGTACTACCTGTCGATGGAATTCCTGATCGGGCGGATTCTTGAGGATGCGACGGTCAATCTGGGCCTGCGCGATCAGGCCGAAGAGGCGATGGCCAGCTTTGGCCAGGATTTCCGCGCGATCATCGAGGATGAACCGGACGCCGCCCTTGGCAACGGCGGTTTGGGGCGGCTGGCGGCCTGTTTCATGGAATCGATGGCGACGCTGGGCTGCCCGGCCTATGGCTATGGCATCCGCTATGAACACGGGCTGTTCCGGCAACGCTTTGAAGGCGGGCGTCAGGTCGAAGCCCCGGAAGACTGGCTGAAACAGGATCATCCCTGGGAATTCACCCGACCTGAGGCGGCCTATGTGATCCCCTTCAAGGGCCATATGGAGCAGCAGGCCGGGCGTGAGGTCTGGGTGCCAAGTGAAACCGTGGTTGCCTCGGCCTATGACACGCCGGTGGTGGGCTGGCAGGGCAAATGGGCCAACACGCTGCGCCTGTGGGGGGCGCTGCCGACCACGATGTTCGACCTTGACCGCTTCAACCGGGGCGATTACGCCGCCGCCGCCGAGCCGGAGGCTTTGGCGCGCACGCTGTCGCGCGTGCTTTACCCCGATGACACCACCTATCAGGGCAAGGAGCTGCGGCTGAAGCAGGAGTTTTTCCTGACTTCCGCCGCGCTGCAAGACATTCTGCGCCGCTTTCTTGCGTCCGAAACCGATCTGCGCAAATTGCCCGATCATGTGGCGATCCAGATGAACGACACCCACCCGGCGATTGCCGGGCCGGAGCTGATCCGCCTGCTGGTCGATGAGCATGGCATGCCGTTCGATCAGGCGCTGCCGGTGGCGCGGGCCTGTCTTGGCTACACAAACCACACCCTGCTGCCCGAGGCGCTGGAGCGGTGGGCGACATTCACCTTTGGCAACGTGCTGCCGCGCCACATGCAGATCGTCGAGCAGATTGACCACTGGCACAAGACCGAGCACCGGGGCCGGCCGCATTACATCGGCATCGTCAAGCACCACGAGGTGCGGATGGGGGAACTTGCCTTCATCATGGCGCATAAGGTCAACGGCGTCTCGGCGCTGCATTCCGACCTGATCAAGAAAAACCTCTTTCCCGAACTGCACGCGCTGCACCCCGACCGGATCGTGAACCAGACCAATGGCGTCACCCCGCGCCGCTGGCTGAAAATGTGCAACAAACCGCTGTCCACCCTGATCACCGATACCATCGGCGCAGGATGGGAGGCGGATCTGGACCTGTTGAAGGGGCTGGAAAAACCCATCAAGACCAAGGCTTTCTGCAAGGATTTTGATGCGGCCAAACGGGTGAACAAGGTCGAGCTGTCGAACTGGCTGGCCAGCCATGAAGGCATCACCGTCAACCCCGATGCGCTGTTCGACGTGCAGATCAAACGGATTCACGAATACAAGCGCCAGCTCTTGAACATCTTGCAGACCATCGGCCATTGGGAAGCGATCAAACAGAACCCGAATGCCAACTGGGTACCGCGGGTCAAGATCTTTGGTGGCAAGGCAGCACCGGGCTATGCGGTCGCCAAGGAAATCATCCGTCTTATCAATGACGTGGCGGAAGTTATCAACAACGACCCGGTCAGCGGCGATCTGTTGAAGGTGGTCTATCCTGCCAATTACAACGTCTCGATGGCCGAACGGCTGATCCCGGCGGCGGATCTGTCGGAGCAAATCTCCACCGCCGGCAAAGAGGCGTCGGGCACCGGCAACATGAAGTTCATGATCAATGGTGCCCCCACCATCGGCACGCTTGACGGCGCGAATGTCGAGATTTTGCACGAGGTTGGGGAAGAGAACTTCTTCCTGTTCGGGATGACCACCGAACAGGCGATGGCGCGGCGTCAAGACCCCGAGCACGCCCGCAAGGCAATTGAGGCGAGCCAGACCCTGCAGGACGTGCTGCAGATGGTCGCCGAGGGCCGGTTCAGCCCCGATCAGAAAGACCGCTACCACGATCTGGTCCACCGGGTCTGGCATCACGATTATTTCCTCGTGGCCAGTGACTTCGATGCCTACGATGCCGCACAGGTGCGGGTCGACAGCGCCTATGCCGACCGCGACAACTGGGTGAAAATGGCGGCCTTGAACACGGCGCGGTCGGGGTTCTTCTCGTCCGACCGCACCATCCGCAGTTACATGAAAGACGTCTGGAACGTGTCCTCGGCGCTGTAGCGCCGGGACCGGTCCAGGCGCGCTGACTTTGGGAGGAGACAGCATGGCCGAGACTTTGATCGACGACGGCACGGCTTTGGCCATTGTCGAAGGGCGGCATGGCGACCCGTTTTCGGTGCTGGGCCCGCACAAGCGGGATGGCAAATGGCGGGTGACGGCCTTTGTGCCGGGGGCAGATCAGCTGTGGGTTCTGACCGGGACATCAGGTCAGGCAACGGCTGCAACCCATTGGGGGCAGGGGCTTTTCGTGGCCACCCTGCCGCGCAAGGCGGCGTACCGGCTGCGCGCCACCGGGCACGGCACCACATGGGAGTTCGAAGACCCGTTCCGCTTTGGCCCGGTGCTGGGCGAGTTGGACGAATACCTGCTGGGCGAGGGCACGCACAAACGCCTGTGGCAGGTGCTGGGTGCGCATGTGATCACGCATGAAGGCGTGCAGGGTACGCATTTCGCGGTCTGGGCCCCGAATGCCGAACGGGTTTCCGTGGTGGGCGATTTCAACATCTGGGACGGCCGCCGCCACCCGATGCGCAGACGCGGGGCCACGGGCGTGTGGGAAACCTTTGTGCCCGATCTGGGCGAAGGCGCCACCTACAAGTATGAACTGCGCGGTCCGGGTGGGCAACTGTTGCCGCTCAAGGCCGATCCGGTTGGATTCGGGTCTGAACATCCGCCTGCAAATGCTTCTGTTGTCAGGACAATTTCCGGCGACTTTCACGATGCCGACTGGATGGCTGCGCGAGGGAAGCGCCAGACGGTTGACGCCCCGATCTCGGTCTACGAGGTGCATCTGGGTTCATGGCGCCGCGCACCGGGTGACCGGATGCTGTCCTACATTGAACTGGCCGAGCAACTTGTTGATTATGCTGTGGATATGGGCTTTACCCATATCGAGCTGATGCCAGTCAGCGAATACCCTTTCGACGGGTCATGGGGCTATCAGCCCGTGGGTCTGTTTGCCCCCACCATCCGCCACGGCACCCCGCCGGAGTTCCGGGCGTTTATCGATGCCGCGCATAAAAAGGGCCTTGGTGTTCTGCTCGACTGGGTTCCGGGGCATTTTCCCACCGACGCGCATGGGTTGGGCCAGTTCGACGGCACGCCGCTGTATGAACACGCCGACCCGCGCGAAGGGTTCCACAATGATTGGAACACCCTGATCTACAATTACGGGCGCAACGAGGTACAGAACTATCTGGTCAGTAACGCGCTGTATTGGCTGGAGGAATTTCACATCGACGGGTTGCGGGTGGATGCAGTCGCCTCGATGCTCTATCGCGATTACAGCCGCAAATCGGGCGAATGGGTGCCCAACCGCGACGGCGGGCGCGAGAACTATGAAGCGATTGCCATGCTCAAAAGCATGAACATCGTGGCTTACGGCGAATCCCCCGGCGTGATGACGGTGGCCGAGGAAAGCACCGCCTTTCCGGGGGTCAGCCGTCCGGTGAACCATGGCGGGCTGGGGTTCGGCTTCAAGTGGAACATGGGGTGGATGAATGACACCCTGTCCTACATCGAAAAAGACCCGATCCACCGCAAATATCACCACCACCTGATGACCTTCGGGCTGCATTACGCCTGGTCGGAAAACTACATCCTGCCAATCAGCCATGACGAGGTGGTGCATGGCAAGGGCAGCATGCTGGCCAAGATGCCCGGCGACGGCGATGAGAAATTCGCCAACCTTCGCGCCTATTACGGCTTCATGTGGGCGCATCCGGGCAAGAAGCTGCTGTTCATGGGCTGCGAATTTGCCCAAGGGGCGGAGTGGAACCACAATCAAAGCCTCGACTGGCATCAGCTTGAAAATCCACAGCATTCCGGCATGCAGGCGCTGGTGCGCGACCTGAACCGCGCCTACCGCGACACACCTGCACTGCATGTGAACGACACGCGGCCCGAGGGGTTCGAATGGGTTGAAAGCAATGATGCCGAGGCCAGCGTCTATGCCTTTGTCCGCAAGGGAGCGCCGGGTGATGCGATGGTGGTGGCGCTGGTCAACATGACCCCTGTGGATCGGCGCTACCGCGTCGGCCTGCCTGCGGGGGGCGAGTGGGCAGAACTTCTGAACACCGATGCGGCGGTTTACGGCGGGGGAAATCGCGGCAATCTGGGCGGGGTCACGGCAGAGGAGGTGCAGTGCCACGGCAGGCCTTGGTCGGCGGTTGTCACACTGCCGCCGCTGTCGGCAGTCTATCTGAAACAGGGGGGACTTGCGTAACCGCAAGGAAAGGGGAGGGATCATGAAGGCGAAACCGAATACAAGGCTGTCGTCGCAGGCCATGGCGTTTGTTCTGGCGGGGGGCCGGGGCAGCCGTTTGAAGGAGTTGACCGACCGGCGCGCGAAACCGGCGGTCTATTTTGGCGGCAAGACGCGGATCATCGATTTTGCGCTGTCGAACGCGCTCAATTCCGGCATCCGCAAGATGGCGATTGCCACGCAATACAAGGCGCATAGCCTGATCCGCCACATGCAGCGCGGCTGGGGGTTTTTCCGGGCCGAGCGCAACGAATATCTGGATATCCTGCCCGCCAGCCAGCGGGTGGATGAGACGAAATGGTATCTGGGCACCGCCGATGCGGTGACGCAGAACATTGATATCGTGGATGATTACAAGGTCAAATATGTGATCATCCTGGCGGGCGACCATATCTACAAGATGGATTACGAGATCATGCTGCAACAGCATGTGTCTTCGGGGGCCGATGTCACCATCGGTTGCCTGACAGTGCCCCGGATGGAGGCGACAGCCTTTGGCGTGATGCATGTGGATGCCGACATGAACATCACCCAGTTTCTGGAAAAGCCCGCCGATCCGCCCGGCATTCCGGGCGACCCCGACAATGCACTGGCGTCGATGGGGATCTATGTTTTCAACTGGGATCTCTTGCGCGACCTGCTGATCCGCGATGCCGAAGACAGCAATTCCAGCCATGATTTCGGCAATGACATCATTCCGCAGATCGTGAAGAACGGCAAAGCGGTGGCGCATAAATTTGCCGACAGTTGCGTGACGGCGGGGCTTGAGGATGAACCCTATTGGCGCGATGTCGGCACGATCGATGCGTTTTGGCAGGCCAACATCGACTTGACCGATTTTGTGCCCAAGCTCGATCTGTATGAAAAAAGCTGGCCGATCTGGACCTATGCCGAGATTCTGCCGCCCGCCAAGTTCATCCATGACACCGAAGGCCGGCGCGGCATGGCGGTTTCATCTCTGGTGGCGGGGGATTGCATCGTATCGGGGTCCGAGGTGCGCAATTCATTGCTGTTCACCGGCTGCCGCACCCATTCGTGGAGCACGCTGGACCATGTGGTGGCGCTGCCGCAGGTCTGCGTCAACCGCAAGGTGGAGCTTAAGAATTGTGTGATCGACCGAGGGGTTATCATCCCCGAGGGGCTTGTGGTCGGGCAAGACCCGGAGGAAGATGCAAAGTGGTTCCGTCGGACGGACGCCGGGATTGTCCTGATCACGCAGGACATGCTGGATGTGCGGGCGGCCAAGCTGGGATAAGGTTTCGCGGGTGGCTGACCCCGGGGAGGGCTGTCTGCCCTCCCCGGACCCCTCCCGAGGATATTTGAGAACAGATGAAGGGGTGGCGATGAAGGGTCGGGTTCTGTCTGTCGCATCGGAGTGCGTGCCGTTCGTCAAGACCGGCGGCCTGGCCGATGTGGTGGGGGCCTTGCCTTCGGCTTTGGCGGCAGTGGGGTGGGACATGCGGGTGCTGATCCCGGCCTACCGCGCCTTGCGCCCTTTGTTCGCGCAGATGGAGGAGGTCTGGCACGAGCCGGGTCTGTTTGGCGGCGATGGCACGGTTTATGCGGGCAAGCTCCACGGGATTGACCTGTTGCTGCTGGACGCGCCGCATCTTTTTGACCGTGAGGGCGGGCCGTATGGTGGGCCGGGGGGCGATTGGTGGGACAATCCGCAGCGCTTTGCCGCTCTTTCCTGGGTTGCTGCGCGGCTGGCGCAAGACGGCATAGCAGGCTGGCAGCCCGATATCCTGCACGCGCATGACTGGCAGGCGGGCTTTGCCCCGGCCTACCTTGCCTATCGCGGCAAGGGGGCGGTCAGATCGGTGATGACGGTGCACAACATCGCCTTTCAGGGCTGGGCGCCGGTCACGCTGCTGAACGAATTGCGGCTGCCCGGAGAGCAGTTCTACCCTGATGGGCTGGAGTATTATGGCGGTTTGTCCAGCCTGAAGGCCGGGTTGATCACGGCAGACTGGATCACCACCGTGTCGCCGACCTATGCGGCAGAGCTGATGCGTGCAGACTTCGGCATGGGGCTGCAAGGGGTGATCGCGGCGCGGGCCGCGCGGGTGTCAGGCATCCTGAACGGGGTGGATACCGGGGTCTGGTCGCCCGAAGGCGAGCCTGTGCCGTTCAGCGCAAAGCAACCGGGCGGCAAGGCGCAGGCGCGGGCGGCGCTTTGCGCGGCCTTTGGGGTGGATGTGCCGGGGCCGCTGGCCATTGTGGTCAGCCGATTGACCCACCAGAAGGGCATTGATCTGCTGCCGCAGGTGGTGCCCGATTTTGTTGCCGCAGGCGGCGGGCTGGTGGTGCTGGGAACGGGCGATCCGGATATGGAAGACGCGATGCGCTGGCTGGCAGACGCGCATCCGGGCCGGGTGGCGGTGAAGATCGGCTATGATGAAGCGCTGAGCCACCTGTTGTTTTCCGGGGCCGACGCCGTGCTGGTGCCGTCACGGTTTGAACCCTGCGGGCTGACCCAGATGTATGGCTTGCGCTATGGCACCTTGCCGGTGGTCGCGGCCACCGGGGGCCTGGCCGATACCGTGATCGGGGCCTCGCCCGCCACGCTGGCGACAGGCGTGGCGACGGGGGTGGTGTTCCACCCCACCGATGCGCTGGCCTTTGGTCAAGCGCTGACCAAGCTGGTTGAGATTTATGGCCAGCCCAAGCTGTGGGCGCAGATGCAAAAGAACGCGATGAGCCATCCGGTGGGCTGGGAAACCTCTGCCGCATCCTATGCCGCGCTGTATGACAAGGTGCGCGGGTGACACCCGGGCTGACACCGCTGGCCGCGCGGCTGCCCGGCCATACGCTGTCGGCGGGCAGGCCCTGGCCGATGGGGGCGAGTTTTGATGGTGACGGCGTCAATTTTGCGGTGTTCTCTGCCCATGCGACGCTGATCGAGCTGTGCCTGTTTTCCTCTGACGGGCGCAAGGAGATGGTGCGGCTGCCGTTCCGCGAACGCGATGGCGATATCTGGCACATGCATGTCGGCGGGCTGACGCCGGGCACGGTTTACGGCTTTCGCGCGCATGGGCCCTATACACCCGAACGCGGGCACCGGTTCAACCCGCACAAGCTGCTGCTGGACCCATATGCCCGCGCACTGGAAGGGCGGCTGCGCTGGTCTGATGCGGTGATGGGTTACAAGATCGGGTCCAGCCGTGGCGATCTGTCATTTGACACGCGCGACAGTGCCTTTGCCGTGCCCAAGGCGGTGGTGACCGACACCTCCTTCACCTGGGGCGATGACACCGCCCCGCGCATTCCGCGCAGCGAGTCGGTGATCTATGAGGCGCATGTCAAGGCGCTGACCCAGCTGCACCCCGGCGTCGACAAGCCGCTGCGGGGCAGCTATCTGGCGCTGGCGTCAGACCCGGTGATCGCGCATCTGCAAAAGCTGGGGGTCACGGCGATAGAGTTGCTGCCGGTGCAGGCCTTTCCGGATGACCGGTTTCTGGTGGCCAAGGGTTTGCGCAACCATTGGGGCTACAACACGCTGGCGTTCTTCGCGCCCGAGCCGCGCTATATGGCGAAGGGCGCGCTGTGGGAATTTCAGACTATGGTCCGCCGCCTGCACACGGCCGGGATCGAGGTCATTCTGGACGTGGTCTACAATCATACCGCCGAGGGCGATCAGTTCGGGCCGACGCTGTGCTACCGGGGCCTCGACAACGCCAGCTATTACCGGCTGGCCGATGGCGGGCGGCATTATGTCAATGATACCGGCACCGGCAACACGCTGAACCTGACGCATCCAATGGTGCTGCGCATGGTGATGGACAGCTTGCGCTATTGGGTCGAGGTCTGCCATGTGGACGGCTTTCGCTTTGATCTGGCCACCGTGCTGGGGCGTGAGCCGCATGGCTTTGACCCCAATGGCGGATTCTTTGATGCCATTCGGCAAGACCCGGTGCTGAGCCGAGTCAAGCTGATTGCCGAGCCTTGGGATATCGGACCCGGCGGCTATCAGCTGGGCGGCTATCCGCATCCGTTTCATGAATGGAACGACCAGTTCCGCGACGGGGTGCGCCGGTTCTGGCGCGGTGATCCGGGGATGACGCCCGATCTGGCCAAACGACTGCTTGGCAGTTCGGAACAGTTCGATCATTCGGGGCGGTCAGCGACCAGTTCAATCAATTTCCTGACCGCGCATGACGGGTTCACGCTGGAGGATCTGGTCAGCTTTACCGTCAAGCGCAACTGGGCAAATGGCGAAGACAACCGCGATGGCCATTCCGACAACCATTCCGACAACATGGGGGTCGAAGGGCCAAGCGACGACCCCGCCGTGCAGGCGGCGCGGGCGTTGCGCAAACGCAACCTGCTGGCCACGCTGATGCTGAGCCAGGGCGTGCCGATGCTGCTGGCAGGAGATGAGCTGGGCCATTCTCAGGGCGGCAACAACAACGCCTATGCGCAGGACAATGCGGTGACCTGGCTGGACTGGTCACAGCCCGACACGGGCCTGACTGAGTTTATCGCGCGTCTGGCGGCCTTGCGCCGGGCGCATCCGGTGCTGCGGCAGCGGCGGTTCCTGCATGCCCGCAAGCGCGCGGCAGACGGGCTGGCGGATGTGGTCTGGCTGAAACCCGATGGCACCTATCCTACCCCGCAGGACTGGCACGATCCGGCCTTTCGCGCGTTGGGGGTGGAACTGCGGATGGCGGCGGAAGGTTTTGACCCGTCAGCCGATGCCGTGCTGGCCTATTTCAACTGCGGCGCGGCGGTGCCCCTGAGCCTGCCGAAGTCTGCCACATGGGAGCTGGTGCTGGACAGCACGCGCACCGATCTGACAAGCGGAGCGGCTCCGGCCCAGCTGCCGGCGCAATCCGTGCTGATGTTTCGTTCGGCCCCGGATGAGGGGTCGGCCAAAGGAGAGAGTACATGATCACCACCGTTGCCACCAAACCGATTGCCGGACAAAAGCCGGGCACATCCGGCCTGCGCAAGAAAACCCCCGTCTTCATGGGGCGGCACTATCTGGAAAACTTCACGCAGGCGATTTTCGATGTGGTGGGCGCTGCTGGCAAGACCTTCGTGTTGGGCGGTGACGGGCGCTATTTCAACGACCGCGCTGCGCAAGTGATCCTGCGGATGGCGGCGGCCAATGGTGCGGCACGGGTAATTGTGGGGCAGGGGGCGATCCTGTCCACGCCTGCTGCCAGCCACCTGATCCGGCTGAACAAGACCGATGGCGGCATCATCATGAGCGCCTCGCACAACCCCGGCGGGCCGGAAGAGGATTTCGGCGTCAAGTTCAACATGCCCAACGGCGGCCCGGCCCCGGAATCTGTGACCGAGGCAATGTTCCAGCGCACGACCGAGCTTACCGAATACCGGATCGTCGAGGCGCAGGACGTCGATCTGAACACGGTCGGGCGGCAGACCCTTGGCGGGATGATTGTCGATGTGGTCGATCCGGTCAGCGATTACGCGGCGCTGATGGAAACCCTGTTCGATTTTCCTGCGTTGCGCGCGCTCTTCGCGGGCGGTTTCCGGATGCGGATGGATGCGATGTGCGCGGTGACCGGGCCCTATGCGGTGGAGATTCTGGAAAACCGTCTGGGGGCCGCGAAGGGCACCGTGACCCATGAAACGCCCTTGCCAGATTTTGGCGGCATGCACCCCGACCCGAACCCCACATGGGCACATGAGCTGATGGCCGAGATGATGGGCGACAATGCCCCCGATTTCGGCGCGGCCTCGGATGGTGATGGCGACCGCAACATGGTTGTGGGGCGCGGCATTTACGTGTCTCCGTCCGACAGTCTGGCGGTGCTGGCCGCCAACGCCCATCTGGCCCCCGGCTATGCGCGTGGTCTGGCGGGTGTCGCGCGGTCGATGCCCACCTCGGCCGCCGCCGACCGGGTGGCCGATGCGCTGGGGATTGCGAAGTTTGAAACGCCGACAGGGTGGAAATTCTTCGGCAACCTGCTCGACGCGGGCAAGGTGACGCTGTGCGGAGAGGAGAGCTTTGGCACCGGGTCAGACCATGTGCGCGAAAAGGACGGGCTTTGGGCCGTGCTGTTGTGGCTCAACATCCTTGCCGTGCGCAAGCAATCCGTGGCCCAGATCCTGTCCGAGCATTGGGCGAAGTATGGCCGCAACTACTACAGCCGCCATGATTTCGAGGCGATTGCCACCGACAAGGCCGATGCGATGATCACCGCGCTGCGCGCCACCTTGGCCGATTTGCCGGGGCAGGTGGTGGAGGGCATGACCATCACCGCCGCCGATGATTTCGCCTATACCGACCCGGTCGATGGGTCCGTCAGCGCCAGACAGGGTGTGCGGATCATCTTCGCCGACAGCAGCCGCATCGTGATGCGCCTGTCGGGCACCGGCACCGAAGGGGCGACCTTGCGCGTGTATCTGGAACGCTATGCTGCCGGCCCGGACGGGCTTGACCTTGACCCGCAAGAGGCGCTGGCCCCGGTGATCCGCGCAGCGCACGGCCTCGCGCGGCTGACCGAGTTTACCGGGTGCACCGCGCCTGATGTGGTGACCTGAGCCAACCCTGCAAAAGGGAGCCTGAAGCTGGTCAGCGAAACTGCTTGGCCAGCTTCAACCCCTGACCTTGATAGTTCGACGCGATCTTTTCGCCATACAGCGCGTCAGGGCGTTCGGCCATGCGTTCATAGACCAGACGGCCCACGATCTGGCCATGTTCCAGCACAAAGGGCGCCTCGTGGCAGCGCACTTCCAGCACGCCGCGCGACCCGGCCCCGCCTGCGGCGGCATGGCCAAAACCAGGGTCGAAGAACCCCGCATAATGCACGCGGAATTCGCCTACCATCGCAAGGTAGGGGGCCATTTCGGCGGCGTAATCGGGGGGGATGGTCACTGCCTCGCGGCTGACCAGAATGTAGAAGGCGCCGGGGTCGAGGATGATGCGGCCCTCAAGCGTGCGGATTTCCTCCCAGAACTCCGCCGCCGGATAATGGCCGATGCGGTCCAGATCGACCACACCGGTATGGGGTTTGGCGCGGTAGCCGACCAGATCACCGGTTTCGGGGCGCAAATCGACCGAAAACCCAAGCCCTTCGGAAATGACCGGCGTGCCGTTGACCAGCGGTTCGCGCGCGTGCAGCGCGGCCAGATCCGCATCAGACAGCACGGCCTGCCCATAGCGGAACCGGATCTGGTTCAACCGCTGCCCGGCGCGGACCAGCACGGAAAATGACCTCGGGCACACCTCGGCATAAAGCGGGCCATCATATCCATCTGGAATCCGGTCAAATTCGGTGCCGCCATCGGTGATCAGACGCGTCAGCAGATCCAGCCGCCCGGTCGAGGATTTGGCATTGGCCACTGCCGACAGCCCAGCGGGCAGGGCCAGCCGTTCCATCAGCGGGATGACATAGACACAGCCCTTTTCCAGAACGGCCCCGGTAGTCAGGTCCACGCGGTGCATCTCGAATTCCGCCACACGATCGGCCACCGGGCGGCCCTTGCCTGCCAGAAACGACGCCCGCACCCGGTAAGCCGTGGTGCCCAGGCGCAGGTCAAGACTGGCGGGCTGCACCTGTTCGGGCAGGATGGCGGGGGTGGCGCTGATGACACCATCGCCGATCATCCGGCGCAGGTGTTGGGCGGCAAGAACTCCGGTCAGTGACATTCCAAACCCCCCGGATGCTTTAAACAGAACCGCCCGCAAGGCACGGGGCCAAGCGGGCGGTTTTGGTGATGGTCGGGCCGGAGAGATTCGAACTCTCGACCTTCCGCCCCCCAGACGGACGCGCTAACCAGGCTGCGCTACGGCCCGAACATGCCGGGATACATACTGATATTCGCAGGCGGCACAAGCACGAAAGCATCACGGTCCTGTCCAAAAATGGGGCGCTTACCCCTGAACCCGCGCCGGGCCGGACAGACGCGACCGCAGGGCAACGGCATGATCGCGGATGTGCGCAATCCGCTGCCGGTCTGCCAGGGAAAGATCGTCGGATGACACGGCCCGAAGTCTTTGAGCAAGGGTCGGGCCAGATTCTGAACGCGGGGAATCAGGCGGCGGCACGACCGCCGCTGGCGGCGCCGTGTCGGCGGTGGGGTGCAGCGCCACAACAGCGGCGCTTTGGTCTGGGGCCGTGGTGCCCGCATCACTGGCCATATCGGGCGACAGATCGGCCTCATCCGCCCAGACAGCCATCGGGGCCTCTGCCACAGGCTCGGCTGCCACTGGGTCGTCTGGGGTATCGGCCAGAGGGGGCTGGGGGAGGCGCGAGAACAGATCTTCGACAACCGCACCGGGCGCTTTGGCAGGCGGCACCGGCATTTCCGGGGCAGACTTGCTGTGGGCCATGACAGGCGGCGGCGGCTCGGCCACCGGGTCGGGCGGATCGACCGGCAGGTCATCCTCTGCCGCATCAGGGCCAAACTCCTCAGGGCCGGCACCCGCGAAATGCGGGTCATCGGCGGCGTCATCTTCTGCCGGGTCCGGCTCTGCCGCGCGTGGCGGGGCCTGCAACGGGATGATCCGGGCGGTTTTTGCCGTCCCGGGGGGGGTGGCTTCGGGCGGCGCACCGGCCAGATCCAGAACGCTGTCATCCTCGCCATCAGCGCCGTCGTCTGGCACGCCGGACACGTAGCGAACGCCTTGTTCGCGCAAGATTTTCTGCACGCCGCGAATCGTTATTCCATCATCGTGCAGCAGGCGCTTGATCCCCGTCAGCAGCGCCACATCCGCCGGGCGGTAATAGCGACGCCCCCCGGCGCGCTTGACCGGGCGGATCTGCGGAAACCGGCTTTCCCAGAACCGCAGCACATGCGCCGGTGTGTCCAGAAGTTCGGACACTTCCGAAATCGTGCGAAAGGCGTCGGGCGATTTGGTCATGCGCCGCGCGGTCCTGCAGTCATGGGATTACTTCTTTTTGCCAGCTGCCACGCGGTCGCGCATCAGATGCGACGGCCGGAAGGTCAGCACCCGGCGCGGGCTGATCGGCACTTCATCCCCGGTTTTCGGGTTGCGGCCAACGCGGGCGGATTTGTCACGCACCGAAAACGTGCCGAAGGACGAGATTTTCACCTGCTCGCCCGCCGACAGAGAGTCGGACATATGTTGGAGCACGGCTTCCACCAGCTGCGCCGATTCATTCCGGCTTAAACCCACCTCTCGGAAGACGGCTTCCGACAGGTCCATACGGGTCAGTGTCTTTTCGCTCATTCGCAAATCCCCCCGGCATTTGGCGCAAAGGATGCGCCGTCCCGAATTGCGAGTCAATATCAGACAGTTGGATCAGACACTTGAAGCGCTTCGTTAACCCGCCTACCAGCGGAGAACCACCGACCCCCAGGCCAGACCGCCGCCGATGGCTTCGGTCACGATCAGATCGCCTTGCTTGATCTGGCCACGTGCGCGCCCCACCGACAGCGCCAGCGGAATTGATGCGGCAGAGGTATTGCCGTGATCCTGCACAGTCACCACCACGTTTGCCATCGGCAGCTGCATCTTTTTCGCGGTGCCTTCGATGATGCGGATATTGGCCTGATGCGGCACGATCCAGTCGACATCGGCACTGGTCAGACCGGCCTTGTCCAGACTTGCATGCGCGGTTTCCGCCAGCTTTTCAACGGCATGGCGGAACACTTCCTTGCCCGCCATCCGCAAATGGCCGGTGGTGCCGGTGCTGGTGCCGCCATCGACGTAGAGAAGATCGCGGAACCGGCCATCGGAATGCAGATCGCTGGCCAGAATGCCCCGGTCGGTCGGCGCACCGGTTCCGGTCTGCGCCTCCAGCACCAAGGCCCCCGCACCATCGCCGAACAGAACGCAGGTGGTGCGGTCATTCCAGTCCATCAGGCGGCTGAAGGTCTCGGCCCCGATCACCAGAATGCGCTTGACCTGACCCGAAAGGATCATGCCGTTGGCCGTGGTCAGGGCATAGACAAACCCGGCGCAGACCGCCTGAATGTCGAAGGCAAAGCCTTGGGTCATCTGCAGTTCGGCCTGAACCATGGTGGCGACCGAAGGAAAGGTCAGATCGGGGGTCGAGGTGGCCACGATGATGGCGTCGATGTCATCCGGCACCAGCCCGGCATCGGCCAGGGCGGCGCGTGCCGCGTGGCTGGCCAGATGCGAGGTCATCTCGCCCTCTGCCGCGAAATGCCGCCGCTCGATGCCAGAGCGCGAGCGAATCCATGCGTCGCTGGTTTCGACCAGTACCTCCAGATCGGCATTTTCAACCACGCGGGCGGGCAGGTAATGGCCCACGCCCGCAACTACGGCGCGTATCGTCATGATGTTGCCCAATCTTTCCCGGACTCGTCTTTCCCGGCAGCGGCTTCTTCGGCAGACTGTTCGGCCACTTTTTTGACCGTGGATGCCACACGCGCCGCCAAACGCTCGACAAAGCCGGTGCGGGCCAGCTGGATGGCCAGCCCGATCGCCGCCGCCACGCCGGTTTCATCCGCCGATCCGTGCGATTTCACCACCGTGCCGTTCAGCCCCAGAAAGACCCCGCCGTTCACCCGGCGCGGGTCGATGCGTTTTTGCAGCCGTTTCAATGAGTTCAGCGCCAGAAGGGCGGCGAATTTTGACAAGATGCCAGCCCCGAACGCCTCGCGCAGGAAATCGGCGATCAGCTTGGCGATGCCTTCGCCGGTCTTCAGCGCGATGTTGCCGGTAAAGCCGTCGGTCACGATGACATCCACCCGGTCGCCGGGAATATCACCGCCTTCGACAAAGCCGACAAATTCAAAGCCACCGGCATCGGCGGCCTCGACCATGCGGTCATGCGCGATTTTCAACTCGGCCCGGCCCTTGTGCTCTTCGGTGCCGACATTCAGCAAGCCGACACGCGGGCAGGACAGGGCAAGCCCGTTGCGGGCGTAAGACGCCCCCATGGTGGCAAATTGCAACAGATCTTCCGCCTCGGCCTCGATCCCGGCTCCGACGTCCAGCATCAGGTTGAAGCCACCGGGGTTGCGGCTTGGCCACAGGCAGGCGATGGCGGGGCGGTTGACACCGGCAATCTTGCGCAGACGCAGCATCGACACCGCCATCAGCGCGCCGGTATTGCCACAGGACACCGCCGCCTGCGCATCGCCGGATTTCACCGAGTCAATCGCCGACCACATCGATGTGCCGCTTCCATGGCGCATGACCTGACTGGGCTTGTCGTTCATCGTGACGATGCGGTCGGCATGAACCAGCGTGACCCGACCTGACAGGCCGGGTTGCGCCGCCAGAAGCGGGGTCAGCGTTGCACTGTCGCCATGCAGGATGAAGTGGACGTCAGTATGCTTGGCGGCAGACAAACCAAGACCGGCGACAACAACCGCCGGCCCCTTGTCGCCGCCCATGGCATCGACCGAAATGACTGTCAAAGCCGAATTGTTTGGCAAAGCCTCGCCCTCAAGCCTGTCTGTCGCCGGAGTTTGCAGTCCGCTTGCCATAGGCTTGGGTGCGCCGTTGCCTTGCGGCTTACGCCGCGTCCTCGTCCAGATCGACGTCTTTGGTGGTCGCCACGACTTCGCGGGCGTCATAATGGCCACAGGCACCGCAGACGTGGTGCGGGCGCTTCAGTTCGCCACAGTTGGGGCAATCTGCGGGGTTTCCAGCGACCAGTGCATCGTGTGCACGACGCATGTTACGCTTGGATTTGGTGACTCGGTTCTGAGGGACAGCCATGTCGCAACCTTTGGGTAGTGGGGACATGCCCCTGTTTTACTTGACGATTCTTCTAGCGGGCAAAGCCGCCGGGGGCGCTTTTCAACACCCCGAATGAGGCGCGGAACATACATTTATCTGGGCGCTGTGCAAGCCCCATTGTGCAAGCTCCATTGTGCAGGCCCCATCTGGGACAGTGCTGATCATCCGTCGGTCCCGCCGCCCAGTTTGTCCTTGAGCGCTGCCAGCGAAGCAAAGGGTCTGAGGTCTTCGTCGCGCAGCGGTGCTGCGCCCGGCGGGGTGGCGGCCACCTCACCCAGCTCCGCCCCGGCGGCGCGCGGATACATCGGCAAGGCCAGCACCAGCGATTCCAGTGCCACAACACCGACATCAATCACCTCGGGGATCGCTTCGGCGGTGTCATCCTCGGGCATCTCGACCTCATCCCCGGTGGGTTCCTCCCAATCCGAGACATAGCGCCGCCGCACCACTTCGGTGATCTCGGCCCGGACCGGGGCAAGGGTGATGACGCAAGGCTGATCCAGCACCGCCGTCAGCTCGGCCTCCAGCACGAAATCACGGTTGGGGGCCGGGCGAAGCTCACCCTTGAAGCGCAGGTAGGGCACCGACAGCAGGCCAAGCTCTGCCGCAATCGCCGTGCGGGTCGCGGCATCGGGTTGCAGATCAAAGCGAGTCGGCTTGCGCATCGACAGCGCACCGCTGCGGAACGGCTGGCTCAGCGGCGGCGGGCTGGCGGGGGTCGCAGCCACGGGCGGGGAGACGGGGGCGCTGGGGTTTTTCATGGCAGACTCACCTTCAGGGGACAGGGAACCGGAGGCATCGGAGCAGACCTGGGCGCAGGCAAGACGCGTTCCATTCTTGAACCGGCCCGCGTCCTTCTGTAAGCCTTTGCCTCAGGAGACGGTTTCTGATCCTGTGGCACCTAAGCGGCGACACCCCGCTTGGCAAGGCCACAGGTGCAGTCTGGGCCGGGTCGCGCAGGAACGCAGGGTAGGGATTACGACGGATGGCATGGACGACAGCACAGCGCGACCGCAGGTCTGCGGCCCTTCGGTTTGTTGCCGTCATCTGTCTTGCGGCAGCGCTGACCGCCTGCGCGCCGATCTTCCGCAACCACGGCTATGTGCCGTCCGATGTCGATCTGGCGCAGCTGGTGGT
This sequence comes from Pseudotabrizicola sediminis, assembly GCF_004745575.1. Classification (GTDB taxonomy): domain Bacteria; phylum Pseudomonadota; class Alphaproteobacteria; order Rhodobacterales; family Rhodobacteraceae; genus Pseudotabrizicola; species Pseudotabrizicola sediminis. The sequence continues at coordinate 219,095 of NZ_RPEM01000001.1, read as the reverse complement.
GGGCAAAGACACCCGCGACACCGCAGCACCCAAGGTCGGGCGGCCATCTGCCTCGGGTCTGCTGAACGATACCGGCTGGTTCTATGTGCAAAGCCGCTGGCAACAGCGTGGTGCGCTGGCCCCGCAGGAAATCGACCGTCAGGTCGTCGCCCTGACCTTCAGTGAAAGCGGTGTGCTGCAGAATGTCGAGCGCTTCGGGTTGGAACGCGGCCAGATCGTGCCCTTGTCGCGCCGCGTGACCGAAAGCAGCGTTCAGGGCCAGAGCGTGCTGGGCCAGCTGTTTGCCAACGTTGGCCGCCTGAGCGCCGGACAGCTGCTGGACAACTGATCCGGCGCCCGGCGGGCAGGCGGATCAGTCCGCCTCGGGCTCGAAGGTCAGCGCCACGCCGTTCATGCAATAGCGCAGGCCAGTCGGGGCCGGCCCGTCGGGAAACACATGGCCAAGGTGCGCGTCGCAGCGGTTGCAATGCACCTCGGTGCGCCGCATGAACCAGCTGCGGTCTTCGGTTTCGCCCACCAGTTCGGCGCTGATCGGCGCGTAAAAACTGGGCCAGCCCGTGCCTGAGTCGAACTTGGTGGACTGGTCGAACAGCGGCGCATCGCAACAGACACAGCGATAGGTGCCCGGCTCTTTGGGAAAATTGTCATGGGTGAACGCCCGTTCGGTCCCGTGTTTGCGCGTGACCTTGTAGGCAAGATCCGACAGCATCCCTTGCCACTCGGCCTCCGATTTCACGACCTTGTCCATACGCATCTCCTGTGGTTCTGTGCGGCTGATCGCCGTGCCAGCCTGCGGCGTCTGGTGTATATCTAGGGGGCGCGGGTCCGGGTGCCAAGGGTCAGGCCGAAGGGGAACGCCATGGGTCGGGGGTACGGCATGCAGCCTTTGTCGCGTGGGCTTTACGAGGTGCGCCTTGCAACCAGCGCAGAGGCGGTCGCGGCGGCACAGCGGCTGCGCTACCTTGCGTTCCGGGGGGCGCGGGGCAGGGCAGAGGGCGAAGATCGTGATGCCGATGCCTTTGACGAACACGCGCAGCATGTGCTGGTGCAAGATCGCGCTTCGGGCGCTTTGGTCGCCACCTACCGGGTGCAGATGTTTGACGGCACCACCATTGCGCAATCCTATGCCGCGCAATTCTATGACCTGTCACAGCTGGAACGGTTTCCGGCCCCGATGCTTGAAATGGGGCGGTTCTGCCTGGACCCAGGCCGGCACGACCCGGACATCCTGCGGCTGGCCTGGGCCGCGATGACGCAGATGGTTGACGCCGCCGGTGTGGGGCTGCTCTTTGGCTGTTCCAGCTTTGCCGGGGCCGATCCGGCACGGCACGCGGCGGCGCTTGGTTCCCTGACCACGCGCACGGCCCCCCACCGCTGGCGCCCCGGCCCGCGCGCGCCTGAGCGGATCGCCCTGTCGGGCCTTGCGCCCCCCGGTCAACCCGCGGCGCCCCGGATGCCGCCCTTGCTGCGCACCTATCTGATGATGGGGGGCTGGGTCAGCGACCACGCCGTGATCGACCGCGACCTTGACACGCTGCATGTGCTGACGGGGGTGGACATCAGCACCATCCCCCCGGCCCGCGCCCGCGCCCTGCGGCTGATTGCGGCGGAATCTTTGGGGTAACATAATACCACTTTTGCAAGTCACTGAATTTGCATGTTTATATATTGGTCTCTGCGCTTGACGCTGCACGCCCTATGCGCGATAAGCCGCCATCCGACGTACCGGGGGGCAACCCCTGCCTATCCTCCATGGGACACCACCGATGAAAACCTTTACCGCTACACCGGCGGACATCGAGAAAAAGTGGATCCTGATCGATGCCGAAGGCATCGTTCTGGGCCGCCTTGCCTCGATCGTCGCCAACATTCTGCGCGGCAAGAACAAGCCGACGTTTACGCCGCACATGGATATGGGTGACAATGTCATCATCATCAATGCGGACAAGATCCAGATGACCGGCAACAAGCGTGCCGACAAGATCTATTACTGGCACACCGGCCACCCGGGCGGCATCAAGCAGCGCACCGCGCGGCAGGTGCTGGAAGGCAATCACCCCGAGCGTGTGGTGATCAAGGCCGTCGAGCGTATGATCACCCGCAACCGTCTTGGCCGCCAGCAGATGACCAATCTGCGCGTCTATGCCGGGACCGAGCATCCGCATGAAGCTCAGCAGCCCACCGTCCTTGACGTTGGCGCGCTGAACCCCAAGAACACCCGGAGCGCGTGATCATGGCTGACATCAAATCCCTCGACGATCTGAAATCGGCCGTGTCCGGTTCCACCGCGGATGCCCCCGGCACCCCGATGGCCGCACCGCGTGTGGCTGTGCGTGACGCACTGGGTCGGTCCTATGCGACCGGCAAGCGCAAGAACGCGGTTGCCCGCGTCTGGGTCAAGCCCGGCACCGGCAAGGTCACTGTGAACGGCAAGGAAATGGCGGCCTATTTCGCCCGTCCGGTTCTGCAGATGATCCTGAAGCAGCCCTTCACCATTGCAAACGTGGAAGGCCAGTTCGACGTGATGGCCACCGTGGTTGGCGGCGGTCTGTCAGGGCAGGCGGGGGCCGTGAAGCACGGTATCTCCAAGGCTCTGCAGCTGTACGAACCCGGCCTGCGCGGCGCATTGAAAGCCGCCGGCTTCCTGACCCGCGACAGCCGCGTGGTGGAACGGAAGAAGTATGGCAAGGCGAAAGCCCGTAAATCCTTCCAGTTCTCGAAGCGCTGAGCTTTCGACACCGGTTTTGGAAAGGCCCGCCATCTGGCGGGCCTTTTTGCGTGTGCCCGCTGTGTTGCAGGGCTTGCGGGTCATTTGATATCTACGGCTTGCCTTTGGAAGGTCAGATTTTTCTTCACTTTGTCAGGCACCTGTCACGCAAAAAAAGGGCCGGATAAATCCGGCCCAGTCGGGGAAAACTCGGGAGCAATGCGGAAGGCTCAGTCCTGCCAGAACCGGCGGCTGGCCTCGGCCTGTGCCGTCAGCGGGTCAATGCCCACGTCGCGCAGCAGATGCCGGTCAAGCCGTTTGAGATCGTTTCGGGTGCGCCGCAAACTCTCCCACTTCACCACGCGGACCGCGGCGGCCAACACCAGCCGCGACAGCGGGGGGAGGGAGGCGGGGCGGAAGACCAGCGTTTCGACGGGAGACATGACGCATTCCTTTACAGCGTTAAGAATTTGTATTGATACAATGGCACAATCCGCCATATGATAACGGTACAAAGGTTGAGTCTCCGACGCCAGAGGAACATTGTGGCTGATACAATATGGCTTCCCAAACTGTCCGATGCGGATGGTCCCAAATATCTGGCCCTGACCCGGGCCTTGCGCGAGTCAATCCGGTCGGGTGAGCTGGAAACAGGCGCACAATTGCCTACGGTGCGGGAACTGGCCTGGCAGCTGAAGGTGACGCCGGGCACGGTGGCGCGGGCCTATTCTCTGGCCACGCAAGAGGGGATGCTGGCGGCGACCGTGGGCCGGGGCACCTTTGTGGCGGCCAGTGCGCCGCGTCTGGGGCCGACGCAAGAGCTGTTTGTCGACCGCGAACCTGCGCGGTTGCAAGGCAAGGTCGATCTGCGGGCGCCGATCCTGCCAGATGTGGGGCAGGGCGCGGCGATTGCGGCGGCGTTGCTGACGCTGGGCGGCGATGATGATACCGACTGGATCGACTATCCAAGCCAGCAGGCAGAACTGCCGTTGCGCGCGGCAATCTGTGGCTGGGTATCCGACCGGGTGTTGGGTCCGGTCACGGCGGATGACATTGTACTGGCCCATGGCGGGCAGAATGCGATCAACCTTGTGTTCATGTGCTGCCTGCGCGGCGACAGGCCGGTGGTGCTGACCGAGGAACTGGCCTACCCTGGGTTCCGCCACGCCGCCCGCCTGAGCCGTGCCGAAGTGGTGGCCGTCGAAATCGACGGTGAGGGGATTGTGCCGCAGGCGCTGGAACACGCCTGCCGCCGCCATGGCGCGCAGGTGCTGTGCCTGACGACCGAGGCGCAGAACCCGACCACGGTGCGGATGGGGCTGGAACGGCGGCAGAGAATCGTTGAGATTGCGCGGCGCTATGATCTGCAGATCATTGATGACGACTGCTATTCGGTGGCCACCACCACCCTGCCATCGATGCGGGCGCTGGCGCCCGAGCGGGTCTGGCATGTGGGCAGCCTGTCAAAGACCATCTCGGCGGGCTTGCGCTTTGGCTATATGGTGGCGCCCACCGGCATGGGCCCGACCGGGCGCCTGACCGCGCAGCACCAGTTTTTCGCGCTGTCGCGCCCGATCGAGGCGATTGTGCTGCACTTGTTGCAATCGGGTGAAGGCGTGCGCCTGCGCGGGCTGGTGCAGGAAGAGCTGGAGCGGCGGTTGCAGTTTGCGGTCAATGCGCTGGGGGCGTTTGACCTGAGCTGGCAACCGGGGCTGCAGTTCATTTTTCTGCGCCTGCCCTCGGGCTGGCGGGCGAGCAGTTTTTGCAGCCATGCAGAAAGTGCGGGGGTGATGATACGATCTGCCGATGAATATGCGCTGATCCATGGTCGCGCGCCCAATGCGGTGCGGGTGGCGCTGGCGGGCAACGTGTCTACCGAACGGTTCCGCGATGGAATCAGCCGGCTGGCCCGGCTGCTGGCGCAACCCCCGGCAGAGCTGATGGTCTGACCTCGGCAAACTGTGGCGGAATTGCGGCGCGGGGATGGCCGGTTTGCGGCGGCTGTTGCGCGGATGACTCGCTTTTGCGGCAAGCGGAGCGCGCGTTTTTTCCTTCACGCGGCTGTGTCTTGACGCCTGCCACAGCATGGCCGCACCTGTTGCCTATAACGAGCAGACGCATGCAACGACATGCACCAAAAAAAAGACAGGACAGGCCCTTCATGGGACAGCAAACCACGTTCCATGCCCCGCATGGCGGGGCTGATTTTCTGGGATTTCGCACGCGCGCCGGCACGACAGAGATCGTCTATGACGATGGCGTGGCGCGGCGCATGGTGTGGCGGGTGTCCAGCACCCCGAATGAGGCGCGCTTGTCAGAAGCCCTGCGCGCGGCGGTTGGCTCGCTAAGGGTGGTGCCATCGCTGTATGATGAGCTGAAAAAGCGCGCGATTGCGATTGAGCGGATCACGGGCTAGGGCTTGGTGCCTTGAAGTTGTGCAAGGCCGGGCCGTTGCTCCGGCTTTTTTTATTGGCGGCACAAGGGCTCTTGCCAGTCTTCCAAGCTTGTGACTAAGTTTTGATCAAAGCTGCGGCACAGCAGCAAAGCCGTCAGATCGGGGCGGGCGCAACAGGGGGTGACATGGCAAAAACGACATCCGTGCTTGGCCGGTCCGAGGCGCGTTCCGGCCTGATGCTGATCAGCCCGACAGCGCTTTATGCAGTGCTGTTGCTGGCGGCCCCGCTTGGCACGGTGGTGCTGTATTCGCTGCTGACCGGCGGGCGCGGGGTGATCACCTGGGATTTCACGCTTGCCAATTATATCGAGGTCTGGACCGGTCCGGTGTACCGGGCAATCATGCTGCGTTCGCTTCTGGTGGCGCTGTCGGTGACGGTGGTGACGGTGGCGATTGCCTACCCGATTGCCTATTTCGTCAGCTTTCATGTGCAACCGTCGAAAAAGTCTCTCTGGCTGTTTCTGATCACCATTCCGTTCTGGACCAGCTATCTGATCCGGGTGTTTTTGTGGAAGGTGATCCTTGGCTACAACGGGGTGATCAATTCGGGCCTGTTGGGCATCGGCATCATTGATGAGCCGCTGACATGGATCAACTACAACGTCGGCGCTTTGGTTGTGACGCTGGCGCATGCCTATGCGCCCTTTGCCATTTTGCCGATCTTCGTGGCGCTGGAAAAGATCGACCGCAGCCTGCTGGAGGCGGGGCAGGATCTGGGCGAGTCGCGGTTGCGCACCTTCTGGCGGGTGACCTTGCCGCTGTCGATGGGGGGCGTGATTGCCGCCACGCTGATCGTGTTCATCCCCACGATTGGTGACTATGTGACGCCCGATTTGATTGGCGGCGGCAAATTGCCGATGATTGCCAATCTGATGGAGGTGCAGATGCTCAAGATCAACAACAAGCCGCTGGGGTCGGCCATTGCGGTGTCGGCCATGGTGATTGTGGCGATCTTGTCGGTGGCCTTTGTGATGGTGAACCGGCGCTTCCTTGGGCCGGCAAAATAGGGGTGTGACCATGAAAGCTCGGGGCTTGCGCGCCTATGCCATCGGCTATCTGATCTTTCTTTATGCGCCGATCGTGCTGTTGCCGATTTTTGCGTTCAATGACAGCCGGATCATCGCCTTTCCGCTGTCGGGCTTCACGACGAACTGGTTTACCGAAATGTGGGCCGACCGGCAGTTGTGGCAGGCGCTGCGCAATTCGCTGGTGATTTCCGGCTCTACGGCGGTGATTGCCACCGTGCTGGGCGTCTTCGGCGCGCGGGCCAGCACGCGGTACTCCTTTCCCGGCAAGGGCGGGTTGGTGGGGCTGATCATGCTGCCCTTGGTGCTGCCCGAAATGATCGTGGCAATGTCGCTGCTGGTGGTTTTGCTGGCGATATCGGTGCCGTTGTCGATCTTTACCGTCATTCTGGGCCATGTGCTGATCACCACGCCGTTTGCCGTTGCGATCCTGTCTTCGGCATTCCAGTCGCTCGACAAATCGCTGGAGGAAGCGGCCTATGATCTGGGCGAGGGGCCGGTGTCGACCTTCCGGTTGATCATCCTGCCGCTGGTGGCGCCCGGCATCATTTCGTCCTTGCTGATCTGTTTCACCATTTCTCTGGACGAGTTCATCATCGCCTATTTCCTTGCCGGGGCCGATACGGTGCTGTCGTCCTATATCTATGGCCAGTTCCGCTTTCCGGCCAAGGTTCCCGCCATGCTGGCGCTTGGCACCATTCTGGTGCTGGTGTCGGTGATCCTTCTTTCCATCGCAGAATTTTTCCGCCGGCGCGGCATCGCGAAGACCGGCGGCAAGGATACCGGAGGCTTTTTGTGAGCAGCGCCAAACCCGTCCCTCCAAATTCGACCATGATCGAATTCCGCGACGTCCACAAATACTACGGCGATTACCACGCGCTGCGCGGGATCAGTGGCACCATCCGCGCGGGCGAGTTTTTCTCGCTGCTGGGGCCTTCGGGCTGCGGCAAGACCACGCTTTTGCGCACGATTGCGGGTTTTGAGGGCATCGATGGCGGCGCGGTGCTGATCGACGGCAAGGATATGGCGCGGGTGGCGGCCAACAAGCGGCCGACCAATATGGTGTTCCAGTCCTACGCGATTTTCCCGCATATGAGCGTGGGCGAGAACGTGGGCTTTGGCCTGCGCCGCGACCCGCGATCTGCGGCGGAAAAGGCGCGTGCGGTCGAGGACGCGTTGGAGATGGTCGGCCTGAAAGGCTATGGCGCGCGCGCGGCCCATGCGCTGTCGGGCGGGCAGCGGCAGCGGGTGGCACTGGCCCGTGCGCTGATCCTGAAACCGAAAGTCTTGTTGCTGGACGAGCCTTTGAGCGCACTTGATAAGAAAATGCGCGAACATATGCAGGTAGAGCTGATCAAGCTGCAACGGCAGGTTGGCATCACCTTTGTGCTGGTGACCCATGACCAGGAAGAAGCGCTGGTCATGTCGGACCGCATCGCCGTGATGTTTGAGGGCGAGATTGCGCAGCTGGCCGACCCGGAGACTTTGTATCGCCGCCCCAATTCAAAGAAGGTTGCGGATTTCATCGGCACGATGAACTTCATCCCGGCGGTTGTGATCGGCGAGACTGGCGGCCAGATCGAGGTCGAGGCCAAGGGTCTGGGCCGTGCGCTGCTGGACGCCGACCAATGCCCGGCAGGCCAAGGCGACAGCCCCATGGTCGGCCTGCGCCCCGAGACGCTGACGCTGATGTATCCCGGCCAGACCACCACCGAACGCACGGTGGACGGGGTGATCGACGAGGTGATCTATTTCGGCGACATGACCTATTACGACGTCTATCTGGGCGGCACCGATGTCGAGGTGCGGCTGTCGATGCGCAACACGCCGGGGCGGCCCATTTTGGAGGTCGGCAGCAAGGTGGATGTGGCGTGGAGCGCGAGCGCGCTGGTTCTGTTCCGCTGAGCCTTTGCGACGAGATTTCCGCCTGCCGGATCTGTGCCGAGCGCTTTGCGGCAACCGCAACCGCACATGCTCCGCGCCCGGTGGTGTGGTTCCGCCCCACGGCGCGGTTGCTGATTGCCGGGCAGGCACCGGGGGCGCGGGTCCATGCCTCGGGCCAGCCGTTCACCGACCCATCGGGAGACCGCTTGCGCGATTGGACGGGGCTGTCGGCGGAGGAATTTTACGATCTAACCCGCGTGGGAATCGTGCCGATGGCCTTCTGCTTTCCGGGCTATGATGCACGCGGGTCTGACCTGCCGCCGCCCGCGATCTGTGCGGCGACATGGCGGGCGCGGGTAATGGACACCTTGCCCGATGTGCGCCTGACGCTGCTGGTGGGCGGGGCGGCGATGCGCTGGCATCTTGGCGCGGGCAACGTCACAGATACGGTGGCGGATTGGCGCAGACACGCCGCCAATGGCATCTTTCCCTTGCCCCACCCGTCCTGGCGCAATACCGGGTGGCTGAAACGCAACCCTTGGTTTGACGCCGAGCTGGTGCCCGCGCTGCGCCGCGCAGTCGCGCGGGTGATGGAGAGATGAGATGTCCGAGATTGTAAGCCTGCTGGATGCCGCCCATGCCGCCGTACATGCCGACCCCGACAACGAGGCGCTGCGCCTGCGGTTCTTCGAGCGGTTGGCGGATGGCGAGATGTTCCTGCTCTTGGAGCGCGAGGCGCAAGGCGAGACGCTGGACCCCAAGGTGTTCGATCTGGAAGACGGGCGGTTCGTGCTGGTGTTCGACCGCGAAGAGCGGCTGGCCGGGTTCACCGGGGGCATCGCGCCCTATGCAGCATTGCCGGGCCGGGTGATTGCCGGGCTCTTGAAAGGGCAGGGCATTGGCCTTGGGGTGAACCTTGGCGTCGGGCGGTCGGAGATGCTGCTGCCGCCAGAAGCCATGGACTGGCTGGCTGAAACGCTGGACGAGTCCCCCGAAGAGGTGCAGGCGCTGCCTGAGCAGTTTCACGCGCCTGCCGTGCCCGAAGCGTTGGTGACCGGGCTGGATGCCAAACTGGCCCGTGCGGCGGGGCTGGCATCGGGCGCGCTGCTGGCCGCCGTCACCTATCGCGGCGGGCGGCGCGGGCATATGCTGGCGTTTCTGGACGTGGCCGATGGGGCACAAGGCGCACTGGCGCGGGCAGCATCCGAGGCACTGGTGTTTTCCGGGATCGAGGCCGGGGAGCTGGACGTGGCGTTTTTGCACTCGGCAGACCCGGCGGTGGCGGCGATGGCGCGGGTGGCGCTGCGGTTTGATCTGCCTGAACCAGAGGCGCGCACGGTTCCAGGGTCGGCCCCCGGCATGGACCCCAAGCGCCCGCCGCGGCTGGTGTAGCCGGGGGGGGTGCACACCCGTCGCCACTGGGCTTGAACCAGTGGCGCCCCCCGTGGGATATTCAGTGACTGAAAATGGCACGGGTGGTGACGGGTCGGGGCTGCGGGCATCTGGTGACTTGACGCCGCCGGGTTGCCCGCATACCTGACGGCGCATGGCACGCGCACCCCTTTTACAACTCTCCGATATCTCGCTGACCTTTGGCGGGAACCCTGTGTTCGACAACCTGTCGCTGGTGGTTCAGCCCGGCGACCGGGTGGCGCTTGTGGGGCGCAATGGCTCGGGCAAATCCACCCTGTTGAAGGTGATGGCCGGGCTGGTCGAGGTGGACCGGGGCACGCGGGTGGTGTCGCCGGGCGTGAGTGTCGGCTATATGGAGCAGGATCCGGATCTGTCGGGGTTCGAGACGCTTGGCGATTTTGCCGCCAGCAAGCTGGAGATCGGCGAGGAATACCGCGTGGCAATGGTGGCCGAAGGGTTGAAGTTCAACCCCGAGACGCCTGTGGCCACCGCATCGGGCGGCGAGCGGCGGCGGGCGGCCCTGGCCAAGCTGCTGGCCGAAGCACCCGAGCTGATGCTGCTGGACGAGCCGACCAACCATTTGGACATTCAGGCGATCGAGTGGCTGGAAGCGGAGCTGACTGGCACGCGGACGGCCTTTGTGCTGATCAGCCACGACCGGACCTTTCTGCGCGCGCTGACACGCGCAACGCAGTGGATCGACCGGGGCGAGGTGCGCCGGCGCGAAAGCGGGTTTGACGGGTTCGAGGAATGGCGCGAAACCGTCTGGGCCGAAGAAGACGACGCCCGCCACAAGTTGGACCGCAAGATCAAGGCCGAGGCCAAATGGGCGGTCGAGGGGATTTCGGCCCGCCGCAAGCGCAATCAGGGCCGGGTGCGGGCGCTGGCGGCGTTGCGCGAAGAGCGCGGGGCCCAGATCCGCCGCCAGGGCACGGCAGCGCTGGAGATGGAATCGGGCACCACCAGCGGCAAGCGGGTGATCGAGGCCAAGGGTATTGGCAAGTGGTTTGGCGACAAGACCATTCTGGAAGGCTTCGATCTGCGCGTGCTGCGCGGTGATAGGGTGGCCTTTGTCGGCCCGAACGGGGTGGGCAAGACCACGCTTTTGAAGATGCTGACCGGGGAAGTGGCACCCGATGCGGGGTCGGTGATCCTTGGCACCAATCTTGAAATTGCGGTGTTCGACCAGACCCGCGCGCAGCTGGCCCCCGATGCGACGCTGTGGGAAAACCTGACCGGTGATCCGCTGATGGCGGTGTCGGGCGCGTCCGATCAGGTGATGGTGCGTGGCAACCCCAAGCATGTGGTGGCGTATCTGAAGGACTTCCTGTTTGACGAGCGGCAGGTGCGCGCGCCGGTGCGCAGCCTGTCGGGCGGCGAAAAGGCGCGGCTGTTGCTGGCCAAGTTGATGGCGCGGCCGTCGAACCTGCTGATTCTGGACGAACCGACCAACGATCTGGATGTGGAAACGCTGGACTTGTTGCAGGATGTGCTGGGCGAATATGACGGCACCGTGCTGCTGGTCAGCCACGACCGCGATTTCATCGACCGGATTGCCACCGCCACAGTGGCGATGGAAGGCAATGGCCGGGCCACCGCATACCCCGGTGGCTGGTCGGATTATGCAGCACAACGCCCCGAGGCGATGGCCGCCGCTGCCAAGGCTGCGGGCAAGGCTGCGCCCGCGCGCGAGCAGGCCAAGCCGTCGAAGAACACCGGGCTGTCGTTCACCGAGCGCAAGCGGCTGGATGATCTGCCGCCGATCATCGCGCGGCTGGAGGCAGAGATCGTGAAGCTGGAAGAGTTTCTGGCAGTGCCGGATCTGTATTCCAAAGACCCGGTCAAGTTCAAAAAGGGCACCGAGGCGCTGACCGAACGCCAGATCGCCCTGCAAAGCGCCGAGGCCGAATGGCTGGCGCTGGAAGAGCGGGCGTAAGCCCCGGCGGCACCCTGCGCCGGACAGCGCGCGCGCGAAAAGGGCTTGGCGCGGCGCGGGCACGGCGCTATGGATGGCGCATGACAATGATGTGCATCATTCGCTGCTGCATTCCCCGCTGACCTTTGGTCGCGCGGCTCTTGTCAACATCCCGAAGCTGAGGACCGTTGCCAGACCCCGCGCAGGGTGACTGCTGTGTGCAAAGGGGACCGGATATGGTGACGATCAGGCTGACCAATTCAATGACCCACCGCAAGGAGGCGTTTGTGCCCCTGGATGCGGGAAATGTGCGCATGTATGTCTGCGGACCGACCGTTTATGACCGCGCGCATCTGGGCAATGCGCGGCCTGTGGTGGTGTTTGATGTGCTCTACCGGCTGCTGCGGCATGTCTACGGGGCGGAGCATGTGACTTACGTGCGCAACTTCACGGATGTGGATGACAAGATCAACGCCGAGGCGTTGCGGCGCCAACAGGCCGGGGCGGCGGGCACGCTGGAAGACCTGATCCGCCAGCGGACCGAAGAAACGATCGACTGGTATCATGCCGATATGGATGCTCTGGGCGCCCTGCGGCCGTCGATCCGGGGCGAGGTGACAGATCGTGCGGCCCCCCGCGCGACGGAATTCATCGGCGCGATGGTTGCGATGATCGAAGGGCTGGTGGCCAAGGGCCATGCCTACGCCCGCGAAGGCCATGTGCTGTTCCGGGTGCGGTCCTATGCGGACTATGGCGCGCTGTCGGGGCGATCAGTCGATGACATGATCGCGGGCGCGCGGGTGGAAGTGGCGCCGTTCAAGGAAGACCCGATGGATTTCGTGCTGTGGAAGCCATCTTCGGGGCAAGAGCCGGGCTGGGATGGCCCGGTGGTCGATGGCCGGGTGGTCAGCCGGGGGCGTCCGGGCTGGCACATCGAATGCTCGGCCATGAGCCATGAGCTGCTGGGCGAGAGTTTCGACATCCACGGCGGTGGGCTGGACTTGCAGTTCCCCCATCATGAGAATGAGATCGCCCAGAGCGCCTGCGCGCATGAACATGGCGCGTTCGCCCGCTACTGGCTGCACAACGAGATGCTGCAGGTGGAGGGCAAGAAGATGTCCAAGTCCTTGGGTAACTTCTTTACGGTGCGCGATTTGCTGGAGCAGGGGGTGCCGGGGGAAGTGATCCGGTTTGTGCTGCTGAGCACGCATTATCGTAGCCCGATGGATTGGACCAAGGAAAAAGCAGATGATGCGCTTGAGATATTGAAGAAATGGCGACTCGCGACCAATGATATAGCTCCTGCCGTTGTTGACGATGAAGCAATAACGTCGCTTTGCTTGGATCTAGACACGGCTGGTGTCATTGCGCGTCTGCACAAGTTATATGACCAAGAAAAATTTGCTGAACTCAAGGCTACTGGACAACAGATTGGCATTCTAACGGACGAATTGAGATGGGTCGGAAAGTTTGAGTTGAATGCTAGAGTGTCGATGGCTCTGGGCCGGCTTTGGGAGCTATATCAGACAGCAAAAAGTGAAAAGAACTTTGAAACAATAGATGCAATTAAGAATGAGCTCGGTAAAAAAGCAATTAAGCTAAGATTTGAAAGGGATCACGTCAGGATTGAGAGCATCGGTATGTTTGAACTTTTTAGCGCGGTTCGAAGTCTCTCCGCTGAAGAGAAAGCTAAAATATTTGGAGATGCTTTTTTAAGGACAGACACTGGTACCTCCATGCAGCACGAAGCAATGTCATATGCTTATGTTTCGTCGGCAATTGAAAGAATTTTGAATGAATTAGCAGTAAGCGGATATAATTTTGAGGACAAAACATGACCCGTGAACGCCTTTACCTCTACGACACCACCCTGCGCGACGGGCAGCAGACGCAAGGGGTGCAGTTCTCGGTGGCCGAGAAGGTCATGATCGCGCAGGCGCTGGACCAGTTGGGTGTGGATTACATAGAGGGCGGCTGGCCCGGGGCGAACCCGACGGATTCCGAGTTTTTCAGCGCGGCACCGAAAACGGCAGCCGTAATGACGGCGTTTGGCATGACCAAGCGGGTCGGGCGGTCTGCCGGAAATGACGATGTGCTGGCCTTGGTGCTGGATGCAGGCACGCGCGCGGTGTGTCTGGTGGGCAAGACCCACGAGTTTCATGTGACCACCGCGCTTGGCTGCACGCTGGCCGAAAACCGCGCGGCCATTGCCGAGTCTGTCGCGCATGTGGTGGCGCAGGGGCGTGAGGCTTTGTTCGACGCCGAGCATTTCTTTGACGGCTACCGCGCCAACCCGGCCTATGCGCTTGAGTGCCTGCGTGCGGCCTTTGACGCCGGGGCGCGCTGGATTGTGCTGTGCGACACCAATGGCGGCACCTTGCCGGCGGAGGTGGGCCGCGTCGTGGCCGAGGTGATTGCCGCGGGCATTCCGGGCGACCGGCTGGGCATTCATTGCCATGACGATACCGGCATGGCGGTGGCCTGTTCGCTGGCGGCGGTGGATGCCGGGGTGCGGCAGGTGCAGGGCACGCTGAACGGGCTTGGCGAGCGGTGCGGCAATGCCAACCTTGTGTCGTTGATCCCGACGTTGCTCCTCAAGGAGCCCTATGCCAGCCGGTTTGAAACCGGGGTCACGCAGGACGCCATGGCCGGATTGCTCAAAACCAGCCGGATGCTGGATGACATCCTGAACCGGGTGCCGCTGCGGGCAGCCCCCTATGTGGGGGCAAGCGCCTTTGCCCATAAGGCGGGGCTGCACGCATCGGCCATCCTGAAAGACCCTGCCACCTATGAACACGTGCCGCCGGGGGTGACCGGCAATGAACGGATCATCCCGATGAGCAATCAGGCGGGCCAGTCGAACCTGCGCGCACGGCTGGCGCAGGCGGGGATTGTGGTGGACCCGAAAGATGCACGGCTGGGGCAGATCCTTGAACAGGTGAAGGAGCGCGAGGATCAGGGCTATGCCTATGACGGCGCGCAGGCCAGCTTTGAGCTCTTGGCGCGGCGCACTTTGGGCCAATGCCCGCAGTTCTTTGAGGTCAAGCGCTACCGGGTGACGGTGGAACGCCGCAAGAACAAGTATGACCGGATGATCAGCCTGTCGGAAGCCGTGGTCGTGGTCAAGATCGGCGACCGCAAAATGCTGTCGGTGTCCGAGTCGATGGACGAAACCGGCACCGACCGTGGCCCGGTGAATGCGCTGGCCAAGGCACTGGCGAAAGATCTGGGGCCTTATCAGGACTGTATCGACAGCATGAAACTGGTCGATTTCAAGGTGCGCATCACGCAAGGCGGCACCGAGGCGGTGACGCGGGTCATCATCGATTCCGAAGACGCTCAGGGGCGGCGCTGGTCCACCGTGGGGGTCAGCCCCAACATCGTGGATGCGTCGTTCGAGGCGTTGCTGGATGCGATCCAGTGGAAGCTGATCCGCGATTTGGGCCAGCCCGGGCGGGAGGCGGCGGAATGAAGGATGCGTTTTTCACCGTGCATTCCGGCCTGCCGCGTGAGGCACCGGGCGATGCCGAGTCGCTGGGCTGGGCGCTGGATCTGGCCAGAACGCACGCGCGGGCGCGGGTTCTGGATGCGGGCTGCGGCCCGGGGGCCGATCTGGCGCTGCTGCGCGCACAGCGCCCCGCTGCACGGCTGGAGGGGCTGGACCTGCATGCGCCCTTCATTGACCGCATCCGGGCCGAGCAGCCGGAAGTTGAGGCGCGGGTCGGTGATATGCTGGTGCTGGACGGGGCCTATGATCTGATCTGGTCGGCGGGGGCGGCTTACGGCCCCGGGGTGACGGCGGCGCTGGCGGCCTGGCGCGACCATCTGACGCCCCAGGGCGCGGTGGCGTTTTCCGATTGCCTGTGGCGCACCCCGCGCCCCGCCCCGGCTGCCCGCGCGTTCTGGGACCGGGATTATCCCGGCATGATGGATCTGCCGGGCCATATCGCGCGGATCGAGGGCGCGGGCTACCGCATCCTTGGCGCGCGCTGGCTGGGGGCTGCGGCCTGGGAGGCGTATTACGGGCCGCTGTCGGACCGGGTGGCGGCCCTGCGCCCCGGCGCGGATGCCGACCTTGCACAGGTGCTGGACGCCACTCAGGCCGAGATCGAGCTGTGGCGCACCCATGGCGGTGACTACGGCTATTACCTCAGCGTGGTGCGCCCGGCATGAGCCTTGATGCCTGCGCCGCCAATGTCCAGCGTGGCGACCCCGACCGGTTCCTTGCGGTGATGGCGGCCCCGGTTGCGGCGCGGGCGCGGCTGTTGCCGCTCTATGCGTTGAACCTTGAAATCGCGCGCGCGCCTTGGGTCAGCACCGAGCCTATGATCGCCGAGATGCGGCTGCAATGGTGGCGTGATGTGGTCACAGAGCCCACGCCGCGCGCGCATGAGGTGGCGCGGCCCCTGCATGATCTGATCCAGTCAGCGGGTTTGCCGCTGGATGTGCTCGACCGGATGATCGAGGCACGGCGCTGGGACATCTACCGCGATCCGTTCGAGGATCAGGCGGCGATGGATGCCTATCTGGAAGATACCGGGGCCGGGCTGATGTGGCTGTCGGCCTGCGCCTTGGGCGCCGCGCCCGAAGCAGAGCAACCCGTGCGCGCTTATGGCTGGGCCTCGGCATTGGCCAGCTATCTGCGCGCGATCCCCGAGCTGGCTGCAAGGGGCCGGGTGCCGCTGGTTGATGGCCGGTCGCAAGCGGTCAGCCAACTGGCGCTGCGCGGGCTGATCCGGCTGAATGCCGCGCGGCGCACCGGGGTGCCGCGCGCCCTGCGTCCGGCCTTGCTGGCGGGCTGGCAGGCCGAAGGTCTGCTGAAACAGGCCGCCCGCGATCCGGCGGCGGTGGCAGAGGGGCGGCTGCAGCTGTCAGACTTCGCGCGTCGTGGCCGGTTGCTTTGGCAGGCAACGACGGGCCTGTTCTGACCCCAAATACTCCCGCCGGAGGCTTTCCAAACCCACAGCCTGCGCTGTCAGCCCCGCATCTCGCGCGGGCGCAGCCACAACCAGATCAGCGCCCCGCCTGCCGCCACCAGAAACGGCAGCATCGCCATGTTGACCAATTGCCACCCGGCCTGCACCGACCCGCCCGAACAGTTCATCAACCCGCCCGAGGCAAAGCTGGCGACCGACACGCCGCCAAAGATGATCAGATCGTTCAACCCCTGCAGCCGCCCGCGCTCTTCGGGCCGTTGGGCAGAGGTCAGCATGGTGGTGGCACCGATGAAGCCGAAGTTCCAGCCCACCCCCAGCAGGATCAGTGCGACGAAGAAATTCTCCAGCTCTACCCCCGACATTGCCACCGCACCGGACCCGGCAAGGATGATCAGGCCAAGGGCGATCACCCGTTCGACCCCGAAGCGCGCGATGACATGGCCGGTGATGAAGCTGGGGGCATACATCGCCAGCACATGGGCGGTGACCACATCGGCCGCGTCCCCGGTTTCAAACCCGCAGCCGACGACGGCCAGCGGGGATGAGGTCATCACCAGATTCATCAGCGCATAGGAGACTGTTGCGCAGATCATGGCGACCGCAATGGTCGGGTTGCGGATCAACTCCCCGCGCGTGCGGCCCATGGGGGCACCGGCGGCGGGGGGTTTGGGTTTCGGGATCGACAGGCCGAGAAACAGGAACATGCCCACAAGGTTCAGCCCGATCACCGCCAGATATGTCGCAAGGAACGGCACCACCATCGCCTCGGCCGTGGCCTTCACCAGCTGCGGGCCAAGGACGGCAGACAGCAGCCCCCCGGCCATCACCCATGAAATCGCCTTGGGCCGGAAGGAATCGGATGCCGTATCGGCGGCGGCAAAGCGGTAAAAGCCCTGCGCGCTCATATAGATGCCGGTGAACAGGCCGCCGATGCAGAACAGCACGAAACTGCCGGTCATCAGCCCATACGCCCCGATGGCCGCGCCAAGCGCACCGCCAAGCGCACCCGCGACAAAGCCGGCCCGGCGGCCATAGCGCTGCATGAAGGCGGAAATCGGGGTGGCGGTCAGCATCGAGCCGATGACGGTCAGCGTGATCGGCAGGGTGGCCCAGCAGGCATTGGGCGCAAGGCTTTGCCCCGCCAATCCGGCGATGGTGAAGATCATCGGCATCTGCGCCCCCAGCACGGCCTGCGCCGCGACAAGGACGAAAACATTGCGGCGGGCGAGGGCATCCTGGGTCATGATGCCCAAGCGGTAGGGGGTTTGGCCGGGCCGGGCAAGAGGCGATTTGGCGCAAGGTCCGGGTTGCCTGTGCGGGCGCGGCGGGGCAGGGTGGCCCCATGGTGGGACGGATCATTCTGAGCGATGCCTGCGTGGCCGAAGGGGCCGCGTGGCTGGCCGCGCACGATGCGCGGATGGCGCAGGCCATGGCCCTGTGCGGGCCTTTGCCGCTGCGGCGGCAGGCGGATGGGTTTGCAGCGCTGTTGTCGGCCATCGTGTCGCAGCAGGTGTCGGTCGCGTCAGCCCGCGCGATCTGGGCACGGCTCGACGCGGCGGGGCTGACAGACGCGGCGGCGATGGCCGATGCCGGGGAAGAGGCGCTGCGGGCCGTGGGCCTGTCGCGGCAGAAGGCACGCTATGGGCAGGCTCTGGCGCGGGCGGGGATTGATTTCGATGCCCTGCGCGAGGTGCCCGATGATCAGGTGATCGCCACACTGGTGGCGGTGCCGGGCATCGGGACGTGGACCGCCGAGATCTATGCGATGTTCGCGCTGGGGCGGGCCGATGTGTTTGCCCCCGGCGATCTGGCGCTACAGGAAGCCGCAAGGGTGCTTTATGGTCTGGAGGCGCGGCCCGGGGAAAAAGCGCTGCGCGCGATGGCCGGGGCGTGGAGCCCGTGGCGGTCGGTTGCGGCACGGGTGCTTTGGGCCTATTACCGCGTCGCAAAGGCACGCGAAGGGGTAATGTGATGCGGGAACTGCAATCGGCACGGCGGGGGGCGGCACCGGGACGTGCGACAAGCGTGGTGGTCTTTGTGCATGGCTACGGTGCCAATGGCGCGGACCTTCTGGGTCTGGCCGACCCGCTGGCGCCGCATCTGCCGGACACCGCCTTCTACGCGCCCGACGCGCCAGAGACCACGCCGGGCCACAGCTTTGGGCGGCAGTGGTTTTCCATCCCGTGGCTCGACGGGTCAAGCGAGGCGGACAGCCGTGAGGGGCTGCTGCGCGCGGCGGTGGATCTGAACGGGTTTGTGGACCGGATCATGGCGGATGAGGGCATCGGGCCGGAGGCGCTGGCGCTGGTGGGGTTCAGCCAAGGCGCGATGATGAGCCTGCACATCGCCCCGCGTCGCACGGTTCCCGTGGCAGGTGTGGTCGCGATTTCGGGCCGGTTGCTGGTGCCCGAATTGCTGGCGGCCGAGGCGGTGGCAAAACCGCCGGTGCTGCTGATCCATGGCGATCAAGACCCGGTGGTGCCTTTTGCCGACATGTCGCTGGCCGGTGACGCGCTGCTGGGCGCGGGGTTCGAGGTGTTCGGCCATGTGATGGAAGGCACCGGGCATGGCATTGCGCCCGACGGCCTGGGCGTGGCCTTGCAATTCCTGCGCACGCGGTTGCCGGGGTGATCTTATAGCGCGGCCCCCAAGAGGGGCCGCATTGTTTATTGGTCAGAGGGCAGGGTGCCGTGCGCGCGGTCAGGTGACTTGGGCGTGCAGGTAGGCGGCGCAGCCGGTGAGGGCGGCGAAATCATCCTCGACAACCGTGATCGAGAAGTCGTTCTGAAGCAGATCCACCCGGCGGGTTTCACGGAACTGTTCGCTCAGGCCCAGCCTTGCGAAATGCGGGGCCATGGCGCGGGCCATGCCGCCGATCAGGTAGATGCCGGCGTAGGGCAGGTGGATCAGTGCCAGATCGGCAAGGGTTTGGGCAAGGATGCGGGTGTAGAGAGTGGCGGCATGGGTGGCTGTCGGGTGGTCCTTGTCAAGATCGTCAAAAACCTGTGCCGATGTGGTGGCGGCGGGGTGCTGCGCTTGCGCGGCGGCAAAGGCGTGCAGGTTGATCAGGCCGCGGCCTGACAGCACCTCTTCCACGCCGCAATGCGCGACCTCTCCCTGTTCTGCGAGGCGGGCTTCGACAAAGCGCATGAGCGTCAGGTCTTCTTCACAGCGGACCGGCATGTTGACATGGCCGCATTCGGACGGCGGCACGATGCGCGCAGCACCACTGCCATGGACCGGGGCCGCGTTGACGCCGGTGCCAAGGCCCACCACCAGCATGGCGCCCGGAGCTTTCGGGCCATCGGTGACCGGGCGCAGCTTTGCGGGCGCGATGTGGCCCAATGCCTGACCCTGCGCCTGCAGATCATTCAGGATGGCGGTGTGCGCGGCCCCGGTGGCGGCGCGCAGTTTGGCGGCGTCAATCACCCAATGCAGGTTGGTCATTTGTGCCACCCCGTCCTGCACCGGACCTGCGGCAGCGACACAGACACCCGACACGGTCTGGCCGCTGGTTTTCAGGTAATCGGACAGGATATCGGCAATGTCCTGACCCCGCGCCTGATACGCGGCATTGGCAAAGCGCGCGACCGAGTCGGGCAGCACGTGCGGGCCATCGGCCAGCGCCACGCGGGTGTTGGTGCCTCCGATATCGGCAAGAAGGGAAAGCGTCATGGGCGGCGTCCTAGTCGTTGCGGGCCAGTGCCCGGGCCAGTGCGTGATACGAGGCTTTGGGTGTCCTTGCCAAGCTGTCGAAATCGACATGGACCAGGCCGAAGCGCTTTTCATACCCTTCGGCCCATTCGTAATTGTCCAGAAGCGACCAGTAGAAGAAGCCCTGCACATTGGCCCCATCTGCAATGGCGCGCCTGGTGGCGGCAAGATGGGCGAAGAGAAAGTCTTCGCGGATCTGGTCGGTAACGGTGCCGTCTGCCAGCGTATCGGCATTGGCCATGCCGTTTTCGGTGACATAAAGCGGCAGGTTGCCGACATGATCGCGCGCCAGACAGGTCAGGAAATGGTGCAGGCCTTCGGGGTAGATCTCCCACCCCATCTGGGTTTTCGGCAGCGGCCCCGGCACATGGCGCAGGTGTGGCCATGGGGCTGCAGGGTCATGCGCATGCAGATGGCGGGTGTAGTAGTTGACGCCAAGCCAGTCGAGCTTTTGGCCAATGACCGGCATGTCATCCTGCCAGCGGTCGGGCATATGGGAGGCCAGACCTTCCAGCACGATGTCGGGGTAGGCTTGCCGGGTGATCCCCTCGATGAACCAGCGGTTGAAGATGCCGTCCCAGCGGGCGGCGGCCTGTTGGTCTTGCGCGCTGTCGGTCGCGGCTTTGGCATAATCGAAGTTCAGCACGATGCCGAGGTTTTGCTGCCCCATCCCGCGCAGCCGGTCCACCGCCATGCCATGCGCCAGCAGGATGTGGTGCATGGCGCGGGCGGCCGCGCGGATGTCGCGCAGGCCGGGCGCATGGGCCCCGATGAAATGCGACAGCCAGGCGACGCACCACGGCTCGTTGATGGTGGCGATCGATGCCACGCGGTCGCCAAGGCGTTCGGTGATGGCTTGCGCGAAATCGACAAAGCGCAGGCAGGTGTCGCGGTTGGTCCAGCCGCCTTTGTCGGCCAGCGCCGAGGGCAGTTCCCAATGGTACAGAGTCTGGAACGGTTTGAGGCCGCGCGCCAGCATGCCATCGACCAGCCGGTCGTAGAAATCCATGCCTTCCGGGTTCACCGTCACCCCATCCGGCATCACCCGCGCCCATGAGGTGGAAAAGCGGTAGGCATCCATATTGGCGGCGCGGATCAGATCAAGGTCGTCGGGCCATTGGTGGTAATGGTCGCAGGCTTTTGATCCGTCTTCGGCGCGCACCACATTGCCGGGGGTGGCGGCGAATGTGTCCCAATGGCTGGGGCCACAGCCACCGAAACCTGCCCCTTCGATCTGATAGGCGGCGGTGGCGGCACCGAACAGGAAATCCGGTGGAAAATCAAAGCGCGACAGAGGCATGGGGCAGGACTTTCAGGTAAGATCTTAAGTGTCAGGCCCCCGGATCAGGGTCTGGGGCAGGGGCCGGTGGATTGGCCCATGATCAGCTCTGCCTCCAGCAGGCGTTGCTGGTCCGGGCCGGGGTTGGCGATAAGATCCAGCAGCATTTCCGCAGCCATCCGCCCGGCATCGCGCACCGATGACCGGGTGGCAGTGAAGATCGGCACATCATCACCATTCTTCATATAGCTCAGGTCATCGTCATGGATGATGACCGAGATATCGCGGCCCATCTGCAACCCCGCCTCTTCCAGCGCGCGACGCACACCCATGCCAGAGATCATCGAGGCGACCAGAAAGGCGGTGGGGCGGTCGGGCAGCGCCAGCATCCGGCGCGCGGCGCGGTGACCGGCGATTTCTGTCATCTCATCCGACGACATCAGCGCCGGATCAGGCGCGATGCCGCGGGCCGACAACGCAGCCTCATATCCGGTGCGGCGGCGGATGGCGAAATCCATGAACTCCAGCCCGTTGACCAGCGCGATGCGGGTGTGGCCCAGATCGAGCAGGAATTCGGCGGCACGCTGAAAGGCGCGGCGGTTGTTCACATCGAGCCAGCTGTAGGGCAGCGTGGCCCCGGTGGCGCGGCCATGCACCACGAAGGGCAGGCCCACATCATGCAGAAGGGCGATGCGCGGGTCGTTCAGCTTGGGCGCATGTACAATCACGCCATCGACATTGCCCTTGGATTTCATGCCGCGATAGGTGGCTTCTTCCTGATCGTCGGGCACCACCGACAGCACCATGTCATAATCGTTGCGGCTGTAGGTTTCGCCCGCCCCGGCGATGAAATCGGCAAACACCGGGTTGACGATTTCATGCCGTGTGGCGACCGGAATCACATGCCCCACCGCCATCGCCCGCCCGGTCGCCAGACGGATGGCCCGGGTGTTGGGGTGGTAGTTGTGGCGCTTTGCGGCGGCCATCACGCGTTCACGGGTGGCCTCATTCACCTCTGGGTAGCCGTTCAGCGCGCGGCTTACGGTGGTGGGCGACAGGCCCAGCCTTGAGGCAAGTTCCTTGAGGTTCATCGCGGCGGCTGTACCCAAAACGGTTTCAATCGGGGCCGATCTTAGACAGCCGGGGCAGAGAGGTCAAAGGTAAAGCGTTAGGGGCGTAATCGTTTCAGGCCCATGCTGCGCCTGCAAAACCGGCACTTTGCATCGGCAACAGGCACATCTGATTGACAGGTGCGGGGCCTTGGGCAAAGGTGCGGTATCCAAAGCGGTTTGGGGCGATTCTTTTCGGTCGTATTTGACCGCTGTTGGCACAACGCCTCGCGAATGGGCGGGGTCTTCCGGGAGGACTGTAGATGAATTTGAAAATGACCGTCAGCGTCGCGGCGCTGAGCATGGTGGCAGGCGGTGCGCTTGCGCAAGACCTGAAATTTCCAATCGGCGAAGGCGCCTTCAACTGGGCCTCGTATGAGGCGTTCAAGGCCGCCCACGGCGATCTGGGCGGGCAGGAACTGACGATTGCCGGGCCATGGCTGGGGCCGGATCAGGAACTGGTCGAGTCGATGCTGGCCTATTTCGAGGCGGCAACCGGCGTGGACGTGAAATACGTCGGGTCAGACAGCTTCGAGACCCAGGTGCGGATTGATGCCGAGGCAGGCTCTGCCGCGAACATCTCGGTCTTCCCGCAGCCCGGCCTTACCGCCGATCTGGCGCGTCTGGGGCAGGTGGCCCCGCTGACCGAGGCGGACGCCACGTTCTTTCAGGAAAACTACGCTGCGGGCCAGTCCTGGGTGGATCTGGCCACCTTTACCGGCCCCGATGGCAATGACGCGCTGTTCGGGTTCTTCTACAAGGTCGACCTGAAATCCCTGGTCTGGTTCAGCCCAGAGAATTTCGAGGATGCAGGGTATGAAATTCCTGAAACCATGGAAGAGCTGAAAGCCCTGACCGAACAGATGGTGGCCGATGGCGTCACACCCTGGTGCGTTGGTCTGGGGTCGGGCGGGGCCACTGGCTGGCCGGCGACCGACTGGGTGGAAGACATGATGCTGCGGGTCAATACACCCGCCGATTACGATGCTTGGATCAGCAATGATCTGAAGTTCAACGACCCCAAAGTCGTGGCCGCCATCGAAGAGTTCGGCTGGTTCATCGAAGAGGGCCGTGTCGCCGGGGGCCGGGGGGCTGTGGCCACCACTGATTTCCGCGACAGCCCGAAGGGTCTGTTCTCGTCGCCGCCGCAGTGCATGATGCACCGTCAGGCGTCGTTCATCCCGTCGTTCTTCCCCGAAGGCACCGAAATGGGGGTGGACGCCGATTTCTTCTATTTCCCGGCCTATGCGGAAAAAGACCTCGGCAAGCCGGTTCTGGGGGCGGGCACACTGTTTGGCATCACCAAGGACAGCCCGGCGGCACGCGCGTTCATCGACTGGCTGAAAGTGCCCGTCGCACATGAGGTGTGGATGGCGCAATCAGGATTCCTGACGCCGCACACCGGCGTGAACACCGACCTTTACGCCGATGCTACCCTGAAAGGCATGGGCGAGATCCTGCTGGGGGCCGACACCTTCCGCTTTGACGGGTCTGACCTGATGCCGGGTGGCGTGGGCGCCGGATCGTTCTGGACCGGGATGGTCGATTACGCGGGCGGCAAATCGGCGCAGGACGTGGCCGATGCGATCCAGCAATCCTGGGACGGGTTGCAGTAACCTGTGACATGGCCCCGGCGGCAGCGATGTCGCCGGGGTTTTTCTTCTGACGTGCCAGCAAACAGACAGCATCAGAGCCGGGAACACCGGCCACAGATCCGGACATTACCAAGGGGGAGGTTGAGGCGCCATGTCACCGGCACTTCAGGGGTTGATCACCATCATCATCGGGGTCGGCGGTTGCGTCGCCTATTTCTATTTTTCCAACCTGTTTCTGGACAAGGTGCTGTATCCGGCATCCGGCCCGAAGGCCGGGCGCAACATAAACCGCGCCAATATGATCCGGCCCTGGCTGTTCCTTGCCCCGGCGCTGATCGCGCTGTCGGTGTATCTGGCCTATCCGGTGGTGGAGACCTTGCGGCTGTCGCTGACCCAAAGGGTGCCGGGCGGTGGCTATGTCTGGGTCGGGTTTGACAATTACGTCAAAATGTCGGGCGAGCCGAAATTCTGGGAAGCCCTGCGCAACAACATGCTGTGGTTGATCGTGGTGCCCGCGATGTCGACCGCCTTTGGCCTGCTGGCGGCACAACTGTCGGACCGCATCCGCTGGGGGAACCTGGCCAAGTCGCTGATCTTCATGCCGATGGCGATTTCCTTTGTGGGTGCCGCCGTGATCTGGAAGCTGGTCTATGACACGCGGCCAGCCGATCAGGAGCAGATCGGCATCATGAATGCGGTCTGGCTGGCGTTTGACGGCGGGCCTGCCTCGGTGCTGTTTCTAAAGATCGTGCCGGTGTTGGGGCTGCTGGGCTTTGCCTTTGCGGTCGGGCTGGTGGCCTGGCTGCTGCTGCGTCCGGTGGTCAGGCCGTCGGGGGCAGCGGCGGGGATGGTTCCGCTGCGGATTTTGGGTGTTCTGGTCGCGGTCTGGCTGATCTGGGTCACGTTGCGCGGGGCCATTGGCCTGATCGGCGCAGACCTGCCTTATGGCGTGCCGCAGACTTGGCTGACGATTCCGTTCTGGAACTCGTTCTTCCTGATGATCGTGCTGGTCTGGATTCAGACCGGCTTTGCCATGGTCATCCTGTCTGCCGCCTTGCGTGGCGTGCCAGAAGATACCATCGAGGCCGCGATTGTGGATGGGGCCAACCCGTTTCAGATTTTCTTCAAGATCAAGGTGCCGCAGATCATGGGCACCATCGTGGTGGTCTGGACCACGATCACCATCGTTGTGCTCAAGGTCTTCGACATCGTGTATGCCATGTCGAACGGCCAGTGGGAAACGCAGGTTCTGGCCAATTACATGTATGACAAGCTGTTTCGCGCCAATGACTGGGGCGTGGGGTCGGCATCGGCGATGGTGATCATGCTTTTGGTGACGCCGATCCTGATCTGGAACGTCTACAACGCCCGCAAGGAGATGCGCTGAACATGGATAACGTAGTGGGCCAGAAATCCGGGCTAACCTGGGCGGTGCATATCTCGATGGCGGTGCTGGTGGCCTTGTGGCTGTTCCCGACACTGGGGCTGTTCGTATCCTCCTTCCGCACGGCGGATCAGATCGCGACCTCCGGCTGGTGGTCGGCGCTGTCGACGCAGGAACGGCAGGCTCCTGCTATCCGTGTGGGCGGCGCAGAGGTCGAGGTGGACGGGCGGTTTGTGATTGAGGGGCGGTTGTTTACCGCCACCAATGCGGAAGTGTCGGCATGGGGCACCACATCGACCGCGCCGACGGCAAACGTGCCGGGTGACGTGGTGGACCTGGGCGATGGCGTCACGCTGAGCGTGGCCGAAGACGGGGCCTATGTGCTGTCCAGCCCGGTGACCACCGAAGGCACCCGGCTGCCGCGCATCTTCAGCACGGCTGCGACGCCGCCGGAGTTCACGCTGCAGAACTACCGCGCCATCCTGTTTGAACCCAGCAACACCGATGGCATGTCGAAGGCGTTCTTCAACACGCTGACGGTGACGATTCCGGCCACCATCATCCCGATCGTGGTGGCAGCTTTCGCCGCCTATGCCTTGGCATGGATGGATTTTCCCGGCCGCGCGCTGCTAATTGCGGCGATTGTCGGGCTGTTGGTGGTGCCGCTGCAACTGGCGCTGATCCCGCTGTTGAAGCTGCACAACGAAATTGGCATCGGCAAGGGTTATCTGGGCACCTGGCTGGCGCATACTGGGTTCGGGCTACCCTTGGCGATATATCTTTTGCGAAATTACATGGTCGGGTTGCCGCGCGACATCATCGAATGTGCCAAGGTCGATGGCGCGTCGGATTTCCAGATTTTCACCCGGATCATTCTGCCGCTGTCCTTCCCGGCGCTCGCGTCCTTCGCCATCTTCCAGTTCCTGTGGACCTGGAATGACCTGCTGGTGTCCCTGGTGTTCCTGATCGATTCGAGCGGAGAAACCACGGTGATGACCAAGCAGATCGTTGAACTTCTGGGCACGCGCGGCGGCAATTGGGAGATTCTGGCAACGGCGGCGTTCATCAGTATTGCCGTGCCTTTGCTGGTGTTCTTTGCGATGCAGAAATATCTGGTGCGCGGCCTGCTGGCCGGCTCGGTGAAGTGAGAGACTTATGGCGAAACAAGACCAAATCGTGATCGGCACCGATGCCAATTGGTGGCGCGGGGCGGTGATCTATCAGATCTACCCGCGCAGCTTTCAAGACAGCAATGGCGACGGTATCGGCGATCTGAAAGGCATCACCGCGCGGCTGGACCATATCGCCAGCCTTGGGGCCGATGCGATCTGGATCAGCCCGTTCTTCACCAGCCCGATGAAAGACTTTGGCTATGACGTCAGCGATTACTGCGACGTTGACCCGATGTTCGGCACCCTGTCGGATTTCGACGCGCTCATGGCGCGGGCGCGCGAACTGGGGCTGAAGGTGATGATCGATCTGGTGTTGTCGCACACCAGCGACCAGCATCCATGGTTCAAGGAAAGCCGCCGCGACCGCACAAACCCACGCGCCGACTGGTATGTCTGGGCCGAGCCGAAGGGCGATGGCACGCCGCCCAACAACTGGCTGGCGATCTTTGGCGGCTCAAGCTGGCAGTGGGATGCGCGGCGCGAGCAATATTACCTGCACAATTTTCTGACCAGCCAGCCCGACCTGAACCTGCACCATGAACCGGTGCAGGAGGCGCTGCTGGATGTGGTGCGGTTCTGGTTGCAGCGGGGCGTGCATGGCTTCCGGCTGGACACCATAAACTTCTACTTTGCCGACAAGTACTTGCGCGACAATCCTGCGCTGCCCAAAGAGCTTCGCAATGACAGCATCGCGCCGGGCGTGAACCCGTATAACCACCAGCTGCACCTGTTTGACAAGAATCAGCCGGAA
Source organism: Pseudotabrizicola sediminis (assembly GCF_004745575.1). Classification (GTDB taxonomy): domain Bacteria; phylum Pseudomonadota; class Alphaproteobacteria; order Rhodobacterales; family Rhodobacteraceae; genus Pseudotabrizicola; species Pseudotabrizicola sediminis. The sequence continues at coordinate 191,755 of NZ_RPEM01000001.1, read as the reverse complement.
AACCTTGAATTCCTGCGCAAATTCCGGGAAGTTCTGAACCCCTACGGTGCGGCGGCGGTGGGTGAGGTCGGCGATGCGCAGCGGGGCCTTGAGATTATGGCCGAATATACCAGCGGCAATGACAAGGTGCAGATGTGCTACCCGTTCGAGATGCTGCAGCCCACACGGCTTACGGCAGATCTGCTGCACGACACCTTTGCGCGGATGAATGCTGTGGCCCCCGATGCCTGGCCCTGCTGGGCCTATTCCAACCATGACACCGTGCGTCATATCACGCGGTGGGAGCTTTCCGATGCGGCGGCAAGGACTTACACGGTACTGCTGATGTGCCTGCGCGGGTCTTTGTGCCTGTATCAGGGCGAAGAGCTGGGCCTGCCAGAGGCGGACATCGACTTTGAGGAACTGCGCGACCCTTACGGCATCGAGTTCTGGCCCGAATTCAAGGGCCGTGACGGCGCGCGCACGCCGATGACCTGGCTGGCCGACAATGCCAATGGCGGGTTTTCCGAAGGCAACCCCTGGTTGCCGGTGAAAGCGCCGCATCTGCACCGGGCGGTCAGCACTCAGGATGCTGACCCTGCCTCGATGCTGAACCATTACCGCCGGGCGCTGGCCCTGCGCCGCGCGCATGAGGTGCTCCGCTTTGGCGATCTGACGGCGCTGGTGGCCGATGGCGATCTGGCCTCGTTCCGGCGGGTGGGCGAGGAAGAAATCTTCTGCGCCTTCAATCTGGGGGCCGAACAGGCGCATGTCAGACTGCCCGAGGGCAGCTGGGCGGCGATTGGCGGCGATCTGGGCGCCACCGCCGCCATGGGAGGCGAGGTGACGCTGGGTGCCTGGGGTTTCTGTTTGATGCGGAAAGAATAAGGGAGGGGAGCCTGGACATGGCCGAGTTGAAACTGACAAATGTGGCAAAGGCTTATGGCGAGGTCACGGTTCTGTCGAACATCAATCTTGATATCAAGACGGGTGAGCTGATCGTTTTCGTGGGCCCGTCGGGCTGCGGAAAGTCGACGCTGCTGCGGATGATTGCGGGGTTGGAAAAGATCTCCGGTGGCGATTTCACAATCGACGGCGACCGGATGAACGAGGTGCCGCCCGCACAGCGCGGCATCGCGATGGTGTTCCAGTCATACGCGCTCTATCCGCATATGACCGTGCGCGACAACATGAGCTTTGCGCTGAAGATCGCCAAGAAGTCTCAGGCCGAGATTGATGCGGCGGTGGCCAAGGCGGCAAAGATCCTGCAGCTGGAACCCTATCTGGACCGTCTGCCAAAGGCGCTGTCGGGCGGGCAGCGGCAGCGGGTGGCGATCGGGCGCAGCATCGTACGCGACCCCAAGGTCTACCTGTTTGACGAACCGCTGTCCAACCTCGACGCCGCCTTGCGGGTGGCGACGCGGCTGGAGATTGCGCAGCTGAAGGAATCAATGCCCAATTCCACCATGATCTATGTGACCCACGATCAGGTTGAGGCGATGACGCTGGCCACGCGCATTGTGGTGCTGGCCGGGGGCGGGATCAGCCAGGTTGGCACGCCGCTGGAATTGTATGAACGGCCGCAGAATGAATTCGTGGCACAGTTCATCGGCAGCCCGGCGATGAACCTGATGGCGGGCGAGGTTGTGGGCACCGGTGCGCAAACCCGGGTGCGGCTGGAAAATGGTGGCGAGGCGGTATCAAACGTGCCGACACTGGCTGCCGACATGGGGATGAAGGTCAACATCGGGGTGCGCCCCGAGGATCTGCTGGCCACCACCGGCACACCGATCTTTTCAGGTGAGGTCGAGATCACCGAGGCGTTGGGTGAAGTCACACTTTTGTATTTCAAGCGCGCAGGCAGCGATGCGCAGGTGGTGGCCAAGCTGCCCGGCATCCATACCGATGTGCGGCGGACCACGGTGGCGCTGGGGGCAGAGCCTGCAAAGGTGCATCTGTTCGCTAACGGCATCAGCCTGCTGTACCGGTAGCGTCTGACCCCTGACCAAAGGCCCCTGCGAAAGCGGGGGCCTTTTGCTATGGCACCAGCGCCAGCACGGCCAGAAACACCAGCCCGAGACCCGAAGCCAGAAGGCCGGGCACCCAGAGTGTCAGGCGCGGGGCAGGGGCGAGGCGGGGGGTGATCTTTGGCTGTGGCATGCCGGTGTTAAATGATGATTCAGTTTCATATGCGTTAACGGCGCAATGAACTGGCATTGGGATTGTGAAGACTTTCCGGCAACCGGCGCTTTGCAGCAAAGTGCCGCCTATGCTTGCGCGGTGGGGGCCTGTGGCGGGCGGATCGCGCGGGCCGAGTTGCGGGCAGAGGGGCAGGTGCTGGCTCGGGTGCAGGTGATGCGCCGGGCTGGGCTGGCGGTTGCCTTGCGCGGGCCGGTCTGGGCGGATGCGGTGGAGCCCGGGTTGCCGCGGCGGGCGCTGCGCCGTCTGGCGCGCCAGACGGCATTCGAACGGCGGGCCGCGCTGGTGGTTTTGCCAGAGCAGGGCGTGCGCGGGCTGGGGATCGTCCCCCTGATGACGCCACGCCATGTGGCGCTGTGGGATCTGCGCCCCGGCCCGGAGGATCTTCGCGCCGGGATGACAGGCAAATGGCGCACTGCATTGGGGGCGGCGGAACGGCACGGGGTGCGGGCGATTGCGGCCCCGCTGCGCACGCTGCCCGCGCTGATCGCCGCCGAAGGCGTGCAGCGGCAGGCGCGGGGCTATCGCGCGCTGCCGGGGGCGTTCACGCAGGCGCTGCCGGCAAGTGCCTTGCGGCTGTGGCAGTGGCGGCAGGGCGGGCGGGCTGCGGCGATGATGTGCTTTGTCCGCCACGGCGACTGGGCAACCTATCATCTGGGCCATGCCGATGCCGCCGCCCGTGCGGCGGGGGCGCACCGGGTGCTGCTGTGGCAGGCGGCACTTGCGCTGCGCGCCGAAGGGGTGACGGTGCTGGATCTGGGCGACATCAACACCGAAGAGGCCATGGGCCTTGCACGGTTCAAGCTGGGCAGCGGGGCTGCGCTGCACCGGCTGGGGGCGACCTGTCTGGTGCTGCCGGGGTAACGCGGGGACCGGGGCGCGCTTGCAACGGTTGCACTTATACGCTTAGTCATTGAACCAACAGGAGTGTGCTTGATGCCTACCAGTTCCACCCGCCCCCGCCGCCAGCGAATGCCGCCAAAGTTTCCGCCGCCGGAATTTCCGCCGCGCAAGCTGCCGCTGTTTGCGCGGATGCCGCCTGCGGTGTTTGCGGTGGTGTTCGGGGTGCTGGGCCTGTCGCTGGCGCTGAAACGCGCGCTGATCGAGGTGCAGCTGCCGCAGGGCCCCGCCGATCTGGTGATGGGGCTGGCACTGGGGCTGTGGCTGTTTTGTGCGGTGGCCTATGGAACCAAGATCGCCCGCCGCCCCGCAGTGGTGGGCGAAGATCTGCGGACCCTGCCCGGGCGGGCCGGGCTGGCCGCCGCTTCGGTTGGCAGTCTGGCCTGCGCGACCGTTCTGGGGTTCTTTCAGGCCGATCTGGCGAAGGGCGCGTTGATCTTCGGGCTGGTGGTGCAGACGGTGCTGGCGGTGCTGATGATCCGCAGCCTGCTGCGCGCGCCGGCCGAGGGGCGGGTGGTGACGCCGGTCTGGCATCTGGCCTTTGTCGGGTCGATCGTGGGGGCCTTGGCGGCGGTGCCGCTGGGGTGGGAGCGGCTGGCCGTCGGGATCTTGTGGGGCACGATACCGGTGGCGGTGGCGATCTGGGGAATCAGTCTGCGCCAGTTGCTGCGGCGCATTCCGCCCGCGCCGCTGCGGCCACTGCTGGCGATCCATCTGGCCCCGGCCAGCCTGTTTGCCTCTGTCGCCGGGTTGCTGGGGATGACCGTGCTGGCGCAGGGGATGGTCCTGTTGGCCTGCGCAATTGCACTGGCCCTTGCTGTCTCTGGGCGCTGGATCATTCAGGCCGGGTTCACCCCACTGTGGGGGGCCTTCACCTTTCCGCTGGCGGCCTTTGCCTCGGCGCTGCTGATCAACGGCTGGGGGCTGGCGGGGGTGCTGGTCACCGTGCTGACGCTTGGCGCGGTGCCGGTGATTGCCTGGCGGGTGATCCGGATGTGGCCCGACGGTACGCTGGCCAGCAAGACCAACGCAGCAACTGCTTAGGGCGGCGTCAGCATGGTGCTGCCGACGGCCGCCGCGCGGGCCAGCCCCGGATCGAGGCTCATTGGCACATAATCGCCGCGGCGCCAGCGTTCACCCAGATCGTCGTAATGGCGCGACAGCGGGTGGCCGGACTGGCCGGTGGCGATGACGAAAACCGAGCTGTCCGGATCGGCAAAGTCGTAAACCCCGCGATAGCCCGCGCCATGCACGTTGAGGTAGGGGTTCGGCCCGGTGCCCTTGGTGCGGCCGCGCATCAGGGTGTGGTCATCGCCGCTGGTGGATTGGCGGATGTTGACGAACCATTTCAGGAACGGCACTTCGCCCATCACCGGATGGTCATGCGTCGCCTCATGCGCGGTGCCCCAGCGCCAGCTTTCGGGGTTGGGACCATAGGTGGCGGTCAGCTGGATCAGCGCCTCGTCCAGCGCGATGCGGGCCAGATCGGCGCAGGTTTCCACCGCCGCCGACTGGATCACATCACACCAGATACCAGCCCCGCCGGTGTTGCGGAACACCCGGTCGATGAACACCGGATCGGGGTGGGTGATGGTATCGGCCAGCGGCCCCAGCTCGTCGCGGATCAGCCGGTCATTCAGCGCCCGGACCCAGGCCTGATAGATCAGCGGTTCGGGCAGATGTTCGTTCATCTCGCCGTTCCATTCGGCCAAGAGCGACAGCGCCCGCTCGCGCAGACGTTCGGGCGTGCCGTCGGGGGCGGCTTCGCCGGTGAACCACAGATCGGCCCCGATCAGCGGCAGGATGGCGCGCGCGGTCGGGGATACGGTATCCAGCTGCGCCTCGATGAAACTCTCACGTGTGTGAACCTCGCGCGTCTGCATCAGCGCCAGCCAGCGCTGGATGCGTTGGGTGTCGCCCCAGAGGAAGGACAGATGGTCGGGGAAAGGCTGATCCACCGTCTTGTTGTTGGTATTGCCCAAAATGCCGCTGGTCGGGTTGATGACGCGCGGGTTGCTGTCATAGGGCATGGTGCCCTGCCAGCGGCTGGCGGCAGCGGTTCCAAGCGCAGGCATCCGGCCCAGCGTCGGGTGGGCGCCGTCGCGCATCGGGACATGGCCGATCACCTGCATCGCGATGCCATTGGCATCGGCCAGCATCAGGTTCTGCGCGGGTGCCACGAACAACCGCCCCGCCTCGATCGCATCGTTGATACTGCGTGCCTGCATCACCCGCAGGGCGGCGGTCATGGTGGTATCGGCGCCCGAAAGCGCGGTCCATGACAGCGCCGCCACATGGCCGGGCGGGGTGACGGAGGCGAGGTCATAATGCGACCCGGGCAGCACCGGCCCGGCTTGCGACCAGCGCAGGGTGATGGTCACCGGGGGCTGGCCACGCACCTGAATGATCGACCGGCGGGTGGTGAAGGGCTTCATCCCCTCAGCCGTCTGATATTCCTCGGTATTGGCGGGGTTCAGCTTTTCCATGACCAGATCCTGATCATCGACGTAAGACGAGGTCAGCCCCCAGCCCACCGCCGCCGACCGCCCGATCAGAATGCTGGGCACGCCGGGAATGGTGGCCCCGATGACGCCACCCGATTGCAGCTCCAGCCGGGCCAGATACCAGGTGGTTGGCGCGGTGAAGCCAAGATGCGGGTCATTGGCCAGCAGGGTGCCGCCCGCCGCCGACCGGTTCGGCACGGCGGCCCAGGCGTTGGAAGCCCCCGCCAGATCGACCCGGGGGAAAGGCGACAGCGGGTCAGTGGTGGCCATGCGCAACGGCGCGGTGGAAGGTGTGACCCCCGGCATCAGCCGGGCATAATCGGGCAGGGCGGTGATGGCTTGGCCCGGATCATCGGGCAGGATATCGCGCAGCCGGTCCTCTGGCAGCAGCATCGACATGCGCGCGCGCAGCACCTCGGCCTCAAGGTGGCCCGACAGTTGCAGCGCCATCAGCTTGAGGATGGCGATGGAATCGGCAGGGGCCCAGGCGGCGATCTCGTTGGAGAAGAAAAAGAACTCCGGCGCGCCCCGGCCCCGGGCGCCGCTGTTGATTTCACCGATCCAGGCGTTGACCCCGGCGGCATAAGCCTCGAGCGCGGCGCGCGTGAGCGCGTCCTGCACTTCGACCGATTGAAGCGACAGGGTGTAAAGGTCGTAGCGGCGCAAAAGCTCGTCAATCTTGAGCGTGCGGTTGCCGAAGACCTCGGACAACCGGCCCTGCGCCGTGCGGCGCAGCATGGTCATCTGCCACAAGCGGTCCTGTGCATGGGCGAAACCAAGCGCAAAATACACATCCGGGTCGGTTGTGCCAAAGATATGCGGCACGTTGTCATTGTTGCGCAAAATCTCGACCGGGGCGGACACGCCCGCAATCGTGAAGGATTCGCTGTAGTCCGGGATCGAGCGTTCCAGAAAGTAGTAAACCCCGATCAGACACAGCAAGCCCAAGGCCACAAGCCCTGTCAACAGACGAAGAAGCCAACGGAAAACACGGAGCATAAGGGGCCTGTTCTTGACGGCAGGGGTGGGCCTGATACCTAAGACACTGCAGACAAAAGAGCAATGCGAAGGGAGGCATGTGATGGCAAAGGTAGCATTCTTGGGATTGGGCGTGATGGGGTTTCCGATGGCGGGCCATCTGGCGGCCAAAGGGCATGAGGTGACGGTCTACAACCGCAGCCCCGCCAAGCGCGACGCCTGGGTGGCCAAACATGGCGGACGCGCGGCGGCAACCCCGCGTGAGGCGGCGGTGGGGCAGGATTTCGTGTTTGCCTGTGTGGGCAATGACGACGACCTGCGCGGCGTCTGCACCGGGGCGGACGGGGCCTTTGCCGGGATGGAGCGGGGCGCGGTCTTTGTCGATCACACCACGGTGTCGGCGCAGGTCACGCGCGAGATGGCGGCTTTGGCGACCGAAACGGGCCTTGGCTTTGTCGACGCACCGGTCTCGGGCGGGCAGGCGGGCGCCGAAAACGGCGCGCTGTCGGTGATGTGCGGCGGGTCGCAAGACCAATACGACCGCGCCGAACCGGTGATCAACGCCTATGCAAGGGTTTGCCGCCGGTTGGGCGAGTCCGGGGCCGGGCAGATTGCCAAGATGATGAACCAGATCTGCATTGCCGGGCTGGTGCAGGGCCTGTCCGAAGCGCTGGCCTTTGGCGAAAAGGCGGGCCTAGATGGCGAAGCGGTGATCGAGGTGATCAGCCAGGGCGCGGCCGGGTCGTGGCAGATGCAGAACCGCTACAAGACCATGCTGGAAGACAAGTTCGACCATGGCTTTGCGGTGGACTGGATGCGCAAGGATCTGGGGATCTGTCTGGCGACGGCCAATGACATCGGGGCCTCGCTGCCGGTGACGGCACTGGTGGACCAGTTCTACAAGGACATCCAGCGCATGGGCGGCGGGCGCAATGACACCAGCAGCCTGATCCGCCGGTTGCGCTGAGCCCCGGCGGCAGTGCTTCTTGAGACATACTCCCGCCGGAGGCACTTGTGGCCTGCGGCGGGCGCGGCCCTCAGGGGATGATGCGGTTGTACTTCACGCCCGTCAGCGTCGCCCCGGCGATGAAGCCCTGCTGGCCAAAGACCAGCGCGATCACCGGTTCAATCTCGGTGGTTTCCTTGCCGATCGACGCGCCTTGCGCCGGGGTGGCATAGCGCACATCGGCCCCCGCCGCCCAGCCGGGGCTGCGGCGGAACTGGCCCAAGGCACTTTCGGTCATGAAAAACAGCGCATGGGCATATTGCTGCGCGCCGATCTGCAACCCGAATGTCGCGCGGGTGGCGGAATAGTAATCCACCGTCACCCCGTTGACCCGCAAGGCCCCCCGACCATAGCCGCCGCCATAGATCAGCCCGGCTTCGGTGATCAGCGGCATGATCAGCACGCCCGCGGCCCGGCTGGCCAGATCGCGGGTGCCCGGAAAGCTGCTGTAAAGATACTGTTCGGTCGACACCACCCGCGCATCGATCTGGGCTGCGCCATTGCTGCCCACACCATTGCCACAGGCGGCCAGAAGGCCGGTGGCCCCTGTCGCGCCAAGGAAGGCCCGTCTGGAAAATCCGTGTGCTGTTGTCATATCCTGTCGCCTCTGCCTCGTGTGGCCGCGGGGGCCGATTGGGGCTCTGCTGGCCCGTTCCCACAACATATAGCGGGTTTGTGAACAATTGTCATGTGGCGATCACGGTCTTGGCGACAGATCGCCGATCAGGCGCGTCCATCCCGGATTGCCCTTGCGGCCTCGGGCGCGAAATAGGTCAGCACCCCGTCGCATCCGGCCCGGCGAAAGGCCATCAGGCTTTCCAGCATCACCCTTTCGCCGTCGATCCAGCCGTTCTGGGCGGCGGCCTTGATCATCGCGTATTCGCCCGACACCTGATAGGCATAGGTCGGCGCGCCGAAGATGGTCTTGGCGCGGTGGATGATGTCCAGATAGGCCATGCCTGGCTTGACCATCACCATGTCGGCGCCTTCGGCCAGATCACGTTCGATCAGGCGCATCGCCTCGTCGCTGTTGGCGGGGTTCATCTGATAGGTTTTCTTGTCGCCCTTCAGTGCCGCAGTGGCCCCCACCGCATCGCGGAACGGACCATAGAAGGCGCTCGCGTATTTCGCGGCATAGGACATGATCGCCACATCCTTGTGGCCTGCCGCCTCCAGCGCCGCGCGCATGGCCCCGATGCGGCCATCCATCATGTCCGAAGGGCCAAGGATATCGGCGCCGGACTCGGCCTGCGCCAGCGACATCTTCACCAGCGCTTCAATGGTTTCGTCATTCAGGATGCAACCGTCCTGCACCAGCCCGTCATGGCCATGGGCATTGTAGGGGTCCAGCGCCACATCGGTCATTACCGCAATTTCGGGTACCGCCGCCTTGATCGCGCGGATGGCGCGGTTGGCAAGGTTGTCGGGGTTCCACGCCTCGGCACAGTCTTCGGTGCGCTTTGCGGGGTCGGTATAGGGAAACAGGCACAGCGCCGGGATGCCCAATTCTGCCGCCTCTTCCGCCGCGCGCACCACCTGATCGACCGACCGCCGTTCAACCCCTGGCATCGACGCAATGGGTTCGCGCAGATTGTTTCCATCGCGCACAAAGACCGGCCAGATCAGATCATTCACCGACAGCGTGGTTTCCTGCGCCAGCGCCCGCAGGCTGGCGGATTTGCGCAACCGGCGAAAGCGGGAGATGGGCGTCGGGGCAACGGTCAGGCGCATGGCAGGGCTCGCATCTGGTTTGGTTACAGTCTCGGGGGCTTGCAGCTTTTGGTCTTGCCTGCCATGGAAAGGCGCGGGGCTGCAAGCCTTGAGCGTGATATCAGGCAAAAGGTGCGCCGGTCTTGGAATGGTATACCCTTGTTTTACTGCTGATCGACATGCGGTCGTTTTCCAGCCTGTGGTACTGGATCGCCTTGGCGGTGCTGTGGTCATCAGTCAGCCATTGGGTGATGGGGGTGCCCTTTGACCTGATCACTCGCGCCCGGCGGCAGGATGAAGGGGCGGCCGATGATCTGGCCATGCTGGCTGGAATCAATGCCCGGCGGATGCTGTATATCTCGCGCCGGGGCGGCATGTGGGTAATCGGCTTTGTCTGCTTCATGCTGACCATTCTGGGCTTGCTGGCGGCGCTGTACGGGGTGGAGTTCGCGCAGGCGGTGCTGTTGATGTTCGCGCCGATGGTTCTGGTGGGCTACCTGACCCTGCGGCTGGCCCTGCGGGTCGAGGCCGAGGCCCCGGCAGGAACCGCGCTGGTGCGGCTGCTGATGCGGCACCGTTTTGTCACCCAGCTGATCGGGATGATCGCGATCTTCGTCACGGCGCTGTTTGGCATGTATCAGAACATCACCTGACGGGGTTGCGCCCTTGACGGGCGGGCAAAGGGGCGTAGGTAAGGCGGCCATGAGCAAGACATCCTCCCCCGACCGTATCGTTCTGGGCGGCGCGCCCGAAGGGTTTGACGCCCGGCTTCTGGCGCGCGAACTGGCGCGTGGCGCGCCGGTGATCCACGTCGCCCGCGATGACAAGCGGATGGAGGCGATGCGCACGGCGCTGTCGGTGCTGGCCCCGCAGGCGGTGGTGCTCGATTTCCCGGCATGGGATTGCCTGCCTTATGACCGGGTGTCGCCCAACCCCGATATCGCGGCGCGGCGGATGGCAACTTTGGCGGCCCTGACCGCCGGGATGCCGGGGCCGTTTGTGCTGCTGACCACGGTGAATGCGGCCACCCAACGGGTGCCGTCGCGCGCGACCGTGGCCGCCAGCAGTTTCACCGCACAGGTCGGCAAGCGGGTGGATGAGGCGCATCTTAAGGGGTTTTTGTCGCGCATGGGGTTTTCGCCGGTGTCGACGGTTGCCGAGGCGGGTGATTACGCGCTGCGTGGCGGGATCATTGACATTTATCCGCCGGGGCATCCGGGGCCGGTGCGCCTGGATTTCTTCGGCGATGTGCTGGACGGGTTGCGCAGGTTCGATCCGGTGACGCAACGGACGGTGGAGAAACTGACGGCGGTGGATCTGTCGCCGGTGTCCGAGGTCATTCTGGATGAGGCGTCGATCACCCGGTTTCGGCAGGCCTATCGCATCGAATTCGGCGTCGGCGGCTCAGATGATCCGCTGTACGAGGCGGTGAGTGCCGGGCGCAAGCATCAGGGGATGGAGCATTGGCTGGGCCTGTTCCATGACCGGCTTGAGACGCTGTTCGACTATCTGCCGGAGGCATCGGTGATGCTGGACGATCAGGTGACGCCGATGCGCCTGTCCCGCTGGGAAGGCATTGACGATGCCTACGATTCCCGGCGCGAGGCGATGAGCGTGAAGGGGCGGCTGGATACTGTGTACAAGCCTGCCGCGCCGGGGTTGTTGTATCTGGATGACGCGGGCTGGGAGGCGGCGGTGGCCCACCACCGCGTGGTGCAGCTGTCGCCCTTTGCGCAAAGCCCCGGCCCGGGCATGCTGGATGCTGGCGGGCGGCAGGGGCGCAATTTCGCGCCAGAACGCCAGATGGAATCTGTCAGCCTGTTCGGGTCTTTGGCCGATCATCTTCGCGCAGTGCGCGAGGACGCTCAGGTGGTGATTGCGAGCTGGTCAGACGGCGCGCGCGAGCGGTTGGAAGGCTTGTTGCAGGATCAGGGCGTTCGCGGCGCCAAGCGCATCCGCGACATGCGCGAGGTGCCCGAAGGGCGCGGCGGGGTGTTCCTGCTGGTCTGGGCTTTGGAGTCGGGGTTCACCGCACCGGGCCTTGCGGTGATTTCCGAACAGGATGTGCTGGGCGACCGGATGGTCGGCAAGCCGCGCAAGAAACGCAAGGCCGACAACTTCCTGCGCGAGGTTGATACGCTGACGCCGGGCGATCTGGTGGTGCATGTCGAACATGGCGTCGGCCGCTATCTGGGGTTGGAGACGATCACGGCGCTGGGGGCACCGCATGCCTGTGTGGCGCTGGAATATGCCGACAGCGCAAAGCTTTACCTGCCGGTCGAGAACATCGAACTTTTGTCCCGCTATGGCCATGAAGAAGGCCTCTTGGACCGTCTGGGCGGCGGGGCCTGGCAGGCGAAAAAAGCCAAGCTGAAAGAGCGGATCAAGGAGATTGCCGACCGCCTGATGCGGATCGCTGCCGAACGCGCCCTGCGCCACGCGCCGATTCTGGAGGCACCGCATTCGATCTGGGAGGCCTTTGCCGCGCGCTTTCCCTATCAGGAAACCGATGACCAGCTGTCGGCCATTGCCGATGTGGTGGCCGATCTGGAAAAGGGCAGCCCGATGGACCGGCTGGTGGTCGGCGATGTGGGGTTCGGCAAGACCGAAGTGGCGATGCGCGCCGCCTTTGTCGCCGCCATGGCGGGAATGCAAGTGGCGGTGATCTGCCCCACCACCTTGCTCGCCCGCCAGCATTACCGCAGCTTTGCCGAGCGGTTTCGCGGTTTTCCCATTACGGTCAAACCCTTGTCGCGGTTTGTTTCGACAAAGGATGCGAATGCCACACGGGCCGCGATGACCGATGGCACAGTGGATATCGTGGTCGGCACCCATGCGCTGCTGGCCAAGGGGGTGAAGTTCAAGAACCTTGGCCTGCTTGTCATTGACGAAGAACAGCATTTCGGTGTCGGTCATAAGGAACGGCTCAAGGAGATGCGGTCGGAAATCCACGTGCTGACGCTGACCGCGACGCCGATCCCGCGCACATTGCAACTGTCGCTGACCGGCGTGCGCGACCTGTCGATCATCGCGACCCCACCGGTGGACCGTCTGGCGATCCGGACTTACGTGTCGGAGTTCGACACGGTGACGATCCGCGAGGCGCTGCTGCGTGAACGCTTCCGGGGCGGGCAGTCGTTCTATGTGGTGCCGCGCATTTCCGACTTGCCGGAGATCGAGGATTTCTTGCGCACCCATGTGCCGGAGGTGACTTACGTCATCGCCCATGGCCAGCTGGCGGCGGGTGATCTGGATGACCGGATGAACCAGTTCTACGACGGCAAGTACGATGTGCTTCTGGCCACCACGATTGTTGAGTCAGGTCTGGATATTCCGACTGCCAACACGATGATCATCCATCGCGGCGATATGTTTGGCCTCAGCCAGCTCTATCAGATCCGGGGCCGGGTTGGGCGCAGCAAGACCCGCGCCTATTGCTACCTGACCACCAAACCACGCAGCCCGCTGACACCGCAGGCCCAAAAGCGGTTGAAGCTGTTGGGAAGCTTGGACAATCTGGGCGCGGGCTTCAACCTTGCCAGCCATGACCTTGACCTGCGCGGTGCAGGGAACCTGCTGGGCGAGGAGCAGTCGGGCCATATCCGCGAGGTGGGCTATGAGCTGTACCAGCAGATGCTGGAAGAGACGATTGCCAAGATCAAATCGGGCGAGATCAACGGCTTGTCGCCGATTGATGATGCGTGGTCGCCGCAGCTGAACCTTGGCCTGCCGGTGATGATCCCTGAAGATTACGTGGTCGATCTGGATGTGCGGCTGGGCCTTTATCGCCGCCTGTCGGGGCTGGCGACCAAGGTGGAACTGGAGGGTTTTGCCGCCGAGCTGATCGACCGGTTCGGCCCGCTGCCGAAAGAGGTCAACACGCTGATGCTGATCGTACGGATCAAGGCGATGGCGAAGCGCGCAGGCATCAGCCGCATCGACGCGGGGCCGAAGGGGGCCACGATCCAGTTCCACAATGACAAGTTCGGCAACCCGGCGGGACTGGTGGATTTCATCAAGGCCGAAGGCGTGGGGGCAAAGGTGCAAGGCAACAAGATCGTGCTGCTGCGCGACTGGAAGTCGGAAGCTGACCGGATCAAGGGGGCCTTTGCAATTGCCCGCGATCTGGCGGAAAAGATCGTGCGGCCAAAGGGCTAAAGTGTTAACGATTGTTAACACGCTCCCTTGACCGGATGCCTTATGTCAATTGCCCTTATCGTTTCGCTGGCGCTTGCATCGTTATTTGCCGATCTGTCGTCCCCATCCGACGGGCCGCAATCCCTGTGGCTGGCGCAGGGCTATAATTGTGCCAAAACGACCTGCAAGCAGATCTCTTCCTGTGAAGAGGCCTGCTACAAATTGCTGGTCTGCGGTCATCGGCAGCGGGATGCCGACAATGACGGCATCCCCTGCGAAAATCTGTGCTCCAGTCCCTGCGAATAGGGCTCACAGCCTGCGCGCCACAGCATAGGCCAGCCCGGTGAACAGCGTGACGCCGATCATCAGGGGCAGCGGCGTGCCGTTGAACGCGAGCCCCACCGGCGCGGCGAGGATCACCGAGAACACCGTAGACAGCGCCCCGGTGACCGATGCCGCCATGCCCGCGATATGGCCCACGGGTTCCAGCGCAAGGGCGTTCAGATTGCCTATGGTCATGCCCACCATGAAGAACACGCCGATGGTCCAGATCAGATAGGCCGCGAACTCTACCTCCAACACTTCGGGCGCTGGCCAGAGGTTCAGGGTGAAGGCGATGACAAACGCCGCCGAGACCAACATCTGCGTGGCAAACGACACCCGCACCAGACGCCGCATGCCCAGCCGCATCACCAGCGAGGCGTTGAGCAGTGAAGATGACCCGGAAATCAGCGCGATCAGCGCGAAGTACAGGGGAAAGCTCTCCGCGCGGCCATAGGTCTGGTCAAACAGCTGCTGGGTCGAGGACAGGGTGCCGAACAGGGCTGCAAAGCCAAGGGTTTGCGCCAGAATTGACAGGCGGATGCTGCGCAGCGACAGCACCTCTTTCAACGCGGCCCAGATCGGCCCTGCGCGGAACGGTCGGCGGTCGGCGGGCAGCAGGGTTTCGGGCTGGCGGATCGTCAGCCACAGCACTGACACAGCCGAAAACAGCAGGAACGCAAGGAAAATGCTGCGCCAGCCGAAGCCTGCCATGATGTATTGGCCCAGCAAGGGGGCTGCGGCGGGCACCAGCGTGAAGATCATCATCGCAAAGCTGACGATCCGCGCCATGCGCGGCCCGGAATGCACATCACGCACCAAAGCCAGCGACACCACACGCGGGCCAGCGGCCCCCAGTCCCTGCAGCACCCGCGCCAGCAGCATGGTTTCCAGCGTGGGCGCGACATAGGCCAACAAGGCCCCGCCGCAATAGAGCAGCGCGCCACCGACGATCACCGTCTTGCGGCCAAAGCTGTCGGACAACGGCCCGGCAAACAGCGTGCCGATCCCCATGCCGAAGACAAAACTGGTCAGGATCAGTTGCGCATTGTTGGGGGCATCGGGGGAAAGCTCGGCGGCGATTTCGGGCAGGGCGGGCAGCATCGCGTCGATGGAAAACGCGATGGTGGCAAACAGCATCGCGATCAGCGCGATGAACTCGGTCTGGCCAAGCGCGCGCTGCGGGGGGTGGGTGTGTGACATGGGTCGTCCTTTCCGCGCTTCGCTAGCACGCGCAAAACGGGACGACCACGGCGCTAACGGCCTGTGGTCTGTGCGCTCCCGCGCAGTTCGGCCAGCACATCGGCCCAGACCTGCGGCGGTTGCGCACCAGACACCACGTATTGATTGCCGATGATGAAGCAGGGCACCCCGGTGACACCGCGCTGCCGGGCGTGGATGTCGCGGGCCTTGAGCGCCTCGGTATCCTCATCGGTGGCCAGCAGGCGCTGGGTCAGGGCGCGGTCCATCCCGGCGGCTTGCGCAATATCGGTCAGGGTGGCGGCATCGCCAATGTCGCGCCCCTCGCGCCAATAGGCGCGGAACAGGGCCGAGACGATCGCGGTCTGCCGCCCCTCCAGCCCCGCCCAATGGATCAGGCGATGGGCGTTCAGGGTGTTTGGCATTTTTGCGATGGAGGAAAAGTCGATTGTCAGCCCGGCATCGCGGGTGGCCTGTTCCACACGGGCGTAGATCTCTACGGCCTTTGCCTTGCCGCCGAACTTGGCCTCCAGATATTCGGCCCGGTCCACGCCTTCGGGTGGCATGCCGGGGTTCAGCTGGAACGGATGCCATTCGATGTCGAACGGATGGTCGGGGGCGGCTTCCAGCGCGCGGTCAAGGTTGGCCTTGCCGATATAGCACCACGGGCAGACCGGGTCGGAGAAGATGTCGAGCTTGATCATGAGACCCCCATGCCACGCAGCGCGCGGCGGTTGAGCTTGGCATTGGCCCCGCGCGGCAGGGCGGGCAGGTGGTGGAAGACGCGCGGCTGTTTGTAGCGCGCCAGATGCGCTTCGGCATGGGCGGCAAGTGCGGCGTCATCCAGCGCGATGGCCGCGGTGTAGAAGCAGGCGATGACGGTCACGCCGGGCCTGACCTCCACCTCGGTCACCGCCGCCTCCAGCAGTTCGGGGAAGCGGGCCATTGCGGCCTCTACCTCGACCGGGCTGACGCGGTAACCGCCGGCATTCATCTGGTCATCATCACGGCCCAGATAGGTGATGGCCCCGCTTGCGTCGATCAGCACCTGATCGCCGGTCAGGAACCAGTCACCCTTCAGCCGTGCGGCGGTGGCATCCGGCGCATCCAGATAGCCCAGCATCAGCCCCGGATCGCGGCGGTCGATTGCCAGCTGGCCGGGCGTGCCGCGCGGCACCGGGGCCAGATCAGGGCCAAGCGCGGCGATGCGTCGCCCGGTCTGCGCAAAGCCGGTGGCCCCGTCGGGCGCGGGGCGTGTGGGCGATTCCGAGATGAAGGTCGAGATTTCCGACATCCCCAGCGCCTCGCAGATCGGGGTGCCTGTGGCGCGGGTCCAGTCAGCGCGTGTCTCCGCGCTCAGCTTTTCGCCGGCAGACAACCCGTGGCGCAGATGTGGCAAGGGGCGCAATGGCGCGCGCAGCATCTGGCGATAGACGCCGGGGGCGGCGGCAAAGATGGTGGCGCCATAGTCGTGCAGCAGACCCGGCAGGTCGGCAGGACTGGTGCCCGCGCCGGGGATCAGCGCGGTGGCCCCCACGCACCAAGGGTCCATCAACCCGGTGCCCAGCGTATAGGTCCAGTTGAAGGCACCCGCATGCAGCAGCACATCACGCTCGGACAGGCCCTCCCAGCCGTCATGCATCATGGCGCGGGCGATGATGGCGCGGTGCGCATGCACCACGGCCATCGGGCTGCCGGACGTGCCGGAGGTGAAGATAATATAGCCGGGCCGCTCCGGGTCGCCCATATGGAACGCGGTGGGGGGCAGGTCTTCCATCGCGCGGACATCGGCATCGGTGATCACCGGGCACATCTGCCCTGCGGGCAGGGCCACGCCCGCACTGGCCACGATCAGACGCGGGGCGATGCGCGCGGCCATGGGGGTGATCTCGGCCTGCGTCAACTGCGCCGAGGTGGCGACCGGCACCATGCCCGCCGCCAGAGCGCCCAGAAACAGAATGGGAAACTCGACCTGATTGGCCAGCCGCATCAGGATGCGGTCGCCGGGAACCAGCCCTTTGGCCAAGAGACCGGCGGCGCAGCCCAGCACCGCGCCGTGCAGGCGGTCGTAGGTCCAGTCTTCCGCAGCTGATGGCGTGATGATCCGCAGCGCCATCTTGTCCGGCAAGCGGTCCGCCGCGCGCGCCAGCACGTGCTGCGCCATGTTGAAGGGTGCAGGCACGGTCGGGGCGGGGCCGGTTTCAAGGTGTGACAACATGATCTGTGCCTAAAGCGCCGCGCTGGTTGGCGCAATGTGAAACGCTCTGCGATATCTGCGGATGCTCGGATGGTGACAGGGCAGGCGCCTCCGGCGGGAGTATTTCACAAAGGTGCAACCCGCGCAGGGGGCTGCACCTTTTCCAAATACGCCTCTTGCACCGCTGCACCCCGCGCGCCGCGTTGAACCCGGTGGGTCAGCCGACCCATCCCGCCACACGGTTGGCCCCGCCGGAAATGTCGCGGCCGATGCCTTCGACCGTGGCGCAGCCTGTCAGGAGTGTTAGGGCGGCGGCGGCCGCCATCAGGGAAAGTTTACGCATCTGTCGGCCTGTTTCTTGGTTTACTGCTCATACCACCAGACCTCTGGCTGAAACCCGATCCAGTCGCCATAAAGCGGCAAGCGTGCGGGGAATTTCAGCTCTTTGCGGTGCGCCAGTCGAGAAATATTAGAATACCACATCGGCACCACATATCTACCCGTGGTCAGCACACGGTCCAGCGCCTGTGTTGCGGCTGCAAAGGTATCGGTATCGGGGGCGTTCAGCATGGTGTCGATCATCGCCTCGGCCGCCGGAGAGGCCATGCCCATCCAGTTGCGGGTGCCGGGTTGGGTCACGCCCGCCGACCCCCAATACAGCGTCTGTTCATTGCCGGGCGACAGCGACAGGCTGCGGATGTAATGCGTCATGTCAAAGGCATAGGTGTTGGTGCGTTCGATGTATTGCGCGTTGTCGACCGTGGTGACACGCGCCGCGATGCCCAGGCGCTTCAGGCTTTCGACATAGATGTCGGCGGCGGTGATCATGTCATTGGCGCCGTTCACCAGCAGGATCTCGAAGGCCACCGGCTGGCCGGCGGGGTCTTTCAGCACGCCTGCGTCGATGGTGTAGCCCGCTTCGGCCAGCAGGTTGGTGGCGGCGCGGATGTTGCGGCGGTTGGCCTCTGATCCGTCGCCTTCGGGCAGGGTGTAGCCATCGATCGCGCCGGGAAGCAACGTATCGGCAAACGGCTCCAACAGTTCAAGCACGCGGCCTTCTGCCGGGGTGCCGGGGGGCGCGCCCAGCGGTGAGTTGCCGAAATAGGACTGGATGCGTGGGCTGGCCCCGCCGTTGATGGTCTGGTTTGCCAGTTCAAAGTTGAACGCCAGAATCATCGCCTCGCGCACCCGCCAGTCTGCAAACAGCGCGCGGCGGGTGTTCATCACAAAACCTTCGATGCCGGACGGGCGCTGGTGCGGGATTTCTGATTTGACGATGGTGCCATTTGCCACTTCGGGCCAGGTGTAGCTGCTGGCCCATTTGGCGGGGCTGGTTTCGCGCCAGCTGGTGATCAGCCCGCCCTTGAACGCCTCGAACACCACGCCGCCATCGCCAAAATAATCGGTGCGCAATTCATCGAAATTGTGCTGGCCCCGGTTGAACGGCAGATCCTTGCCCCACCAGTCGGGGTTGCGTTTGTAGCTGACATAGCGCCCGGTCTCGAACGTATCCACCACGTAAGGGCCCGATCCGATGGGGGCTTCCAGCGTCGAGTCGTCGAACGCCTTACCCTCCCACTGCGCCTTTTGCAGAATCGGGCGAAGGCCCAGAATCAGCGGCAGTTCCCGGTCGGGCGTGTTGAAGGTGAAGCGGATCGAGCGGGGGCCGGTGATCTGGGTCGCGCCGATCTTGGCCCAGGCGGTATGGTAGCGCGGGTTGCCAAGCGTGCCCAGCACCTCAAACGACCAGCGCACGTCTTCGACCGTGACCGGCGTGCCGTCCGAGAATCGGGCGGCCTCACGCAGGGTAAATTCTGCGTAGGTCCGGGCCGCATCGGTGGTGATCGATTCGGCCAGAAGACCGTAAAGCGTGAAGGGTTCGTCATAGGACCGGCCCATCAACGTCTCGACCGTGAGGGTCGAGACTGCGGCGGGCGCACGCCCCCGCAGGATAAACGGATTCATCGAGTCAAAGCTGCCCGACTCGCCAAAGATGATGCGCCCGCCTTTGGGGGCATCGGGGTTCACATGCGGCAGCGACACAAAATCCGGGGGGAGGGCGGGGGCACCATACATAGCTATGCCATGGGCCGGAGAATCACTGCCCTGTGATTGGACGGGAGCGGCCGTGAAGGCGAGCAGGACTGCCAGCACAAATCCCTGTCTGATGTGGAAAAAATCTCGTCCCATTCCGGCAACAATCCCCCGTAGCCTTGGTTTCTTTGACCGTAGGCTAGGCTGGGTTGTGAACCTTTTCAAACTTTTAACTTGGCCATCGGCGACAAGCGGCGTATACAGGCTTCACTGCTCGATAGGTTTCTTGCCTGTATGAAACCTGCCTCAATAACTTAACGCCGGCTTCGTGCCGGCGTTTTTTTTGGCATTGTGAAATCACTCCCCCTGTCATTCGCGCCTGCAGCATGTAAGCTGCCGCGAACGCAAAATAGGGGAACGCCATGAGCCTGAAGGGCAAGACCGCCGTCATCACCGGATCGACATCCGGGATCGGACTGGGCATCGCAGAAGAGCTGGCCCGTGCCGGGGCCGACCTTGTGCTTAACAGCTTTACCGACAAGGACGAAGACCATGCACTGGCCAAGGAGCTGGCGCAAAAGCATGGCGTGGCAGTTCGGTATATTCAGGCCGATATGTCGAAGGGCGACGAGTGTCGCAAGCTGATCGAAAAGGCCGGTTCCTGCGATATTCTGGTGAACAACGCTGGCATTCAGCATGTCGCGGCGATCGAAGAGTTTCCGGTGGACAGCTGGGACCGGATCATTGCCATCAACCTGAACTCCACCTTCCACACCACCGCCGCCGCTTTGCCTTTGATGCGCAAGGCCGGATGGGGCCGGGTGATCAACATCGCCTCGGCCCATGGGCTGACGGCCAGCCCCTACAAGGGGGCTTACGTGGCGGCCAAGCATGGTCAGGTCGGATTTACCAAGGTGACGGCGCTGGAATGTGCGGGGCAGGGGATTACCGCCAATGCGATCTGCCCCGGCTATGTGCTGACCCCGATGGTCGAAAGCCAGATCCCCGATCAGATGAAAAAGCACAACATGGACCGGGAAACCGTAATCAAGAAGGTGATGCTGGACCGTCAGCCCAGCGGTGATTTCGCCACTGTGGAACAGATCGGCGGCATCGCGGTGTTCCTTGCGTCGAATGCAGGCGCGCAGATCACCGGCACCACGATTTCGGTCGATGGGGGCTGGACGGCGCTGTAACGCCGCGCCATCAAGGCCCCCATTACAGGGGGCCTTATGAGCGACATTCTGTGCATTGGATCGGTCCTGTGGGACATCATCGGCCGCGCGCCTGCGTCTTTGCGGCTGGGGTCGGATGTGCCGGGACGGATCACGCGGCTGCCCGGGGGCGTCGTGCTGAACATCGCGATGACGCTGACGCGCTTTGGCCTGCGGCCCGCGCTGCTCACCGCCCTGGGCCGCGACGCCGAGGGCGATGAGCTGATCGCGGCCTGTCTGCGGATGGGGCTGGAGTGTGGGCATGTATACCGGTCGGACGATCTGCCCACCGACCGCTATATGGCGATTGAAGGTGCCAACGGGCTGATTGCCGCGATTGCCGATGCGCATTCACTGGAAATGGCGGGCGACAAGATCTTGCGCGCTTTGGGCGATGGCACGCTGGGGTCCGAAACGGCACCCTATGCCGGGCTGATCGCGCTGGATGGCAATCTGACCGAGGCGCTGATTTCCGACATTGCCCGCTCGCCGCTGTTTTCCCGCGCCGATCTGCGGGTGGCCCCGGCCAGCCCCGGCAAGGCCGAACGCCTGATGCCGCTGCTGGGGCATCCGCGCGCCACGCTCTATGTCAACCTTGAAGAGGCCGGGCTGATCGCCAAGGGCCGGTTCGACAGCGCGGCCGAGGCGGCGTCGGCCCTGCTGGCGCGGGGTGCCGCGCGGGTGCTGGTCACGGACGGCGGGCGCGACGCGGCCATGGGCACGGCGGGGCAGGGGGTGATCACCGGGCAACCGCCGCAGGTGCTGGTCACCCGCGTCACCGGTGCGGGCGACACCTTCATGGCGGCCCACATCGTGGCCGAAGCGCGCGGGGCATCCCGTGCACAAGCCTTACAGGCGGCGCTGCTGGCGGCTGCCGATTACGTTTCTGGAGATATCGGATCATGACCCTTCCCCTGACCTATTCGCCCGAAGTCGCACAGGCCCGCGCGCAAGGTGCCGCCATCGTGGCGCTGGAATCCACCATCATCACCCACGGCATGCCGTTTCCGCAGAACGTGGAAACCGCCCGCGCGGTCGAAGATGAGATCCGCGCCCATGGCGCCGTGCCCGCCACCATCGCCATCGTGGATGGGCGGATTCACATTGGCCTGACGGCAGAGGAACTGGACCGGCTGGGGCAGGCGCAGAACGTGGCCAAGCTGAGCCGGGCGGACCTTGCGGCCTGCCTTGCCACCGGCGGCATCGGGGCGACCACTGTGGCGGCAACGATGATCTGCGCCCATCTGGCGGGCATCCATGTCTTTGCAACGGGGGGCATCGGCGGCGTGCATCGCGGGGCGGAGACGACCTTTGACATCAGCGCCGACCTGCTGGAACTGGCGGCGACCCCGGTGACGGTGGTGGCGGCGGGGGCCAAGGCCATTCTGGACCTGCCCAAAACGCTGGAGGTGCTGGAAACCCATGGCGTGCCCGTGATCGCTTACGGTCAGGATGACTTTCCGGCGTTCTGGTCGCGGTCTTCTGGCCTGAAAGCTCCGCTGCGGATGGACAGTGCGGCGCAGATCGCGGCGGCCCAGCGGATGCGCACAGCCCTTGGCCTGCCCGGCGGGCAACTGGTGGCCAACCCGATCCCGCATGAGGCCGAGATTGCCAGCGCCGAGATTACCCCGGTGATCGAAGCCGCGCTGCAACAGGCGCAGGCAGATGGCATCAGCGCCAAGGCGGTGACGCCCTATCTGCTGGACCGGATGTATGAGATGACCGAAGGTCGGTCACTGACCGCGAATATCGCGCTGGTGCTGAACAACGCACGGCTGGCCTCGGCCATCGCGCGCGAAATGGCGGCAACGGTGCCGCCTGTCGCATAAATTTCACGTGGCGACAGGGGGCTTGCAGCATCAGCCCATTGTGCCTTGACGGACCCTTGCCTAATTATCACCGCAACAGCGAGGGATCATGTCAGAACCACACCACCCGACCAAACGACGCAGCCTGCTTGCAGGTCTGCGCGCGTCATTCCTGACCGGGCTTGTGGTGGTGCTGCCCATCGGGCTGACGATCTATCTGATCTGGACCGTGGTGGGCTGGATCGACGGCTGGATCCTGCCGCTGATCCCCGGTCCGTGGAAGCCCGACGTTCTGGTGCGGCAATGGTTCGGACCTGAGGCGACCATCCCGGTGCGCGGGGTTGGCGTGGCGGTGTTTCTGGTCTTCACCGTCTTTATCGGCTGGCTGGGCAAGGGCTTTATCGGGCGCAAGTTCCTGACCTGGGCCGAAGGGCTGGTCGACCGGATGCCGGTGGTCCGCTCGCTGTACAACGGGTTGAAGCAGATTGCCGAAACCGTGTTTTCGCAGAATGAAAGCAGCTTTGAACGTGCCTGTCTGGTGCAGTACCCCAAGGAACATATCTGGGCCATCGGCTTTGTGTCGACCCGCGCCAAGGGTGAATTGCAGGCCAAGCTGAATCACGAAGGCTATCTGGACGTGATCTCGATCTTTTTGCCGACCACGCCCAACCCGACCTCGGGGTTCCTTCTCTATGTGCCGGAAAAAGACGTGGTCTATCTGGACATGAAGGTGGAAGACGCGGCCAAGCTTATCATCTCGGCCGGGCTGGTCTACCCCAACGGCAAGGAAGCCGCCGGGGTGCCGGTGCGCAATCCGTCAGCCAAATAGGGTTCGCAGATCAAAGCTGGCCTCGTGCCCCAGCTTTTTGCCATGCGCTTCCAGAAACGTATCGGTTGCCGCATGTCCGGCAGCCCGCAGCCGCGCAATCAGCGTGGGCGAAGGCGACATCTTGGTGGCCCCGGTCATTTCGGTCATCAGCGCATCATCGCTGATCAGATGGGTGCGGATCGCCTTCATGGTGCCGCTTTCCAGCCGCCCGTCACGCAGCAGGCGCCGCACGAAATGCACGGCGCGCAACTCGCCCAGCAGGGCCGAATTGAAGCTGATTTCATTGACCCGGTTCTGAATGTCGATCGGGGTTTTCGGCACCCCTTCGCGCAGCAGGGGGTTGATCGACACAATCAGCACATCATCGGGCAGATCGGGCTGGTACAGCGGGAACATCGCCGGATTGCCGGCGTAGCCGCCATCCCAATAGGCATGGCCGTCGATTTCCACCGCCTGAAACACCGTCGGCAGACAGGCCGAGGCCATCAGCGCCTCGGGGGTGATCTCTTCGCCTGAAAAGATGCGGATACGCCCGGTATCAACCCGTGTGGCCCCGATATAGAGGCGCGGGCCGTCGTCTGCGCAGACCCGGCTGAAATCCAGCCGCCGCACGATCCGCTCCAGCGGGTTGCGCCACATCGGCCCCCATGCATAGGGGGTGTAGACTTGTGCAGCCATGCCCGCCGGTGAAAACGGCGACATCGACATCGCAAACTGCCCCAGCGCCTCGAACCCGGGAACCATCGGCTGCATCCATTCTGGGATGCGCAGATCAGACACCCGCGCCACATCGCGCCACAGCTTGGCAAGCGATGCCTTCGCGCCCTTGCGCCCGCCCGAAATCATCCCCGCCTTCAGCGCTGCCGCATTCAGCGCGCCCGCCGAGGTGCCGGAAATCGCGGCGATCTCGATGCTGTCTTCGTCCAGCAGCCGGTCGAGCACGCCCCAGGTAAAAGCCCCATGCGCGCCGCCGCCCTGCAGGGCCAGATTGATCTTGGTTGCCATGCGCAATCTCCTTTCGGCTTATTCTAGTCTTTCTGCAGTGCAGCACAAGGTTCACGCTTGCCATTGCACGGCGATGGGGGTAACGACACGCCACTTCACAGGCAGGTGCGGGCCATGACGGGGAGACATCCCGTTTGGTCCACCGGTTGGGGGAAACCCTGAGAACACTTGCCGAGGCGCAAACCGGAAAAGGATACATGGACATGGCGCTCCCAGAATTTACCATGCGTCAGCTGCTTGAAGCTGGCGTTCACTACGGTCACCAGACGCAACGCTGGAACCCGAAGATGGGCGAATACATCTACGGCGACCGCAACGGGATTCACATCCTTGACCTGACGCAGACTGTTCCGATGCTGGATCAGGCGCTCAAGGTCGTGCGTGACACGGTTGCCAAGGGCGGCCGCATCCTGTTCGTCGGCACCAAGCGTCAGGCGCAAAAGCCGATTGCCGAAGCCGCAGAGCGTTGCGCGCAGTTCTACATGAACCACCGCTGGCTGGGCGGCACGCTGACCAACTGGAAAACCATTTCCGCCTCGATCCAGCGTCTGAAGCAGATCGACGAGCGGCTGGCTGCCGGTGCCGAAGGTCTGACCAAGAAAGAACGTCTTGGCATGGAACGCGATCAGGCCAAGCTGCAGGCCTCGCTTGGCGGCATCCGCGAAATGGGCGGCACGCCTGACCTGATCTTCATCATCGATGTGGGCAAGGAAGACCTGGCGATTCTGGAAGCCAAGAAGCTGGGCATTCCGGTTGTGGCCGTGGTCGACACCAACTGCTCGCCACGCGGCGTGGATTATGTGATCCCCGGCAACGACGATGCGGCCCGTGCGATTGCGCTCTATTGCGAGCTGATCGCCCGTGCAGCGCTTGACGGCATGTCGGCCCAGATGGGCGCGGCTGGCGTTGACCTTGGCGCGCTGGAAGAAGCGCCTGCCGAAGAAGCGCTGGAAGAAGCCCCTGCCGAAGCCTGATTGGCTGTCGTCAATTTGTGACATGGCGGGGGGATAACCCCCGCCAACCCCATTTTATGGAATTCGGGAGACTGACCATGACAATCACCGCAGCAATGGTGAAAGAACTGCGCGAATCCACCGGCGCAGGCATGATGGACGTGAAAAAGGCCCTGACCGAAAGCAATGGCGACATGGATGCCGCCATCGACTGGCTGCGCACCAAGGGTCTGGCCAAAGCCGCCAAGAAGGCCGACCGTGTCGCTGCCGAAGGTCTGGTCGGCGTGGCTGTGACCACCGGCAAGGGCGTGGCTGTCGAGATCAACTCGGAAACCGACTTTGTCGCCAAGAACGCCGACTTTCAGGCGCTGGTGCGCGATGTTGCCAATGTGGCGCTGACCACTGGCGATTCGGTTGAAGTGGTGAAAGCCGCGCACCTGAACGGCAAGACCGTTGATGAGGTGATTCAGGAATCGATCGCCCGCATTGGCGAGAACATGACCTTCCGCCGGATGCACATCCTTGAGGGCGAAACCGTTGTGTCCTATGTCCACAACGCTGCCGCTGATGGCATGGGCAAGATCGGCGTGCTGGTCGCGCTGAACGGCCCGGCCGACAAGGCACAGGCCATCGGCAAGCAGTTCGCCATGCACATCGCCGCCACCGCACCGCTGTCGCTGTCGGAAGCCACGATGGACCCGGTTGTGGTCGAGCGTGAGCTGACCGTGCAGACCGCCAAGGCACTGGAAGAAAACGCGACCTCGGCCAAGCCCAAGCCCGAGAACGTGATCACCCAGAACATCATCCCGGGCCGCATGAAGAAATTCCTGGCCGAAAACACGCTGCTGGGTCAGGCCTTTGTCATCAACCCCGACCTGACGGTGGAACAAGCCGCCAAAGAGGCCGGTGTCGAGATCGTGGGCTATGCCCGCGTAGCCGTCGGCGAAGGCATCGAGAAAAAAGAAGAAGATTTCGCGGCAGAAGTCGCGAAAATGGTTCAGGGCTGATTTCAGCCCGACCGGACGGGAACAGGGCGGTCCTCGGGCCGCCCTTTTTCATGGCAGACCAGCCTGGCGCAGGGCAGGGGGCGCAGACCAGCGCAGGACCAGACACAAAAAAACGGTGCGCCCCTGACGGGACGCACCGCAATTTGCTTGCGCCACACCATTGGGGATGAGGACAAAGCACAAGCGGAACAGTCTGACGGTCAGGCCTGCAATTGACGCGACCAGCAGAGTTAAAAACCCAAGGGACTGGAGATCCCCGGGGCCGAGAGATGACCCGTGTCAAAACAATGTAAATGCATTGCCTGCCACTGGCCGTTCCATTGCCCGAAGGCGACCACTCACGGAACCCGTCCACAATGCGTCAAAAGGTGACGCTGCGTAAGTCAGGATTTCCCTACCATCGGAGCCTTAGAAACACGCTGGAAAATCATGTTCAAAAGTGAAGCTTTTGCAACAGCTTGTGTCGTCGTCTCTACCTGTAGCGCTTCGCGTGCCAGACGCAGGTGTTTTTCCACCATTGCGGGGGAAACCTCCATCAGCATCGCCACATCCTGCGTGGTCTTGCCATCGGCCACCCATTCCAGCGCCTGCCGCTGGCGAGTCGTCAGGCTGCGCTTGGCGGCGGGCTGGGGCAGGGTGATGATCTTGAGATGCATCAGATGGGCCACCGCCATCAGCTCGTCCCTGTGCCGGTCCCAGATCGCCTCGACCTGATCAGCGCTGATGCCGGGATCGGCAATCAGACCCAGCGCGCCCTTGGACCGAGTTGACGCTTCGGGAAAGCTGATCGACACGCCGGCGACGATGCCGATGGCGGCGTTCTGCCGGACGGCATCCATTTCCTCGGGCGTCAGCTGCCCGGCCTCGAATGCGTCCCTGACCCATTTCCAGGTGCAGGCCCCGACATTCGACACCGCCCAGCGATACACCGGGGTGCGGGCGTAAAAGCCGTTCTGAAAATAGAATCGGGCATAGTCGGCATCGCCGGTGGTCAGGAAAATCGCGTCATCCGGGTCGCCCACGTTGCGCATGTACAAAAAGCGGGTAAATCCATAGTTGGCGCGGCCAAAGCCAAGGCTGCCGAAAAACCCCGTAGCCAGGCCCCAGACCTCATCCACCGTGCCGGCCTCGGCCATGCTCGAAATAAGCGGCAGAGCTGCCGTCATGTTGGTCCCCATCGTTCTGCCCGTGAAGGCACCTTGTCCTTGACCCCGAGTGTTGTTCTAACCCTCGTTGGCCGTTTGGTCAAACTTCTGTGATTCTGAAAAGGGCGTATGATGCAGGCGGATGTGGTGGTCATCGGCGGAGCGGTGATGGGGGCGTCGGTTGCCTATTGGCTGACGCTGATGCAGCCGGGCCTCGATGTGCTGGTGGTCGAGCAGGACCCGACATTCGCCCGCGCCTCGACCGCGCTGTCAGTGGCGTCGATCCGGCAGCAGTTCACCACGGCGGTCAATGTGCAGGTTTCGCGCTTTGGCATCGGCTTTATCCGCGATTTCAAGGCGCGGATGGGGCTGGATCTGGGGCTGAAGGAACAGGGCTATCTGTTTCTGGCGCACAGTGCCGACGGGGCCACCACCTTGAACGACGTGGCGCAGATGCAGCGCGCGCATGGGGCTGCGACAGAGGTGTGGACGCCTGCACAGATCAAGGCGCGCTTTCCGTGGCTGGAGGTGGACGACCTGACCGCAGGCAGCTTTGGCGCGACGGGCGAGGGTTGGTTTGACAACATGGGCCTGCTGTCAGGCTTTCGCGCGCAGGCCAAGGCGCAGGGCGCGCGCTTTGTGACCGAACGGGTGACGGGGCTGCGCATGGCGGGCGGTCAGGTGGCGGGCGTGGTGCTGGAGCGGGCAGGAGACGTGGCCTGCCGCTTTGCGGTCAACGCCGCCGGCACCCGTGCCGCGCAGGTGTGCCAGATGGCGGGCCTGTCCTTGGCAGTAGAGCCGCGCAAACGCACGGTCTTTGTCATCGACGCGCCCAACGCGCGCCACCCGGATGCGCCTTTGCTGGTCGATGCCGGGTTCTACCTGCGGCCCGAGCAAAACCACTGGATCACCGCCACGGTGCCACAGGATGATGGCCCATGCGCGGCGGATGATTTCGAGCCGGACCTGCACCTGTTTGAAGAGGTGATCTGGGAACAGCTTTACGCCCGCGCGCCGGGGTTCGATGCGGTCAAGGTGGTGCGGCACTGGGTCGGGCATTACGCCTATAACACGCTGGACCAGAACGCCATTCTGGGGCCGCATCCGGATGTGCCGAACCTTGTGCTGTGCAACGGCTTCTCCGGCCACGGGTTGCAACAAGCGCCCGCCGTGGGGCGCGGCATTGCCGAACACATCCTCACGGGGGGCTGGCAGACGATTGACCTGAGCGATCTTTCCGTGGCGCGCATGGTCGAAGGCCGGGCGTTCCGGGAACTGGCCGTGGTTTAGGGCCGGTTCCCAGCGCCACAAGATCTTTATATTACATAATATGCATTATCGGTTAACAGGACATTGAAGCAAAGTACGGGCCATTCAGCCCCCTGCAACACTTGATGTAAGAGATCTGGTGCACCCAGCACGATTCGAACGTGCGACCTTTGCCTTCGGAGGGCAACGCTCTATCCAGCTGAGCTATGGGTGCCTGCGGGGTTCTATAGCGGCCTTGGCGCGGCCCTGCAACGGGAAAGGAAATGCCACGGGCCTGACTTGGCAAAAAATCCGGGCGTCAGCCGAAAATCTCGTGGCAGAACTCCAGCGCGCTGACCAGCGCATCGACCTCTGATGACGTGTTATACATCGCGAAAGACGCGCGGCATGTGGCCCCAACGCCCATATGCGCCATCAGCGGCATGGCACAATGCGTGCCCGCGCGCACCGCAATGCCGCGTTTGTCGAGAATGGTCGAGATATCATGCGCATGGGCAGCACCGTTCAGCGTGAAGCTGAAAATCGCTCCCTTGGTCGCCGCATTGCCCTGAATGTTCAGCCAGTTAAGGCCAGACAGCCGGGTCTGCGCATAGTCCCGCAAGCCCCGCTCATGCGCGGTAATCCGGTCCATCCCGATGTCCATAAGATAAGTCAGCGCCACGCCCAGACCCGTCTGCTGCACGATGCCCGGTGTGCCAGCCTCGAATTTCATTGGCGCGTCGTTGTAGGTGACCGTATCGCGCCCGACCTCGCGGATCATGTCGCCGCCACCCAGGAACGGCCGCATCTCATCCATCCTGTCACGTCGGATGAAGATCGCGCCGGAACCGCTTGGCCCGTAAAGCTTATGTCCGGTGATGGCGAAGAAATCGCAGCCCATGGCCTGCACGTCGATGGGCATATGCACCGCCGATTGCGACCCGTCTACCAGCGTGGCCACCCCCCGCGCGCGGGCGGCGTGGCAAATGCTGGCCACATCCACCACGGTGCCCAGCACGTTTGACATATGGGTGATCGCCACCAGTTTGGTGCGCGGACCAATCGCATCAATCACCGCCTGCGGGTCCAGATCGCCATTGGCGTCACAATCGACCCATTTCAGCACCACGCCCTGCCGTTCGCGCAGGAAATGCCAGGGCACGATATTGGCGTGATGCTCCATGATGCTCAGCACCACCTCATCACCGGGTTCAAACCGGGGTGCGGCCCAGGCGTAAGAGATCAGGTTGATCGCCTCGGTGGTGCCGGTGGTAAAGACAATCTCGTCCTCCGACCCCGCGTTCAAAAACCGCGCGATGATGCCGCGCACCGCTTCATACTTGTCGGTCGCAAGATTGGAAAGGTAGTGCAAGCCCCTGTGAACATTGGCATATTCCATAGAATAGGCCGTGGTCACCGCATCAATGACGCATTGGGGCTTTTGCGCCGAGGCGCCGTTGTCCAGATAGACAAGTGGCTTGCCATTCACCTGCCGCGACAGGATCGGAAAATCGGCGCGGATCTGTGCGACATCAAGGCCCGTCATACCATCGGCCCCACGAACGGGATCAGCAGCAATGCCAAGGCGAAACCGATGACCAGCAATGTCACCAGCACCCCCAAAAACGTCATCAAGACTGAAGAAAATCCATGAAGCTCGGCCACAAAGTTACTGAGCAACCACAGGAAAATGCCAACCGAAACGTATCCCACCAACACCGATGCCGGGGGCAGCAGCACCTGCGTGACAATCTGCACCACCTGCAGGATCAACAGAATGAACTGCAACCAGATCATCAGGATCAGCGCATCCTCGAACCGTCCGGTGCCGCCCCGCCAGCGGCCGACCGCGTGCATGACAAAAACGGCGATCAGCATCAGCCCGCCTTGCATGACAGCGCTGGTCAGCGGGCTCGACATCGCCCCGTCCATCGCCGAGCGCGCCTCTGCCGGCATAAGCGCAAAGGCCAGATGCGCCAGAATGGCCGATGTCACCGCCATCAGCGCCAGAGCCACCCAGCGCGCGGCCATGGGCAGGTTGGCCCCCATCACCATCCGCGCGCCTTCCCGCGGGTTTTGCACAGTAAAGCGGGCCAAAGACAGCAAGGATGACAGCGACAGGTCCATTCAGCGTTCCACTTCGATCAGGGCCAACGCCCAGAAAACCACAAACCCCACCGCCGCAATCGCGCCCACCGCCGTCAGGCCGGGACCGGGGCCGATCAGGCCCGAGACCAGACCCTGCAGCAGCATCAAGGGCGTGATCGCCACCAGCGACCAGAACAGCGCGATGCGCGCACCATACCAACTGCCCCTGCCCCCGAAGACCCGCGCCACCAGACGGCTGGCCGCTGCCAGACCATACCACAGCGGAATCGTCGCCAACAGCGCCAGCGCAATGGCAAGAAGTCGCGGTGCCACGGGCGTATTGCCATCCTCGAACGCCGCGCGCGAAGCGGCAGGCCATTGCGCCACAAAGGCCAGCACCAGAAAGGCCACCAGCAGGCTGAAGGCAAAGGGCTCAGACTGCCCGCGCGCCAGATGCCTGCGCACCACAACGCGCGGCCGCCGCCAGGTTTCAACGATATCGGTTGTGATCGACATCAGTGTTCATGGCGTTGCAGCCAGCCTTCCAGACGCGAGCGGATGTCTTCGGCGATGGCCTCATCCTCGATCTCGCCGATGGCCTCGGCCAGAAAGGCCAGCACCAGCAGGCTTTGCGCCATCCGCTTGGGCACACCGCGCGATTGCAGGTAGAAAAGCGCGGTATCGTCAATTGCGCCCGAGGTGCTGCCATGGCTGCACTTCACATCATCGGCGTAGATTTCCAGCTCCGGCTTGGCCAGAAACTGGCTGTCGCCATCGAGCAGCAGGCTCTGGCTAATCTGATAGCCATCGGTCTTCTGCGCGCCTTGTTTCACAAGAATCTTGCCCTGAAACACACCGACGGCACCGTTCATCAGCACCTTCTTGAACACCTGACGGCTTTCACACCGCTGGCCTTCATGGGTCATGAACACGGTGTCATCATGGTGAAAGATGCCATCGCCCACCGCAGCCCCTGCCACATGGGCCACGCCGTCATTGCCGACCAGTTCGACGATCTGCTCATTCCGGGTCAGGCAGCCATTGGCAGTCAGCGTGAAGGACTTGAACAAAGCCCCTGCCCCGACACGTGAAAACACATGCGTCGCCGCGCGGCGTTCGTGGTCGCGGCCCTGACTGCGGATGTGGTGAAAGCGGGCCCCATCGGCGACCTCCACCTCCATCACCGCAGTGATGCGGGCGGCGGCTGGGCCGCTTTCCAGAAGGGTCAGTTCGGCCCCGTGTTCCAGCTTGATGCAATGGTGCAAAAGCGCGTCGGAAGTGGTTGATCTGTTTTGATAAAGAAATGACACGGGCTTGGCCGCCTTTGCGGTTGCGCGGATCAGGAACCCTTGCGTCGCATAGGCGGTGTTCAGTGTGGCCAAGGGGCGCTGCACCGGGGTCTGGCCCCGGGTTTCCAGCACGCCGTACACGTCGCGCGCCCAGTGGATATCAACGCCCTCTGCTTGCGACAGATGCGTAATCTCCACCCCCGCCAACGCCGGATCATCTGATTGCGCTGGATCGAACACGCCGTCGACAAACACCAGCTTTACCGCGTCAATGCCATCGAAGGCCGGGGCCTCATCGCCTGCGTCAAACAGCGCGGCGGGGGTCGGCGTGGCAGCAGTCAGGCTGGCCGGATCGGTGTAGCGCCAGTATTCATCGCGCTTCGTGGGCAGGCCCATGGCGGCCAGCCGCGCGACAGCATCGCGCCGCGCCGCCCCCAGCCAGCCGCTGCCAGAAACCGTCAGCGCCCCGCTGCGCGCGGTCAGCGCGTCGGTTTTCGCCTGCACCAGCATCATTCCGCCTCCGCCAGCAGGTCGGCGTAGCCGTTGTTCTCGACCTCCAGCGCCAATTCTGGTCCGCCGGACTTGATGATCCGACCAGCGGCCATGATGTGCACGAAATCAGGTTTGATATGGTCCAGAAGCCGTTGATAATGCGTGATGACAAGGAAAGACCGCCCCGCATCGCGCAGCGCGTTCACGCCTTCGGCCACCAGTTTCATCGCGTCGACATCCAGCCCGGAATCGGTTTCGTCCAGAATGCACATCTTGGGTTCCAGCATCGCCATCTGCAGGATCTCGTTGCGCTTTTTCTCGCCGCCCGAGAAGCCCACATTGACAGGGCGTTTCAGCATGTCAGCGTCGATCTGCAAGGTTTTCGCTTTGGCGCGCACGATTTTCAGGAACTCGCCGGCAGACAGCTCTTCTTCGCCGCGCGCCTTGCGCTGTGCGTTTACCGCCGTGCGCAGAAAGGTCATGTTGCCGACGCCGGGAATTTCAACCGGGTACTGGAACGCAAGGAACAGGCCCGCTGCCGCGCGCGCTTCGGGTTCCAGCTCCAGCAGCTCTTCGCCTTCCAGCAGCGCAGAGCCATCGGTCACGGTATAGCCTTCGCGCCCGGCCAGAACATAAGACAGGGTCGATTTGCCCGACCCGTTCGGCCCCATGATGGCATGGACCTCTCCGGCACCGATGGACAGATCGACGCCGTTCAGAATGACCTTGTCTTCTTCTTCAAGTTTGACGTGCAGGTTCTTGATATTCAGCATTTTTTGCGGCTTTCTAGACGTTTTGGAACAGCGCTTGGCGCCCGAATTGTTTTCAAACTTGCGGCTTTACCCGACCGAACCTTCAAGCGAGATCGCCACCAGCGCCTGCGCCTCCATGGCGAATTCCATCGGCAGGGCTTGCAGCACATCCTTGCAGAAACCGTTCACCACCAGGGCAACCGCCTCTTCCTCGTCCATCCCGCGCGACCGGCAATAGAACAGCTGATCCTCATCCACCTTCGACGTGGTCGCCTCATGCTCCACCCGGCTGGAGTTGTTCTTGACCTCGATGTAGGGCACCGTATGCGCCCCGCATTTGTCGCCGATCAGCAGGCTGTCGCATTGGGTATAGTTGCGGCTGTCGGTGGCCTTCGGGTGCATCGACACCAGCCCGCGATAGGTGTTCTGTGCCCGGCCTGCGGAAATGCCCTTGGACACGATGCGCGATTTTGTGCGCTTGCCAAGGTGGATCATCTTGGTGCCGGTATCGGCCTGCTGCGCGTTGTTGGCGATGGCAATGGAATAGAATTCACCTTGGCTGTCGTCGCCGCGCAGGATGCAGGACGGGTATTTCCAGGTGATCGCCGACCCGGTTTCCACCTGCGTCCACATCACCTTGGCCCGCGCCTCGCGGCAATCGGCGCGTTTGGTGACAAAGTTGTAGATGCCGCCCACTCCGTTTTCATCGCCCGGATACCAGTTCTGCACGGTCGAATATTTGACCTCGGCATCCTCAAGAATCACGATTTCCACCACCGCCGCATGAAGTTGCGGGATGTCGCGCTTCGGCGCGGTGCAGCCTTCGAGGTAGGAGACATAAGCCCCCCGGTCGCAGATGATCAACGTGCGCTCGAACTGCCCGGTATTTTCGGCATTGATCCGGAAATAGGTCGACAATTCCATCGGGCAGCGGGTGCCCGGCGGGATGTAGACGAACGACCCGTCGGAAAACACCGCCGAATTCAGGGTGGCAAAGAAGTTGTCGGTCGGTGGCACGACCGAGCCGATGTATTTCTGAACCAGTTCCGGATGCTCGCGCACGGCTTCCGAGATCGAGCAGAAGATCACCCCCGCCTTGGCCAGTTCACCCTTGAACGTGGTTCCCAGCGATACGGAATCGAACACCGCATCCACCGCCACCTTGCGCTCCCCCTCGGGGGTTTCGACCCCGGCCAGCAGCGCCTGTTCCTTCAGCGGGATGCCCAGCTTGGCATAAGTGGCCAGCAGCTTGGGGTCCACCTCATCCAGCGACTTGGGTTTGACCGCCATGCTCTTGGGTTTGGCATAGTAGTACTGGTCCTGATAGTCGATCGTCGGGTAGTTCACCATCGCCCAGGTCGGCTCTGTCATCTTCACCCAGCGGCGGTACGCCGCCAGCCGCCAGTCCAGCATCCACTGCGGTTCGTCGTTCTTGGAACTGATCAGGCGGACAATATCTTCCGACAGGCCCTTGGGGGCATAGTCCATCTCGATGTCGGTTTCCCAGCCGTGTTTGTATTTGCCGGACATCGCCTGCACGGTTTCGATCGTTTCCCGATCCACACCTTCACGCACTTCCACTTCAACACCGTCCATCGGACATATCCTTTTTTCTCAGGGCCTTGCAGCCCGAAATTCATGCGGCGCGAGCCTGCGCCTTGGCGTAAGCTGCGGCCCAGACCTCAGCAAAGCGCACCACATCGTCGCGCGAAATGCCGGGGCCGATCGACAGACGGATCGCCTGTGCGGCCAACCCGTCCTCATAGCCCATCGCCCGCAACACCCGGCTGGCACGCACCTTGCCGCTGGAACAGGCCGAGCCTGCCGAAACGGCAAAGCCCGCAAGATCCATCGCCATCACCTGCGTCTCGCCTTTCCAGCCCGGTGCGATCAGGCACAGGGTATTGGGAAGCCGCGACACTTCTTTTCCGACTGAAATAGTATTGTTTGCGAGGGCCGACAATGCTGAATCTAGAATATTTCTAATTTCAGCCACCTCCTCCCAGACCCCATTGGCCAGATCGCGCGCCGCCGCTTCTGCGGCGGCAGCAAATCCGGCGATGCCGATCAGGTTTTCCGTGCCTGCCCTGCGGCCCATTTCCTGCCCGCCGCCGCGCATCTGTGCATGAGTCTCCAGCCCCTGCCGGATGACAAGCGCGCCCACGCCCTTTGGCCCGCCAAGCTTGTGCGCCGAGACCATTCCCATGTCGCAGCCCAGCCAGTTGAACGCCATCGGCACCTTGCCAAAGGCCTGCGTCAGGTCTGACAGCGCGAGGCCCTGCGGCAGATCCTGCAGGATGCCAGTCTCGGAATTGGCCAGTTGGATGGCGGATTCGCGCGGCACATTGGCCTCGATCCGGCCCGCGGCATCCACCGTCAGCAGTGGTTCGCACCAGGCCAGAACCGCGTCATGCTCCACCTCCGAACAGGCCAGATCGCGACCTGCCGAGGCCAGGGCCGCCGCTTCGGTCGCGCCAGAGGTAAAGACGATATCCGCCCCATCCGCGCCCAAGGCAGCAGCAAGCTGCGCGCGGGATTTTTCGATCAGCGCTTTGGCGGCGCGGCCTTCGGCATGTACGCTTGATGGGTTGCCGACAACATCCATCGCCGCACCCATCGCCGCCCGTGCCTCAGGGCGCAGGGGCGTGGTGGCGTTCCAGTCCAGATACAGGCGGGTCATTCTTCATCCACCACGCGAAACAGCGCCGGCACCGCCGGACAGGGCCGCATTTCATTGCGGATCACATCCGACAGCCGGGTCTGGTGCAGGAAGACATAGACGTTGGCCGAAAGCCCTTCCCACAGCCGGTTGGTCAGGCTTTGCGCCCGCGACCCCGATACGCCACCCGATGCCCCTGCCCCGGTGTGCATCGCATCCACGGTTTCCTCGACCGCCTCCATCACCTCGGACACCCGGATCTCGGCCGGGGGGCGCGCGAGCTTATAGCCACCGCCCGGCCCCCGCACCGCCTCGACCAATTTGGCGCGGCGCAGTTTGACAAACAACTGCTCCAGATATGGCAAGGAGATGTCCTGCCGCTTGGCAATCGCTGCCAGCGACACCAGCTCTCCGGCTTTGGCCTTGGCCTCCATCAGCGCAAGATCGGCCAATGCCACCATCGCATAGCGCCCTTTGGTCGAGAGTTTCATGTTCAGACCCCTGAATGGCGGAAATACCGCCCGCTAATGGATTGACGCGGAACACAGGGGCCATTACCTGAAATCGACCCGTAGGCTGGCCCCGTCACATGTTGACACGTCATGCTTTAGAACGGTTCTAGATATGCCGAGCGGTACCGTCAAGAAATCGCTCGCGGGAAAGACAGGCAGGAAACACATGCCCGAAGTGATCTTCGCAGGCCCCGAAGGCCGACTTGAAGGCCGATACCACCCGCAAAAGGACCGCGACGCCCCCATCGCCATCGTTTTGCATCCGCACCCTGCCTATGGCGGGACCATGAACAACAAGGTGGTGTATAACCTGCACTACGCCTTTTACAACTTAGGCTTTACCGTGCTGCGGTTCAATTTCCGTGGCGTCGGGCGGTCTCAGGGTGAATATGATCAGGGCATTGGCGAATTGTCCGATGCGGCCAGTGCGCTGGATTACCTGCAATCGATGAACCAGAACGCCAAGCATTGCTGGGTGGCGGGCTTCAGTTTTGGTGCCTGGATCGGCATGCAGCTGCTGATGCGGCGGCCAGAGATCACCGGATTCATCTCGGTCGCCCCGCCGGCCAACCTGTATGACTTTTCGTTCCTCGCGCCTTGCCCCTCGTCTGGTCTGATCATCAATGGGTCCGCCGACAAGGTGGCCCCGCCGAAAGATACCAAGACGCTGGTGGGCAAACTGCATGAGCAGAAGGGCATCACCATCACCCATACCGAGATCGACGGCGCGGACCATTTCTTCAAGGATGAAGAGGCCCACATGCAGCCGATGATCGGCACCGTGTCGGATTACGTCCGCCGCCGTCTGGGTGAGGTCACGCGGTGAGCGATTTCATCCAGGATCTGGCCGATGGCCTTGCCCGCGATGTGCTGGCGGGCTCGGTCGATCTGGATGATCCGTATTTCTACGAACAGGTCGCCAAAGTGGTGGGTGCCTCGTCTCCCACCCTGCAAGAGGCCTTCATGACCTCGATCCGCATCCGGCTGGCCGAAAAACGCGGGCGGGAGTTTCTGAACAAAGCGCTTGCCGCCAAACGCGCCGGGGCCAAACTGCCCGACGCCCCGCGTGAGGCGGAAAAGGGCGGGCATTAGCGTGGATGGTTCCGGCACGCCTGCGTCCCGGCTGGAGGCGCAGTTTGCCTTTCTGAATGAGGCTGACCGGCTGAAATCGGTGCTGCGCGCAACCACGCTGGTTGACGGGTCGCGGGTGGAAAACTCGGGCGAGCATTCCTGGCATTTGGCGCTTTACGCGCTGGTTCTGGCCGATCACGCCGCCGCGGGCGTGGATATCAACCGCGTGATCCGCATGCTGTTGATCCATGATCTGGTGGAAATCGACGTGGGCGACGTGCCGATCCACTCTGCGAATGGGCTGGCGCATGGGTCAGCGACGACGATGGCCGCCGAACAGCGCGCGGCAGACCGGATTTTCGGCTTGCTTCCCAGCGATTTGCGCGATGATCTTCGTGCGATGTGGCAAGAGTTCGAAGCCGCTGAAACCCCCGATGCCATCTTCGCCAAAAGCCTTGACCGGGTACAGCCCGTGATGGCCAACCTGATGTCGGGCGGCGGGACGTGGACCACCTATAACGTCACCGCAGACCAGTTGGAAACCCGCGTTGGAACCAAGATCGCGCGCGGTGCCCCTGCGCTGTGGGATTGGGTGAAGGTAAAGGCGGCGGCGTTCTTTCTCTGATCGCTCGCATTTTCGGTATGCAATTGCATACAATCCTTCCCTGTCGGCCCGGTTTGCGCTATAGAGACGGCAACCGAATCTTACACCGAAAGGGCGATTATGACCAAGATCAAGGTGGCAAACCCCGTTGTCGAACTCGACGGCGATGAAATGACCCGGATCATCTGGGATTTCATCAAGAAAAAGCTGATCCTGCCCTATCTGGATATAGACCTGAAGTATTACGATCTTGGCATCGAGGAGCGGGATCGCACCAATGACCAGATCACCATTGATGCCGCCGAAGCCATCAAGACCTACGGCGTCGGCGTCAAATGCGCGACCATCACACCCGATGAGCAGCGGGTGGAGGAGTTCGGCCTCAAACAAATGTGGCGCTCGCCCAACGGCACGATCCGCAACATTCTTGGCGGCGTGATCTTTCGCGAGCCGATCATCTGCCAGAACGTGCCGCGTCTGGTGCCGGGCTGGACCCAGCCGATTGTGGTGGGCCGCCATGCCTTTGGCGACCAGTACCGCGCCACCGATTTCCGCTTTCCCGGCGCGGGCAAGCTGACGATGAAATTTGTCGGCGACGACGGCACGGTGATCGAAAAAGACGTCTATTCCGCGCCTTCTGCGGGGGTTTACATGTCGATGTACAACCTTGACGACTCGATCATCGACTTTGCCCGCTCGTCGCTGAACTACGGGTTGATGAAGGGCTGGCCGGTTTACCTCAGCACCAAAAACACCATCCTGAAAGCCTATGACGGCCGGTTCAAAGACCTGTTTGCAAAGGTTTACGCCGAAGAGTTCGAAGATAGGTTCAAGGCCGCCGGCATCCATTACGAACACCGCCTGATCGACGATATGGTGGCATCGGCGATGAAATGGTCGGGCGGTTATGTCTGGGCCTGCAAGAACTATGACGGTGATGTGCAGTCCGACACCGTGGCGCAGGGCTTTGGCAGCCTTGGGCTGATGACCTCTATCCTGATGACCCCCGATGGGCAGGTGGTCGAAGCCGAGGCCGCGCATGGCACGGTGACCCGCCACTACCGCCAGCACCAGAAGGGTCAGCAGACATCGACCAACTCGATCGCGTCGATCTTTGCCTGGACCGGCGGGCTCAAGCACCGCGCCAAGCTGGACAACAATGATCAGCTTCTGCGTTTTGCCAGCACGCTGGAAAAGGTCACTGTCGATGCGGTGGAAGATGGCCACATGACCAAGGATCTGGCGCTGCTGGTCGGACCTGACCAGAAGTGGATGACCACGATGGGCTATCTGGAGAAGGTGGATGAGTATCTGAACCGGGCACTCAAGGGCTGAGACAGTTTTCAGCATATAAGGGTCCGGGGGGTACATGCCCCCCGGATTTTTTCATGCGGTCTGCGCAAAGACAAAGTCATTCGGGCCAATCGGCGTGGCCCTGTATCCCAGCGGTTCCAGCAGGGCGGCGGTGGCCGCGTAATCGCTGCCGGCATCGGTCAGCGCGACCCAGATTGCGGGCCTGTGGGTGGCAATCACCTGTTTGGCACCCTGCAACACCTCCAGATGCATGCCTTCGACATCGACCTTGAGGAAGGACAGGCCCTGCAGCTCTTCCGCCTCAATCAGATCATCCAGCGACACCATCGGCACCGGACCGTCGGGAATCGGAATAAAACTGGTCGCACCGATATTGCGCGGGTTGAAGCGGGCAATATCACCGCGTCCCGATTCTGCCCCCACCATGCAGCGATAGGCCAACGCATCAGAGAGACCGTTCAGGTCAAGATTGCGGCGCAGCGTCGTGTAGGCCTGCGGCAGCGGCTCGAACGCCACCACGCGCCCGGCCCCCAGCACCTTGCCGAAAAACACCGCCGCATTGCCGATATTGGCCCCGATATCGCAGACGGTGGCACCCGGCTTGATCAGCCCGAGGCCCTGCACCGTGGCCAGCAGCCGCGCCTCATAGAACTGGCGGGTCCGCAGGATGACGCGCTGCACGTAATCGTCCTGCGCCTCGGGCAAGGACAGCGCAACCGGGGTCAGCCCGGAATGAAAGCGCAGGATATGGCCCGCCTCCAGCAGCGCCACCCGTTGCAGATGCAGCGACTCTTCGGTCAGCCGGATCATCTGATCCAGCCTGGCCGACAGCGCCGATACCTGATCGGGGGGGGCGTCAGCCAGAGAGCTGGACACAATCTCTAATGCGCGTTTTGCCTGCATGATCTGCCTTGCCTGTCTTACAGCCCATTTGATGCTTGTCTTAAGAAACAAGAGCATCGGGGCCAATGTATGGCAGGAAAAGGGCTGGACAGGTCAGAATGGCTGCCATAGTTTCCCAGCCATGAAAGATACCGCAAGACATACGGTGACCGAAGACGCCCAAGGGTTCGCGCTTGGCGTGTTCCTCTGTGCCATCGCCCTGCAATTCCTGACCCATGCCGGGCTGATCACCGGGCAGACGGCCGGGGTTGCGGTGATCATCTCGTACCTGACGGGGTGGAGCTTTGGCGTGGTGTTCTTTGTCATCAACCTGCCGTTCTATCTGCTGGCCTGGCTGCGGCTGGGGCCACAGTTCACCGCCAAATCGCTGATCTCTGTCACCGCCCTGTCGGGGCTGACGCTGATCATCCCCGACCATATCACCTTCGCGCAGCTGTCGACGCCGCTGGCCGCGATCATTTTTGGCGCGCTGACCGGGGTGGGCCTGCTGGTGATCTTCCGTCACAACGGATCACTCGGCGGGCTGGGGGTGGTGGCGCTGATCGTGCAGGACAAGACCGGGTTCCGCGCCGGATACGTACAGTTGTGCGCCGATGCGGTGATCTTTTCGGTGGCGCTGTTCCTGTTCCCGCTGGCCACGGTTCTGTGGTCCTTGCTGGGCGCAGTGGTGATCAATCTGATCATCGCCATCAACCATCGCCGCGACCGTTACGTCGCGACATGACCAAGCTGTGATCGGCACTGGCCAATGCGGGGAAAACCCTGTAAGGGCTGCGCAACAATCCTCAGACCCTATTGAAAGTGACCCCTCCCGATGGAGCTTCGCAACATTGCCATCATCGCACACGTTGACCATGGCAAAACCACGCTCGTCGACGAGCTTCTGAAACAGTCGGGGTCTTTCCGCGACAACCAGGCCGTCGCCGAACGCGCCATGGACAGCAACGATATCGAACGTGAGCGTGGCATCACCATTCTTGCGAAATGTACTTCGCTGGAATGGGGCGGTGCACGGATCAACATCGTTGACACCCCCGGCCACGCTGACTTTGGTGGCGAGGTGGAACGCATCCTGTCGATGGTTGACGGTGTTGTGCTGCTGGTGGACGCGGCCGAAGGCCCGATGCCGCAAACCAAATTCGTGACCTCAAAGGCGCTTGCCCTTGGCCTGCGCCCGATTGTGGTGCTGAACAAGGTCGACAAGGCCGATGCCGAACCCGACCGCGCGCTTAACGAGGTGTTTGACCTGTTCGCCAACCTTGGCGCTGATGATGATCAGCTCGATTTCCCGGTGCTGTACGCCTCGGGCCGGTCCGGCTGGGCCGATGTGGAACTTGACGGGCCGCGCAAGGACCTGTCCGCGCTGTACGAACTGGTCATCAAGCATGTGCCGGAACCAAAGCAGATCGCGCGCCGGGCCGAACCGTTTCAGATGCTGGCAACCACTCTGTCGGCTGATCCGTTCATCGGCCGTATCCTGACCGGCCGGGTTGAAGCAGGCACCCTGCGCGCCGGTGAAACCATCAAGGCGCTGTCCCGCGATGGCGAGCGGCTGGAGCAGTTCCGCGTGTCGAAAGTGCTGGCCTATCGTGGTCTGGTGATGACGCCGATTGATGCGGCTGAAGCGGGCGACATTGTCACGCTGGCCGGCATGACCAAGGCCACCGTTGCCGATACCCTGTGCGCGCTGGAGGTGGATACCGCCCTGCCCGCGCAGCCGATTGACCCGCCGACCATCTCGATCACCTTCGGCATCAACGACTCGCCGCTGGCGGGCAAGGAAGGCAACAAGGTTCAGTCCCGCGTGATCCGCGAGCGTCTGATGAAGGAAGCCGAGATCAACGTGGCGATCAAGGTCACCGACACCCCGGGCGGCGACGCCTTTGAAGTGGCGGGGCGCGGCGAATTGCAGATGGGCGTGCTGATCGAGAACATGCGCCGTGAGGGGTTCGAGCTGTCGATCAGCCGCCCGCGCGTGCTGTTCAAAGAAGAAGACGGCGTGCGCCAAGAGCCGATCGAGGAAGTCACCATCGACGTGGATGACGAATACACCGGCCCGGTGATCGAAAAGCTGACCGGCCCGCGCAAGGGCGATCTGGTCGAGATGAAACCCGCAGGGGCCGGCAAGACCCGGATCATCGCCCATGTGCCATCGCGCGGCCTGATCGGTTATCACGGCCAGTTCATGACCGACACGCGCGGCACCGGGGTTCTGAACCGCGTGTTCCACGGCTGGGCCCCGCACAAGGGCGCAATTGAAGGGCGCCGTCAGGGCGTGCTGATCTCGATGGAAGCCGGCATTTCGGTCGCTTATGCGATGTGGAAGCTGGAAGATCGCGGCCACTTCTTCATCGGCGTGCAGGAACCGGTCTACACCGGCATGATCATTGGCGAGCACAGCCGCGACAATGACCTTGAGGTCAACCCGCTTAAGGGCAAGCAGCTGACCAACGTGCGCGCATCGGGCACGGATGAAGCGGTGCGCCTGACCACGCCGGTCAAGCTGAGCCTTGAGCAGTGCATCGCCTATATCGACGATGACGAACTGGTCGAGGTAACGCCGAAATCGGTGCGGATGCGCAAACGCTATCTGGACCCGCATGAGCGCAAGCGGCACAGCCGCAGCGCCTGACGACAAGCGGCCCCTTCGGGGGCCGTTTTCATTTGGCGGGCCTCAGGGCGGCGGCAGGCGACCGGTGACCTGCAACCCTTGCCCTGCCCGTTGCGCCACCACTGCCTCGCCCGAGCGCGGCACGATGCCGGTCAGCGCGGTGATGTTGACCTGATGGGTCACGATCAGCACGCGGGCACCTTCCGGCAACGCGGCCAGATGGGCCAGCACGGCCGCAGTTTGGCCGGGTTCATCCCGTCGGTCGGCAAAAAAGGAATTCACCGCCGGAAAGGCTGTGACCGGGCCAAGGCCGAGCAGGTCTGCCGTGTCGCGGGCGCGGCACCATTCCGAGGTCAGAATCGCATCAAACCCGATACCTGCGTCGCGTAACCGCGCGCCGATAGCCCGCGCCTCGGCCCGGCCCGCGGCCGACAGGTTACGCTGCGTGGTGCAGTCGCCCAAACGGAACCCGGGCGGATCTCCTGTTCCGGGGGCGGTTGCGTGACGCATCAGCACCACAGCCCCCGGCGCGCGGACCGCATCCAGCGGGTCCGCCCGCAGGGGCATGGCAAGCATCAGGATCGGCAGAATGAATAAAGCGCGCATGAATAAAAGGTAGTCCGCGCGCGTCATGAAAAAAGGGCCGCCCCACGGTTCCGGGGGCGGCCCTGTGGTGTCAGATCGTTACAGGCCCTTAGTCGGCCCCGCGCGCCACCGCGCCGGGTTTGACCAGCCGCTTCTGGATCGCCCAGACCGCAACCGCCGTGGTGATGCCAATGGCATCGCTCAGCAAGCCCGAGTCGATCATAGCAATCGCCGCCGCCGCCAGAACGATGCGCAGCACCGTATGCAGATGGCCGAAGTACCAGGCCTGCACAGCCGAGGACAGCAGGAACACCCCCAGCAACGCCCCGGCGACCACGTGGATGATGTTGATCCATTCGCCCTGCATCAAGAGTTCGGGTGAAGAGAAGAACATGAACGGCACGACAAAGGCCGCCATCCCCATCTTGAACGACTCGACGGATGTCTTCATCGGGTCCGACCGCGCAATCGCCGCCCCGGCATAGGCCGCAAGCGCCACCGGCGGGGTAATGGCCGACATCACCGCATAGTAGAAGATGAAGAAGTGCGCGGTCAGCGTATCAATCCCCATGCTGATCAGGCCCGGCGCAATCACCGACGCCGCCACCGCATAGGCCGCCGTGGTGGGCATGCCCATCCCCAGCACGATCGACACGATCATCGCAAAGAACAGCGCCAGCATCTGGTTGTTCTCGGCCAGCCCCAAGAGCAGGCTGGAAAACCGCGTGCCCAAGCCTGTCAGCGCGATCACGCCCACGATGATGCCCGCCGCCGCACAGACCGCAACCAGTTGCAGCGTCATCTTGGTCGAGATTTCCAGCGCAAACAGGATTTCGCGCACCCCCATCTTGTGCGGCGTCAGCCAGGACACCACCGCCGCCGCCGCCATCGCCAAAGTGCCCGCGCGGATCACCGAATAGCCCATGAACAGCGCGCCGATCAGGATCAGGATCGGGATGAACAGGAACACCTGCTTGGCCAGTTTGCGAAACTGCGGCAGTTCTTCGCGCGGCAGGCCTTTCATGTTGAACTTCTGCGCCATCAGATCGACGTTGAAGTAGACACTGACGAAGTACAAAAGCGCCGGGATGATCGCGGCCACCACAATGTCGGAATAGGCGATGCCGGTGATTTCCGACATGATGAAGGCGCCCGCCCCCATGATCGGCGGCAGGATCTGCCCGCCGGATGAGGCCGCAGCCTCGACCGCCGCCGCCGTCTGCGGCTTGTAGCCTACCTTTTTCATCAAGGGGATGGTCAGCGACCCCGTTGCCACCACGTTGCCCGCTGACGTTCCGTTGATC
Source organism: Pseudotabrizicola sediminis (assembly GCF_004745575.1). Lineage (GTDB taxonomy): Bacteria > Pseudomonadota > Alphaproteobacteria > Rhodobacterales > Rhodobacteraceae > Pseudotabrizicola > Pseudotabrizicola sediminis. Next base: position 147,197 of record NZ_RPEM01000001.1, on the reverse strand, counting down.
ATGCCCATCAGACCCGAGCCGAAGACGGCCACCTTGGCAGGCCCCCCGCGCCGGTCACCCGCTGCGGCGAAGGCGAAGTTGACGAAATATTCCCCCACGCGGGACGCTTGCAGAAAGGCGGCGAAGGCCACGAACAGGATGATATAGGTCGAGGAAATCGCCGTCGTCGGCCCAAGGATGCCTTGGTCGGTGAAGACATAGGTAAAGAACCGGGTCAGCGAATAGCCCCGGTGATACAGGATACCCGGCAGCCACGGGCCGACGAAGCTGTAAAGCACGAAGATGCCGGCGATGATCACCAGCGCGAGTCCTGCCATGCGGCGGGTCAGTTCAAGGATCAGGACCACCCCGATGAGGGCCGCATACATATCGGCCTCTTTCGCAAGGCCAGTGCCCGCCCGCAACCGCAGCAGCGGCGCGTGGAAGATGATATAGGCGGTCACCGCAATGGCGGCAAAGGCCAGAATGATGTCGGCCAGATCCAGCTGCCCCCGGCGCGGATCGGGGAACACCCATGCCACGACCAGCGCCCAGGCCGTGCCGACCAGAAGCGGCACGCCAAAGGTCCAGCGCATCGCCGTGGACTGCGCGGCCTGATCCACACCCGATCCGGTGATCCAGAACAGCAGAACCTGCACGAAGGCCACGCCCACCAGCACCGCCGCCGGGGCCAGCATCAGCGCGCGGCCGGTGCGCGGGTCGGCCTCGATCTCGTCAAAGGTCAGCGAGGAGAACAGCAGGAACCCGATCACCAGCCCGCCGCCGACATGCAGCAAGCGGTAGGTCCAGGTTTCCAGCGGATAGAGGTTCATCACCCCGATATGAAACGCGGTATAGGCGACACAAATCGCCGCGATGAACAGGCCGACCGAGCCAAGCGGCTTGCGCTGGTTGGCCGAAAAAATCTCGTTGTCGACGCCAGAGGCGATGGCCTTTTCCGGCCCCGTTTCTGGTGCGTCCGTGCTGGGAGCGATCATGGTCTGGTGTCCCCGAATGACTGTTTTTACCAAAATGGGCGCCCGAACCTTGCCGGACGCCCATAAAGTGCAGCGATGCTTGGATTATTTCAGGGTATCTGGGATCGTGATCCCTTTTTCTTCGTAATACTGCACGGCACCTGGATGGAACGGCATGAACGTGTTCTTGTCCCAGTTTTCAACCAGCGTCTCGGCCGAAGTGGCGTGGATCTGCATCATGCGGTCATTGTTGTCGAGCGCCAGCTTGGTGATTTCATAGGCCAGAGAGTCCGGCATATCGGAATGCGCGATGGCAAAATTCCACAGGGCCACGGTGGGCTGGTCATAATCATGACCGGCATAGGTGCCTGCGGGGATGTTGAACCCGGCCATGGCCGGGAAGGCTTCCAGAACCTTGGCCTGCTCATCCTCGGTCAGGCCGAACATCACCACATCCTGTTGGGCTGCCAGTTCGGCGAAAGCCGAGATCGGCACGCCAGCGGCAAAGGCAAAGGCGTCGATCAGACCATCCTGCAGCTGGCCCGCCGCATCGGCAGCACCGGCATAGGACACGTTCGCCTCGACCCCGACCGCGGTCATGAACTGCGGCCAATAAGTTCCGGGTGTGCCGCCTGCGGGACCAACCGACACGCGCTTGCCCGCCAGATCCGACACCGAGGTGATGCCCGACGAGCGCAGCACAACGACTTGGAACGGGGTTTGATACATCGGGAACAGCGCGCGGATCGAGCGGTGCTCAAGCCCCGGGGCCAGTTCGGACTTGCCCATCCAGGCGTCATAGGCCGGGCCCATGGTGACCAGACCCATCAGGTGATCGCCGGTTTCCACCAGTGTCACGTTCTGCACCGGGCCGCCGGTGACTTCGCCGGTCGAGTTCACGCCAAGCGCTTCCGACATGTAGCCGGCAAAGCCGTTGCCATAGACGAAATAGGTGCCGCCCTGCGACGCGGTGCCGATGGTGATTTCCCCCGGCCAGTCCGATTTGTCCTGTGCCATGGCGGTGGTTGCAACGAGGCCAGCCGCGCAAGCGGCGGCGAGTGTCTTGATGAACATGCAGTCCTCCCAAAAATTCTACACTGGCCAGCGCCTCCTGCGCCCGCCGTGCTGACCCCAGAAAGCCGTGAAACGGGCGTTCACTCAACGGTGTTGTTGGCTGTTTGCGCAATCAAATGCCGGTTTGCCGCGCGTGATGGGTGGATTTCGTAACATCACAGGCAAAGGATGGGGGGATTTCGTGGCTTATTCGGCCTCTGCCTCTCCGCCCGCGCCGAACTGCGCCTTGTCCAGCCCGTGTTTCTGCATCTTCTCCCACAGGGTCTTGCGCGACAGGCCGAGTGATTCATAAACCGGTTTGAGGTTGCCGCGATGGGCCGCCAGTGCCGCCTCGATCTCGCGCCGCTCAAACTCGGCGACGCGCTCGGCCAGCCGCGACGGGGCCTCTTCCACCGCTTGCGCGCCTTCGCCCAACCCCAGGGCATAGCGGTCGGCGGCGTTGCGCAGCTCGCGCACATTGCCCGGCCAGTCACGCGCGGTCAGCTGCGCCACCAGCGACGGCGGCACCGGGGCCGGGTCTGACCGGTGGCGGCTGGCGGCCTCGGACAACAGGCGCAGGAACAGCAGCGGAATATCCTCGCGCCGGGCCGACAGCGGCGGCACCTGCAGCGTGACGACGTTGAGCCGGTACAGAAGATCGCCCCGGAACCGCCCGGCCTCGACCTCTGCCTCCAGCGGCACGCGCGATGTGGCCATGAAGCGCACGTCCAGCGGCAGCGCCTCGTTTGACCCCAGCCGGGTCACGGTGCGGTCCTCGATCACCCGCACCAGCTTGCCCTGCATGTCAAAGGGCATCGACGCGATGTCATCTAGCAGGATCGTCCCGCCGCGCGCATGTTCAAACTTGCCATAGCGCGCCCGAAGCGCGCCCGGAAACGCCCCGGCATCATGGCCGAACAGTTCGGATTCGATCAGCGCCGCAGGGATCGCAGCACAATCAATGGCGACAAAGGGTTTGCGCGCCCGCGGCGACATATCGTGCAGCGCGCGCGCCACCACCTCTTTGCCCGCGCCCGTTTCACCCACGATCAGCACATCGGCCTCGGTCGGGCCAAGGGTGCGGATGCGGCGGCGCAGGTCGACCATCACATTGGACCGGCCGATCAGCCGCTGTTCCATATCATCCACCTGCCCCGCCGCTGCCTTGAGCACACGGTTTTCCAGCACCAGCCGCCGGTAATCAGACGCGCGCGCGACAATCTCGGCCAACTGGCTGGCAGGAAACGGCTTTTCAACGAAATCATAGGCCCCTTCACGCATCGCCCGTACCGCCAGTTGCACATCGCCATGCCCGGTGATCAGGATCACCGGAATGTCGCGGTCAATCTCGTGGATGCGGTTCATCAGGGTCAGGCCATCCATGCCGGGCATGCGGATATCGGTCAGCACCACGCCGGGAAAGCCGAAGCTGACCAGATCCATGATCCGTTCTGGCGTGGCAAAGTCCTGCACCGCAAAGCCCGCCAGATCCAGCGCCTGCGCGGTCGAGGCGCGCATGTCGGGTTCATCATCGACCAGAAGGATTCGCAGCGGGGTCATTCAGCAGCCTCTTGTCGGGCGGTTGGCGCGGCCTTCAGGCGCAGGGTAAAGCAGGCCCCGAGGTCAGACGCAACGGAAAGATCGCCGCCGAAGTCTTTGATGATGTTGTAGGAAATGGAAAGCCCAAGGCCAAGCCCCTTGCCCACCCCCTTGGTGGAAAAGAACGGATCGAAAATCCGGGCGGCCAGACTTTCGGGCACGCCGGGGCCGGTGTCGGAAATGCGGATCAGCACATCGTCGCCCGAGCGTGTCGCACTCAGGTCGATGCGGCGGTCTGCCAGCCCCTCTACCGCGTCGGCGGCATTGGTCAGGATGTTGACCAGCACCTGTTGCAGCCGCACCGGCCCCGCAATCACCTGCGGCAGGTCCGGGGCAAGGTCGATGCGCAGCGTGGCCTCCGCCGCGCGGATGCGCAGGGCTGCAATTTCCACCGCTGCCTCCACCACCTCGGCCAGCGACACGGGACGCAGCTTCTGGCCCGGCGCGCGGGCAAAGCTGCGCAGATGGCGGCTGATGCTGGTCAGCCGGTCGATGAGGCTCAGGATGCGGTCGATGTTGCCGCGCGCCTCGACCATCCGCCCCCGGTCCATCAGCACGCCCGCGTTGTCGGCATAGGTGCGGGCGGCGGCCAGCGGCTGGTTGAATTCATGGCTTAGCGCCGCCGACATCTGGCCAAGGGCCGCCATCTTGCCCGCTTGCACCAGATCGGCCTGCGCCTGGCGCAGCTCATGCGTGCGCTCTTCCACGCGGCGTTCCAGATCGGCGCGTGCTTCGGCCTGCACCTGCAACCGCTCATCCATCGCGGCCCGTCGCTGCCACACCACCGCGCCGACCATGGCAAGTACCCCAGAGGCCAGCATCGCCACAAAGGCCAGTGTCAGCGCAGAAGCCCGCGCAGCGGCGGTGTCGATCAGGACATGAACCACCCAGCCCGCCCGGTCCATCGGCATGTCGCGCTGCAGATATTCGCGGGCGCCCTGCCCTTCGGCAATCCGCAGCACCGGGCTGCCGCGGTGCTGCCCTTCATCGGTGATCTGCAACAGACCAATCTGGGTTCCGGCATAGCGCCGGGTGCTTTCGATCTTGGCCTGCGCCCCGGCCCCCAGCGGATGCATCGCGGCAAAGCGCCAGTCGGGGCGCGAAGACAGAAAGGATACCCCTTCGGGATCGGTGACCAGCACGGCATAATCGCCGCCCGCCCATGTGCTTTCGATCGCATCAAGGTCGATCTTGATGGCCAGCACCCCGGCGGTCTGCCCCGCCACCATCACTGGTGCGCCAAAGTAATAGCCCCGCTTGCCGCTGGTGGTGCCAAGCGCATAAAACTGCCCCGCCCCGCCGGTCAGCGCGTCATAAAAATAGGGTCGAAAGGCAAAATTGCCGCCTATGAACGAGGTGTCGGTATCATGGTTCGATGCGGCGATGGTCAGGCCTTGCGTATCCATCAGATAGATGTCGGTGGCCCCCAGCAGCCGCTGGATACGGCGCAGATAGTCGTTGGTCTGCGCCACCAGATCCGGGTTGCGCGGATCTGCCGCCATCCGGGTCACGATGCCCTGTTCGGCGATCAGCGGCGGCAGACGCTCAAACCGGTCCAGCTCGCCCGACAGGGCGGTGGTGGCAAGTTGCAGCACATTGTCGCCGCGCCGCGCGGTTTCATCCAGCGATTGCGCGAGGCTTTGCCGCCAGGTCAACCAGCCTGCCAGACAGCAGCCCAGCACCGCCAGAGCGGCGGCCAGAAACAGCCATGTGCGTGTGGTCTTGCGCATTCTGCCCCCCGGGCCCAAACCTAGCGGCAAAGCGGGTCTGGCCGCAACCGCGGTTCAGGCGGCAACGGCAAGGCGGCAGGGATGGAAGTCTTCCACCCGGACATTTCGGCCATCAAAGGTACAGAAACTGAACGGGGCCGCCTCGATCCAGCCACCCTCACCCGTTTCCAGCGGCTCCGACACCACCGCCGTGCCGCCCCGCGTATCGGACCAGCGATGATACAGCGTGGGGGCATGGTCATCGGTGGCATAGCGCATGGCGTAAAGCCGCTGGCCATCGGACAGCGCCCCGGTCAGGCGCAGATGAGGCGCGGCCCCCTTGGCGCGGGCCAGGGTGATCAGCTTTGCCGCCGCCCGTTCCATCGCGCCTTTGGGGTCATCCTCCAGCCCTTCGGCGATGGCGATCAGAAACAGCGCCTCGGAATCGGTAGCCCCCTTGCGGCAGGGGTACAGCGCATCGGGGATCATCATGTCGGCATCGCGGCGGAAATTGTCATAGCCGCCGATCTGGCCGTTGTGCATGAACGACCAGCGCCCCCAGGTGAAAGGGTGGCAGTTGTTGCGGCTGGTCGCAGTGCCGGTGCTGGCGCGGACATGGGCCATGAACAGGCCGGATTTCACCTGCGCGGTCAGGCTGCGCAGGTTCGGGTCCGACCAGGCCGGCATCACGTCGCGGTACAGCCCCGGTTCGGGGCGTTCGCCATACCACGCCACGCCGAACCCATCGGCATTGATGGCGGTGTGGCATTGGGTGGCGCAATGCGACTGGTGGATCAGCGAATGGCCGGGGCGGCTCACGATTTCGTCCAGAAAAATCGGTTTCCCGGTATAGGCGGCCCAACGGCACATCAGCGGGCCCCTGCGGTGGTGAACATAACTCTGCCCCGGCATTCTTTTGCGGTGTTTCTTTTCATGACACTAGCATGAAACGAAACGACGCCGGAAGGAGCATCCTTCCGGCGTCGCCTGTGCGGGCAGGTTTGTGCTGAAAAATCAGCCGATTTCCTCAACCACGACCAGATCGCGGACGCTTGCCCCTTTGGCATGGGCCAGCGCCGCCTGATATTCAGGGCTGTGGTAGCAGGCAACGGCGGCTTCCAGACTGGGAAAGCGCGCCACCACGTTGCGGGCGCGGTCGCGGCCTTCCAGCTGAACATAGCGGCCGGCGCGGGCCAGAAACACCCCGCCATGCGCGGCCAATGCCGGGCCTGCGCCCTTGGCATACAGCGCATAGGCATCGGCGTCGGTGACCTCGACATGGGCAATCCAGAGGGCGGTTGGCATGGCTTATCCTTTGATGACGGCTGTCGCGGCGGCAATCGCCGCCTCGGCCTGTGTGATATCTGCGCCCCCGGCCTGCGCCATGTCTGGCCGGCCACCGCCGCCCTTGCCGCCCATCGCTTCGGCCGCGGCCTTGACCAAGGCCACGGCGCTCACCGTGCCGGTCAGATCGGCGGTCACGCCAGCAGCCACCGCCGGTTTGGCACCGGTATCGGCAATCAGCAAGACAGCACCCGAGCCGAGCCGGGTCTTCATCTCATCAATCAACGCGGGCAGATCCTTGCCGGAAACCCCTTGCAGAACCTGCGCCAAAAACTTGATTCCATTGATCTCTTTCGCCTCTGGCCCGCCGGATTTGCCACCCATCGCCACCTCGCGGCGCAGCTGCGCCACTTCGTTCTGCAGGGCGCGGCGTTCGTCAAACAGCGCCTTCACCCGATCGACCACTTCCGCAGCCGGGGCCTTCAGCACCGCCGCCACATCGGCCAGCCGTGCATCCTGTGCGCGCAGATGGTCCAGCGCGGCCTGCCCGGTCAGCGCCTCGATCCGCCGCACCCCGGCGGACGACGCGGAGTCGCCCAACAGGACAAAAGCCCCGATGTCGCCGGTGCGCGCCACATGGGTGCCGCCGCACAGCTCCAGGCTATAGGTGTTGCCATCCGCCCCCTTGGCGCTGCCATCGAGCACGCCCATGGACACCACGCGCACTTCATCGCCATATTTCTCGCCAAACAGCGCCTGCGCGCCGATGGCGCGGGCGTCGTCGGGCGTCATGATGCGGGTGTCCACCGGGCTGTTCTGGCGGACGAACGTGTTCACCTCGGCTTCCACCTGCGCCAGTTCGGGTGCCGTCAACCCGACCGAATGGCTGAAATCAAAGCGCAGACGGTCGGGCGCGTTCAGACTGCCCTTTTGCGCGACATGATCGCCAAGCGCACGGCGCAACGCCTCGTGCAGCAGGTGGGTCGCGGAATGGTTGGCCCGGATCTGGCGGCGGCGGGTGTGGCCGACCTCCAGCTTGGCGGGATGGCCTTTGGTGATCGTGCCCTCTACCACCGATGCGATGTGCAGGAACACGCCTGCAATCTTGCGGGTATCGGTCACCTCGGCCATGCCGGTCGCGGTGCGGATCAGACCGGTATCGCCGACCTGCCCGCCGGATTCGGCATAGAACGGGGTTTGGTTCACCACGATCTGCACGGTTTCGCCCATAGCCGCCGCGTCAATCGCCGCCCCGTCACGCACCAGAGCGTTGATCACGCCCTCGGCGGTTTCCGTGTCATAGCCGAGAAATTCCGTCGCCCCATGCGCGTCGGCCAGTTCGAACCAGATCTTGCCATCCGCCGCTTCGCCTGTTCCCGACCACGCCGCGCGGGCCTTGGCCTTTTGCTCGGCCATCGCGGAATCAAAGCCCGCCACATCCACCGCCCGGCCACGTTCGCGCAGCGCGTCCTGCGTCAGGTCGAGCGGGAAGCCATAGGTGTCATAGAGCTTGAACGCGGTAGAGCCGGGCAGATCGCCGCCTTCGGGCAGACGCACCATTTCGTCATCCAGAAGTTTCAGCCCCCGGTCGAGCGTGGTCTTGAACCGGGTTTCCTCCAGCTTCAGCGTTTCCTCGATCAGGCTTTGCGCGCGGGCAAGTTCCGGATAGGCCGCCCCCATCTGGCGCACCAAGGCAGGCACCAGCTTGAACATCACCGGGTCCTGGCTGCCCAGCATATGCGCGTGGCGCATGGCGCGGCGCATGATCCGGCGCAGCACATAGCCGCGCCCCTCATTCGACGGCATCACGCCATCGGCGATCAGGAAAGAGGTCGAGCGCAAATGGTCGGCAATCACCCGGTGGTGGGTCTTGCCGGGGCCATCGGGGTCCGAGCTGGTGGCGTGCGCACTGGCCTCGATCAGGCTGCGCATCAGGTCGGTGTCGTAATTGTCGTGCTTGCCTTGCAACAGGGCGCCAATCCGCTCCAGCCCCATGCCGGTGTCGATGCTCTGCATCTCCAGCGGGCGCATGCTGCCATCGGCAAACTGCTCATTCTGCATGAACACGTTGTTCCAGATTTCGATGAAACGGTCGCCATCCTCCTCGGCGCTGCCCGGCGGGCCGCCCCAGATGTGGTCGCCATGGTCATAGAAAATCTCGGTGCACGGCCCGCACGGCCCGGTCGGCCCCATGCGCCAGAAATTGTCGTCCGTCGGGATGCGAATGATCCGGTCATCGCTGAACCCGGCCACCTTTTTCCAGATCAGGGCTGCCTCGTCATCGGTGTGGTAGACGGTAACCAGCAGCTTGTTCTTGTTCAGGCCAAAGTCTTTCGTCAGCAATTCCCACGCAAAAGCAATGGCTTCATCCTTGAAGTAATCGCCAAAGCTGAAATTGCCCAGCATCTCGAAAAAGGTGTGGTGGCGCGCGGTATAGCCGACATTGTCCAGATCATTGTGCTTGCCGCCCGCGCGCACGCATTTCTGCGCTGTGGTGGCGCGGGTGTAGTCGCGCGTTTCCACCCCGGTGAACAGGTTCTTGAACTGCACCATGCCGGAATTGGCGAACATCAGCGTCGGATCGTTGCGCGGCACCAGCGGGGACGAGTCCACCACCTTGTGGCCGTTGCGGGCAAAGAAATCGAGATAGGTCGAGCGGATATCGTTCAGCGACGCCATGGTCATATTGCCCTTCGGCTGAGGGAGTCATCGGGTTTCGTTCCCATCTATCGCCGTGCGCGGGGCCTGTCCACCGGGGGCTGCGGCTGGCCTGCGGAAAAAGCCGCCGCCGCGCAGCAAAAGGCCGGGGACATACCCCGGCCTTCTGCCCTGTTCAAATGCGTCAGGTGTCCATCACGTCATCATCGGCGGTGGCTTCGCTTTCCGCCATGTGGAAATCCAGCCCGTTTGCGGCGCGGATCTTGTCTTCGATCTCGGCCGCGGTCGTCGGGTTCGATTTCAGGAACAGCTTGGCATTCTCACGCCCCTGGCCGATCCGCTCATCGCCGTAAGAGTACCACGAGCCGGACTTTTCGACCACGCCGGCCTTGACGCCAAGATCCACCAGCTCGCCAGTCTTCGAGATGCCTTCGCCATACATGATGTCGAATTCCACCTGCTTGAAGGGCGGTGCCACCTTGTTCTTGACCACCTTGACGCGGGTGGAGTTGCCGACCACGTCATCCTTTTCCTTGATGGAACCGATGCGGCGGATATCCAGACGCACAGATGCGTAGAATTTCAGCGCATTGCCGCCGGTGGTGGTTTCGGGCGAGCCGAACATCACACCGATCTTCATGCGGATCTGGTTGATGAAGATCACCATGCAATTGCTGCGGCCGATGCTGGCGGTCAGCTTGCGCATGGCCTGAGACATCAGACGGGCCTGTGCACCCATCTGCATGTCGCCCATATCGCCTTCGATTTCCGATTTCGGCGTCAGCGCCGCAACCGAATCGACCACCACAAGGCTGACCGCCCCAGAGCGCACCAGCGTGTCGACAATTTCCAGTGCCTGTTCGCCGGTGTCGGGCTGGCTGATCAGCAGCTCATCCAGATTGACGCCCAGTTTCTTGGCATATTGCGGGTCAAGCGCGTGTTCGGCATCGACAAAGGCGCAGACGCCGCCCTTTTTCTGCTCTTCCGCCACCACATGCAGGGTCAGCGTGGTTTTACCCGAGCTTTCCGGCCCGTAAATCTCGATGATCCGGCCCTTGGGCAGACCGCCGATGCCCAAAGCGATATCAAGGCCCAGTGACCCGGTTGATGTCGCCTCGATATCCATCGCCGGGCTGTTCATTCCCAGCCGCATGATCGAGCCTTTGCCGAACTGCCGTTCGATCTGTGCCAGAGCGCTTTCCAGCGCCTTTGACTTGTCCATTTCGCGCTTCCCGTTCAAATCGAGGAGGTTCGCCACCGCCATTGTCCGCTCCTTATTTCACAGCCGCGACATGGCGGCAATCTTTGCGCTTGTTCCCCAAGTGTTCCTGTCTGTATGGGAATAAAACAGGAACATTTCAACCTAAATTCTCGCAATTCTATCTTTTTCACAGTTTGGTTAAGCGATAGTTTACCCACAGAGCGAAAAACGGGGCCAAAGATCTGGCAAGCGCGTCCGGCAGAGGCGCAAAGATGGGGCGGGTGACGATGTTGGTGTTTTGGGAACAGCGGCTGGCGATATTGGCGACGCCGAAAACCGGGTCTACCGCGATCGAGGCGGCGCTCGAATCGCTGGCCGCCGTGTCGATCCAGCGGCCACCGGCGTTGAAGCATACCAATGTCGCCCGCTTCCGCCGCTTTGTCGGCCCCTATCTGGAAACTGCGGCGGGCGGGCCGTTTACCGTGGTCGCGTTGATGCGCGAACCGCGTGACTGGCTGGGCAGCTGGTATCGCTATCGCAGCCGTGACGATATTCCCGACCCGGACAAAAGCACGCAAGGCATCAGCTTTGACGCCTTTGTCCAGGCCTGGTGCAGCCAACCGCGCCCGACCTTTGCCAAGGTCGGATCACAGGCGCGGTTCCTGAAGGGCATCGAGGGGCATGGCGCGGACCGGGTGTTCCGCTATGAAAACATCGACACTTTCATCGCCTTTTTGGAGGATCGTCTGGATTTCCAGATCCTCTTGCCGCGGCTGAACGTCTCGCCCAAGGCCCCGATGGAGCTGTCGGCCGAGACGCTGGCCAGGCTGCAGGTCGCGGCGGCAGATGATTTCGCGCTGTATGACAGCCTGGGCTGAGGGGTCAGTGCAGCTGACCCTGCACGGTGATCGCCAGATCGTTGAGCGAAAAGGGTTTGGCCAGAAACACCGAATTGGGCACCCTGCCCTGTTCATCTGACAGGCAGTCTTCGGCATACCCTGATATGAACACCACCCGCGCCTCTGGCCGCGCCTCCAGCGCGAGCTTGACCCAGCTTGGGCCATCCATGCCCGGCATCACCACATCGGTCACGAAGACATCAATCTGCAGCGACGGATCTTCCAGCAGGCGCAGGGCTTCTTCGGCGCAATCCGCCTCCAGCACGGTATAGCCGCGCAGGCGCAGGGCCCGGCTGGCAAAGGCGCGCACCGGGGCCTCATCCTCGACCAGAAGCACCACGCCTTCGCCCTGCCGCAGCACAATCTTGCGGGCGGGTTCGGGGGCGGCGTCGATCAGATCTTGATCGCTGGCCTGATGGATCGGGAAATACAGGTGGAAGACCGACCCTTGCCCGGGGATGGAATCGACAAAGATGAAGCCGCCCGACTGTTTGACGATGCCGTAAACCGTCGACAGGCCAAGTCCCGTCCCCTCACCCGACCGCTTTGTGGTGAAAAACGGCTCAAAAATCTTGTCCAGCCGTTCGGGCGGGATGCCGACGCCGGTGTCAACGACCCGGACGGTGGCATAATCGCCCGCCGGTACGATCGCCCGGTCGCGCCGCAGTTCGTTGTGCAGCGTCAAGACCTCGGTCTCAATGCGGATGGTCCCGCCATCGACCATCGCATCGCGCGCATTAACCACAAGATTCATCACCACCTGTTCCAGCTGCCGTTTGTCGGCGCAGATCATCCCCATGTCGGCGGCATGGGCCAGATGCAGCTGCACCTTTTCGCCGACCAGCCGGTTCAGCAGATGGATCATGTCTGACAGCACGTCGCGCAGGTCTATCCGCTCGGGCTTCAACGTCTGCTTGCGCGAAAAGGCCAGCAACTGGCCGACAAGCGACGCGGCGCGGTTGGCGTTCTGGTGAATCTGCACAAGATCGGCGAAATCCGTGTCTTCTTTGGAATGGCGCAGCAGCAAAAGGTCGCAATGCCCCGAGATCGCGGTCAGCAGATTGTTGAAATCATGCGCAATTCCCCCCGCCAGCTGGCCGATGGCCTGCATTTTCTGGCTTTGCACAAACTGCGCCTCCAGCCGTTTCATGGCGGTGGCATCCTGCACAACCGCGATCACGCCGGGGCGGCCTTGGTCAACATAGCGGCGCAGGGTCACCTGATGGAACGCGTCCGGCTGGCCGACGCGGGCGCGCACCACTTCGGACCCGCCGCCGTTGCGTTCGGCGACAACATCGCCGACCCAATCGAGGACCGACCGGCCAAGACCCTGATACAGATCATAAAACATAGGGCGGGCACCTTTATCAAGATCCAGCACATCGCGGGCGGCCCGGTTGGCGGCCAGCATCCGCCCGGCGGCATCGAACCGTAGAATGGCGACCGGGATATCTTCCAGATCCTCCATCATCTGCGTCTCGGCGGGGGCGGTGTTGACCGGCAAAAGGTAGATTTCACGCCGTTCGCCTGCGCCGGGAACCTCGGCAAGGATCGCCCGCACCGGACCATCGGCCCCCGCAACCTCCAGCTCTTCACCGCTGCGCAGGATCGGGGTGGAAAACACCTTGTCGAGCCGCTTTGGCCGCCCCCCAAGCAAGCGACGCATCGCCTCATTGGTGAACAGGACAACACCGGCCTTGTTGACGACCAGCATTGGCAGGCTGAGCCCTTCGGCCCCACGACCCGACACGGCCCGGTCGACAAATTCATCCAGCCGCCACACAAAAAGGTCTTCGCCGATACGATGGACACAGAGCCGGGTGTGCCCGCGCCGGGTGATCACATCTTCCCGCGCCGCACCGGACTTTACCGCGCGCGCCTGCAGGCGATACAGAACCGAGGCCGGGCTGGTGAAATGGTCTTGCAAGGCGGCGTTCAGGGACGCCGCCGCCAGACCAAAACGCGCCTGGGCAGCCGCGTTGCGATAGACAATATGACCTTGGGTATCCGTTGTAAAACAGGGCGTTGCATCATGCCCGAACAGCAAGGCCACAGACCGTTCTGCCCCGCGTTCCGCCCGGTCGGCCAAAGCGATGACAATCCACAACAGGCACACCAAAGCCGCCAGGGTCAGCCCGACCACGGCAGCGGCCACCCTGACCGAAGGGTCGGTTGCAAACCCGGCGGCAATCAGCGCCGCCAGCCCCCCGCCCAGCAGGAGGCGGGAGCGCATGGCCATGGCCCGCGACAATGCGACTATTTCGGTGGCTCCCTGAATGCCCGCCAGCACACCACTTCCCCATGTTGTTCTTCATCCGTTTCGCCGGTCACAACATCATATAAACAGTTAATACGCTCTTAATGACGTTTCGGCGTAGAGAGGATGCACAGGGCCGCCGGGCCAATCAAGCCTGCGTTTGCACCAGTTGCGCCAGAAAGAAGCCATCCCCGCCGGTTAGTGGCGTGAAACGGTGCTCGCTGTGCAGCTGCCAGGCCGGATTGCGCAAAAGAAAAGCAGTGATCCGGTCTTCATTCTCCACCCGCAACAGTGAACAGGTGGCAAAGGCAAGCACACCACCAGGGGCCAGCAGCGGGGCCAGCCGGTCCAGAATCGCGTCCTGCACCGCAAGGATCTGCACCAGACGCTCTGGTGTCAGCGCCCATTTGCCCTGCGGATCGCGCCGCCAACTGCCCGAGCCGGAACAGGGCGCATCGGCAAGGATCAGATCGAACGGGGCCAGCGTTTCCGGTGCCCCGGTCAGCGTTACCCTGACACCGGCCCGCGTCGCACGTGCGGGCAGATCGCGCATCCGCGCGGGGGCGGCATCATGGGCAAACAGCGACAGCTGCGCGCGCGCGGCCATGGCCAGCGTCTTGCCGCCCCCCCCGGCGCAATGGTCCAGCACCCGCATGCCGTCGCGCAACGGCAGGGCAGCCACCACAGCCTGCGAGGCGGCGTCCTGCAGTTCGACCAGACCCGACAGATAGGCCTGGCTGGTCTGAACCTTGCGCGCGCCGTCCGTCACCATCAGCGCGGTATCGGCAAGAGTATGCGGTTGCGCCGTGATGCCCTCGGCCTGCAGCGCGGCCATGGCCTGCACCACCGTCCCCCGCCGCAGGTTCACCCGCAAAAACACCGGCGCGCGCTGGCGCAACGCATGTGCGACGGCGGCCAGATCCTCGCCCAGTGATCCGGTCAGCTGGGGCAGCAGCCAGTCCGGCAGATCCAGCGCCTCGGCCGCTTCGGGCGCGCGTCCCGCCTCGCCCTCAGCCACAGGCGGCGGAGCATGGCCCTCCCCGGTGAACAGCGTCGCCGGATCGGTGCCTGCGGCCCGCAATGCCCCCAGCATCAGCCCGCGCCCGGTTTCCGCGCCGCCAAGGGCTGCGTAAGACCGGCGGCAGCGCAGCGCGTCATAGACCAGATCGCGCACCGCGTTACGGTCGCCCGACCCGGCAAACCGGCTGGCCCGGCCCCAGTTGGTCAGCGCCTGTTCGGCAGGGGTGCCGGACAGAACACGGTCCAGCACATCAATAGCGGCGGAACAACGCGCGGCAGGGGTCATGATCCGGTCCCATCAGGCAAAGGCTCAGCCAACCCGGTAGTTCGGGCTTTCGCGGGTGATCTGCACGTCATGCACATGGCTTTCCTTCAGCCCCGCGCCGGTGATGCGGACAAACTGGCAGTTGCTGCGCATTTCGGCCACGGTGGCGCAGCCGGTATAGCCCATCGCCGCCCGCAAGCCGCCGACCATCTGGTGAATGACCTGCGCGGCTGATCCCTTGTAGGGCACCTGGCCTTCGATGCCTTCTGGCACCAGCTTGTCACTGGCGGCGTCCTTCTGGAAATACCGGTCGGCCGACCCGCGCGCCATTGCCCCCAAAGACCCCATGCCGCGATAGGATTTATACGACCGCCCGTTCCACAAGATCACCTCACCCGGCGACTCGTCGGTGCCGGCAATGGCCGATCCGACCATGGCGCAGGACGCGCCCGCCGCGATGGCCTTGGCAAAATCACCGGAATATTTGATGCCGCCATCGGCGATGATCGGAATATCGCCCGCCGCCCGGGCTGCATCCATGATCGCGGTCAACTGCGGCACGCCCACACCGGCCACGATGCGGGTGGTGCAGATGCTGCCCGGCCCGATGCCGACCTTGACCGCATCGGCACCGGCGCCGATCAGCGCCCGGGTGGCCTCTGCCGTCGCCACATTGCCCGCGACAACCTGCACGGTGTTCGACAAGCGCTTGATCCTCTCGACCGCGCGGGCCACGCCTTCGGAATGGCCATGCGCGGTGTCGATCACCACCATGTCGACGCCCGCATCAATCAGCGCCTGACTGCGCTCAAACCCAGCATCCCCAACCGTGCTGGCAGCGGCTACCCGCAGGCGGCCCATCTCATCCTTGCAGGCATTGGGGTTGAGCACCGATTGCTCGGTGTCTTTCAACGTCAGAAGCCCGGTCAGCTTGCCGGTGCCATCGGTAACCAGCAGCTTTTCGATCCGCCGCGCCTTCATCAGGCTGATCGCCTGGTCGCGGTCGATCGGTTCATGCAACAGCGCGAGGTTGTCGGAACTCATCATCACCGACACCGGCGTTTTGTCATCGCTGGCAAAGCGCATGTCGCGGTTGGTGACGATGCCCAGCACCCGGCCGCGTTCGTCCACCACCGGAAAGCCGGTGATATTGTAGCGCCCCATCAGGATTTTCGCATCCGCCAGCGTCTGGTCGGGCCGCAGCGTGATCGGCTTGTAGACCACACCGGATTCGAACCGCTTGACGCGCCGCACTTCGGTCGCCTGCGCCTCAAGGTCCAGATTGCGGTGGATCACCCCGATCCCGCCCGATTGCGCCATGGCAATCGCCATGCGACCTTCGGTAACGGTATCCATCGCGCTGGACAGCAGCGGAATGTTCATGCGGATGGATTTTGTGACGAACGTGGACGTATCGGCATCGGATGGCAGCACCGAAGATGCCGCCGGAACCAGCAGAACGTCGTCGAAAGTGTAAGCCTCGCGAATCTCCATAGGAGCCTCCAAAGGAGTGATCGTTTGGCGGTTCCCTGTTTCACCTTAGTCACAGGGATGCAAGGGGAAATGCCACCGCCTGTGGCTGGTGTCGCCGGGGGCTGTGCAAGCCCGTGCCGCTACAGGTCGCGGTACTGCTTTTCCTGCCGGGCGGTCCAGCGCAGGGAAAGCTGCCAGCCGTCATCACTCTGCGCCTCGTCCTCCACCACGCCCTGCGCGTGAAGCCAGGCGTGGCGTTTGCCGTCGCTGAACGGCAATGTAAGGATGCGTTCGGTTTTTGCCTCATCAAAGACCTGCGACACCCGGTCGAGCAGCGCCTCCACTCCCTCCCCGGTCAGCGCCGAGACGGCCAGCACATCGTTGCGCTGTGCACCTTGGGTGGCCAATGCCTCGCGCGCGGAGCCGTCGACCAGATCCAGCTTGTTCCAGATCTCCAGCATCGGCGTGGCCTTGTTCACGCCAAGGGTGGCCAGGATATCGGTCACATCCGCCGATTGCTCGGCTGATTCCGGATGGGAAATGTCGCGGACATGCAAGATCAGATCGGCCGACAGCACCTCTTCCAGCGTGGCGCGGAAGGCAGCGACCAGCTGCGTCGGCAGATCAGAGATGAAGCCCACGGTATCGGACAGGATGATCTTGCGCCCCGCCCCACCCGTCGCCGTCGGCAACACCATGGCGCGCATCGTCGGGTCCAGCGTTGCGAACAGCATGTCCTTGGCCAGCACCTCGGCCCCGGTGATCCGGTTGAAGAGCGTCGATTTGCCGGCGTTGGTATAGCCCACCAGTGCGACAATCGGGAACGGCACCTTCTTGCGCGCGGCGCGGTGCAGTTCGCGGGTTTTTACCACCTTGGCCAGCTGGCGTTTCAGCCGGATGACCTGATCGTCGATGGCGCGGCGGTCGGCCTCGATCTGCGTCTCACCGGGGCCGCCGACAAAGCCAAAGCCGCCACGTTGCCGTTCAAGGTGGGTCCATGCCCGCACCAGACGGGTGCGCTGAAACGACAGGGCAGCCAGTTCGACCTGCAACACACCTTCTCGGGTGCGGGCGCGGTCGGCGAAAATTTCCAGAATCAACCCGGTCCGGTCCAGAAGCTTGACGCCCCATTCCTTTTCCAGATTGCGCTGCTGCACGGGGGACACCGGCCCATCAACCAGCACCAGCCCGACATCCAACGCCTTGAAGCGTGCCGCCAGTTCCTCGACCTTACCCGAGCCGAACAGCATGCCGGGGTGCAGGCGTTGCAATCGCACCACCTCGGCCCCCACCACCTCCATCGCGGGCAGGGCGGCGGCGAGGCTTACCGCTTCGGCCAGCCCATGTTCGGGCAGGCGGCGCGACGGGCTGGATTTGATATCGGGGTGCAGCACAAAGGCCCGCATCGCGGGGCTTTCGCTTTCATAGGCGTCGATACCTGTGCCCGTGTCAGGCCAGATATCTTCGTCTTCATCATCGTCCGGTAAATCGGAAATCAGTCTTCACCTTCATAAAGGTTGATCGGCGCGCCCGGCATGATGGTGGAAATCGCATGTTTGTAGACAAGCTGCGATTGACCATCGCGGCGCAAGAGCACGCAGAAATTGTCAAACCAGGTGATCACGCCTTGCAGCTTCACCCCGTTGATCAGGAAGATCGTCACTGGAACTTTTGCCTTGCGGACATGGTTCAGGAAGGCGTCCTGCAAGTTCTGTTTATCACCGGCCATTCTCTTCGTGCCCTTAATGTTGCGCGTTTTATCCGTCCCTCGGCTTATAAGCCTGCCGCTGGCGCATTACCGGGTACTATGGGACGGGAATCGCAGAGATTCCAGCCCAAAAAACGGACCGTTGCCGAAGGGACACTCAGCGTTGCCAGCTGGACGGGGCAAACAGCGCCAGAAGTGCGAGCGTCTCCAGCCGCCCGACCACCATCACCATGGCCAGAAACGCCTTGGCCGCATTGTCAAGCTCGGCATAGCGGATCGGCGTCGATCCGGCCAGATCGGCCAGCTGGCCGGTGGTGGACAGGGCGGCAAGCGTGAGCACCAGCGCATCCTCGAAGGGCAGATTCATCAGTGACAGCGCCGCCGTGCTGACCGCAATCGACAGCGCAAACAGCATGAAGAACAGCCAGGCGAAATAGGCGCCTTCGCGCCGCAAACGCCGCGCCTGCGACCCCTGCCCGCCGATGGATGACGGGTGGATCAGCTTTTCAAGCTCGCGCTCGCCATGGCGGAACAGCGCATAGACCCGCAGCAGTTTCACCCCACCTGCCGTCGTGGCGACCCCGCCGCCAATGATCGCCAGTCCCAGCAGCACAAGGCCGGGGCTGGGCAGGCCCGACCAGCTGCGCGCCGCCGCCCATTCGCCGGATTCGTAGCCGGTGGTTGTCAGAAAGCTGACCGCCATGAAGAACGTGCCCCACAGCGCCCGCAGGGCCGAGGCGGCGTCATCGGTCGCTTCCACCTCGATGGCGCCGATGAAATGACGAAAGAACAGCACCGCCGTGGTGGTCGCAATCACGATGGCCGCCAGCCGCACCTCGGGGTCGCGGTGCAAAGGGCCCTGCATCAGCGCCGATTGCGCGCCCGGCAAAAACCGCCGGGTGACCGCCAGCATCAGGAACAGCACGATCAGCACCTCGCCCACCAACCCGGTGCGCAGCATGCTCAGATCGCCATCCAGCCCGATGCCAGAGGTTGACAGCGTGCCCATGGCGTGGATCAGCGCCAGCAGATTGACCTCCCCCGCGATCATCAGCAGCAGCCACAGCAGCAGGGTCAGCCCGGAATAGATCGGAAACAGCACCATCGTATAGCGCAGGAACCGCTGCGACGGGTCGGCGACCTTTGTGATCTGGCTCAGCCCCGCCCCCCCCCGCCCCGGCGCGCGGCCCGACATCACCTCGACCCCGCCCAGATTCATCGGGGCCAGAATCGCAGTGGCCGTGACCAGAATGAACAGCCCGCCCAGCCAGCCGACCGTGGCCCGCCACAGATGCAGCGACGGGGCCAACCGGCCCGGCGTATCATAGAGCGAGGCACCGGTGGTGGTGAAGCACGACACCATTTCAAACCAGGCGTTCATGAAGCTGGTATCGGGCAGCGCCTGCGTGACCGGCACCGCAAAGATCACCGGCATCAGCGCATAGGCCCCGACCAGCGAGGCCAGCTGGCTGCGCGCAAGGTTGCGGGGCCGCCAGGTCGATGTGGCCAGCCAGACCATCGCCGTCACGATCAGCACCATCAGCCCGGAATAGAAAAAGCTCTGCGCCACCTGATCCATATTGGTCAGGGTCGCATGCGCTGCGGGCAGGAACATCGCCACGCCCGACAGGGCGGACAGGATTACCAGCAGCGGTGCGGCCAGCAGCCGGTCGCGCAAGGTCATCAGAAAAAGTCGATGGAGACCTGCAGCAGCCGCTCCACCTCCCGCACGTCAGAGGTCATGGCAAACAGCGCGATGATATCGCCCGCTTCCAGCCGCAGCTCTGCCGCCGGCTTCACCACCTTGTCGCCCTTCATCACGCCGCCGACCAGCACGCCTTCGGGAAAGTCGATCTCGCGGATCATCTTGCCCGCAAGCGAACTGGTAGACAGGATCTGCGCCTCGATCATCTCGGCCTCGGCGTCGCCGATGGAATAGACCGCCCGCACCCGCCCGTGGCGGATGTGGCGCAGGATCGAGCTGACGGTGGTGGCGCGCGGGTTGATATAGGCGTCGATGTCGAGCGGCCCCATCAAGGGCGCAAGTGTGGGGTCGTTGACCAGCGCAATCGCCATCTGGCATCCGGCCTGCTTGGCACGCACCGCCACCAGCAGGTTGGTCTTGTCGTCATCGGTCACCGCCAGAACCGCATCGGCCCGGTCGATGGCGGCCTCCAACAGAATCTCCATATCCATGCCATCACCATGCAGCACGATGGTGCGTTCCAGACTGTCGGCCGCGCGTTCGGCAGTGGGGCGGGATTTCTCGATGATCTTGGCACGCACCCTGTCGCTGCGCGCCTCCAGCGCGCGGGCCACGCCAAGACCCACGTTGCCGCCGCCGATGATGACGATGCGTTCCTGCTTTTTGGCCTTCTTGCCAAAGATTTCCAGCGCGCGGTTCACATCTTCGGAATGCGTGAAGACATAGATCTGATCGCCCGCAAACAGCTGATCATCGGGGTCGGGCGCAAACAGCCGCCCGTCACGCCGCACCCCCACCACAATGGCGCGCAGGGTGGAAAACAGATCGTTCAGCTGCCGCAGCGGCGTGTTCAGCACCGGGCAGTCATCATCCAGCGCGATGCCCAAGAGTTGCGCCCGGCCCAGCATGAAGCTTTCGGTGTCAAAGGTCGACGGGGCCGCCAGACGCTGCAGCGCGGCCTCGGCCACCTCGCGTTCGGGGCTGATCACCACGTCAATTGGCAGATGCTCGCGGCGGTAAAGGTCTGAATAGATGGCATCCAGATAGCTTTGCGCCCGCAACCGGGCAATCTTGCGCGGGACCGAAAACACCGAATGCGCGACCTGACAGGTGACCATGTTCACCTCGTCGGAATGAGTGGCGGCAATGATCAGATCGGCGTCGCGCGCGCCCGCGCGTTCCAGCACATCGGGGTAAGAGGCGAAGCCGACAATGCCCTGAACATCCAGCGTATCCGTTGCCCGACGCACCAGATCGGGGTTCACATCCACCACCGTCACGTCATTGCGTTCACCCGACAGCTGGCGCGCAATCTGCCAGCCAACCTGACCCGCGCCACAGATGATGACTTTCATGTCAGCCCCTTATAGGGTGGCAAGGCCAGCCCTGGCCCCGCCACAGACCCATTGCATCGCAGAAGGCGGGCTCAGGGTCAATGTCGGGCACGGGCGGGGTCAGCCTTCGTCCTCGTCGTCCAGCTCGTCAAAATGCGCGGACCGCCCGCCGGATTTTGATGTGGTCACCACGCCCAGCGATTTCAGCTTGCGGTGCAGCGCCGAGCGTTCCATGCCGACAAAATTCGCGGTGCGGCTGATGTTGCCGCCAAACCGGTTGATTTGGGTCAGCAGGTATTCACGTTCAAACACCTCACGCGCCTCGCGCAGTGGCAGGGTGGCCATGGCCCCGCCCAGCACCAGCCGCCCGTTGCCTTCCACCGCAGCCTCCTGCCCCGGCAGTTCGGTCGCCTCAATCGGGCCGGACGCTTCGCCAAGGATCAGCACCCGTTCAATCACATTGCGCAACTGGCGCACGTTGCCGGGCCAGGCGGTGGTTTGCAGCATGGCTTCGGCCTCTTGCGTCAGCTGGCGTGCAGGCAGGCCTTGGGTGCGGTGGAACAGATCAATGAAATGGCGGGTCAGTTCGGGAATATCCTCGCGCCGCTCCTCCAGGCTCGGCACCGGGATCGGCACCACGTTCAGCCGGTCATAAAGCTCTTGCCGGAACCGGCCGGCGGCGATTTCGGCGCGCAGATCGCGGGTGGTCGACGACACCACGCGCAGATCAACCCGTACCTTGTCGGTGCCACCGGCCCGGGTGAACTGCTGTTCGGTCAGCACCCGCAGGATTTTTGATTGGGTGCCGACCGGCATATCCGCCACTTCGTCAAAGTAGACAACGCCGCCATGCGCCTGTTCCAGCAGGCCTTTTTCGATTCCCCGTTCAGCAGTTTCGCGGCCGAACAGCACCTCTTCCATCCGGTCAGGTTCCACCGTGGCCGAAGACACGCTCACAAACGGCGCCGTCGCCCGGTTGGAATTGGTATGGATGAACCGCGCGGCCATTTCCTTGCCGCTGCCCGATGGCCCGGTCAGCATCACCCGGCCGTTCGACTTGGTGACCTTTTCCAGCTGCGCCTTCAGGGCGCGGAAGGCGGGGCTGGAGCCGAGCATTTCCGAACTGGTCACCTCACGCCGGCGCAGATCGGCGTTTTCGCGGCGCAAGCGGCTGGTTTCCATCGCGCGGGACACCACCACCATCAACTGGTCGATGTTGAACGGCTTTTCGATAAAGTCGTAAGCCCCCTGTTTGATCGCGGCGACCGCGATCTCGATGTTGCCATGCCCCGAGATGATCACCACGGGCACATCCGGGTTGTCGCGCTTGACGGTCTTGAGGATGTCGATCCCGTCCATCCGGCTGTCTTTCAGCCAGATGTCCAAAATCATCAGACTGGGCGGATCGGCATTGATTTCGGCCATCGCATCGTCGGAATTTCCAGCCAGACGAATGGTAAAGCCTTCGTCCTTCAGAATATCCCCGATCAGTTCGCGAATGTCTTTTTCATCATCTACGATCAAAATGCTCATCTCAGCCTCCCTGGCCCTGTGCGACCATGTTGTTGCGCGCCCGTTTGCGGGTCAGGCGTGGCAGACGGATTTCCGCCATCGCACCCGCATGGGTATTTCCGTCAAAAACCGGGGCATCCAGCAGGGCCAGCGTGCCGCCATGTTCTTCGATGATCTTCTTCACGATCGGCAGGCCAAGGCCGGTGCCCTTGTCGCGGGTGGTCACGTAAGGTTCAAACAGCCGCGCACGGTCGGGCGGCAGGCCGGTGCCGTTGTCCATGATGCGAAGGATGACGCCGTCGTCATCCGTCTCCATCAGCACGCGGATTTCGGGCACATGCCCTTCGGGCGCGCCTTTTTCATGCAGGGTTTCAATGGCTTCGCCTGCGTTCTTGATCAGGTTTGTCAGGGCTTGGGTGATCATGGTCGCGTCCAGTTCCATGATCTGCGCGGTCTCCGGAATATCGGACACAAACCGCACCGTGGGCTGCCCGCTTTCCTGCAACGTCACCGCATCACGGACCAGACGAGTCAGGTCGGTGTCGCGGCGGTCGGGTTCGGGCATGCGGGCGAATTTGGAAAACTCATCAACAATGCGCCGCAAGTCATTGGTCTGGCGCACAATAACATCGGTGTACTGCTCCAGATCCGCCGGTTCCCTGACCTGATCGCGGAACTTGCGCTTGATGCGTTCGGCGGACAGGGCAATCGGGGTCAGCGGGTTCTTGATTTCATGCGCGATACGCCGCGCCACATCGCCCCAGGCGGCCATGCGCTGGGCGCTGACCAGATCGGTCACATCGTCAAAGGCCACCACATAGCCTTCCAGCCGGCCGGTATCGCTGCGCCGCACGCTCATCCGCACCAGCAGGCTTTCCAGCTTGCCCTTGCGGGTCAGCCGCACCTCTTCCTGCACGGCGGCGGTGTTGCTGAGCCGCAGGCGTTCGAACAGCGGCGCAAATTCAGGGACCGCATCGGCAAGGGCCAGATCATCGCCCGGCTGCGGCATATCAAGCAACCGCTCGCTGGCACGGTTCACAAAGTCGATCTGCCCGTCAGAGTTCAGGCCGATCACCCCAGCGGTCACATTGGACAGCACGGAATCGAACAAGCGGCGGCGGCGTTCGGTCTGGCGGTTGCTTTCGACCAGTGCTGCGCGCTGGCCTTTCAGCTGCCGGGTCATCTGGTTGAAAATGCGGCCCAGCATGGCAATTTCGTCATCGCCCTTTTCCTCCAGAACCTGCACATCCAGATCACCGCCCCCCACCCGCTGCGCGGCCCCCGCCAGACGGCCCACCGGTTTTGACAGGCGTTCGGCGAACCACAGGCCCATCCAGGTGGCGGCAAGGATCAGGATAATGGCAAAGCCAAGGTAGATCAGACCAAAGTTCAACAGCACCCTGCCCCGGTCTGCCTCCAGCTGGTTGTACAGCCGCACGGTTTCGCGGGTGGAATCGAGCAGGGACAGCAACTGGCCATCAACGGTGCGGCTGACATAAAGATAGCGGTCGACAAACGCTTCCAACGCCACGACGGCGCGGAATTCGTCATTGTCCCAGTCTTCAATCAGCTGCGGGCCCTCTGTCCGGGCGCGGATCAGCGCGTCGGCGGGCGGCACCTCGAAGTCGAACAGATAGGACCTCTGGCCACGCGTCAGCAATGTGCCGCTGCCGTCGATCAGAAATGCCTCTTTCAGCCCGCGCTGCACCGCTCCCTGCCCCTGCGACAACAAGGGGCGCAGGCCATCATCGGGCAGAAAGAAAGTCGATTGCTTGGCCACATTCAGATAAGCGGCAAGGCCTGTGGCATCCTCGATCAGGTCATCGCGGCTTTGCCGGTCATAGGCCTGCGCCGCCGCAAGCGAGGTGCCAACCACTGACCGCACACGTTCGGAGAACCATCCCTCCAGCCCGATATTCACCGTCAGCACCGCAAAGACCGCAACCAGAACCGTCGGCACCAGCGCCACCAGTGCAAACACCCCGGACAGGCGCAGGTGCAGGCGCGATCCGGCCGACTGGCTGCGCCGGTCGGCCACCAGTTTTGCCACCCGTGCCAGCACAAGGGCCGCGACCACCAGAATATAGACAAGATCCGCCAGCAGAACCAGCCGCAGCGCCGGGCTGTTGGACCCCTGGCTGAACGGCCCCAGCGTCAGAAAGGTAAAGACCGCCAGCACCGGCCCCAGAAACACCAGCCCGAAGGTGGTGGCCGTCTGCACCCGACGTTGCCTGCGCAAGCGCGACAGCCGTTCCCAGGCTGCTGATCTCAACGCATGCTGCACTCCGCCCCGTCCCCCGATGCAGGCACGTGCTGCGTGCCCATTCCGCCACATCCACTGTCCTTTCCGCCTGGGGCGGCAAGGACACGCCTGATGTTGCGGTTTTACATCAGCTTGCGTCTCCGTGTCACGCGGATATCGAGGTCGGTGATCTTCTTGCGCAAGGTATTGCGGTTGATCCCCAGCAGATCGGCACATTTGGCCTGATTGCCTGCGGTGGCATCCAACGCGATTTCGATCAGCGGCATCTCTACTTCGCGCAAAATCCGCTGATAAACGCCTGCCGGGGGTAGGTGGCCGCCGTGCAGATCGAAATAGCGCTTCAGATGCCGCGCCACGCTTGCCGACAGCTTCTCATTCTCGCCGCCGCCTTTCAGCGGTTCCATCACCGGCTGGTTGCCCAGCACCGATTCGACTTCGCCCCGCGTGATTTCCGCCTCGGAGGAGGTGACCATCAACCGGCGCAGGGTGTTTTCCAGCTGACGCACATTGCCGGGCCATGAATAGCCGCGGACCAGATCGCGCGCGTCATTCGACAGCCGCCGGATGGTGCCGGCGTCGCGTTCGCCGCGGGTCAGAAAATGGTCTGCCAAAAGCGGGATGTCATCCACCCGTTCGCGCAAGGACGGCACATGCAGGGTCACCCCCGACAGGCGATAGTACAGATCCTGCCGGAACGCCCCCGCCTCCATCCGCGCCGACAGATCGACCTGGCTGGTCGCCATGATGCGCGGTGCGCCCTCGCCCATCAGGTCGAGCATGCGCACGATGCGGGCCTGCGTCTCATCGTCGTAGTCGGCCACCTCGTCGAACACCAGACTGCCGCCCTTGGCGCGCGCCAACAGCGTGGACGGCCCCTCCATCCCTTGCAGGTCGCCGGATTGTGCTACAACAAAGGGCTGGCTGCGGCGGTCAGAAAAATCATGGATCGCGCGGGCGATCAGGCTTTTGCCGGTGCCCGATTCGCCGGTGACCAGCACGGCCAGATCGGTGTTCATCACCCGCGCCACAAGACGGTACAGCGCCTGCATTGCCGGGGTACGCCCCACCAGCGGCAGATCATCGCCCGCCTCACGCAGCGGCTGCACCGGGATCTTCGGCGCGCGGCGCTTTTGTTCCAGCGCGCGGGCTGACCGCTTCATCAGATCGGGCAGGTCAAAGGGTTTGGGCAGATAATCATAGGCCTCGGCCTCGGCGGCCTGAATCGCGGTCATGATCGTGTTCTGCGCCGAGATCACGATGACCGGCAGGCCGGGGCGCATCTTGCCGATGCGGGGCAGCGCGTCCAACCCATTGCCATCGGGCATGATCACATCGGAAATCACCAAATCGCCCTTGCCCTCTTCGACCCAGCGCATCAGCGTCATCAGGCTGGAGGTGGCGTGCACCTTGCACCCCGCCCGCGTCAGCGCCTGGGTCAGCACGGTGCGGATCGTGCGGTCGTCATCTGCGACCAGAACAGTGCCGTCCATCAAATGCTCTCCATTTTCTTGGGGGCCACGGGAAGGGATACGCGGAACGCGGTGCGGCCTGGCACCGAATCGACCTGAACCCAGCCTTCGTGGTCGGAAATGATCTTTGATACCAGCGCAAGGCCAAGCCCGGTGCCGTTTTCGCGGCCCGAAACAAAGGGTTCAAAGATATCAGCAGCGATCTCCGGCGGAATGCCGGGGCCGTCGTCGATGATTTCGATCGTCAGTGGCAAGACTGACGGCGACCCGGTTTTACGGCGCAGGCGCAAGGACAGGTCGTAAAAGGTGCGCAACCGGATGGTGCCGGGCCGGCCCTTGCTGGCCTCGGCCGCGTTCTTGATCAGGTTCAGGAACACCTGCATCAACTGATCCGGGTCGGCGAACGTTGCGGGCAAGGACGGATCATAATCCTCGACAATCTGCATATGGGCGGCAAAGCCCACCAGCGCCGATTTCCGCGCGCGGTCGAGTGCATCATGGATATTGACCGCGCGGCGTTCCGGCGGGCGCAGATTGCCGAACTGTTCCACCTGCTCCAGCAGTTTGACGATGCGGCGGGTTTCCTCGACAATCAGATCGGTCAGCTCGCGGTCTTCGGCATTGGCGTTCATGCTGATCAGCTGCGCCGCGCCCGAAATGCCCGCCAGCGGGTTCTTGATTTCATGCGCCAGCATCTCGGCCATGCCGATGGCGGATTTGGCCGCCGATTTCACGCTCATCGACCGGCCCAGACGGTCAGCAATATCGCGCGGGCTGATCAGCAACATCAGATAGTCGGCATTGTCGTGCATGGGCGCCACCTGCACATTGCACTGCACCGGCGCGCGTTCCCCTGTGGTCACGTCGATATCATTGATGAAGATGGTCGACTGGTTGGCGCGGGCGCGCAGAAATGCCTCTTCCATCGGGGCGTCAATCGACAGACGGTCCAACACCGGCTGGCCGATCAGCGCGCGGGAGGACACGTTCAGAAAGGTTTCCGCTGCCGGGTTCACCTCGGTGATCCGCCCGTCAAGGCCCAGCAACAGCGCAGGAATCGGCAGGCTGGCCCAGATCACCCCGGGAACCGGATAGGGGGTGCGGTACGGGGTCATGCGGCCGCCTTTCCGGACTCGGCAAAGCTGGCGCGGATCAGGCGGATGACCTGTGCCGGATCATCACTGGTGACAATCGCCGTGCGGTGGGTCAGCGCCCCGGCCTCTTCCAGATACCATGACAGGTGTTTGCGGGCGGTCTTGATGCCAAGACTGCTGCCATAGAACGACAACTGCGCCTCATAATGCTCGGCGATCAGATCGGCGCGCGCCGCCCCTTGCGGCACGTCTGGCGCAGGGGTGCCATACAGCGCGTGCGAGATTTCGGCCAGACGCCAGGGCGCGCCCTGCGCCCCGCGCCCGACCATCACGCCATCGGCCCCCGATTGCTGCAAGGCGCGGGCGGCACTGTCTGCATCAGTGATATCGCCGTTGGCGATCACCGGGATGGATACCGCCTGTTTCACCGCCCGGATCGCGGCCCAATCGGCACTGCCCTTGTAGAACTGGTTCCGGGTCCGGCCATGGATGGTGATCATGCGGATGCCCGCCGCCTCAGCCCGGGCGGCGATATCGGGGGCGTTCAGGTTGTCATGATCCCAGCCCAACCGGGTTTTCAGCGTGACGGGGAGGTTGACCGCGCCGACCACCGCCTCCATCAGCGCGACCGCCAGATCAGGATCGCGCATCAGTGCCGACCCGCAGGCCCCGTTGCCGCCTGCCGCCGTGACCCGCTTTGCCGGGCAGCCCATGTTGATGTCAATCACCCGCGCGCCCTGCCCCTCGGCATAGCGGGCGGCTTCGGCCATCCAGTACGGGTCGCGCCCGGCAAGTTGCACCGAAGTGGCCGCCTCGCCGAACCCCAGTTCGGCCTTGGCCCGGGCCAAGGGTTGCGCGCGCATCACATCTTCGCTCGCGATCATCTCGGACACCACCAGACCGGCCCCGAACCGGGCGACCACCCGGCGGAACGGCAGATCCGTGATTCCGGCCAAGGGGGCCAGCAGCACCGGAGGGTCGATGACAAACCTGTCGAGCAACAACGCCACTTGCACAATCCTTATGCGCCTGAGGATGAGGTAATCTTGTTCAGCGGGGATAACAAAGGCAGATGGTCAATAAAACGGTTGAAAAACATGCAGTGCATATTTTTTAAGCAAATCCGGGTGGAATCTGGGCACGTTGCGCAACTTGTCCCCCTCATTTAAGCACAAGGGGCAAAGAGGTGCCCATGACCACAGCCGCCATCATCGTTGCCGCAGGCCGGGGAACCCGTGCAGGAGGCGATCTGCCAAAGCAATGGCAAATTCTGGCAGGCATTCCGGTGCTGGCCCATACCATCGCCGCCTTTGCCGGACGGGTGGACCGGGTGATCCTGGTGATCCACCCGGATGACCGCGCCCGTGCGGCGGGCTTTGGCCTGCCGATGGTCGAGGGCGGGGCAACGCGGGCGGGTTCGGTGCGTCACGCGCTGGACTGGCTGGAGGGTCAGGGCGTGACCAAAGTCC
Organism: Pseudotabrizicola sediminis; assembly: GCF_004745575.1. Classification (GTDB taxonomy): domain Bacteria; phylum Pseudomonadota; class Alphaproteobacteria; order Rhodobacterales; family Rhodobacteraceae; genus Pseudotabrizicola; species Pseudotabrizicola sediminis. The sequence continues at coordinate 118,269 of NZ_RPEM01000001.1, read as the reverse complement.
TGATCCATGACGGCGCCCGCCCTCTGGTGTCGGGCGCGGTGATCGCGTCGGTGCTGCAGGCGCTGGACACCAGCACCGGCGCGGCCCCTGCCCTGCCGGTGACCGATGCACTGTGGCGCGGGGAAGCCGGTACCGTGACCGGCACCGCCCCGCGCGACGGGCTGTGGCGCGCGCAGACACCGCAGGGCTTTCGCTTTGCAGAAATCCTTGCGGCGCACCGCGCCCATCCCGGCGGGGCGGCAGATGATGTCGAGGTGGCGCGCTGGGCGGGTCATGCGGTGACCATCGTGCCCGGTGATGAAGACAATATGAAGCTGACCTATCCGCAGGATTTTATCCGCGCGGAAAAGATCCTGAAGGGGCGGGACATGGATATCAGACTGGGCAATGGCTATGACGTGCATGCCTTCACCACCGGCGATCAGGTCTGGCTGTGCGGGGTCAACGTGCCGCATGACAAGGCGCTTCTGGGCCATTCCGATGCCGATGTCGGGATGCATGCACTGACCGATGCGATCTATGGCGCGCTGGCCGAAGGCGATATCGGCGTGCATTTCCCGCCCAGTGACCCGCAATGGAAGGGGGCGGAAAGCCATATCTTTCTGCGCCACGCGATGGGCCGGGTGGCGGCGCGCGGCTACCGCATCGCCAATTGCGATGTGACATTGGTTTGCGAACGGCCCAAGATCGGGCCGCATCAGGCGGCGATGCGGGCGGCTTTGGCGGGTATCATGGGGGTGGATATGGACAGGATCAGCGTCAAGGCGACAACGTCGGAGCGGCTTGGCTTCACCGGGCGCGAAGAGGGGATTGCCGCGTTGGCCACCTGCGCCTTGGTGCGGGCATGATCCGCGCGATCACCACCTTCGGCTATGTCGGCCTGTTGCGGCCCGCGCCGGGCACATGGGGATCAGCCGTCGCGGTGGTGCTGGGCATCGCCATTGACCGCTTTCTTGGATTTCCGGTGCTGGTGGCGGCCACCGTCGCGGTGACCCTGCTGGGGTTCTGGGCCTGCGGACAGGCGCTGCGCGACAGCCCGGGCGATGACCCGTCGGAAATCGTGATCGACGAAGTGGCGGGCCAGTGGATTGCCCTCATGTTCCCCGCCGCCGCCTTCTGGTGGCGCGGGGTCGAGGATTGGGCGGTGGTGGCCTATCCGGGCTGGGTGGCGGCGTTTGTGTTCTTTCGCCTGTTCGACATCTGGAAACCCTGGATCATCGGCCGCGCCGACCGGCGCGGCGATCCGGCGGGAGTAATGCTGGATGACCTGTGGGCCGGGGTGTTTGCAGGGGTTGCGGTGATGGTCGCGGCAGCCTTTGCCCATGGGGTGCTGATGTGACGCAGGCCGCGCAGATTCTGGCACTGGCCCGCGCCAGGGGGCTTCGCATCGCCACCGCCGAAAGCTGCACCGGCGGCCTGATCGCGGGCGCGCTGACCGAGGTGGCAGGATCGTCCGACGTGTTCGACCGGGGGTTTGTCACCTATTCCAACGCCGCCAAGACCGAAATGCTGGGGGTGCAAGCGCAAACCCTGACCGATTTCGGCGCGGTCAGCGAAGAGGTCGCCCGCGAAATGGCACAAGGCGCATTGCTGCGCGCGGGGGTTGGCCTCGCGGTGTCGGTCACGGGAATCGCTGGGCCGGGCGGGTCAGAGTTCAAGCCCGAAGGACGGGTGTGCTTTGGTCTGGCGCGCGCCGGGCAAGAGCCAATCACCGAAACGGTGGAGTTCGGCGCAATTGGCCGGGCACAGGTACGTCAGGCCACGGTTGGCCATGCGCTTGTTCTGCTGGAACGGGCCTTGCGGCAAGTCTGAACGCAGTACCCTATTCGACGCCGGGCAGTTTTTTGAGGTACGCCGCCACTGCCGCGCGATCGCTTTCCGGCAGCCGCGCCATATTCTCGACCACTGCCACCATATGGCCGCCCACCGAATCATAATCGGGGGTGAAGCCGCTGGTTAGGTATTCGACAATCTCGCCCTCGCTCCAGCTCAGCTTCGCGGGGGTGATGTTGGGAATCGTGCCCTGACCGGACGGGTTGGGCGCTCCCGCCATCCAGCGGCTGGTGTCCAGCCCGCCAAGCGCATCGCGCGGGGTGTGGCACTCGGCGCAATGGGCCATTGCTTCGACGATGTAGCGGCCGCGCGCCTCGGCCTCGGTCAGATCACCTTCCAGCACGAAATCTGCGTTATTGTTCAGCACTTTCCACCCCCCGACCACGCGGCGGATGCTGAACGGAAAGCCGATCAGATGCGGCTGGTTTGGCGTGGCGTCTGGTGGCAGGGTCTGTAGAAACGCATACAGATCGGCCACATCCTGCGGCTGCATCCGGGCATAGGACCAATAGGGCAAGGCCGGATAATAATGCGCGCCATCAGGTGACACACCGCGCTGGATGGCATTGGCCAGATCGGGCAGCGACCAGCCGCCAATGCCGTGCTGCGGGTCGGGGCTGATGTTGGGGGCAAGGAATGTGCCGAAATCGGACGGGAAAGCCTGCCCCCCGGCCAGCACCAGCTTCGCCTCACCAACAGCCCCGGGTGCCGCGTGGCACGAGGCGCAGCCGGTGGCGTGGAACACCGCCTCTCCGCGTCCCGCATCGCCGGTCAGGCCGGCGAAGGTATCTGCGGGCATCGGGTCTGGCCGGGTCACGGCCCAGAACACCCCGGCCCCGATGACGGCGGCAACACAGACAGACAGAAACAGGCGGCGCATGAAAACTCCTTGGTGCCGGGGCATTGCAGCTCGAGGCTAACCCAGTACCTGAAAAAACGGCATCACCTTTTTGCCAACGACAGTCAGGGTCTGATCTTCTGCACGGTCAGCGCGTCTGGCCAGCCCCAGACATATTCAACCCCGAAGATCACAAAACAGACCAGCACCACCCCCACCACCAGCTTGACCCGCGCGGGCGACGGCGGATGGCGCACCCAGCGTGCCATGCGCATCAGCCAGACCGGGTTCACGGCGCATCCTCCGTGAACCGGACCTTGCCGATGAACGGCAGGTTGCGGTTGCGTTGGGCAAAGTCGATGCCATAGCCCACCACAAATTCATCGGGGATGTCAAAACCGGTCCAGTCCGCCTTGACCGCCACCTCGCGCCGCGACGGTTTGTCCAAGAGCGCGCAGACCTTCAGCCGCGCCGGTTCGCGCGCGTTGAGCAGGTGAATCACATGGCTGAGCGTAAAGCCGGTGTCGACGATGTCTTCCACCAGCAGCACATCGCGCCCGGCAATTTCGCCCCGCAAGTCCTTGAGAATGCGCACTTCTCGGGAAGATTGCATGGAGTTTCCATAGCTCGACGCCTCCAGGAAATCCACCTCGACCGGCAGGTTAAGTTCACGCACAAGATCAGCGATGAAGACGAAAGAGCCGCGCAACAGCCCCACCACCACCAGCTTGTCGGTGCCTGAAAAATGCGTGGTGATCTCGCGCGCCAGTTCTTCGACCCGCGCGGCGATGGATTTGGCGCTGATCATCTGATCAATCACATAAGGTCGTTGCGTCATGGCGTCCCCTTGATTTCTGTGCGCTTTCTAACGAAAAGCACGGACCAAGTCACGGGACGAGCGATGCCAACCCATTCCGAAATCCGCTTTCTGCCCTATAGCGCGCAACAGATGTATGATCTGGTGGCCGATGTCGGGTCTTACCCCCAGTTCCTGCCGTGGAATTCCGCCGCACGCATCAGGTCGCGTACGCAGATGCCTGACGGGTCCGAAGTAATGGAGGCCGATCTGGTGATCAGCTTCAAGGTGTTCCGCGAACGCTTTGGCAGCCGGGTGGTGCTGTGGCCAGAGGAACACCGGATCGAGACCGAATATCTGGACGGGCCGTTCCGCCACATGCGCTCGACCTGGAAATTCCGCGAGGCGGAGGGCGGCTGCGATGTCGATTTCTTTGTCGATTTCGAATTCCGCAACGCCATTTTGCAAGGCATCATCGGTGTGGTGTTCAACGAGGCGATGCTGCGGGTGGTGCGGGCCTTCGAGCGCCGGGCGGCAGATCTTTACGGGCGGCGCTGATCTGCGGCCGTTGTTCTGATGGAGCGCCTGCGGCGCGTTGTTTTTGTCTCGTCGCACGCCAAGGGGCGTGTCTCCTCGGGCGATGCGCGCCGCGCGGGAGTATCTGGGAAAGCTGCAAAGCCGAAGGTTTTGCAGCGTTCGGTGTGCTGCGTCAGGCCCGACCGAGCTTTGCCAGACGCGCCGCGCGCAGCTGCGCGAAGTCATCGCCCGCGTGGTAAGATGACCGGGTCAGCGGGGTGGCGGAAACCATCAGGAACCCTTTGCCATAAGCTGCGGTCTCATAGCTTTTGAACTCATCAGGGGTGACAAAGCGGTTGACCCGGTGATGTTTCGGGGTGGGTTGCAGGTACTGGCCGATGGTCAGAAAATCGATATCGGCGCTGCGCATGTCATCCATCACCTGCAGAATGCCGGCGCGGTCTTCGCCAAGGCCGACCATGATGCCGGATTTGGTGAACAGGGTCGGGTCCAGTTCCTTGACCCGTTGCAGCAGGCGCAACGAATGGAAATAACGCGCACCGGGACGGACTTCGAGGTACAGGCCGGGCACGGTTTCCAGATTGTGGTTGAAGACATCGGGGCGGGCTTCGACCACTTTCTCAAGCGCCGAGGGCGGGCATTTCAGGAAATCCGGCGTCAGGATCTCGATCGTGGTGCCGGGCGAGCGGTGGCGTACGGCGCGGATGGTCTGGGCGAAGTGCTCGGCCCCGCCATCATCAAGATCGTCACGGTCGACAGAGGTGATCACCACATGGTTCAGCCCCAGTTCGGCCACGGCATGGGCGACACGGCCCGGCTCGAACGCATCGAGCACCTGCGGCTTGCCGGTTGCCACGTTGCAAAAGGTGCAGCCCCGGGTGCAGATCTCGCCCATGATCATCATGGTGGCGTGGCCCTGGCTCCAGCACTCGCCAACATTGGGGCAGCCCGCCTCTTCGCAGACGGTGACCAGCTTTTTCTCTTTCAGGATGTCGCGGGTGCGCTTGTAGCCTTCGGAGGTCGGGGCGCGGACGCGGATCCAGTCGGGTTTCTTCGGCTGGGCATTGTCGGGACGATGCGCTTTTTCCGGGTGCCGCTGGTCGGGAATGGTCAGATCGCGCAAGGGGGCCTCCACACTGCATGCCACACGACATATCTAGCCCGATCCGGCCGCGCGCACAACCGGCCCTGCGGACGCAGGGGGTTGCACGCAGCACATGGCCGTCAGGGGCAGGCCGGGGCACCAGCCACGGGCCTGCCCCGGTCTGCCCTGACAGCCGTTCGCTTCAGCCGATGAAATGGCTTTGGGCGCAGGCGTTTTCCTCATAGTGCCGCCGCAGGCGTTGCAAGGCGATGCGCAGGACGATCTTGCCCGACCGCGCGGCCCAGCCCATCCGCTTTTCCGCCGTCTCGATGCCTTCCAGAAAGCAGCAGACCCGCAGCGCCACATCGCCCAGACCGGGGCCAAGGTCGCGCAGCGCCGCCGCCACCCGGTCGCGCGCCCGGCCGGGCCCCTCGCCATGGCCCGCATCGGGGCGGAACCCGCCTCGGTCGCCAGGGGTCAGAAACCGCTCCCAGTTCTGCGCCACCCGCGGGCCCATCTGCGCCAGCTCGAAATCCTCGCGCAGGCGTTCGGCCGCACGGATCAGGTCATTTTCCAGAAATGGCCGGCCATCCTTGTCGCGCCGCCGGCCCATGGCGGCAAGCGGGCTTTCAGCCAGGTTATAGCGAATCCGGCGCGACACCCCGCCCTCTTCGATCTGGCGCTCGTCCCAGATCCGGTGCTGGGCGGCAAAGGGCATCGCAGCCTCGGCCATCCCGCTGTGCTGTGCCTGCCGGGCCAGATCGGACTCATCAATCATCCGTTTCAGCGCGGCACGCCCTGCCGTGGTGATCTCATAGGTTGTCACCCGGCCCTTTTTGCGGCATGCGATCCAGTCCTTGAGCGCGAAAGCCTGCGCGATGGCCCGGTCGACCACCCCGGTCCTTGTCTGCTGGCCGTCGGGAAACTCGCGCAGCACCACCGCTTTGTCCAGATCGGGGGCAATGGCCAGCACCGCCCCCGGCTCTGCCATCCGCCGCAGGATACGGCGACCCTCACGGGCCAGGGTGGCTTCGTCCAGATGCAGGGACTTTGGTGAGACAGGCATGGTCATGGCAGGATCCTCATCATTTTCTGGGGCCATCGACCTGTCGCCCAGCAGGGCCAGGGCTTCATCCACCAAAGGATCCTCACGGCGTGCTTCGCAGCGGCGGACCTGGCGCATCACGGTAGAGGCATGCGCCCCTTGCCGACGCGCCAGTTCCCGGAATGTCACGCCGACCTCGGTATGATCGAGGTACAGCCTGACGTCGTTGGGCAACCATGCGGGCAGGGTGAAATCGGCGGACAGGTTCGATGTCATCTTCAGTTCCGATGCCGCCGTGCGGTTTCCTGACCCATTCATGGTTAATTCAACCTGAAGGAAGTCGGTTACGCATTGGTTAATAGAAGGGCTCGTTTTCGGCGGACCTGTGGATATTTGATGAATAAAGTGAAACGATTTCAAATCGACCGCGCGGTTATCCACATAAAATGCAACGCAACGCTGGCGGATTTAGGGTGTTCCGGAAGCAATAAGGAGCCTGCCGATGTCCGATTTCCGCACCCGCCTCGCCGATCTGCGCCGCCCGCGTCTGCTGATGCACGCCGCACGCTTCGGCCTGTCAGATTACCGCCGCGACCGCGACCTGAAGCGGCTTGTCGACCTGCCCGCCTCGCCCGAAGCGACGGTGTGTCAGCTGCTGTCACAAGAAGACAAGCTGGAGGAAACCCGGCAGCGCGGGGATGCGGGCTATTCGATTGCCCGGCATATCGAGGTGCTGATTGCCCTGCTGGCGGAATCGCGGTTGGTGATACGCCGCACCTGACCGCACAGCAAACGGCCCGCCTTGTGGGGGCGGGCCGGGATGCAGCGGTTCTTGTCAATTGAGCGTCAGATCAGATGAAGGCGTCCGGCATGGACGCCTTTTTCTGTGCCACATAGGCGTCCAGCGCCTCACGGATGCCGGGGTCAAGGGCGGGCTGCTGGTAATCCGACAGCTGCTTTTTTACCCGTTCAGCCGCAAGCGCCTGCGTGTCGCGCGCGCCCTCTTCGGCCCAGGTCTCGAACGGTTTGTAATCGAACACGTCCGACCGCCAGAACGCCGATTTGAAATTGGCCTGCGTGTGTTCGCAGCCCAGAAAATGCCCGCCCGGCCCCACTTCGCGCAGCGCGTCCATCGCCTGACCGTTCTTGTCCATCATCACGCCTTGCGCCAGATGGTGCAGCGTGCCCAGCTGGTCGGCGTCCATCACGAATTTCTCATAGGAACTGACCAGCCCGCCCTCCAGCCAGCCGCAGGCGTGCAGCATGAAGTTCACCCCCGCCAGCAGCGCCATGTTCAGGCTGTTCGCGGTTTCATAGGCGGCCTGCGCGTCGGGCAGCTTTGATCCGCAGAAACTGCCACCCGAGCGATACGGCAGGTTCAACCGCCGTGCCAGCTGGCCCGCGCCATAGGTGATGTGGGCGGCTTCCGGGGTGCCGAAGGTCGGCGCGCCGGAGTTCATGTCGATGCTGGTCACGAAGGCGCCGAAAATCACCGGGGCCCCCGGCCGCACCAGCTGGCTGTAGGCCACCCCGGCCAACACCTCGGCCAGCACCTGCGTCAGCGTGCCCGCCACGGTAACCGGGGCCATTGCGCCCCCCACGATGAAGGGGCTGATGATCGCGGCCTGATTGGCCTTTGCAAACACCTCCAGCGCGCCCATCATGATGCCGTCAAAGGTCAGCGGGCTGTTGATGTTGATGAGCGAGGTCATCACCGTGTTCTGATCGACGAAATCCGACCCGAACAGGATCTTCGACATCTCGACCGAATCGACCGCACGGGAAGGCTCGGTGACCGACCCCATATAGGGCTTGTCCGACAGCACCATATGGGCGTGCAACATATCCAGATGGCGCTTGTTCACCGGCACATCGGTGGGCTCGCACACCGTGCCGCCCGAATGGTGCAGCCATTTCGACATATAGCCCAGCTTCACGAAGTTCTGGAAATCGTTGATGGTGGCATAGCGCCGCCCGCCTTCGATATCGCGCACGAAGGGCGGGCCGTAGACCGGGGCCAGCACCAGATTGCGCCCGCCGATATCGACATTCCGTGCAGGGTTGCGGGCAGCTTGGGTAAAGCTGGACGGGGCGGTTGCGCATAATTTCCGCGCCAGACCGCGTGGAATCCGCACCCTTTCGCCCTGCACATCGGCCCCGGCCGCCTTCCACAGTGCCAGAGCGGCGGGGTTTTCAACGAAATTGACGCCAATCTCTTCCAGAACCGTATCGGCATTCCATTCGATGATCTCCAGCGCCTCGGCGTTCAGGATCTCGAAATTCGGAATGTTGCGCTGGATGAACTTCGCGGTGTCCAGCGACACTGCCGTGCGCTCCGCCCGCCGGGCCGATCCGCCGCCGCCGCGCGCCCGGCGCCCTTCAACCGCAACATCGCTCATATCCGCCCTCCAAAGCCTGATTGTCGCCCTTATGCCGCCAAAGCCGGTCGGCCCGAAACCCGTTTCCGTCACTTGGTGCCTAAAAACGACATGCGCCCTCTTCCCTCTTCTGGCCCGCGGCCATCATCCCGGCCCAAATACGCAGATTCCCGCCGCCCGCCGGCGAAGCGGCCAGCCCGACTTTCCCCCCTTGCGATTCTGCACAGCCCTTCGTATGCGAGGTCGCATGACCCATCATGACCGCCTTCTGATCATCGACTTCGGCTCTCAGGTAACGCAGCTGATCGCGCGCCGTCTGCGCGAGCTGAACGTCTATTGCGAGATTCATCCATTCAACAAGGTTGACGATGCCTTTCTGGCCGGTTTCGCGCCGAAAGCCGTGATCTTGTCGGGCGGGCCATCTTCGGTCTTTGCGCCGGGCGCACCGATGCCGCCCGCGTCCGTGTTTACCGCGGGCGTGCCGGTGCTGGGCATCTGCTATGGCCAGCAGGTGATGATGCACTGCCTTGGCGGTCTGGTTGAACGCGGGCATGGCACCGCCGAATTTGGCCGGGCTTACGTGACGCCAAGCGGTGCGGGTCTGGCGCTTCTTGATGGCTGGTTTGATCCCAACACCACCGGCGGGCGCGAACAGGTCTGGATGAGCCACGGCGACCATGTGTCGAAAATCGCCCCGGGGTTCGAGGTGTTCGGCACCTCGCCCAACGCGCCCTTTGCCATCACGGCCGACCCGTCGCGGCATTTTTATGCCGTGCAGTTCCACCCCGAGGTGCACCACACCCCCAAGGGTGCAAAGCTGTATGAGAATTTCGTGAAGCTCGCCGGCTTCAAGGGCGACTGGACGATGGACGCCTACCGGGATGAGGCGATCCGCAAGATCCGCGAACAGGTTGGCGATGCCAAGGTGATCTGCGGGTTGTCGGGCGGGGTCGACTCCTCAGTCGCCGCCGTGCTGATCCACGAGGCCATCGGCGATCAGCTGACCTGCGTGTTCGTCGACCACGGGTTGCTGCGGTTGGGCGAGGCGGAACAGGTCGTCACCATGTTCCGCGATCATTACCAGATGCCGCTGATCCATGCCGACGAATCCGACTTGTTCCTCGGCGCGCTGGAAGGGGTGTCGGACCCCGAGGTCAAGCGCAAGACTATTGGCCGCCTGTTCATCGACGTGTTCCAGAAACACGCGCATGAGGTGGGCGGGGCCAAGTTTCTTGCCCAGGGCACACTCTACCCCGATGTGATCGAATCGGTCAGCTTTTCGGGCGGGCCGTCGGTCACCATCAAGAGCCACCACAATGTCGGCGGGCTGCCGGAAAAGATGGGTCTGAAACTGGTCGAACCGCTGCGCGAATTGTTCAAGGATGAGGTGCGCGCCCTGGGCCGCGAACTCGGCCTGCCCGCCAGCTTCATCGGCCGCCACCCCTTCCCCGGCCCCGGTCTGGCAATCCGCTGCCCGGGCGAGATCACGGTGGAAAAGCTCGACATCCTGCGCAAGGCCGATGCGGTCTATATCGACCAGATCCGCAAGCACGGGCTGTATGACGAAATCTGGCAGGCCTTTGCCGCCATCCTGCCGATGCGCACCGTGGGCGTGATGGGCGACGGTCGCACCTATGATTTCGCGCTTGCCCTGCGCGCGGTCACATCGGTGGATGGCATGACCGCCGACTACTACCCGTTCACGCATGAGTTTCTGGGCGAAACCTCGACCCGTATCATCAACGAAGTGCCGGGCATCAACCGGGTGTTCTACGACTGCACCAGCAAACCACCGGGCACCATCGAGCTGGAGTAACCGGCGGGGACCGGGGCTTTCACCGCCCAAGCGTCTTTCAACCCCCTTGTCCGGATAGCAAAACATCGTCACCCTCTGGCCACAGGGGGGGACGAAAGATGCAGGCACTCAGACTACACGGCAACCGCGACCTGCGGCTTGAAGAGGTTTCCGAACCAATCCCCGGCCCCGGTGAGGTGGTCATCCGGATCGAAGCCGCAGGTATCTGCGGCACCGACCGGCACCTGTTCTTGGGCGAGTTTCCCAGCACGCCCCCCGTCACCCTTGGCCATGAGTTCAGCGGCATCATCACCACCACCGGCGCGGGCGTCACGCTGGCCCCCGGCACGCGGGTAACGTGCGACCCGAACATCCCCTGCCTGAGCTGCCCGCAGTGCCTGCGCGGGCGCATCAACCTGTGTCCGAACAACCGCCCCACCGGCGTGGGCCGCGATGGCGGCTTTGCCTCCCTCGCGCTGATCCCTGCCCGCAATGCCATCGCCCTGCCCGCAGACCTGCCCCCACACCACGGCGCGTTCTGCGAACCGCTGGCCTGTACCCTGCACGGGATGGACCGCGCTGCCTTGCGTGCGGGCGAGCGGTGCCTGATCATGGGCGGCGGCGTCATCGGCCTCTTGGCCCTGCAACTTGCGCGCGCGGCCGGGGCCGAGGGGATGATGCTGACCCGCAGCCTGGCCAAACAGGACCTGGCGCTGTCACTGGGGGCCGACCATGTGGCGGCCACCCCGGAGCAGGCGCTGCAGATCTGGCCGCAGGGCGCGGATGCCGTCATCGAATGCGCGGGCGTGGTGGACACCATCGAAGCCGCCCCGGCCCTGACCGCCACCGGCGGGCGGATTGTCATTCTGGGGGTGCTGGCCAAAGGCACGCGGGTCAGCATAGAACCCTTTGACCTTTTGTTCCGGGAAATCCAGATGTTGCACAGCTTTCTCAACCCGTTCACCCATGTCCGCGCGGCACAGATGATCGCCTCTGGCACCATTGCCGTCGCCCCGCTGATCACCCGCCTGCTGACCCTGCCCGAGGCGCTGGCCGCCATCAGCAGCACCGCCCCGGCGGGCGAGGTGCGGGCCATCGTGGTGCCGCAATGATCCGCCTGAAGGGCTATCTGATCTGCATGTCGCAAGACGAGGTGCTGGCGGTGCGCGGGCATCTGCCCGACCACATCCGCCTGTCACGCGCCGAGCCCGGCTGCCTGTCCTTTGATGTCAGCGAAACCGATGATCCGATGGTCTGGGACGTGCAGGAAACCTTCCGCACCCGCGCCGATTTTGACGCGCATCAGGCCCGCACAAGGCAAAGCCGCTGGTTCGAGGCGACCCGCCATATCCTGCGCGACTTCCGGGTCGAGGATTTGCCGGACTGACCGCCCGGGCATACAGGCTCTGGACACTCCGGGTTTCTGCCCGCAGAACAGGCGGATGCATGCCCCGGACCTCCCCCCCGCCCCACCGCAAGCTGCCCCCTACAGACCGGTGGCGGCCGCACTGTGGATGCTTGGCTCGGTGGTATCGTTCAGCGGCATGGCGATCGCCGGGCGGCAACTTCAGGGTGCGCATGACACGTTCGAGATCATGGCAGCGCGGTCCTTCGTCAGCTTCTTCCTGGTCATCGGGTTCGCCGCCGCGATGGGGCGGCTTGGCCAAATCAGCACCCATCGCCTTGGCGGGCATGGCTTGCGCAATGTGGTGCATTTCACCGGGCAGAACCTATGGTTCTGGGCGCTGACGATGATCCCGCTGGCGCAGCTGATTGCCATCGAATTCACCTCGCCGCTCTGGGTGATCCTGCTGTCGCCGCTGCTTCTGGGCGAGCGGATCACCGCCCCGCGGGCGCTGGCAGCAGCCCTGGGCTTTGCCGGTATCCTGATCGTGGTGCGCCCCGATTTCAACGCGCTCAACATCGGCGTTCTGGCCGCCGCCGGGGCGGCGGTCTGTTTTGCCGCGACCAATATCGCCACCAAGCGGCTGGCGCGCGATGTCACCATCCTGTCGATCCTGTTCTGGCTGACCGTGATGCAATTCATCTTCGGCGCCGTGCTGGCCGCGTGGGATGGCCACATCACCTGGCCCACCGCCACAACCGCCCCCTGGCTTGGGCTGATCGGGGTGACGGGCGTGCTTGCGCATCTGTGCCTGACCTCGGCCCTGCGCCTTGCCCCTGCCACCTTCGTCATGCCGATCGACTTCACACGCCTGCCGCTGATGGCCGTGGCGGGGGCGCTTTTGTACAACGAACAGCTGGAGGCCCTGCTGTTTGTCGGCGCGGCCCTGATCCTGTTCGCCAACTGGATCAACATCCGGTCTGAGACGCGAAAGACACACAAGCCCTGAATGGCAGATTTGTGACGCGGCGTCATTGATTGACCGCATTAACCTGCGTCAAATAGCATCAGGGGCAGGGAAAATCTCATGTGGGATGAGGAAAAAAATGAAACATACACTGATCGCGGTCGCCGCCATTGCGGCCACCGCCACGTCCGCGCAAGCGGGCGGATTCGAGCGGTCGACAACACCGCTTGGCTTCATGTTCGAGCGGGGTAATTACGTTGAGCTGAGCTTTGGGTCGGTCAGGCCAAAAGTGTCGGGGGCACTGATTGCCGCGCCTTCGGTCACAACTGGCAATGTGACCGAGAATTACAGCTCGGTCGGGCTTGCGTTCAAAGCCGACCTTACAAACAAGATCTCGCTTGGCGTGACCATCGACCCAACCTTCGGTGCCGATGTGGCCTATCCGACCGGAACCGGATATCCTATCGCCGGATCAACTGCGAAACTGCGCGGCGATACTGTCGCTGCCATTGTGCGGTACAAATTTAACGAAAATGTTTCCGTCCATGGGGGCATTCGATCTGTCGGAATCGGTGGTGACCTATTTTTGCCTGCACTCGGCAATTATCGTGCCAATTTCGCCAATGACCGCGATATCGGTTACTTGGTGGGTGTTGCCTACGAGAGGCCGGAAATCGCCCTGCGTGTGGCACTTACCTATAGCTCAGAGACCAGCCACGATCTGGAGGTTTCGGGTTTCACAGCCTTCCCCCCCACGCCTGGTACCCTCGCAGGCACCAGTACCGTTAAACTTCCGCAATCTCTGACGCTAGATTTCCAGTCGGGCGTCGCCGCGGATACGCTTGTCTTCGGTTCTATCCGCTGGATGGACTGGACTGTAACCAAGCTTGACGGTCCAACCCTGCCGGTTCCCTTCAATGATCTGGTAAGCTACGACCATGACACGATCACCTATAACATCGGTGTGGGCCGCAAGTTCAGCGATGCGTTTTCCGGTGCCATCTCCATCGGCTATGAAAAGCACCATGGCGGCAATGTCGGCAATCTTGGGCCAACCGATGGCCAGAAGAGCATTCAGGTCGGTGGCACCTATACCCATCAGAACATGAAGGTCACCGCAGGCGTGCGTTACGTCGATGTCGGCAATGCAACGGCGCTGTCCGGCGACGGCAACTTTACCGGCAACAAAGCTGTCGGCGTCGGCATGAAGGTCGGCTTCAGCTTCTGATCCGCCGGATCACACCACAGACCAAACCCGCCCCCTCACCGGGGCGGGTTTTCCATTGAAGGTGCGGGCGCAGGGCGGTAACTGTCGGGCGGCATCTTTGGGGGTGGGCGATGATCTATGCAAGCGGAGCGGACTATCTGGGCAGCCCGCGCAAGCGGGTGCTGCTGTTCGGCATGTCGGGCCTGGGCAAGACCCATCTGTCCAACCTGCTGCGTGACACCGCGCCCAATGCCGGCGGCTGGTTCCACTATTCGGTCGATTACCGGATCGGCACCCGTTACATGAACGAGTTCATCGCCGACAATTTCAAGCGCGAGGCGATGAAGGTGCCGCTGCTGCGCGACCTCTTGATGACCGATTCCGTCTACATCGCGTCGAACATCACCTTTGACAATCTGGCGCCGCTGTCGACCTATCTGGGCAAGCCCGGTGATCCGGCACGCGGCGGCCTGCCCTTTGCCGACTACATGATGCGGCAAGACCAGCACCGCAAGGCCGAGGCGGCGGCGATGCTGGATACGGCACACTTCATCACCCGCGCCGAAGATCTGTACGGCTATCCGAACTTTGTCTGCGACACCTCGGGGTCGATCTGCGAGGTGGTGGAGCCGGGAGATGCGGATGATCCGGTCTTGCGACAATTGTCGGAAACTTTGCTGCTGATCTGGATCAAGGGGTCTGACGACCACACGGCGGAACTTGTACGCCGTTTTGACCGCGCGCCCAAGCCCATGTACTACCAGCCCGGATTTCTTCAGTCGTCCTGGGAGGAATACCGCGCAACCTACGGGAAAACCGAAGAAACCTGTGACCCCGATCATTTCGTGCGCTGGACCTATGCCCGCGCATTGGCCCACCGTCAGCCGCGCTATGCCGCCATGGCCAGATGGGGGGTGACGGTGACTGCCGAAGAGGTCGCAACGGTCGCCACGCCCGATGATTTCAACACTCTGATCGGTCGCGCCATTGATCGGCGCTGATCCGGCCCATACATCCGCTGCTCCAAAGGAAGCGTCCCATGCCCATCACCCTGCCAGAGACCCTGCCCGCCTTTGACGTTCTGCGGAACGAAGGCGTCATGGTCATGTCGCCCGAACGCGCGGCGCGGCAGGATATCCGGCCGCTGAAGATCGGGTTGCTGAACCTGATGCCGAAAAAGATCCAGACCGAGAACCAGTTCGCGCGGCTGATCGGGGCCACGCCGTTGCAGATCAAGTTCGAGTTGATCCGCATGTCGGAACACCAGACCAAGAATACCGCCGCCGAACATATGGAAGCGTTCTATCGCCCGTTTCAGGAGGTGAAGGATGAGAAATTCGACGGGCTGATCATCACCGGCGCGCCGATCGAACACCTGCCGTTCACGGAAGTCACCTATTGGGACGAGCTGACGCAGGTCTTCGAATGGACCCAGACCAATGTGCAATCCACCTTCGGCGTGTGCTGGGGCGGGATGGCGATGATCAACCATTTTCACGGCGTGCAGAAACACATGCTGGACCACAAGGCGTTCGGCTGCTTCCGGCATCGCAACCTTGCTGCAACTTCGCCTTACTTGCGCGGGTTTTCGGATGATTTCGTGATCCCCGTCAGCCGCTGGACCGAGATGCGGCAGGATGAGATTTCGGCCCGGCCCGGCTTGCGCACCCTGCTGGGCAGTGAAGAGGTCGGCCCCTGTCTGGTCGAAGACGCAGACCACCGGGCGCTGTATATCTTCAACCACTTTGAATATGACAGTGACACGCTGAAGCAGGAATATGACCGCGACATCGCAAATGGCACGACGATCAACGTGCCGTTGAACTATTACACCGATGACAATCCGTTGATGCCGCCCCTGAACCGCTGGAGAAGTCACGCGCATCTTCTATATGGCAACTGGATCAACGAGATTTATCAGTCCACGCCCTATGACCCTCAAGACATTGGCCGCTAGTGCGGCGCTCATCGGCCTTGGCCTGATCGCCGCCACACAGTGGCGGCTGGCCGCGCGTGAGGCGGCAGCGGTGAAATCGCATCCCCCCACGGGGCAGTTCGTGACGGTTGATGGGTTGCAGGTGCATCTGCAAGTGGCAGGGTCGGGTCCGGATCTGGTAATGATCCATGGTGCGAACGGCAACCTGCGCGAATTCACCTTTGCGCTGATGGACCACCTCTCCAGCCGCTACCGGGTGATCGCGGTGGACCGGCCGGGTCTGGGCTATTCTGACGCCTTGCCGGGGGATGTTGCCAGCGTTGCGGGGCAAGCCCGCCATCTGCGTGCGGCTGTGGCGCAGATTGGCGTGCAGAGCCCCATCGTGCTGGGCCAAAGCTATGGCGGCACCGTGGCACTGGCATGGGCACTGCAAAGCCCGCCTGCGGCGCTGGTGCTGGTGTCGTCCCCCTCGCTGCCCTGGCCGGGCGTGCTGGACCCGTGGTACCGGATCACCGCAACGCCGCTTGGCCGGGCCACGCTGGTGCCACTGGCCTCGGCTCTGGTGGCGCAAAGCTATGTCCGCCGCACCATTGATCTGGTGTTTGCCCCGCAGACCGCGCCGGAGGGATACGCCGATCATCTGGGCATAGGCCTGACGTTGCGGCGCGAGTCGATGGGCGTGAATGTATTGCAGATCAATCAACTGCGACCACAAATTGAGGTGATGGAGCAGGACTATCAGACGTTGGCCCTACCGGTCGAACTGGTCCACGGCGATGCCGATACCATCGTGCCGGTCCATATCCACTCGGCCCCGCTGATGAAGATCCTGCCCAATGGGGCGCTGACGGTTCTGCCGGGTGTGGGCCATATGCCGCATCACACCCACCCGGACGCGGTGATCGCGGCAATCGACCGTGCCGCCACCCGCGCCGGATTGCACTGAACCGGGCATTCGCCCTAGGGTGGGGCAGATACGGGAGACCCATGCCATGACCCTGCCATTCGACGGTGCCATCAGCACATTTTTCACCTCCGAAGCTCCGAAACCGGTGCGCAAAGCCATCGAGTTGGCCAGCAAGGATGACATTCTCGATCCGACCTATCCCTACCGGCAGGAAATGAAGGGCAAGGACTACGATGCCCATATGGACCGGCTGCAGATCGAGCTGGTCAAGATGCAGTCAGACCTGAAGGCCAGCGGCAAACGTCTGGTCGTGATCTTTGAAGGCCGTGATGCGGCGGGCAAGGGCGGCACCATCGGGGTCACGCGCGAGAACCTGAACCCGCGGGTGTGTTCTGTGGTGGCGCTTGCCAAACCATCGGACCGCGAGGCGGCGCAGTGGTATTTTCAGCGCTATGTCGACTGGTTGCCCGCGAATGGCGAAATCGCCTTGTTTGACCGCAGCTGGTACAACCGCGCGGTGATCGAACATGTTTTCGGCTTTTGCACCCCGGCGCAGCGCGAACATTTCTTTGCGCAACTGCCTGATTTTGAACGGATGCTGGTGGAAGAGGGCTTCATCTTCCGCAAGATCTGGCTGGAGGTCGGACAGGCCGAACAGCTCAAGCGCTTCATCGCCCGCGAGCAAGACCCGCTCAAGCAATGGAAGCTGTCGCCCATCGACATCGACGGGCTGAAGAAGTGGGACGCCTATTGCACCGCGATTGACGAGACGATGGAGCGCAGCAACTTCGCCGTCGCGCCCTGGACGGTGATCCTGTCGGATGACAAGAAACGCGCCCGGATCGCGGCGGTGCAGACCATTCTGGGGTCGGTCGATTACAAGGGCCGCGATCTGGCGGTGATCGGCACGCCGGACCCCGCCATCTGCGGCGGGCCGGAAATCCGCAAGGGCCGCGCGTGAAGCGCGGCTACCACCACGGCAATCTGCGGCAGGCACTGGTCGAGGCGGCGCTTGGCCTGATCGCCGATCAGGGGCCCACGGGGTTCACCCTGTCCGAGGCGGCAAAGGCGGCGGATGTGACCCCGGCGGCTGTGTACCGGCACTTTGCCGGGCGCGAAGACCTGCTGGCCGAAGTGGCGCGGCAGGGCTATGAGATTTTTGCCGCGCTGATGGAGTTTGCCTTCGACAATGGCCGCCCCACCGCCTTGGCCGCGTTCGAGGCAACGGGCCGCGCTTATCTGGCATTCGCCCGCAAATATCCCGGCCACTACATGGCGATGTTCGAAGCGGGCCTGTCTTTGAACGACCACCCCGATCTGGCATTGGTGGCGGGCAAGGCGCGGGCGGTGCTGGAACGTGCGGCGGAAAGCCTGTCGCAGCACATGCCCGCCGACATGCGCCCGCCCGCGACCATGTTTTCCGCCCATATCTGGGCGATGAGCCATGGGGTGGTCGAGCTTTACATGCGCGGCAGTGCCAATGGCGGCGCGCGCAGCCCGTTTCCGCCCGAAGACCTGCTCGAAGCCGGAATCGGCATCTATCTGCGCGGCCTGGGGTTGTTGCCCCCGGATGGCACCCGCCTGTCCTGATCCCTGTGTCCTGACCCGGTGGCTTGCCATGACGGCCCCCTGTCGAACATAATGCCGCCCGAAACCCATGGCATACACTTTAAAAAAAGGGATCGGTGTCAAGGGTTCACACCAAGAGGCAGACCCCACCACAAGATCTGTGGCTCAGGGGATAAGGCAGGGAGACGCAGCGCGGGGGGCGCAAGGCAAACGCCGTGCCCCGTGGCAAAGCGTGGAAAGGGCGGCGGTGATCGAGTTCGAGGGCGTGTCAAAGTCATTCTGGACCGGAAAGCAGCGCAAGATCATTCTGGATCGGGCGTCGTTCCGCATTGATCTGGGCCAATCTCTTGGCATCCTTGCGCCAAATGGTGCGGGCAAGACCACAATCATCAACATGATGGCGGGACTGGAAAAACCGGATGAGGGGCGGGTGACCCGCACCAGCCGCATTTCCTTTCCGCTGGGGTTCATGGGGGGCGTGGTCAACAAGCACACCGCCACGGAAAACAGCCGCTATGTCGCCCGGCTGTACGGGCTTGACCCGGATTATGTCGAAAGTTTCTGCCGCTGGCTGTGCGGGATTGCCGAATATTTCGACATGCCGGTCGGCACCTACAGTCAGGGCATGCGGGCGCGGTTTTCGTTCTCGCTCATGCTGGCGCTGGAGTTTGACATCTACCTGATCGACGAAGGCATGCCCGCCACCACAGACGTGGACTTCAACCGCAAAGCCGGGCGCATCCTGCGCGAACGGCTGCAACAGGCGACGGTGGTGATTGTCAGCCATCAGGCGCAGACGCTGGAAAAATTCTGCAAACAGGCCGCTGTACTGCGCAACGGGCAGCTTTATACGTTCGACTCTCTGGAAGAGGCAAAGCAGCTTTATGACTATCAAGCTCAAGGTTAAGCGCTACAACCTGCGCCGTCCCGATCCGGTGTCTGCACCGGTCAGCCCGCCGCCGCGGCCGCGCGCGCTGCCTGCCAGCAGCGTGCCGCCGCGCGCCGCATCCGCATCGGCACCCGCAACCGATGACGGGTTCGGCGCAGACCCGTTTCCCACCGCGGGCGATCAGGTCAGCGCGATGATGGATGCCGGGGCCGACCGCCCTGCCCCGCCCCGCTCTGCCCCTGCCCAACCGGGCGCGGCTCAGGCCAGTGCCCCGAACCCCAACGACATCGACCAGATCCGCAAAGAGGGGCTGACGGGGCGCCAGCTGCGCATGGCGCGGCGCATGGCGCAGAAATACGGGCTGCCCGCCACATCGGATTTTGACGCTGTGCGCCTGCTGCGCGCGGCTGGCATCGATCCGTTCCAGAAATCGACCTTCATGGAAATGATCAGCGCCGAAGGGGCTGACAGTCCGCTGCCCGGCGGTGAGGCTGCGTCGCGCGCGCTGACGGTCGCGCCGCGCGGTGACGGGGTGCACCTGCCGCAGACCATCAAGCCGATCAAGGTGCCCTCGACCGAGCTGCGCGCCGAAGAATCGCATCTGTCTGAAATCCAGCGCATCCAGCGCGATCTGGCAAGACGCCGCCGCCGCAAATCGGCCCTGCTGATGGCGCGGCTGTTCTTCTTTGTCGGCCTGCCCACCCTGCTGGCGGGCTGGTATTATTACGTGGTTGCCACCCCGCTGTTTGCCACCAAGGCCGAATTCGTGATCCAGCAGGCCGATCCGGCGGGCGCGCAGGGCATGGGCGGGCTGCTCTCGGGCACGCAATTCGCCACCTCGCAGGATTCCATCGCGGTGCAGGGCTATCTGCAATCGCGCGACGCGATGATGCGGCTGGATGCCGACCACAAATTCAGCGCGCATTTCGCGCAAGAGCAGATTGACCCGCTCCAGCGGCTGGATGTCGATGCCACCCGCGAAGCCGCCTACAAGGTCTATCAGCGCAACGTGAAGATCGCCTATGATCCGACCGAAGGCATCATCAAGATGGAGGTGATCGCCGCAGACCCCGGGGTGTCGGCAGATTTCTCGCAAGCGCTGATCGGCTATGCGGAAGAACAGGTCGATCATCTGACCCAACGCCTGCGCGCCGATCAGATGAAGGGCGCGTTTGAGGCTTATGAACTGGCCGAAGCGGCCATGCTGACAGCGCAGCGCAAGGTGGTGGACCTGCAAGAGCAGTTTCAGGTGCTGTCGTCAGAGGTGGAGGTGACACTGATCACCACACAGATCGGCCAGCTTGAAACGCAGCTCAGCCAGGACCGGCTGAGCCTGGCGCAGATGCAATCGAACAGCACCCCCAATGCCGCCCGGATGGCACCGCTGATCCGCCGGATCGCCACGCTGGAGGCCGAGATTGCCACCCTGCGCTCGCGCCTGACCCAAGGGGTCGCGGGCGGCAACTCGCTGGCGCAGGTGCAGTCGGAACTGCTGGTGGCGCAGGCCGATGTGCAGACCCGGCAACTGCTGTTGTCGCAATCGCTGCAATCGATGGAAACCGCGCGCACCGATGCCAACCGTCAGGTGCGCTATCTGTCGGTTTCGGTCAGCCCCGTGCCCCCCGATGAGGCGACCTATCCGCGCGCATTTGAAAACACGATGGTGGCCCTGCTGATCTTTGCCGGGATCTACCTGATGATCTCGATGACCGCCGCAATCCTGCGCGAGCAAGTGTCGGCCTAAAGGTCACAGATTGCCAAAAGAAAACCCCCGGTCCTGCGACCGGGGGTTTTTGCCTGGCATCACCAGATCAGCGCGCCGCAGTCACCGCGCGGCCGGTCAGCACCTTGACCAGATTGGCGCGGTACGCCGCTGATCCGTGCAGATCGCTGATCATGTCGTCGGATGATACCGTCAGCCCGGCAATCGCCCCGGCAGAGAACTCCGCCGAAAGCGCTTCCTCGGCTTCTTCCCAGCGGAAAACACCGTTGTTCGATGCGCCGGTTGCTGCCACCCGCACACCATCAGCGAATTGCGCCACGAAAACAGCCGTCAGGGCAAAGCGGCTGGCGGGCTGGTTGAACTTCACGTAAGCGCCCCTTTGCGGGATCGGGAAAATCACTTGCGTGATGAACTCCCCTTCCTCCAGCGCGGTGGTGAACATGCCCTGAAAGTAATCTTCTGCCGCAATTCTGCGCGTGTTGGTCACGACCGTCGCGCCCGATGCCAGCACCGCCGCCGGATAGCAGGCGGCCGGGTCGTTGTTGGCGACTGACCCGCCAATGGTGCCCCGGTTGCGCACTGCCGGATCGCCGATGCCGCCGGCAAGGGCGGCCAGCGCCGGGTAATGCGCCGCCGCCTCTGCCGCGACCACTGCATGCGGTGTGGCGGCCCCGATGTGCAGACCACCCTCGCCCATGCAGACGCCCTGCATCTCGGCAATGCCGGTCAGGCTGACCAGCACCTCTGGCGCGGCGAGCCGCTGTTTCATGGTCGGCAGCAGGGTCTGGCCGCCCGACAACGGCTGTGCGCCCTCGGCGGCCAAGGCCGCAACCGCATCGGCGATGGTGGCGGGTTTGACGAATTCAAAGTTGTGCATGGTGATCCCCCCTTACGCGTTCATCGCCTGCCACACCCGGTTGGGCGAGACGGGCATGTCGATGTGTTTCACATGGGTGTGGCCGCCACGCTGCAGCGCGTCGATCACCGCATTCACCACCGCCGGGGGCGATCCGATGGCCCCGGCCTCACCACAGCCTTTCACCCCAAGCGGGTTGTGGGTACACGGTGTGCTGCACGAATGATCGACCGTGTAGAACGGCACATCATCGGCGCGCGGCATCGCATAATCCATGTATGACCCGGTCAGCAACTGGCCGGTATCATCATAGGTGGTGCTTTCCAGCACCGCCTGCCCGATGCCCTGCCCCACACCGCCATGCACCTGGCCTTCAACGATCATCGGGTTCATCACATTGCCGAAATCATCGGCACAGGTGAAGGCCACCACATCGACCTTGCCGGTGCCCTCATCGACCTCGACCTCGCAGATATAGGCGCCTGCGGGATAGGTGAAGTTGGCGGGGTCATAGAAGGCGGTTTCCTCCAGCCCCGGTTCCAGCGTTTCCAGCGGGTAATTGTGCGGGACGTAAGCTGAAAAGGCGATCTCGCCAAAGGTCTTGGCCTTGTCGGTCCCCGCCACGCTGAATTTGCCATCGGCGAAAGTGATGTCGCCTTCGGCCGCCTCCAGCATGTGGGCTGCGATCTTCTTGCCCTTGGCGATGATCTTGTCGATGGCGCGGTCCATGGCCGACCCCGCGACCGCCAGAGAGCGCGAGCCATACGATCCCATCCCGAACGGGATCTTGGCGGTATCTCCATGCACGATCTCCACCGAGGACGCATCAATCCCCAGCTTTTCCGCCACGATCTGCGGGAACACGGTTTCATGCCCCTGCCCGTGGCTGTGTGCCCCGGTCATCACCGAAATCGTGCCGGTGGCATTCACCCGCACGGTCGCCGCATCATAAAGGCCAACCCGTGCACCCAGCACGCCCACCAGATGCGATGGCGCAATGCCGCAGGCCTCGATCCAGGTGGACAGTCCCATGCCGCGCAGCTTGCCGCGCGCTGCACTTTCTGCGCGCCGCGCCTCGAAGCCCGCCACATCGGCAAGCTCCACCGCTTTGTCCAGCGTGGCCTGATAGTTGCCGGTGTCATAGACCAACCCAACGGGCGTGGTATAGGGGAACTGGTCGGGCGTCAGCAGGTTGCGCCTGCGCACCTCGAACGGGTCAAGACCCAGTTCGCGGCACATTTTGTCCACCACACGCTCGATGCTGTAGGTTGCTTCTGGGCGACCAGCCCCGCGATAGGCATCCACCGGCGCGGTATTCGTGAAGACCGTCTTCACGTTCACATAAACATGCGGCACCTTGTAGGGCCCCGCCATCAGCGTGCCATGCAGAAAGGTCGGCGTGGCGGTCGAGAAGTTCGACAGATACGCCCCGACATTGGCATAGGTCTCGGTCCGGATCGCCAGAATGTCGCCCTGCGCCGTGCAGCCCAGTTCGATCTTGGTCACATGGTCGCGGCCATGCGCGTCGGACAGGAAGCTTTCGGTCCGCTCTGCCGTCCAGCGCACCGGGCGGCCAAGGCGTTTGGCGGCGGCCAGCACCAAGGCTTCCTCGCCGTAGTGATAGATTTTCGAGCCAAAACCGCCGCCCACATCGGGGGCCACGACCTGCAGCTTGTTTTCCGGGATGCCCATGACAAAGGCGCAGATCAGAAGCCGGGTCAGGTGCGGGTTCTGGCTGGTGGTGGTCAGCTTGTAATCGCCGGTGCCCGGGAAATATTCGCCGATGCTGGCGCGTGGCTCCATCGCGTTGGGAACCAAGCGGTTGTTGGTCAGTTCCAGCGTGATGACATGCGGGGCGGCCTTCATCGCGGCATCCACGGCGGCGCGGTTGTCCTCGATCCAGCCCCAGTCGAAACAGATGTTGTCGGGAATCTCGTCATGCACGCGGTTGGACGCATCCGCCGCTGCCGCCTTCATGTCGACGATTGCGGGCAGTTCCTCGATCACCGTCGCGTCCGACAGCACCTGTGCGGCATCCTTGGCCTGCGCGTAGCTTTCCGCGATGACGGCGGCATAGGCGTCGCCCACATGGCGCACCTTGCCATGCGCCAGCACCGGGCGCTTGGGTTCGCGCATGGGCGTGCCATCGCGGCTGTTGATCAGCCAGCCCGCCGGGTTGCCGCCGACATCCTTGAAATCCTCGCCGGTGAACACGGCCAGCACGCCGGGCATGGACTCAACGGCCGACGTGTCTATCGACACGATCCGGCCATGCGCCACGGTAGAGCGCACCATCACGGCATGGGCCTGGCCAAACAGGCTCAGGTCATCGGTGTAAACGCCACGGCCCGTCAGGAACCGCACATCTTCGCGGCGCTTGGTGGATGCGCCTATTCCGGTATCTTTTGGCATCTGATCCCCCTATTCCGCAGCAATGGCGTCTGCGTCCTGACCGGACGCGGCGAGAACCGCCTTGACGATGTTATGGTACCCGGTGCAGCGGCAGATATTGCCCTCCAGCCCGTGGCGCACCTGCGCCTCTGTCGGGCGCGGGTTTTCGGCCAGTAATGCGGCGGTGGTCATCACCATGCCCGGTGTGCAGAAACCGCATTGCAGCCCGTGATGGTCCTGAAATGCCTGTTGCACCAGGCCAAGGCTGCCATCGGCATTGGCCATACCTTCAATCGTGCGCACCTCCGCACCCATCACATCCATCGCGAACACGGTGCAGGCTTTGACTGCCTTGCCATCGACATGCACCACACAAGCCCCGCATTGGCTGGTGTCGCAGCCGACATGGGTGCCGGTCAGCCCCAGCCCGCCGCGCAGATAGTCCACCAGCAAGGTGCGCCCCTCTGCCTCGGCCGAGACGGATTTTCCGTTCACGGTCATCGTGACTTTTGTCATGTTTTCCTCCCTTGGATTGGTCCTGGGTACGTTTTTGCGGTTCAGGTGATCAGGTGATCAGCCGCTTGAACCAGCCTTTTTTCGGTGCGTCATCTTCGCCTTCGGGCGCCGCTTCTGCCGCTTCCGGTTCGGCCGGGCCTTCCACGGCGGTCTGGAAGCGGTTGAAGAACTCATCCGCCATCTTCTTGGCAAAGCCGTCAATGATCCGGCTGCCCAGCTGCGCCAGCTTGCCGCCGACATTGGCCTCGACGTCATACGACAGCCGCGTGCCTTCGGGGATCGGTTCCAGCCGCACCACGGCGCCGCCCTTGGCAAAGCCCGCAGGCCCGCCTTTGCCCTCGCCCGAGATTTTCACCGCCGCGCCTTCAATGATGTCCGACAGGGTGACGGCCCCCTTGAAGGTGGCCTTCACCGGGCCAACTTTTTGCGTCACCACCGCCTCGAACCCTTCGTCCCGGTTGCCGGTGACTTCGGTGCAGCCGGGGATGCAGTCCTTCAGCACCTCGGGGTTCAGAATGGCGGCCCACACCTCGGACGGTGCGGCCTTGATCTCTCGTGTATCGCTCATTTGCATGTGCACAGTCTCCCTTGGGCGGCAGATTAGGCGGCAGCACGGTCTGACGCTATGGAACATAAGTCGTAGGATACCCGACACATCAGGGCAGATCGCGCAGAAATGCCTCCAGCGCGCGGGCATCCATCGGCTTCATTAGCACCTCCACACCTTCGGCCTGCGCCAGCGCCTGCACTTGCACGCTGCGGTTGGCGGTGATCAGACGGGTGGGCACATCGCCATGCAAGGCGCGCAAGGTACGGATGAAATCAACCCCGGTCATGCCACCCCCAAGCTGATAATCGACCAGAAAGAAATCGGGCAGGATGCCCAGTTCGTCAATCAGCGCCAGCGCCGCTTCGCCGCTGTCGGCATCCAGCACCGACAGCCCCCATTTTTCCAGCAAAAGCCCCATGGCGCGACACAGGTCGGGGTCATTTTCCACCAGAAAGCCGATCTTGCCCTGCAGGCGCATTCTGGGGCGTGTGACTGCGGGTGCGGGCACCGGCAAAGCATCGGCGGTGGTGACGGACGGCAGTTGCAGCATGAAACAGGTGCCGCGCCCCAGCCGCGACGACAGGCCCAGCGGGTGGCCCAGCAGCGCGCAGGCCCGTTCCACAATCGCCAGCCCCAGCCCCATGCCTTCGCTGGCGGACGCCCGCGCGTTCAGCCGGTGGAACTCCTTGAAGATATTGTCCTGCTCCTCTTCGGGAATGCCGGGGCCGGTGTCCCAGACCTCCAGCCTTGTCATGCCGCCCCGCTTGCGCGCGGCCACCACCACGCGGCCCTGCGCGGTGTAGTGGATGGCATTGCCGATCAGATTTTGCAGAATGCGGCGCAGATAGGACGGGTCGGTCATCACCACCGCCTCCGACAGCCGCACCGTCAGGCGCAGCCCCTTGGCTGCCGCAATCGCGGTAAATTCTGCCGCCAGCTGCGCCAGAATCGGGCGCAGGGCCACCTGCCCCACCGACACCGCCGCGCGACCCGATTCCAGCTTGGAGATATCCAGAAGCGCATCCAGAATCCCCTCGACCGAGACCAGCGCATTCTGCGCCTTTTCCAGCGCCTCGACGGCTTCGGGTGGCACGCCTTCGCCGCCGATGCTGGCGATGAACAGCTTGGCGGCGGACAGGGGTTGCAGCAGGTCGTGGCTGGCTGCCGCCACAAAGCGCGACCGGCTGGCATTGGCGCGCTCGGCATGGGCCAGAGCATCCTCCAGCTCCAGCGTGCGGTCCATCACCCGCGCCTCCAGCGTTTCATTCGCGCGGCTCAGCGCGTGGATCGCGGCGCGTTCGGTGGTGACATCGGTAAAGCTCATCACGAACCCACCGTCGGGCATACCTTGGGCGAACACCGCAAGGATCAGATCATCACCGCGCCGCACCTCGAACGACAACGGGCTGCGGCCTGCCACGGCATTGACCCAAGCCTCCAGCCTTGCATCGGTCATCCCGTCCGACAGGGTGATCTCTTCGTGAAACCGCTGCAGCAGATGGTCGAACGATGCCCCCACCCGGAACCGCGCCACCGGAATCGCCAGCAGCTGCCCCAGCCGCGCATTCCACCCCACAAGCCGGGCATCCGCGTCAAAGATCGACACGCCTTGATTGATATGGTCCAGCGTGGCGCGGATCATTCTTGCCTGATCGTCCAGCAGCTTGCCCCGTTCCTGCCGTTCAGACCGGATGATATCGGTCACATCGGTCTGCAGGATCACCGTGCCGCCGTCCGCCGTGCGATGTTCGCTGACCTGCACCCAGCGGTCCCAGATCATGCGGACGTTGAAGATCACATGCCGGTCCTGATGCCGCCGCTTGCGCCTTATCGCCCAATGCTCGGGGCTTTCCCGGTCCGGCAGTTCCAGAAAACGCGACCGGCTGACGCGGTTGACATAGGCATCGAAGGTCAGACCGGGGCGCAGATCGTCGCGGATATCCTCCATATGCATGCCAAAGCGCGAGTTGCACAGCACCAGCACATCGCCCGCATCAAACAGCGCGAAACCTTCCTGCACCGTCTCGATCGCATTGGCCAGGTTCTGCCGCGCGGCCTCGGCGCTGCGGGTTGCCGCAGCCAGCCGGGCGTTCGAGTCGTTCAACAGATCCAGTGCGCGTTCCAGATCGCGGGTGCGGTCGCGCACCTGATCTTCCAGCATCGCCGCGCGCTGGAACTGCGCATAGGCCGCGCCATTGTCGTCGGTATCGGATTCCACCCGCCGCATCAGCACCTGGGCGATGGTCAGCAGCTTTTCCATCTGCCGTTCCGGCGGATCGGCGGGGTTGATCAGTGACTCGATCATGCAGGGTCCGGCGGATAGATCGCCACCCCGGTCATCGTATGGTTGACATGCATGGAATTCCACTGCTCGCCATAAGTGGAAAAGCCCACCACGTGCCGGTCGCGCAGCACGCCCGAAATCGCGCCCGACAGCTGCTTTTCCAAGGCCTCCATCCGGCGCAGGATGCAGTCGCAGGCCAGAATGGCGGCGGGCGGCCCTTGGTCGGACAGGCGACCAAGCTCTTGGTCCAGATGGGCGACCATATCCTGCGGCTCGGCCAGCGTCAGGACCAGCCCTTCATCAATCGCCGAAAAGAACACCAGATCGCCATTCTCCTCCATCTTCTGGATTGCCCGCACATGGTGACGCCCGCCCACCCGCACCACAACCGGGTGCGCGGCAAAGGTGAAGGTCGTCAGCTGTGCAGGGTCTTTGCCCAGCAGGCGCGCATATTCCTGCGCCGCCGGTTCGGCATTGATCTGGCGCACCACCCGCCGGGCAGGGTCGGCCTGCGTCACCACCATCCGCCGGTCGGTCGGCACCAGATGGTCAAGGTTGAACACCCGCGCGCGACACCGGCTGCGCACCAGCATGACAATCGCCGCATTGGTCAGTGCCTGCCCCTGCCAGATTACGTGGGTCTGCCCGAACCGCAATCCATCGGCCGCCGACCCGCCAAACAGCGGCACCGGCCCAAGACCCGAGGCGACGGCGGCGGCCAGATCATCCTCGGCGGTGGACAACCCGTCGACCATCATGAACGCGAATTCATGATCCCATCCGGGCTGGTCCCGCTGCAACCCGGTGCGGGCGCGGATCAGCTGGCCGATCAGGTCTTGCGGGCTGATGCGCGCAAGATCAGGCACCAAAAGGCACTCGGTGCTGAAATTGGCCGCCGGGAAACCGACCGCAACAATACCGCCCTCTGTATAGCCCTGCCGCGATATCTCTCCGGCGGTGGTGCAGCCGATCACCAGACCGGGCGGAAAGTGCTGGCCCAGATCCGTACAAAGCTGCGCCAGATCCGCCTCGGGTGATACGAACAGCACAACCCGAGAAAACGGCCCCGCTCCAAGAGCCTGCGACAGCTGCCGTGCCGCGTCAGGGGCGGCGGCGGGCACGCAGGCGCTGGTCAGCACGTCTGCCGCACCGCCGTTCACGCCACGCATCTTCTGCATCGCCGGTCCCCCCACGCCCAGAGGCTAGGCCGCGCCCTCTGCTTCGGCAAGCGGTTCAATCGCCTTCAGGCATCAGGCTGTCAAAACTGGCCCCGCGCGCGATCAGCACGGCTTGGGTGCGGCTTTGTACCCCCAGCTTGCGCATGATCGCGGTGACATGCGCCTTGACCGTGGTTTCGGCAATGGTCAGGTCAAAGGCGATCTGCTTGTTCAGCTTGCCTTCGCAGATCAACTGCAGGAGGCGCGCCTGCTGCCGGGTCAGCAGCGACAGTCGCGCCACAGCCTCCTCGCGCTGGCTGGCCGGGGCCGAGGGGTCATTGTGCGGGAAATACCCATCTGGGTGATAGGCTTGGCCCTGCCGGATCGCGTCAAACGCGGCGCGGAACACCTCGCGGTGGCTGTGCTTGGGCACGAAACCCGATGCCCCGGCGCGCAGGGCGGCACTGACCACCCGGTTGTCGGCCAGCGACGACACCACCACCACCGGCACCATACCCACCACCGACTTCAACCGGATCAGCCCGTCCAGCCCATCGACATCCGGCAGCTTCAGGTCCAGCACCACCACATCCGGCATCGGCGCACGTTCCAGCCGGGCAATCGCAGAGTCCAGCCGGTCGGCGGTTTCAATCCGCCCGATCCCCGCCACCGCCTTCAGCGTCATCGACAGGGCATCGCAGAACAGCGGGTGATCATCCACCACCAAAGCCGAATGCAGGCTGCGCGGCAGGTCTGCTTGGGGCCGGTCGGATGCGGGCGATAAGGAAGGGGGCAAGGGATGCACGGTCATGGCTCACCGATAAATCTGCGGTATCGCAGGTTAACAGGCTCGCAAGCCCCATGATACCCCGCCAAACGTCTTATCCCGGTCCGTATCGGAGTCTGGCCCACATCCGATCCCGTCAATGTCATTGCCGGGGGCTGGAGCGTGGGGCGCAGATGCTTTAGAACGCCGTGAACTCAAGGACAAAGGATCTGCCCATGCCCCCGATCTCGCGCCGCGCGGCCCTGTCACTTGGTCTTGCGCTGGCCCTGTCTGCCTGTGGCGGGCGCGATCATACGCGGACCCTTGCGGCCGGCGGCGGCCCGCTCCACCCGGGCGAGACGCCAGAACTGCGGGCGCTGATCCTGCGCTATGCTGCGGAATATGACGTGCCTGTCAGTCTGGTGCACCGGGTGGTGCAGCGGGAATCGCGCTACAACCCGCAGGCGCGCAACGGGCCCTACATGGGGCTGATGCAGATCCTGCCACAAACCGCGCGAACCATGGGGTTTCGCGGCGCTCCGTCCGATCTGCTCGATCCCGACACCAACCTGCGCTATGCGGTGAAATACCTGCGCGGGGCGTGGATGGTGGCCAACGGGTCGGAAGACCGCGCGGTGATGTGGTACTCAAAGGGCTATTATTACGAGGCAAAACGCCGGGGCCTGCTGGAAGCCACAGGCTTGCGCGGCTGACCTTGTGAGCATGGACGGCACATCGCCCTTGCGCCCGGCGCT
Organism: Pseudotabrizicola sediminis; assembly: GCF_004745575.1. Taxonomy (GTDB): domain Bacteria; phylum Pseudomonadota; class Alphaproteobacteria; order Rhodobacterales; family Rhodobacteraceae; genus Pseudotabrizicola; species Pseudotabrizicola sediminis. The sequence continues at coordinate 88,145 of NZ_RPEM01000001.1, read as the reverse complement.
GACCATCGCCGATCTGGTCGCCGACGGTCTGGCGCTGGCCGGTGATGCCCCGGTGCTGGAACGGGTGGCGCAGGACTTCCGCCTGCGCCTGACCCCGCAGATGCGCGCCGCGTCCGCCCGGTCCGCCGGCGTGGCGCGGCAGTTCGTGCCATCACCGGCAGAGCTGATCCAGCGGCCCGAAGACATGTTTGATCCCATCGGCGATGATTCCCATGCCCCGGTTCCGGGGCTGACGCATCGCTATCCTGACCGGGTGATCCTGCATGTCACGAAAACCTGCGAAGTCTATTGCCGCTTCTGCTTTCGCCGCGAAACCGTGGGCGACACCGGCCATCTGCCACAAGATCAGCTTGATGCCGCGCTGGACTATATCGCCCGCACCCCGGCAATCCATGAGGTGATCCTGACCGGGGGTGACCCGCTGGTGCTGTCAGCGCGCCGGATTGCCGATCTGGTGGCGCGACTGGTGGCCATTGCGCATGTCGGCGTGCTGCGTCTGCACACCCGCGTACCGGTGGTGGCCCCCGACCGGATCACCGATGCGCTGATCGGCGCGCTGAAGCAGCATCCGTCGGTCTGGATCGTGGTGCACACCAACCACGCCGATGAACTGACGGTGGACGCACGCGCCGCCCTGATCCGGCTGGCCGATGCGGGCATCCCGCTCTTGTCGCAATCGGTGTTGCTGCGCGGGGTGAATGACAGTGCCGATGCGCTGGAGGCTTTGTTCCGCGCGCTGATCCGGTTGCGGGTGAAACCCTATTACCTGCACCATTGCGACCTCGCGCGTGGTGCGGGCCATTTCCGCACCACCATCGCAGCCGGTCAGGCGATCATGGCGGAATTGCGCGGGCGGCTGTCGGGCACGGCTTTGCCGACCTATGTGCTGGATATTCCGGGCGGGTTTGGCAAGGTGCCCATCGGACCGGACTATCTGATGCCGGATGCGAACGGGTGGACCTTAACTGACCCGAACGGGAATCAGCATCAGTACCGCGATCCTGAAAGCTGATAATTTACGCGAAGAAAGTCGCGCAAGGCGTTGACTTCAAACAACCTGCCCCGCAGCCCAACCCGATGACCACGCCCACTGGAAGTTATACCCCCCCAGCCAGCCGGTCACATCCACCACCTCGCCCACGAAATACAGCCCCGCCACGTCCTTGGCCTGCATCGTGCGGGCGTCCAATGCATCGGTATCCACACCGCCCAGCGTCACCTCTGCGGTGCGGTAACCTTCCGACCCCACCGGCATCAGCCGCCAGTTGCGCAAGCCATCGGCGACCTGCTCCAGGCCCGCGTTGGACAGCGTGCCAAGCGGCCCGGCAGGTGCCACCACCGTTTCCAGATGCCGCGCCAGCCGTTCGGGCACCAGCCCTGCAAGGGCCGTGCGCAGCGCCAGTTTCGGCCCCTGCGCGCGGGCATCCCGCAACAGCGCCGCCATATCGCGCCCCATGCTGAGATCGACCGAAATCGCCTCTCCCTCGCGCCAATAGCTGGAGATCTGCAAAATCGCCGGGCCAGACAAGCCGCGATGGGTAAACAGCAGCCCTTCGGCGAATTCGGTCCGCCCATGCCGCACCCTGCCTTCAACCGACAGGCCCGACAGCGGCTTCATCCAGACCAGCTCTTGTTCGGCAAAGGTCAGCGGCACCAGACCGGGCCGGGTTTCCACCAGCGGCAGGCCGAACTGTTCGGCCAGCCGATAGCCAAAGCCGCTGGCCCCCATCTTCGGAATGGACTTGCCCCCGGTCGCCACCACCAGCGCGGCGCAGTGCAGCACCCCGCGCGGGGTCTCAACGCGGAACCCTCCAGCGGGTAGCCGCTCGACCACACCGACCTCGCAGCCCAGCCACAGCTCGCCGCCAGCCTGCGCCAGATCGCGCGTCAGCGCCTCCACCACCTGCGTGGCAGGCCCGTCACAAAACAGCTGGCCCAGCGTCTTTTCGTGCCAGGAAATGCCCCAGCCATCCATCCGCGCGATGAAATCCCATTGGGTAAAGCGTTTGAGCGCCGATAGCGCAAAGCGCGGATTGCGCGACAAAAACCTGTCTGGCACGATCTCCAGATTGGTAAAGTTGCAGCGCCCCCCACCCGAGATGCGGATCTTTTCCCCCGGCGCCTTTGCGTGATCAATCACCCGCACCCGCCGCCCGCGGCGTGCGGCCTCGATCCCGCAGAACAGGCCCGCAGCCCCGGCCCCCAGAACAATGACATCCAGTTTTTCCATGCCCGCCCCATAGCGCGCATGGGCTGCCGCGTCCATCTTTGCATTGCGGTTGGGGTGGCGCGGTCATCCCTGGAGTGAGGCACACCAGATGCCGCGGGCATCTTTGCATTTTTGTGATGAACCCCCTTGCACCCGCCAACACCCTTGGCTAAACACCGCCGCACGGTTGGGGCGTCGCCAAGCGGTAAGGCATCGGTTTTTGGTACCGACATACCCAGGTTCGAATCCTGGCGCCCCAGCCAACCACTCACCCTGTTCGTGGTGTCAAGTTTTCCAGTAGCTTAGTGTTTGCACCCTCGGCTTAAGTGCCCCAAGGGGTGCCCCAACGGGTGTGACGGGTGATGGGTTTGACTGTTACGGGGGACCAGGGGAACGGCCCCTAAAGCAGTGTGTAATCAACCCCGTTCGCTGAAAACTCCCGTTCGTCTTGCAGGTTCTCGCCTCTTGACCCAATCTCCAGATGGTCAGGGTTAATGCAGCGTCGATTATTGCAGCGATGACGGACCACATCGTCGTAGCCCGCCCGCATCTCAGTCAAGATGCAGAAGATGAAGCGATATGCATAAAGTTGTCGTCCTCTAAATCGAACCTTTCTGGCATCCAGCGTCGGCGTTTCGATGCAGCCGGTATCAGCGACTACCCCCTCTGCGACCAGAGATAAGGCCCGCGAACGAGCCTCATCCAGATACCGTGAGAGTATCTCTTCAAACCACTGTTGTGACTCATCAACGTACGAAAAGTCATTGTTATACTGTGATAATTTCAAAGTTATCGTCCTCCGGCTTCACTAGCGGTTCATCATAGCCGTCGGGGCCCTTGACCCTGCCACGAGAAACGATGAAGCCCGGTCTTACCCAAACCTGCCGTGCATAATCAACGCTACCCCACTTAACCGCACACTTGCTCCAGCCAAGGTCAGACATCAGATGCTTGGTAGTGTTGATGTTGGCCTTAAGGGTACCGGTCACCAACTCCACGACCTTGGCCTCAGGCAGCGCGTTGACCCCTCGCTGATCGAGAAGCTCCTGCAGTTGGTCAAGTATGGTTGCACGTCCACTGCCAAAGACCTGACGCATGATCTCCGTACCATGGGTATCTACGTTCAGCGTCTTTGCTGAAAAGTCCTCTGGAAGCACGCGTGCCATCAGAGCGTTGTACAGTCGGGCGACATTGGCAGGGTCCTCCCCCCACGCCTCCAACCTGCCCACCAGCCCTGCAAACTCCTCACCCCTTGGCCCACGCGCATATCCGTCATGATCCACATTGACGATGTAGTAGCGTCGGTCCTCTGGCTCGATCCAGAATGGTAGATGATTGCTGGTTAGAACAAGACAGACCCGCTGCTCGACCCTCTCAGTTTCCTTGCCTTTTGCTTCTCCAGCTGTGAATTTCTCAGTGATGTAGGTCTTCAGGGTGTTGGCATCCCCACTACCCGGCTTAAGATTGACCTCTTCGCAGACGACCAGTTTGCTACGAAGAAGCGTCATGTTGAACCGACCGGTGAGTTTATCGATGTTGTTCTGGGTGACTGCGTTCGCCTCGCCAAAGAGCCTGATCAGGATTCGTCCCAAGGCGCTCTTACCGGTCCCCATCCTAGCCGAGTAGAAGAAGGGTGCCCAGTTTGGTTTGTCCCCTTCGTTCTGAAGCGACCATGCGAGCCAGTTCAGAAACATCTCCTTCTCAGCCGCGCGCGAGAAGAACCAGTCAAAGAACTCCCCCGCTACGCCTTGGTCGGCTTCCCCTATGCCCAACTGACGATAGGCAGGCGCTCTCCACACGTTGATAGTTGCCACCCCACGCTCAACGATTATCCTGCGGGCATCACCCGGACGACAGATCACCCGCCCATTCCACGGCAAAATAGTCTGGTCGGCAACAGTATGGCGAGTATGGATCGTCCGCTTCAGGACTGCACTCATCAGGGCGCTCGTGAGCGGGACTTCTGGGTACTCCTCACGAAATCGGATCATGGCCGTCTGTTCAATGTCGACCCGCGACCGCTTGTGCCCCAGATCGTCTACGTCAAAGTAGCTGTTATCAAGCCGAACGAACCAGCTTGCCATTGCCCGTGCCAGAAGTGTGAGGTGTTCAGGGTCATAGCCCTGTGCCGCTACTACGAGCGGCTGCATATTTATGATGTTCATAATTTCTCCAATAATCGTATGTCCTAACAGCGAGAAAAGGCAGCGATCACAGACCACGACAGGCTGCAAAACCGTGCAAAATTGGCGCGGTCTTTGGCCATCTCTTCTCTATTAGAGCATGCTGGTAGATTATTGTTTATTATCAATATGTTAGAAAAACTGCCAAATTGCGTTCGCCAGCCCCTCTCTGACCATCGATCTTGGCTCCCGTGGCACCCGTAAGGGCATGCTTACCAGCCATCTGGCCAACAGCAGAAAGCTCACTCAAAGGCTCCTTCGAAGTTCGATCAGGTACCCAAAATCTGCCAAAAAAAAAGGAAAATACTCGACCCCGGCAACCGAAGCTGCCGAGGCCTTGAGGTCTTCACCATGGAGCTCTGATCGTCAGAAACAGGTCTGCGAATGATGATAGGCCAGGGGCGGGCACGTCAGGAAATGCCTCGCTGACAGTCGCCCAAGCCGCCCTTGGGCCTCCCTTCACCTGCTCCCAAAGTTCTTGCTGCGACGGCACGCTCATACCGCACACTTCCTGAGCCTCAGCCCCGTTCGCCTTCGCTGGGTTGAAGGCAACATCAAGTTCATGCAGGTCTTGCATAGTCAGGCAGGCATCGGCTAGCTCCCACGTGGTGGCTGCTACGATCACGGCGATGCCATAGACCGGCCACGCTTCGCCAAGAGTTGCTGTAAGGTTTCGAGTTGCTCCTGTGGCTGTCCTCCTTGCTATGCGGCCATTGGTATCGCCTACGGCATCCTTGAGCAGCAGCTTGTTGCCCCGGTACGTTACAAGCTGATCCTTCCTGAGAACCGCCACCTCATCAAGAAGCTCAACGTTTCTTTTGCTAGTGGCCTTGAGTTTGGTATCCAGATCCACCCCCCTCCTCTTCGCGGCATCTAGCTCACCCTGTAGCCTGCTGTTGCCTGTCTTCGCGGTTGCAAGTTCAGCCTCTAACGTCGTTGCCTTCCGATTGGCATCTAGAAGCCTTTCACCAGCGAGCCCCACTACAGAACCGAGTCCGGTCACCGTCTCGAAAAATCCGCTAACGACACTTGCAACCGCCGACACCGATACTGTCCCAATGTTCATGGCGATCGAGAGGAAAAGCAGGAAGCCTAAAAGCTTAGGACGCATTGTCTATCCCCTAAGATTTGACCCCGCCACCGTTGGCAGCGGGATCAGATTTCACTTGAATTGCCAGACGATCACATAGTCAGCCAGCACCTGCCAATAGTGCTCTGCATCAGGCAGAAACGGCAAGTTTGCTCCGTTTGACTGGCAACCCCACCTTCTCCACGATCTCGCGCTTCTGCTCGTCGCTGATCCCCGCAGAATAGATGCCGTAGGTCATCCGGTTCTCCGACCTTGCTGACTGGTGACCCACGATGGATGCCGTGAAGTGTTCCGGAACCCCTGCCCTTTCGCACTGGGTCACGAACCACTTTCGGCTGGAGTGAAAGACAACCCCCTGTCTCTGGATTGGCAACTGCTCTCGCATAACAGAGAACCGCTTGGTGACCATGTTCACAGAGAGGCCGGGGAACAGCCTCCCAGTGCCCGGCAGATCGGCCAGCAAAGGGGTAAGGTCCGAATGAAGGGGTACGATCCGTTCCGCCGCATCCGTCTTCAGTTTCCTGACCTCGTTTGCCCTGATCCAAGCGAACCAGCCCAAGTTGCCTTTCCAGATCAGGTCGTCTCTGACCAACCCAACAGCCTCACCTGCACGCATTCCAGAAAGCAGGCAAAACCGCAGCGCCACCCCGATTTTCGGGTCTTGCAGGTTGAGCAGGTGCAGCACCTCCTCGTCTGTCAGTGCCTCAAAGTGCTGTGGCTTAGCCCTTCCCTCCACCCGCACAGCCTCGAAGGGGTTACTGGCCAGATGACTCTCATAAACCGTCCAGGCCATGAAGTGTCCCACCTGACTGACGATCCTCTTTTGCGTTTGGGGACTGATCCTTTCCCCCTCGCTAAGCGCCAAAAGGCGTTCCATGGAATAGTTCTTGGTCTTGCAGGACTTTCCAACATGCTTGCCCAACTGTGCTACCTTCCGGGTAAAGGCCTTGGCATCGTCCCTCGTCACTGCCCCGATCGGTCGCCTCCCATAAAGCGAGATGAACAGCCCTACCGAGAAACGGACCGACTTGAAGCCGCCATACTGCAGCTCGTTTGAGCGGCGATTGAGGTACTGCTTCCCCAGTTCCGCCACGCTGACCCTGCCAACAATGGTCACCTGTTGAAAGGCAGGAGCAACGATCCGGACAGGTTCAGGCTTCTCTATCGCGCCCCCAGCCTTGGCCTTCGTTACAATCTCCTCATACTTGGCGTTGACCTCTGCGGCCCTCGCCTTAGCCACCCTTGCATCCCCGGTCTTGAGCGACTGTTTGTAGGCTTGGCCCAAGATCGGCTGTAGTTCCTTGGGGTAGTTGCGGCGGTAAAGCCACGTCTGCTGCTTCAGGTAGGCATACTGGATACGAATAGACATGCGTCCTCCATCTGGGGCCTTCGCCCCATTGCTTGGTTGTTTGTCAATTTTCTGATTAGTTTCTTCGGCTTAGAGGGATTGTTGAGTTCCCTGCCGAGCCTCTTCTGGCTCCAAGACCCTGAGAACCATCGATAACTCCGGTTCCCCGTACTCCCCAGCCAGCGGCCCAGTTAGGGCCACCCCAGTCACACAGTCCTCCAGCACCTCGTCGATCTGGAACAGGTGTTCCGGCACATCGTCAAAGGCTGCGATGGCCACCACATCACCGGGTTGCATCGAACCACCCCGCCTTCAGCGCCTCCTTGAAGATCACGACTGCCAGCGTCTGGCTGATCCGCGCAGCAACGAGCACGGTGACGAATAGGGTGATCCACCCCCGCGCAACAAAAAGAAAACCCCCGGCTATGCCGAGGGTGACGATCGTTTTCATAGCATAAGCTCCTGTATCTACTTCCTATTTAGATACGGGCGGTTGCTCGGTTTTCTTGGCGGAGGAGAAGTCTTACAACAGGCCTGTGAGGGACGCTTTCGGCTGCGAGCCGCCGTCCATTATACGTAACACGCATCCACAGAACCGATCTTCGGAAAACATCGGCTGCTGCACTTGGTTCAGCGATCGATAAAGTACTTTCCAGCTTGGTATGCCTCACGCGCACGCATGAGGATGGGCGTCAACCAGACTTGCATAGCAGCGCCCCACCCCGGTATCGCAGCCGACAGCGTTACGAAGTGCTGTGCTAGCCACGCCATTGACTCGGTGCCGATCACACCCAATGGTCCATTAAGAATACCTCCTGCGAAGAACGTTCCAACAGTAATTAACGCATTTCGGTTTAACGTCACTTGCCCTACGCGTGAGCGGTCCATCTCCTGAGGTGAGCCAGCAATAAAACTTTGGCTGTAAGAACGCAGTCGCTCGCCGAAAATGTTAGGGTTGTTAATGATTGCGGTAGAGACAGCATCTTGAGCGGCAATTTCTGCCTGGGAAGGAGTGCCTCGGTACCTGTCGCGGCGTTCTTCTAGCTTTTGAACCTCCTCGTTGTCGAGAACCAGACCCGGTCCTACGAAAAGGACGCCGTCTAGCGCGGCGACCACATCCTGCGTCAACCGCTCTTCGCCATCACCTTCATTCCGCCGCTCATATATACCCCGCAACCCTTCTAGGCCGAAGTGTACCTCGAGCATGTCGATCTCTTCAAAAGGGAAATCGAGGCTGCTTTGCAGCTCTCGGGCAGCATTGGCGAGCCGTGGAAACTGGTTGCCTGCGACCTGTGCCAAAATGTTGGCTCTAGTCTTGAGTCTGACATGGGCCTTTCGTTTGACCGTGTCACTCAGTTCCGCACCAGAAGGTCGCGCTGAACGCACATCGATCCTACCGTCATCGCCCAGTTCGACCCGGAGGAAGTCATCCTGCTCCGGAACCACACTCTGGATCGGAGGCCATTCACTGCCGACACTACGCAAATAGGCGAAAGTCTCACGCGTGCGCTCCACGTCGTCTTCGATAGCCGACAGCCCCTTCAGTATCGGATCATAATCAAGGGCCGGAATTCTAGAGAAACGAACTCTGCCTTCTGCAAGACTTTGAAAGTTCAAGATGGGTCGCATGTCAGACACATGAGCACCGTCCAGAAAAAGGCTAGTTAGTGCTTTGAGACCTGCAATGTTGCCTAGTCCAGTTTCGCTGATCTTTGTATCGGAAAGTGAAAGTGCACGCATCGCTGAGAGCTTGGAAATGCTGCGGAGCCCATCATCTGTAATCTGGGTTCCATCAAGTTTTAGAATACTCATATCTTTTAAATTTTCGATAAAAATGAGCCCCTTATCAGATATTTTTTCTTGCGCCAAGTGCAGTCTCGTCAAACCCCGTAGACCAGAAATATGACGAAGCCCTTTATCAGTGATCTGGGTTCTCCCGAGTACGAGCCCTCTCAATTCAGTGAGTTCGGTGATGCGCCCAAGTCCCTTATCACCAACCCGGTTGCCACTCAGAGCAAGGAACGATAGCTTTGGAAGTTTAGAGAAGACATCGAAACTATCGTCAGAAATCTGTGTGTAGTAGAGCACAAGTACCTTCAGTTCAGATAATCCTACAATACGATCAAGCCCAACATCTGTTAAATGAGTATTCTGGAGTTCCAAATGATTTAAATTTACAAGGCTAGAAATGTTAGCAAGTGCCTCATCTGTGATCTTGGTATAACCTAAATTGAGATACCGCAATTCCGTAAGCGAAGAAACATGCTTGAGCTCTCGATCAGTGATTTTGGTGCGATGAAGATTGAGCGATTCTAAATTCTTAAGATCAGCGATCTCCGGGGGCAAGTTTTCAAGCGCGCGGAAACTGTCATCGTAGAAGGTGAGTTTAGTTTCCCCTTTCTCTTTCGCAGTTCTTATTAACTGCTTTGCATCTTCGTAAGCTTGGGCCGCATCGTTCATTGGCGCTCCTCAAAGGTGTGAGCCTGAAAATCCGCCTGACACGCGGCAAGCCTAGATGCTCTAAAACATCCAAGAAATACAGGCTCCTTTACCGACTGTCACTGAAAAACGGATGTCTGTTTACATCAAAGCTACTGGTGAACAGGCATACGCAGCGAATGCCAGATCGCAGTTCCCAGCCCAACCGCCCCAACCGTTGCCCCACTGCCAACAGGCTCTGCATCATTTTGGTACCAGTTCTACCCAAGGCTTCGAACTGCTGCGCCCCAGCCAACCGTTTTCCAGGAGTGTTCTGGAAGCAGAGCCTAGCTTGGTTTTGCGCCTTGCTTCGGTATATTTTCCCCGCAGCACACGCTTGCAGCGCCTGCCATCCTGGCAAAGCTTAGTCGCCTGCTTTCGGGGCCTTTAGTCAGTTTCTTTACGTGTGACCTGCGCAGCTTTGTTGCCTTGACCCAAGATGCGCAGTGCAAAAGAGCTGATGCAGTTGGCACAGCAAGGAGTTGAAATTGCTTATTCTTCTTATCAATCTGGACCGCAGTACCGAGCGGTTGGCGTCGGCGAAAGCGCAATTTGACAAGGTCGGGTGGCGCTTCGAAAGGGTCACGGCCATTGTTCCTGACGTGGTGGACAGCCACCCTGAATTTGATCCCAAGCGCTTCCGTTGGCTGCACAGACGCATGATTCAGAAGGGCGAACTTGGCTGCGCACTCAGTCATAAGCGTTGCCTCGAAAAATTCCTGTCAACGGATGAAGACCACTGCATTGTTTTTGAGGATGACATCTGCTTTGACGAGCAAACACGTCCAACCATTCAGGAAGCGCTGAAATGGCTGGACGCACACCCTGATATCAATTGGCAATGCATTAACCTTTCTTCAGCGTATGCAAAGCGTTACAAAGATCTGACAATGATCGAGGGCCGCAAATTGCGCAGGTCCTGGCAGTTTCCGATGCTGGCATCGGCGCTGCTCTGGAACCGGCGAGGGGCTGCGGCCTTTCTTTCCTATCTCAAACAGCAGCTGATTTTTGCGCCGGTAGACAATCAGCTTCGCTATCTGTTGGCGCGCACCGGTCAGGGCATGTCCTTTGATATCCCGCCTGTCGGACTGACTTATGTAAAAAGCGACATCGGATCGGATCGGGTGGCAGATGGCGGCACGAAGAATGATTGGCGTAATTTGCAACGGCGGGTGCCAGTCTATGGCTGGGCCTTGTGGAACAGCCTTTGGCGCTGAACTTCGGGAAACACATCAACCTCGCGCGGCAAGGGCCTCAGCCAGAAGTGTTTTCACTTTATCCCCCGGCACGCCGTCTGCGACAAAAGCCTCGCCGATGCCGCGCGCCAGAATGAACCGCAACTGGCCATCCACCACCTTTTTATCCTGCCCCATGAGCGCCAGCAGCGCGCCCGCGTCCGGCAGGTCGCCGGGGATGTCGCTCAGGTCCACCTTGGTGCCCATGGCGCGCAGATGGGCGCGCACGCGGCTGGGGGCTTCCTGCGCACACAGGCCCAGACGCTGCGACAACTCGAACGCAAGCACGCATCCAATGGCCACGCCTTCGCCATGCAGCAAGCGGTCAGAATAGCCGGTGGCCTTTTCCAGCGCGTGACAGAAGGTATGGCCCAGATTGAGCAGCGCGCGTTCGCCTTCCTCGGTCTCGTCGCGGCTGACAATCCCGGCCTTCATCTCGACCGAACGACGCACGGCATATTGGCGCAAGGCGCGGTCGCGCGACATGGCGGGGGCGTTCACCTCCAGCCAATCAAAGAACGCGGCATCGCCCAGCAGACCGTATTTCACCACCTCGCCGTAGCCTGCCAGAAAATCGCGGGCGGGCAACGACCCCAGCACGTCGATATCGGCCAGCACAACGGTGGGCTGATGGAAGGCACCGACAAGGTTCTTGCCCTGCGCGGTGTTGATCCCGGTCTTGCCACCGACCGAGCTGTCAACCTGTGACAGCAAGGTGGTGGGGATCTGGGCAAAGCGGACCCCGCGCCGCAGCACGGCCGCCGCAAACCCCGCCAGATCGCCGATCACCCCGCCGCCGAAGGCCACGACCAGATCGCGCCGCTCGATCTTCTGTTCCAGTAGCCATTCGGTGGCGCGGGCAAATTCCGGCCAGCCCTTGGTGCTTTCCCCCGGCGGCAGCGCGAGCGCCGTCGCCGCGATGCCAGAGCCTGCCAAAGACGCCAGCAGCCGGTCCAGATGCTGCGCCGCCACGGTTTCATCGGTGACAATCGCCACCTTGCGCCGTCGCAGGAACGGCAAAAGCTGCTCCCCGGCCCCGTCGATCAGACCGGGGCCGATCCGCACCTCATAGCTGCGGGCACCCAGATCGACCGGAACCACATCCACCGTCATGTCATGTCTCCATCCAGCACATCGGGGCGCGCGCCAAGCGCCGTGATCACCCGGTCTGCCATGCCCTCGATCGACAGATCGGCACTGGCATCCACCGTGATGTCTGCCTGAGAGTAAAACGGCACGCGGGCGTCATACAAGGCACGCAGGGTTTCGCGCGGGTTCGACGTGCGCAGCAAAGGGCGTGTTGCCTTGTGCCGCACGCGGTTCCACAACAGATCCAGATCGGCGCGCAGCCAGACCGCGATCCCGACCTCGGAGATCAGCCGTCGGTTGCTGTCGGCAAGGTAGGCCCCGCCCCCGGTGGACAGCACGCAAGGCGGACCGCGCAACAGCCGCGCCAGAACTTCGGATTCGCGGGCCCGGAAAAACGGCTCGCCGTCACGCTCGAAGATCTCGGTGATCGACCGGTTGGCCGCGCGGACGATTTCATCATCCGAATCAAGAAAGGGCACGCCAAGCGCCCGCGCCAGGGCCGTCCCCACCGCGGTCTTTCCCGCCCCCATCATCCCCACCATGGCGACCGTCTTTTTCAGGCGTGCCACGTTGCCTCCTTCGGTTCAGTCACGGAGCGGCATCGTCTGGCCCTGTCTGCGCCCGGCCTGACCGGCACAGCGGCGTTTCGCCCGCATCACGTGCATTTTTTTGTTCATGGCGTGAACTCGGCGCGAATGCCATATACAATCGCACCGAAATCATCCGGAGGTGGCGAAGTTTGCGCTGTTCCCGTGTGGTGCGTTACGTGCGACATAAAGAGCGACTGCGGCAAGACGACGGGATAAACCCGTGGCGCGCAGAACATCGGGCTGAAAGGGCAGAAACACAATGGGGCGTATCCTCAAGGCGGTCGTTGTATTGGGTCTGTTGGGGTTTGCGGCCCTGACCGGCTATGCCTATCTGGCAGACCTGTCGCCCGATCAGAGCCAGGTGACCGTTCCGGTGACGCTGAATGCCGATTGAGGCAAAATGGGTTGCGGTCAGGTTTCCCGCGATCTGCTGCGCGGTGACCCTGATCGCTGTGCCGGTCGGGGCCCAGACCCCGTTGTCGGCCATCGACTGGCTGTCCAGTTCAGTCGCCGCCCCCGCCGGTTCGGCCATCGGGTCGCCTGCCGCAACCGTGAAGCGTGACGAGGCCCCGGTCACCACGGGCGGCGCCTTGCCACAGGATGTGGCGGTCAGCATTCTGGATGCGCCCTCGCCCGATGCGATCGGCCTTTTGTCGCCCGCCACCACCGGCCTGCCGCGCGATCTGTGGGGCATGGGGCTGGAAGAGGAGGTGCGCGCCGCCATTCTGCGCGAACGTGGCGATCAGCTGCCCGCGCTGCAGGCGCTGACCATGACGCTGATGCTGGCCGAAGCCGCCCCACCCCCCGACAGCACCGGCAAGGGCACGCTGCTGCTGGCACGGATCGACCGGCTTCTGGCACTGGGGGCGCTGGATCAGGCGGCCGGGCTGCTGCGCGTCGCGCCGACGGGTGACCCCGAACTGTTCCGCCGCGCCTTTGACGTGGCGCTCTTGACCGGCAACGAAGATCAGGGCTGCCGGATGATGCAGGCAACCCCCAATCTGGCCCCCACCTTTCCGGCCCGCATCTTTTGTGTGGCGCGGTCGGGCGACTGGAATGCGGCGGCGCTGACATTGCGGACGGCGCAGGCGCTTGGCTATGTGACGGCGGAAGAAGATTCGCTGCTGTCGCGGTTTCTGGACCCCGATCTTTACGAAGGCGACGCCCTGCCCCCGATTCCCGCTCGGATGACGCCGCTTTCGTGGCGCATGTTCGAGGCCATCGGCGAGCCGCAATCGACCCAGAGCCTGCCGCTGGCCTTTGCCCATGCAGAGTTGCGCGACACCGCCGGCTGGAAGGCCCAGATCGAATCGGCCGAACGTCTGGCCCGCGCCGGGGTGATCGCGCCCAACGTGCTTTTGGGGCTTTATACCGAACGCCTGCCCGCCGCTTCTGGCGGCGTGTGGGACCGGGTGGAGGCGTTCCAGCGGTTTGAAACCGCGCTGCGGACGGGTGATCCGGGGGCGGTGGCGCAAAGCCTGCCGGCCGCCTGGGCGCGGATGACCGAGGCAGAGCTGGAGGTGCCCTTTGCCATCCTGTTCGCGCAGGATCTGTCGCGCCTGCCGCTGACCGGTCAGGCCGGGCGCATCGCGTTCGAGCTGGGGCTGTTGTCCCCGTCTTACGAGTCCATCGCCCAGGCCCGCAAACCCGAATCCCCGCGCGAGGCGTTTCTGATCGGGCTGGCGACGGGGTCGCTGTCGGGTGCGCTGCCGCCAGAATCGCTGGGCCGCGCCATTGCGCCCGCCTTTCTGCGCGCCGGGACGGCCCCCGAATTTGCCGCGCTGCTGGAGCAGCGGCGGATGGGCGAGGCGATTCTGCTGGCGGTGGAAAAGATCGGGCATGGCGTGCAGGGCAACCTGTCGGGCGTGACCGATGGTCTGGCGTTTCTGCGCCATGTCGGGCTGGAAGACATTGCCCGGCGCACCGCATTGGAGCTGATGCTGCTGGAGCGGCGGGGATGACCACCGCCCCCGCCACCGCTGACGGCTGGATTTCCACCTTTCTGGACTCGCATGCCGCCGAACAGGGTGCTGCGCGCAACACACAGCTGGCTTACGGGCGCGATCTGAAGGATTTTGCCACTTGGGTCGCGCATCGCAACTCCAGCTTTGCCACTGTCACGCGTGGCGATGTCGAAGCCTATCTGGTGTCCTGCGATGCCAATGGGTTGTCAAAGGCCACCCGTGCGCGGCGGCTGTCTTCCGTCCGGCAGATGTACCGCTTTGCGCATGACGAAGGCTGGCGCGACGACAATCCGGCCATCCGCATCAAGGGGCCGGGGGCCGTGCAGCGCCTGCCCGATGCGCTGTCGCAAGAGGATGTGACCCGCCTGATGGACGCCGCCCGCAGCCATGGCCGCACGCCCGCTGACCGGGCCCGCGCGACGGCATTGCTGGAACTGGTCTATGCCACCGGCATGCGGGTGACCGAACTGGTGGGCCTGCCGGTCGCGGCGGCGCGGGGTGATCCGCGCATGGTGCTGGTGCGCGGCAAGGGCGGCAAGGAACGCATGGTGCCGCTGTCCTCCCCTGCCCGCACAGCCCTTGCCGACTGGCTGCGCCACCGTGATGAGGCCGAAGACCGCGCGCGCATGGCCGGCAAGCCAACCTCGCGCCAGCTGTTTCCGGGGCCGGGCGCAGATGGCCACCTGACCCGTCAGCATTTCCACCTGATGCTGAAAGACATTGCCGTGGCCGCCGGCGTCTCTCCGGCGCGGGTCACCCCGCATGCCCTGCGCCATGCCTTTGCCACCCATCTGCTGGCAGGCGGGGCCGATCTGCGCGTTATCCAGACGCTGTTGGGCCATGCGGATTTGTCGACCACCGAGATTTACACCCATGTGCTGGATGATCACCTGAAATCGCTGGTTCTGAAGCATCACCCGCTGGCGAAACCTGCCAAGAGTTCTTGAACCACATCCCGTCTCGCCGCATAACGGCACCCATCCTTGCAACAGAAAAAAGACCGATATGGAAAACTCTGCCCTCGACTCCGCCTTCTGGCTGACTGCCGCGGGAATCATGTGTCTGCTGGTGCTGTCCGCGTTCTTTTCCGGGTCGGAAACCGCCTTGACAGCCGCCTCGCGCGCCAAGTTGAAAACCCTTGCCGACAAGGGCTCGCTCGGGGCCGCCGCAGCAATGAAGGTGACCGAAGACAATGAGCGCATGATCGGTGCGATCCTCTTGGGCAACAACGTGGTCAACATCCTGTCGGCCTCGCTTGCCACCGCGCTGCTGACCCGGGTGCTGGGCGATTCCGGGGTGGCCTTTGCCACGCTGGGCATGACCATTCTGGTGCTGATCTTTGGCGAGGTGCTGCCCAAGACCCTTGCCATCACCTTTCCCGAAGGCGTTGCCACCCGCGTGGCCCCCATCATTCGGGTGCTCATCCTTCTGTTCTCGCCCATTGTCTCGGTCGTGCGGGTGCTGGTCCGCGGTGTGTTGCGGCTGTTCGGGGTACGTGCCGACCCCGAAGGCAAGATCCTGGCCCTGCGTGAAGAGATCATGGGGGCGATCGCCCTTGGCCATTCCGAAGGCGCGGTGGAGAAAGAGGATCGCGACCGCCTGCTGGGCGCGCTCGATCTGGGCAGCCGGACGGTGGATGAAATCATGCGTCACCGCCGCCATATCGAGATGCTCGACGCCGACCTGTCGCCCGATGAGATTCTGACCAAGGTTCTGGCCTCGCCACACACCCGCCTGCCGCTGTTTCGCGGCGATGAAGAGAATATTCTGGGCGTGGTCCATGCCAAGGATCTGCTGCGCGAAGTGGACCGGCTGCTGCGCACCACGGATGGCACGCTTGGGTCGGTCAAGGATCTGGACATCGTCAAAGTGGCGATGAAGCCCTATTTCATCCCAGACACCACGGCGCTGGATGAACAGATGCGCGAATTCCTCAAGCGCCGCACGCATTTTGCGCTGGTGGTTGATGAATACGGCGGCTTGCAGGGGTTGATCACGCTGGAGGATATTCTGGAAGAAATCGTGGGCGAGATCACCGATGAATTCGATGTGGTTCACAAGGAATCTGCGCTGAAACGGGCCGAGAACGGTGACTATCTGATCGAGGGTCAGATGACGATCCGCGACCTGAACCGCGCGCTGGACTGGAACCTGCCTGATGACGAGGCCAACACCATTGCAGGCCTCGTGATCCATGAGGCGCAGATGATCCCGAATGAGGGTCAGGCGTTCAGCTTCCACGGTTTCCGGTTCGAGGTGTTGCAAAAGCGCGAAAACCGGATCGTGAAGCTGAAACTGCGGGCACTGTAAGGGGTTGGCCGGGCGGATCGCCCGGCCACCGGATCAGCGTTTCTTGAACAAGGTGCCCAGCACCCCGCGCACCAGCGCCTGACCCGATTTGGTGCCAAGCTGGCGGGCAAAGCTTTTGGCAAAGGCCTCACCCACGGAATCGCTGCTGCGGCGGGCGGTTTTGGGGGCTGGCGTGCGGCTGCTGCCACCGTCATAGCGCCGCCCCCGGCTGAACGCGCCCGGATCACTTTGCGGATCAGCCGCTGTGCCGCGCTCTGCCGCTTCGGCCTCGGCAGCGGCCTTGTGCGCCCGGGCCCGCAACCGCTCATAGGCGCTGTCGCGGTCGATGGCGGTGTCGTATTTGCCGCGCAGCACCGACATCGCCATCAGCTGCGCCCGCGTGGCCGGATCAATCGGCCCCAGCTGGCTGGAGGGCGGGCGGATCAGGGTGCGCTGCACCACGCCCGGAACGCCCTTGCGTTCGAGAAACGAGGTCACCGCCTCGCCGGTGCCCACGTCGCGGATGGCGTCTTCGGTCTTGAACTCGGGGTTGTCGCGATAGGTCTGGGCGGCAAGGCGCAGATCCTTCTGGTCCTTGGCGGTAAAGGCGCGCAGGGCGTGCTGCACCCGGTTGCCCAGCTGGCCCAGAATGGTGTCGGGCACGTCGGCCGGGTTTTGTGTGACGAAATACACCCCCACCCCCTTGGACCGGATCAGCCGGGCGACCTGTTCGACCTTCTGCACCAAGGCTTTCGGCGCATCGGTGAACAACAGATGCGCCTCGTCAAAGAAGAACACCAGCTTGGGTTTGTCGGGGTTGCCGACCTCGGGCAGGGTTTCAAACAGTTCGGAAAGCAGCCACAACAGAAACGTCGCATAAAGCCGCGGGCTGTGCATCAGCCTGTCAGCCGCCAGAATGTTGATCCGGCCAAAGCCTTGCGGGTCGGTCTGCATCAGATCGGCCAGATCGAGCGCGGGTTCACCGAAAAAACCGGTGCCGCCTTCATTTTCCAACACCAGCAACCGGCGCTGGATCGCCCCGATCGACGCGGGGGCCACCAGACCATAGCGGGTAGAAATATCGCCCGCATTGTCACCGATGAACACCAGCAGCGCCTGCAGATCCTTGAGATCCAGCAGCGGCAGCTCTTCCTCATCCGCCAGCCGGAAGGCCACGTTCAGCACGCCTTCCTGCGCCTCGGTCAGGTCCAGCAGGCGCGACAGCAAAAGCGGCCCCATCTCGGCCACGGTCGCCCGCACCGGATGGCCCTGTTCACCGAACATGTCCCAGAACGTCACCGGAAACGCGCGGTATTGCAGATCCAGCCCGATGGTAGCGGCGCGGGCCATGAAGGCTGCGTGCAGCTTGCCCGCCGGATCACCGGCCATGGCCAGCCCGGACAGATCGCCCTTCACGTCGGACATGAAGACCGGAACCCCGGCAGCGGAAAACCCTTCGGCCAGGATCTGCAGGGTCACGGTCTTGCCGGTGCCGGTGGCCCCGGCAATCAGGCCATGGCGATTGCCATGGTCCAGAAGCAGAACCTGTGGCTGGCCATGCGCAGCCCCGCCACCACCGACGAAAATTGAAGGCACTTCCGACACCAGCTGTCTCCCTGTTCCAGACGCGGACCCGCACAGGCTTTGCCTGCCCGCCGCACAACCATATCCGGTTGGCGCATCGATGCCAGCCTTCATCGCAGCGGTGCCGGGGGCAATGTCACGACCGGCGCATGCAGCGCGCGCGCCCCCCCTAAATCATGCGGCACTTTGCCATGTTTTACAGGCGATTTTGTGATCATTTGACGGGTTGACGCCTGCGGGTTTCCGCCTTAGCGTCACCATCATAAAGTCGGCCGGTCCGACAGGGAGCAAAAAAACAGCGTTGAAAAAGGGCCGGATCACTGGCCCTTTTTTATTTGCGCACTGCGCGGACCTTGCCGGCCAACCGCAGCCTGACCCTGAGGGTGCCTGCGCTTCTGGTCACGCTTTTGCCACCTGACAGCTCTGGCGCAACATGTTACAGCGACCCCTAATGGTGAAAAACCAACGCAGCGACAGATGGACGTGACATGACTCTTTCAGCGATTTCTCCCCTTTCCAAATCCCTTGCTGTGGCCCTTCTGCTGGCCTCATCCGTGGCAACGGGTGTCTGGGCGCAAGACGCGACCACGCCCCCCGCCACCGAAGGCGCGCCAACCGACGACGCGGCCCCCGCGCCAGCCGCGGATGCGCCCATTGACAGCGGGCTGTCGATGGGCACCGAAGTGATCAATGACGGGGTGGGAAGCTCTTACGTCGAGGCCAGCTTTGACGCCTGGGAACAGCGCTGCATCCGCACCGAGGACGGTGCTGATCCGTGCCAGCTGTACCAGCTGCTGCGGGACAGCGACAACAATGCCGTGGCAGAGTTCAGCATGTTCAACCTGCCCGCAGGCAATCAGGCGGCTGCCGGTGCCACGGTGATCGTGCCGCTGGAAACGCTGCTGACCGAAAACCTTGTCATGGCCATCGACGGCTCTGCGCCCAAGATCTATCCCTTTACCTTCTGCTCGACCATTGGCTGCATCTCGCGCATCGGGTTCACCGCAGCTGAGGTAGAGCAGTTCAAGAAGGGCGCCAAGGCGGTGCTGACCATCGTTCCGGTCGTCGCACCCGACCAGAAGGTGTCGGTTGACCTGTCGCTCAAGGGCTTTACGGCAGCCTACACGGCGGTGTCCGCGACCAACCCATAACGGGGATCGCCTACGGATTGCAAAGGCCGCGCCCGTTGGGTGCGGCCTTTTTGTTTGGTGTCAGATCCGGCGCAGCACCAGCACGGCATTCAGCCCGCCAAAGGCAAAGGCATTGCTCAGCGCCACATCCACCTTTGCCGCGCGCGCGGTGTTCGGCACCACGTCGAGCGCACAATCAGGGTCTGCCTGACGATGGCCCAGCGTCGGCGCGATGATGCCCTCGCGCAGCGCCATCAGGCAGGCCAGCAGCTCCACCGCGCCGGTGCCGCCGATGATATGGCCATGCGCCCCCTTGGTCGATGACACCGGCGGCGGCGCATCACCAAACACCGTGCGGATCGCCATCGCCTCATTCGCATCATTGGCCTTGGTGCCGGTGCCATGGGCGTTGATATAGCCCACCTGCCCCGCCTCAATCCCCGCGTCATCCAGCGCAGCGCGCATGGCGCGCACCGCCCCTTCGGCAGACGGCATCACGATGTCATGTGCATCCGAACACATGGCAAAACCCGCGACCTCGGCCAGAATCTCGGCCCCGCGCGCGCGGGCATGGTTGTAGGATTCGAACACAAAGACGGCCGCACCTTCGCCCTGCACCATGCCGCTGCGGTCGGCCGAAAACGGGCGGCAGGCGTCGGTTGCCATCACGCGCAGCCCTTCCCACGCCTTCAAGCCGCCAAAGGTCAGCATCGCCTCGGACCCGCCGGTCAGCATCACCGGGGCGGCTCCTGAACGCACCATCTGAAACGCCAGCCCCATGGCATGGTTGGAACTGGCACAGGCGGTTGAGACTGTAAACGCGGGCCCGCGCAAGCCGTAGGTCATGCTGATATGGCTGACCCCGGCACTGGCCATCAGGCGCGGTACGGTCAGGGGGTGCACCCGGTTCTTGCCCTCGGCATAGACCGCGCGATAGCTGTCGTCGATGGTACCCAGGCCCCCGCCGGCCGTGCCGAGCACCACCCCGGCCCGCAACCCAAGCGCCCCGTCAAACTGCAACCCCGACTGCGCCACCGCCTGCTGTGCCGACCACAAGGCAAACTGCGTCATGCGGTCATAAAGGCTGAGACCCCGCAAATCGAAATGATCCGATGCCGTCCAGCCCCGCACCTGCCCCGCCACGCGGATCGACAGGCGGTCAACGTCAGGAATATCCAGCGCGCCGATCCCGCCCTTCCCGCCGGCAAAAGCCGCGAAGGTTGATGGCAGATCATGACCCAGAGCATTGATCGTGCCCGCGCCGGTAATGACAACCCTGTGCATCAGCGCTCAGGCAGCCTTTTGCGAGACAAGACCTTCAACCGCGCGCACGATCGCGCCCACCGAAGACAGATCAAAATCCTGCTTGCCGGGATCGTTGGCGTTGAAGGGGACCGAGATGTCAAACGTCTCTTCCAGCGCAAAGATCAGCTCGACCATGGCCAGACTGTCCAGCGCAAGCTGATCCAGCCGTGTATCTAGGGTCAGATCGGCGGGGTCGAGCAGCGCCTGTTCGGCAATGATCCCGATGATGGTCTGTGCGGTCTGGGTCATGTGATCATTCCTTCCTGTTCACGCAACATATAGGAAGCGTTCATGACTTTTGGATGACTTTCTCTATTTCAGCAACCTTTGTCGCCAGTCGGGGCAGGCGCCGCAGCGCCTTTTGCATCTCGACATGGGTCTCCAGCTTTACCGCCGGATAGCCCAGAAGCACCCGTCCAGCGGGCGCATTGGTGAACACCTTGGTGCCGCCGCCGCAGATCACGTCATCGCCGACAAAGATGTTGTCATTCACGCCGCATTGCCCCGCAAGCACCACCCGGTTGCCGATCCGCGCCGATCCGGCAATGCCGACCTGCCCGCACAGCAGACAATCGTCACCCACCTGCACATTATGGCCGATGTGGACAAGGTTATCGAGCTTGGTGCCATTGCCGATGGTGGTGTCGCGGATCGTGCCCCGGTCGATGCAGGCATTCGCGCCGATTTCCACATGATCGCCGATGGTTACGGAACCTAGTGAATGTATCCGGGTCCAGCTTTGTGCGGTGATGCCCGCACGTTGGCCCAAGGTTTCGCGAATTTCCTCCACCCCGGATTTTTCCGGTGTGACAAAGGAAAACCCATCCGCCCCGATCACTGCCCCCGGCTGGCAGATGAACCGCGCGCCGATGGCCACCCGCGCGCCGATGCGCGCGCCTTGCAGGATCAACGCGTCGGGGCCGATGCGGACCCCTTCGGCAATGCTGACATGGCTGGCTATGCGCGCATTCGGTCCGATGGTGACCCCGGCGCCTATGGTGACAAAGGGGCCAATCGCAGCGCCCGCGCCGATCTGCGCGCTGGGGTCGATCACGCTCATCGGGTGAACACCCGGCGCGATATCGGGGCCGGGGTCCAGAAGGCTGGTCAACCCGGCCATCGCAAGCCGCCCGCGCGGCGCGAAGATCGCCGCCTTCAGGCCAAGCGCCTGCCAGTCTGCGCCAGGCCACAGCATCGCGGCAATCGCCGCCCCTTGAGCCAGACCCTCCGCGTATCTCGGGTTCACCGCCAGTGCCAGATCGTGCGGCCCGGCCTGCTGCGGCTCAGACGCACCCCGCACCGTGACATCGCCATCCCCGGCAAACTCTGCCCCAAGGGCGGCAGCGATGTCGGCGATGCGATGGGTCATGTCAGTGCTCCTGTCGCCACAGGCTTGTGGCTGAGCAAGGTTTTAGCCCTGAACGACAGGCAAGGCCACCCCGGCAGCCTCAAGCGCCTGAAACAGTTTGGCATCGCGGTCATAGATATCGTCGCGATAGGTCATCTGTCCCTTCGCCCCCGGCCAGGCGGTAAAGTACACCAGATGCACCGGCACCTTTTGCTCCAGCTTTACGGTGGTTTCATTGCGGGTTTTCAGATGCCGTTCAAAGTCGCCCTGCGGATCATCCGATTGCAACGACAGCAGCGCATAGGCAAAATCGAACGGGTCGGCCAGACGAATGCAGCCATGGCTGTAGGCGCGCACCTCATGGCTGAACAGGTTTTTTGCAGGCGTATCATGCAGATAGATGTTGTGCTTGTTGGGGAACATGAACTTCACCAGCCCCAGCGCATTGCTGTCAGACGGCGGCTGGCGCATGCCGAAGGGAAAGCTGCGCGCCGAATATCCGGCGAAATTCACCGCCCCGCGCGGCACCACGCGGCCCCGGTTGTCGATCACCTGCATGTGGCTGACCGCATTTGGGTTGCGCTGCAACAGCGGCAGATATTCGGACACGATGATCGACCGCGGAACCCCCCAACTGGGGTTGATGACCATATGCGCCATCATGTCGGAAAACTCGGGCGTGCGCTGCGCGGGCACGTTCTTGCCCACCACTGCGCGGGTCTCGAACGTGACCCGGCCCTGATCGATGATCTTGGAGGTGAACTCCGGCAGGTTGACCCAGATGTGCCGGTCGCCCAACGGGGTATCGTGCATCCAGCGCAGCCGTTCCATCGCCACGATCACCGACTTCAACCGCTCTTGCGGCGCGATGTTCAGCGCAGCCAGGGTGGCCGCATCGGACTTGCCATCGGCGGTAAGTCCATGATCCAGCTGAAACCGCTGAACGGCGGCCTTTATCGCCGCGTCATAGCGGCTGGTGGCCGACCGGGTCAGATAGCCCATGGCGATCAGCCGGTCGCGCAGGGCCACGACACTGTCGCCCGCATCACCGGGGGCCAGTGAGGTGGCAGTGACAACCGGACCCCAGCCGCCCTGTGCCAGCCCGGCCTCAAGCCCCAGCTTGGTCCGCATCAGTTGCGCATAGTGGGGCGAGGCCGGCACCAACCCCTGCAAAACCTCTGCGGGGTTGCGGGTCTGGATCTGCGACAGCAGCCGTGCCGGATCGGGCCGCGTGATTTCGCGCACGATGCCGGGATCAACGGTTTTCGGCTCTGTGGCGCCAGAGGACAGATCGCGGGCATAGGCCAGATAGGCCCGGGTCAGTGCCACCTCGGCCCGGGCGCGGTCGCCTTCGGTCTGCGCACCCGACAGCATCGCCGCCAGCCGGGTCACATTATAACGCGCGACCGGCAGGCCGTGATCAGCCGCCCGTGACAGCGCCGCAAACAGGGCCGACCGGCGCTGCACATCCACCTCTGCAGCACCGGTCCACAGGGTGCTATAGCCGTTTTCGAGGTAGAAAGCCGCCACGGCATCATCTTCGCTGGCCTCAACGGCAATGGTCTGGACAAACGGGCTGGGAAGAGTTTGCGCCAACAGCGGGGCCTGCGCGGCAAAAGCCAAAAAAGATGCCGACAGCAAAATTCCACGCAGCGCAGCCACCCCAGTCAATCCGTTCATCGTGAAATCACCCTTGCGATATTTATCAATGTTTTCCCGACTTTCCGCGAAGTTGGCGGCACTGTCCATTCACGTTCCGGCCAGCAGATCACGTTTACGCCCGATTTCGTTACTTTCTCGCAACAATTCCTTAAGAAAAATACCGCACATTCGCTGTGCATCTTTCAGCAAAATTTTGCCGATGGGCGTCATTACGGGAACTGGCGGAGAATCTGCCCTTGGGTTGCATAATATGCTGTGGCATAAGATCTGCACACTTGGGGATAAGTGCAGACGAACCGCCGTCTAGGTGGTCAACAATGCGACGGGACAGGCGTAAGAATGACAGAGACATCGAAGCTGGGTTTTTCGCGGCGTGGCTTGCTGGGCGCGTTCGCCGCGTCCGTTATGGTTGCGGCTCCGACATACTCCAACGCGTTCGGTCTGCTGCGCGGTGCGGGCGACATTCGCCGCATCCGCATGTACTCCGGGCGGACAGGTGAAGGAATTGACACGATCTACTGGATCGAAGGGAAGTACATTCCCGAAGCCATGAAGGAAATCAATCACTTCATGCGCGACTGGCGTTCGAATGACGTCACCGCAATCGACGCGCGCACGGTGGATATCATGGCAGCGGCGCACCGGCTGATGGACGTGAGCGAACCCTATATGATGCTGTCGGGTTATCGCAGCCCGCGCACCAATGCGATGCTGCGGTCGCAGTCGGGCGGGGTCGCCCGGAACTCGCTGCACCTCAAGGGTCAGGCCGCCGATCTGCGGTTGAAGTCACGCTCGGTGGGTCAGATGGCCAAAGCGGCCGCGGCTTGTGCCTCTGGCGGCGTCGGAAAATACTCGCGGTCTGATTTTGTCCACATGGATTGCGGCCCGGTCCGCAGCTGGGGCGGCTAAGGGCGCAACGCCTCAAAATTCGCAGGATTTTTGTGAAAAGGCACCCCGCGGGGTGCCTTTCGCATAGGCCGGATTGTTGTCAGAACCGGATCAATCCTCATCCTCTTCCGCAGCTTTTGCCGCTGCAAGCGCCCGCCCCCGATAGCCCATGGCCACCACAAACTTTTCCGAACTGTCAGACCGGCTGGCCGCCGGTTTCACATTGGCAACTTTGGTGAAGTTCTTCTTCAGCATGGCCTGCATGGTGTTTTCCGCCCCACCCGCCAGAACCTTGGCGACAAAGGTGCCGCCGTCCTCCAGCACGTCAAACGCAAAATCCAGCGCCGCCTCGATCAGCGCGACGATTCGCAAATGGTCCGTCGCCTTATGCCCCGATGCCGCCGCCGCCATGTCGGACAGCACCACATCGGCCCGCCCGCCCAGCCAGCCCTTGACCATGTCATCCGCGCCGTCCGACAGGAAATCCAGCTGGTGCAGTTCTGCCCCCGGAATCGGCTCGATTTCCTGCAGATCGACTCCCAGCACGGTGCCCACCGGTTTTTTCGGGTTCTGTGACAGCGCATTCACCCGCACCACCGCCACCTGACACCACCCCCCCGGCGCGCAGCCAAGGTCAACCACCCGCGCGCCAGGCTTCAGAAAGCCGTAGCGGTCATCCAGTTCCGAAATCTTGTAGGCCGCACGGCCCCGGTAGCCCTCTTTGCGCGCCCGGATCACATATGGGTCGTTCAGCTGACGCTCCAGCCACAGCGTGGACGACAATTTACGCCCCTTGGCGGTTTTCACCCGCACCCGCAATTCGCGCTGGCCACGGCCAGATGTGGTTTTTTCACTCATGTGAACGGTCCTTCGGTCAACACGCCATCGGCGGTCATCTGGGCATACAAGAGCCCCTCGCGCAGGCCACGGTCGGCCACGGAAAGGCGGTCGGTTGGCCATATCCGCATCAAGGCCTGAAGGATAGCCGCGCCGGACATGATCAGCGCATGGCGGTCGCGCCCGATGCGCGGGTCGGTGCGCCGCCCCTCTGGCCCAAGCGCCAGATAGTCGCGGATCACGAAATCAATCTGGTCGCTGGTCATCTGCAACCCGTCCACCTTGGTCCGGTCATAGCGGCGCAGCCCAAGATAGCTGGCGGCCACAGTCGTCACTGTGCCAGAGGTCCCGATGATCTGGAACCCTTCGCGCGGATGCTGGGCGTTATAGGGGGAAAAACTGGCCAGCTGTTCTTCAAAGAACCAGCTCATCAGCGCAAATCGGGCGGCGTCATCATCAACATCGCCGAACTGGTCACGCAAGGTGGCCACCCCCAGCGGCACCGAGATCCAGTCCACCACCCGCGCCCCGCCTATCGGCTGGGCGTCAAAACCGGAATGCAGGCTCATGATCGCGCGGGGGCGGTTTTCAGGGATCACGCCTGACAGGTCGATCCAGACAAGCTCGGTCGACCCGCCGCCGATATCAACCACCAAAAGCTGCTCGGTCCGTTCGTTGACCAAAGGGGCGCAGGAAATGACCGCCAGCCGCGCCTCTTCTTCCGGCGTGATGATCTCCAGCGACAGCCCGGCCTCGCGTTTGACCTGGCGGATGAAATCGCGGGCGTTGCGGGCGCGGCGGCAGGCTTCGGTCGCGACCAGCCGCATCCGTTTCACGCCGTGCCGTTCGATCTTTTTCTGACAGATCCGCAATGCCTGCACCGTCCGCCCCATTGACGCACGCGACAGCCGGCCCGAGGCTTCCAGCCCGATGCCCAGTTGGACAGTTTTCGAAAAACTGTCCACCACCGTGAACTGACTTCCCTTTGGCTGGGCAATCAGCATCCGGCAAGAATTGGTGCCAAGGTCGAGCGCCGCGTATAGCGTGCCCTGCCCCGGCTTTTGAGGGGGTGACGATTCGACGAGACGAGAGCCATCATCTGGCTCAATCGGCATTTGCGACGCGCCCCCCCCTCGGGGACGCTCGGGCGTCATAACCGCCCTCCATATGTGGTTACCGCAAACGTAGCGCTGATCCCTAGCCCCCGCAAGCACTCATGCGGCGACCGGTTGTCTGCCCTCGGGTCGCAGATGCGACGCGCCATGTCGAAAACGCACCCTCTTGTCGCAAAGGGCCGATTAGAACGGAAAGGTGCAGATGTCGGGAGGGAATCATGCCATGGCCGAAGTGACAGTGGTTTTCTGGCGTGACATTCCCGCACAGGTGATTGTGGGCAAGGGCCGGCGGGGGGCCAAGGTGCAGCTGACGGAACGCTTCGAACAGGCGATTGATCGCTGTGCGATGAAGATCGGCGCCAAGGATGCCGATGCCTATCTGGCCGAATGGCGTAAAGCGCCCCCCTATGAGGTCGAGGGTGAGCAGGAAGATGTCGCCCGCGACGAGGCCGCCCGGCTGGAGGCGGAATACGACACCCTCCGTCTGAAAACACTGATCGCAGCGGATGGCTGGGCCAAGGCCTGAGGCACCACGCATGACCCTGAAGGAGAGGTTGATGGCCCTGTTCAATTTCCGCACCAAGACCGCCGCCGCCGCGCCATCGCACGGCCAACTGGAGGCCTTCCTGCAAGGCTATTCGATCGAGGTCATGCCGCGCACCGCCGAAAAGGTCGAAGATTTCCGCACCCTGCTGCCCGCAGGCACCCGCGTCTACATCGCCCATATCGACGGCACCCCGATTGAGGAGATGGTGGCCACTGCGCGCCGTGTGGGAGAGGAAGGCTTTACCGCCATGCCGCATTTCCCGGCGCGCATCATCAAGGACCGGGCCACGCTTGCCGGTTGGATCAGCCGTTACCGCGATGTCGGCGTGCGCCAGGGCCTGCTGCTGGCCGGCGGTGTGGCGCAGCCGGTGGGCGACTTTAGCACCTCGATGCAGTTGCTGGAGTCGGGCGCGTTTGACGGCTTTGACCGCTTGCACGTGGCAGGCCACCCCGAGGGCAACCGCGACATCGACCCTGACGGATCGGACCGGATGGTGATGGAGGCCGCGCGCTGGAAATCGGCCTTTGCCGAGCGGACGGATGCACGGATGGCGATGGCCACGCAGTTCTGCTTTGATGCGGCCCCGGTGATTGACTGGGTCACACGCCTGCAAACCGAGGGGATCAAACTGCCGGTTCACATTGGCGTCGCGGGGCCTGCCAAGCTGCAGACCCTGATCAAGTTCGCCATCGCCTGCGGGGTGGGCCCGTCGCTCAAGGTCTTGCAAAAGCGGGCCATGGATGTGACCAAGCTGTTGATGCCATATGAACCCGCCGATGTGCTGACTGCCCTTGCCGCGCACAAGGCGGCAAACCCCGGCTTTGGCATTGAACAGGTCCATTTCTTCCCGCTTGGGGGGATCAAGACCAATGCCGCCTGGGTGACAGAACATGGCGGTGCGGCGGGAAAACCCGCTGTGGCCGCCTGAGAAAAAGGTTTAAGAATGACCCGCACCGTTATTGAATCAAAGACAAAAACCGTCATCATCGGCTTTGACGAGCCGTTTTGCGTGATTGGCGAACGGATCAACCCCACGGGGCGCAAGAAGCTGGCCGCTGAACTGGAGGCGGGCAATTTCGAGACCGTGATCCGCGACGCGCTGGAACAGGTCGCCTGTGGGGCCACGGTGCTGGATGTGAATTCGGGCGCGGTCTTCACCAACAAGATGGCGGAAGACCCGCGCTATGCCGACAACAATTTTGTCGAACCGCCGCTGATGAAGGCGCTGATCGAGATCATCCAGGCGACAGTCGACGTGCCTTTGTGCATCGACTCTTCCGTGCCGGGCGCGCTCGAGTCCGGCCTGATGGCCTGCGAGGGGCGGCCTTTGCTGAACTCGGTGACCGGCGAAGAACACCGGCTGGAACTGGTGCTGCCGCTGGTAAAGAAATTCAACGTGCCGGTCGTGGCCATCTCGAACGATGACACCGGCATTTCCGAAGACCCGGATGTGCGCTTTGCGGTGGCGAAAAAGATCGTCGAACGCGCCGCCGATTTCGGCATTCCTGCACATGACATCGTGGTCGATCCGCTGGTGATGCCGGTGGGGGCCATGGGCAGCGCTGGCCAGCAGGTGTTTGCACTGGTGCGCCGTCTGCGCGAAGAGCTGGGGGTGAACACCACCTGCGGCGCGTCGAACATCTCTTTCGGGTTGCCGCACCGGCACGGCATCAATGCGGCGTTCCTGCCGATGGCGATTGGCGCGGGCATGACCAGCGCGATCATGAACCCGGTACGCCTGCAGGAAATGGAAGCGATCCGCGCCGCCAATTTCCTGATGAACCATGATGCCAATGGCGGCGAATGGATCCGCTTTGCCAAGGTGCTGGAGGCGGTTGAAGGCGGCATGACCTTTGCCGAAGCCTCAAGCGCGGCCAGTCAGGCCGCCGGTGGCCGTCGCGGTGGCCGTCGCGGCCGTGCCTGAGCCATCTTGAGCACGCCTTTTGCCCTGAACGCCGCAGATCAGCCCATGGAAACATGGGCCGATCCGTCCTGTGGTTCTGTGCGCTGGCAAAGCCTGTTTTCCGGCCAGATCACCCCGACCGACAGCCTGACCTGCGGTGTCGCCCATATTGCCGTCGGTGACACCTTTACCCTGCACAGCCACCCGCAGGCCGAGGTGTATTTCGGGCTGTCCGGGCATGGCATCGTGATGATCGACGGCACGGGCTGGCAGTTGTCGCCGGGCGTGGCCCTGTTCATTCCCGGTGGGGCCGTGCATGGCATTTTGCAAGCGACAGGGCCGATGAGCTGGTTCTATGTCTTTGCCGCCGATTGCTTCACCGAAATCGCCTACAGCTTTCAGACGACGCACTCCGTCGCCTTGAAGACGCCGCCCTCCGGCCTAGAACCGCCGGGCGCGCAGGAGAATGCCCATGTCTGACGACCCCTCCGACACCCCCCTTGTGATCTTTACCCCGTCTGGCAAACGCGGGCATTTTGCGCTTGGCACGCCTGTGCTGACGGCAGCGCGGCAGCTGGGGGTTGACCTCGACTCGGTCTGTGGCGGGCGCGGCATTTGTTCGAAGTGCCAGATCACGCCGGGCTATGGCGAGTTTTCCAAACACGGCGTCACGGTGCATGAAGATGCGTTGACCGAATGGAACGCGGTGGAAGAGCGCTACAAATCGAAGCGCGGGATGCTGGATGGCCGCCGTCTGGGCTGTCAGGCACAGGTGATGGGCGATGTGGTCATCGACGTGCCGCCCGAAAGCCAGGTGCACAAACAGGTGATCCGCAAGTCGGCGACCGAGCGGGTCATCGCGATGGACCCCGCCACGCGGCTTTTGTACGTCGAGGTGGCTGAACCCGACATGCACGAACCCACCGGCGATTTTGAGCGTCTGGCGCTTGCCTTGCGCGACCAGTGGCAGGTGGAAGACGTATCCGCCGATCTGGCGATCCTGCGCCGCTTGCAGCCGGTGTTGCGCAAGGGCCAGTGGAAGGTGACCGTCGCCCTGCACAAGGGCAATCACGATGCCCTGCCCCGCATCCTCGACATCTGGCCCGGCTTTCATGATGGCGCGATTCACGGCCTTGCCATCGACCTTGGCTCGACCACCATCGCGGCACATCTGTGCGATCTGCGCGACGGGCGGGTGCTGGCCTCGGGCGGGGTGATGAACCCGCAGATCCGCTTTGGCGAAGATCTGATGAGCCGGGTGTCTTACGTGATGATGAACGCCGGTGGCGATGTCGAGATGACCCGCGTGGTGCGCGAGGCGCTCAATGCGCTGGCCTTGTCCATCGCGGCGGAAGGCGGCATCGATCCGGCCAGCATCTATGAGGCCGTCGTGGTCTGCAACCCGGTGATGCACCATCTGCTGCTGGGGATAGACCCGGTGGAACTGGGTCAGGCACCCTTTGCGCTTGCCACGTCCGGCAGCCTGTCGCTTGATGCCCGCGATCTGGACCTTGCGGCGATCAACCGGGCGGCGCGGGTGTATTTGCTGCCGTGCATCGCGGGCCATGTCGGGGCCGATGCGGCGGCGGTGGCCTTGTCCGAGGAACCGGGCAAGTCGGACGATATGGTGCTGATCGTCGATGTCGGCACCAATGCCGAACTGCTTTTGGGCAACAAGACCCGGGTGCTGGCCTGTTCGTCCCCCACCGGCCCCGCGTTTGAGGGCGCGCAGATCAGCTCCGGCCAGCGCGCCGCCCCCGGCGCGATTGAACGGGTGGAGATTGATGCCATCACCAAAGAGCCGCGCTTTCGGGTGATCGGGTCGGACCTGTGGTCGGATGATCCGGGCTTTGCTGCGGCCACCGCAACCAGCGGCATCACCGGCATTTGCGGGTCGGGTATCATCGAGGCGGTGGCAGAAATGCGGATGGCGGGGCTGGTGGACCCCGGCGGGCTGATCGGCGGGCCGGAACAGACCGGCACGCCGCGCTGCGTGGCCGAGGGGCGCACCCACAGCTATCTGCTGCATGACGGCAGCGCCGAGGGCGGGCCGCGCATCATGGTGACGCAGGGCGACATTCGCGCGATCCAGCTGGCGAAATCGGCGCTTTATGCCGGGGCGCGACTGTTGATGGATGAAATGGGCATCGACCGCGTTGACCGTGTGACACTGGCCGGGGCGTTCGGGGCGCATATCAGCCCCAAGCACGCCATGGTGCTGGGCATGATCCCCGATGCGCCGCTGGACAAGGTAACAAGTGCCGGAAACGCCGCTGGCACCGGCGCGCGGATCGCCCTGTGCAATGTGGCGGCACGCGACCAGATCGAAGCCACGGTGCATCAGATCCACAAGGTCGAAACCGCCATCGAGCCGCGGTTTCAGGAACATTTCGTCAACGCCAATGCCATCCCGCATGCGGTGGATACCTTCCCCTCACTGGCGGCGATCGTGACCCTGCCGGACGTGTCTTTCAACACTTCCGGCGGGCGAGAGGGGCGCAGGCGGCGTGGCTGAGGGCGCGTTTTGGGGCTGGCAATGCCACGTCCGCATGATAGCCTTTGCGCCATGACCGCACCCGCGCCCACCCCCACCGAGACCTGTCTGCTGCTCGAACGTATTGCCGCGCAAGACCGCGCGGCCTTCCGGTCGCTTTATCACGAGGCCGGGCCGAAACTTATGGGTGTGCTGGTCCGTATCCTTGGCACCAGATCAGAAGCGGAGGATGCGTTGCAAGAAGTGTTTACCAGAGTGTGGCTGCGGGCGGGGCGGTTTGATCCGTCACGCGGGGCAGGCATGACATGGCTGGTGGCATTGTCGCGCAACCATGCCATTGACCGCCTTCGCGCCCGCAAACCCGAACAGAACGATGATGATGCGGCAGCCCTGATTGCCGACACCGCGCCGCGGGCTGAGGTCCGGCTGATCGCCAAGGGCGAGGCGCGGCGCGTGTCGGAGTGTTTTGACACGCTGGAGCCCGCCCGCGCCGATGCTGTGCGCGGGGCCTATCTGGACGGGTTGTCCTATGATGCGCTGGCGCTGCGCCACAACATCCCGCTCAACACCATGCGGACCTGGCTGCGGCGGTCTTTGCTCAAACTGCGGGAGTGTCTGGAGCAATGACCGACGCCCCCCTGACCCCGCAGGAAGAAGACGACGCTCTGGCCGCAGAATATGTGCTGGGCGTTCTGAACCTGCCCGAGCGGCTGGCCGTGGAAGAGCGACTGAAAACAGATGACGTTTTTGCGGCAAAAGTCTCGGCTTGGGTCGCGCATCTGGCCCCGCTGAACGAGGGCTACGCCAGCGTGCCGGTGCCGCCCGACCTGTTGCCACGCATCGAATCGCGGCTGTTCCCCAAACACTCCGCCCTGCGCGGTGGCTGGCGTTTGTGGCTGGCCGGGGCGGTAACCGCGGCGGTTGTGGGCTTTGGCGTGTTCCTGCTGATGCCGCCCTCTGCGCCCGGTGCGGTGATTGCCAGCCTTGGCAGCCCGGATGCAGCACTGGTCTATGAGGCGCGCCATGACGGCAACATGCTGATGGTGACCCGCGTGGCCGGCGCCCCTGCCCCCGAAGGCCAGACGCATGAACTTTGGGTGATTGCGCCGGGGGCGGCCCCGGTGTCGCTGGGCCTGCTGGGGGCGGACCCGCTGGATGTGGAATACCCGCGCCCGCCTGCCGGCTGGGTGCTGGCCGTGTCGGTCGAACCGGCTGGCGGCTCGCCCACAGGCGCGCCCACCGGTCCTGTCATCCTGACCGCCGACCTTTAGGCGCAGCCCTTGCCTGCACCGCAGGCAGGGGTCGGTTGCAGGCAGACCCAACTTTTAAAAGTACCCGCAAAAAATTTTGCACCCGCCTGAAACTTGCTTCGACAGCCTCTCGTATCCATTGGTGAAGGCAGGATGATCCTGCCTCTGTCAAACGGGAGATGTCTTATGAAATTCACACTTGCAGCCTCGGTCCTTGCGCTGTCCACCTTTGCCGCCTTCGCCCAGGAAAACCCGATGGTCGGCGGTGCCGCGATGTTTGCAGACAAGACCATTGTCGAAAACGCCGTGAACTCGGCCGATCACACCACGCTGGTGGCTGCCGTGCAGGCCGCCGGTCTGGTCGAAACCCTGTCAGGGGAAGGCCCGTTCACCGTGTTCGCGCCGACCAATGACGCCTTTGCCAAGCTGCCCGCCGGCACGGTTGAAACCCTGCTGATGCCGGAAAACAAGGATCAGCTGACCAAGATCCTGACCTGTCACGTGGTTGCCGCAAATGCGATGGCAGCCGACATCGGCAAGATGATCGCGGATGGCGGCGGCACCCACACCGTCAGCACCGTGGGCGGCTGTGACTTTGCCATCACGATGAATGGCGATGCGGTCAACATCACCGATGGCATGGGCAATGTCGCCACCGTGACCATCGCCGATGTCAGGCAGTCGAACGGCGTGATCCATGTGATCGACACTGTTCTGCTGCCCGCGATGTAAGACCCCTACATTGCGCGGGGCGTCACTCCCCCGCGCTTTGGGGCGCATATGGGCCTCCTTGCTGATCAACGTCCCCAGACGCGGGGGCCGACCCATATGCTGCCTGTCCCCCGGTGCCCCGCGCACCGGGGGTTTTGTTTTTGGTCCATTTCGTTCCGGCGCGCATCCAGTGCCTTCGTCCGCGTCTGCGCAAGCCCCCGCAGGTTGCCACTTTGTTCTTGAACCCCACCGGATTTTGCGCGACGATAAACGGTGCTGCCGGATAGTCTTGGACAAGGCCCATGGCCTTGCGGTAATCAACATCTGGCGACGGAGGGATCATGCCGCACACTTACTACGATTTCTTCGCAGGCGGCGGCATGGCGGGCTTTGGCCTTGGACCTGCGTGGTCTTGCCTGTTCGCCAATGACATTGATCCGAAAAAGGCGCACAGCTACCGGGCCAACCACCACGGCGGCGCGGAACTGGTGCTGCAAGATGTTGCAACCCTTACCTGTGCCGATATTCCGGGCACCGCCGATCTGGTCTGGGCGTCTTTTCCCTGTCAGGATCTGTCGCTGGCGGGCAAGGGGGCGGGGCTGGCGGGCAAACGCTCGGGCATGTTCAAGCCGTTCTGGCAATTGGTGCGCGATCTGAATGCCGATGGGCGCGGGCCCAAGATCGTGGCGGTCGAGAATGTGTATGGTGCCATTACCAGCAATGGTGGCCGCGATTTTGCCACACTGGCCGCCGCGTTTTCCGGCCTTGGTTACCGCTTTGGTGCGGTGGTGGTCGATGCGGTGCATTTCCTGCCCCAGTCGCGCCCGCGATTTTTCATCATCGGCGTGCGCGGCGATCTGCGCCTGCCCGAGGGGAGCATACAAGATGCGCCGTCTTCGGTCTGGCATCCCCCTGCCCTGATCGAGGGTCAGGCGCTGCTGTCCAGTGCCGCCCGGTCGCGTTGGCTCTGGTGGAACCTGCCGGTGCCCGCCGCGCGCAATCTGGCGCTGTCTGACGTGATCGAAGAGCAGCCACAGGGCGTGATCTGGCATACGGCGGCAGAAACCGATTATCTGCTGTCGCTGATGACCGATCTGAACCGCGGCAAGGTGGACGCCGCAAAGCAGCTTGGCACGCGCAAGGTCGGCACCGTCTACCGCCGCACCCGGCCCGATGCGGCAGGCGTGAAGCGCCAGCGCGCCGAGGTCAGGTTTGACGATGTGGCAGGCTGCCTGCGCACCCCGTCGGGCGGGTCCAGCCGCCAGACCATCATGGTGGTCGAAGGCGACAGCGTCCGCTCGCGCCTCTTGTCCCCGCGTGAGGCTGTGCGCCTGATGGGCCTGCCAGATACGTTCATCCTGCCAGAGCGTTACAATGACGCCTATAAACTGGCGGGCGACGGCGTGGCGGTTCCCGTGGTCCGGCATCTGGCGGATGCGGTGTTTGAACCGGTTTTGCGGCGCAACCGACTGGCCTTGGTGGCATAAGCAACCGCAATGACCGACCGAAACCCCGATGACACCAACTTCCCTCCGTTCGAGACCGAAGATCTTCGGGCCAATCTGGCAAAGTTCCTGTCGGCCCCGTTTCACGACCCTGTCGCAGGCCGCAGCCGCCCGGTCGGGGCCTTCACCTGGGGCGTCTATGCGTTTTTCGACTATGACGGCGAGCCGATCTATGTCGGCCAGACCAAGGAAAAGATCAGCACCCGTATCCGCCGCCACCTGACCAACCAGCGCACCGATGCGGTGGCCATGTCGGTTCTCGACCCGTTCGAGGTGTTCGAGATCGAGGTCTGGCCCCTGCCCCAGTTCGAGCGGACCCCGAAGGCCGACACGGGCGCGCGGGCGCATCTGAACGCGTTGGAACATCTGGTCTATCAGACCGCCGTTGCCAACAGCACCTTCAAGGCCGTGCTGAACGAAAAGGACCCGCCGCTGCCGGTGGTTGCTGTCACCGCCCCGCCGTCGCTGCGCTGGCGGATCGTGTCGGACCATGTCCACAAAATCCGCTCGCACCCCGATTTCCGCACTGCGCGGCGCGCGCTGATCCTGTCACGGCTGGCGCAGGTGATCGCCGAGCGTAAGGTACAGGGCGGCCTGCGCCGGGTGCTGCTGACCCAGGCCAAACGCCTGCAATGGCTGGCCGACCGCCGCTACAATGCCCTGGGCGGCGATGCATCGGTGGCGACGGAAGCCGAAGGCGACGAGGCATAGAGCGGCAGACGGTTCCGCCACAAAAAGTGAAACCCACCCCCGCAGCGGCGCCTTGCACTCACGCCGCCAAGCAGGTATTCACCTCACAACGCGGGTGTATCTCAATGGTAGAGAAGCAGCTTCCCAAGCTGATGACGAGGGTTCGATTCCCTTCACCCGCTCCATTTGCCCTTCTGGGCAGCCTTTTTTCTCAGTAATTCAAGCCCTTGCGGTTCTCTCCGGTGCACATTACAGCACACACGGGGCACACATGGGACTTGTTTTGCAATACGTTGAGCGCACCAAATCGGGCAGTTGGCAGTATCGCCGGAGAGTGCCCAAGGACGTTTCCGCGATCATCACCAAGCGGGAGTTCAAGCGAAAGTTGGGTGAGTCGGAGCGAGAGGCCCTTGCGGCCTATCCCCGATATCATGCCGAAGTCGAGAAAGAGATTGCAGAGGCCAAGCTAGGCCGGGTGCGGTCAGAGAAGGCGTCCAGTGCCAAGGCAACGGAGCGGGAAGCCTATGCGGAGGCGCTGCGGCGTCGGGCTGATCTGGTGGCAGCGGGTGCCAGCGACAGAGACCTTGAATTGACAGCGGACAGCATCGCAGAGGCGTATCCCCACGGGTATGACTATGAGCCACAAGGGGTGCCCCCGGTGGAGCGCCATACGATCAACCTGCTTCGCCATGGGCTGGAGAGATACAAGGCCCCCTCGCAACCCTTGGGGATGCCCGGAAGCTGTATCTGAAAGAGCATGTGCGGGTGGATGATCCTTCCACGGATAGCCGGGTGGTAGGCTTCGCCAACAGGGTGGTTGATGCGGCGATTGCCGTGATCGGCAGAGACCCCGAATTGCCGTCCATCACCAGAGAGGATGCCCGGAAGGTTCGGGACGAAATGCTTGACCGGGTGAGGGTCACAGGCAAGGGCATCGGTGAGAAGGTGAGTGCATCAACCGTGGGCCGGGAGTTGTCGGTCCTCTCTGCCGTGGTCAACTTTGGTCTCAAAGAGTTTGACTTGCACAAGACCACAGAGAACCCCTTTCACGATCTGCCAGTGGCGAAGGCAGCGAGGCGCAGAGGTCAGAAGGCGGGAGAGAAGCGCGACCCCTTCCCGTCCGATGTTCTGGCAGCGGTGCGGCAACAGGTGCTTTCGGCGTCTAAGCCGTCATTGCAGTTGGTTTGGCGCATCTTGGAAGGCACAGGGTGCCGTCTGGCAGAGGTCACGGGGCTTACGGTGGATGACGTGGACGTGTCCGGCCCCTTTCCGCATATCCGCGTGACTTGGAACGAAGTCCGCAGTCTGAAAACTGAAACCTCTAGGCGGGCGGTGCCCCTTGTTGGGGACGCACTGGATGCAGCCAAAGAGGCCCTTAAACTGGCCGTGGGGTGCACAATGCTGTTCCCTGATTATGGGCGAGACAGGGGCAGCGATGCGGCCTCTGCTGCGTTGATGAAACAGGTGCGGAGGGTGACGACAAACCCCAAGCACGTTGTCCATTCCTTGCGGCACAACATGAAAGATCGGCTCATGCTGGCAGAGGTGGTGTCCCTAGACCAAAACCTGATCCTTGGTCACGCGCTGGGCGGGATTGGTGATCGGGTCTATGGTGGCGACACAGCGAAGTTGCGTGTCACGACAAGGGCCATGAAGCGGGCCTTTGGGTTATCAAATGGTGCCCCTGATGGTGTAGACCAAGGGTGAATTTGGGAGGGAGGGTGTCGGGAGTGTTGGCACATCAAGGACAGCCCAAGGGCATCACATTGAGCATCCCTTTATACATGTCTTATATATGTAAAGGGGGGCCCCCACCTAAGCGAAGGGGTAATCAATACATGCCCCCTGGTGTGCATCCACTCCCTACTCCCTCCCTACAGGCAATATCACCAGAGAGGCCACAGGGTAGACAGGAGAGGCCCTGCAAGGCTTCCCCTGTGGGGGTGTGGGATTTACGTCAGATGCCCTGTGCGGGACTCTGCGGGGGCGCTACGGCTTGCCAGCGAAGGCTAGGTATGCCCGCCGTGTGTTCGGTTCCCGGAAGGCGCGGGCGATTGTTTCGTCCTTCCGTAGCTGTTCCCGGCGTCCTTCGATGCCCCCGGAGATCAGGCGCTGGACAAAGACATTGGCAGCATCAGGCGCAGGGGCAGCGGTCCCGTTGTTCAAGGCGGACCAATGCCGGATGATCTGCATCCGGAGCTTGGCGTCATAGGCGGATGCGATGAAAAGCAGATATTCACCGGGGAGGGCGTAGCAGGGACGGCGTTCCCCGTTGCCAGCAAGATAGACCGCCTCAAATTTGAGGGCGTCTTCGCCTAGGCTTGTCAGTTCCCGTTCAACATCCCGTTTCACGTTGTCGTGGCGCTTCCCGGTCATCTCGGCAATCGCCAGAGAGGTCATAAAGGGCACCCCGTGGCAGATTGCTGGGATGGTTCCCGGAAGCGGCGCAGGGGCTTTGCTGGTGGTGGTGGTAGGCAAGTTGTTCATCGTTGTTCCTTTCGATGTGGGAAATCAGGCGCGTCTTGCGCCGCTGAGGATCATTCCTCGGCATGACGCCACCGGCAGCCTTCCCACGGGCACCCACAGGGGCCGAAAGGAGACTCCCATGGGGCGCACAGGGACGCCATGCGGAAGAATGGTGAGGAAACATGTCCACCTGAAATTCAGGCAGACACGCCCCAGCCCCTCGGAAGCTGCACCCCGCCGTGATCCCCATCGCACCCCTTGCGGGTCGAGGAAGGACGACGAAACGAAACCCGCGCGGGGGTCGGCAGGGTGCAGCATCGGAGGGGCCGTGGGAGAGTCACCAGAGGCCCGCTAAGGGGTCTCCGGTGGGTGTGTGAGGGTTTAGCGCAGGACGCCCCACGCTTCCTTTGACCAAGGGTCTGGGGGTGTGCCGGGCGCGTCTGAATGACCCTCCAAACTTTGGAGAGGCAGTCGTGCCCCTGCCCCGCGCTGGGCAGCTTCCATCATGTCGCGCTGTGCATCGGAGACATGACCCTTGGGGGCCACCTCCCCCTTGCCCCGGACATGCACGGGCTGCATCGCAAAGAGCCTGTAGGGGTCACTCATGCGGCCACACGCGAGAGGCGGAGCATGGTGCGGTCTTCCAAACGCTTGATCCCGTGGGCAGCGGCAGTCCCCAGCTTCATCGGGCGGTAGTGATCGTGGCCCTTGTCAGAATGGCGCAGGGTGACTGGTGTATTGTCCGGCAGCCCGTGCAGGATCAACAGCACAGCGGCACTATCAGCCAACGGGTAATCGGTGCTAGCCACCAGCACAACGCCTTCCTCTGTCTCGCACCGCCACTTGCAGAATGATCCTACGCGCCCCGGACGGTCATTGTGGGTCGGCCTTGGGATGCGGTGTGCGATGATCCTTGCGAGAGGCAGGGGCTTGTCTGTGGCGGCGCTGTAGAGGTCTGCCACGGCATCGGCGGCAACCTTTGAGGCCACGATCTTCTCTGCCTTCATGGCGGCGGAGACCATATCCACGACAGCCCGTGCCGTCACTTCGGCATCGGTGCCCATGGCATCGGTAATCGGGTTGTGCGCGTCTACCATGTCGGCAATCACTGCATCTGCGGCTTTGGCCGTGTAGCTGCGCAGGTTCTCAATACGGCGGTCAATCTCGGACTGGGGGACGGAGGTGAATTTCAGTTTCATTGTCGGGTTTCCTCTGAGTGGCCGCATGGGGCGCGGCGGGTTGAACGAAAAAGGCCCCCCGAGGTGATCTCGGAGGGCTGTAGAAGGGTAGCTAGACGGAGTCGGGAAGGGTCGCTTAGACCTTCACAAGGCCAAGGCGGACAGCCGCCCCGTAAGCCATGTCAGGGTGCCCCGGAAGGGACACGATCCATTGCCCGGAGTTTCGGTCATGGCGGATCATCTTGCGGGCCTTGGGGTCCATCCCTTCCACCATTTCGCGGAATGTCTCCGGGTCCGTGGTGGGCATCTGGGCGAGACGATCCACGGCCATCTGACCAAGGCGGGTCATCTCATCCGGGGCATTTGCCAGCGTGGCACGGCGGGCAATCCGCAGCTCATCGGCATCCAGCATCTGTTCCAGCAAGGGGACAGAGGCCCCCACAGTAGACAGCATGTTATTGGCCTGTGCGATGTATCCCGCCATCACCTGCTTGACATGGGTGGGTGAGACCCCAGCGGGCAGTTGGTCAAGGATCGAGTCTGGGTCGCCGTTGTCGGCCACCTGATCCACAAGGGCATCTGTCACCTGCGGCCCGTGGGCCTGATCCACTCCCCGCAGAACTTCCCCGGCGAGTTTCGCCAAGTGGGCTGCATGGGTGGTGTCTGGTGCCTTGTCTTGGGTGTCCTTGGGTGCCCCGTCTTGTGCCTCTTTCGCGGCAGGGGCTTGGTCAAAAGGGAGGGAGTCGCCCTCTTTCCAAGTATGCGGAATGAGACCCCCAGCCTTTGCAGCTTCCACGGTCGTCTTGCCTCCACCCGGCAACGGGATGAAGCCCAGTTCGGTCGGAGTGGCATAGACAGTCTTGGAGCCGGAGGCAGTCTTGGCGCTAGACGTGAGGGAGGTGACTTGCCCGTTCTGGATGGTCACTTGGTTCACCTTGGCGACGGATGCCGTGGGGCGGATGCCAGCCGTGGGAGAGGTCTTCGCCGTGGCCTGTTCAAGCTGGTTCTGCCAAGCTGAC
This sequence comes from Pseudotabrizicola sediminis, assembly GCF_004745575.1. GTDB lineage: Bacteria > Pseudomonadota > Alphaproteobacteria > Rhodobacterales > Rhodobacteraceae > Pseudotabrizicola > Pseudotabrizicola sediminis. The sequence continues at coordinate 48,038 of NZ_RPEM01000001.1, read as the reverse complement.
AGTTGTTCTGGGGAGATGCCTTCGGCGGGTGCATTGTAGAATTGTGTCATGATCGTTGTTCCTCTTTGGATTGGAATGATGGGGATGGAGATGGACGGAATGTCCTAAGCGAAGGGGTTTTTGGCCGACCCCGCCAGCATCGCCCGTCAGTGGGTGCCAGTGATCGGGAAGACCGTCACATTCCCCGCCACCGGCTTCCCTGCCAGCAAGTCGATACCTTCTGCGGCCTTCACGCCCGCCACCCGCAACGCAAAGAGCAACTCCGGGGTGTCCACAGGCTGACCCAAGGCGACCCTCTCTGCGGCCTCATACAGGGCGTCTGCGGCGGTCACGAAGGACTGGGCCGCGTCGATGTGGGCGAGGACTGTAGGGGCGTCTGGGGTGGCCTTCACGGTGGCCTCTGCGATTGCGTCTATGATCTCCCCGGCGTGGCACAGGTGGGCGGAGATGGAGGTCAGTTGCTTGGTCATGATGTGTCCTTTCGTGGTTCACACGGAGGATGAAGCACATGCCGGAAGCATCTGACAAATCACGATATACTCCCCTTGTGGGGACTATCTCCGGGGGTGTCGAAAGGTGGTTCCCGTATGGGGACTAGATGGGCGTTGTGGGGTTGGCTGGAGGTGCGTTGAGGGGGTCCGATGGTGCCTGTATGGGGATGAAATATTTGATTAACCTAAGTTCAACTTAGGTCTAGATCGGATATAGACTTACGGCAGACTAACTATCCATCAGAGTGACAGTTAGAGGCGTTATTACCCAAGGAAGTTCACGGGGTATACCAAAAGGCCTCCAAGGTGATCCCCGGAGGCCACGTCAACAATACAGATAGGAAGACATGCAGCCACATCATGGCTAACACATCAGCTATGCGCCCAATGCAATCCTCTCCAGCACCCGCTTAACCTGCGTAGGGGTCCACTTACCGCCCCGTGCGGTGCTGATCCCTGCCCCGTCCAGTGCCCCCGCGATATCCGCCAGTGTGGCCCCAGAGGTCCGCAAAGGTTCCACAATGGGCTTCAACTTCTGGGCAAACGCCTGTGCGCCCCTCTGGACAGCCTCATTGCGCTTTCCGGTCTTGTCCCGCATCCCGCCTAGCTTCTGGCCTCTGGCCTTCGCCTCTGCCAGTGCTGCCTTGGTCCGCAGGGAGATGAAGTCCCGTTCCTGTTCCGCAAGAGCGGCGTAGATGTGCAACTGAAACTTGTCCGCGTTGGGCATAGAGGCCACCCGGAGGCGCACCTTGGGGTCATCCATGATTGCCGCGATGAAGGACACGCGGCGGGACAGGCGGTCCAGCTTCGCCACCAGCAACTCCGCCCCCGTCCTGCGGCACAGGTCTAGGGCCTTGGTCAACTCCGGGCGGTCATTGTCCCGGCCAGAGAGCACGTCAAGGAAGGCCCCGGCGATCTCAAAGGGGGTCTCGGCATAGTTGTTCAGATACAGGTCTATGTCCCGTGTCTGGGCCTCTAGGCCAAGGCCTGAGCGTCCCTGATCCTCTGTGCTTACCCTGCGATAGATGACGAATTGCTTCATGGCTGTGCCCCCTCTGGTGGACTGTGAGGGCATCTAGCAGGACCATTTGTCAAACGTCAAGGAACGTTGTGAGTGTTAATCGCGTGGGAAGTTGGGGCGTCACCCGGTCCCGGAAGGTGGACCAAGGGGCGGCAGGGGCGCGGTATGGGGTGCCCCGGACGGTGGAGAAGGCGACCCCACCGGGGGTAACGCGCGGCTTCACCTGGTGAGGTCAGGGCTTCAGATTTTTTGGTCATTTTATGTGGACATTTGGCAAAGACGACTGGTCTATTGCATGGAGTGGATCGAAGAACGTGGGCCAGTGAAATGATCAAAGAGCCAAAAAAAGAAGGCCCGACAAGAAAGCTGATAGAAACGATTGCTCAGGCATTTTCCCTTACTGCATTTGCAGCAAGTTTCTACAGGGTGACGCATCCGAGCGCGGCGGAAAAGGACCATGTTAGGTGGGGCGATGAAGTTACAGAACAACTGAACGAGCAAATAAGGCGCGGAACCCTGCTGGAAAGTCAAATTCTTGACCTGAGCAAAACCCGCGTCATAGCCCATGGGTTCGTAAATTTTGCATCCGGAAAACTCGCCATAGAACACGCCAAAGGAATTAGCAGCGTTACCGACCACGGAATTGGAAAATTGGCTGTGAACTTCGCAGAGCCAGTAAAGAAGCACTATTTTGTGTCGATCGAGTTGCCGGAAGGACAAGCGCATGTGAGTGAAAAGAAACCAAATGGCTTTTCGTTGAATACAGGGTTCGGGCCGGAGGGGCGGGATATTTCTTTCGGCTTTTTGGTCGTCGGGACAGAGCTGTAAATCAAAAACGTCTTGCGGATAACGGGCGCTCTACTCTAAAACGCAAAAGGAGCTGCATCAGAAGTTGCGGCACACACTGACAGCACGTCAGGCACACACGGTGAAAACCCACCGGAAGGCCAAGCTGGCTTAACTTATTGAGAATGAAGGAAAATGCGGCAGAGCATCCCGGTTCGATTTTGTCTCCGGTCGCCCTTCACCCGCTCCACCCCCAATCATCCTTCTACAGTCCCCTCCCGGCAACGCCCCTTCCCTTTGCGGCGCTTGCCCGCTAGGCAGGCGAGGGATTTTCACAAGCGGAGTTGCCCCATGAATGACGACATCACACGCATCGGCACCGGCGCGCGTATGAGCGAGGCTGTGTGCTACAACGGGATCATCTGGCTGGCCGGTCAGGTCGGTGCGCCGGGCACATCGGTGGCGGGGCAGACCCGCGCCTGTCTGGCCGAGGTAGACCGCATTCTGGCCGAGGCCGGCACCGACAAGACCCGTATCCTGTCGGCGCAGATCTGGATGGCGGATATGGCCGATTTTGCGCAGATGAACGCTGTGTGGGATGCCTGGGTGCCGCAGGGCCACACGCCTGCGCGCGCGACCGGTGAGGCGAAGCTGGCGACACCGGAGTATCTGGTGGAGGTGATCGTCACCGCGGCTCTGAAATAACCGGCCCCGGGGGCTTTGTGCCCCCGGACCCCCGCAGTGAGTTTTGCCCGATGTGAAGGCTAGCCGCGCGCCCAGTCCACCAGCTGCCGGGTCGATCCGTCTTTGCCCGCGGTATCCGCCTTGCCTTCCAGCATCGGTTGCAAGGCAAGCGCCAGTTCCTTGCCCAGCTCCACCCCCCACTGATCGTAAGAGTTGATCCCCAGGATCACGCCCTCGACAAACACCCGGTGTTCATAAAGCGCGATGATCTGGCCCAGTAGAAAGGGCGTCAGCTGATCATAGGCCAATGTGGTGCTGGGGCGGTTGCCAGGGAAAACGCGGTGGCGGGCCTGACGGTCCAGTTCGGCCCCGGTCAGGCCCTTTTTCGCCATGATCGCGGTGGCTTCCGCGAGGCTGCGGCCACGCAGCAGCGCTTCGGATTGCGCAAGGCAGTTTGACACCAGAAGCAGGTGCTGATGCGCAAGATCGGGTTCATGGCCGCGGCGGGCCACCAGAAATTCACATGGCACAACCCGCGTGCCCTGATGGATCAGCTGGTAGAACGCGTGCTGGCCGTTGGTGCCCGGTTCGCCCCAGACCACGGGGCCGGAATGATAGGGCAGATCGGTGCCATCCATCGCCACGCGCTTGCCGTTCGATTCCATCTCCAGCTGTTGCAGATAGGCGGGAAGACGGCTGAGCCTTTGATCATAGGGCAGCACGGCGCGGGTTGTGTAGCCGCAGATCTGGTTGTGCCAGATGCCGACCAGCGCCAGCAGCACGGGCAGGTTTTCGGCGAAGGGTGCTGTGCGAAAATGCGCATCCATCGCCGCCCCGCCCCGCAGGAATGCGGCAAAGCCTTCCGGCCCCACTGCCAGCATCAGCGACAGCCCGATCGGCCCCCACATCGAATAGCGCCCGCCGACCCAGTCTTCAAAACCGAACACCCGTTCACTGGCGATGCCGAAGGCCGATGTTTTCTCGGCAGCGGTTGAAACTGCGGCGAACTGCGCCGCCGGGTTGGCGACCTTTTGTGCCATCCAACCCCGCACAGTTTCGGCATTGGTCATCGTCTCGATGGTGGTGAAGGTCTTGGACGCCACAATCACCAGCGTGGTTTCCGGGTTCAGGCCTTGCAGCGTATCCGCCGCATGCGCGCCATCGACGTTCGAGATGAAATGCACGCGCGGCCCGTTATGGAACGGTGCCAGTGCCAGCACCGCCATGGCAGGCCCAAGGTCCGACCCGCCGATCCCGATATTCACCACATCGGTGATCTTGCCGCCCTGCCCGGTGAACCGGCCCGTCCGCACGTCATCCGCGAAGGCCGTCATCCTTGCATGGGTCTCGCGCAGGGCGATGGTCACATCCTGGCCATCCACCATCAAAGGCGTATCCATGTTGCGCAAGGCCGTGTGCAGCACCGCCCTGCCCTCGGTTTCATTGATCTTTGCCCCTGCAAACATCGCCGCGCGCTTGTCGGCCAGCCCGGCCGCCTCGGCCAGCTGCAGCAGCAGCGCGCGGCCGCGCGCATCAATGTTGGTCTTGGCGAAATCGAGGATCATGCCATCGGCGCGGGCGGTAAACTCCGCCGCGCGGGTGCCATCCTCAAACAGGTCCAGGATCGGACGACCCTCAACAGCCGCGTGGTGGTCTTTCAGGGCGTCCCAGTGTTGGTTCATGTCATTCGGTCCAGTGAACGGTTGCGACATCCAGCACGGCGCGCACCGGCGCCTCCGCGACGGACAGGCTTTGCGCCCGCTCAAGGGCTGCACGCTTTTCCGCGCCCTTGATCAGGATATGGGTGTGAAACGCGGTCCTGAGCGCCGGGGCCGACAGGGTGATGCGCGGCTCGCCCGCCGCATCGGCGCGCAGGGCCATCAGCACCGGTGCGTCAGCGGCGAGGGCTTGTTCCAGGAGATCGGCGCCGGGAAACAGGCTGGCCGTGTGCATATCCGCGCCCATCCCCAACAGCAGCACCGAGATCGGCAGATGCGGCGCAAGGCCCGCCGACAAAGCGTCGAGCATGTCTTCGGGCTGATCCGCCGGGGCATAGAGCGGCACAAGGTTGGCCGATGCCGCCGGCCCGCGCAGCAACCGTTCGCGCAGCAGGCGGGTGTTGGACCGCGGGTTGCTTTCCGGCACCCAGCGTTCATCATTCAGGAACACCGCCACATTCGGCCAGTCCAGCTCGACCCCCGACAGCGTGTCAAACACCGGACCCGGCGTGGTGCCACCCGGCACGCACAGCGAGGCATGGCCATCGCGGCGCAGAAACGCACCCAGTTCGCTGGCGATCTGCTTGGCCAGCACCAGATACATCATCTCGGCATCAGGGTAGGTTACAAAATCCATCAGCGTATCTCCCGCCAGCGCCGCCCGTCGCGGTGCATCAGCATCAACGCATCTTCCGGCCCGGAAGATCCCGCGTCATAGCCCTGTGGCTTGGTGCCGGTGGCATTCCAGCCTTCGATGATCGGGTCGGTCCAGGCCCAGGCCGCCTCGACCTCGTCGCCGCGCATGAACAGGGTCTGGTTGCCCCGGATCACATCCATGATCAGCCGTTCATAGGCGTCCGGGATATCCTCAGCCTCCTCGCCCAGCACGCCGGCAAAGGACATGTCCAGCGGCACCTGCATCAGGCGCATACCGCCCGGACCCGGTTCCTTGATCATCACCATCAGGTTCATGCCTTCATCGGGCTGCAACCGGATCACCAGCACGTTTTCGCGCCAGCCCTTTGCGTCGTCGAAAATCGAGTGTGGCGGTTCGCGGAAAGTGATGGCAATTTCCGACGCCCGTGCCCGCAGCCGCTTGCCGGTGCGCAGATAGAACGGCGTGCCCTTCCAGCGCCAGTTCGACACATGCACCTTCAGCGCGATATAGCTTTCGGTGCTGCTGGCAGGGTTTTCGCAATGTTCCAGATAGCCGCCCTGCCCGCCCCCGGCCAGATACTGCCCGCGCACGATATCGTTCTGCGGCACCGGGTCCAGCGCGCGGATGACTTTCAGCTTTTCATCGCGCACCGCATCGGGGTCGAAGTGATAGGGCGGCTCCATCGCGATCAGGCACAACAGCTGCATCATATGGTTCTGCACCATATCGCGCATCGCGCCCGATTTGTCGTAATAGGCACCACGCCCGTCCACGCTGACGGTTTCGGCCACGGTGATCTGCACATGATCAACGTATTCGGACTTCCACAACGGCTCGAACAGGATATTGGCAAAGCGCACCGCCATCAGGTTCTGCACGGTTTCCTTGCCCAGATAATGGTCGATCCGGTAGATCTGCGTTTCAAGAAAATGCTGGGCCAGCGTGGCGTTCAGCGCCTTGGCCGTCGCCAGATCGCGGCCAAATGGCTTTTCCACCACGATCCGCGCCGCTTCATCGGCCACACCGTGTTTTTTCAACCGCAGGGCAATGTCACCAAACAGCGCGGGGGCCACCGAGAAGTAAAACGCCCGCACCACCCCATCACGCATCAGGCCTTTCAGCGCATCCCAGCCACCTTCGCCCTTGGCATCAATGGCCACGTAATGCAGGCGCGACAGGAAGTCGGCGATCATCACGCTGTCGCGGCGATCCTTGGGCACGAATTCGTCAATGGCTTCGGCCACCATCGTGCGGAAAGCGTCATCGGTCAGCTCGCCCCGCGCGGCCCCGATGATGCGGCTGTCAGCGGTCATCTGTCCCGCCAGAAAACGGCGGTACAACCCGGGCAGGATCTTGCGCCGGGCAAGATCGCCGGTGCCGCCAAAGATCACAAGATCAAAGACCTCGACCGGGATAACACGCGAAACCATTTGGAAATCCTTGCTGCTGCGGACGCCGTTAGCGCTAACGCAACCGTTGTACCCAAGCCGTCGCGCGAAGTCTAGCACCCGGTGCGACCGGATCAAAGCGCTTTGGACGATCAGATCTCTTCAATCGCTTCCCAGCGTACCCGGATCAGCCCCGGCTCGGCCGCAAGGCGGTGAACCGCCTGTTCCACCAACGCATCGGGGAGACCTTCGCCGCTAACCGTTACCGAAAGATCAAGGCCAACGCCGTCTTCGGCGGGGCGGGCGGAAATATCCGACAGGTGCAGCCCGCCGATGGCCAGCGTCCGCAGCATCAGACTGCGCAAAACACCTTCCTGATCGGCGCTGCAGGTCAGCAGCACGCGGTAGGTTTTGCCCAACGGCATCCCGGCCTTGGTCCGCCGTTTGATCCATTTGACCAGCGGGCGCAGACCGAGGTTCACAAACATCACCATCCCGGTCAGCAGCAGCGCAAAGGGCCATTGGCCTGACCCCGCCATCATGCCTACCCCCGCGGAACACCAAAGTGTCGCCGCCGTGTTCAGCCCGTGGATGTTGAACCCGTCCCGAAAGATGATTCCCGCCCCCAGAAAACCGATACCCGACACAATCTGTGCCGCAACCCGGGTCGGGCTGATCTCATCGGGGTAGAGCGATGAAAAAATAACGAAACTCGCCGCGCCCAAAGCGACCAGCGCGTTGGTGCGCAGGCCGGCCATCCGCTGCCGCACCTGCCGTTCCGATCCGACCAGCGCCCCACAGCTGAGGGCGACGAACATATTGAGGGCTGCCATTTCAATCGGGGGAACCAACGCCATCTCCTGCGGACCAGACGTGGCATCCTAGACAAGCCAAAAGGCAATGTGAAGGTTTTGTAACAGGCTTATGACGGATCAAGCGTCCAGCTCTGCATCCCAGTACAGGTAGTCCATCCAGCTGTCGTGCAGGTAATTGGGCGGGAAGCGGCGGCCATGGGCCTGCATTTCCTCGGCATTCGGGGCGCGCGGGCTGCGGTTCAGCTGCAGGCCCGACTGGCGCAGGGTTTTCGATCCCTTGCGCAGGTTGCATGGGCTGCAGGCGGCCACCACGTTTTCCCAACTGGTCACCCCGCCGCGCGCACGGGGAATCACATGATCAAAGGTCAGATCACCCTTGGCCCCGCAATACTGGCAGCAGAATTCATCCCGCAGAAAAAGATTAAAGCGCGTGAAGGCCACGCGCTTTTGGGGTTTCACATAATCTTTGAGCACGACGACCGAGGGTATGCGGAACTCGGCCCGCTGGCTTCGGACAACATGGTCGTATTCGGCCACGATCTGCACCCGGTCGAGGAACGCGGCCTTGATCGCCTCCTGCCAGGGCCAGAGGCTGAGCGGGTAATAGCTGAGCGGGCGATAGTCCGCATTCAGCACCAGCGCCGGGTAATGCTTCAGCGACGCCGGGTCGCGCACAAACTGAGTTCTGAAATCGCCGTCCATTCGTCGAGTGACCCCACCATCCCGATTGCTATCAGGGCTGCGGTGCAGGGAACCCTGCCCCGATACCCCGGACTATATCTGGCGGAACGCGGCTGGCAAGCCCCCTAGCCCAAGTGGGCGGGTCCGTGTCCCGACAAGGACGGGATCGCACAACAAAGTGACAGTCCGATGAAGCCTAACGGCCGATCCGGCGGGTCACGGCGGCGGCCTTGCGGGCGCGCTTGGCGGTTTCGCGCGCCACCGTCGTCTGGCTGTGCTGCGCAGGGGTGGCCGTCGCGGCCGGTTTGCCGGACCTCGACACCATTTTGGTGCCTTTGTTGATGCCCCAGTTGACGCCTTTGCGCAGGAAAATCCGCATCACCATGTTGATGATCTGGTTGACGTTCATTTCAATCCTCGAACAATTCGCTCTGGCCGGAAGTGGCCTCATCCTCATCATCATCGGGCTTGCCCATCGACCCCGGCAAGGGCCGGTTGTCCAACAGGCCCGCCGCCCGCAATTCCTTAATCCCCGGCAGATCGCGCGCCGATTCAAGACCGAAGTGGTCCAGAAAATGCTCGGTCACCACAAAGGTCACCGGACGGCCCGGTGTCATACGCCTGCGGCCAAGCCGGATCCAGTCCAGTTCCATCAGCTGGTCCACCGTGCCGCGCGACACGGCCACGCCGCGGATCTCCTCGATCTCGGCCCGTGTCACCGGCTGATGATAGGCCACAATCGCCAGGGTTTCGATGGCCGCGCGTGACAGTTTGCGGTTTTCCACCGTTTCCTTGCGCATGAGGTGCCCCAGATCAGCGGCGGTGCGCATTGCCCACGCGTCACCCACCCGCACCAGATGCACGCCGCGCCCGTCGTAGCGTTTGCGCAGATACGCCAGTGCCTCAGCCGGGTCGCAGCCATGCGGCATGCGGGCGGCAAGTTCGGCCACCGTCACCGGATCGGCGCTGGCAAACAGAATCGCCTCGACCATCCGCTCCTGCTCGCCCATCGGCGGGGCTTCGAACAGGCTTTTTTCAATCGGTTCGGTCATGCCGTGCCGCGCCTAATCTGGATCGGGGCAAACATCTCGCCCTGCCGCAGCTCTACCTGACCGCGCTTGGCCATTTCCAACACTGCCGCGAAATGCGCAGCCGTGGAGGACCGGCGGCGCATGGGTGTGGATTCCCAGCCTTCGGGCAAAAAGCTGGTCAGATCAGCCCAATCGCCGACATAGCCGATCAGCCCGCGCATCCGCTCCAGCGCCTGTTCCATTGTGAACACTTGGTCACGATCCATGACAAAGGGGCGGAATTCGTCCTTGGTGCGGATACGGGCATAGGCGCGCATCAGGTCCAGCAGCGTTGCCTCGTAGGTCACGGCGCGGTGGTGGCTTATGGTTTCAGGCAGCCCGCGCGCAAAGAAATCGCGGCCCATCTGGTCACGCGCCATCAGGCGCGCCGCAGCTTCACGCATCGCCTGCAGACGTTCGAGCTGATAGGCAAGGTGTGCGGCCAGATCTTCGGCGCTTGGCCCGTCTTCCCCCGGTTCGGGCGGCAGCAACAGGCGCGATTTCAGAAACGCGAGCCAGGCCGCCATCACCAGATAATCTGCCGCCAGTTCGATCCGCAGGGATTGGGCCTTTTGCACAAAACCCAGATATTGCTCGGCCAGTTCCAGCACCGAGATCTTGCGCAGATCCACCTTTTGCGTCCGGCTTAGCGTCAAGAGCAGGTCCAGCGGCCCCTCAAACCCGTCAACATCAACGATCAGCGCCTCGGCGGCCATGCGGTCCGCCGGAGCCAGCCGGTCTTCGCCCCAGTCGTCGGCAATGGTGTCAGACATGCGCATCCCCGGACATCAAGGCCCGAAACTCGGCGTCCAAGGCTGCGATGTCAACGGGGTCGGGCGCATGGCGGGCGGCAAGCGCACGCTCCGCCCGCGCGCGGATCGCCGGGGTCTGGTCGCCGCAAGCCCCGGCAACCGCCAGCATTTCGGCCATGTCGCCCTTGCAATGCAGCGCGATATCGCAGCCCGCCGCCATCGCCGCCGCCGTCCGGTCCGCCACGCTTCCGCGCAGCGCCTGCATGTTCAGATCATCGGTCATCAGCAGACCCTGAAAGCCGATATCCTCCCGGATCACCCGGATCATCGCCGCACTTTGCGTGGCAGGTTTGTCGTCATAGGCGGCAAAGATGATATGCGCTGTCATCGCCATCGGCAGATGGTTCAGCGCCTTGAACGGCGCGAAATCCGTGGCCGTCAGGTCATCGCGCGAGGCGATGACGGTGGGAAGATCGTGATGGGTGTCCGCCGTGGCCCGCCCATGACCGGGCAGATGCTTGATCACCGGCAGCACCCCCCCGGCCAGATGGGCATCGGCCACCGCTGCCGATATGGCGGAAACCACGGCAGGATCAGTTCCATAGCAGCGGTTCTTCAGAAACGGATGCGTGTCGTCACCCGCCACATCGGCACAGGGCGCGCAATTGGCATCCACCCCCACGCCGCGCAATTCATACGCGATGATGCGCGACCGCACCCACATGGCGCGCAGCGGATCGCGCGCCTGCGCCACAGTCTCCAGCGGCGGGGCCCAGTCGCGCCAATGGGGCGTGCGCAGCCGCTGCACCCGCCCGCCTTCCTGATCCATCAGCACCGGCGCATCCCGGCCCACGGCATCGCGCAACGCCCCAGTCAGCGCGCGCAGCTGCACCGGGCTTTCGACATTGCGGGCAAACAGGATAAAGCCGAACGGATCGGCATCGCGGTAAAATGCCGCCTCTTCCGCCGTCAGCTCCGGCCCCGAACAGCCAAAGATCGCGGCAAGCCTGCCGGTCGTCATCTATGGGCAACCGGGATGCAGGCGGCGTTTTCGGCCAACAGCGCGGCACAGAAGCGGCGGGCGTCATCCTCACCCTCAAACCCATGCGCGCGCAGGCGATAGAACGTGCGCCCGCCCGATTGTGCCGATTGCACCACGAGCGATTTGCCGGTCATCAGATCGCCAAAGCGGGCGCGCACACGGCCCCATTCGGCCCGCGCAATCTCGGCACTGTCAAAAGCCCCCAGCTGCACCAGCCGTGTCCCGGCGGTCAGGGTCGAAGGATCAATCTCGGGGCCAAGCGCCAGTGCGGCACTCACCGGTTCCACCGCAGTGACGGCGGCAAATGCCGACTGTGGCCGCGCCCGTGGCCGGACAGACCCGACCGCGCCCGGTGGCGGTGTGTCTACCGCGCCCGCCTCTGCCAGCGGCTCCAGTGGCATCGCCTCACCCAGCGCCTCGGCAAGCGCCATGGCAACAGCATCCTGCGTGGTCACGGGTGCGGCATCTGCCGGCCCCTCGGCAGGCGGCAGAGCAACCGGCACCTCTGGCACATCTGGCACCGCAACCGGCCCCATCTTCAGCCCCAAGGGGGCCACAACCGGGGCCGATGCCACGGCCACCGGGTCAAGCGGAGACAGGCCCGGCGCATCCTCGGCGGTCAGATCCACCGGCGGCGGGGCCAGAATGATTTCGGCAGGCAGGCCCGCGGCCCCGCCCACGGCGGCCACCACGTTCACCGCCATGCCCTGATGGTCGGCAATACTGCCGCCGGGGTTGGGCGGGGCCACGCGCATCGGCCCTTCGATCGCACGGATCACCGGCACGCCGGACACATCGCGCACCGCCAGACGATAGCCCCACAGGGCCATTCCGGCGATCAGGGCCAGAGAACACAGCGCACCCGTCAGATGGATCAGCTTCTGCGCCTGTCCGCCGGTCATACGGGGTGGGCCCCCATAATCATCAAAATCAATATCCGCCATGCTCTGCCTCGATCAGACGGTTTGCCCGCCTTGTTGCCTGCGTCACCGACGGGGCGCTGTTGATCAGCGCATTTCCTCAACCGGTGTCACGCCAAGGATACCAAGACCCGAGCAAATAACAACGCCCACGGCCCGCACCAACGCGATTTTCGCCTGAGATGTTGCCGTATCGTCCTGCAGGAAGCGCAAGGACACGTCATCATTGCCCCGATTCCACAGCCCGTGCAGGTCTGATGCCAGTTCGTAGAGGTAGAACGCCACCCGGTGCGGTTCATTCCCGCGCGCGGCGATTTCCACCAGACGCGGCCATTCGGCCAGCTTCTTGGCCACGGCAATTTCAGCCACATGGTCAAGTTTCGACAGATCCGCCGCCGCCAGCGTGGCATCCGACACATCGACCCCGTTCTCGACCGCCTTGCGCAGGATGCTGTTCACCCGCGCATTGGCGTATTGCACATAGAACACCGGGTTGTCTTTCGACTGTTCCAGAACCTTGTCGAAATCGAAATCCAGCGCCACGTCATTCTTGCGGGTCAGCATGATGAACCGGGTCACATCAGTGCCCGCCAGTTCCACCACATCGCGCAGGGTCACGAATGTGCCCGCGCGTTTGGACATCTTGAACGGTTCGCCGTTCTTCCACAACTTCACCAGCTGGACCAGCTTGATGTCCAGCGGCACCCGGCCACCGGACAGGGCCGAGACCGCCGCCTTCATCCGCTTGACATAGCCGCCGTGATCGGCCCCGAAAATGTCGATCAGCTGGTCGTAGCCGCGCTGCACCTTGTCGAAGTGATAGGCGATGTCGGGCGCGAAATAGGTCCAGCTGCCGTCGGATTTCTGCACCGGGCGGTCCACATCATCGCCATGCGCGGTGCTGCGGAACAGGGTTTGCTCGCGTGGCTCCCAGTCTTCGGGCTCTTTGCCCTTTGGCGGTTCCAGCACGCCCTCATAAATCAGGTCCATGTCCTTGAGGGTCTGAATGGCGGCCTCGATCTTGCCGGTGCCGTACAACGCCTTTTCCGACGAATAGAGGTCCATCGACACGCCAAGCGATGCCAGATCCTCGCGGATCATCTGCATCATCCGTTGCGTGGCAAATTCGCGCACATCGGCCAGCCAGTCCTGCTCGGGTCTGTCCAGCAGCGTGTCGCCGTAGGTGTCCTTCAGCGCCTCGCCCACCGGAACCAGATAATCGCCGGGGTACAACCCTTCGCGGATTTCCGGCTCCAGCCCATGCGCCTCGCGGTAGCGCTCAAACGCTGACCGCGCCAGCACATCGACCTGCGCGCCGCCATCGTTGATGTAATATTCGCGGGTCACGTCCCAACCGGCAAAGGCCAGCAGGTTGGCCAGTGCGTCGCCCACCACGGCACCGCGCACGTGGCCCACATGCATTGGCCCGGTCGGGTTGGCCGACACGAATTCCACATTCACCGACCGGCCCTTGCCCAGATCGGCGCGGCCAAAATCGGTGCTCATGGTCAGGGCGGCCTTGATCACGCCCTGCCAGATGTCTGCCGCCAGCCGCAGGTTCAGAAAGCCCGGCCCCGCAACATCGGCCGCCGTGATGCGCGGATCGGCCAGCAGCTTGGCCGCCAGCGCATCGGCGATCGCGCGCGGTGGCTGTCCTGCGGGCTTGGCCAGCACCATCGCGGCATTGGTCGCCATGTCGCCATGCGCCGCATCGCGCGGCGGTTCCACTGCGACCGCCGCAAAGTCCAGACCCCCGGGCAGCGTGCCCTCGGCCTGCATTTCGGTCAGTGCGGTCAGAACGGTGGCGCGGATATCGGCGAAAAGGTTCATCTGATCAAATCCTGTCTTGCGCCATCCGCCATGCCAGAGGGCGCAAGTCAGGTCAAGTTCAGCCGTTGCCGCGCCAGTCATCCAATGCGGGATTCTGCCCGGAAACAGGCCCGTTTTGCGGGGCAGATGCACCGCCACGATGCCGGAAGTAATAGGTTTCGCGCGCCCCGAAGTAGAACGCGACCACCGCCCCCAGCAGCCACCACAGCGGCTCTGGCACCGCGTTCAGCCCCACCATACGCTGCGCGAACGACACCGGGTCCACCATGGCATAGACGAACAGCCCCAGCGTGCCAAAAGCCAGCAGTGGGCGCGGCAATCGGTTCAGCCCGTTGATCATCTGGTCAAACCAGCCCAGAGCGGGATGGCCATATTCTTCGCCCAACTGGCGCAGAGCGGCCATTTGCGCCTCGGCCGACAGTTCCATCCGCCTTGTGGCCGAGGGCACGAACACCTCGGAAATGCCCTTCGCCGCTGTGCCAAGTGCTGTCACCGCGCCCGGCCCGCCCAGAACCTTGCCAATCAGCCCCATGATGCCACCCGTGCTTTGTGTTGCGCGTCAGACAGGTGATAGCGCGGGCTGATGAATTCCTCGGCCCGGGTGATCCAGCCGCCCTTGCCGCCGTTCATCCGGCGGGCGAACTTGCGGCTTTGCGGGCGGCTGTCGGCCAGTGCGTAATAGTAGTTGCGCCGTGCAATGCCGTAGGCATCGGCAAAGTGCTGCGGCGCCGCCTCATAGGCGTTTTGCGCGGCCCTGATGGTCTGCGGCCCGATCTGCCCGTCTGGGTCGCAGGGGAATCCCATATCAGTGCACAGCCGCTGCAGGATTTTCACCGCATTTAGCCCCGCATTCACATACATGTCGAACACCGATGCCTGCACCACTTCGGGCAGCGCAGAAATGCGGGGCCGGGTGTAATAATGCTCGATATAAACATCCACGGCCTGCCTGCGGGTCAAGGCCCGCACATCGGCCACGTCGATCCGGCCGTCCCGGTTCACATCCAGCCCCAGCCGGCGCAAGGTGCCGATGGTGACACCATGGTTGGTGGCACCGCCCGGATCATCAGGGTCGTTCACAAAACCGCCCTCGCGGGCGACGATTTCTTCGGCAAGTTGCCGTACATCTGGCTGTCTAAGGTCTGTCATGGGAATCCCCGGAGTGGTGACACTCCCCCCATGGCAACCCTGACCGCGCCGGGTTAACGCGAGCACAAACCTGCGCGCGCCGGGTCAGACCCCGTCAGCTGTCGGTATTGGCATCCTGATAAACGCCCTGTTCCTTCAGCGCGTCGATCACTTCGGCAGGCATGTAGGTTTCATCATGCTTGGCCAGAATTTCGGTGGCTATAAAGGTGCCATCTTCCATCGACCCGGTGCCGACCATGCCCTGACCTTCGGAAAACAGATCCGGCAGAATGCCGGTATAGCGCACCGGAATGGTCTGGTTGGTGTCGGTCACCCGAAAGCTGACCGTCTCGGACTGGCCGCGCTTGATGCTGCCCTCTTCCACCAGACCGCCGATACGGAACACTTCACCCACGCGCGGCGGGTCTTCCACCACCTGCGTCGGGCTGCGGAAAAAGTTGATCCCGTCCTGCAACGCATAGCCGATCAGGCCGGTGGACACGGTCAGCGCAACAAGGGCCAGCACGATGATCTGCACCCGCCGCTGCTTTTTCAGCCCCTTCATCCCCGCCATGATCTTCCCTCCGTCACGTTCCGCCCCTGATGTGGGGTCAAATCCGGGCCTTGTCGAGTTGTTCTAACGCCGCAACCCGCAGATGTGAATGATCAGGATCAAAACCGATCAGGCCGGCTCGAACGTGATGCGGCGGCGCAGGAACTGGGTGGCCTTGGACGACACCGCTTTCGGGTCACCCGTGGTCAGGAATTTCGACTCTGTCCCCGACCCCAGCATTTCGGGCCGCCGCACCAGATAATCGGCCAGCGACTCCGCCACCAGATTGGCCTGGCTGAACACCTTCACATCCGGCCCCAGCGCCTCCTGGAACGTCGCCTCCATCAGCGGGTAATGCGTGCAACCCAGCACCGCCGCCTGCGGATGCGGCATCCGGCGCTTCAATGCCTCGACATGGCTGCGCACCAGCGCTTCGGCCAGAATCTCGTCGCCCTGCTCGATGGCATCGACCACACCGCCACAAGGCTGCGCCTCGACATCAACACCGATGGCGCGAAACGCCAGTTCGCGCTGAAATGCCCGGCTGGCCACGGTGGCGGGGGTGGCAAACAGTGCCACATGGCGCACCGCCACTTCGCGCGGCGGGGAATTGTCACCCCATTGCCGTTCGGTCAGCGCCTCGATCATCGGCACGAACACCCCCAGCACCCGCTTGTCCTTTGGCACCCAGGTTTCCTGCATCCGCTTCAGCGCAGCGGCCGAAGCCGTGTTGCAGGCAAGAATCACCAGATCGCAGCCCTCGGCCCACAGCCGTTCGACCGCCGCACAGGTCAGGTTGAAAATGTCATCATGCGTGCGCACCCCGTAAGGCGCGTGGGCATTGTCACCCAGATACACCAGCGGCAGATCCGGCAACCGCCGGGTCACGGCGTCCAGCACCGTCAGCCCCCCGATCCCGCTGTCAAACACCCCAACCGCCATGCCCGCCCCACCCTTCGCGCCTGTTGCAGGCGCAAGGGACCTGTCAGCGCGCTTTGTATTTTGCCTCGAACTCGTAACCTGTAGCATATGACCGCAGCGGATGCGGCGAAAGATCGTATGTGGCGCGGCGCAAAAATTCCATCATCCGGGTCGGATCGGCCTTCAGCGGGGCCAGATCGCCGGCGACAATCGGCTGCCCGATCACCACCCGCACCGGTTCATCCATCCGCGCCCGGAACTCCTTGATCAAAAGGCCAAGCCGCAGCGTGTAGTGCACATGGCTGGCAATCTGGAACAGGCGCGAGTTGTGGCCGTCAAAATACACCGGCACCACCGTGGCATCTGACCGGGCAATCATCTTGGCGGTGAAATTGCGCCAGCCCGGGTCCATCGGGCGCGAGGTGAAGGGCCGGGCCGCGGTGGACACCGTGCCGCCCGGAAACACCCCGATTGCCCCGCCCTGCCCCAGATAGCGCAACGCCTCGGCCCGGGTTTCCAGATTGAGCTTCACTGCTTCCTTGGTCTCATCAAAGGAAATCGGCAGCACCACCCGGTTCAGCGCCTCGGCCCGGCGGAACACCGAATTGGCCAGAATGCGGAAATCGCCCCGCACCCGGTCCAGCAGATGGCCCATCATCAGCCCGTCCAGAATGCCGAACGGGTGGTTGGCGATCAGCACCAAAGGCCCGCTTGCCGGGATGTTGGTCACGGCACCGCCCACCACGTCGAGGCTCAGCCCATAGCGTTCGGGCACCACATCCCAGAAGCTGCGGCCCCGCGCCACCTCATGCTCATACCCCGCCGCACGCTTGATCAGCGACAGCCGCCCCGTCGCATTTTCCATCGCGCGGATCAGCACGGCCCCCGCCCGGCTTGACGCCGACGAGGCATAGGAAATCTCACGCGCAACATCATGCTGCATAGCTTTACTCCAAACACGCGCCGCAAGACCGCCATCGCCTGATCCCCGCATGTCGCTGTTTCAGGTAACAGCGCTATGACAGCGCATCCCTGCCCCTGCCGCACGACGAAAAGGCCACGGCTCTGGCACATTTTCGGCCGGTAAAGGATTTACATGCGATTGATTCTCCCTTCATGAGGCGGGCCGTGATAGCATTCGGCTTTCGCAAAGGGTTTGAGGATGGATTGGGATAAACTTCGCATTTTTCATGCGGTTGCCGACAAGGGCAGTCTGACCCATGCCGGTGACGTGCTGCATCTGTCGCAATCCGCCGTCAGCCGCCAGATCCGCGCGCTGGAAGAAAGCCTGTCTGTCACCCTGTTCCACCGCCATGCGCGCGGTTTGATCCTGACCGAACAGGGCGAGTTGTTGTTCGATGCCACCCAGGCCATGGCCAAACGGCTGGAGGCAACCGCCGCCCGCATCCGCGATTCCGAGGATGAGGTGTTTGGCGAATTGCGCGTCACCACCACCACCGGGTTCGGTACGCTTTGGCTCGCGCCGCGTCTGGCCAACCTTTACAAGAAATACCCCAGCCTGAAGATCGACCTGATGCTGGAAGAACGGGTGCTCGACCTCCCGATGCGGGAGGCAGATGTCGCCATCCGCATGAAGGAACCGTCACAGGCCGATCTTATCCGCAAACGGCTGATGAACATCAAGATGCGCCTTTATGCGTCACCGGAATATCTGGCGGAACAGGGCACACCCTTGGCGATGACGGATTTTTCTCAGCACCGGCTGATCGCCCAGCACGCGGGCGTGCCGCAGGTCGCGGCAGGGGCGTCGCTGGTGCAAGAGCTGATGGCGCATGACATCCCCTCTACCCTGACCGTCAACAATTACTTCGGGGTGCTGCAAGGCGTGCTGAACCACCTCGGCATCGGGGTGCTGCCCGATTACATCACCGAAGACTTCCCGCATCTGGTGCGTGTGCTGCCCGACACCGAAAGCGCCGAGGTGCCGGTCTTCCTCGCCTATCCGGAAGAGCTGCGCCATTCCAAGCGGGTGGCCGCGTTCCGCGAATTCGTGACGGAAGAGATTTTCGCCTATCGCAAGCGCCAGCAGGTGGAATGATCGGTTGCGCGGGCACACCCCGCGCAGCCATGCGTTAAGCGCATAGCGGACATGCCGCATAAGCAGCCTGTTTACACTTGCCCCGAATCCCAAGCATGCCTACATCCACCCATGAAGCGGGCAGTTGAGTGTTTGCTCTTGTTCGTTTCATACCTCCCTGTTGGACTTAGGCCGAGCTTTTGCTCGGCCTTTTTTTTGATTTTCAGGCTTTTGCCGCCATTTTCGGCACCCACTCCGCCATCTGCCCGCATATCGGGCATCGCCCTGACGGCAAGCCATCCTGTCCACGCCGGATAACGCGCATTGCAGATGGCCGTCCGACACCAGGCGGAGTCGCGCCGGTGGCGTCGTCGCAGGCCGTTTGATCAGCTTTCGCGCCACCAAAACCGTCGCTGCGGGTTGTCTGGACCTGGCTGTTTGCCATTCAACATCACAGGATGCTTACGATGACCAAACTGCAAAACCTTCTTGTCAGCACCGCGCTTAGCGCTTTCGTGGCCTTCCCTGTACTGGCTCAGGCGACCGGCGACACCACCGACATCAGCCCCACCGTCAACCCCGCCGAGAACGACAGCAACGGCTGATCCGGCATCAGAACCATCCGATCAACGGCCCCGCCACACCCTGTGCCGGGGCCATTGCGCCTTTGCCCCTTCCCCTCTGGCCGCCTTTCGCCTAAAGCGCAGACACGAGTCCGCATCGGGGAATCCAGACATGACCGAACCCGCAATCACACCGGAGCTGATCGCCAAGCACGGGATCAAACCCGATGAATATGCGCGGATCCTCGACATTATCGGCCGCGAGCCGAACTTTACCGAACTCGGTATCTTCTCTGCGATGTGGAACGAACATTGTTCCTACAAATCATCCAAGAAATGGTTGCGCACCCTGCCCACCACCGGCCCGCAGGTGATCTGCGGCCCGGGCGAGAACGCGGGCGTGGTCGATATCGGCGATGGGCAAGCCGTCATCTTCAAGATGGAAAGCCACAACCACCCCAGCTATATCGAACCGCATCAGGGTGCTGCCACCGGCGTTGGCGGCATTTTGCGTGATGTGTTCACCATGGGCGCACGGCCAATTGCGGCGATGAATGCGCTTTCCTTTGGCCTGCCAAGCCACCCGAAAACCGCCTATCTGGTCAAAGGCGTGGTCGAAGGTGTGGGCGGTTACGGCAATGCCTTCGGCGTGCCGACTGTCGGCGGTGAAGTGCGGTTCCACAAATCCTACAACGGCAATTGTCTGGTCAACGCCTTCGCGGCGGGTCTGGCCGATGCCGACAAGATCTTCTACTCCGTCGCGAGCGGCGTCGGCATGCCGGTGGTTTACCTCGGCGCGAAAACCGGGCGGGACGGCGTGGGCGGCGCCACCATGGCAAGCGCCGAATTCGACGACACCATCGAGGAAAAGCGCCCAACGGTGCAGGTCGGCGACCCCTTTACCGAAAAGCGTCTGTTGGAGGCCTGTCTGGAACTGATGGCGTCAGGTGCCGTGATTTCCATTCAGGACATGGGGGCTGCGGGCCTTACCTGCTCGGCGGTGGAAATGGGCGACAAGGGCGGCTTGGGCATCAAACTGCAACTGGCCGATGTGCCGCAGCGCGAAACCAACATGACCGCGTATGAGATGATGCTGTCGGAATCCCAGGAACGGATGCTGATGGTTCTTAAGCCCGAACTGGAGGATGTGGCCCGCGCCATCTTCGTCAAATGGGATCTCGATTTCGCCATCGTGGGCGAAACAATCCCCGAAGACCGCTTCCTGATCCTGCATGGCAATGACGTTAAGGCCGACCTGCCGCTGTCGAAACTCTCCTCCACCGCCCCGGAGTATGACCGCCCTTGGGTGGAAACTCCGGCAGCCGCGCCTTTGGGCGATATTCCCGCGATTGCCCCGCTGGATGCCCTGCGCGCGCTGATCGCCAGCCCCAGCTATGCCCACAAGGCATGGGTGTGGGAACAGTATGACTCGCAGGTCGGCGCTGACACCCTGATCACCCCCGGCCTGCCCGCTGGCGTGGTGCGGGTGCATGGCACCACAAAGGCGCTTGCCTTTACCTCGGACGTGACGCCGCGCTATGTGAAGGCCAACCCGTTTGAGGGCGGCAAGCAGGCAGTGGCAGAAGCCTACCGCAACCTGACCGCTATGGGGGCCACCCCGCTGGCCACCACCGACAACCTGAACTTCGGCAACCCGGAAAAGCCGGAAATCATGGGCCAGCTGGTGGGTGCGATCAAAGGCATAGGGGCGGCGGTCGCGGCGCTTGATATGCCCATCGTTTCGGGCAACGTGTCCTTGTACAATGAAACCGATGGCTCGGGCATCCTGCCCACCCCCACCATCGGGGCGGTCGGCATTCTGCCAACGCTGGATCACCTGATCCACGGCAAGCCGCAAGCCGGCGATCTGGCCGTGCTGATCGGCACCAGCGGCAGCCATTTGGGCCAGTCTGCCCTGCTGGCCGAAGCCTTCGGGATGGAAAGCGGCGATGCCCCCCCGGTGGACCTTGCGGCGGAAAAGCGGCATGGCGACTTCATCCGCGCCCAAGCCAAAATTCTGCGCTGCTGCTCGGACCTGTCCGATGGCGGTCTGGCGCTGACCGCGTTCGAAATGGCCGAAGCTGCGGGTCTGGGCGTGGCACTGGAAACCGGCGAGATCGCTGCCCTGTTTGGCGAAGATCAGGCCCGCTATCTGGTCGCCATCGACCCGAAAACCCTGCACGGCCTCAAATCCGCGGGCCATTCTGCGGGCGTGCCGGTCACGGTGGTCGGGCGGTTTGGGGGTGATGAGGTTGCGCTTGGCGATCAGTCGGCCCCGCTCAAGACCCTCGGCCAGACGTATCGCACGGCGTTTGAAGCAGCCCTCGGGCTGTAACGGCCCAAAGCCGCCTTGCAGCCAACGCAACCACACCCTAGATTTGGGGGAAGGTAGAACAGGAGCCGCCCATGCCGATCGACGCCCGCGACATCGAAACCCTGATCCGCGCCAGCTTTCCGCAGGCGCGCATTACGGTTCAGGGCGATGATGGCCAGCATTTTTCGGCCGAAGTGGTCGACGAATCCTTTCGGGGCATGAACCGCGTGCAGCAACAGCGCGCCGTTTATGCCGCCCTGAAAGGCAAGATGGACGGATCGCATGGCGAATTGCACGCCCTGGCGCTGACCACCCGCGCCCCGGAATAATCAAAGGAACACGCAGATGAGCGCACAAGACCAGATCAAGGACACCGTTGAAAAGAACGACGTGGTGCTGTTCATGAAGGGCACCAAGATGATGCCGCAATGCGGGTTCTCCAGCCGCGTGGCGGGCGTGCTGAATTACATGGGCGTTGATTTTGCCGATGTGAACGTGCTTGCCGATCAGGACATCCGGCAGGGCATCAAGGATTTCTCTGACTGGCCCACCATTCCGCAGCTGTATGTCAAAGGCGAATTCGTCGGCGGCTGCGATATCGTGACCGAGATGACGCTGTCGGGTGAACTTGACGCGCTGTTCGAGGCGAAGGGCGTCACCTATGACAAAGACGCCGCCAACAAGATCCGTGAAGCCAACGAATCTTAAGGCGCAACCTTAAGGTCGCCTCAAAACCAAATGAAAAGGCCCGCAAAATCTGCGGGCCTTTTGCATCGCGCCTGCCCCGGTATATTCAGCCCTCTGCCCGCTCTTCGATCCGATCTGCCAGAGCTTCTGCCCGTGCCGCAATTTCGGCAAGCGTCTCGAAGACCTGTGGCGGAATGACCGGCACCTCGACCTTTTCCACCGGTGCTGCTGGCTGCGCTTGCAGCACGGCCAGACGCTCTTTCAGCTGGCGGTTTTCATCTTCCAGCGCCGCCGTCTTGTCAGCCAGCATCAGGCCCGACATCAACAGCATCCGCGCCTCTGGCATCCGTCCCATCTGTTGCACCAGCGGGTCGGCCTCGGCATTCAAAAGGGCTGCGGCGGATTGCAGAAAATGCTCTTCCCCGGCCTGACAGGCAACCTGAAACTCTCGCCCGCCGATCAAGACTGTTACATCAGGCATCCTGTGCCACCTCCTCTTGTCGCGCCGCAAGCGGGTCCAGCGCCGCGATCAGCTCATCCAGCTCGGCTGCTTCGGCCGCGCGCAGGGCGCGCAGCGCCTCCAGCTCGCTCAGCATCGCCTTGTTGATCAGATGCGGCTCTACCCGGCCTTCGGCCTGCGCCTCGGTCATCAGCCGCAGCTGTTCGCGCAGGCCCACCACGGTTTTCTTCAACCGCTGCATTTCCAGCCCTTGCACATCCAGCAGCCGGGACAGCCGTTCAATCTCGGCCTCCAGCTCCGGGGTCTTATCTGCAACCGGCGCACGCTGCACCGCGCGCAGCCGTTCGTTCAGTTGCGACACCCGCATCCGCTCTTCATCCAGCGCTTCGTTCAGGCGCGCAATCTCGGCCTCGGCCACGCCATCGGCCAGCGTCGCCACCGGGCCTGCGGCCTCTGCCTCCGCCGGTCGCGTTGACAGGGCTTCCACCCCGTCGCCAATCCGCATCAGCGCCGCTGCTATCCGACGCTCCAATTCGGCAATGTTATCCATGCCCCCTCTTTCCCGGCTGTCCCGGTGTTTGCTCTGCCCAGTACCATGGTGCGAATCGCGCCATTGCAGGTCAACCCCGATCTTAGCGTAAACAAAGCGTAAGGACCGCCCCATATCGTCACCCGCCGGGCCGGCGTGCTTGATCTTGCCGTCCGGGGTGGTAAGGAACCCATGACACGCATAGATCCGAGAATGAGGAGCCCGGCCTTGGACATCCAGACCCTGCGCAACCGCCACCCCGATCACTGGATGCGCGCCACCGCCATCCGCGCCCTCACACTGGATGCCGTGGCCGCCGCCAATTCGGGCCATTCGGGCATGCCGATGGGCATGGCCGATGTGGCGACCGTTCTGTTTGCCAACCACCTGAAATTCGACGCAAGCGCCCCGCGCTGGCCGGACCGCGACCGCTTCATCCTGTCGGCGGGCCATGGCTCGATGCTGCTTTATAGCCTGATGTACCTGACCGGCTATGAAGATATGACGCTGGATCAGGTCAAGAACTTCCGGCAATGGGGCGCGATCACGGCAGGCCACCCGGAATACGGCCATGTTCAGGGCGTGGAAACCACCACCGGCCCCTTGGGTCAGGGCATTTCCAACGCAGTGGGCTTTGCGATGGCAGAAGAGTCCCTGCGCGCCCGCTGGGGATCGCATGTGCAGGACCATCACACCTATGTCATCGCCGGCGATGGCTGCCTGATGGAGGGTGTGAGCCAGGAGGCCATCGGTCTGGCCGGCAGGCTGAAGCTGTCACGCCTTATCGTGCTGTGGGATGACAATGGCATCACCATCGACGGCAAGGTGTCGCTGTCGGATGTCACCGATCAGGGCGCACGCTTTGCCGCCTCGGGTTGGGATGTATTTTCCTGCGACGGTCATGACCCCGAAGACATCGACCGCGCCATCACCGCCGCCAAGGCCAGCCCCGGCCCCGCGATGGTCGCCTGCAAGACCCACATCGCCATCGGCCACGCGGCACAGGACACCTCCAAAGGCCATGGCGCGCTGACCGACAAGGCGCAGTTGCAGGCCACCAAGGACGGCTACGGCTGGCCCGGCGGCGCATTCGACGTGCCATCCGATGTCAAATCCTGGTGGGAGGCCGTTGGTGCCAAAGGTGCCGAAGCCCGCAGCGCATGGGATGCACGGCGTACCACCCTTTCCGCCACCAAACAGGCCGAATTCGCCCGCATCTTTGCCGGGGATGCACCGGCCAAGCTGGCTGCCACCATCCGCGCCGTAAAAAAGCAGGCGGTGGAAGATCTGCCGAAACTCGCCACCCGCGCGGCATCTGAAAAGGTGCTGGCCGCGGTGAACCCGGTGATGCAGGAAACCATCGGCGGGTCTGCCGACCTGACCGGCTCGAACAACACCAAGACCGCCGATATGGGCGTGTTCTCGGACGAGAACCGCAAGGGTCGTTACGTCTATTACGGTATCCGCGAGCATGGCATGGCGGCAGCAATGAACGGTCTGGCGCTGCACGGCGGCGTGCGCGCCTATGGCGGCACCTTCATGTGCTTTACCGACTACGCCCGCCCCGCAATGCGCCTGTCGGCGCTGATGGGGGTGCCTGTCGTTTATGTCATGACGCATGACTCCATCGGTCTGGGCGAGGATGGACCGACTCATCAGCCGGTCGAGCATCTGGCCATCAGCCGCGCCACCCCCAACACCTATGTGATCCGCCCCGCCGATCTGGTGGAAACGGCGGAAGCCTGGGAAGTGGCGCTGACCACCAAAACCACGCCGACTGTGCTGGCTCTGTCGCGCCAGAACCTGCCCGCCGTGCGCAAGTCCCACACCAACCAGAACATGGTTGCCAAGGGCGCCTACGTTCTGGAAGAGGCCAGCACCAAGCGGCAGGTGATCCTGATGGCCACCGGGTCCGAAGTGGAAATCGCACTGAAAGCGCGCGAGATGCTGGAGGCCGAAGGCATCGGCACCCGCGTGGTCTCGATGCCCTGCTGGGAGCTGTTCGCCGAGCAGGATGCCACCTATCGCCGCAAGGTGTTGCCTCCGGGCGCGGTCCGCATTGCCATCGAGGCAGGCACGCGCTTTGGCTGGGACACCTGGCTGTTCGGCGAAGGCGGCAAGCGCGACAAGGGTGATTTTGTCGGCATGACCGGGTTTGGCGCCTCTGCCCCGGCCGAGCGTCTGTATGCCGAATTCGGCATCACCGCCGAAGCGGCGGTCGCCAAGGCCAAGGCGCTGCTGTAAGGATCTGGGGACGAGGTTGAACAGGCCCGCGCCGTTGCGCGGGCCTGAGCCGTTTCAGGGGGGCCAGCCCCCCGTCGCTTCGCGCCTCCCCCAAGATATTTAGCGACAGAAAATGCGCGAATACAGCGTCAGCCGCCCCAGGTGCGCTGCAGCACCGCCATCCAGTTGTTCCAGCACAGTTTCTGCATCAGCTCTGCATTGACGCCATGCGCGGTCAGGGCATCGGTCAGCACCGGCAGGCCGGTCACATCGGCCATCGGCGCAGGGACCGTGGTTCCGTCGAAATCGGACCCAAAGCCCACATGATCTTCGCCCAGATGGGTGATCAGGTGATCGAGATGGCGCAGCAAAGGGTCAAGCGTCATGTCAGGCGATCTACGCCCATCCTCGCGCAGGAAGACGGTGGCAAAGTTGATGCCCACCATGCCGCCCGACTCGCGGATCAGCGCCAATTGACGGTCTGTCAGATTGCGGGTGGATGGCGTGATGGCCCAGGCGTTCGAATGTGTGGCGACCAGCGGTGCATCCGACAGCCGCGCCACATCATCGACGCCCCGGGCATTCAGATGGCTCAGGTCGATCAGGATGCGCAAGTGGTTGCAGTCGCGCACCAGCCGCGCGCCCGCCTCGGTCAGCCCCGGCCCGGTATCGGGGTCGCCGGGAAAGCGGAACGGCACGCCATGGCCAAAGATTGTCGGCCTGCTCCACACCGGACCCAGCGACCGCAAGCCGCGGGCGCGGAACGCTTGCAAGGCCGCGCCATCTGCATCCAGCGCCTCGGCCCCTTCCATATGCATGACCCCGGCGATCGCCCCGTCCGCCCGCGCCGCCATTATCTGCGCCACCGTGGTGCACAGCCGGAACGCGCCGCCGCTGCTGTCGGCCATCCAATGCAGGTCATCGGCCATGGTCTGCGCCACCCGCAGCGCCACGTCTTGCGTCAGCGGTGCGGGCAGCGGCAGGTCATAGGGCGGCACATCCATCATCGTATCCAGCCGGGCGGCAGCCCTGGTGCCCGGCGACGGCACGTAAATCGCGAACATCCCCCCCGCAAAGCCGCCCTGTCGCATCCGTGGCAGATCCAGATGGCCCTTCCCCTCGCCCGTCAGCCAGATTTCCGCGCGCCGGTCAGGGGCGGCGAACAGGCGCAGCAGCAGGTCGTTGTGGCCATCGAAAACGGGAATGGGCAGGGTCATCTGTGGTCCTTCGGGTCAGTTCAGGCGTGGTTCATCAAGTGCTACAGCAATTTGTGCCCCCTGCAAGCCAGGTGCTCCGGACCATCGGCGCGCAATCGCCCGCCGCACCGCAATACGACAGTGTGATCACTTCGCCTGTTGCAGCTTGTCCACAGCCGGACTAAAGCGTCGCCGCACTGTCATGATTTTGACTTGTTGCGGCCACGCGTCGTGACAAAGCTGAAAGAACGGCAGGCAAAACGGTCAGATGGAGCACAAAATGACCCCCCAGCAGAATTCTACGCCCCAACAGGGTGGCCAGCAGCAGCAGGGCGGCACACCCGCGCCCCAGCAGCAGGGTGGCGCACCGGTCTTCAAGGATTGGGCGTCGATCTGAACATATAAAGAACAACCTTGAACCAGACGGGGTCAGCGGTCACGCTGGCCCCGTTCTGATTCTGCCCATTCTGACTCTGACAGGGTGCATGATGTCTGATCCGGTGTCCTCGATCCCCAACCTTGGCCCGGCATCAGAGCTGGCCTTTGCGAAGGCGGGCATCCACACCGCCACCGAATTGCGAGCGCTTGGCGCAGACGCGGCCTGTCGCCGACTGCTGCTGTCGGGCAGTGCTGCGCATTTCATCGGCTATTACGTGCTGGTGATGGGGTTGCAGGGTCGCCCGTGGAATGATTGCAAGGGCGCAGAGAAAGTCGCGCTGCGCAAACGCTTTGACGCGATCAAGGCCAGCACCCTGGGCACAAAGGAAAAGGGCCGCTCCGATCTGGAGGCGGCCCTGTCGTTTTTTGGCGTCGTCGAAAAGACTCAGCCGACCAGTTCGAGACCCGAGAAGTAGAACGCGATCTCGCGCGCGGCTGACTCGGCGCTGTCGGAACCGTGGACCGAGTTTTCGCCTTTGGACAGCGCGAAATCCTTGCGGATAGTGCCGTCATCGGCCTGCGCCGGATCGGTCGCACCCATCACTTCGCGGTTCTTGGCAATGGCGCCTTCGCCTTCCAGAACCTGAACCACAACCGGCTCGGACGCCATGAACTCGCACAGCTCACCATAAAAGCCGCGCTCTTTGTGCTCGGCGTAGAATTCACCGGCTTGCGCTGCCGACAGGTGGATGCGCTTGGAGGCGACAACCCGCAGACCGGCCTCTTCGAATTTGGCAACGATCTTGCCGGTCAGATTGCGGCGGGTGGCGTCGGGTTTGATGATGGAAAGCGTGCGTTCGATGGCCATTTCGGCGTCTCCTGATGTGGGTCAAGGCCCTTGCCTTGCGCCCGTGTTCTGCGGCGCGTCCCTATCATGGGGCGCGGATGATGAAAACCCCGTGAAGCAGGGCTTACTTCTTGTCCATGTGCTTGCGCAGACGGCTGGGGGTGTGGAATTTGCGTTCCTTGAACGGGTTGTCATTCGCCTGAGAGCGGAAGAACAACCGGATCGGCGTGCCGGGCATGTCAAAGTGTTCGCGCAACCCATTGACCAGATAGCGTTTGTAGCTTTCGGCCAGTTCTTCGGGGCGCGAGCATTTGATGACAAACCCCGGCGGGCGGGTCTTGACCTGCGTCATATAACGCAGCTTGATCCGGTGGCCGCCCGGGGCCGGTGGCGGGTGTGCCTCGGTCATGGCACCCAGCCAGGTGTTCAGCCGGTTGGTGGTGATGCGCTTGTTCCAGGTGTCATGCGCGCGGCGGATGGCGTCGTGCAGCCGGTCAAGCCCGCGCCCGGTTTTCGCCGATACGGTGACCAGGGGTGCCCCGCGCAGCTGTGGCAGCAGGCGATCGAACATTTCTTTCAGCTCGGCCAGCTTGTCCTGCTTTTCATCCTCCAGATCCCATTTGTTGACCGCGATCACCACGGCACGACCTTCAGACTCCGCATAATCTGCGATCCGCAAGTCTTGGGATTCAAAGGGAATATCGACATCGAGCAGAACCACGACCACTTCGGCAAAGCGCACAGCGCGCAAGCCATCGGCAACCGAGAGTTTCTCAAGCTTTTCAACGACCTTGGCGCGTTTGCGCATCCCCGCCGTATCGAAAATCCGGATCGGCGTGCCCAACCAGTCGGACTTGACCGAAATCGCATCGCGGGTGATCCCGGCTTCCGGCCCGGTCAGAAGCCGGTCTTCGCCGATGATCTTGTTGATCAGCGTGGATTTTCCGGCATTGGGCCGCCCGATCACCGCGATCTGCAGCGGCTTTTTCACCGTGGGCCGGTGGGCAAGTTCATCCGCCTCCAGCTCGGCGTCTTCTTCGGAGATGTCCACGTCGACCAGCGGCGTGTTCTCGGCCTCGCGCTCGGCAAATTCGCCTTCCAACGGCTTGAGAAGACGGTACAAATCGTCCATCCCCTCACCATGCTCGGCCGAAATCCGCAGCGGCTCGCCCAGACCCAAGCTCCAGGCCTCCAGCGCGCCGTCTTCCCCGGCGCGGCCTTCGGCCTTGTTCACGCCAAGGATCACTCGCGCGGCTTTCTTGCGCAGGATCTCGGCAAACACCTCATCCGTCGGGTTCACGCCGACCCGGCCATCAATCAGGAACAGACAGACATCGGCCATATCGACCGCGCGTTCGGTCAGCCGCCGCATCCGGCCTTGCAGCGAGTCGTCGGTGACTTCTTCCAGCCCGGCGGTGTCGATCACGGTAAAGCGCAGGTCGAACAGCTTGGCGTCGCCCTCGCGCAAATCACGGGTCACCCCCGGCTGGTCATCGACCAAAGCCAGCTTGCGCCCGACAAGGCGGTTGAAAAGGGTAGACTTGCCCACATTCGGGCGGCCCACGATGGCGAGGGTAAAGCTCATGTCTTATACAGGTCCGGGTTCATTCAAGCCGTTCCCCATACAGGGCTTTGACCTCAACGGAAAGCGTGAAGTTGCCCGTTGGTGCTGACGACATACAGCGCACCACCCGCAAGCGCCGGGGCCGCCGCCGCCCCGCCGGGAATCTGCGCCGTGCCGACCAGCGTGCCATCGGTCGCGCTGAACTGCCGCAGAAGACCATCACCCGACACCACGACCACCCGGCCCCCGGCCAGAACGGGGCCGTAATGCGCGGTGATCGCCTTGTGACGGCGGGGCTTTTCATTCTCGAAATAGGGCATGTCGGCCAGCCAGATCACGTCGCCAGTGGCGGCATCCAGACGCACCAGCCGCGCCTCGTCATTCACCACAAAGACCGATCCGCCCACCACCAGCGGCGGGTTCATCGCACCCTCAACGGCGGTCCAGATCCGCTCACCGCTGCCTGCGTTGATCGCGGCCGTGCGGCCAGCGGCGGTGCCGGCATAGATCGTGCTGCCCACGATCACCGGATCGCCGGTCAGATCGGTCAGCCCCTGATAGCCGCGCCCGGGGCGCTGCCCGGTCACCGGCGCGCCCCAGACCCGCACGCCGTTCAGGCGCAGGGCCGAGACCAGCTCGCCACTTGGGAATGGGAAAATCACGGTGCGGTCGGTCACCGCCGGGGCGGCAGAGCCAGAGACCGCCAGCGTGTTGGGCAGGCCCGGAACGGTCCACTGCACCTTGCCGTTGCGGGCATCCACCGCCCAGCCCGCGCCATCGCGGGTGGCGACGTAAACCGTGCCGCCGTCATAGGCCGGCGCGCCCGAAACAGGGCTTGCCAGACGCTGGCGCCAGACCACAGCCCCGGTGCTCGCCTGCAAGGCCACCAGTTCGCCATAGCCGGTCGCCACAAAGACCATGCCACCGCCAAGCGCCACACCGCCGCCCGAGACATTGCCGCCCCGGTCAAACGGCGCGGACAGGTCGGCCTGCCACAGGGTGGCCCCGTTGGTGCCGGTGGCCACAACCCGCGCGTTGCTGTCCATCGTCACGATCCGGCCATCGGCCACGACGGGCGAAGTCGAAATCCGGTTCATCCGGCTGGAGCCCGCGCCGATATTGGCGCTCCACACCCGTGCGGTCGTGGCCGACAACCGCCCGTGGGGCGAGGCATGGCGGGCAGATCCGCCCCGATGGCTCCACTCGGCATTGGCCACAGCGGCGGGCAGGGCAATTGGCACGCTCTGGTTTGCGGGCAGGGCTGACGGGGCCACAGGGGCCGGTTGGCCCTCCACAGGAATTGACGCCGCCAGATCGGCGCGCACCGGAAAGCGTTCGCCCGACAGAACCAGTTCGCGTTCGCACGCAGACAGCAGCAGGGCGGCGGTCAGTGCCGAAAGACCCAGCCAGCATTTCTGTTTTACCACTCGCTTCACTCCTCCGGCCCCATTCCCGCTGCGCACCATTATCCGGCGTCAGCCGCAGGGGCGGTTTCGCCCCCCAGCGCCACAATCATCTGTCCTGCCCGGCCACGCAAGCCCGCCGGGGCCTGCTGGTCCTGCGTCAGCGCCCGCAGCGCGCTGATCGCGGCGTCTGTGTTGCCTTCTTCGACCAGAAGGTAAGCCAACTGTTCCAGCGCCAGCGGCCGAAAGGCACGCCCTGCCGCCGCCACCGGTTCCAGCAACGCCCGGCGCTCTGCCAGCGGCAGATCGGCCCCGGCCAGGATCACCCGGCGTAACACGGCCAGATCGCGGTAGCTTTGCGGCTGCGCGGAATCTGCGGCAAGGGCTTCCAGCGCGGCAAGGCTCGCCACGCGGTCCTGCGTCGGGTCTGATGCCAGCAACAGCGCCAGCACGGCCTTTTGCGCGCCATCCGCCGGAACCGACGACAGCGCCTCTTGCCGCGCCTCGGCGCCGCCCATATCCAGCGCATCCAGCACGGAATCGCCAAAGGCCTGCGCCTCGGCCGTGGCTTGCGCCTTTGACCATTCGGTCCAAGCCGTGCCACCGACAATGGCCAGCACGATCAGCGCGGGAATCCAGCCATATCTGCGGAAATAGGAATACAGCCGGTCACGGCGCACCTCTTCCGTCACTTCCTGAATGAAACTTTCTGGATTGCTCACGTCACTTCGGCTTTCAAAAGGCGCTTCGTTACCTGTGTAGCACCTGACCCGCCCTGAAGCGCATCAGACCACATCTCTGCGCTCTGTCTTACACGCAAGCACAAGGGCTTGCCAAGCCCTGCCCCAGAGACGTCCCGGCATGCGGCATCCGCTGCGGCATGGATGCGGCTTGCCCGAGGGGCCTGCAATGCCTAGATTAACGCCTGCGAAAGCGGCTTGCAAAGGTGATCATGCGTATCCTGCCCCCCTTGACCGCTCTGGCCGTGGCGGCCACGCTTTATGTGGCCGTCTTCGAGCGGGACCGTCTGATGGCCACCACCGCCGCCGAACCCGGCCCCGCAGATGCCGACACATCGGCGCCCACCCCGACCGATGCCGCAATGTCCGTGGTCGCCACGGTTTCTGCCGCGACGATGGTGCAGAACGCCGTGGTCGCCCGGGGCCGGACCGAAGCCGCGCGTCAGGTCGAGGTGCGGGCCGAAACCGGCGGGCTGGTGCGGTCAGACCCGCTGCGGCGCGGCGCCTTTGTCACCACCGGCCAGACCCTGTGCGCGCTGGACCCCGGCACAAGACTGCAACAAGCCGCCGAGGCCGAAGCCCGGGTGACCGAGGCGCAGGCCCGCCTGCGCGAGGCCGAGGTGAACGCCGAAGCTGCCAACCGGTTGAATGAGGGCGGCTTTGCCACGGAAACCCGACGCATCGGAGCCGAAGCTGCTTTGGAATCGGCCCGCGCCGGGGTGCAGGGCGCGCAGTCGGCGCTCGATGCCATCCGCATCGACATTTCCCGCCTGACCGTCACCGCCCCGTTCGAGGGGCTGCTGGAAACCGACACCGCCGAGCTGGGCAGCCTGCTGCAACCCGGCGGGGCTTGCGGCACCGTGATCCAGCTGGACCCGATCAAGCTGGTCGGGTTCGTCCCCGAAACCGAGGTGGACCGGATTTCTGTCGGGGCCATTGCGGGCGCGCGGCTGATTTCGGGGCGCGAGGTGCAGGGCCGCGTCACCTTTCTGTCGCGCGTTGCTGATCCGGCCACCCGCACCTTCCGGGTCGAGGTGACGGTGCCCAACACCGACCTGTCCATCCGCGATGGCCAGACCGCGGAAATGCTGATCGCTGCCGATGGCGTCATGGCGCATCTGCTGCCCGCCTCCAGCCTGACGCTGGACAATGCGGGCGTGCTGGGGGTGCAGCTGGCGGTTGACGACCGCGCCAGCTTTGCCCCCGTCACCGTGCTGCGCGATACCGTGGATGGCATGCTGGTCACCGGCCTGCCCGATCAGGCCACGGTGATCACGGTGGGGCAAGATTATGTGACCGACGGCACAGCCATCACTGTCACCCTGCAACAGGCCGCACCATGACCGGGCTGATCGACTGGGCCGCCGCCCGCGCCCGCATGGTGGTGGCCTTTATCCTGCTGTCAGTCGCCGCCGGGGTGCTGGCCTATGTCAACCTGCCCAAAGAGGGCGAGCCGGATATCGACATTCCCGCGCTGTTCGTATCGGTCCCCTTCCCCGGCATTTCCGCCGCCGACTCGGAAACCCTGCTCGTCAAGGTGATGGAGCAGGAGCTGTCAGGCCTTGACGGGCTGAAAACCATTTCCGGCACCGCTGCCGAAGGTTACGGCGGTGTCGCGCTGGAATTTGAATTCGGCTGGGACAAGTCGCAGACCATCGCCGATGTGCGCGACCGGATGAACACAGCCGAGGCGAAGTTTCCAGCCGGGGCCGACACCTATTCGATCAACGAGATCAATTTCAGCGAATTCCCCATTCTGGTGATCGCCCTATCCGGCGACGTGCCTGAACGCACGCTTCTGCGGGCCGCCAAAGACCTGCAATCGAAGATCGCCGCGCTGGAACCCGTGCTCAAGGCCGAACTCGCCGGTCACCGGGATGAGATGCTGGAGGTGCTGATCGATCCGCTGAAGCTGGAAGCATATAACATCACCGCCGCCGAGCTGATCACGGTCGTCACCCGCAACAACCAGCTGATCGCGGCGGGTGAGGTGGAAACGGCCAGCGGGGCATTCGCGGTCAAGATCCCGTCCAGCTTCAACACGCCTGCGCAGGTGTATGGCCTGCCGGTCAAGGTCAATGGCGACCGCACCATTACGCTGGGGGATCTTGCGCAGATCAACCTGACCTTCGAAGACCCCACCGGCACCGCGCGATACAATGGCGAGTCGACCGTGGCCATTCAGGTGGTCAAGCGCAAGGGCTTCAACCTGATCGATACCTCGCGTCTGGTGCAGGATGTGGTGGCGGCAGAGGTGGCGCTTTGGCCAGATGACCTGCGCCGGTCCGTCTCGGTCGCAGCCTCGCTGGATCAGTCCACCAATGTCGAAGGCATGGTGCGCCAGTTGGAAGGCGCGGTGCTGACCGCGATTGCGCTGGTGATGGTGGTGGTGCTGGCTGCCCTTGGCACCCGCTCGGCGCTGCTGGTCGGGTTTTCGATTCCGACGACCTTCCTTTTGACCTTCGCCTTCTTTGCCGTGCTGGGGATTTCGGTGTCGAACATCGTGATGTTCGGCCTGATTCTGGCCGTCGGCATGCTGGTCGATGGCGGCATCGTGGTGGTCGAATATGCCGACAAGCGCATTCAGGAAGGCTCGGGCCCGATGGCCGCCTATACCGAAGCCGCCAAGCGGATGTTCTGGCCCATCGTCAGTTCCACCGCCACCACGCTCTGTGCCTTCCTGCCCATGCTGTTCTGGCCCGGGGTGGCGGGGGAATTCATGGGGATGCTGCCAGTCACGCTCATCTTTGTGCTGTCAGCGTCCTTGCTGGTGGCGCTGGTTTATGTGCCGGTGATGGGCGGGGTCGCAGGCCGGGTGACGCGGCAGCTGGAAGCGATTGCCGCGCTCTTGCGCCCGCGTCCGTTGTGGCTGCGCATTCTGCTGGTCGGTGTCTCGCTTGCGATCCTGTTTGCCGGGGTTGCAATACTGCTGGCCCCGCGCGGCACCGGCGTGGCCGGTTTGTTGCCCGGGGCAGCACTTGCGATGCTGGGCGGCTTTGCCGCCTCGATCACGCTGGAGGCGGCAAAGCCAGTGCGCCGCGCGCCCGTGGTGGCAGGGTATCGCCGCAGCCCCTTTGGCCGGGTGATCCGCTTTCTGACCGGCAACCCGATCATGCCGCTGGTGTCCATCGCCGCCGTGATCGGCTTTGTCGCGCTGATCTTCGGCCTTTATGCCCAGCATGGCAAAGGGGTGGAGTTCTTTGTGGCGACCGAACCGGAACAGGCCATCGTCTATGTGCAGGCGCGTGGCAACCTGTCGCTGACCGAAAAGGACGCGCTGTTGCAGCAGGCCGAGGCGCTGGTCGTCGGCACGCCGGGGGTGCAGTCGACCTTTTCCTTCGCGGGGGCTGGCGGGCTGAACGCCAATACTGGCGGCGCACAATCCCCCTTGGACAGTGTGGGCCAGATCCAGCTGGAGCTGGCACCCTGGGAAAAGCGCAGTGCTGACCCCGCCTTGGGGGGCGAGCGCATCATCGCGGGCCTGACCGAGCGGCTGAACACTCTTCCCGGCATCCGCATCGAGGTGCTGGCGGGGGCGTCCGGCCCCGCCTCGGGTAAGCCGCTGCATCTGCGCCTGTCGGGCGATGATTTTGCCGCCCTTGACAGGGCCGTGGAAACCATTCGCGCGCAGATGGCGACGATGGACGGCCTGATCGGCATCGAGGACACCCGCCCCCTGCCCGGCATCGACTGGGAAATCACCGTCGATGTTGCCCGCGCCGGGCGTTTTGGCGCCGACGTCGCCACCGTGGGCGGCATGGTGCAACTGGTGACGCGCGGCGTGATGCTCGATACCATGCGGGTGGACTCGTCCGATGAAGAGATCGAGATCCGCGTCCGCCTGCCAGAGGCGGACCGCGTGCTGTCCACCCTCGATTCGCTGAAGGTGCGCACCGCCGACGGGCTGGTGCCCTTGGCCAATTTCATCACCCGCAAGCCGGTGGCAAAGCTGGGCCGGATTGACCGGGTCAACGAATCCCGCGTCTATGATATCCGCGCCGATGTCGCCCCCGGCCTGACGCGGCCCGATGGCGCGCCGATCAATGCCACCGAACGGATCGAGACCCTGACCGCATGGCTGCAGACCGCCGATCTGCCCGAAGGCGTCGCCTGGGTCTGGACAGGCGATCAGGAAGATCAGGCCGAGGCCGGGGCGTTTCTGATGCAAGCCTTTGCGGGTGCGCTGGGGCTGATGTTCATCATCCTGCTGGCGCAGTTCAACTCGGTCTACAATTCCGTGCTGGTGCTTTTGGCCGTGATCCTGTCCACCACCGGGGTTCTGATCGGCATGATGGTGATGGGGCAGACCTTCAGCATCATCATGACCGGCACCGGCATCGTGGCGCTGGCGGGCATCGTGGTGAACAACAACATCATCCTGATCGACACCTATCAGGAATTCAGCCGCTATATGCCAAAGCTGGAGGCGATCACCCGCACCGCCGAACAGCGGCTGCGCCCGGTGCTCTTGACCACCATCACCACCATGGCGGGGCTTGCCCCGATGATGTTCGGCCTGTCGGTCGATTTCTTCGGCGGCGGCTATACGCTCAACAGCCCTTCGGCGCTGTGGTGGACGCAGTTGGCCACCGCCGTGGTGTTCGGCCTTGGCATCGCCACCGTGCTGACACTGGTGCTGACGCCATCGCTGCTGGCGCTGCGGGTCTGGTTCTGGGCCGGCGCGTATCGGGGCTGGGCGCAGCTGTCGGCCCTCGCCCATGGCAAGGGCAGCGTTGAGGCGCGCGATCTGGCGCTGACCCGCGCCGCCCGCGCGGTGCAAGGCCCGCTGATCCTGTGGGAGGACGCGCCGCCACCTGCCCCCTACCCGATCCGCAGCGCGGCGGAATAGCGGGGGCGCTTACGCCGCCTCTTCCTCTTCCGCCGATTGCCGCGCCCACATCGCGGAATAGCGCCCGCCGTTGGCCAGCAGCACCTCATGCGTGCCCTGTTCCACAATCTCGCCCGCTTCCAGCACGATGATCCGGTCGGCATCGGCAATGGTGGACAGCCGGTGCGCGATGGTGATCACCGAACGGCCCTGCCCCATCAGCAGCAGACTGTCCTGAATGTCGCGCTCGGTTTGGGTGTCCAAGGCACTGGTCGCCTCATCCAGAATCAGGATCGGCGGGTTTTTCAGCAAGGTCCGCGCAATGCCCACGCGCTGTTTCTCGCCGCCCGACAGCTTCAGACCGCGTTCGCCCACCGTGGTCTCGTACCCTTCGGGCAAAGACACGATGAAGTCGTGGATGCGCGCAGCCCGTGCCGCCGCCTCCACTTCATCCCGCGTGGCCCCGGCGCGGCCATATGCGATGTTGTAATAGACCGTGTCGTTGAACAGCACCGTATCCTGCGGCACCACGCCGATCTGGCCGTGGATGCTGGTCTGCGTCACATCGCGCAGATCCTGCCCGTCGATGCGGATTGCGCCGTTGGTCACATCATAGAACCGGAACAACAACCGCCCGATGGTCGACTTGCCCGACCCCGATGGCCCGACCAGCGCAATCCGCTGGCCCGGTGCCACGGTAAAGCTGACGCCTTTCAGGATCGGCCGGGTCGGGTCGTAATCAAAGCGCACATCGTCAAAAGTGACCTCACCCTTGGTGACCGCCAGATCCGGCGCACCGGGCTTGTCCACCACCTCGGCAGGCTGGCCCAACAGGCCGAACATCTCGCCCATATCGACCAGCGCCTGCCGGATCTCGCGGTACACCGTGCCAAGGAAGTTCAGCGGCATGGTGATCTGGATCATATAGGCGTTGACCATGACGAAATCGCCCACCGTCAGCACCCCCTGCTGCACCCCGCGCGCCGCCATCACCATCACGATCACCAGACCCGAGGTGATGAAGAACGCCTGCCCAAGGTTCAGGAAGGCCAGCGAAAGCCCGGTCTTGACCGCCGCCACCTCATAGCGCTGCATGGCCATGTCATAGCGCTGCGCCTCTAGCCCTTCGGCGTTGAAATACTTCACCGTTTCATAGTTCAGCAGGCTGTCGATCGCCTTCTGGTTCGCATCGGTGTCCTGCGCGTTCATCTCGCGCCGGATCGCGACCCGCCATTCGGTGACCTTCAGGGTAAAGGTGATGTAGATGCTGATCACCACCACCACCACCGCCGCATATTGCCAGCCGAACACCACCGCAAAGATGATGGCCAC
Source organism: Pseudotabrizicola sediminis (assembly GCF_004745575.1). GTDB lineage: Bacteria > Pseudomonadota > Alphaproteobacteria > Rhodobacterales > Rhodobacteraceae > Pseudotabrizicola > Pseudotabrizicola sediminis. The sequence continues at coordinate 10,478 of NZ_RPEM01000001.1, read as the reverse complement.
CATGCTCAGCTCAAGGATCAGCGGCCCGATCGACAACAGCATGAAGCGCAGCAGAAAGTCGACGCCCTTCACCCCCCGCTCGATGATCCGGCTCAGACCCCCGGTCTTGCGGGTGATGTGATAGCGCAAGGAAAGGCGGTGAATATGGGTAAACGTCTCCAGCGCCAATTGGCGCAGCGCCCGCTGGCCCACCCGCACAAACACCGCGTCGCGCGCCTCGTTGAACGCCACCGTCAGCAGCCGGGCCATGCCGTAGGCCACTGTCAGCCCCACCGCCGCCAGCCCCAGCAAGGTGGCCGTATCCGGCGCATCGCCCGCCAGCGCATCCACCGCCTGCTTGTAGATCGCCGGGGTGGAGACCGAGATGACCTTGGCCATCACCAGCAGCAAAAGCGACGCCACCACCCGCCGCTTGACCCAGTTCTGACCCGGAGGCCACAGATAGGGGATCACACGCGCAATGGTCTGCAGGCCACTGGCCGGGGCGTCTTTCGGGGTCGGTTCAATCATCGGGGGCCTCTTTTCGGCCCTGATATCTAGGGGGAACGGGCGGGAATGGCCAGACCCGGTTCAGGGTTTGGCGGGAATTGTAAAGACCTGGCCGGGGTAAATCAGATCGGGGTCGCCGATCTTGTCGCGGTTGGCCTCATAGACCTGCACATACAGGATGCCCTCGCCGAAATTCTGCTGCGCGATGCCCCACAGGGTAAACCCCGGCTGCACGGTGACGCTGACCGGCGGCGGCGGCTCCGCCGCGCTGGCCGCAGCATCTGCCGTCACAGGCGCGGGGGCGGCAGTGCCATCGGGGGCTTGCGGGGCGGGGGTGCCTGCAAAGGTTCCGCCTGGCTCTGCGGTCTCTGCTGCGGTGGGCGGACTCATCGCCGCCGGTTCGGTCAAAGACGGGGCCGCAGGTGGCGCGTCCGTCGCTGGCTCTGCGCCCGGAACCGGCTCGACCAGCCTCCCGGCATCGCCCGGCACCGTGGCCCCAGCCGACAGCGCCGCCAGACCCTCGGGCGTTTCGCGCTTGAACGGCGTCTCGAACCGGGCCGAGACTTTGCCCGCACCGTCCACCTGATCGACCCGCAGCGTGTAGAGCTGCGGCGCGGTATCGCCCAGCGTCACCTGCCACAACCCGGTCGCCGATATGGCCGCCTCTGCCACCAGCGCTGTGTTCAGATAGATCCGTACCGTCTGGCCGGGCTGGCCCCGGCCCGACAGTTGTACCTCGCCCGCCGGTGCATAGGAAATCGCCTCCAGCAGCACCGGCACCCCGTCTGCCGCGGTTGGAGCCGCACCCGGCGCAGCATCTTGCACCACCGGGCTCTGCACCACAGTCGCCCCACCTTGGGTCACCAGCAAAGCCACCGGCGGCGGCGCGGGGGGCGGTGCAGCGTCTGCCGATGGGGCCGCAAGGGTCGGTCCATCGCCGGAAGCAAGGCCCGTCGCCACCTGCTCCGGCCCGGGCGGCACCACCGCGCGCGACAGAGCCAGCCCTTGCGTCGCCTCTGGCGCAGGGGTCATCGCGGGGGCCATGGCCTGATCCTGCGGCCCGGCAATCGGGCCAAGCGCCACCGATTGTTCCGAACCGGCCGCGGCACCGCCCGGCGTCACCGCCTCCAGCGTCATCAGGCTGGGCTGTGCATTGGGCAGCAAGGTGAACAGTGCGGCAAAGCTGCCATCGGCGCCCGCCTGAACCTCGGCCACCGCCTGGCCATCCACCAGCACAGACACCATCGCCCTCGCCGCCGCCCGGCCCGACACGACGGCAAAGCCATCGGCTTCGATCCGGTACCCGTCAAAGCGCGGCAAGACCGGATCGGGCCTGTCCACGGCAGGGTCAGCCGGAACGGCGGCGCCCACTTCTGCCGGTGCTTCAGGCGCGGCGGGGGCCTCTGGCACCGCCTGCACCTCCGGCTCCACCATCGGCACAGCCCGCGCCTCGGGTGCCGTCGCAGGGGCCGCAGGCGCAGCCGCCGTGGTCTGCACAGGGGCCACGGTTCCCCCCGCCTCCGGCACGGCGGCGACAGCGGGTGCTGGGTCTTGGGTCACGTCCTGCACGGGCCACAGCAGAGCGGCCGCCACCGCCACGACGCCAAGCCCCGCCACACCCCCCGCAACGCGCGCCGCGCCACCTTTCCCCGTCCAGACCGCCATGTCATTTCCCCGTCGCGTTCCGACCCCAAAAGGGGCCCGGTCAGCGGGGCCTGTTGCCGGCCCCTGCTTTCCTTTGCATAGGAACCCCGATAACACTGGGCTTGCAACGAAAATTCCATGAAAGGGCCGTCATGACATCGCTTCGTTCTGTCTGTGTCTTCTGCGGATCACGCCCCGGGCTGTCGCCCGACTATGCGACTGCCGCGCGCGCGCTGGGTCAGGGCATTGCAGATCACGGCTGGCGGCTGGTTTACGGCGCGGGCGATGTCGGGCTGATGGGCGAAGTGGCGCGCGCCGCCCTGACCGCCGGGGCCCGGACCATGGGGGTGATCCCGACGCATCTGATGGGCAAGGAACAGGGCAAGCGCGATCTGGGCCAGCTGGTCATCACCGAAGACATGCATGAGCGCAAGAAGGTCATGTTCATGAACTCGGATGCCATCGTGGTGCTGCCCGGCGGCGCGGGCAGTCTGGACGAGTTTTTCGAAGTGTTGACCTGGCGACAGATCGGGCTGCACACCAAGCCGATTTTCCTGCTGGATACGGGCGGTTACTGGCAGCCCTTGATCCAGCTTGTCGATCACGTCATCGATCAGGGCTTTGCCGAGGCGCATCTGCGCCACGCCTTTACCGCCGTTCCCGATGTGCCGGGCCTGCTGGCCCGGCTGGATGCCGAATTTACGTGAATTTACATAACATTACGCGGCAAAGCTGAGAAATCTTATGATCAGGCCGCCCGATCCATCGCTTCGGCCATCACACTGACGATCTTGTCGAGCGGATGCTGCGTCAGCGTGCGGGGCAGCATGATCACCACCCGGCTGCGCAACCTGTCATCCAGCCGGGTGCGGATCGCTTCCAGCAGATGCGGCGGGGCGGCAATTGCCAGCCGCGTGGTGCGCGACTGGCGCACCGCAAAGGTCAGCCGCGTCATCAGCATGGCCACCATGGCCGTTTCGGCCAGCAGCGCCCGGTCGCTTGTCTCGGGACGCTGGGGACCGGCAGGTATGCGGTCCGCGCCCTGATCCAGCCCCGGCGTCTCGATCCGGTCGATCACCCGCAGATCGGGTGCGGCCACGCTGCCGGCGTTTTCCAGAATCATCGCCCCGGCCCCATCGACCACCACAATCCAGCACCCCCGCCCGGCCTCTTGTGTCCGCATCGCACCCTCCTGTCGTTTTTTTTATTTTCCCCTGTCAGATGGGAACTGAATACTGCGACGGAAGTGTGACACTCTGTCCCCAGCAAAAACCCGCGCAAGCGGGGCTTGCGCGGGTTTTCCGGTCAGATCAAGGTCTTGGCCTTACATGCGGGCGGCGACTGCTTCCCAGTTCACCAACTTGTCAAGGAAGTTGGTCAGGTAGGCCGGGCGCTTGTTGCGGAAGTCGATGTAGTAGGAATGTTCCCACACATCGCAGCCCAACAGCGCGGTCTGACCAAAGCACAGCGGGTTGACGCCGTTTTCGGTCTTGGTGACCTTCAGCGCGCCATCCGCATCCTTCACCAGCCAGGCCCAGCCAGACCCGAACTGTCCCGCACCGGCGGCGGAAAACTCTTCCTTGAATTTGTCAACCGACCCGAAGGACTCGGTCAGCGCGGTTTCCAACGCGCCCGGCATGGCGACCTGACCCGGGCCCATGATTTCCCAGAACAGGGCATGGTTCCAGTGCTGGCTGGCGTTGTTGAAAATACCATTCTGCGCAACGGCGGTCTTGTTGTAGGTGCCGACGACAATCTCTTCGACCGACTTGTTTTCCCATTCGGTGCCGGCAATCAGCTTGTTGCCGTTGTCGACATAGGCCTTGTGGTGAATGTCGTGGTGATATTCCAGCGTCTCTTTCGACATGCCAAGAGCGGCAAGCGCATCATGGGCATAGGGCAGATCGGGAAGCGTGAAAGCCATGGGATGTTCCTTTGTCGGTTGTAACGGACTGGCGCAAATAGGAGCTTTTCCGGCCCGAAGGTCAAGGGCAGCGCCGGGAAAAGGGGTTGCTTATGGTCAACTATCACCTCCAGCCATAGGTTCCATGACAATCACCTCGGCCCCGTCACGGACCACGGTATAAAAGCATGACCGGCGGTTGGTGTGGCAGGCGGGCCCGTGCTGATGCACCCGCACCAACAGGCAATCGCGGTCGCAATCCACCCGCAGTTCCACCAGATGCTGCACATGGCCAGAGCTTTCCCCCTTGACCCAGAACGCCTCCCGCGACCGCGACCAATAGGTCACCCGGCCCGTGGCCAGCGTCTGCGCAACCGCAGCCGCATTCATCCAGGCCATCATCAGCACTTCATTGCTGTCATGGTCCTGCGCGATGCAGGGGATCAGCCCGCGTGCATCATATTTCAGGCTGGCAGGATCAAAAGCCATGCGCGTTCTCCTTGGCGGCTGCGGAGGATCGGTCTATCTAAGGATCGACAAAAGGAAAAGCGCGATGAGCGACAGTGACCTGATCAAACTCTACTCCGGGCGGATTCTGGAACTGGCCGCCGACATTCCACACCATGGCCGCTTGCCAGAGGCGCAAGCGACAGTGCGCAAACGCTCGCCCCTGTGCGGGTCGACCGTGACGGTGGATCTGGTGATGCAGCATGGCCGGGTCAGCGGTTTTGGTCAGGACGTCAAGGCCTGCGCGCTGGGGCAAGCCGCCGCCAGCCTGCTGGGACAAGTGGTGATCGGGCGCAGTGCTGCGGAGCTGGCCACGGGCCGCGATGCCCTGCGCGCCATGCTGCAGGGCACAGGCCCGGTGCCCGCCGCGCCGTTTGACGGGTTTGTCGTGCTGACCCCGGCCTGCGATTACAAGAACCGCCATGCGTCGATATTGCTGGCCATCGAGGCCGCGGCAGAGGCCGCTGCGATGGCCGAGGCGGCTGCGCAGCTAGGCTAACCCCTGCCCCGCGTGACCGTTCCGGCATAAAAAAACCGCCGCACGTCGGAGAGACGGCGGCGGCAAGTGGCGTATCTGTTGCGCGCAATGGCATCACTTGGGGACAGATGCGGGCGCGCGGGTATCAGACCGCAGGCAGTGTCAGAGAGACGTGAGCGACAGGCAAAGATACAGCGACGCAAACAGGGCAAACACGCCCAACAGATCTTCGATCAACGTGGCGCGGGACCGGGTGACGATTTCCTTGACTTGGGCAACCATGGCATCCTCCTGTATGCGTGTTGCCATATTGTTCTCATGCCAACGTTATCCTGTAAAGAACTTTTTAAGAACATATGTGAACAAAATGCGTTTCGGATCAGCCGACCGAGATCAGCCGGATCGCCCGGTCCTGATCCAGCAGCCACAGCAGCACCCGCGCTGCCTGCCCGCGCGGGCTGGAAAGCCCCGGGTCCAGCGTCAGCAGCGCCCGCGCATCGGATTGGGCCACCGCCATCAGCGCCGCCTGCCGCTCCAGATCGGCCACCCGGAACCGGGGCAGCCCCGATTGCGCGGTGCCGATCAGATCGCCCGCGCCGCGCATCGCCAGATCTTCCTCGGCAATGCGGAACCCGTCTTCGGTGTCGCGGATCGTGGTCAGCCGCCGCTCTCCCGCCTCGCTCAGCGGGGCCTGATACAGCAGCAGACAGGTCGACTCCGCCGCCCCGCGCCCCACCCGGCCGCGCAACTGGTGCAGCTGCGCCAGACCGAAGATCTCGGCCCGTTCGATTACCATGATCGAGGCATTGGGCACATTCACCCCGACCTCGATCACCGTGGTCGCCACCAGCACCCGCGTCTCGCCACGCTGGAACCGCGCCATGGCGGCATCCTTCTCGGCGGGAGGCAGTTGGCCATGCACCATGCCCACCACTTCGCCCCCCGTCTGACTTTGGAGCGCGGCCCGCAGATGGGCAAAGCGCGCCTCGGCGCTGGCGTAGTCCAGCACTTCAGAGTCTTCCACCAGCGGGCAGACCCAATAGCACTGCCGCCCCTCGGCCACCGCGCGGGCCAGATGCGCCACCACCTCATCCATCCGCGCAGCTGCAATCATCACCGTCTTGATCGGCTTTCGCCCGGCGGGCTTTTCGTCCAGTACCGAGACATCCATATCGCCATAGCTGGCCAAAGCCAGGGAGCGCGGGATCGGCGTCGCCGTCATCACCAGCACATCCACCGCGCGGCCCTTGGCCCCAAGCTCCATCCGCTGCGCCACGCCAAAGCGGTGCTGTTCATCCACCACCGCCAGCCGCAGATCGCTAAAGGCCACATCCTTCTGAAACACCGCATGGGTGCCGACCAGCATGGCAATCTGCCCCCCGGCCAGATCCCGCAACTTGGCCGCACGCTCCGCGCCTTTGTCGCGGCCCGTCAGCAATTCCAGCCGCACCCCCGCCGCCGCGGCCAGCGGGGCCAGCCCTTCGTAATGCTGGCGGGCCAGAATTTCGGTCGGGGCCATCATCACCCCTTGCCCGCCCGACTCGGCGGCGATCAGCAGGGCCATGAACGCCACCAGCGTCTTGCCGGACCCCACATCGCCCTGCAACAGCCGGTTCATGCGCAAGGGGGCCGCCATATCCGCCGCAATCTCGGACACCGCACGGGTCTGCGCGCTTGTCGGCGCATAGGGCAGACTGCGCAGCACCTGCGCCTGCAACAGCCCGGTGCCGCGCGTGGTCACGCCTTTTGACTTGCGCAAGGACGCCCGCGCCAAAGACAGAGTCAGTTGATGCGCGAACAGCTCATCATACGCCAGCCGGGCGCGTGCCGGGTCGGTGGGCGCAAGCGCCGCCGCCCCCCCGGGCCGGTGCACCGCTGAAATGGCCGCGCGCCAGTCGGGCCAGCTCTCGCGCGCTTTCAGCCCCGGGTCGATCCATTCCGGCAGATCGGGTGCGCGCGTCACCGCGCCCTCTGCCGCCTTTGCCACCACGCGCTGCGTGACGCCTGCGGTCAGCGGATAGACCGGCTCATAGGCGGGCAGATCCCCCGCCTCCTCGACCCGCAGCACATGATCGGGATGCACCATTTGCGCGATGCCATCGAACAGCTCGATCCGGCCTGAAACGATGCGGCGCTGCCCGGTGGGCAGCAGCTTTTGCAGATACTCGCCCCGCGCGTGGAAAAACACCAGCGCCCATTCCAGCTGTGGGTCGCGCACCATCACACGGTAGGGCTTGCCCTTGGTGCGTGGCGGGAAATGCGCGCCGACCTCAACCTCCACCGTCAGCACGCAAGGCGGCACCACATCGCGCACGCTTTGCCTGCGGCTGCGGTCGATGCCGGAATGCGGCAGCAGGAACAGCAGATCCTTTGGCCGGGTCACCCCCAGCGACTCCATCGCGCGGGCGGTTTTCGGCCCCACACCCTCCAGCGTTTCCATATCCGCAAACAGCGGAAACAGGATCTCCGGCCGGCTCATGCGCCCTCAATCAGGGCAAGCCAGCCATCTTCGTCCAGCACCGTAACCCCATGTTTTGACGCTTCTTTCAGCTTTGACCCCGCGCCCGGCCCCGCCACCAGAATATCGGTCTTGGCGCTCACACTGCCCGCAACTTTCGCGCCCAGCGATTCTGCCCGCGCCTTGGCCTCGGCCCGCGTCATCTTTTCCAGACTGCCGGTGAACACCACGGTTTTGCCCGCCACCGGGCTGTCGCTCGCCGCTTTCCACACCACCGGCTGCACCTGCAACTGCGCCACCAGCGCATCAATCGCGGCGCGTTCAGCGTCATTCTGGAACGCTGCCGTCAGGCTTTCCGCCAGAGTCTGGCCCACGCCGTCAATCGACAGCAGTTCCTCCCAAGCCACCGTGCCCGGCACTGCATGGGTGACGGCGGCCTCGAACGCCTCCCATGTGCTGTAATGGCGTGACAGGATCTGCGCGGCGACTTCACCCACATGCCTGATGCCAAGCGCAAAGATCAGCCGGTCGAGCGGAATGCGGCGTTTATCCTCAATCGCCGCGAACAGCTTGCGCGCCGAGGTTTCGCCAAAGCCTTCGCGATTTTTCAACCGTTTCAACCCGTTGGCGGCGTCTCTTGCGGCAAGGGTAAAGATATCGGCGGGCGCTTTCACCGGCAGACCTTCATCGCGGAAAAACATCTCCACCTGTTTTGCGCCCAGACCGTCGATGTCAAAGGCATGGCGGCTGACGAAATGCTTCAGCCGCTCCACCGCCTGCGCCGGGCAGATCAGCCCGCCCGAGCAGCGGCGTACCGCGTCGCCTTCCTCGCGCAAAGCCGGGCTGCCGCATTCCGGGCATTCATGAGGGAAACCATAGGGTTGCGCATCGTTCTTGCGACGGGCCAGATCCACATCGGCCAGTTTCGGAATCACATCTCCGGCGCGATACACCTGTACCCAGTCACCAATGCGGAAATCCTTGCCGCCGCGGATCGTGTTGCCCTTGGCATCGCGCCCGGCGATGTAGTCCTCATTGTGCAGCGTGGCATTACTGACCACCACACCCCCGACCGTCACGGGGCGCAGGCGCGCGACCGGCGACAGAGCCCCGGTGCGGCCGACCTGAATGTCGATGCCCAAAAGCTCTGTCCAGGCCAGTTCCGCCGGGAATTTATGCGCAATCGCCCAGCGGGGAGTGGCAGAGCGGAACCCTAGCCGCGCCTGAAGGCCCAGATCATCGACCTTGTAGACCACGCCGTCGATGTCATAGCCTAGGCTTGCGCGCAGCACTTCGATCTGGCGGTAATGCGCGATCATCTCCTCGGGCCCAGTGCACAGCCGGGTCAACGGGTTGGTCTGAAAGCCAAGCGCTGCCAGCCGTGCAATGGCACCATATTGCGTCATCGAAAGCGGTTCGGATAGCGCGCCCCAGCTGTAGGCAAAAAACCGCAAAGGCCGCGCCGCCGTGATTGTCGCATCCAGTTGGCGCAACGATCCGGCGGCGGCATTGCGCGGGTTGGCGAATGTCTTGCCCCCCGCCGCCGCCTGCCGGGCGTTCAGCGCGGCGAAATCGGCGTGGCTCATGTAGACCTCGCCCCGCACCTCCAGCACATCGGGCGCGCCGGTCAGGTGCTGCGGAATATCGGCAATGGTGCGGGCGTTGTCGGTAACATTTTCCCCAACTTCACCATCGCCGCGCGTGGCCGCCTGCACCAGCACCCCACCTTCATACCGCAGGGACAATGACAGCCCGTCGATCTTGGGCTCGGCGGTAAAGGGCAGCCCGCCCGCATGGTTCAGATATTTGCGCACCCGATCGGCAAAATCCGCCACGTCCGTCTCGTCAAATGCATTTTCAAGGCTCAGCATCCGTACCTGATGCGTCACCTTGCCAAAGCCGTCCGACACGGGCGCACCGACCTGATCGCTGGGGCTGTCCCCCCGTTTCAGGCCCGGAAACCGCGACTCGATCGCGGCATTGCGCTGCTTCAGCGCATCATAGTCTGCATCCGATATCTCGGGCGCATCCAGCGTGTGATAGGCGCGATTTGCACCCGCCAAAACCCCCGCGAGCCGCGCCAGTTCGCGGCGCGCCTGATCTTCGGTCAACTGCTCCACGGCTGTCTCGGCCATCGTCCCCTCCGCTTGCCCCCAAGGTTTAGGGGGGCGGCACCGCAAGGGCAAGGGCTGCAAGGGTCAGGCGCTGGCGGCCATCTTGCGCGGTTCTCCCACCGGGTCGCGCAGGACATAGCCCCGGCCCCATACGGTTTCGATGTAATTGTGCCCGCCCGTCGCTTCTGCCAGCTTTTTGCGCAGCTTGCAGATGAACACGTCGATGATCTTCAGCTCCGGCTCATCCATGCCGCCATAAAGATGGTTCAGAAACATCTCTTTGGTCAGCGTGGTGCCCTTGCGCAATGAAAGCAGCTCCAGCATCTGGTATTCCTTGCCGGTCAGATGCACCGTCTTGCTGTCCACCTCGACCGTTTTGGCATCAAGGTTCACATTGACCTTCCCGGTCACGATCACCGACTGGCTGTGCCCTTTCGACCGACGGATGATCGCATGGATGCGCGCCACCAGTTCTTCGCGATGAAAGGGTTTGGTCAGGTAATCATCCGCCCCGAACCCGAAGCCTTTGAGCTTAGAATCCGTGTCATCCGTACCCGAAAGGATCAGAATCGGCGTTTCGATTCGCGCCAAGCGCAATTGCCTTAACACTTCATGTCCGGACATATCGGGCAGGTTCAAGTCCAGCAAAATAAGATCGTAATCATAAAGTTTTGCCAGATCGATGCCATCTTCACCCAGATCTGTGCAATAAACATTCAGATTGGCATGGCTTAGCATTAATTCTATGCTACGCGAGGTTGTTGGATCATCCTCGACGAGTAAAATTCGCATTTTTAGGCTCCGCAACACATACAGGTACATTAACACCATGGAGGCCAATGGTTAGGGTCAGGACCCATTGATCTTGCGATTGCGGCGTGATTC